>CAVTJE010000013.1:0-214120 GCA_963734775.1 uncultured Solirubrobacterales bacterium
GCTGACCGTTCGGGCTGCGGCCCGTGGCTGTGACCGGCGTGATCGCGTTGACGGTGTCAACCGTCGTGAGGGCCTGTTCAGGCCCGCGGCGGCGAGGTGGTGGCGGTGCAGCTTGGTGAGGTTGTGGGTCGCCATCAGTAATCGCCACTCGGTGCGCACCGCGCTGCGGCCTCTTCGGTGGAATCGGGTGATCAGCCGGTTGTGCTTGGTGTGAGCGAACACGGGCTCGATCATCTGTATGCGTTTTCGGTAGACCAGCTTGCCGTGGTTGGCCAGGACGGTTCGCATCAATGAGTAGCGCCCGCCGGTCCAGCCCGGCCGCGGCTCCGCTCGGCCGGCTGAGTCCGGGGGGATCAGCACCTGGATGTGCTTGTTGGCGATCACCTCGTCCATGTGCTGCTCGTTCCAGTAGCCAGCGTCCGCGAGCGCGACCTCGGGCCGCTCGGCGACCCCGGCCCTGTCGAGCTCGCTGAGCGCGGCGTAGATCATCGGGTCCAGGTTGGAGAAATCACCCGGGGTGTTGGTGATCTCCGCGGCCACGACGATCTGTCCCTCATCCACGACCGCCTGGGCGTTATAGCCCTGCACGTACCCGCGGTTGGCCTTCATCCGCTGGGTATCGGGGTCGCTCACGCTCACCACCCCCTCGGGCAGCGCCGGCGCGACCCACGGCTTCGGGCGGCGACCCAGCCGCCGGCCGTGCGTGTCACGCCCGGTCTCCCGATACTCCTCATAGGCCCGGTTGGCCACGATCTGGGCGTCGCGCTCGGCCTCCAGCCGCTCGCCGGCGAGCAACAGCCGCTCCTCCCGCGAGCGGGGAACAGGGTCTCCTTGCTTCCAGCGGTGCTGCTCAAGCTGGCGGTGCGCCTCGCGCGTCCACCCCTCGCGTCCCTGGTGGCGAGCCACGATCCGCTCGGTATCGAACCCGAACTCCTCCTCCGGCGCCGACACCGGCTCGGGCTCGGACCCTTGCTGCTGATCGTCGGGCGTCTCGGCCGCGCGTCGCTCGCGCGCCTGACGGAAGAACTCGGCGCGCCCCTCCCGCGTGCGCAGCGGCTCGGGCAGCTCATCCCCGCGCTCATCGCCATACAGCTCATCCTCGGCCTCATCGACCGCCTTCGCCTCCGCCAGGATCTCCCGCGCGATCTGCCCAAAGTCGCGGGTGGACTCGCGACTGGCGTTGCCCGCCATCTTCGTCCCATCGATCGCGACCACCCCCGGCCTGACCAGCCCCGCCTCCGCGCACAGCCCCAGCACCTGACCGAACAGCTCCGCCAGCGCGAGCTCGTGCCGCGCCACAAACCGCGCGATCGTCGCGTGATCCGGCGTCTCCATCATCGCGATCATCTTGAACGCCACGTCCTCCCACACGCCCGCTCGATCGCCCGCGCCGACCGCACCCCACGCGCATAGCCGTACAGCAACAAGGCCACCACCATCGCCGGGTCATACGCCCGCCGACCAACCCCGTCGCGGCGATACGCCGCATAGAACTCGCCCAAATCCATCCCCGCGACCGCGTCGAGCACGAACCACGCGAGATGACCCTCCGGCAGCCAATCCCTCACATCCGGAGGCAACAAGAACGACTGATCCCGGTCCCCGCCAATGAAGTTCTGAACCATCCGAGAATGGTCTTAAACCCGCCGGATGGACACGGTAATTGCGCGACATCCTCTCGCCATTCCGATCGCCGCAGTCCGCAGCGGTGTCGGCGTGGATGCCATCGTCACACGCACCACTCGCTCTGTCGCCCTCGGGGGCGATCTCGCACGGCGAGCGCCCGTGGGGCTGAGGCTCCTTGCCTAGGCAATGCCCAAGTTCCCACACGGGTATGGGCGAGACCAGCGAGCGCCCCGGATCTGGCGAGGAGCAGGTCGCGTTGCCATGCGGGGTCGCGTCTCAGAACTGCTGTAAATACGCGTTGGGTGTTGTCAGAGCGACGGCGCAGGTTCCCTCAAGTCCTGACAGACGATGAAGGAGGCCTACGCCGTGAG
Source organism: uncultured Solirubrobacterales bacterium (assembly GCA_963734775.1). Classification (GTDB taxonomy): domain Bacteria; phylum Actinomycetota; class Thermoleophilia; order Solirubrobacterales; family Solirubrobacteraceae; genus Palsa-465. The sequence continues at coordinate 1,998 of CAVTJE010000013.1, forward strand.
ACGCACCGTACCGCCGTCGGCGGAGATACAAGCGGAGATCGACAAGCTGCTCGGTGAGCGGCTGGTGGATGATCCGCAGAAGATGTTGTCCGAGCTCGGTCGGCTCGGCGCCCGGTTGATCATCCAGCGGGCAGTCGAGGACGAGTTCGACAGTTGGTTGGGCCGGGCTCGCTACGAGCGCCGGCCGGAGCGGCAGTGTGGTTTGCGCAACTACGACTCGGGGTTGCGCAACGGGTTTCGCCCACGGCATCTGCAGACCGGGGAGGGTGAGCTGCGGATCGAGGTCCCGCAGGCCCGCGGGTCGGTCGTGCCGTTCGTGTCGAAGCTGTTCCCGAAGTGGCACTGCAAGCGTCTGCTCAGAACCGACCCATTGAAGGCGCTGGTGATCGGCGGGTTCGTCCGCGGCCTCTCGATGCGCGATGTCGAGTCGCTGTGCGACGAGGCTGGGATGGGGAAGACATCTCGCTCGACCGTCGCCCGGATCTGCGCCGAACTGCACGAGCGGTTTGAAGCGTTCTGTCGCCGCTCGCTCTACGACGTCAACCTGGTCGTTCTATTCCTTGACGCGATCTATCTGCCGGTCCGGCCGAGCGGCCCGAAGGAAGGCGTGATCTGCGCCTGGGGAATCGACGAAGACGGCCACAGGCAGCTGGTGTCCGTGCGCCTAGGCGCACGCGAGTCCAAGGAGGACTGGCTCGAGCTTGGCCGTGATCTGATCGCTCGCGGGCTCGCCGCCCCGCGTCTGGTCGTCGCCGACGGCGCCCCCGGACTGATCGGCGCGGTCGAGGAGATCTGGCCGCGCGCTGATCGCCAGCACTGCGCCGTTCACCGCCTGCGAAACCTCCTCGCGAAGCTGCCGAAGGCAGAGCAGGACCGGATCCGCTTCAACTACTGGTCAGCGCTCACCGACGCGACCAGCGTCAAGGACGGCAAGCTCCGGCTCAGAGTCCTGATCTCAGAGCTCGAGCACCGCGGCTACGAGTCCGCCGCGCGCTGCCTCTCAGACGACCTCGATGCGCTCATCGTGCACCTCCGCTACCCCCTGCGCCACCGCGAACGCTGGCGGTCCACCAACCTCCTCGAACGATCGCTCGGAGAGGTCCGCCGACGCACCAAGGTCATGGGCCGCTTCCCCGGCGAGACCAGCTGCCTCTCACTCGTCTGGGCGGTGCTCGACCTGTTCTTCAGCCACGCCAGCAACGGCGCCACGTTCACCGACGTCGACCGCCAACACCTCTACCGAATCAAATACCAGCAGCTCGACCCAGACGCGCTCGACGAGGAGGTGACAGCCGCTTAGACTCAACCACGGGAACCTAAGCTCGCGTCGGGATTTACAGCACTCTTGAGACGCGACCCCATGCGGCGGTCGAGACCCGCATTCATGCGGCCGGAGGTCTCAAGGCAGCTGTTCGAATAGCCCCGGCGAGTGCGAATCTTCAGCGAACGGGTCTGTTGCGACGCGTGGTCTGCTGCCGTAGGCCCGGTCCGTCAAAAGCGGGTGTTCGACGGCGGATCGCTAGTGAGACGCCCCGCTCCGTCGGCATGGCCGCTGTCGCCGGTTGCGGGAAGCTCGGTCACGCGGTGAGACGAGCGTGAAGGATCTCGTCGGTTTCCACACCGCGTAGCCCATACTCGCTGCGGGCGCGTGTGACGTCGCAGCTGTGGTCTTTGCTCCATTCGGAGAGGGCGACGATCGAGTTGGTGATCGTCCAGCCGAGCGGAGTTAGGCTGTATTCGACGCGTACGGGGACTTGCGCGTAGATCTGACGGGTGACGAGGCCGTCTCGTTCGAGGCCGCGCAGGGAGTCGGTCATCACCTTCTTGGAGATACCGGGAAGGCACGCGTGCAGCCGGCTGGGCCGGCGGATCCCGCGTGCCATCGCCACGATCAGGTTCACTTTCCATTTTCCCTGCAGGACCTCGAAGCCCCGTGTCGCCCGGTCGATCAGCACACGGTCGCTCGTCTTGAGCCGGCGCCTGTCGCCCGTCTGCTCGGCCCACTCTGCGGGGGCCATGTCGCTTTGGGTCTCCGGTGTCTCGGTGGCCAGCATGCCCGTCAGGATGACGACCGCCGCTCCCCGTGTCGCTGCCACTAGTGGGCCGATCTTGGTGCGGCGGCCGGGCCTCTCGATGCGCCAGCTAGCTGCATTGCGGCTCGCGCGCACCTCGGGAACACTGACAAGGTGGTGCAGCGATGTCTCATCGTCGACGATAGCCGGGCATTCCTCTCCTCCGCGCGCGCGCTTCTCGAATCTCAGGGCATGACCGTGACGGCCTGCGCGCTCTCCGGAGAGGAGGCGCTCAGCGATCGCGAAGCGCGCCAAACCCGATCTGGCGCTGGTCGACGTCGAACTGGCGGGCCGGGATGGGTTCATGGTCGCCCGATCGTTGATCGCGCAGGACCCCGCGATGTGCGTCGTTATGGTCTCCGCATACGACTTCGAGGACATCGCCGAGCTGGCGGCCGGGTGCGGCGCGTCAGGATTCATCTCGAAGCTCGCGCTCGGCAGGCGAGCGATCGAGGCGCTGTTGGAGGACTAGCGGGCTTCGAGAAAGGTGAGGACGGCGAGAACCCGACGGTGATCGTGACTCTCGCTCGGAAGGTCAAGCTTCGCAAGGATGTGCCTGACGTGTTTCTCGACCGCACCCTCGCTGATCCAGAGCGTTTGCGCGATGCCGCGATTGGAGCGTCCTTCGGCCATCAGCGCGAGCACCTCACGTTCGCGCGGTGTCAGCTCAGCCAGCCGATCGGCTCGGTGCCGTCGCTCCGAGCATCTCGCGGACGAGCTCGGTCTCGATGACCGACCCGCCTTCGCAGACGCGCTCAACGGCGTCAAGGAGATCGGCCGCATTCGCGACGCGGCTCTTGAGCAGGTAGCCGAGGCCGTCGCCGCTCTCGAGCAGCTCGATCGCCGTGTCTACCTCGGCGTGGGCCGAAAGCAGCAGGATGGCGATCTGCGGGAACTCGGAGCGAATCTCACGCGCGACGTCCAGCCCTTCCCACGTCTGGGTGGGCGGCATCCGGATATCGGCGATTACGACCTCGGGAACCGTGGTACGCACGGCCTGCCTCAGCGTCGCCGCGTCGCCTGCTTGGGCCACGACGTCGTGGCCGGCGGCAGTCAGCAGGCTCGCGATGCCTTCGCGGAGCAGCGCATCGTCGTCAGCCACTACCACTCGTCGGCCAGCCATCGTGTCAGGGAGACTACGTGCTGTGAACCGTATTTCATGGGGTGTTTTTGGGAATGAGCCCTGCGGCGAGAGATGACATCGAGCGGCTCGTCGAGGAGCAGGCCGCGTTGCGCAGGGTGGCAACGATCGTCGCCGGCGCCCCCGATCCACAGGCTGTCTTCGAGCTGGTGACGCGAGAAGCCTCGCGGCTGCTTGACCTTCCGATCCTCACGCTGATGAGGTTCGAGCCCGACGGGACGGCAACCGTGATAGCAGAGGCCTCGAACAGTCCATTTCCGGTCGGCGCCAATTTCGCGCTCGACGGACCGAGCGTGATGTCCAGCATCGCCGAGACCGGACGGTCGGCGCGGATCGACTCCTACGAGGGGCTGCCCGGTGTCGTGGCGGCGCGGCTGCGATCGGCGGATGCCCGCGCCGGCTACGGCGTACCGATCGTCGTCGACGGCCGGCTGTGGGGCGCGATGGCGGCAGTCCAGACAGCGGCGGTCCCGCCCGACGATGCCGAGGAGCGACTAGCGAACTTCACCGAGCTGATTGCGACCGCGATTTCGAACGCCCAGGCGCGCGACGATGTCCGTCGCCTCGTGGCGGAACAGGCGTCGCTGCGTCGTGTTGCGACGCTCGTCGCGCGCGGCTCGACCCGGGAGGGCTTGTTCTCGGTCGTCGCGGCGGAGGTCCAGAAATTGTTCGACGTGCCCGATGTCGCGATCGTCCGCTTCGAGCAGCGCGAGGTCGTGGTGGTGGGTGCTGCGGGCGGGAATGCGTTCATTCCGCTCGGTGGTCGCTGGTTACTCGATGGCCCGAGCGTCTGCGCATCGGTGCTTGACTTGGGCCGACCGGCGCGGCGTGATGAGTACGGTGGGCTGGCTGGCGAGGTGGCCGGCATCGCTCAGAAGGCCGGCTTTCAGTCGGTCGCCGGCGCGCCGATTGTCGTAGACGGTCGCGTGTGGGGCGCGATAGTCGTCGTCTCGAGCTCCGGTCCGTTGCCCGACCGCTCCGAGGTCCGCGTTGCCGAGTACACCGAGCTCGTGGCGACCGCAATCTCCAATGAGACCACGCGTGCGGAGTTGATCGCGTCGCGGGCGCGCATCGTCAGCGCCAGCGATGAGGCTCGACGGCGTGTCGAGCGCGATCTGCACGACGGCATCCAGCAACGGCTGATCGCGCTCACGCTCGACGTCCAGACGCTCCGCGGCCACGTGTTCGAGGAGGCTTCGCCGCAGTCAGACGGTCTCGAGCGACTGGCGGGCGACCTCGGATTTGTGATCGAAGAGGTGCGCGAGATCTCGCGGGGCCTGCATCCCGCCTTGCTGGCCCGGCGAGGGCTGCGGCCGCCGCTACAGGCGCTCGCGCGGAGATCGCCGATCCCGGTCGAGCTGCATGTCAGCGGGCCGCGCCTGCCCGAGCCGGTCGAGGTCGCGACGTACTACGCCGTGTCAGAGGCGCTCACGAACGCGATCAAGCACTCCCGCGCGTCGGTGATCACGATTGAGATCGAAAGCACCGACACGAACGTCCGAGCGACCGTGCTGGACGACGGGATCGGAGGGGCCGTGGTGGGGGCCGGCACGGGACTGAGCGGCCTGAGTGACCGCCTCGACGCTCTCGGTGGAACCTTCGCGGTCAGCAGTCGGACCGAGGGTGGAACGCGTGTTGAGATCACGCTGCGCTCCCGCCGTCCGCTTCCCTGAGCTCGTTGCGGCACGCTGGCCGGAGTGAACCCCGGAGGATGTAGGGCACCTTGCGGTTCCCCGATCGTCGGCGATCGTCTCCTGAACAAGGCCGCCACCACCCGCGGCAACATCATCCTTCAAGGAGACACGATGTCCATTCTCACCGACACCGCTAAGGCGGCTAGCCTCGGCGACAAGCAGGGACTCAAGGATGTGCTCGATTTCCTCGTTACCGAGGAGCAGCTCGGCGTGACGTTCGTCAGCGCCGCAGTCCAAAACGCTCCGGGGACCGCATCGGAGGCGTTCCTGCCGGTGCTCCAGAACGCCGTGACGCAGGAGTACCTGCACGTCGAGGCGCTCAAGGAAGCCGGCGGCAAGGCGCTGACGACCAGCTACTGGTTCCCCGATGCCGCGTTCGGCGCCGGCGGTATCGGCCTGTTCGAGACGCTGGAGATCGTCGAGACCGTCGAGATCAGCCTGTACCTGATCGGGGTCAGTGCGTTCGCGCAGCGCGGCGAGGACTTCGGTGCCCGCCTCTGCGCCGAGGCGATGGGCACCGAGGCCGTTCACCGCGCCCTCGTCCGATTCGCCCAGGGCCAGATCGGCCAGAAGGACATCGTCCCGAACGACGTCGGCTTTGAGAACTACGACTGGCCGACCGTCACTGCCGTGCGTGATGCGCTCGAGGACCTCGGGATCGGTTACGGCGTGCAGACGTCGCAGCCAGGCCGGTTCTACGAGTACCCGGGTGACCCGCTCGCCAGCGGGATCGGCACGCCGGTTAGCCACACCAAGCCCGCTTAAACCTGGATCCGGCGGTGCGCTGGACGGTCGTTCGCGCACCGCCGGGACTCCCGGCAGCACGGACAGAGCCAGAGCCCGGGCCGATAGGACCGAGCCTGCCGTGACGCCGCCCTCAAAACCGGACGGCAAGGAGCAGACATGAGCCCGCAGGCCCCGAACACGATCGTTCTCATCCACGGTCTGTGGATGACCCCCCTGAGCTGGGAGAACTGGATCGAGCGCTACCAGAACGCCGGCTATGAAGTGATCGCGCCGGCATGGCCGGGAATGGAGGATGGAATCGACGCGGTGCGTGCCGACCCCACAGCAATCGAGCACCTCGGGATCGAGGAGATCATCAATCACTACGACACCATCATCGCCAGGCTCGCGTGGCCGCCGATCATCATGGGCCACTCCTTCGGGGGCGCCCTTGCCGAGGTGTTGCTGGATCGTGGCCGCGGTGCCGCCGGAGTCGCGATCGACGCCGCCGCCGTGAAGGGAATCACCAGGCTCCCGTTCGCGCAGCTGAAATCCGCGTTCCCGGTCCTAAAGAACCCGGCTAACAATCACCGTGCCGTGGCGCTCACCCCCAAGGAGTTCCACTACGCGTTCACCAACACGATGAGCGACGAGGACTCCCAGGCGGCGTTCGAGCGGTACGCCGTCCCGGGTCCGGGACGCGTTCTGTTCCAGGGCGCGTTCGCCAACTTCAACCCGCGCGCCGCCACCCACGTCGACTTCCACAACGACGATCGCGCACCACTGCTGCTCATCGCAGGCGAGGACGACCACACCGTCCCCGCAGTGGTCGACCGCTCGGCGGCCAAGTCACTACCGCAAATCGTCAGCCATCACGGAATACAAGGAGTTCCCGGGCCGCGCGCACTTCATCATCGGCCAGGACGGCTGGGAAGAGGTCGCCGACTACGTCCTGGACTGGGCGACCGAGCACACCAGCGTTCTCGCGGCAGCCTGAGCCCCCTTCTCTGTCAGACCAACCTCGGAAGAGAAACCCATGCACACCTCATTCCCGATGCGCCGTGTCGGCGCACCCATGCTCATCGCGCTCGCCGCCCTGCTGGTGGCAAGCGTCCTGCTCACCTCAAGCGGGCAGGCCACGCCGGTCGCGGTTAGCGTTGGTCTATTAGATTCCGTGGGCCGACTTCGATGCGTCAAGCACGCCGACAGCGGAGGCCGTCGCTGCGATCACTCCCAGCAAGCCCGGGCGTGGCCGCGTCTAGGCAACCGAAGGTCAGATCCCTCGGCCGCGCTAGCACAGACCTCCATGTGGAGACCGTTTTTGGTCTCGTGTCTAGATCGAGTTCACAAGTTGATCTCCGTTTGGTCCGGTGATGCCCCGGTTCACGCGGGGGCATGCCTCATTCGACGAGCACGAGGAGCGGTTTGCCCTTCTCGACGATGTAGGTGGCAAGCTCGGCCGCGTTGTCACTGCCGACGTTCCTCACCGAGTGGACCGTCTCGGGCGGGACGAGCAGCACCTCGCCGGCGTTGAAGGTCGCGGGTTCGCGGCCGTCGATGGCGTATTCCAACGCCCCCTCCAGGACGTAGATGATCTCCTCGCCCGGATGCTTGTGCCTGACCGGCGGCGCGTCGGGCGAGATGTCAACGCGGTTCTGGATCACCTCGCGTCCGGGAACGCTCAGGTCGTGGCGTTGCAGATCGGTGCGGGTGAGACCAGGCACCTGCGGAGTGGACACGTCTACCTCCATGGGTTAGAGACCTGCCAGGATGAGCCTCGTCCTGCGAGACCATCATCGCGCCTGCGCGAGCTCCCCAGGCGCCGAAAGGAGCGACATGTCTGACGAGAGCCCCACCGTCGTCCTGGTGCACGGCGCATTCGCTGATGCCTCGAGCTGGAACGGCGTCGTCGAGTTGCTGCAGTCGAAGGGAGTGAGCGTCACTGCCCCGGCCAATCCTCTGCGCGGGATCGCTATCGACTCCGCCTACATCGCCGGCGTGCTGGACGAAACACCGGGCACGATCCTCGCCGTCGGCCACTCGTACGGCGGCGCGGTCCTCACGAATGCGGCGACTAACGCTCAGAACGTCGTCGGCCTGGTCTACGTCGCCGCCTTCGCCCCCGACGAGGGCGAGGTGCTCGGCGAGGTCACCGCAGGCTCCAAGGACAGCGTCCTGAACACCGCGCTGGTCCCGATGCACTACCCGTCAAGCGGCGGCGAGACGGCAGTGGAGTTCGCGATCGACCCCGCTAAGTTCCGCGACGCCTTCGCGGCCGACTTGCCCGCCGAGCAAACCGCGGTCATGGCCGCCACGCAGCGGCCCGTCGCAGAGGCGGCATTCTCCGAGCCGTCGGGACCGCCCGCCTGGAAGCGCGTGCGCTCCTGGGCCGCCGTCGCCTCAGCCGACACGGCGGCAGGCACCGACGTCATCCTTTCGATGGCGAAACGCGCCGGCGCGACGATCACCCAACTTGAGGGCTCGCACGTGATCATGATCTCCCAGCCCGAAGCCGTGACCGAGGTGATCCTGCAAGCGCTGTCCGAGGTCGGTTCACAAACCTGAGGTCTCTGGGCCGTCGCGTCTACACAGCCGCGGTCTCGCTGTCGGAACGATTCCCTGTTTACAACCGCGCGAATCGACTTGCGCCGGCGTTCGTTTGCCGTTCCCCGATTGAGACGGCAGGACCGTGAGCGCTGAGCGAGCTCCACGGTCGCTGGCCAGCGCCGCCGGATACGCCTGCGTCCGTGATTCCACGGGTATCTTGCCGCCTGCGCTGCCAGTCGCGCTTTGCGCGGTGGCTGTCGCGCAAAGGGGGTTCCGTCCGGGGCGGTCGGTGGGATTCCGGGATGCCCCAGAACTTCATCGAATGCGATCGCGAGCAGGCTTTTCTGATGCCGCCGTCGCTGCGCGACTGGCTGCCGGAGGATCATTTGGCGTGGTTCGTGATCGAGGCGGTTCGCCGGCTCGATCTGCGGGCGTTTTATGCGGCTTATCGCGCGGACGGGCACGGGCGCGCGGCGTATGAGCCGTCGATGGTGGTGAGTCTGGTCTTGTACGCGTATTCGACGGATGAGCGGTCCTCGCGTGGGATCGAGCGGCGGTGTCGTCAGGACATCGCGTACCGGGTGATCACTGGCAATGTGGTGCCTGATCACGCGACGATCGCCCGGTTCATCCGCCGGCACCAGCGGTCGCTTAACGAGCTGTTCGGTGCGGTGCTGCGACTGTGCGCCAGGGCCGGGTTGGTGAGCTCGGGTGTGGTCGCGGTGGATGGCACGAAGCTGACCGCGAGCGCGAGCAGTGACTCGAATGTTGACTATGACCGGATCGCGCGGGAGATCATCGCCGAGGCGATCGCGACCGACGAGGCCGAGGACGAGCAGCATGGCGACGCGCGCGGTGACGAGCTGCCGCCTGAGCTTCAGACTGAGGCCGGTCGGCGCGGGTGGCTCGAGCGCGAGCTTGCTCGTGAGCAGGCCGAGGGCGAGAACGATCCGGCGGAGTGTGTCGCGGAGGCGGTTTGGGAGTTCGACCCTGAAGCGATCGGCCGAACCGGGCGACGCGGCTGGTTGCGAGAAGCGCACCGCCACCTCGAGGCCCAACGCTGGCAGGCCGCGCAGCCGATTGCTCGTTCTCGGGCTGAGCGGCTGCGGCTCGGCGCCCGGTTCCTGGAAGACGAGCTGGACGCAGAATGCCGCGGCAACAAGGCCTATGAGGACCTGCGCGAGCATCGCCGGCTGCATGACAAACGCAAGCTCGGTGGTCCGACCAAGCCCTACACGCCGCCCGACATCCCAGCCGGCGAGATGAACCTGACCGATCCAGACTCCAGGCGAATGAAAGGCAACCGCCGCTACATCCAGGGCTACAACGCGCAGGCCGTTGTCAACGAGCGACAGATCGTGCTCGCCGCAGAGATCACCACCAACCCGACCGACTGGTCACAGCTGCGACCGATGCTCGAGACCGCGATCGACGAACTGCGGCAGGTCGGCGTCACCGACAAGCCGACGGTCGTTGTCGCCGACGCCCAGTATTGGAACGAGCAGCACATCGACGACGTCGTCGCCGAGCACGGGTGCCAGGTGCTGATCCCGCCAGACGGCGGCAAACGGCAGGGAGAACGACCTGGCTGGACCGGCGGCCGGTACGCGTTCATGCGGCGCGTGCTCGCAAGTGACGCGGGCAAGCAGCTGTACCGCAAACGGCAGCAGTCGATCGAGCCGGTGTTCGGTCACACCAAGCACAACCGCAAGATCTACCGCTTCAACTACCGCGGCAGATCGTTAGTCAGGACCGAGTGGCGGCTCGCGATGCTCACCCACAACCTCACCAAGCTCCACCGCCACCAGATCGCACTAGCCGACTGCTGACCTGGCATGGCCGGCGGGAGCAATCCGGTCCCAAAGTTCCGTCGCGTCGAACCGCTTCTCGCGCCCGAAGCTTTGTGCGACAGCCACCGCGGATCCCGGGCCACGGCGGCCAGCGCGCCCGCGGTCGTCGACGCCTATGCAAGCGCCAACCCCAACGTGGGACATGAGCGCATCGCAGATGCCCACAAGCGCGAGAGAGCGAGTGGGGCGTGGGACGACCGCATCCACGCCGACACCGCTGCGGACTGCACGATCGGAATGGCGACCAGGCGATCACGCGCGTCGGCGATCCCGGACGATCGCAACGCCACGAGGCCGTCGGAAAATGCGGAAAGAGCGGGATTTGGCTCCGCGGTGAGAGCGCGAAGAGTCACCTCAGGGGTGACCCTGCCCTGCCGTTAGGCGGGGTTGGAGATCCAGTGGTTGTGGAGCTTGAGCATGTTGTGTGTCGCTGCCACTAACCGCAGCTCGGACTGCACGGCGGCTCTGCCTCTTCGCATGAACTGATCGATGCGGCGGTTGTATTTGATCTGGCCGAAGACCGGCTCAATCGTGGTCTTGCGCAGCGCGTAGAGCGTGCGGCCGTGCGCGGTCTTGAGTTTCTCGCGCATCTGCTCATAGAGCCCGTCCTCCCAGCCGGGTCGGTTGCCCTCGCGCATCGCCCCGTCGGGCGGAACGAGCACCTCGATCCCGCGATCCTGGATCGCGTGGATCTGCCGGGTGTGCCAATAGCCAGCGTCACCGACGACCGCCTCGGGCTGCTCGGCGATCCCGTGCCGGCGCAGGTGCGCGAGCGCCTGATCGAGCATCGGCTCCAGGTGCCCGAAGTCGGGCGCGTGAAGGCTGACCTCCGCGGCGAGGATGACCTGTTGCTCAGTCACGGCGGTCTGCACGCTGTAGGCCTGGCGGTGCGGCAGCCCCTTGTTGCGCATCACCCGCGAGTCCGGATCAGACAGGTTGACCTGCCCCTCCGGCGCCTCGGGCGGCGCATATGGCTTGCTGTTGCCCTTCAGGACGCGTCCCAACGTGTCGCGCTTGGTTGCGCGCCAGTGTTCGTAGGCATCGTTGGCAGCCAGATCGACCCTGTGGTTCTCCTCGAGGCGACCGAGCGCTTGAAATAGACGGTCTTCTCGATCGCGCGGAATTGGCTCTGCCTGGCGCTCGCGCCGCGACTCAAGCTCGCGGCGTGCGACCCGAGGCCACTCGCGCCGCCCGCCACGCCGGCCACCCTGGCCGAGCACCAACTCGGGATCGACCTCGACGTCCTGCTCGGGCTCCTGCGGGCCGATCGCGCGGCCCTTGCGCTCCTCGATCCGCCGCTTGGCGTCCGCCAGCGCGGCCTTGCGGCCCTCCGCAGTGCGCAGCTGCTCGGGCAGCTCATCGCCCCGCGCATCGCCATAGAGCTCATCCTCACGCCGGTCGGTCTCCTCCGCCTCACGCAAGATCTCCCTGACCACGCCCGAGTAGGAGCGGTTCTGGTCCATCGACGCGTTGGCCTTGATCTTCGTCCCGTCGATCATGATCACCCCGACCGACACAAGTCCCGCCTCCTCGCACAGCCCCAGCACCTGATCAAACAGCTCGGCGATCTCAGCCTCGTGCCGACGGCGGAACTCCGCGATCGTGGAGTGATCAGGCGTGCGCATGCTGGTGATCACCTTGTACGCCACGTCCTCCCAACACGCCCGCTCAATCTGACGCGAGGAACGGTTCCCGCGCGCATACGCGTACAAAAGCAGCGCCACGAGCATCGCAGGGTCATACGGAGCACGCCCCGCCGCACCCAGCCGATACCCCTCCCGAAAACGGCTCAGATCCATCTGATCCACCGCCCCCAACACCGTCCACACAAGATGATCCTCAGGCAGCCACTCAACCAGCGACGGCGGCATCAACAACAGCTGGCCGCGCTCACACGAAACGAAATCTCGAGCCATACCAAGAAGTGTCTTAAACCCGGCAGACAGCACCGATATTCCGACAGCCTCCCACGCACGCGATGGTCAGCGGGGTCGTGCGCCCCGCGACTTCAATGGCGGCTTGGATGGGCGACCCGCACGCGGGCCGCCGCGGCCGTTTCGGAAAGCGGCTGTGTGCTTGAGACTGCCCGTGCGGCGACAAGGCAGAAGTGCCGGGACTCCGACGCGGGGCTCCTCAGATCGCTTCGGAGCAGCCCATCCGGAGCCGTCTATACGGCCGCGTTCGTGGGCAAGAACGTGTCTCAACGTGCTTTGGGTAGTGCGGCTAGCCCGGGAGTCTGGACGAGTGAGAATCGCGGACTGTGGAGCCGGGTGAGAGTGGGAACGATAGCGGTAGGCGATGGGCGCACGTTGGCGTTTGAGGAGGTGGGTGATCCGGCGGGCGCGCCGGTGTTTGCGATCCACGGCACCCCCGGTTGTCGGCTGAGCGGCCGTCACCCGGACTTGTCTCGCGTCAGCGCCGCCGGCTGCGTCTGGTCACTTACGACCGGCCAGGCTACGGGCGCTCTACGCGTCAGCCGGACCGCCGCGTGGTCGACTGTGTCAGCGACGTCGCGACGATCGCTGACGTGCTCGATATTCAGCGCTTCGCGGTGAGCGGCGGGTCGGGCGGCGGTCCTCACGCGCTGGCGATAGCCGCTGGCCTGCCCGAGCGCGTGACGCGGGTGGCGTGCATGGTTGGGGGTGCGCCCTATGACGCCGAAGACCTCGACTGGTTTGCCGGGATGGATCCCGTCAACGTGAAGGAGTTCGGCTGGGCTGTCGCCGGCGAGAACGTGCTTGCCCCCGAGCTGCAGCGCCTGGCGCAGGAATCGCTTGATCGTGTTGACGAGGACCTGACCGCGCTGCTCGCCGACGTCGAGCTCTCCCAATTCGATCGCACCGTCCTAAGCGATCCTGGCGTCCGCAAGGTGCTCCGCGCCGCAACCCGCGAGATGTTTGCCGCGGGTGCTTGGGGTTGGGTGGACGACGATCTCGCGTTCGTCAGGCCGTGGGGATTGGATCTCCAGGAGCTACGAGTCCCGGTGGAGATCCGCTACGGCGTCGCCGACGTGCTCGTTCCCGCCGCCCACGGCAAATGGTTCGCGGCGCATGTCCCAGGTGCTGAGGTGTTCGTCGATGAATATGGAGGGCACCTGGGCACCCCCGATCAGCACCTCGAGAGGCTGCAGACACTCGGCGTCACCTGACGAGGCCGCCGACCGCCCAACCAGCCGGTCCGGCTACCGGCGAAAGCGGCAGCGCCGGTGTCATGGCTGTACGGGCGACAAAGGAGAACTGGCGCCGGGTGTCCTGACAGCGATCCTCGCGGTCTGATTGGAGGCGATTGCGAGCCCGGGATGCGAGGCGTCGCAGTCTTCCGCGCGTTGAGGAAGGCTCGGTGCTCGCCGGTCGATGCTCCCGCGACTGGCCGGAGGTTGCTCGGCTCCGACAGGGAGCGGTGTGGGTTTCTTCGTGACGTCCGGCGCGTTTGACGCGTTGATGTCGCGTCCGCTTGGGGGTTGGCTACCAGCTCGGGTCGTCGAGATATGCCCGGGTCCAGACGGTGACGTGCAGCATGACCGACTTCGTGAACGCCGAGTGCATCCGGTCAACCTGTTCGGGCGGCGCGCCCGTGGCGGCCAGGTATTCGCGTGCCGTGGCGATGACGACAGCGCTGAAGGCGAGTAGGTAGCGCATCGGGATGTGGTTGACCGAGTCGGCGTTGTCGGTCTTGGTCTTCTTGGCGCTGGTGTGACGCAGTCCGATCTCGTGTTGGTAGTTGAGCCAGTCCTGATCAAGGGGGCGGGTGCAGGCGTCGATGATCCAGCGGTCGAACCGCGGCTTCGACGCCGCCCCGTATTCTGGGTTTGGGGTTCCGTCTGGGTGCTGGGAGTAGGGCGCCATCCAGGAAAGCTCACCGAGACCGGCGCGGTACACGCTGACCATGTCGTCGGCTTGGTCAGCGAGGATTTCGGCGGCCTCGCGGAGCGCGTGCTGGTCCTCGTCGGTGAGCCACACGACTTCCTTGAGCCGCTCCAGGTCGTCCAGCGTTAGCGGGGAAGCGGCGGCCCGCTCGGTGCCATAGTCATAGCCGTGGATCCGCTCGGGATGCCGGGTCACGAGCTCGGGGGTGGGGTTATGTTCAGGCATGCTGCTTCCTTTCGTTGGGGCGACACCGTTCCGGCCGGGCTCAACGCGATAGGCGCCCGCGGCGACATGCGCCGTGACGCCGACCCGACGGGCTCGGCCATCTCATGGCCGCCTTCCAGGGAGGCGCAGCGACGCGAGGGGCCCTTGGCTTCAGGCTATCCCCCAGGGCGGGTTAGCTGCCTCGCCACTCTAGGTCGTCCCCACCTACGAACGGCCGCAGCGGGATCCGACGCACCCCGATGCCGGTTGCAAGGCCAAGCGGCCCGCGCGACCCATCTGTCGCCAGCAGTTTTCATGCCTCGAGTATCCGCCAGTCTCGAAGACACTGCCCCTTGAGATCCGGCGCTCCGTTCGATCCGCCGCTCCGTTCTGCATGCACGAACAGGGGGCCGCGACGGCGCCGGCCCTAGCACGACCTCGGACTTCTCCTTCCAGTCCTCCGGCGCGGGGAGCAGAAGCACGTCGGGCGTGGCCGCAGGGACGACAAATCAAAATGCCACGATGATGAGGTCGGGTGCCGCTGATTCATCGGCCCAACACTCTGCTCTGACCGCCCGCCGTTGCGCATGTGCCGCTCGCGCCGTCGGCCGCTACCAGCGGTTGACCGCCGATGTCAAGCGCGTCAGTTCGCCGAACTTCCCCAAAGGAGGACCACCACGCGAATGGCGGCGAACGCCCTGAGCGATCTCGCCTGCGACGAACGACCGACGAGTGGCAGGAAATCAGCACGGGCGCGTCGTTCGACGATCGTGGACGCAAACCCGGGCCGGAAGGGCGTAAGCCTTCCGGCCCGACCGGCCGGCTCAGTGCACCGTTCAGCCGCGGCCTGCGGGAAGCCCAGCTGGTCAAGCGCGCCGTCCCGCACGATCGTCGGCACGATCCCGCGGTTACTGGTGTAGTCGAAGAGTTCGGCCTTCCAGGCCTCGCTGGTGGTAGCGTCGCGCTCCTCGACCGGCTCGCCGGCGGCCTGGAAGTGCTCGCGCGCGGCCTGGCAATATGGGCAGCCGGGCTTCACGTACATCACGACTCATCGCGTGAAGACTACTCGGAGCCGTGAGTCCCGCCCGGCGGTGCGGTCTGAGGGCACGAGGCGCTTGGCCGGCCGAGTGCTACGAGGCTAGTGCCGCGCAGATGTCGACCTGCCGACCTGCGATGCTCTGGACAGTAAATATCCCGTCCGCGCTCACTGAAACCGTAGCTCGTCCGACGATGAGAGTCGTGGACGGTCCTGCGGGGTTGTCGGTCGGGAAGAGAATGAGAACGTTGTTGCCTGTCAGCTGTTCGGTGTATGAACCGTCCGGGTTCGTCCTCGTGACTGACGCCGCTCCATTAGAGGGAAGCGAAACTGAGTTCCCATTCCCGACAAACGTTAGCGCGGAGCCTGTTCCTCCAGAGACGACCAGACCGTTGGAGTCGTGGTGCACCATGCCGTTCCCTCCGGTACCGGAAACCTGGAGGTCGAACGAACATGCTGTCCCCGCTGGGAAGTCAAGCGTGAAGCTAGCTGTAGATGCTCCAGCTGCCTCGGGGGGCACAATGGTTCCGGCCCAGAGAAGGACCGCTGCCGCCACGCACCCGGCAATTCTCTTAAGCTGCATTCTCATAGTTCCTTTCATCACGCGCTGCTGCCTCGCCCGGCGACCACAGTCTGCTGCCTCCAACCGTCCAGCGGGTCCCGGCGACCGTTCTACTCATCACCAACTCCTTAGCCACGCCACGCCGCATTTCGGAGTAGCAGAGACCAACCCAAACCCAAAGAACGAGTGGTTACCGTACTCCGGCCGACCGGAGCGGGTGAAGCGTACTTCGCTTCGATATGCACTGTGGTGAACTACCGATCGTCAGTAGCATGCCGGTCGGCGCGAACAGCTTTCACCAAGACTAGTCAGAGATTGTTAGTAACTGAACCAGCTGAGTCGACCCGAGATACCGAGCTGACTCTCGACCCGCTGTATCCGGTTAACCGCGATGCGATGGACGCGGTCCTCGAGGAGGCCAGACCGTACCAGCGCGCACACCTGCGGCGTTAGCTGCAGGTCGCTTCGCGTGGCTGCCCATCTGTGGACCGGCAAGCGTCCGCTGGCCCCGTTCGAGCGGATCGCTGCGCACCCTGGGGCCAGCGATACGGCCCCAATCCCGCAGCTCGTGCGTACGCTGCTAGCGATGTCGCCCGTGGAACGATGATGGCGCAGGTAAAGCCAGCTCCACGCAGCGGTGCCTCGACTGTGGCTTTCCGCGACAGTCGCCGGTGCGCCGAACGGTAGGCGACTGCTCCTGCCCAGAAGAGATCGCCGAGAAATCTGCAGCTGGAGCTGGCGACACCTGCTTCCACAAATTAGGGGCCGAGTCCGCTGTCCATCTGGCTTCTGCTCTGGGCCGCCGGCCAACCGAAGCGGCAGCGTCGAGCTCGTGGCTGGTGTGGCGACCAACCGGAACTGTGGGCTAAAAATCACGACGCTTCCGAAGCCGGCCGCGAGTGGCAGGCGCCGAAGTCGTCTTGTTGCGGTCAGCCTGGCAAAGCGCAACTGTGCTCGTGGGAGTTGAGCGCGTGGGTGCCGGCGCTCGGCGGGCGGTGCCGCTACGACCATGGGGCTCTTCGGTGTGCGGGCGGCGGGTACGTTGCCTGGAGAGTCTTGGGGTGCGCCGTTTGGGGCGGACCCGCGTGCTGTCGGGTGGAAGCGGTTGCGTTGCGCTTCGTGTGAAGTTGTCGGTTGCGGGCTGGCGGGCCAGCGGGGTGGAGCGGTCGATTCGCGCAAGTATCGGTGATCGGTCCCGTGGGGAGTAGGCTGACGCGGGCGGCCGGGTTGATGGGTAGACCACAGAAAGGCTGGTGCGCTTATGGGCGCTGAGCGTGTGCTTGGGGTCAGTGCGTCGGGCAGGTGGGATGTTGGTGGTTTGGGTTGGCCGTGGCGTGTGGGGGGGTTGGTCGCTGTGGTGCTGCTGGCGGGGGTGGTGGAGGTGGGGCGGGCGCGCGCGGCGCTGCCGTCCAACTGCTCTCAGAAGGGGGGAGTCGTAACGTGCTCGTTCTCCTTCACCAACTTTCCTGATCAGACGTTCGAGGTCCCGGCCGGCATCAGCAGCGTGGGCATCGTGGCGGTCGGCGCGCCAGGCGGCCCTACCGGGCCGCGTTTTCCGAGCCCGACTCCGGGTGGCGCGGGGGCGGTCGCCAGTGGGACCGTGAGGGTTACCGGCGGTCAGACGCTCTACGTCGAGGTGGGCGGCGCCGGCGATGCCGGCTTTACCGACAGCGCGGGCGGTTTCAACGGAGGCGGCATGGGTGACACCGCGCCGGGGTGTGGCTGCCCCGCGAGTGGCGGCGGTGGGGGCGCCTCGGATGTCCGCAGCGCTCCGTATTCGGCCGGTTTGGATCCGGATCCGCGCCTTGTGGTTGCGGGTGGCGGCGGCGGCGCCGGCGCACCCGCAAACCCCCCGCAGGTTCGGGGCGGTGCCGGGGGCGCAGCCGGGCAACAGGGTGCCGCGGGCTCTTCGCTCGGCTCGCTCGGCGCGGGGGGAGGCGGTTTGCCGGGCACGACCAGTTTTTACGCCAACGGCGGCGCCGGCGGCGGGGGCGGTGACATCGGTGGAGGCATGGGTAGCGGTGGCGGGCGCGGCGGCGGCGGGGGCGCTACCACTGATGGCGGCGGCGGTGGAGCGGGCGGCGGCGGCGTGTACGGCGGCGGCCAGGGTGGCGAGGGCGCCGGCAACTCGAGCGCCGGCGCGTTTGCCGCGGGTGGCGGCGGCGGCGGGGGCTCTTCGCTGGTGCCCTCTGGCGGGTCTGTGCTCCCAAACACGACCGGCGCGCCGCCGCAGGTGACGATCACGTACGGAGCGCCGGGTTCGGCCTGTCGGTCGGCGACGATCGTGGGAACCGCGCGCGCGGACCGGCTCGCCGGCACCCGTCGCAGCGACGCGATCCTCGCCGGCGCCGGAAATGACCGCATCCGCGCCCGCGCCGGCAGCGATCGGGTCTGTGCCGGCCCCGGCAACGACCGCGCCGCCGGCGGACGGGGCAACGACCGCCTGCTCGGGCAAGCCGGCAACGACGTCCTCCTCGGCGGCGCCGGTCGCGATGGCCTGTCCGGCGGCCTCGGTAACGATCGTCTGCTCGGCGGCGCCGGTAACGATCGCCTGATCGGTGGGCCCGGCCGCGACCGCATGTTCGGCGGGCCCGGCAACGATCGCATCTTCAGCGTCGACGGGAAGCGCGATGTGATCGACTGCGGCCCCGGCCGCGACGTAGCGATCGTCGACCGGATCGACCGCACCCGCCACTGCGAAACCGTCATCCACGCCCCGCGCCGCCCCCGGCGGCCAGCCCCGGCCGGCGGTCTGGGATAGCACCGCGACCGCCGCTTCCAGCATCCGCTGCGCGCGACAGGCGCCCCGCCCCGGCGCGAGGACGCTAACCCAAGGCCGGCTTGCATCGCGCCCCGACTCACCCCAAGCACTCCAGCCGCGGAGGGGATCCCTCGCCCGCAATCTCGCCAGAAACTGTGAGGGTGCTGCTTCCACGAATCCTGAGGTGTGTCGCCGGGCCCGAACGCCGGGCCGGAGAGTTCCGGTTCCGGTCGGCGAGCGCCCAAAGCAGCAGACCAGCCAGCACAGCCCCGTGGGCGACAAGGGGGAAGCGAGCGATGGCGGTGGCGGTGGCGCCGAAGGATTAGGCCCAGAGCGGACCCGCCTTGGCCGGTGTCTTGGCCGCTGCTTGACGCATCAGTGAGCGGTCACGTTCGGCGCGGCTACTGTTCCGCGCGAAGAGGAGGGGCAGTCTGCGCGAGACTGCTCCGTGGGCCGCAGGGTCGATTACCCGTCGATTACGTGATCGCTTATGCTCCCTCGCGGAGTCGTGTACAGGATGGAGCGCGAGTGAGTGAGCCCGAGCACGTCGAGGCTCTGAAGAGCGGGGCGACGGGTGAAGCGGACGCGGTAAGCGTCCCGGATAAGCCGTCAGGCGCACGGCGGGTGCTTCAGATTCTCGGCGCCGTGCTTGTGGTTTTTGTGCTGCCCGTGGCGTTGATGCACGCATTGGCCGGGAAGCTGGGCGCTTCGGCGATGGTTCTTGGGCTTCTGCTGGGCGTGCTTGGCGCCAAGATCGGCGGGACTCGCCGGATGCTGTATCTCGCCCCGGCGGTCGCAGTAGCGGCAGGCCTGGGAGCGATCACGGCATACGATTGGTCGTGGGTAGCTTTGCTGGCGGTCGTGGGCGTGATCATCGGCGCCGGGATCCGGTTCGGGTGGCTGGCGCCGCTGTTGATGGTCGGCTTCGCGGCGACGTTCGCGACGGCGACGTCTTCGGGCAAAAACGCGGTGTGGTATGGCGTGATCGTCGGGATCGGCACGCTCTACGGGGTCGTGCTCGCGCGGCGTTTCAAAGCTCCCGAGATCGTCGAAGGCCAACGCGTCCCGGTTCAAACCGCGATCCTCGTCGCGATCGTGTTCGGGATCGCGTTGGGTGGCACCGCGGCGATCGGTGTGGCGCTGGGATGGACCGAGCCCTACTGGGTTGCGGAGCCGATTCTGATCCTCACGCTGTACATCGTGATGGGGAAGCGAGAACGGATCCGGGAAAAGGCGATCGGCACCGCCGTCGGGGTCATCGCGGTGACACCCGTCGCGATCGCCGCGCCGTCTGCGGTGGCGACCTCCATCATTGCCGGCGTCGCGTTCCTGCTCTCGTTCGCGGCGTACTCCAAGAAATACTGGCTCTTCTACGCGCTGTTCACGTTCGCTCTGGTTCTCGCGCTCGCCCCGCCAGGCCATGCTGGCTCCGAGGCAGCGCATCGAGGGTCTGAGATCCTCATCGGAATCGGCATCCTCGTCGTTGGTCTGGCGATCATTCATGCGCTGGGCAATTGGCTGTCGGAGCGCTACCCAGACCCCGCACTCGCTTGATCCGTCGACGCTCTTGATTTGCAAGGCGTGGATGCGGGTGGCGAGCTTTGGCCGCTCAGGCGAATGGCTGTTTGAGGGGGTTGCGAGGTGACGCCCGAGACCCACGCCACGCCGACTCAGGAGTCCGGTGAGCGTGCAGCGGACTTCCGTTACGGCGTCGTGTTCGTGCTGATGTTGACGCTGGTCGTGTTCGTGATCTCAGCCCCGAGCGCGAACTGGTCGCGCGCTCTCGCGCTGGCGATCGAGAGCGCAGCGCTGGTCGTCGCGATCGCCACAGCCCGCGGGCCCGAGGAGGCTCGCTACCGCGAGGCGCTGGTCGTGGGCGTGGTGCTGATCGCCCTGATCATCATCGTCGCCACCGGCACCGCGTCCCTGGGGTTCACGGCGGCCGTGGAAGCGCTCGTCACGCTGGCCATTCCCGCTTCGATCATCCGAGGGTCGCTGCGATTGCTGCGCGAGCGGGGCGTCACCTTGGAGGCGGTAGCGGGCGGGCTAGCGATTTACCTCGCTCTCGGCCTCGTGTTCGCCTGGATCATCGGCTTCATCATCCACGTCAGCTCGACACCGTACTTCGCGCAGCACACCAACGGCACCGAGGGAGACCGGGTGTACTTCAGCTTCACCGTGCTGACCACGACCGGCTTCGGCGATTTCTCCGCCGCAAACCCGGTCGGGCACGCGCTCTCGGTGATCGAGATGCTCACCGGGCAGCTCTACCTGGTCACGATCATCGGGCTGCTGATCGGCAACTACATCAGTAGGCGGATGAAGACGACATGAGGCACCCGCCGCAAACGATGCCCACACCAGACATAGAACGTTCCTGTGAGAACCCAGGGAAAGTCATGAGCCGATGAGCAGCGAGCTGGTTGACATCTTCTTGCTCTCGCTGACGGCGATGCTCAACCCGTCGCTGCTTGCTGCGGTGACGGTGATGCTGCTGCTTCCGAACCCGAAACGCCTGATGTTGGGCTATCTGCTTGGCGCCTACACGACCAGTATCACGATCGGCCTGGTGATTGTTTTCACGCTCCAGGGATCCAGCACTGAAAGCACGTCGAAGCACACTGTCAGCCCGGGGGAGGACATCGTCGTCGGCCTGCTGCTGCTCCTGATCGCGTTCGTGCTCAGAACAGGGCGCGACAAACCACTCGACGAGCGCCGGCGAGAGAAGAAAGAAGCCAAGTTGGAGGCCAAGAAGGACGCGGGCAAGCCGACCGAGTCGCTGGCGCTACGGATGCTGGGCAAAGGCGACCCCCGAATCACATTCGTCGTCGGGATCGTTCTGAGCTTCCCCGGAGTCTCCTACCTCGATGCGCTGGATCACATCCACAAGCTCAACCCGGGAACCGTGCAGACCGTGCTCTTAGTCGTCGGTTTCTGCCTGATCGAGCTGATTCTTCTCGAGCTGCCGCTGCTCGGCTATATCCTCGCGCCCGAGTCCACGCAGGACAGAGTGACCCGGGCCAAAGCCTGGATCGGCCGCACAGGTCGTACCGCCGTCGTGCTCGCCGCCACGGTGCTCGGGGCGATACTGGTGGCCAGGGGACTGATCACCCTGGGTTAAATCCCCCAGGGTTCAACTAGCACCGCGAGCCGAAGCTCCTCCAGCCGCGCAATCGCCGCCTGCGCAAACGACTCGTAGCTGAGGTCGGCAAGCGGCGGCCCGCGCCATAGCGCGAGCGCCTCGCGGAGCTTCCCTGCGGCCCCCGCCGCCCCGGCGGCGTCGGCTTCCCCGACCAGGCGCTCGAAGCGGTGCAGGTCTAACTGCTGTGGGTCGAGCTTCAGGATGTACCCCGGCGGCCGGGTGATCAGCACCGCACCGCCGGGTCCGAGCGCCTTGCGCAGCTGGGAGATGCGCACCTGCAGCGCCGTACGGCCCGACTCCGGCGACTGCTCACCCCACAAGTCGTCGATGAGCCGGTCGGCCGACACGACCTCGTTAACGCGCACCAGCAGAATCGCGAGCAACGCGCGCTGCTTGGCGCCCGGCAGCGTCACCAGCGAGTCGCCGTCGGCGACCTCGAGCGGGCCGAGGATCCGGAAGTCCATCGCGTTAGCAGGCCGTTAGCGGACCGACGCATTCTCTCGCAAGATCGATCGCAATCGGGCGATCGTTACCAGAAGGGAAGAGTCATGAGACTCACCACACACAGCGGCCTGATCGCGACCAGCCTCGCGATCGCCGCGATCGCCGCCCCTAACGCCAACGCTGGCTCGGGCGAGCAGGCATCGACCCCGGGACCGTGGGGCGGACCCATGTCGTCCGGACCCTCGCTGTTGATCGTGCGCGGAACCGCGCCCACCAGCGGCTTTGACTACGGCGACGCTGCCATCGGCGCCGGGGTTATGGCCGGGGTGACGCTACTCGGCGCCGCCGGCACGCTCACGATCCGCCAACGCAGCCAGGTGAGGCACCCGTAGCGACCTGAACCAGAGCACACAATCGCAGTCGTCAACAGGAGGCAGAGAATGAAGGGCTCAAGAATTGATACAAGCGAGCGCGACTAACGGTCGGCAGCCTCGCAATGGGGCGTGCGTTCGAGAGGGAGCAGAAGCGGTGCTCTGGACCTACCAGTTCTGCGCGACACCCCAGTATTGGTTTCATCGTTGTTGTTCGCGGGACTGTCTCAACCGTCGGGCGTATGGAGTTGGAGTTGATCGTCTGCGACTGGCGAGCGCATCCCGAGCGTCGAGTGTCGGCGCTCGCGGCTATTGACGCCGGAGGCGCGTTATTCGATCCGGCCGCTTGTAAGCGATGCGATTAGCGGGACGACACTGGAAGCGTCTCGTAGGTCGGCGATCTGGCGCGCCACCACGGACGCCGCGGCCGCGATCGCGGGGTCGCTGATCACTTCATCGAGCGCGGCGTCCAGATCGCCCGGGTCGCACCGGCGGCCGACCCCGGCGCGGTGACATGCGTCGGCCATGCGCAACTGGCTCGGCGTGCCGCGAGGCATGAGCACCACCGGGACGCCGGCAGCGAGCGAGGCGAGGACGGTCCCGGCGCCGGCGTGCGAGATGACGACCCGGCACGAGCACAGCAGGGCGGGGAGCGACACGAACTCGCGCGCTTGGACGAGGCGCTCGTCGATTTCCGCGAGCTCGCGTCGAAGTTGCTCGCTGGGGGCGGTGACGACTACCCGCAGGCCGCGAGACGTGCACGCCCGGACTGCGCCAGTCAACTGTGAACGGGCGTTGGCGAGGCTCGGAACGGTGCCGAACCCGATATAGACGTCAGCCTCCAACGCCGGTCCCCGTCCTTCTAGGAGGCGTGGACGGATGGGCCAGACAACCAATGCGCCCGGCGGCGGCTGGTCCTGCAGCATCGGCGGGCACGGGTTCACCAGCGCGTGGGCGTAGAGGCCTGCTGCCGCTGGCACGTCAAGTCCGCACGACTCCCAAAGCGCCGAGGCAAGATCCTCAATCTCTGCGAGCTCGCTCGCTGACCGCAGCGGGCTTCCCCAACCGTGCGTGACCCACGGGATCCCAGCTTTCGCTGCCGCGACCGGCGCGGCGTACTCGCCTTCTTCGTGTAGCACCACGTCCGGCGGCCAATCCCTGATGCGCATCAGAAGGTCCTCGAGCGTGCTCGGCGCCATCACCTGCGCCCACATCCGGGTGGCCCACATGGTCACCGGCTGGGCATCTGTCTCGGGCCAGCGACGGCGTCTCTCTTCGCGCATCTGCACGTTGCTCATCCCCGCCGACACGGGCTGAAGCCCAGCCCCAGCGATCACCGCGTGAAACTCCTTGTTCGTGGCGACGCGAACCTCATGGCCAGCGAGCTGCAAGGCGCCGGCGAGATCGAGCACAGGCACGAGATGGCCAAGACCGGGAACACCGCTCACGAGCACCCGCACGCCAACGTTCTAGCTCAACACGCGACGATCCGCCAGCGAAGGCGACCCCAGATTTCCAGCCACGACCGTCGTGGCCGGCTCTGGCGCCGGTCGGACCAGCTCGCCCGCCCTCAGTGTCGGCAGTCCTCACAAGCCTGGCGCGGAACCTCGGCGCGACCGCAAGCTCAATGCCACGCGACAAGGCTTCCGCAAAGTCGCCTACCGGGCTGTGAGCACTCAACTGCTGCTCTGGGAACTCGTCGGCCTAAAGCAGAACTTTCGGGTCCGGAGTTCTCGCCGGCCGACGCGCCTGGGTCTTCGTGAGGATGCAGCAGTGACGGCGTGACGCTCGGTCGTCGCGCACGGCGCGAGCCTCGTTTCTTTGCGGAGGCGACCTCATGTTCGCCTAGGCATCCGTGACGCAACGGTCTTCACGTCGTCTAGGTTGATCGCGCTCGTATTGCCGAATGCGGGGGATCTCACGCCGCGGAGGGGATCTACGTGCTCTGCTGCGGGGGTGGCTCGGGATCGGGTGGCAAGACGCCGCTTGAGAGCAGCGATCCGAGGATCAGGTCGAAGGTCGCCGCGCCTTCGGGTTCGCCGAAGATCAGTGCCTCGATGCTGGCGCCGTTGGAGGCGGCTCCGATCGCTGTGGCGAGCTGTGGGTCCCCGAGGCGCGCGGTCGTGTGTGATCTGAGTTCGTGTAGGCGCGTCGCGAGTCGGCGGCGGAGCTTGGGGTCACGTCCGGCGGCACAGACGAACTCGAGGAAGAGGAGCGCGAACTCGCGGTCGAACGGCATCGCCTTCGAAGGTGGTTGGGCGTCGGCGTGCTGGGCTTGTTCGATCCGGTTCGCGAACTGCTGATCGAGGAGCGCGAGGAATAGACCTTCCTTGGATCCGAAGTGGTCATACAGGGCTCCTTTGGTGCAGCCGGCGTTCTCGCTCACGCGGTCTAGCGACGTCGCGTGATAGCCGTCGCGGGCGAACGTTCGCCGAGCTGAGGCGAGCAGCCGCGCGCGAGTGTCCGCGCGGCGCTCCGCTTGCGTTCGACGTCGCACTTCTATACGATTCGGTATCTATCTACCATTAAGGATATAAGTGTAGCGATGACTACTACCGGATTGACGCTCGAGAGCCCGAAGATCGGCCAGACGATCACCTTCCTCCGCACAGCGAGAGATACCAGCGGTCAGGAGCTGGTAATTGAAGCCCGGATGCACCCCGGGGCGTTTATCCCACCGCACCGCCACCTGCACCAAGAGGAGACGTTCGAGGTGCTCGCCGGAACCGGAACGTTCACCGTGGCCGGCCGCAAGATCGTCGCGACCGCGGGTGAGCGCGTGCGAGTCGCCGCCGGCGTGGCCCATCGATTCCGCAACGCATCGGACGAGCATGTTCAGGTCCGCGGGACGCTGCGCCCGGCGATGCGTACAGAGGAGCTGTTCGAGCGGCTGTTCCAGCTCGGCGCCCAGGGAAAGGTCAACAAGCTCGGCGCCCCCGGGCTGTTTACAACGATGCGACTGATTCGCGAGTTCCGCGCGGAGTTCTTCTACCTCGCCGGGGTCCCGGTCTGGCTCCAGCGCGTGCTCGCCGGAGCGCGACCATGAAGCTCTACGTCTGCTGGGGAACCTTCCAAACGTTCGGGCCGGGCCACCCGTGCCGCAACGCGGCCGACGCGCTACACGCCGCCGGATATGACCCCGAAATCATCCGCAGTTACGGATGGGGACCGCTCCCCGCGGCACTCAACCGCGCCGAAGGACGACGCCTCGCGAGACGCGCCACGGGGAAGTCCTGGGTTCCGTTGCTTCTCACCGACGACGGCGAACTGATTGCCGGAAGCACCAGCATCACGCAATGGGCCGTCCATCACGCGCGGACGCGTCGATCACCGGTGAGTAGTCTGACGCCAGACGCCCGCCGAGGCGCGGCAGGCGCGGCCGAGCGCCACCGGGCAACGCTTGGCTGGATGCTGCTGGCAGCGATCCTGCTGGTATTGGTCCAAGCGGGGCTCGGGATGGTCGTCAACCTCTACCTCACCGCGCCGGCCCACCACCCCGGAGCCCAGCCGGCCAACTACTTCGCCGGCTCGCTGCACAGTGTGGCCTGGGCGATTGCCCACGGCGCGGCGACGCTCGCCGTCCACACGACCCTTGGACTCGCGCTGATCGCGTTCGTCGTCGGCACCGCCGTCCACGCCTTGCGATCAGAGCGACGCGCGATCGCCGGATGGTCGGTCCTCGCCGGGCTGTTCGTGATCGGCGCCGGCTTCAACGGCGCCAGCTTCCTTGACTTCGCCCACAACATCAACTCGCTGATCATGGCCCTGCTCGCCCTCGCCGCCATCGGCTGCTACGCGACCGCCCTAATGCTCCTCGGCGCGCCGAGCACCTTGCCCGGCTCCGAGATGACTAGACCCGCCGGATAACCAGCCGAGCGGGGCAGCAAACAAACCCTGGGCTCGGTTCGCAGCTACCTTCTCGCCCACCGAGGTCTGACGTTCTCGCTCCCCTCTGGTCGCCGGCCAAGACGAAGCGGAAGTCCGCAGGCAGCATGACGCGCTGGGTAAGCCTCCGTGAGGAGCACGAGCGACCCGGTCGGCTGAGTGTCAGCTTGAATGAGGAGGGCATGGACCAGTCGCAGCGTTTTCGTCTGGAGAGGGTTGCTCGTGGTGTGGCGAGCGAGTGGGGGATCCTTATTGGGTCGCCGTTCCCGCTTTCGAACTATTCCTATGTTGCTCCGGCGGGCCCCGATGCCGTCCTGAAGATCAGCTCGTCGGACGACGAGGAGTCCGTCCATGAGGCGGACGTGCTTGAGCTTTGGGCTGGGGACGGGGCCGTCCGACTGTTGCGGACCGACCGCTCGCGGCGCGCGCTGCTGCTCGAGCGCGCGTCACCCGGGAGCGATCTCGCGGCTTTGGAGAGCGATACGGCAACGACGATCGGGGTCGATGTAGCGGCCCGCCTATGGCGCCCCGCGGCAACCCCGTTTCGATGGATTGGAGATCACGTTAAAGGCTGGCTCGCGGATGCGACCCCCGGGTCCGCGCCTGCACGACGCCTGCTCCTACGCGCGCGCGAACTATTTGACCAGCTTGACGTCCGAGGCGACACGCTCGTGCATGGCGACTTTCACCACCACAATATCCTCGACGCCGGCAGCCGCTACGTAGCGATTGATCCGAAGCCTATGCTCGGTGAGCCCGAGTTCGACGTGCCACCGTTCCTATGGAACCCGCTGGGGTCCCAGATGACGCGCGAAGAGACCGAGCGGCGCCTGATGGCGTTCGCAGAAGCCGGTCTTGATGAAAAACGCATGCGGGCTTGGGCCCTCATCCGCGGCGGGTACCTCGAGGTCGGCGACTGGATCGGTGAGCACGCAGTGGCCATCCTGGAGGCGATCCAGCCGCAATAACGGGTACCCGTGCGCGCGTTTTTCCTGGGCGAGCACCGCCCTGACGGCCGCCGACCTCGTCGCCGGACCAGACAAATCTCGGCAGCCCGTGTTTGCGCCCAATCGCTTCCGCAATGTCGCCCAGGCGGCTACCTGGCCGTCACTTCCGCTCCGGTCGGCCACAGCCTCGGAGCAGCAGTCGCCGAACGTCCCGCTCCTGCCGCTTACCCCGCGACAAGAAGCGTCGCGCGCCACCAAGTGCGTGTCTGAAAATGGGCCGTGGGCACGACTTATTCGGCCCGCAGCACCTGGGCGACCGAGCGATGGGCGCCGATTCGGGCTGGGATCGCGGTCACGGCGGCGACGGTGATCAGTGTCCCGGGGATTACGGCGAGCAGCCACAAGAGCGGTGGAGTGGCCTCGCTCAGGTGCCCGCCGGCGAGCTGGTAGAGGAGCAGCCCGGCGGGGATTCCGACGCAGGCTGCAACGAGGCCTGGGAGCAGTTGAGCCGTGGTAAGTCCGGCGCTGATCTGACGTGGGGTGGCGCCGAGCGCTCGTGCCAGCGCTGTCGCGATCTGCGCGTCGATGACGGTTGCCCAGGCCGTGAACGTCGCGCTGATCGCGGCCAGGGTGACGAGGATCACGCTGAGCACGAGGAGCACATGGTTCGCGCTCTGGACGATCGCGGAGCGGGTGAGGAAGCCGACCGCGGCGTGGGCTTGGTGGGTCTCGAGATCGCGTTGCACCGTTAGCGCGGCGACGACCATCGTGACAGCGATCGTCAGGCTCGCGGCGGTCAGCACCGTTCGCCGGGTGCGCCGCGCGACGAGGCGCAGCCCGAGCAGCAGCGGCACCGGGAGCGCCGCGGACAGCGAGATCACCAGCGGCCGTCGTCGCGGGGGGCGAGCGGGGTCGTTGAGCGCGCGGATCGTGCTCGTCCGCGCTCCCCGCAGGGCCGGCGCGAGCGTCGCCGCGGCGGCGACCGCGGCCGCCACGCCGACCACGAGCGCGGCGGAGCCGAGCGTCACCGGCGGGGACTGGGCGGCGCCGAGCAGCCCATGACCGGGGGTCGCGAGCGCCGGCGCGAGCAGTCCGCCCGCTGCCAGCCCGAGGATCGCTGCGGCGAGCGCGAGCAGCAGGTTTTCCGCCAGCAGCACGACGGCGACCAGCGCCGGGGTGGCGCCGACGGCCTTCAGCAGCCCCACCCGCCGAGTCTGCTCGGCCATCCGGCCCCCGACGACCACGGCGATGCTGGCGATCGCGAGCATCGCCAGCAGCCAGCTGCCGATCAGCAAGACCTTCTGATCGAGCTTGATCACCCTGTAGTCAGCGGCGCGTAATGCCTGCCAGGGCTCGACGGTCGACGGCACGTTGGCGGCCGTAGCGAACGCCTTAGCCGGCGCGTCGAGGGCGTGCAGGGGGGCGCCCCGAGCGAGCTTGATATCGAGCGTGTACCCGAGCGGCTCGCTGGTTGTGGCGAGCGCCTCCGCGTCGGAGCGCGTCGAGCCACACCAGGCCGGGCGAGGACGCCGGGTAGAACGGCCGCGCCGTCGTCAGCGCGATCCCCTCGACGCGGAACTTGTGGCCGCCCAGCGAAATCGTGTCGCCGACGTGGACGCCGAGTGAGTCGGCCAGTCCTTGCTCGATCACCGCGCCGCCGGAGCTCACCCAGTGGCCGGCGGTGAGCAGCGGCCGATCCACCGCCGCCGGTGCGTCGTCGCGGCCCTCGGCGTCGACGGGGACGTTGATCCCGGGGGCGGTGAGCCGCGTGAACGCGACAGGGAACGGGCCGGCCGTCGCCGCGACCGCCCGAGCGTGAATTAGGCGGGCGAACTGGCTGGGCGACGGGCGGCTCGAGCCCGGCGCGGGACCGTTCTGCGCGACGACGTCGGGCCCCTTCTGTCGCGGCGCGCGTGCGCGCGAACGGGCTCTGGCTCACGTGATGCAGCGCCAACCCCAGCGCCAGCGTCGCGGTCGTCGTCACGATCATCACGACCAGCAGCAACGACTGCACCCGGCGGCGGCTCACGTCGCCGATCACCAGCCGCCAGACGAGCAGAACGCGTCCCACCGCGATCATCCCTCGAGCCCGGTGATCGCGCTCAGCGTCCTCGCCGTGCCTCCGCTCAGCCGCGTCTCGTCGACGAACGCGCCGTCGCGCATCGAGATCAGCCGGTCGGCGGTCGCCGCGATCCGCTCGTCGTGCGTGACGACCACCAGCGTCTGTCCGTTCACGTGGAGCTGCTCGAACAGCCGCAACACCTCGGTCGTCGCGGCGCTGTCGAGATTCCCGGTCGGCTCGTCGGCCAGCACGAGCGTCGGCTCGTTCGCCAACGCGCGCGCGATCCCGACCCGCTGACGCTGCCCGCCGGAGAGCTCGGACGGCAGATGACGGGCACGGTCAGACAGCCCGATCTGCTCGAGCAGCTCCGCGGCGCGATGCCGCGCTGCGCTCGGCGATTCGCCGGCGAGCAGCGCCGGCAGCTCGACGTTCTCTAGCGCCGTCAGCTCCTCAACGAGGTGAAACGCCTGAAACACGAACCCCACCGCGTGACGCCGTAGTCGCGCGAGCCGGGCCTCTGGCATGCGGTCGAGCTGCTCGCCTTCTAGCCACAGCGTGCCCGCGGTCGGACGCTCCAGTCCGCCGAGCAGATACAGCAATGTCGACTTGCCGCACCCGCTCGGACCCACGACCGCGACCGACTCGCCGGGCGCGACGTCGAGGTCGACCTCGTCGACCGCGCGCATGCACGCCTCTCCGCGACCGTAATCCTTGCGCAAGCCGCGTGCCCTCAGGACCGACCCATTTAGTTCCATCAGCTCTCCTTCACCGAGTTCCAGTACCGGGCGCACGCCTCGAGCCACCGAAGATCCGCTTGTAGCCTCAGCACCACCCCTTCCAATAGGAGCGCTGCGACCGATCCGTCGGGTTCCGCCAGCGCCGCCCGCTGCGCCTCCCGCAGCCCAACCAACAATTCTCGCCGCTGCTGATCCACGATCCCGACGGGGTCAGCGAGGCCAGCCGCCGCAGCGGCGACAAGCTTCAGGTGAAACTCCGCCGGCGCCGGCTTGGGCCAGCTCACGTCCTCAAGCCAGCTCATCACCCGATCCCGGCCCGCGTCCGTCAGTTCGTACACCTTGCGATCCGGCCGATCGGCCTGTCCCACCCGCGCCGAGCTCACCAGCCCCGCCTTCTCCAGGCGAGTGAGGGTCACGTACACCTGACCCTCGTTTAGTGCGTCGGCCAGCGGCCCGAGCGCTAGCGCCAGCCGCGCCCGCAGCTGATAGGCGCGCGAGGCCTCCTTGGCCAGCAAGGCCAGCAGCACCTCTTGCACGATGCCCAACTGGTAGCCGGCAGAAGCCTCGCGGATCGATTGGACTGACGCTCGTGGCATTGGAACCTAACGGTTAGGTGACGGAACATAACCGTTAGGTATCGGTCTGTCAAGCCCACGGGCCCAGGCCAGATGCGACAGCGGCGCTTTGACTGACCACACCCACAATGCTGCTTCGTCGCCACCGGGTGTGAGCACTCAACTGCTTGCTCTGGGAGCTCGTCGGCCTAAAGCAGAACTTTCGGGTCCGGAGTTCTCGCCGGCCGACGCGCCCGGGTCTTCGTGAGGATGCAGCAGTGCCGGCGTGACGCCCGGTCGTCGCGCACGGCGCGAGCCCCGCTTCTTCGCGGAGACGACCTCATGTTCACCTAGGCATCCGTGACGCAACGGTCTTCACGTCGCCTAGGTTGATCGTGCTCGTACTGGCGAATGCGGGGGATCTCACGCCGCGGAGGGGATCTACGTGCTCTGCTGCGGGCGTGGCTCGGGATCGGGTGGCAAGACGCCGCTTCTGAGCAGCGATCCGAGGATCAGGTCGAAGGTCGCCGCGCCTTCGGGTTCGCCGAAGATCAGTGCCTCGATGCTGGCGCCGTTGGAGGCGGCTCCGATCGCTGTGGCGAGCTGTGGGTCCCCGACGCGCGCGGTCGTGTGTGATCTGAGTTCGTGCAGGCGCGTCGCGAGTCGGCGGCGGAGCTTGGGGTCACGTCCGGCGGCGCAGACGAACTCGAGGAAGAGGAGCGCGAACTCGCGGTCGAACGGCATCGCCTTCGAAGGTGGTTGGGCGTCGGCGTGCTGGGCTTGTTCGATCCGGTTCGCGAACTGCTGATCGAGGAGCGCGAGGAATAGACCTTCCTTGGATCCGAAGTGGTCATACAGGGCTCCTTTGGTGCAGCCGGCGTTCTCGCTCACGCGGTCTAGCGAGGTCGCGTGATAGCCGTCGCGGGCGAACGTTCGCCGCGCTGAGGCGAGCAGCCGCGCGCGAGTGTCCGCGCGGCGCTCCGCTTGCGTTCGACGTCGCACTTCTATACGATTCGGTATCTATCTACCATTAAGGATATAAGTGTAGCGATGACCACTACCGGATTGACGCTCGAGAGCCCGAAGATCGGCCAGACGATCACCTTCCTCCGCACAGCGAGAGATACCAGCGGTCAGGAGCTGGTAATTGAAGCCCGGATGCGCCCCGGGGCGTTTATCCCACCGCACCGCCACCTGCACCAAGACGAGACGTTCGACGTGCTCGCCGGAACCGGAACGTTCACCGTCGCCGGCCGCAAGATCGTCGCGACCGCGGGTGAGCGCGTGCGAGTCGCCGCCGGCGTGGCCCATCGATTCCGCAACGCATCGGACGAGCACGTTCAGGTCCGCGGGACGCTGCGCCCGGCGATGCGCACAGAGGAGCTATTCGAGCAGCTGTTCCAGCTCGGCGCCCAGGGAAAGGTCAACAAGCTCGGCGCCCCCGGGCTGTTTACAACCATGCGACTGATTCGCGAGTTCCGCGCGGAGTTCTTCTACCTCGCCGGGGTCCCGGTCTGGCTCCAGCGCGTGCTCGCCGGAACGCGACCATGAAGCTCTACGTCTGCTGGGGAACCTTCCAAACGTTCGGGCCGGGCCACCCGTGCCGCAACGCGGCCGATGCGCTACACGCCGCCGGATATGACCCCGAAATCATCCGCAGTTACGGATGGGGACCACTCCCCGCCGCACTCAACCGCTCCGAAGGACGACGCCTCGCGAGACGCGCCACGGGGGCGTCCTGGGTTCCGTTACTTCTCACCGACGACGGCGAACTGATTGCCGGAAGCACCAGCATCACGCAATGGGCCATCCATCACCCGGCGCGGACCTCGTCGATCACTGGTGAGTAGTCCCACGCCAGACGCCCGCCGAGGCCCGGCAGGCGCGGCTGACCGCCACCGGGCAACGCTTGGCTGGATGCTGCTGGCAGCGATCCTGCTGGTATTGGTCCAAGCGGGGCTCGGGATGGTCGTGAACCTCTACGTCACCGTGCCGGCACAGCACGCCGGAGCCCACTCGGCCAACTACTTCGCCGGCTCGCTCCACAGCGTGGCCTGGGCGATTGCCCACGGCGGGGCGACGCTCGCCGTCCACACGACCCTTGGACTCGCGCTGATCGCGTTCGTGGTCGGCACTGCGGTACAGGCGTTGCGATCAGAGCGACCCGCGATCGGGGGATGGTCGGTCCTCGCCGGGCTGTGCGTGATCGGCGCCGGCTTCAACGGCGCCAGCTTCCTCGACTTCGCCCACAACATCAACTCGCTGATCATGGCCCTGCTCGCCCTCGCCGCGACCGGCTGCTACGCGACCGCCCTGATGCTCCTCGGCGCGCCGATCCCCTTGCACGGCTCTGAAAAGACTAGACCCGCCGGATAACCAGCCGAGCGGGGCAGCAAACGAACCCGGGCTCGGTTCGCACCTACCTTCTCGCCCACCCAGGTCTGACGTTCTCGCTCCCCTCTGGTCGCCGGCCAAGACGAAGCGGAAGTCCGCAGGCAGCATGACGCGCTGGGTAAGCCTCCGTGAGGAGCACGAGCGACCCGGTCGGCTGAGTGTCAGCTTGAATGAGGAGGGCATGGACCAGTCGCAGCGTTTTCGTCTGGAGAGGGTTGCTCGTGGTGTGGCGAGCAAGTGGGGGATCGTTATTGGGTCGCCGTTCCCGCTTTCGAACTATTCCTACGTTGCTCCGGCGGGCCCCGATGCCGTCCTGAAGATCAGCTCGTCGGACGACGAGGAGTCCGTCCATGAGGCGCACGCGCTTGAGCTTTGGGCTGGGGACGGGGCCGTCCGACTGTTGCGGACCGACCGCTCGCGGCGCGCGCTGCTGCTCGAACGCGCGTCACCCGGGAGCGATCTCGCGGCTTTGGACAGCGAAACGGCAACGACGATCGGGGTCGATGTAGCGGCCCGCCTATGGCGCCCCGCGGCAACCCCGTTTCGATGGATTGGAGATCACGTTGAGCGCTGGCTCGCGGATGCGACCCCCGGGTCCGCGCCTGCACGACGCCTGCTCCTACGCGCGCGTGAACTATTTGACCAGCTTGACGTCCGAGGCGACACGCTCGTGCATGGCGACTTTCACCACCACAATATCCGCGACGCCGGCAGCCGCTACGTAGCGATTGATCCGAAGCCTATGCTCGGTGAGCCCGAGTTCGACGTGCCACCGTTCCTATGGAACCCGCTGGGGTCCCAGATGACGCGCGAAGAGACCGAGCGGCGCCTGATGGCGTTCGCAGAAGCCGGTCTTGATGACAAACGCATGCGGGCTTGGGCCCTCATCCGCGGCGGGTACCTCGAGGTCGGCGACTGGATCGGTGAGCACGCAGTGGCCATCCTGGAGGCGATCCAGCCGCAATAACGGGTACCCCTGCGCGCGTTTTTCCCGGGCGAGCAACGCCCTGACGCCCGCCGACCTCGTCGCCGGACCAGACAATCTCGGCAGCCCGTGTTTTCGCCCAATCGCTTCTGCAATGTCGCCCACCGGGGTGTCCCGCTGTGACTGCTGCTCGAGGCACCGGCCAGCGGGAAGCGGAAGCCGACGACGGTCGCGCGACCGTGGCCGAGACGCTCCCAGATTCGTGCGAGCCGGGGTGAATCTCAGCAGCGGGTCGCGCCTCTTGCCACCGCCGCCTGCGACGTGGCACGACGCCCTTCTACCGGTAGAAGGGCTGTTTGGCGGTGGGGTCAGCCTCGACTGCGTCGAGCCGCGGATCGCCGATCAGCAGTTCGACCAATGGCACCGACGCGCCGATCCCTGCCCAGTGTGGATCGATGTCCGCGGCGATGCACCACGTGTGGTCAGATGGCCAGACGAACGCGGGCGCGCCGCCTCGCGAGAACTCGGGTCGGTCCCAAATCCCGGCGTCCGCGGGCACGCCCCCGCCCCAGATCTCGGCCTCCCAGAGTGGTCCGTGGAACAAAAAGTAGGACCGTGTAGGGAGTTCGTTGCCGCGGGGGACACCAAAGGTGGGCCACCGACGTGCCGACTCTGAGAACCCCCAGCCGTCCCACAGACCGAAGTAGCAGTCGTCAGGATCGGCGGTGCCTGTGGCGAGCAGCCCCAGCAGCGCCCGCCACTGATCGACCTCGTCGGGCGTTGCGTCCAGATCAGCTTCGCTCTCCCGCTGGCCTTCACGGACCGGGTCAGGAATGAATCGAACGCGCGCGTAAGCGGCAAAACCTGACGGTCCAATTGTCACCAACCGGTTCCAGGGAACGTCGCTTGTGACGATCCAGTCCGCTGGCGACAGGTCTGAGCAGGCAGCAAGCGGCACGTCTGGACTCTAGAACTCATCCAGCGTTGCTACCCCGCAACAACACGCGCAGGCGAGTTCCCTCGGCTTCTGGTCCGTCGCCGTGGCGGCATTCTCGCCGTGACTGCCGCTCGCCGCCGGATCCAGAAGCCGCCAAGGTTGCCGCCCAGAATGCCTGCGGTGAGACAAAAGCAGGGACGCAACCCGCCTGACGGTTGCGTTTGCCCTCCTCCTCGCCAATCTCGAGACTCGACGCGCTGTCCGCTTAGCCTTCCCTAACTGAGGCGGTTCCGGGCCAGCGGCTCGAGGGCGTCTCGGACGTCGGCGGGAGTTCGCTACCGTTGCTATCGGTGAAGGCGCACACGTTCAACGTGGTGTTCGAGGATGCCGGCGATGGCTGGGTCTATGCCCATGTGCCCGAGCTGCCCGAGGTGCACACCCAGGGTCAGACGCTTGAGCAATCGCGGGAGTTGGTGCGTGACGCGATCGCGTTGGTGCTCGACGAGAGACATTCGCGCGGGGAGTCCATCCCACCGACGGGGTGGGCCTTGGTTGAGTCGGTCGAGATCGCTGCGTGAAGAAACGCCAGCTCGAGCGGCACCTAGCCGCTCATGGCTGCAGCCTGGTCCGCCAGGCATCGAAGCACGAGTTGTGGGAGAACCCGGCAAGCGGCCAACGAGCGACGTTGCCTAGGCACAACGAGATCAAGCTCCCGACGGCTCGTGGAATCTGCCGGCAGCTTGGCGTGCCTCCACCGACGGCTTCCTGAAGGGTTGCGGCCCCGAACTTGTCCCGAGATTTGTCCCGAAGTCGGCAATTCTGACCCGCTCCAACCTCACCTAACTGCACCCAGGCGCCCGTATCTGCAGCAAGTGCCCTGCAAATGGGTATCTTTTAATCCGAAGGTCGTGGGTTCGATCCCCACCGGCGGTATCAAGAAAGCAGGGCGGACGTCGGGTGGAGGCAGGGCGGCCAGGAAGGTCGCGGTACGTGAGCCTCCTCAGGCGCAGCGCGTTGCGAACGACGCGCTACATGCGAATGTCGCGCGGCTCTAGTCTCCGGGGCCCACCGCGTGAAACTCAATTCGATAGATGAGCGTGTCCTCGTCGATCGGCCCGGCGTGCGCGGCGCGCTGGCGCAGCGTCTCGCGGTCGGGCTCGCCGGCTCGTCGGACGTCCTTTTCGGTGACCACCGCGAACGGGACAAGCTCGATGGCGTCCACCTCGATCTCACCGAGGCCGACCCGGTACCGGCCGCCTTGCTTAACGCGTGGCCGCTTCCACAGTCTGACCGAGAGCGTGATGTCTCCGGCCAGGACGTCGTTGCGCAACTCGCGGCTGAACTCCACAACCGGGACGCTAACGGTTCATTGCCACGAGACGCCTGAGCCGGGAGCAGCGGCCCCGAATGCCCACTCCGGGAATCACGACTAGCTGGCTGAAAAACGTGACAAGCTCCGCGCCGCGAGCTTCACGAGCAGTCGCGTGCGGCACGCGATCATTGACGCGGACAGCTCACCGGTATGCGTAGGCGCTGCGCCTCGGGACTATCGGCGCTCACGGGATCGTAGTTTCCTCCTTCGCCCATTCAAATCCCGCCGGTCAATTGTCGGCGTTCGAACTTGCTCATGGTTCGGCGGCCGCCACGGCGCTAGGTGGGTTCTGATCAGCTCCACGCTGCGCTTGGTGTCGAGGAGCCAGGGACCGTGTGCGCCGGGTACCTCGTGGAGCGTCGCCGTCGGGATCTGGTTGATAGACGGCCGGGCGCTCGCGGCGGAGAGGTACGGTGCGTCTGTTCCCCAGATGAACATCGTCGGGATCGTGATCGCGGCGAGCTCTTGCGCGCTGAGGACGCTTTCGGACCGCGGGCGGCGGAAGCGGTCGATCGAGTGCATCAGCGACGTGACCGTTCTCGCGTTCCCGGGCCGGCGGGCCGATAGGCGGAGGGCCTCGATCAGAGCATCCGGTGAGGTGGCAACCTCGGCTCGACCAAGGCCTTGGGCGAGCAACCGTCGATAGACCGGGCGCGGTCCCGGCGAGCGCAGGACGGCCACACCGACGCCGCGTACGGTCAGCAGCGACAGTGGCATGCGGACGCGAACGCCGGGAAGGGCGACCGCTGGCTCTCCGATCGCGACCAACCGGGAGATCCGATCGGTGCCGGCGGCCGCGTACCACAGCGCGAACATTCCACCCAACGAGTGGCCGACGACCGGCGCCTGGTCGAGTCCGAGCGCGTCGAGGATGTCGTCGATCAAACCTCGCGCTTGGTGGCGGACTTGACCACGTCGATAAACGACGGGATCCGACAGACCGTGACCGGGAAGATCCGGTGCGAGCAGCCGGTAGTCAGGTAGCGCGCGGAACAAGGGCGCCCATGCGGCGGCGCTCAGCGACACGCCGTGGAGCAGAACCAATGGCGGACCACTGCCGTGTGAAAGCAGTCGCACCCGCGCGCCCGTGGTGGCGAGGTCGAGAAAGGACTCCTCAACCTCGGCACCAACGTCGCGGAATAGCTCGGCTTCGGCAGTGTGGATGCGGTCCTCGAGAGTCATGATCGGTTGTCGTCTCCTTCACTCGACCGTCGTCTGTCGAGTGCTCGTTGTCATGGCCGCCAGGTTGGAGAGCCAGGTCCGTACAGCACGCTCCTCGCGCGGACTGAGACCGGCGACCGCGGCCCGCTCGACCTCGCGGACGCAGTCTGTGGCGGCCGCCAGCGTCTTGCGGCCCCGTTTTGTCGGGCGAACGAGGACGACCCGCTGGTTCCTCGGTCTGCGTTCAAGCATGCCCGCGGCCTCGAGTCCGAGGACCTCAGTGTGCATCGTCTGTCTCGTCACCTGAGTGATGCGAGCCAATTCGGAAGACGAGAGCTCAGCTCTGGTCTCGAACACGCTGAGGATCACGTATTCCTGGGCTGACAGCCCAACGTCTTGAAGCCTTGCCTCGAGCGCCGTGCGGAACCGCTGATGGGCGAGCCGGAACAGGTAGCCCAGGTTCGCATCCGGCGCAATGGAATCTGTCAGCTCGTTCGCCACCCCTGCAGAGTACCACACTTGTCAGCCTCTCTGACAACCGATGGCAGGGCGAAGGAGCTCGGAGTAGTTGCCTCAGGCGTCGCTGTAGGCGGGCGCGAACACTACGAGGAGCTCGAGATCATCCCTGATGTCTTCGAAACGGTGGGTGGCTCCCGCGGCGACGAAAATGCAGTCGCCCGGCCCAACTGCGCGAGTCGACGATCCGATCCGCAGCGCAGCGCGCCCACGGACTACGTAATAGATCTCATCCTCGCGATGCGGCGTCTGCTCATCCTTGCCACCAGCAGATAGCAGGTAGACACCGACGCTCATTGCCGGCACGCGCAGCGGCTGGCTCCAGGTCTCGGCGCGCTCCCGAATGTCGGCTGCTGCGCTATCGAAGTTGAAAGCGTTCATTGGAGTGATGCGCACAGCCTAACCCCCGTTGCCGCTGCTCGATATCGCCGGCTAGTTGCGTATGGCTTGGCGGTCAGCGCGAGGCAGTAGATGTCGCTGCCGTCCGCAACCCACGCCCTCCACCTGGAGGCCGTCAAGCGCGTCCGCACCTACGTCTGTGCAAACCCTGGCCTGTGCGTCCCCACTCATTACCGCATGGACTTTGAAGGGCGCCCCGCAGACGGATCCGTGATGCACCCAGGCCATGCCCAGACCTTTGAGCTCTCGTTCTATGGCGCGCTCCTGCCGGCCAAGTACCAGATCTGGACCCTGCCCTCGGGTCCCTCGACCGAGGCGACCAAGTACATGTGTTATCGCAGGGTCGAGTACGGCGACCCCACGGATCCGAAGGTGATCATCTACTCGGACACTCCGTTTCAAAAGTCGTCCCTGAGAGGACAGGTCGCCAATCCTCTCCCCCAATACGACAACCAGGGCCGCCAGCAATACCAGGTGTGGGCGCTGGGCTATCGCGGCTCTGAGAAGTTCGCCGATCCCTCCATGGTGACCCCGCCCGCGACCATCACCGACCGAGTCTTTGGGCCCGTCGACCCCGGCGGTGATCTCAACAAGGGCGGCCTCGGGGCGTTCGCACCGCTGTTCTTTCTACATCAGAACGGCGACTTCAAGTTCAACGCTTGGACGTCTGTCAATCCCGGCCTCCGTCCCGAGGACTGCAAGTGGCCGTGAGCCGCGAGCCTCGAGCAGCAATGGCATAGCGGGCGCGGGCCGCCTGATCGAGGTCCTCAGGCTCCTCGTCACGCCGGTTCGTCCGCACATTCGACGTTGACGTAGCCGGATCGAAATGGACGCTGCTCGCCGGACTCAGGTTCGTAGGCGTGCCGCCAAACGCAGCCGGTGTCGTTGGTGAGGAGGTGGATCGAGACCGACGTCTCCGTCGAAGTCGTGCGGACTCGGTGGATGTCGTCCGTCGGCGGGATGAGCGGGTAGAAGTCACCGGGCTGGAGCGCGCGTTGATGCGCGAGCTCGAGTCCGCCCGCCGTTCGGGTGTATATCTCCTCGTCCTGGGTGCCGCGGTAGAGGCCAACCAGTCCCCAGGCGAGGTGGTCGTGGATCGGAGTCTGCGAGCCCGACGGGACCACGAGCGAGAACAGCGACAGCGATCCATCCGTGGCGCGGTAAAGCAGCCACTGGCCGATCCCCCCACCCATGCCGCTGTCTGGAACCGCGTCGAGATACGGTGGCGGCAACCAATCCGGATCGGCGAGCAGTTCGCTGAATTGCGGACGAATCGCGTCCAGCGCGGCCGTAGGCGAAGCGGCGTCCTGGATCGCGGCCTTCACTTCCGAAATGAAGTGGCGGACCGCCGCCGTGTCGAGCACGAAGTCGTCTGGTCCCATCGGGTCGACGTTAGCCTAACGGCGGCCGAACCCTGGCCTGCCGAACCGGCCCGGCGCCTTGGCGTCATACTCGGCCCGGAAGCGATGCCAACCGCACGATCAACCACCAGCGCTGACGATGATCGGGTGCGCGTCACCACCTGGATCTTCGAAGAGGGCGAGAACACCGGGCACCACCGGCACGAATATGACTACCTCGTCGTACCGATCACTGGAGGCACCTTCGAGGTCAGCGAGGCCGACGGTTCCTCACGGAAGCTGACCCAGACCGCTGCGGTGGCGTATCTGGGGCGGGTCGGCACCGAGCAC
Organism: uncultured Solirubrobacterales bacterium; assembly: GCA_963734775.1. GTDB lineage: Bacteria > Actinomycetota > Thermoleophilia > Solirubrobacterales > Solirubrobacteraceae > Palsa-465. The sequence goes on from CAVTJE010000013.1 coordinate 41,994, forward strand.
GACGTCATCAACCGCAGCGGCCGGACGGCGATCTTCGTCGAGGTGGAGCTCAAGCGCTGAGTGAGTGGCCGCGGACGGCCACCAGCGCGTGAGCCGAGGAACAATCCCGATGATGGTTGCACCGTTGGCGGGCGGACCGCACACTGTGGCTGATGCTCGCGGGCGATGGCATAGGCTGGTGGAATGGACGACCTGCTTCAGTCGCTGGCGCGCTACGACGCCCCGACGCTCGCCAACGCGATCGAGACGTTCGACGTTCAGCCGCGCGATGTTGGCTTCGCCGACAGCCGGATCCGGTGCATGTTTCCCGAGCTTGGCCGCATGGTCGGCTTCGCCTCGACCGCGACGATCGTGTCCCGCGGCGAACCGGACCCGGACTGGGCCGGCGCCGGCAATGACGGTCTCTACGCGCACGCACGCGCGACCCGCGCACCGCGGATCGTGGTCGTGAAGGATCTCGACGATCCGCCCGCACACGGCTCATTGTGGGGCGAGGTCCACGCGACGATCTTCGGGGCGCTCGGGTGCGTGGGCTGCGTCACCGACGGGGCGGTGCGAGACCTCGACGAGGCGCGGGGAATGGGCTTCCATTTCTTCGCTGCCGGACCCGCGGTCTCGCATGCCTACGTACGAGTCGAGGCGGTCGGCGAACCCGTCGAGATCGGCGGCCTCGTCGTCGCGCCCGGCGACCTTCTGCACGCCGACCAGCACGGCGTGCTGAGGATCCCACTCGAGATCGCCGCGGAGCTGCCGGCCGCTGCCGATCGGGTCATCGAGTCCGAGCAGGCGCTCTTGCGATGGGTGCGGTCAGATGACTTCGACGCCGATCGACTGGCCGAGATGCGCGCCCGCCACTGACGCGTCGTGTCGCAACTCCAGAAAGTCAGGGACGTTGCAATCCGCCGGTGGCCCCGGCGGTGGACGTCGTCTGGCTACAACGAGCGTCTCGCCGGTTCTCAGGCCTCGCGCGGAAAACGAGGGTGGCCGCGAACGCTCGGCCCGCTGTTGCTGGCGATCCGGCCGCGCTGGATCGCCCGCCGGGGGCAGACCGGACCGGTCGGTCCGCGCGGGTGGGCCGAGCAGGCTTACAACGAGCGACTCGACGGCGCCGAGCGCGATCCCCGCTAGGCGCCGGCCTTACCTCACCGTGTACCTGTAGAGCAGCGACCCTGCCTCGCATCCCCACGATCCCGGGAAGGGAAAAGCCGTTGCTCCCTGGGCATGAAGGGCACCGGCGTTGCCCTCTCGGCACCGCTCACCGAGACAAGAACGGCAACCGACAGATCGCGTGGGACACTAGGTGGAGAACCAGGTCCGACCCTGAGCCTCGGGAGCCCGTTTGACGACGTAATAGCGGGGGACCGACCCAGTTGTGGGCGATGACCGTTTTTCCTAGCATTAGACACATTCGTCCAAACGCCGTTGTGCCCGAAACGACGAAAGGAGGTGATTGGTTTGCCAAAGCATCGTGGCCGGTTGACAGAGCCGCTCGTGCGTGAAAACGGGACGCTTCGCCCCGCAAGTTGGGATGAAGCCCTCGATTTCGCCGCCGCGGGCCTGGACCGTGCCCGGACACAGGATGCAACGCGCTCGTTCGGCATGTTCAGCTGTTCGAAGGCGTCGAACGAGGTCAATTTCTTGGCTCAGAAGTTCGTGCGTTCTGTGATGGGGTCGAACAACATCGACTCGTGCAACCGCACCTGACACGCTCCTAGCGTCGTCGGTCTGGCGACGGTGTTTGGTGCGGGCGGCGGCACGTCGTCCTATACAGAGGTCGAGGAAACGGATCTCGTGATCCTGTGGGGTTCGAACGCCCGCGAAACGCATCCGATCTTCTTCCATCACGTGCTAAAGGCCGTCCACCGTGGCGCCTCGCTCTACGTGGTTGATCCACGCCGCACGGGCTCCGCGCAGTGGGCCGACACGTGGCTCGGACTCGACGTCGGCACCGATATCGCGCTGGCGCAAACGGTGGCACGCGAGATCATTCACGCGGGCCTGGTCAACGAGACCTTCATCAAGCGGGCGACGACAGGGTTCGAGGAGTTCCGCGCCTCGGTCGAGCCGTGGACGCTCGAGGAGGGCGAACGCGTGACGGGCGTTCCCGCTCAGACGATCCGCGAGCTTGCCCATGCATATGCGCGCGCGGACCGCGCGATCCTGTGCTGGACGCTCGGGATCACCGAGCACGTCACCGCGGTCGACAACGTCCTCTCGCTCATCAATCTCGCCTTGCTATGCGGCCACGTCGGGCGCTACGGCTCGGGCCTGAACCCGCTGCGCGGGCAGAACAACGTGCAGGGCGGTGGCGACATGGGCGCAATTCCCAACAAGCTGCCGGGATTCCAGGACGTTCAGGACAACCTCGAGGCACGCGCCCGCTTCGAGGCAGCGTGGGGCGTCAGGCTGGCGCCGAAGCACGGGTTGAACCTGACACAGATGTTCGAGGGAATGGAGCGCGGCGAACTGCGGACCCTGTACGTGCTCGGCGAGAACCCGGCACAGTCCGAGGCCGACTCGAAGAAGGCGCACGAGCTGTTGGAGGGCCTCGACTTCCTCATCGCTCAGGACATCCTGATGACCAAGACGTGCGAGATGGCAGACGTGGTGCTGCCGTCCTCGGCGTCGTGGTGCGAGGCCGACGGCGGCACGGTCACCAACAGCGAGCGGCGAGTCCAGCGACTGCGCAAGGCGCTCGATCCGCCCGGGCAGGCCCGCGACGATCACTGGATCATCTCGGAGCTCGCCCGCCGGCTGGGGCACGATTGGGGGAACCCGACGCTCGAGGAGGCATGGGAAGAGCTCCGGACGCTGAGTCCGATGCACACGGGCATGAGCTATCGAAGGCTCGGAGAGCTCGGCGGAATCCAGTGGCCGTGCCCCGCCGAGGATCATCCGGGCTCGCCGTTCCTGCACGGGCGCCTATGGAATGAGCCCGTGGACGGCCCGCTGGCCCCGTTCTCCGTGTGTACCTGGGCCCCGCCGATCGACGAGCTCGACGATGACTTCCCGATTCGGCTCACTACCGGACGACGGCTCGACTCCTACAACACCGGCGTGCAGTCGAACCTGTACAGCTCGCCGCTCCGTCGCGGGGAGACGCTCGACCTCTCGCCTGAAGACGCTGCTGAGCTCGACGTCGAGCCGGGTGAGATCGTCCGGGTCAGCTCACGTCGCGGTTCGATCGAAGCGCCGGTGCGGTTCGACACCGCGCTGCGCCCGGGGCTGGCGTTCATGACCTTCCACTTCCCGGACGAAATCGACGTCAACCTGCTTACGATCGACGCCACCGATCCCAAGTCGGGAACGGCCGAGTTCAAGGCCACGGCGGTCCGGGTCGAGAAGCTGAACGGCGGTACACATCAGGCGGCCTCCGTCGCCAGCCGCGAGGCTGACGAGTAGCGTGGACGTCCGCCTCCTCGACGCCGAGCCGACCACGGCTGAGCGCGCCGCGATCGATGCCTTCCTCGGTCCGCCCGTGTCGCATTGGGCGGGCGCTGACCGGGTCGAGAACGGCCATTCGGCGCACGGCGGACACGCGGTCCGCGCCGAACGCCATCAGCTGTTGCCGGCGCTCCACGCGTTGCACGAGCAGGCCGGCTGGATCAGCCCGGGCGCGCTGAATCACATCGCCCGCCGCTTGACGATTCCGCCGGCCGACGTCTACGGGGTGGCGACCTTCTACGCCCTGTTCTCGGTCGAACCGCGTCCGCCGCGGGTGCTCCACGTGTGCGATGACATCGTCTGCCGATGCGCCGGGTCCGATTCGCTGATCGCGATGCTGAACGAGAAGATCGGACCCCACGGGACCGATCACAACGGAACCACCTGGCAATCGAGCCCGTGCCTGGGCCAGTGCGACCGGGGCCCGGCGGCGCTCGTCGTCGAGTCCGGCGAGGATGGGACCGAGCGGTCACTGACGCTCGTCGAGGGCGGCGACCTGATGAAGGTGATGGATGGCGCCACACCTCCGGATCCACCCGCGACGGTTCCACCCCAGGCGGAACGGGACGAGCTGCGGCTGCTGGCGCGGATCGGCGTAATCGATCCTGACAGCGTCGACGACTATCGTGCCCACGGCGGCTACGCGGCGCTGCGGCGAGCGCTGGAGATCGGCCCCGAGGGCGTCATTCGTGAGGTCCTGGACTCCAAACTGATGGGTCGCGGCGGCGCCGCGTTCCCGACCGGCCGCAAGTGGGACGCCGTCGCCCGACAGCCCCGCCGTCCCCACTATCTGATCTGCAACGCGGACGAGTCCGAACCGGGGACATTCAAGGATCGAGTGATCCTCGAGGGCGACCCCTTCTCGCTGCTCGAGGCCATGACGATCGCCGCCTACGCGACCGGCTGCGAACACGGCTACATCTACCTACGTGGCGAGTATCCGCTCGCGCAGCACCGGTTGGAGCGGGCGCTGCAGCAGGCCCGGGAGCGAGACCTGCTCGGCGACGACATCCTGAACCGCGGCTTCCGCTTCGACATCGAGGTTCGCAAGGGGGCCGGTGCGTACATCTGCGGTGAGGAGACCGCGATCTTCGGCTCGATCGAGGGCTATCGTGGCGAGCCGCGCAACAAGCCGCCGTTTCCGGTCGAGCGCGGCCTGTTCGGACTCCCCACCGTGGTCAACAACGTCGAGACGCTGGTCAATGTGATGCCGATCCTGCTCGAGGGCGGCGCGGCGTTCGCGGCCATCGGCACCGAGCGCTCGACCGGCCCCAAGCTGTTCTGTGTCTCGGGCGCGGTCGAGGTCCCGGGGACCTATGAGGTGCCCTTCGGGACCACGCTGGGCGAGCTGCTGCAGATCGCCGGGGGAGTTCCGGCTGGCCGCAAACTACGGGCCATCCTTCTCGGCGGCGCGGCCGGCAGCTTCGTCACGCCCGAGCAACTCGACCTGCCGCTGACCTTCGAGGACACGCGCCAAGCCGGGACGACCCTGGGCTCTGGGGTTGTCGTCGCGATCGACGATGAGGTCGACCTCGGGGCTTTGCTCGTCGTCATCGCCGCGTTCTTCCACGACGAGAGTTGCGGTCAGTGCGTCCCGTGCCGAGTCGGCACCGTGCGCCAGGAGGAGGCCCTGGCCCGCCTCGTGTCCGGACAGACGCGGGGAACGGTGCAGGACGAACTGGCCTTGATCGCCGAGATCGGCGAGGCGATGCGCGATGCCTCGATCTGCGGACTCGGGCAGACCGCTTCATCGGCCATCGAGTCGGCCATCGCCCGGCTGGGAGTCTTCAACGGAGGAGCGGCCGCATGATCGAACTGCCGATGGCACAAACCCGCCCGCCCGCGCGTCTGATCTCGCTCACGGTTGACGACCAGTCAGTCGAGGTCGCGGAGGGCTCGACCGTTCTCGACGCCTGCAACAAGCTCGGCATCGACACGCCGACCCTCTGCTACGGAGAAACCCTCGCGCCCGCGAACGCCTGCCGGATCTGCGTCGTCGAACTCGAGGGCGCGCGCACGTTGATCCCCGCGTGTTCGCGCAAGGTCGAGCCGGACATGGTGATCCGCACCGATTCGCGCCGGGTGCGCCACAGCCGCAAGATGGTGATCGAGTTCCTCGCCTCCTCGGTTGACCTCTCGATCACGCCCTCGGCGCAGAGCTACCTCGAGCGCTACGACGGCCGCCCCGAGCGTTACGGGCCATCCGCCCCGCCGGACGCGAACCGTGACCACAAGCGCACCGGCTACCACGAGCTTCCCGACGGCCAGACAGCCGCCACGGTACACGGACCAACCAAGGTCGACAACGACCTATACGTGCGCGACTACTCCAAGTGCATCCTCTGCTACAAGTGCGTCGACGCCTGCGGGGAGCAGTACCAAAACACGTTTGCCATCTCGGTCGCCGGCCGCGGCTTCGACGCTCGCATCTCGACCGAATACGCGAACCCGCTCCCCGATTCGGCCTGCGTCTATTGCGGCAACTGCATCGCCGTGTGCCCGACCGGTGCGCTGATGTTCGCCTCCGAGCACGAGTTGCGCGAGGCAGCGACGTGGGATGAGTCCCGCCAGACCCAGACCGACACGATCTGCCCGTACTGCGGCGTCGGCTGCAGCCTGACACTCCACGTCCAGGAGAACGAGATCGTCAAGGTCACCTCCCCCAACGATCACTCCATCACGCGCGGGAACCTCTGCATCAAGGGCCGGTTCGGCTTCCAACACGTGAGGCCCGGACCCCGCTCCCCCGATCCAACGTGAACGAGCACCGCGCCGACGCGCCCACGGCACACATGACGGCCACGGTGCTGCGCGACGGCGAGCGCGACGAGGTCGTCGTGGAAGAGCCGCTGGAAATCCGAGTCGACGGCCAGCCGCTCGTCGTCACGATGCGCACCCCCGGCCAGGATGAGGAGCTTGCCCTCGGCTTCCTCTATGGCGAGGGCTTGATCGATCGGCCCAGGCATGCCGGCCTGACCGACGACTTCGCCGCCAACACGGTCGAGGTAGAGGGGCCACTGACGCGCGACCCTGGTTCGCGCCGCTTTTACACGACCTCCTCGTGTGGCGTGTGCGGCAAGGGCGCACTCGAAGAGGTCGCGGTCCACGCCGAGCCCGTCCAGCCGGGGCCATCGGTGGATCGTGCGCTGCTGGCCGCCCTGCCCGACCGCCTCCGCCAGCCCACGTTCGAGCGGACGGGCGGGCTGCACGCCACGGGGCTTTTCAGCGCCACCGGCGAGCTCCTGATCGTCCGGGAAGACGTCGGGAGACACAACGCGATGGACAAGGTCGTGGGCCGCGCGCTGCTCGACGGGCTCGTGCCGCTCTCGGGCATGGTTCTGTGCGTCAGCGGGCGGCTCTCGTTCGAGCTTGTGCAGAAAGCAGCCGTCGCCGGCGCACCGATCCTGGTCGGCGTGGGCGCACCGAGTTCGCTGGCCATCAGCCTGGCGGCCGATCGCGGCATGACCCTCGCCGGCTTCGCCCGCCACGGAACCATCAACGTCTACACCGATACCAACCGCGTCGTACCGGCTCCGGCAGTGTCAACTTAGACAGCCGCAGATGGTCCGTTCCTGCGCGGGTTCGTCCCGCGCAGGGCGTACGCTGCGCGCGTGGCCAGTGACGGGGCGCCTCTAACAACCAGGGCTGAATTCCTGCGTGCCAGCGCGGCGGCTGGTGCGATGTTCGCCGCCGGCGGCCTGATCGGATGCGGATCCGACGAGAACGAGCGGATCAAGCGGGTGGCGATTCATCCCGCGATCGGCATCGCGCGCGTGGGAAACAGCCGCGACAGCTTCTTTTTCGGCCCCGAGGTCCCGGGCGGCCCACCACAGGTGCGAGGTGGCTTCAAGGACGGCAACGGCGCCGTGGCCCGCCAGGCGGCGCGCTTCAGGGTGTTTGGGCTCGACAGCCAGGGGCGCGTGGTGCGCGAGCTGACGGCTCGCGACGGCGATATCACGTGGCGCGTGACCGTGGCCAACAGCAAGGGAGCGTGGTATGAGCCGGCCACGCCGTATGACATCCCGGGCGCACCGGCAACTCCTCGACGCAATCCGAATGTGAAGGGCGCGGCCCGCGAGGGGCTCGCGGTCGCTCCGCCAGCACGCACCGTACGCGGGGCCGGCGCGACTCCTGTGCCGCTCGACGGCGGGACGTTCCTCGGCGAATCGGTGACGTTGGGTGAGGTCATGACCGACGGCGACGGACGGCTCGTCTTCCTCCCCGCATCGGGGCGGGCCTACTCGCCGCACTCGACGCCGCTGGGTAGCTACTCGTCCAATCCGGGCTGGGCCGACGACGTCTGCGACGGCCCGGTGCACGCCACCGTCAAGCTGGGTAACCGGACGCTCGAGGCCGAGCCGGCGTGGGTGATCTCGACGCCGCCGAACTATGCACCGTCGATCGGGACCGGGCTCGTGACGGCCTACGACGCGGCTCGCTCGATGTTCGTTGATGCGGGCCTGCTGCAGGCGGGGTCGGTTGATTTCGCGGCTGACATCCTTCCGATCTTCGCCCGGCTCGTGGATATGCAATGGGTCAGTGCCGGGTTCTTCAAGTCCAATGGCTGGGGTAGCAAGGCGGACTGGCTCGCGCGCGGTATGCCCGAGCGGCTCGCCGACGCGTCGTCGGCCAACGCGGCGTTCCGCCGTCGGGTGTTCGCCAGTTTCCGTGATCCGTCATTCCACCGCTTCGAGCCAGACGCCGTGCCACAGCTGTATGGCGATCACACCGAGTTTCCGCTCGACAACAATCACGAATGGTTCGCGGTCACACCGCTGCAGTACCGCCAGCTGGACGCCTGGGCGAAAGGCGACTTCAGCGGCAGCGCGACGGCGAGGCCGGCACCGAGCTCGCCGGACGATTTGCCGCCGGCGGAGCGCCCGGAGGCGCTGGACCGGGCCGCGCTCGAGTCGGTGCTGGGCGGAGCCTTTCACCCGGCGATCGAGGTGCCGTGGACGCTGCGCGCGCGCGAGGTGTGGGAGAAGCCATTTCGGCTGCGAGTGCGGAGCAACAGCTTCGTGCTACGCGATTACGGCAAGGAGCTCACGACGAAGATCGCCTACTCGCACGATGGGCCGCTTGACGGAGTCTCGCCCGGCGACCTCACGCACTGGCTCGGCGAGCCCTGGCACGCCGACGGCGCCAGCTGCCGCTCGGGATATCAACGCAGCATCTCGCTGATCCTGCCCACGTTCTGGCCCGCCCGCATCCCCACCCAGGTGCTGAGCGAAGCCGACTACCAGGTGGTTATGGATCGGACGCGACCCATGTCCGAGCGGACGGCGGCCTTCCAGCGTCGCCGCGACTGGGAGCGGTTCATCGCCCGCCCCACGCGGCCGCCGACACTGCACATGATGGTGAAGGACTGGCCCAAGCTGGGTATGGTCGCCACTCGCCCGGGGCCTGGAGATCCGCAGTTCCCCTCAACGTTCAAGGTCGAGTCCTACGTTGGGTTCTCCAGCGAGCCCAAGCACGAGTATGGGGCGCACCTGTGGGTGCCCCAGTACCCGGCAAACGCAAGGTGAGCCTGGCGCTGGCCGACGTGCTGGTGGTCGGTGGAGGCCCCGGGGGCGCCGCGGCGGCTGCAGGTGCGCGCGCCGCAGGGCTGGATGTAGAACTCGTGCACGCCCCACGCGATCGACCAGGGCTCGGGGAGAGCCTGCCGCCGGGGACCGAGGCCGTGCTCGACGATGTCTTCGGCCAAGCGGCGCTCAATTGGGAACGGCATCGACCGTCGTTCGGCAATCGCAGCGCCTGGGGCCAGGCCCGGCTCGAGGCAACCGACTTCATGAGCAACCCGTTCGGGCACGGCTGGCATGTCGACCGCCGGGCGCTCGACGGGTCCCTGCTCGCCCGGCTTGCACGCCACGGCGTTCGTGTGCGCGCGGGGTCTCGCGTGGCGAACCACGCCTGGATGGGCGATCACTGGTGGGCCAGGCTCGCTGACCCACCGAGCACAACCGTGCGGGCTCGTGCGATCGTGGATGCGACGGGACGCGCGGCACGCATCGCCCGCTCGCAGGGCGCCCGCCGGCAGCGGCTCGACCGTCTCGTGGCGGTCTACTGGATGCTGGCGGCCCGTGGCGAGCCCGATCGTGACTGCACCACGCTCGTCGAGGCAGTCGCCGAGGGCTGGTGGTACACGACGCCGGTGCCCGGGGCACAGCGCGTGGTCGCCTTCCTCACCGACTCCGACCTGCTGCCGGGCCGACATGCCCGGACGGCACGCGACTGGCGCGAGCGCGTGGTCCGGGCACCTCACATCAGCGAGACGCTGGCCAGCCAAGAATGCCCTCTCCATGGGAATCCGCTGATCGTCGACGCCGGGGTCGCGCACCTGGAGCAACCGGCAGGCGGCGCTTGGGTCGCTGCGGGTGATGCCGCTGTCTCCTTCGATCCCCTGTCCTCCCAGGGGATCCTGACCGCGCTCGTGATGGGCCATGCCGCTGGCCATGCCGTCGCGGCGATGTTGAGGGACGGGAACCAAGAGCCGCTCATCCAGTGGGGCGCGGAGTACGCGCGCCTGCTCGAGAACCACCTGCGGCTGCGTGCGGCCAGCTACGCCATGGAGCGACGGTGGCCAAGCTCGCCGTTCTGGGTGCGCCGGCATGGCGGAGTGCACGGCTCGTGAAGTGCTGGGTGAACACGATCAGTCGCGATCACGTGCAGCGGGGCGTCGAGGGCGGGTTCACTCAGGCCGGGCACGGCAAGGCGTCGGGGTTACGGCGGCTGGGCGTCGGCGACTGGCTCGCCTTCTATTCGCCGAAGACGAGCCTGCGCGCGGGCGAGCCGCTCCAGGCATTCACCGCGATCGGTCGCGTTGCCGACGACGAGCCGTATCAGGTCGAGATGGCGCCAGGGTTCGTGCCCTGGCGCCGCAACATCGAGTTCTTGCCGTGCGTCGAGGCGCCGATCCGGCCATTGCTCGAGGGGCTCACGTTCATCAAGGACAAACAGCGGTGGGGCTACGTCTTCCGGTTTGGCTTGTTCGAGATCCCGTGCCGCGACTTCGAGGTGATCAAGCGCGCGATGACCGTTGGCGGCGACGAAGGCTGACCCGACCGATGCGACGACCGTCTAGGCCAGAAGCCACTGGGCCGCCCTCTCAAGAACGGCCTTGCGACTGCGCCGCCCGTGATCTGCGGTTATCAGGTGATCGCCGAGGAGCAGTGAGAACGCGAGCAGACAGCGCGCCTCGACCTCGTCCTCGTCCGAGGAGATCGACCGAAACTGGGTCCGGAGGTACTCCATACGCCGGTTGTCGACGCGTCGCAGCCGCGCAGCCACCGCCGGATCGTGGCGTGCCCAGTCGCGCACGGCCAGATCGACCGGCAGCAGCTCGTCGCTGAAGGTGAGCGCCCCAGCGCGCCGAGCCTTCGTCCGGGGATCGCCGCCCCTGCGCTCGACTCGTTCGAGCACCTCGTCGGTGGCGCGGCGCTCCCAGGTGTCGAGCATCTCCTCGAGGAGGGCGCGCCGGTCCTCGAAATGCCAGTAGAAGCCACCTCGGGTGACGCGCAGGGTCTTGGCGAGCGGTTCGATGCGGACCGCGTCCGGACCGCCGGCCGCCAGGGCGCGCAGGCCAGCCTCGATCCAGGTCGTGCGGGGTGTGCGAGTTGGCGGCGCCATCCGTCTATAGTATCCATACACTACTGTATGGATGGAGGTCGAGATGGTCACCTTGACACAGCAGCGCGCCGACTCCGTAGCCGTGCATCAGCTCGTGGTGCCGCCGGACGCGCGTGCGCTCGTCACCTTGCCCGAGATCGATTACGAGGACGCCTTTCTCATCTCCGGCGCCCCGCGCCCCGACCGCACCGGGGAGCAGTGGGCCCGCGCGATCCTCGAGGACACACCAGCAAGCGTGAGAGCCAAGCTCCTTTGCGGTTGGTGTGCGCTGGGCCTCAAGCTCGGCGCGCCGTGGTCCCCGCGACGGGTGCTCGGTTGGCAGGTGCGCCGTGGCGACGGCGATTTCGTCCTCCTCGGCGCCGGCGGTCGCCTCGGGTTGTCGGGCGAACTGCTGTTCAAGCACGCGCCGGACGGCCTGCTGTTCGCCACTTTCGTGCGTCAGCAAAACCCTCTCGCGCGGGGTGCCTGGACGCGGCTCGAGGCCAGGCATCGGGAGGTGGTTCGGTCGCTCCTGGCCCACGCCGCCGTGAGAGCCGCGCGGTGGTGACCACGATCGCCACCCAGACCCCCGCTCGCACCTGGTAGTACTCCCGCCATGACGAGTATCCAAACGCCTCGGGGGCTTCCGGCGTGGAGCGCCCTCGCAGAGCACTTCCAGCAGATCAACCAAGTCCACCTGCGCGACATGTTCGCCACCGACGAGGGGCGGGGCGAGCGCCTCGTCGCCGAGGGAGTGGGACTCTTCCTCGACTATTCCAAGAACCGGGTTACCGACGAGACCATGACTTTGCTCGTCCAGCTCGCAGAGCAAGCCGGGCTCGCCGACAGGATCAACGCGATGTTCAGCGGCGAGCGGATCAACGTGTCCGAGAATCGCTCCGTGCTCCACGTTGCCCTGCGCATGCCGCGGGACGCGCAGCTCGTCGTCGACGGTAAGGATGTCGTGGTCGAAGTACACGAGGTCCTCGACCGGATGGGCGACTTCGCCGACCGCGTGCGCTCCGGCGCGTGGCGCGGCCATACCGGCAAGGCGATTCGCAACGTCATAAACATCGGCATCGGGGGGTCGGACCTCGGCCCCGTAATGGCCTACGAAGCGCTTCGCGACTACAGCCAGCGCGAGTTGACACTGCGCTTCGTATCGAACGTCGATTCGACCGACTTCGTCGAGGCCACGCGCGACCTGAGTCCTGACGAGACGCTCTTCATCATCTCCTCCAAAACGTTCACCACCCTTGAGACGATGACCAATGCTCGCTCCGCCCGCGAATGGGCGTTGGCCGGACTCGGCGACGAGGCGGCAATCGCAAAGCACTTCGTGGCCGTCTCGACCAACGCGGAGAAGGTCAGCGAGTTCGGGATCGACACCCAGAACATGTTCGGTTTCTGGGAGTGGGTCGGCGGACGTTACTCGATGGACTCCGCCATCGGACTCTCGACCATGGTGGCCATCGGCCCTGAGCGTTTCGGCGAAATGCTGGCCGGCTTTCACGCCATGGACGAGCACTTCCGCACCACTCCGTTCGAGAAGAACCTGCCCGTGCTGATGGGGTTGCTGGCCGTCTGGTACGGCGACTTCTTCGGCGCCGAGACGGTGGGCGTCATGCCCTACAACCAGTATCTGAAACGGTTCCCGGCCTACCTGCAACAGCTGACCATGGAGTCGAACGGCAAGCATGTAAGGCTCGACGGACAGCACGTCGACTACCAGACCGGGGCGATCTACTGGGGGGAGCCGGGGACGAATGGCCAGCACAGCTTCTACCAACTGATCCACCAGGGCACGAAGCTCATTCCGCTCGATTTCATCGGCTTTGGCAAGTCACTCAACCCACTGCGCGACCACCACGACCTGCTGATGTCGAATGTGTTCGCCCAGGCACAGGCGTTCGCCTTCGGAAAGACCGAGGAGGAGGTCCGCGCCGAGGGAACGCCCGATGCCGTCGTCCCCCATCGAGTCATGGAGGGCAACCGCCCGACCAACGTCATCCTGACCGAGACGCTGACCCCGGGAACGCTCGGGACACTCGTCGCGCTCTACGAGCACAGCGTCTTCACCCAGGGAGCGATCTGGGGCATCGACTCGTTCGACCAGTGGGGCGTCGAGCTCGGCAAGGTCCTCGCGGCCAAGATCGTGCCCGAGCTGGAGAGCGAGACCGACCCCGAGTTACACCACGACAGCTCGACGAACGCATTGATACGCCGATATCGGGCGATGCGCTAGGCACCGCGTGCCCTGGCTACTCCCGATCGCGCGGATCCGGCTGACTCGAGGCACGAGTCGACCGTACTAGGCTGGAGTGTCGAGCGAGGATCAGGCACTGATGGCAGTCGAGTACAAGGATTACTACGAGGTTCTCGGGGTGCCCCGAGAGGCGACCCAGGACGAGATACGCAAGGCGTACCGGCAGCTGGCGCGCCGCTACCACCCCGACGTCAACCAGGACCGCGACGCCGAGGACCGCTTCAAAGAGGTGGGCGAGGCCTACGAGGTGCTCTCAGACCCCGAGAAGCGGGAGCGATACGACCGGCTTGGCAGCCAGTGGCGTTCGAGCCCGCAGGGCGCAGGTGGCGGCGGTGACTTCGAGGACTTCTTCAGCCAGCAGGGGTATGGCGACGGCGTTCACGTCGAGTTCGGTGACGGCGTGTTCTCCGAGTTCTTCGATCGCCTGTTCGGCAACGGCGGTCCCACAACCAGCACCGGTCCGCTCCGCGGCCGCGACCACGAGGCCACGCTGGAGCTGTCGCTCGAGGAGGCCCTGGCCGGCGGGCGGCGCCGAGTCACCCTCGACGACGGCCGAAGCTTCGACGTCGAGTTTCCGGCCGAGGTCAGGGACGGCCAGCGGATCCGGCTCGCCGGGAAGGGCGGCGGCGGGCGCGAGGGTGGCCCGTCCGGCGACCTCTATCTCCGCGTGCGTCTCGAGCCCCACCCTCGTTTTCGTCGCGAGGGGGACGATCTGTACGTCGAGCTGCCGGTGGCGCCATGGGAGGCCGCACTCGGGGCGACCGTGCCTGTCTCGACCCTCACCGGCACCGCCCAGGTCCGGGTGCCAGCCGGATCCTCGAGCGGACGCCATCTGCGTCTGCGCGGTCGTGGCCTGCCCAAGCGGGGCGGCGGCCGCGGAAACCTCCACGCCACGGTGCGGATCACGGTGCCCAAGGAGCTCTCAGAGAAGGAACGTGAGCTCTTCGAGCAACTCGCCGCCGCGTCCAGCTTCGACCCGCGGGGTGGCCGCCGGTGACCGAGCCGCCGGTCCAGGTTTCGGTGCTCGCCCGGCAATCCGGCGTGCGAGTGTCCCTGGTTCGCCGGTACCTCGCCTTCGGCCTGTTCGAGCCATGCGCCGGGACGAGTGATGTGCCGCTGTATGAGCCGTCGTGCGCCGAGCGGCTCGCCAAGGCCGAGCGGCTCCGGCGTGACCTCGACCTGAACTACGCGGGCGCGGTGCTCGCGTGCGAGCTACTCGATCGGATCCTCGAGCTCGAAGACCGAGCTGAGCTGAGCCTACAGATCGAGTGTGACCTCACCGTCCGGCTGCGCGCAGCAGATCAGCGCGCTGCCTGTCGGAGGCGGCTCGAGCGGGTCGGGTCGGTAGGCGACGTCGCCGCTCACCAACCCAGTCACACACGTGTGACACACCCCGGTGCGACATGACCATTTGACGGGGACGTCACACGCCTCGGCAAATTCGAGCAGGCTCGCGAAGGAGGCGTCCCACGCCACCGACAGGCTGCTGCGGCTGAACGAGATGATTGGGCCGGTGCCTGGTTGGCCCTCGGGAGGATGCGGCGCGCGTGTCGGCGTCGGAACCACTCCCGGGGTCACTGAGTCACCGGGCCCGAAGACCTCGGTGCTGACGCGGTCGGGCGCGGTGCCCCGCGCCGTCAACGCAGCGGCGATGTCGTGCATGAAGCGGCTCTGGGCCGCACATGTAACAGTCGGCCTGGCGCGGGACGCCGGCGTCGTCGAGCACGGCTCCCGTGAGCCGCCCCGCGACATCGAAGTCGTGATCGCCCTCGCGCGGTGCGCTGTAGCAGACGACCCTGTGCGCATGGGGCAGCTGCGCCAGTAGCTCGCGCACCTCCGCCTGGAAGGGGTGTTCAGCGCCGTTGCGAGCTCCGTAAAGCCACCATACCTGCCGGTCTGAGCGCTCGGCGGCGAGTGCGTGGAGCATGGCCAGCACGGGCGTCGCCCCAACTCCGGCGCTGAGGAGGACGACTGGACCCTCTGCCCGGCCGCATCACGAAGGACCCGCGCGGGGCGCCCGCCTCGACGACGTCTCCAACCCGCAGGCGGGCGTGCACATAGCCACTGACCGCCCCGTGCGGTTCGCGCTTGACGCTGATGCGATAGCCATCGGCGCCCGGAGCGCTCGACAGCGAGTAACTCCGCAGCAGCGGGGCTGCCTGCGGGTCGGGGCGCAGGCGGATGGTGAGGAACTGACCCGGGAGCGCAGTGCCCGCTCGTCCTCCGCCAGCGGGGACGAGTTGCACGGACAGCACGCTCGTGCTCTCGTGCTCGATGGCGACGACGCGAAGCGGGCGCAGGCCATCCCAGGCGAGCGGGCCAACCTCGGCGTCGGATGCTTGCTCGAGCAGGTCGCGGAATGATCCCTGCCAGCCCTCGCTCAGGGCGGGAATCCGCAGCGCACGGGCGATATCCCGGCGAGACCGGTTCGGCAGGTAGAGCAGGCCGTCGATCTGGGCGACACTCATCGTCTCGGGTCCGCGCTCGATGCGCTCGATCGCGTCGCCGCCTGCGACCTCTCCCTCCTCGAGGACGCGGAAGTAGAAGCCGGGCCGGTGATGCCCCACCAGCAGCGAGGGCATCCGCGGCTCATCGAGGCGAAGTCCAACCCGGTAACAGGTGACGCGCGGTTGGCTGACCTCGAACAGCGCCGAGCCGATGCTGTAGCGGTCCCCGATGCACACCTCCTCATCGGCTAGCCCCTCGACGGTGAAGTTCTCGCCGAACTGGCCGAAGCGAAAGTCATCGCGACCCAGGAACTCCTGCCAGTACCGGTACGACTCGATCTGGTAGACGAACACGGCGCGGTTGACACCCCCGTGCCCCTGGAGGTCGCCCTGCCCATCACCGTCGACGTTGAGGCGGCGGACCATCCGCGGGCCCTCGACCTGTTCCTTCCAGACGCCCGTGTGAACGGTTCGCCCCTCCCACTCGACGTCGCGCGGCATACCAACGTTGACCGACAGCAGCCGCCCAGCCGTGACACCCATGCTCGGGGGTCTAGCACAAGCCCGGTGATAGGTTTCGAACGGTGGCGTCAGGCATACGACTTCCACGGCCGATGCCGGTGTCGCCCACGTGACGCTGCGATCGGGCGACACGGCGCAATTCAAGCAGGCGTGCGCGGCGCTGGCCCGGTAGCTAGCTCGAACGCTCCTTCGAGTACTGCCAGAGCGCCTTGTCGAGGGTCCGGACATCGACGCCATGACGGTCGGCCAGCTCGCGGCAAGCCGACAGATACTCGAGCCAGAAGTTGACCGGGTAGTCCGAGCGCGCCTTGACTCCGAGTGAATCCAGGGCCCGGACGTCAAGGATCGGGTACTCGGCTGGGAACGCGAAATAGAGGAGGGTCGAAGCGGTGGGGACCCCGACCCCCTCGAGCGCGAGGAGGGCCTTCATCCGAGCCGCCTCATCGGGCAACGAAAGCGCTCGGGTCGTGGCTCTCCTGATCGACGGCGCGGTGTTACGGGCCACTTTCGGCGCGCTGCGCACGGTCTTCCAGCGGCAGATCTCGAGGAACTCCGCGCGCCGGTACCAACCGCGCTCGCGGGCGGCGGCGCCCGCGGCCAGGAGGCGGCTGTCATCGATCACGGGGAAACGGGCGGCCAGCGCCCCGATCTGGGCGGCCGGAAACTGAAGCTCGAAACGCGCCACGGACACGAACTCAACAGCAAGTAGGCTGCGAGCGTGTCGTTCGCGGTGGCCCAGCTGACCGATCCGCATATCGGTGCCGATTGGAGCGATGACGCGGTCGGCGCGCTCGCCGCCGCGGTGGCGACCGTGAATCGCGTGCTCGGCGGCCCGCCGGCCGCCGTGGTCATCTCCGGCGATGTGGCCAACACGCCCACCGACTCCGAATACGAACAGGCTCGGGCCGTCCTCGACGGGCTCGGCGCACCGATCTATGGCATTGCGGGCAATCACGATGACCGCGACGGGTTGCGCCGTCATTTCGAGTTCCCGGCCACCACTGGCGACCAGCTCTACTACGCCGTCGACCTGGGTCCGGTCCGCCTGATCGGGCTGGACACCAAATGGCCCGGGTCGCGACGCCGGGCAGCTCGATGCCGAGCAACTGTCGTGGCTCGACCGCGTGCTCGGTGAGCACACCGCGACTCCGACGCTGGTGGCGATGCACCACCCTCCGCTCCTCACGGGTGTTCGCTCCCATGGACACGATCGGCATCCCCGAGGATCAACGGGACACGTTGGCGGAGATCGTCGGACGCCACCCACAGGTCCAGCTACTCGTCGCCGGCCACGTCCACCGGGCGATCGTCGGAAGGCTCGGATCGGTGACGGTGCTGGCACTCCCGAGTACCGACATCCAACTTGCATTTGATCTCGACGCGGACAATCTCCGCTTCACGCGAGAGCCCCCGTGCTTCGCCCTTCATCTGCTCGTCGGCGACCGACTCGTTTCGCACATCCACGCGATCGACTGTTCCGCACCCTGACATCGCCGGGCACAGCTTCGCATCCTAACGTCGACCGCCTCGGGTACCGATATATTCACGATCATGGCTAAGGGGCCTTCGAGCCAAGGAGATGGGGATGCTGGTCTGCGCATCGGGCCGGCGCGGATTCATTGGAGCCGGTCTCGCCGGCGCCGGAGCGGCCCTGATCGCACCGGCGAGCGGTGTGGCAGCGCAGCCGGCCCAGGTTGCCGCGCACCCAAAGCGCAAGAAGCACAAGAAGCATCTCCACAACCCCCCGCTCAAGGGCTCGGGAAACCAGATCCCACATCTGCCGATCCAGGAGTTCTTCCCCAACCTGCCCGCCATCCCGGTTGACCTCGAGGGAATGCTCGAGACGCTCCTGAGACTGGGGCTCCGCAGCGAACAGGTGGTCCAGGCCAAGCAGGGACTGACCAGGATGTTCGAGATCGGCGGGCAAACCGAAACCGGCTATGCCTTCCTGTACGGCGATACCAAGTCGGCCGACAAGACCGCCGCCTGGACCGAGCTCGAGAAGGTGCTCAAGACCGATTCCCTGAAGGTGGTCACCGAGCGCGTGTTAGGGCCGATCAAGGACAAGAAGGGCCCGAAGCCACTCCAGCTTGCCGGAACCCCGGCAGCGCTCCCCCTCGAGCAGCCGGAGCAGTTCTCGATAGCGTGGACGAGCTTCCCGGATGTCTACCACGACGGACTCCCGTCGTTGCCGGACTGGGCATCAACGCTGACCGATGCCGATGTGGCCACCGAGCAGTTCTGGCCGATAATCGCCCAGCACGGCTTTGCCTACAACCTGATCATTCCCGAAAAGGTCACCAGCGCCAGCGTCAATAGCGTGCGGCGTAACTTCCGGGCGGCGTGGACCAGCGAGCACGCGCGCGCTGCAGCGGACGGTGCCCTGTTCACGATCGACATGACGCGGTTCCAGCAGTTCGCACCGCAGACCGTGGCCGGCGCCCCCCGTTTCGTCCCCGGCACGATCACCCTGCTCAAGCAGGACCCGCAGACCAAGAACCTGATACCGATCGCCGTGACGGTCTCCGGTTATCGAGGCCAGAACCGTCGGATGTACACGCGCGCGAATTCCACCGACGGCGCCTGGCTCTATGCACTGCAAGCGGCCAAGGTCTCGATCACTGTTTTTGGTGTCTGGCTCGGGCACGTGTATCACTGGCATCTCGTCACCGCAGCGATGCAGATGACGATGTTCAACACCTTCCAGACCGACCATCCCATCTACCACCTGCTCGCGCCCCAGTCGAAATTCTGTATCCCCTTCGACGATGTTCTGCTGTTGCTCTGGTCAGAAATCGCGCCCCCGACGCCGATGGCGAACTTCCTCCAATTCCTGGAACTGGCCAACGACTACGGCGCCGGCCGCGATTACTTTGACGACGACCCCAAGGTGACACTGAAGCAACTCGGCCTGTCCCAGGCGGATTTCACCGTCAACACCCCGTGGGATAAGTACCCCGTAGTGCAGCGACTGCTCGCCATCTGGGACATCGTCGAGCCGTATGCCGACACGTTCGTGGACGCGTCGTATTCGTCCGATTCGGCCGTTGCGAATGACACTCAGCTTCAGTCCTGGATCTCGACCTCATCGGCTTCCGACGAGGGGAACATCAACGGCCTGCCCAAGGTCGACACGCGCGCCGAACTGAAGCGCGTGCTCACGAGCCTGCTCTACAGGGTCACCGCGCACGGCATCTCACGGCTGAACTCGACCGCGAACCCTGCCCTGACCTTCACCGCCAATTACCCCCATTGCCTGCAGCGCACTGAAATCCCGAGCCAGAGCGCTTCGATCGGCACGAAACAGTTGCTGTCCTACCTCCCCAACACCGAGACGATCGGCGAGGCGCTCAACTTCTACTCGATCTTCGTCTTCTCTCCCCCGTATGAGTCAAACATCCCTCTGGGCGGGGTCGCCACGGAGCTCTTCTTCCCCGGCGGCCCGGGCGAGGTGCGCAATCAGGCGCTGGTCAAGCTCCGGCGCTCATTGGCCGGGTTCATCGACGGCTACCAGCCGACCTCGCCTCAGCGCTTCCAGTGGCCGCGCAACATCGAGACCTGAGTAGATCTGAAGACGTCGCGGTGTCTGGCTAGGAGCCAAGCGGCGGCGAAGTCGGGCACAATCGTCCGTTGTGCGCGCGCTGGTCATTTCCGACACCCACTTCGGTGCCTGGACGGGGGACGACATCCTCAGTGACCCCGCCACGCTCGCGTTGCTCGAACCGGCGCTCGACGTGGATGAGGTCATCCTGCTCGGCGACATGTTTGACCTGATGTTCGGCTCGGTTCGCGATGCCTTCCGGGCCTCCGAGGGATTGCTCGACCTCCTGCGAGCCAAGCTACAGGGCAAACGCTTCGTGTTCCTGGCCGGCAACCACGACCACCACTTCGTTCGGCGTGATGCCGAGGTGCTGATCGAGCTCGAGCTGGCCACCGGGAGGTCATCCGCGGAACTCGATGGCGAGGTCCGGCAGACGGACCTGCTCCGGCGGTTTCTCGAATCCCGGTTGGCCGGAGTGGAGGTCGACATCCGCTACCCGACGTACACATTCGCCGGCGTCCTCTGCACGCATGGTCACTACCTCGATTTCCATGCCCGGCGCAGCGGCGGGACCTCCGGTCGACTCCTCGCACGAGCGCTGTGGTGGATCGCCGTCGGTGGCGACGACCACACGCCAACGATCGACGACTACGAGGCGACGATCACACTGCTGACGTCGATGCTTTACACGATTGCCCAGCTGCCCAATGGCACGCAGGCGCAGAGGCGAGCCTTCGCATCGTTCCAGGGGCTGGGGCGAACCGTGCGCCTCGGAACGGCGCCGGCCCGGGCGCTCGAACACGCCCGCCACTGGGTGCTCGAGCACGCCGGCCCGTCGACGCCCGAACATCGGCGGCGGCGAGCGAGGCGCGAAGCGGCCGGCTATCTCAGCGCCCGCTCGCAGGAGGCGGCCCGACGCGAGCAGAGCGGCGCGCCGACCGGCGGTGACGCCACGAGCCAGGCCCTGGTCCGGCTGGTCAACCCCAGCGACTCGGCCGAGCCGGCGGTTGAGGCGATCGACCGCGTCGTGAGCAACCTCCACTGGGCCGAGCACACCGACAAGGTCGTCTTCGCCCACACCCATCAGCCGCTCGACGGTGTCACGGCCGAGGGCGGACCGATCCGCTACTGGAATACGGGCTCGTGGATCTACGAGCCCGACCTCACCTCACGCGAGGCCTACGTGGCCTACCTGCGCAACGGCTGGCCCGGCACGGCGGTGCTGATCGACTCTGAGGAGCCGGAGCCGCGTCTGCTGAGGTTGCGTGAGCACCTCAATCCGCTCAACAGCATGTCCTGACCGGGCGGCTCAGGACGGCCCCGCCGAGGCCGTCGTCGCGCACCGCGACGATGAGCCGGCCGTCCTAGCTGGGCCCGGCGTGCGCGCCGAGGCTGTTCAGCCAGTTGCGGATCGATCGGCCAGCGGGTGTGACCTGGCCCTCCTCGTAGCCGGTCGTCGCCCGGGCCAGCGTGATCCCCTGGGGCGTCGACCAGCCAAACTCGATTGCCGTGCCCGACCGGGCGTAACGAGCGATGGCCTGCCCTTGCTGGAGGGTGCTGCCGGGCCGGGCGATCGCCGTGATCTCCTCGGCGACGTATTGCACCTTGCCTGCGTCGGGACCCTGGAGCAACTCCCAGTAGACCAACGGCTGCCCGGCGTACCAGTCGGGCTCGATGTCGAGGATCTTGACCCGGCAGGGCGCGAGAATCGGCGCGCCGACCGGCAACTGGGCGTCGACCCCCTGGTCGGTGCGCTCCCACACGGTTACGAAGCGCAGCGGGTTGATGTACGTGGCGTTGTCGGGCGATGCGGCGACCAGCTCGAGCTTCAACTGTTGCCTGACCTCGGACAACGGGGGCGCGTGGGCGTTGACGTCGCCGACGGGATCGGTGGGATCGGACGTAGTCGCCTGGACGCCTGCGTTGGGCTCGATCGCCTGCGGATGGCCCTGTGGAATCCCGCCGCTCGAAGTGGAGTTCGTGCGGGTCGATGTCGTGGTGCTCCCGCTGATCGTCTGGCTGCTCCCGCATCCGGCGAGTGCCAGCGAGGCGACCAGAAGGACGGCTCGGTAGTTCACGCGAATCGAGCATACGCCGCCGAGCGCCTGCGGGCCGCACCAGCCCGCCCGGGCGGCCTGGCACACCAGACTCGCGCGTCCGGCTATCGTTGTTCGTGCACGGGGCCGCGATGCTGTCGTATGCCAGCGTTGCGCCGACCGCCTAACACAGTCAAAGCATAGGAGGGCAAATGGATTTTCCCAAGGAGCTGCGCGGCCGGACGCTGTCGCGGCGGGATCTACTGAGTTACGCCGGAATGCTCGGCGCGTCGACGGTGGTGGGCGAAGCCGTCTCGGCGTGGTCGGCTGGCCCTAGCTGGGGACGCCTGATCCAGCGAGCCGCGGCCACGCGCGCCGCCGGATCCGACCTCGGTGCGGTCGAGCACATCATCTTCCTGATGATGGAGAACCGCTCCTATGACCACTACTTCGGTGCCTACCCGAAGGGACGGGGCTTCGACGACCATTCCAAGCGATCGCTGGGGGTCTTCGCCCAGAACTTCCCCGGTGGCGGCAACCTCGTGCCCAAGAACAAGCTGTTGCCGTTCCACCTCAACAGCCATGCCGGCTTTGAGTGCACGGACGACCTGACGCACGACTGGGGCCCCATGCATGAGTGCTGGAACCGCGGCAAGATGGACTCGTGGGTCAAGGTCCATACCTCACCGAAGTACGAGGGCCCACACGGGGCGCTGACGATGGGCTACTACGAGCGTCCAGACCTGCCATTCCATTGGGCCCTGGCCGATCACTTCACGCTGTGCGACCGGTATCACTGCTCGATCCTCGGTCCGACTCATCCCAACCGGCTCATGGCCACGAGCGGCACGATCGATCCGACCGGCAAGCACGGCGGGCCGATCGTGCATACGAACTCCGCCCCGGACGTCGTCTGGAACTGCACGTGGACCACGATGCAGGAGGTCCTCGAGGACGCCGGCGTGTCGTGGAAGGTCTACAGCCCCAGCAACGACGGCGTGAGCGGCAAGTACGCGGCCCTGAAGAACTACGGCACGTGGAATTCCTCTCTGTATGACCCGGTCTCCAACCCCGAGATCATGCTCGTCAGTGACCACGTCCTGCCCTACTTCACGGCCTTCCAGAAAAAGAACTCGGCCCTGTTCAGGAAGGCGTTCCTACAGACCTTCCCCAACCAGTTCGCGGCCGACCTCAAGTCGGGCAAGTTCCCGAAGGTCTCGTGGATGATTCCGCCGCTTGGGTTCGACGAGCACCCCTCGGCGTCCTCTCAGAACGGCGCCTACTTCATTTCGCTCGTCCTCGATGCGCTCGTGGCACATCCAAAGATCTGGTCCAAGACGGCGCTGTTCGTCATGTACGACGAGAACGACGGCTGGTTCGACCACGTACCGCCGCCGACAGCGCCTCCGGGGACGAAGGGCGAGTACCTCTCGACCTTCAAATTCCCCGCCGGCGAGACCAACCCCGACACGCTCGGCTTCCGCGGGCCCCTAGGGCTCGGCGTGAGGGTCCCGATGCTCGTCATCTCCCCCTTCAGCCGGGGCGGCCACGTCGCCACCGAGCTGTTCGACCACACGTCTCAGATGCAGCTGGTCGGCAAGCGGTTCGGGGTTGAGGTGCCGAACGTGTCCGAATGGCGGCGTAAGAAGGTGGGCGACCTCACCTCCACGATGTTCCACTCCAAGAAGAACGCCACGGTGCCCAAGCTGCCGCGTACCTCGGTGCTTCTGCCCAGCAGCGGCCCGTGCGAGGCGGTGAGTCAGGAAACCGAGAGCGGAGACCAGGGGCCAAAGGTGCCGACGAAACAGCGCATGCCCAAACAGGGCGGCGGCAGCCGGCCGGCCAGCGACTTCTTCCATACGACCAAAGCAGAACAGGCCATCCCGGATGACGCGGAGACCGAGGTCGTGCCTCCGGGCCCCCGCCCGATGACGACCAAGTCCTCGTACAACCGCCTGGCCAAGGTGTCTTAGTACGGCCGAACGCAAGTATGTCCGAGGTCAGGCGGATGGCTCGGCGTCTGTGGCGAGGACGCAGTGAGGGAGCGTGCCCTTAAGGCACGTGACCGAACGAGGACGACGCCACGGGCGGCGAGACGCCGACTGGACCGGACGTAATTGCGTGAGGTCGTACTAGACGTAGCCGCAGAACTCGCCCCCGTCCGCCGGCGCGCAACTTCAGCAACGAACGCGCGCGCCAGGCGGCGCGGTCGGGTCGGTGCGGAGCAGCTCTGGGGACAGCTTGCTGGGAAGGGGTGGATGGGGCCTGTGCTGCGGGCTGTCCGTGGGCCGATCACAACGACCACAACAACGCGGGTGCGAAGTTACGTGCCGCATGCGGACGCCACGGAGCAGGGCGCTTCCGAACTCGCGTCGAACGCGAAGTTGTGTTCGCTCGACGGGGGGACCTCGACCTCGCGGCGATTTCCGAACCCGGCCGATCGCGGACTCCGACAGTGACGATCGCCAGAGGGTCGCTGGGGGAGACGGGTGGGTTCTGGTGGCCGGCGCACCTTCGTCCGTGGCCGAAAACCTCACAGCCCCCTCTTAGCGTCAGTCAACGTGAAACTCGCCGCCCCCAGAACCTCGAGTTTCACCTTGACGGCGCCCCACGCCGTCGATGTGAATCTCGCCTCCTAGCCGTTACCGAGTTTCACGTTGACCGGTGCCGCGACCGGCTCCCCCCACCCCATCTCAGCAAGCCGTTCCCAAAGCCGTCCGCCGACCCGGAGCACGCCCGGACTGAACGCATCCGCCGTCAACCGTGAACGCGGCTGCCGTTTGCGGATCTGGTCCGGAACCGCCCGAACTACGAAAACGTTGCCATGCGTCGCGGGCCGGTGGCGCGAGGCAACGTTTTGTCGAATAGGCGGCGGTTTCGTTGCGTCGCAACCGCGCCCGGAACCGCCAGGTAACGAAATCGTTGGTAGACAGCCGGCAGCAGAGACTCATCCACCCCTTCCACCGCAAGCCGTCCGCCGATCCGGAGCAGGCCCGGACTGAACGCATCCGCCATCAACCGTGAAGGCGGTCGTGTTCAGTTCGGCTACGGGCGCAGCGCACCCGCCCCCGGTCGGGTGCGGGATGTTCGGAACGGCTCACTGGGACGCGGTGGATGAGCCCTTGCCGTGGGCTCTCCAACGACGACGCGGAGCCCGCCCGGCCGGCGGTCAGTCCTTGCGCCCGTCGGTTTCCGCGGCGGCGTCTCCCTCGTAGGCCGAAATCACTCGGACGTACGAGGTACGGACGTGCTCGGCAGCGAGCTCGGCGGCCCGGTTCTCGTCGCCGGATTCGATCACCGAGGTGATCTCGCCGTGGGCCGTGGCCATGATGTCGCGGCGGTGCTCTCGGCGCTCATCGGACCAGCCCAAACGGGCTCAGATCGATGACGCTGGCGCCGTCGGTCACCCATTGGGCCACGGACTCGCCGATGGCCGGCGAGTGCTTGAACCCGTGACCCGAGCACGGCGAGACGATCATCACGCGCTCGTGCTCGGGGTGGCGATCGATGATGAAGCGGTTGCCGCGAGTGGTCGTGTACAGACAGGAAACGGAGCGGAGCGGACCGTGGCCAAGCCAGGGGAGATGGGGGGCGACGTAGTTCGCATACATATCCTCGCCCTCGGCTGGGGTCGCCGGGTGCTGGGCGCCATCGGGCTCGGTGGTCGCGGCGTACGACTCGCTGGCCACCTTCACACCGCCGTCGGGACCGTCGATGGCAGGGAAGCCATACAGCCCGTTGAGATGGAGGAAGCGGTCATCGAATCCGAAATCCCAGACAAAGATCGGCATGTCCCGGAGTTGCTCGTAATGCTCGCGAATGGGGAACCAGTACAGGAGTTGACGGTAAATGGCAAAGATCTCCCTCCCCTCCGGATAGAGCTCGGGGATCCAGGCCCCCGCGCACAAGACAAGCTGTCCGGCCGTGTAGCGACCCCGGTGCGTGCGCACCGTGACGCTGTGCCGTGAGGCCGTCCACTCCTGGACGGCCTCGTCGAAGCGAAGCTCGGCGCCGTGGCGGCGAGCCAGGTCGAGCTGGGCCGCCACACCCGCCTCGGGCCGGACGTAGCCGGCCTGCGGCTCGAAGTACGCCTCGGTCCGTTCGTCGACCATGAACATGGGAAAGCGGTCTCTGAGCTGTGCGCCGCCGAGGTTCTCGTGGTCAATGCCGAAATGTTGCGCGACGGTCCGAGTCCGGCTGAGGAACGGACCGTCGGGCGGCCCGAGAACCAGGCCGCCTGGCTGGCTCAGCAGCGCCGCCCCGGTCTCGCGCTCGATCTCGCGCCAGAGCTTGTGCGAGCGACGTACCAGCGGCACGTAGTCGGGTCCCTCGCCAATCGCCAACCGCGTGACGCGCGTGTCGCCGTGGCTGGACCCGTACCCGTGGGGTGGGAAATAGCGGTCGATCCCGGTCACGCTCACACCCCGAGCGGCCAACTGGAAGCAGGCGGCACTGCCCATCGCCCCCAGCCCGACCACGATCACGTCGGAGGTGCGAACTGCGCCCTACCGCTGAGCGCTGACGCGGTTCCCGTCGGCGCTCAGATAGGTCGCGTCGGTCATCCGTCCCGTCAGTGAGGCCACCAGCGTGTTGTTGGCGAACACGAAGGACTGGGGCCGGCCGCCGGCGACGGTCACACGCACCTTCGAGACGTTGTCGGGAGCGATGCCGGCGATCCACCACCGGCCGGTGAAGAAGTTCCTTCCCATGAACACCGCGCCGACCCTCGCGTCGGCATCGGGGATGCACGAGCCGGTTCCGCCGGCGACGATCTGGGTCTTGAACACGACGCAGACGCTGTGTGACCGCGGGGCCGGGATAACCCAGGCGGTGTACTTCGAGGTCTTGACCAGGCGCGCCTGGGCTAGATCGGCGCCGCGGAGCTTGAGCTTGGTGGCGATCCTCCCCGGAACCGTCGGCACGGCGGGTCCGCGGAGCACGGCGAACGACTCGGCGTACGACGTCGTCGACGATGACGAGCCGGGCGAGCCACCGCACGCGCCACAGGCGAGACCCACGGCCACGGCGCTGACCCAGCACAGCGCGCGGACGCCCCAGCCCTTATGAGAACGACGGATCACGCCACTCACTGCGCCCATTTCGGGTAATGATCGATTACAAAATCCCAACACACAAGCCGGCAGACAAAATTGCGCGATGGATCGCACCGCCGCGGCGCCACGTGGCGGCACTGCGCGGTCGCCAAGGGCGACCGGTAGCGTTCGCAACGTGAACGCGCCACCCAAGGCCGGGGCTGTGGTGGATCCGGCCGAGCGAGGCGACCTCGAATCCGACCTGACGGCCGAGGAGCTGGCGGACGATGACGCCGCGGCGGCATCCGCACGTGGCGGTCGCTGGCCGTACTGGATCGCCGTCGCCGTGCTGGCTGTGGGGCTGCTCGTCACCGGCGTGTTCGTCTTCATCTCCTACCGGCAGTACACGAACAACGAGCGCCGGCTGCTCGACCTGCGCGTGCATGAGCTCGGCTCAGTGCTGATGGCGGCGCAGCCGAGCACGCAGACGCCGCTGGCCTCGGCGGCGGCGCTGACCGATGCGACTGGCGGTGACGTGCACAAGTTCATGCGCTTTGTCGCCCCCTATGTGGGGTCCCGGCCCAAGCACCAGTTCGAGTCCGTGTCGCTGTGGCGCGTCGGAGCCATCGGACACGGCCCCATCGTTGTCGTGGGCTCGCGCCCGGTCCTCAGTCAGGACCCCGCCCAGGCCCGCGCCTTCTTGCGCCGCGCCGCGCAGAGCCCCAAGCTGAGCGTGACCGGACTCCGGCCGCCGGCGCTCACGACGCTCGGTTACGCGGTGCCGACGATCCATGGCCGCAACCGCTTCCTGGTCTACGCCGAGGTCCCGCTGCCCAGCGACCGCCGCTCGCGCCTCGAGAAGAACACCGCCTTTTCCGACCTGAACTACGCGGCCTACCTCGGGCCCACGGTCAAAGACTCACAGCTGCTGGTGACGAGCCTGAGTCATCCCCCGATTCGCGGACGGCAGGCCCAGACCGCAATTCCGTTCGGCAACACGGTGTTGACCCTGGTGGTCTCCCCCCGGCAGCCGCTGTCGGGCACCTTACCGCAGCGCCTGACGTGGATCATCGCGATCGTGGGAACGCTCCTGTCATTGGGTGCGGCGGGACTGACCGTGCGGCTGGTCCAGCGCCGGCGCTCGGCCGAACTGCTGGCCGGGCGGCTCGAGAATGCTCTGGGCGAGAATCGGCGCCTGTACGCCGAACAACGCACGATCGCCCAGACCCTCCAGCACGCCCTCCTGCCCGAGGACCTGCCACAGCTCCCCGGTGCCGAGGCCAGCGCCCGTTATGAACCCGGTGAGCGGGGCATCGAGATCGGCGGCGACTGGTATGACGTGATACCGCTGAGCGACCAGCGCGTGCTCCTCGTCGTCGGCGACGTGTCCGGCCGCGGGCTGCGCGCGGCCACGACGATGGCCTCGTTGCGCTATGCCATTCATGCCTACGCGGCGGAGAACGACCCGCCGGCCACGATCCTCACCAAGCTGTCGAAGATCATCAGCGTGACCTCGAGCGGTCAGCTCGCCACCGTCCTGGTCGCGCTCGTCGACCTCGCCTCACGCGAGATGACGATCGCCAGCGCCGGGCATCTGCCACCGTTGCTCGTGAGCGACGGCCACGGCGAGTACGTCGAGGGTGAGGTCGGGCTCCCGGTCGGCGTCGAGGATGACGTCGCTTACACCTCGGTCACAGTTACCGCCCCGCCGGCCGCTACGTTCCTCGCCTTCACCGACGGGCTGGTCGAACGGCGCGGCGAGGCCCTGGACCGCGGTTTGGCGCGCCTGCGCGACGCCGCGGTGACCGACCATTCGGGCCTGTCCGAGCTGCTCAACCGCCTGGTGACGGAGATGCGCAACGGCCCCTCGGAGGACGATACTGCTGTCGTGGGACTCAGATGGAGCGAGTAAACGCCGACAATGGTCGTGAGGCCATGGAATTTGACGTCGTGAACGACGGGCCCACCGCGGTCGTGACGATCAGCGGCGAGCTCGACATCGCCAACATCGAGGAGCTCGAGACGGCCGTCGAACCGGTGATCGTCGGCAAACCCGACCGCCTGGTCATCGACGTCGGTGGCCTTCGCTTCGCCGACAGTTCCGCGATCGCGCTGTGGGTGCGCTGGGCGGCGGCGGTGGGCGAGATCGAACTGCGCGACGTCTCGCCCCTCTCTGCGTCGGGTCATCAGCTCGATGGGACTCGAGCAGAAACTGCGGTTGACGACATGACCGAGTCACGCAGCTTCCCGCGCCGTCCCGAGTCCGTCGCCGCCGCCAGGCGGTTCGCCAAGCAGGCCCTGCGCGGGATGGCGTCGGACGTGCTCGACTCGGTCGAGCTGATGGTCTCCGAGCTCGCCACCAACTGCGTCCGTCACACCAACACCGCCTTCGATCTTACGATCGCGCGGGTCCAGGACCGGATCCGCGTCGAGGTCACCGACCGCGCCGGTGGCACCCCGACGATGCGCTCGCCCGGTCCCGAGGACCCGACCGGGCGTGGGCTCCAGATCGTCAACCTGCTCTCCGATACCTGGGGAGTCGAGCCGAGCTCGACCTCCGGTAAGACGGTCTGGTTCACCGTGAATGCGGTGGCGGCTCCGGTCAGGGCTTAGACGCTCGGGGTTCGGCCGCCACAACGTAGAAAAGCGCGCCCTCGCCGGGGGAAACCGCGCGCGCGACGGAGCGCATTAGTCGCAGGCGACTTTCACCGCTTTCGTTCCCGCTCGAGCGGCGGGATCCCATCAGAAAAACGTGACAACCTCGCCGGCGCCGGCTGTCACGGGCACATTCATCGGCCTGAGCCCGAGTTTCGGTCGTTCATCCGGCGGTCGCCGCGGGTTTGTCACCTTTCTCGGCCCCCCGGCGTGTTCTGACCGCCTGTAAAAGGTGGCAAACCTCCCGAGACGCCCGCAGCTTGGCTACATAAGCGGGTGGGGCGTGCTTATGTGCACGCGGTCGGCGCGCGGCGCGGGTCTTGTCACGTTTTCCAGCCAGTCGTGATTCCCGGATGGGCATCCGGGGTCGCGCAGACGATTTCACCCGAGCTCGTTCCCCGCGCAAAACGGACTTTCCCATCAGCCGATCACCCGGGCCGCTTTTCAACTCTGTATTGGTTGGGAGGCGGCACGGCTCACCACCTTCCTCAGCAAGCCGTTCCCGATCGCCCCCGCCACCGGGGGCTACCACCGGACCGAGCGCGTCAGCCGCTACACGTAAGCGACGGCCTCGATTTCCACCAGCATCCTCGGATCGACTAGCCCGCCGACCTCGACCATGGTCATCAAGGGCTTGATCTCGCCGAAGACCTCGCCGTGGGCGCGTCCGACCTCCTCGTAGCGCGAGATGTCGGTGACGTACATGCGGGTCTGGATTACGTCGGCCAGGCTGGCGCCGGCGCGGCTGAGCTCGTGCTCGATCTTCTCGAGGATCCGGATCGTCTGCTCGTAGGGCGTGGTTCCGACGATGACGCCGTCCTCGTCGGTCGCCGTGGTTCCGCCGACGTGGATGTGGCGCTCGACCTTGACCACGCGGCAGAAGCCGTAGGGGCCCTCCCACGGCGACGGGGGATCGCCTGCAAGCCGCTCGATCAATGCCGGAAGTGTCGTCGGCTGGTGAACACCATCGCGGCCCCCGCCTCGTCGACCGCGGCCACGACCTCGGGGTCGCGCACCGAGCCGCCCGGCTCGATGATCGCGCTCACGCCCGCCTCGAGGCCCAGCTGCGGGCCGTCGGCGAAGGGGAAGTAGGCGTCGGAGGCCATCACCGCGCCGCCCAGTTCCGAACGCGACTTCTCAATCGCCAGCCGCACCGAGTCGACCCGGCTCATCTGGCCGGCGCCGATGCCAACGGTGGCGAGGTCTCGACCGAGCACGATCGCATTGGAGCGTACGTGCTTGCACACCCGCCAGGCAAAGAGGAGCTCGCTCCATTCCGCCTCGCTGGGCCGGCGCTCGCTGACCACCTGCATCTCGCTGCGCTCCTCCAGGTCGATGTCTCGATCCTGAAGGAGAACGCCGCCGACGACCTGACGGATGTGGGGCTCGATCATGTTCGCGGCCCGGCGCTCGCGGTCGTCGAGGATTCGCGTGTTGGGCTTGGACTGGATGACCTCCACCGCATCCTCGGAGTATCCGCGCGCGAAGAGGACCTCGACGAACTGCTCGCTCAGGGCCTCGGCCAGCTCGCGGTCGACGTCGCGGTTCAGGCACACGACGCCCCCGAAGGCCGACATCGGGTCGCAGGCGTACGCCTTCTTGTATGCCTCGAGGGGCGTGGCGCCGACGGCCACGCCGCACGGGTTGTTGTGTTTGATGATCACGCAGGCCGGGATCTGGAACTCGGCCAGCAGCAGGCGGCCGGCGTCGAGGTCGAGCAGGTTGTTGAACGAGATCGCCTTGCCGCCGAGCTGGGAGACCATCGACATGACGTGCGTCCGGGTGCCGACCTGGGCGTAGTAGGCGGCGCGCTGGTGGGGGTTCTCGCCGTAGGGCAGCTCGAGCACCTTCTCGAATGCGCGGACGAAGAGGGGCGGAAAGTCCTCGCGCTTCTCCTGGAACCAGCGCGCGATCGCGGTGTCGTAGCGGGCCGTGTACGCGAACGCTTCGGCGGCCAGGTTCTCACGCGTGGGCAGCGAGAGCCGGCAGTCGAGCTCACGGAGCTCGGCGAGGACGGCGTCGTAGCTCTCGGGACTGACCACCGGGGCCGCGTAGGCCGAGTTCTTGGCCGCGGCGCGGATCATCGTCGGGCCGCCGATGTCGATGTTCTCGATCACCTCGTGATCGGGGATCCCACGCTGCGCCGCCATTCGCTCGAACGGGTACAGGTTCACGCACACAAGGTCGACGAACTCGATCCGCTGCTCCTCGGCCGCCTGCAGGTGCTCGGGGTTGTCGCGGACGGCCAGCAGGCCGGCGTACAGCTTCGGGTGCAGCGTCTTGACCCGGCCGTCCATGATCTCGGGAAAGCCGGTCAGATCGGAGATCGAGCGCGCTGGAATGCCGGCCTCCTCGAGCACGCCGGCGGTGCCTCCGGTCGAGACGATCTCGATCCCGAGCTCGCTCAGACCGCGGGCGAACTCGACGATCCCGGTCTTGTCTGACACGGACAGCAGGGCCCTGGCCACGCGCACGTCGCCGGGAGGGATGGCGGCAAACCCGCTCACAGCCTCAGTCCCCTGTTCCATGCCGACTCGACTCTAGATGATTGGTTCCCTTCGCCGCACGGATCTAGCCATCGATTACGACTCGCCGCGGGTTCCCGGAATCGAGGTGGACGGCCCCGGCGGCGATCAGTCGCACCGCCTCGGGCAGCAGCTCGTGCTCGATGGCGTGGAGGCGGTCCAGCACATCCTCGGCTCGGCGAGCGTTTGGCAGCGCGATCGCCTGCTGGAGGATGACCGGACCGGTGTCGACGCCATCGTCGACGAAATGGACGGTGACGCCGAACACCTTCACGCCGTAATCGAGCGCCTTCTGGACCGCGCCCAGGCCCGGAAACGCGGGCAGCAGGGCGGGATGGACGTTGATCACGCGCTGGGGAAAGCGGGCCAGGAACGACCCGCTCAGCAGTTGCATGTACCCGGCCAGCACGATGAGCTCCGCCCCGCGCTCGAGTAGCCAGTCGGCGATCGCGGCGTCGCGCGCCTCGCGGCTCCCATAGCTGTCCGGAGAGAAGGCGGCGCTCGGCACACCGGCGGCGCGCGCCCGCTCAAGCGCTCGCGCCCGGGGCTTGTCCGAGGCCACGGCGACGATCGCCACCGACCCCTTCCCGTGCAACCGGTCGAGCAACGCCTGGAGGTTGGTGCCCTCGCCCGATGCCAGCACGGCGACGTTCATGCCGCGCGCAGCTTGGGGAACCTTCCGCCCGTGGAGCGCAATCGTCCCGCTTGCAACAGCTCATCGACGCGACCGAGCACGTCGCCAGAGCGCAGATGCGCGAACGCCCCGTAGCCCGAGAGCTGGTTGTAGGCGTGCTCCGCGATCACCTTCGAGCGCCCGCCACGCAGGATCTCCACCGCGCGCGTGCGGCCGACGGGCGGTCGCGCCGCCGCGACGACGTCGATGATCGCGCTGTCTAGATCGGCCGGGTCGCCGGCCGCGGCGCTCGAGACCGGCGTGCGGGCGTCATCGGGGACCGCGGGAAGCACCGCCGGGTCACACACGTCGCAGCAGCCGTCCACGCCACGAAGGGCCGACCGATCGCCGAAATGCGCCAGCAGCCCGGCCCGCCGGCATTGGTCGCGGTCCACGTATTCCCAGATCGAGCGGTATTGCGCCCACCGGGCGCGTTCGGAGTCGCGCGCCGAGGCACGGCAGCCCGCGATCTGCCGCACATCCCACTTGCCGGCGATCCGCCCCGCGGCGCGATCGGGCGCAGAGGGCGCCGGAGCGACGATGCCGGCGCGGGCCAGATGGCCGATGACGGAGCGCACGCCCTCGATATCGGCCCGGGGCCCGGCCAGTCCGGCCAGTGAGCGCAGCTCCACGTCGTAGCGCCCATCGAGCCCGGCCCACAGCAGGCGCTCGGCGATCGCCTCGAACGCCCCGTCGGGAACGCGGGCTCGCTGGATGAAGAACACGTGCAATCCCTTGTCGCGCTGCTCGGCGAAGAGCAGGCAACGCGCCGGCCGGCCATCTCGCCCCGCCCGTCCGGCCTCCTGGTAATAGGCCTCCAGCGACCCGGGAACGGACGCGTGACACACGGTCCGCACATCGGCCTTGTCGATGCCCATGCCGAACGCGTTGGTGGCCACGATGACCCGCACCTCGCCGGTCATGAACCGCTCTTGGGCCACCGCCCGGGCTCGCCGGTCGAGACCGGCGTGATAGGACACGACCTCCTCGCCGAGGACACCGGCGAGGACCCGGGCCAGCGTTTCAGAGGAGTCCCGCGTTCCCGTGTAGACGATTGCCGGCAGAGCGCCGTCCGCGGACAGGGCCGCCGCCACTCGCCGCTCCTTGTCGACTGCGGTCCGGCAGGGCACGACGCCGAAGCTCAGATTGGGACGGTCGAACCCGGTCGTCACGCGGACGGGGTCGCGGAGCTCGAGCCGGCGAACGATGTCCTCCGCGACAACGGGGGTGGCGGTCGCCGTCAACGCGATCGTGGCCTGCGCCCCGAGGCGCCGTGCCGCGTCGGCCAGCGCGAAGTAGTCGGGGCGAAAATCGTGCCCCCATTGCGACACGCAGTGGGCTTCGTCGACCACGAACAGCCCGACGCGGATTCGGGCCATAGCGGCGGCGAAGGCCGGCAGCGCGAAGCGTTCGGGGGCCACGTAGAGCACGCGCACCTCACCCGCCGCCGCGCGCTCCATCGCCTCGACGTTTTGCTGGCCGGCGCGCTGGGCGTTGATCAGCTCCACCCGTCCCGGCACGACCGCGCTCAACGCCTGGACCTGATCCTGCATCAGCGAGACCAGCGGCGAGACGACCAGCGTCACGTCGTCTCGCATCAGGGCCGGAAGCTGGTAGCAGAGCGATTTCCCCGATCCGGTGGGCATCACGACGAGCGCGTCGCGACCGGCCAGAGCGGCCGATACCGCGTCCTGCTGTCCGGGCCGGAAGGCCTCGAACCCGAACAGCTTCTGCAGCGAATCGCGCACGGTCATTGGGCGGGCGACGATAGCGCCGCTCGCGGCGGCCTCCGGGGCGTCCGAGCGCGCGCGACTCAGGCCCGGATGAGCGGCAGCTCGGACTCGAGCGCGTACTTGCCGCCTGCCTCTTCGGTCCCGGCCAGCGGGTACTCGCCGGTGAAGCACGCGTCGCAGTGGGTATCGCGCGTGACCCCGACCGCGTTGTAGACGCCGTCGAGGCTCAGGTAGTGCAGGGACTCGACGCCGAGCTCGGCCGCGATCTCCTCCACGGTCTGCCCGTGGGCGATCATCTCCTCGCGCGTGGACATGTCGATCCCGTAGTGGCATGGATGCTTGATCGGAGGCGCCGAGATGCGCAGATGGATCTCCGCCGCACCGGCCTCCCGGAGCATCTGCACGATCTGTCGCGTCGTGTTGCCGCGCACGATCGAGTCATCGACGACGATCAGGCGCTTGCCGGCCACCACCTCGGGCAGCGGGTTGAACTTCAGACGCAGGCCGTGCCGGCGCAGTTCCTGGCCGGGCTGGATGAACGTCCGGGCGACGTAGCGGTTCTTGATGAAGCCGTCGTCCTGGGGCAGCCCGGCGGCCCGGGCGAGGCCCCGCGCGGCCGCGTTGCCCGAGTCGGGAACGGGAATCACCACGTCGGCCTCGACCGGCGCCTCGTGCCAGAGGTTCTCGCCCATGCGAGCCCGGGCGACCTGGAGGACAGTGCCGGCCATCCGCGAGTCGGGGCGCGCGAAGTAGATGTACTCGAACACGCAGAAGGCCTGGCGGTCGGATCCGGCGGCGAGCTTCGACTTGATGCCTCCCTGCGTGAGCGTGACCACCTCGCCCGGCTGCACCTCGCGCAGGTACTTGGCGCCAATAAGGTCAAACGCGCACGACTCGCTGGCCACGCAGTAGACCGCCCCGCCGGGGCTCTCGATCATCCCGAGGGCCAGCGGCCGCAACCCGTGGGGATCGCGGAACGCGACCACCGCCTCCTCGGTCATCACCACGGTGGAAAAGGCGCCCTTCAGGCGGGGAAGCACGTCGGCGACGGCGTCCTCGATGCGCTCGGCCGGATGGGTGGCGAGCATCGCGGCGATGATCTCCGAGTCCGACGTCGACCGAAACGGGACGTCGCGTCCTCGGAGCTCGGCGTGCAGCTCGACGGCGTTGATCAGGTTGCCGTTGTGGGCGAGCGCGAGGGTGCGGTGGTCATCGCGGACGATGGGCTGGGTGTTCTCCCACTCGGAGGACCCGGTGGTCGAGTAGCGAACGTGGCCGATCGCCATGTCGCCGATCAGGGAGCGCAGCTTGTGCTCGTCGAACACCTGGGCGACGAGACCCTGATCGCGGATGGCCATGATGCTGCCGCCCCGCTGCGCGGCCGCAATCCCGGCCGATTCCTGGCCGCGGTGCTGGAGCGCAAACAGCGCAAAATAGGCGAGCCTGGCGACGTCGTGCTCGGGCGCGTAGATCCCGAAAACGCCGCACTCGTCGCGTGGGCCATCGCGATGATCGTTCACTAGAGGCATGGGAACGCCGATATGGGCCTGACCAAGAATGGCTTCGGCCTCGACCGGACTCCTGTCAACAAGCCTAGCAACGGGTGCCACGGCCTCAGGGCGGCGAGACGCCGCCGGTCGGGCGAGCAGCGCGCTATTACCGGGCTAAACGAGATCGGCGATCCCCGTGTCGCGAGCCTCGGCGAGTTCGCTCACGGCAACCTTCAGCACCCCAGGGATCTCGAGCGCCGCCCCGCCGACGTGACCGATGATCTCGAGCCCGGCCAGGGCCGCTTCGGGTCCCGAGACGATGAAACAGCGGCCCGGCGCCTCGCCGAACAGCGACGTGAGATCGGATGCGCCGTGCACGGTCGCGCCGACCCTGCCGGCCGCGCAACATTCGGCCAGCGCCACGGCGAGCCCGCCCTCGGCGATGTCGTGCGCGCTGTGCAGCTCGCCCGAGCGGACGCGCTCGCGCACCATCTCGAGCGTCTCGCCGATCGCCGCTCGGTCAATGCCGGGCAGGGGGCCGACCGGATCCTCGCCCCTCAGCTTGGCCAGCTCAGATCCCCTCAGCGACGGCTCGAATGGGCCGATCAGGGCGATTGCATCACCCTCCAGCAGGAAGGCCAGGCGGCCCGCCCGATCAGGAGCGGGGAGGCGTCCGACCATGCCCACGATCGGCGTGGGGAAGATCGGCCCGGACGGCGCCTCGTTGTACAGCGATACGTTGCCGCCGACAACCGGGACGCCCAGCGCCTCGCAGGCCTCGGCCAGACCCTCGACGGCCTCCTTCAACTGCCAGGCGACATGCGGCTTTTCCGGGTTGCCGAAGTTCAGGCAATTCGTCAGGCCGAGGGGTTCGGCACCGACGCAGGCAAGGTTGGCCGCGCATTCGTACACGGCCTCGGCCGCCCCCGCGCGCGGGTCGCAGGCCACCCGGCGCCCGTTGCCGTCGATGGCCACGGCGATCGCCTCCCCGGTCGGCATCTTGAGCACCGCCGCATCGGCCTCCCCAGGGCGGCGCACGGTGCGCGACTGGACGATCGGGTCGTACTGCTCGAACACCGGACGGCGCGAGGCCAGGTTGGCCGAGCGCAGGAGCGTGAGAAGGATCTCGGCGGGGGCCTCGTCGCCCGCGAGGGCGGCCTGCTCGCTCGGCATGCCGCGGTAGATCGGCGCCTCGGGTGGGGCCGGAGTCAGGTCGTACAGTGGGCAGTCGTCGACGAGCACGCTCACCGGCAGGTCGCCCACGGGCACGCCCCCGTCGAGCACACGCAGGCGCTCCGACGTGGTGACCGACCCGATCGTGGTGGCCAACGTCTCCCAGCGCTCGCAGACATCGAGCAGCTGACCGACGCGCTCGGGCTCGACCACGCACAGCATGCGCTCCTGCGACTCGGAGACCATGATCTCGAACGGCTCCATTCCCTCTTCGCGGAGCGGTACGCGGGAGACGTCGATGTCGAGTCCGACATCTCCCTTGCTGGCCATCTCCGAGGCCGACGAGGTCAACCCTGCCGCGCCGAGATCCTGGAGCGAGACGAGCAGGCCGCGATCGAGCAGCTCGAGGCAGCACTCCATCAGCTTCTTCTCGGCGAACGGGTCGCCGATCTGCACTGACGGGCGCTTGGCCTCGTCGTCCTCGCCGAGCTCGGCGCTGGCCAGCACCGAGGCTCCGCCGATCCCGTCGCGGCCGGTCAGGGCGCCCAGGAGCACCAGTACGTTCCCCGGGCCCGCGGCGGCGCTGCGGATCAGCCGCTCGTGGCGCGCGAGCCCCAGGCACATCGCATTGACGAGACAGTTCTGCTCGTAGCTGGACTCGAAGTAAATCTCGCCGCCGATCGTCGGCACCCCGATCGAGTTCCCGTAGTGGCCGATCCCGGCCACCGCCCGCTCGAGCAGGTAGCGCGAGCGCTGCGAATGGGCCGGCTCACCGAAGCGCAGCGAGTCGAGCACGCCGATCGGCCGCGCGCCGACAGCGAATACGTCGCGCAGGATTCCGCCCACTCCCGTGGCGGCCCCCTGGAACGGTTCCACCGCGCTGGGATGGTTGTGCGACTCGACCTTGAAGGCCACCGCCCAGCCACCGCCGACGTCCACGGCGCCGGCGTTCTCGCCTGGGCCCATGAGCAGGTGTGGACCACTTGTCGGTAGCCGGCGCAGGAGCTTGCGCGAGTGCTTGTACGCGCAGTGCTCGGACCACATCAGCGACAGCATGGCCAGTTCGACGTCGTTCGGCTCGCGTTCGAGCCGATCGATGATCAGCTCGTACTCGTAGTCGGTGAGCCCGAGCTCTCGATGCTTAGACGAAGGCCGCGTGGTCGACATGCTCTCGCATCGACTCGAAAATCCTCAGTCCGTCCGTGGAACCGGTCAGTGCATCGACTGCGTGCTCGGGGTGCGGCATGAGGCCGAACACGTTGCCCGCCTCGTTGCACACACCCGCGATGTCGTCCTGGGAGCCGTTCGGGTTCTGGCCCGGCGCGTAGCGCAGCAGCACGGGCACTGGCTCGGGCGTGTAGTAACGACCGGTCGTGTGCTTGACCGGGATCGACAGCTCGGCACCCGGCTCACATGCGCGCGTGAATGGTGTCTCGGTGTCGACGACCTTGACACGGACCTGGCGGCAGACGAACTTCAGCGAGGTGTTGGGGAGCAACGCCCCGGGCAGCAGTCGGGCCTCGCACAGGACCTGGAACCCGTTGCAGATGCCGAGCACGAGACCGCCCTCGCGAGCGAACTCGGCCACGCTCTCCATCACCGGGGCAAACCGCGCGATCGCGCCGGCCCGGAGGTAGTCGCCGTAGGAGAACCCCCCGGGGACGATCACGGCGTCGACGCCGTGGAGGTCGGGGTCGGCATGCCACAGCGGTATCGCCTCCCCCACCAATCCGGCCGCCTCGAGGGCGTCGATGTCATCGCAAGATCCGGGGAAGCGGACTATGCCGAACTTCATCCCGCAGTCTCGACGATCTCGTAGTCCTCGATCAGCGGGTTGGCGAGCAGCTGCTCGCACATCTCTGCAAGACGGCCGGGATCCTCGACGTCGAGCTCGATGAGCCGGCCGACGTGAACGTTGTGAACGCCCTCGAAGCCCAGCGCGGGCAGCGCGCGCTGAACCGCCTGGCCCTGTGGATCGAGGATTCCGTGCTTGGGCCTGACCAGGACCCGCGCTCTCATGCCGCGCCGGTCCTGCCCAGCCAGCTGTCGAACAATTCACCCGTGATCCGCTCGTAGGCCTCGACGTACTTCTCGCGCGTCTTGATCACGACCTCGTCGGGGATCGGCGGCGCCGGCGGCGTCCGATCCCATCCGGTCGAGGAGGCCCAGTCGCGGACAAACTGCTTGTCGAAGCTCGGCTGTCCACGCCCAGGCTCGTACTCGTCGACGGGCCAGAAGCGAGACGAATCGGGCGTGCACACCTCGTCACCCAGCGTCAGCTCCCCATCGGAGTCGAGCCCGAGCTCGAACTTCGTGTCAGCGAGGATGATCCCGCGCTCGCGCGCGTGCTCGGCAGCGTGCTCGTAGATGGCGATCGAGACGTCGCGGAGCCGCTCGGCCAGGGCCCGATCTCCGACCAGCTTCACCGCGCCCTCGAAGTCGATCGCCTCGTCGTGGCCGACGTCGGCCTTGGTGCTTGGAGTGAAGAGGGGCACGGGGAGGCGATCGGACTCGCGCAGACCCGCGGGAAGCTCGATTCCCGACACCGAACCCGTGGCCCGGTAGTCCTTCCAGCCCGAGCCGGTGATGTAGCCGCGCACGACGCACTCCACCGGCAGCATCTCGAGCTTGCGCACCCGCATGGCGCGACCCCTCACCTCGTCGGGGACGCCATCGGTGACCGACACCAGGTGGTTGGCCACGATTCCGGTCGTGCGCTCGAACCAGAACGTCGACAGACCGGTGAGGACGGCTCCCTTGCCGGGAATCGGCGTCGGATGCACGACGTCGTAGGTCGAGATTCGATCGGACGCCACGATGACCAGCTCGTCGGCCGAACTTTCGTAGATTTCGCGAACCTTGCCCGAGGCCACGAGGCGAAGGTCGGCGATGGCGGTCACTGGCTCGATGCTAGCAACGCGGTCGGCGGCCGGGACGCGGTTTTTCGCGCTCTATGCGATGGCGTCGAGACGGGCGACGATCTCGTCGGCGTAGCGCACGAATGGCGTGTAGTCGAAGATCGCGTCGAGATCGCCCACCGCCTGAGCCGCGGGCTCGGCGGCCAGCAGCTCGCGCAGTGGCACGCGGTCGGCCAACGCCTGCTGGGCCAGCCGCTGAACCACGCGGTAGGAGTCGTCGCGGGTCATCCCCGACTGCACCAGGGCCAGCAGCACGCGCTGGGAGAACAGCGCCCCGTGTGTGAGCTCGAGGTTCTCGCGCATCCGCGCGGCATTGACAATCATGCCGTCGACCAGGCCGAGCACCCGGCGCTGCATGTGGTCGAGCAGTGTCGTCGAGTCAGGCAGGATGATGCGCTCGACGGAGGAGTGTGAGATGTCGCGCTCGTGCCACAGCAGCACATCCTCCAGGGCGGCCTGGGCGTTGCCGCGCAGCACCCGCGCCAGGCCGGCGACCTGCTCGGACTTGATCGGATTGCGCTTGTGGGGCATCGAGCTCGACCCCTTCTGCCCCGCGCCAAAGGGCTCCTGGACCTCACCCACCTCGGTTCGCGCGAGGTGACGGAGCTCGGTGGCGAAGCGCTCCAGACCGGTGCCGGCCAGAGCGATCGCCGTCAGCAGCTCGGCGTGGCGATCGCGGGCCACGACCTGGGTGGAGACGGGTTCGCGCTCGAGCCCGAGCCGGGCCAGCACCCGCTCCTCGAACTGCGGCGAGGTGGCTGAGTACGTGCCCACCGCTCCCGACAGCGCCCCCACGGAAGCCTGCGCGAACGCCCGTGCCAGGCGATCGGCGTTGCGATCGGCCTCGAAGGCGTAGCCGGCGAGCTTGATCCCGAACGTCGTCGGCTCGGCGTGGATGCCGTGGGTCCGGCCGACGCACAGCGTGTGCACGTGCTCGCGTGCGCGGCGGGCCAGAGCCTGAACCAGCCGGCGCGAGTCGGGCAACACGATCTCGCCGACGCGACGCAGCTGGAGCGCCAGCCCGGTGTCGAGCACGTCGCTCGAGGTCAGGCCGTAGTGGATCCACCGGCCGGATGGCCCCGCCGAAGCCGCCAGGACGTCGACGAACGCCGCCGTGTCGTGGTCGGTCACCTTCTCGCGCTCGTTGATCGCCTCGACCGTGAACGTGGCCGCACGGATTGCTTCGAGGTCCTGCGGCGTGGGTCCGTCCATCTCCTCGCAGGCCGCCACCTCGACCTGCCGCATGGCCTCGAACCGTGCGCGGTCAGACCAGATCTCGGCCAGCTCGGGCCGCGTGTAACGAGCAATCACTCACTCGATTATGAGCGGCGCGATCCTGGAATACGTCCCCGCGCTGTCCATGGTCGCCGTGACCTGGACCTTGAGCGGCGCCGCGCGGCGCAGCACGCGTGCCACTTCGGGCTCGACCGTGCGGGTCACGGTGGCGGTCTTGCCGCCCCGGGTCGTCACGTAGGCGAACATCACGCGCAGTCGGCCCGACGGTCCCCCCGCCGTCGTGTGGAAGCGGCGCATGGTGAGGATCAGGACACTTCCCCGGCACGTCCTTGACGCTGGGGCCGCACAGCTGATCGACACCGTGGCACGGCCGCGACGGGACAGATCGACCCTCGATCCGATCGGGTTGGGCGTTCGGATGACCCGGAACGTGTGAGCGGCCGAGCGGCCCGTGTGGCCTGCATCATCGGTCTGGGTGGCTCGGGCGGTGTAGCGACCCGGCCCCAGCTGGTGGGGGAGGTGACCAGACCACGTGGCTCCCGATCGCGTTACGTGGAAGCTGGATGCTGGCCGGCCGGTCGCCGAGCCGCCGGCGTACACGAGCACGGTCACGCGCATCGAGTCGCCCAGTGCGTCGCCAGCCTGACCGGAAAAGGCGAGGTCGGCGGCCGAGACCCTCGCCCCCGCGCCCGGCCGGGCGATCGTGACCGCCGGAGGGTGCACCTTGACCCGGAACGTCTGCGACGGGCTGGTGCCCTCGGTACTCCCGGCCCCGGCCTCCGTCGCCAGGGCTGTGTATTGCCCGTCGGGCAGGGCGGGAGCGACCGTGACCGAGAACTGCCCGTCGCCCGCGCGGCTCGCGTGCAGGGTGCGAATCGGCATGCTGCCGCTGTTGGGTCCCGGATACACGAGCACCGTGACGGAAGCGCTGTCGCCGGCTTGCACGCTCGCAGTGCCGGTCAACGTCGGCGTGGCCGTGAGCAGAGGCCTCCGACCCGGTGAGTTCAGAGTTATCGTCGGCGGCGCGTTGTGCACGACGAACGTGTGCTTGGCACTGAAGCCGCGATCGGGCGGACTGGCCAGATCGTCCTGCTCGGCCTGGGCCGTGTACTGGCCATCGGGGAGCGGCGAGCTGGGGTTGACCGAGTAAGCGCCCTGAGGCCCGCGTGTGGCCGAGAGCGTCTGAGCGGGCGAGCCGGTCGTCGCGCCACCGGGATAAACGCGCACGGTTACGCGGGTCGCGGTGCCGAAGCCGGTCGCCGCCGTACCGCTGAACACCGGCTGGCCACCGCTGATGAGCGCGCCCTGTCCGGGGCTCCGGAGCGTGATTGCCGGAGCCGTGGTCTGGCTGGTCGCGATCTTCAACGCCACGACCGAGGTCGCACACGTGCTCGTGTAGCCCAGCTGTGTGCCGGCGTACCCGACCACCAGATAGATCGTCTTGCCCGGCGCGACGGTCGCCGTGCGCGAGATCGAGCCGCTGCCGCTTCCTGCCTGGAGCGGCGTCGCGCCCTGATTCAGGCTCCAGCGCGCGCAGTTGCCCTCGGCGGTGATCGACCCGGTGATGGTCACGCTGGCGCTGTGGGGCAACGGCGAGGTCCACGCCACCGCCACGACGTGATCAGCGGCTGGGTTCATGGCGAAGCCGCCCGCCGGCACCGTCGCCACCGTGGCGCTCGTCTTGTTGCGCGCGACGAAGGCGTTGTGATCAGAGCTGTCGGTCCACCCCGCGAGGCCCCCCGCCACGCCGGTCGAGAATGTGGACAGCTTGGACACCGTCGATGGTGTCAAGCTCGGAGGGAGCGGGAACAGCGAGGCGGCCGGGCCCTCGACGTAGCTCCAGGGCGTGGCCCCGTAGCTGTCGTGGTCGGGATTGGCCCCCGGGGGTGTCGACGTGAAGGCCGACGGCTGGCTCCACGTGAACGTGCCGGCGGACGCGACGGCGGGCAGCGCGAACGATGCGGCGAGCACCGCACCGAGAAGCACAACGCTGAGTAGTACCCGTCGCACCGGGAAGGAGCGTAACCACGGACTTTTGACTTTGACGCAGTTCGGCGAGACGCGTGATCACCCGCTGGCCAGCTGGACCGATTTCACGATCAGCAGCACCAGGGCGACGATCATGTAGCTGCCCAGCACGGCCATCGCCGCACGGCGTCCGTTGGACCAGCGCGCGCGAGAGAGCAGCGTGAGCGGTGGCATCGTCCAGTGCTCCTTGGCCACGACCGGCGACTCGTCGATGATCGTGACCGAGCCGCCGACGCGGCGTGCGCGCAGGCTGGCTGCACCCATCAGGAGGAGCACGACGGTCAGGACGACGCCGCCGACCAGCAGCAGCGTGGCGACGTCGATCCCGGGAAACAGCGTCGTCACGGTGAGGATCAACGAGAGCAGGATCAGCACGCCCACGATCACGCTGGCCAGTGCCCTCAGCCACATGGGGTTGGCCCAGGGCCCCAGTACGTCGCGGTCGTTGCACAGCATGAGCAGGAACAGCGTCGTCATCGGGAGCAGGATTCCGCACAGCGCCTGAACCGCCTCGGTGATCACGCCGAGCGGCGCGCCGGGGATGAGGACAACGCCGGCCGCGGCCACGATAAGCACGCTGAACATCACGTAGAACCCCTTGGCCTCGGAGAAGCTCCGATGCAGCGAGCCACTGGACCCGAACACGTCACCGATGACGTAGCTCGTGGCCAGCGTCACCGCGCCCGCGCCGATCAGCGATGCGTTGACCAGCACGATGGCGTAGAAGGCGCCGGCGGGCGAACCGACGGTCTGCTCGAGACCGGTGGCCACGGCCCCGGCGTCGGTGAAATGACCGAACAGGGGCGTGCCGCCGAAGCCGAAGGCGGTGATGGAGATCAGCGCCGCGGCGCCGAGTACGACGACGACGGCGCCGAGAATCGTGTCGACCCGCTCGTAGTTGATCCACCGCGGGGTGATCCGCTTGTCGACGATGTTCGACTGCTGGAAGAACAGCTGCCATGGCGCGACGGTCGTGCCGACGATGGCGATCAGCAGGAGCACCGCGCTCGAGCTGGGCCCGCCCCGTATGCCCGGTACGAACAGGTGATGGACGACCTGGCCCATGTGCGGATGCACGAGCACGAACAATGGGATCACCAGCAGGTTGGCGAACACGAAGAGGAACATCGAGCGCTCCCACGAGCGGAAGCTGCCGGTGGCGGTGACGGCGACGAGCGCGAGTGCGGCCACGGGCACCGAGATGTACTGCGAGACACCGAAGTAGCCCAGGGCCAGGCTCACTCCGATGAATTCGGTGACGATGATGAGGAAGTTCTGCAGGAACAGATAGCCCGACTCGAACCAGCCCCAGCTACGGCCGTAGCGCTCGATGATCAGCCGCGCATGGCCCACGCCGGTG
This sequence comes from uncultured Solirubrobacterales bacterium, assembly GCA_963734775.1. GTDB lineage: Bacteria > Actinomycetota > Thermoleophilia > Solirubrobacterales > Solirubrobacteraceae > Palsa-465. Next base: position 86,679 of record CAVTJE010000013.1, read on the forward strand.
ACGGCGCCGAGCCGGACCACCATCTCCTGGTTGACGATCAGCACCGGGATGAGCAGGATCAGCACCCAGAGCAGGCTGGTGCCGTAGTTCTGACCCGCCTGCGAGTACGTCGCCACGCCGCCGGCGTCGTTGTCGGCGACCATGACGATCAGGCCGGGACCGATGATCGCCAGCAGCACCAGCGCCCGCGAGCGCAGGCTGCGATTTCCCTCCTCGTGCTGACTGATCGTCCCGAACGCGCCCTTGATCTCGCTTCCGTGCACGTGGTCGAGGACGGCGCGATCGGGCGCCGTCGGGGGGGACACGTTGCTCGCCATCTGCTCGACCTCCTTTCCGTTCGGGCCCGCGCGCGCCGCGGCGGGCTCGGAGGTCGCTCACTCGCCGGGTTAGTCGACGCGCGAGAGGGGCCTCACGATGCCAGCCGCGGGGCTGCTACTTCGGGGCAGCTCGCTGTCCTGATATGTCTCTAAGCCAGTCATCGTGTAAAGCGTGTGTAAACCGCCAATTGGCGGCTATTTGAGGGTATCAGCGGGGCAGTTGACGGTCCAGGTTGAGAGCGTTGGCCGTGGTTGGCCACGTCGCGCGCTGTGCCGTCAACGCAGTCGGCTACCCCCGCGCTGCCCCCGTCCGGCGCCGCCACTCCTCGGGAACAAGCCGCTCGAGAACGTCGTCCACGGCGATGATCCCCACCGCGCGGCCGTCGCTGTCCACAACCGGGATCGCCGTCAGGTTGTAATCGGTCATCATCAGCGCCACCTCGGGGACATCGGCCTCGGGGCGCAAGGTGGGGGTGGGGCCGTCGATCAAGGTCGAGAGCGACTGGTCGGAGCCGGCCCGGATCAGGTCGTTGAGCGTCACGGCGCCGACGAGCTGGCCGCCCTCGTCGTTTGCGCCCTCGTCGGTGACGCACACGATCGACGTGTGCTGGTGACCGAGCTCGCTCGCGCGGACGCGGTCGAGGGCCAGGCTGACGGTGGCGTCGGCCGGGAGGGCGACGAAGTCGGGGTTCATCAGTCCGCCCGCCGTCGACGGGTTGTAACCCAGCAGGCCCTTGATCTTCCGCTGCTTGGCGGCCGGCAGCAGGTTCAGCACCGGTAGGCGCCGGTCCTGCTCGATCTCCAGCAGCAGGTCGGCGGCATCGTCGCTGGCCATCCGCGAGAGCACCTCGGCGACCTCCTCGTCGGAGCGTTCGCGCAGGAACTCGACCTGGTGCTCATCGTCGAGCTCTTCGAAGACGTCGGCCTCGAGCTCCTTGTCGTAGCCGACCGCCTCGAGGATCTCCTCGCCCTCTTCGTGCGACGCGGCCTCGACGAGGTCGGCGATCTGGGCCGGGTGCAGGCGGGCGAGCCGGCGTGAGCGGAGCTTCAGTCGCGACGTGGGAACGTGACCGACGAACGGCTCCATGTCCTCCCAGGCCACGAACTGGCGGTGCTCGGTGTCGTGGCCGCGGAACCGCCGCGGCAGGAATCGCCAGAGTCGCGGCCGCAGGCTGGGGTCGATCCCGGCCACACGCCACACGCCGTTGTCGCACACGATCTCCACCTCGCGCGCGGCCACCAACCGGGCCGTCCTGACGTTGATGAGGCTCCGGTCGAGCACGTCGGCGCGCAGCAGAACCTCGCCGGGCCGGCGCTCGAACTGAGCCAGGTTCAGTTTCGTGGTCGAGGTCCGGGCGTCATCGGGCCCCAGCTGGGCGATCCGGTCGATGGGGACGAACATCTCGCGCCCCCCGATGCGCGCCAGCAACCCGACGATCGGTGGCCGACCCTCATCGAGGTCGAGCCTGGCAATGACATCCTCGACCCGGCCAAGGCGCTCGCCGTCGGAGTCGAGCAAGGGGCTCCCGGCGAGCGAGGAGACGTGAACGACGGTGTCGGTCATCAGTCGCTGGGCCAGAGGCTAGCGCCCCCACGCCCCGAGGGCCAAAGGTCAGCCGGCAAGTATCCGCGCCGCCAGCACGGCGGCGTTGCGGGCGTTGTCGACCCCAACGCAGGCCACGGGCACGCCGGGCGGCATCTGGGCGATCGACAACAGCGCGTCGAGACCACCGGCCACGGAGGTCCGGCTGGTCAGCGGCACACCGATGACGGGCAGCTCGGAGTGGGCGGCGACCACGCCGGGGAGCGCCGCCGAGAGGCCTGCACCCGCGATGATCACACGCAATCCGCGCATCTTCGCGTTGCGGGCATACTCGGCCACCTTGTCGGGCTCGCGATGGGCGGACATGACGCGCACCTCGCACCGGATCCCCCGCTCGTTCAGTTCCTGCTCGGCCTTTTCCATCGCCGGCAGGTCGCTCTTGGAGCCCATGATGATGCCGACCAGCGGAGCATCGACGTCGAGCTCCTCGAACGCGGCCTCGGGCGCGGTGACGATCTCGGGTTCGGACTCGGTCATTTCACTCCCATTGCTATGTCACGACGCAACTGTCGGCCCTCGAATTGGACGGTATCGGCGGCAGCATATGCTGCCGTCCGCGCGGCGGCCACGTCGGCGCCCAGGGCGGTGACGCTGAGCACGCGCCCACCAGCCGTCACGAGCTCTCCGGAGTCCGACAGGGCCGTGCCTGCGTGAGTCACAAACACCCCGTCTCCAAACCCGTGGAGACCGGAGATCACGTCGCCGCAGGAAGACGACGCCGGATATCCGGCGCTGGCCAGGACGACCGTGACCGCGGCCTCCGAGGTCCACTCGAGCTCCGCCGCGCCGAGCCCGCCGGGCGTGGTCGCGTCGAACATCAGCGCCAGCAGGTCAGACCGCAACCGGGGCAAAATGGCCTGCGTCTCGGGATCGCCGAAGCGGACATTGAACTCGAGCACCTTCGGCCCGTCCGTGGTCATCATCAGGCCCGCGTAAAGCACCCCGCAGAACGGGATACCGCGGCGCCGGAGCTCGTCGAGCACCGGCTGATGGACGCTGGCGCAAATCTCCCGGGCGCGGGGAGCGTCGATCGCCGGCACCGGCGAATAGGAGCCCATCCCCCCGGTGTTGGGCCCCTGGTCGCCGTCGAAGATCCGCTTGTAGTCCTGGGCCGAGGCGAGCGGGACGGCGAGCGCCCCGTCGCATACGGCCAGCAGCGACACCTCGCTGCCCTCGAGGTGCTCTTCGATGACCACGCGCTCGGTGTCGAACATCCGCCGCACGAGCAGAGCCTCGAGTGCCTCGCGCGCCTGCGTCTCGTCGGTGGCGATGATCACGCCCTTCCCTGCGGCGAGACCATCGGCCTTGATCACCGCCGGGTAGCGCTCGATCGCCGCCATGCCGGCGGCGGGGTCGGTGACCACCTGATACGCGGCCGTCGGTACCCCCGCCGTCTTCATCACTTCCTTGCAGAACGCCTTGGATCCCTCGAGCGCGGCGCCAGCGGCACCCGGGCCGAAGCACGCGATACCGGCCTGAGCCAAACGATCGGCAAGCCCGGCGACCAGTGGCGCCTCGGGGCCGACGACGACGAGGTCGACCTTGGCCTCCTGGGCACTGCCCACGAGCCCGTCGAGATCGCCGACGCCCACCTCGAGGACGGCGGCCTCAGATGCGATCCCGGGATTACCGGGCGCACAGATGACCGCCGGGCCCTGGGGCGAGCGCAGCAGCGTCTGGACGACGGCGTGCTCGCGCGCCCCAGAGCCTACGACGAGGACGCGCGGCGGCTCAGATCGCGCCAATGAAATCGTCGATGGGAATCGCGCTCAATGTCTCGTACTTCGCGGTGCCACGCGAGCCCAGCTCGAGCGATACGCGAGCGATCGTCTTCTCATCGGGAGCCTCGACGACGTTGACGAAGTCGAAGTGCCCGAGCGTTGCCCACTGCGCCTTGACCGTCGCGCCCAACTGCTCCACCTCTCGGTTGACCTCACGGATCCGCGAGGGATTGTTCTTGATCGTCTGGACGCCTTCCGGCGAGAGCGTCGAAAGCATGATGTAAGTAGGCACAGCTGGCTCCTTTTCGACGTTGGTAACTGCGTCACGGGATGATGCGCCACTTGTACCATGGCGCGCCTTGTCAGCTCCCTGCCCCTCGCGTTGGCACGCCGCTCGGGCGCTCCTCCTCTGCGCCGCCCTCGCCGCCTGCGCTTGTGCAGCCGCCCTTGCCGCCGCGGCTGGCCCGACCGTGCGCACGTCGCGCGGCTGCTACCTCGTCGGCACCCGGGTGCACCTGAGCGGGAGGGGCTTCGCCCACGATCGCGCCTACGTGGTCGCAATCGACGGGGTCTACTTTGGGCGACGGCGAACCAATCGGCATGGGGCACTCGGTTCGGGTGATTTGCTGCGCCCGGGCGGCCTGCCGGCGGGCACGGCCCAGGTCGTCGACCGGCTCGAGGTCAGCGACGGCACGCAGACCGCGCGCACGAGATTCACCGTGACACGCCGACCCGGGGCCCGGTTCTTGGCCAGCAGCGGCAGTTCGAACACACTCCGGGCTCCGGTCGAGGTGTGGGGATTCGCCCTCGGCGGCACGCGCCGCGGCGTCTACCTGCATTACGTCAACCCCTCCGGCCGGTCCGTCGAGACAGCGCAGCTCGGACGCACCGGTGGCCAGTGTGGGTATCTGCGGACGGCCCCGATCCGGGTCTTTCCCTTCACCCCCTCGCGAGGCCACTGGACGCTCCAGATCGACACCCGCCACGGCTACCGCGCCGGTTTGGGCGGGCCCGTAAAACGGATCTCCGTGCGGATCAGCTAGTCGTGCGTGGGGCGAATCGGAACATGCCCAGGTACGCTGACCGGTATGGGGCGCGCTCCGGGAGATACCCAGTCCACCCGAACCCGGATACGGGGCCAGGGTTGACGCGCGCTCGAGGCAGACCGTGACCAGCACTCGCGGCGAGCTCCCGGACACGAAATACGCCAGAGCGGGCGACCTCAGCATTGCCTACCAGGTGGTGGGCCATGGCGATGTCGATGTCGTGCTCGTCCCGCAATGGCTGTCGAACATCGAGCAGTACTGGGAGCATCCGGCGGCGGCGTATTTCCTGCGCCGGATTGCTTCGTTCAGCCGGCTGATCATGTTCGACAAGCGCGGCACGGGTCTGTCGGATGCGGCCCCGCCGACGCAGACGCTCGAGGAGCGGATGGATGACGTGCTCGCCGTCATGGACGCGGTCGGCTCCGAGCAGGCGGTGTTGTTCGGGGCGTCGGAGGGCGGGTTCATGGCCTCGTTGTTCGCGGCCACCTACCCCGAGCGGTGCATCAGCCTCCTGCTCTACGGGGCCTGCGCCCGCTGGCTGCAGAGTGACGACTATCAGGAGGGTCGCTCGGCCGAGCTGGCCCTGGTCCAGGGACAGCGCTGGATCGACGGGTGGGGTTCCGGCGCCTCGCTCAACGTCCTCGCGCCGAGTCTCAGCGGCGATGAGCGCTTCCGTCGCTGGTGGGGCAAATTCGAGCGACACTCGGTGCGGCCGGCCGCGGTGGCGCCGATCTTCCAGACCATCGCGGCCACCGACGTCCGAGCGATCCTGCCGGCCATTCGCGTTCCGACGCTGATCCTCCACCGGCGGGGCGACCGCCTGATCGACGTCAACAACGGCCGTTACCTGGCCGCTCACATCCCCCACGCGCGCTACGTCGAACTTCCCGGCGACGATCACATGTACTTCACGGGCGACGCGGATGCGCTGCTCGACGAGATCGAGGAGTTCGTCACCGGCTCACGCGGCGTACATGATCCGGACCGCATTCTGGCCACCGTCATGTTCACTGACATCGTGCGCTCGACCGAGCACGCGGCGCGACTCGGCGACCGACGCTGGCACGATCTCATCGCTCATCATGATCGCCTCATTCAGGACCACATCTCGGTGTATCGCGGCCGCTCGATCCGGACCACCGGCGATGGGGTGTTCGCGGCCTTCGACGGGCCGGCGCGCGCCATCCGCTGTGCCGTCGCCGTGATCGGCGCCGCTCGATCGCTCGACGTCGATCTTCGCGCCGGCCTGCACACAGGTGAATGCGAGCTTGCCGGCGATGATCTGGCGGGGGTCACGGTCCACATCGGCGCTCGCATCGCCGATCTGGCGGAGCCCAGCCAGGTCCTGGTGTCGGGCACCGTGCGCGACCTGGTCGTGGGCTCCAACATCGGCTTCCGCTTCCACGGCATGCAGGCGCTCCAGGGGGTTCCTGGCGAGTGGCGCCTGTTCATGGTCGACGGTAACGACCGGTAATGGGGGCCCCAGCGGGGCGGCCTGTTAGACGGCCGCCACCGCCTCCGCACGCTCGAGCACGATCTCCCCGTCGACGGCGTCCACGTTAACGGTGTCACCGGGCGCGAAACGGCCCTCGAGGATGGCCAGCGCAAGCGGATCGATCAGTCGCTTCTGGATCACGCGCTTCAGCGGGCGCGCCCCGTAAGTCGGGTCGTACCCGAGGTTGCCGAGCAGCGTCCGCGCGGTGTCGGTCAACTCGATCTCGATGTCGCGCTCGCGCACTCGCTCGATCAGCCGGGCCACCTGCAGGTCGACGATCGAGCCGATCTGGTCCCGCGTCAACGAGTGGAACTCGACGATGTCATCCAGCCGGTTGATGAACTCGGGCTTGAAGTTAGCCTCGACACCAGCGCGGAGAGAACCGCCCACCGCCCCGATGTTCGAGGTCATGATCAGGACGGTGTTCTTGAACGACACGGTTCGGCCCTGACCATCGGTCAGGCGCCCATCGTCCATTACCTGAAGCAGCGTGTTGAACACATCGGGATGGGCCTTCTCGATCTCGTCGAGCAGCACGACCGTGTAGGGACGGCGGCGGACGGCCTCGGTCAACTGACCGCCCTCGTCGTAGCCGACGTAACCGGGCGGGGCACCGACGAGCCTCGACACCGAGTGCTTCTCCATGTACTCGGACATGTCGATGCGCACCATCGCGTCCTGGCTGTCGAACATGAACTCGGCCAGGGCTCGCGCCAGCTCGGTCTTGCCGACGCCGGTCGGCCCAAGGAACAGGAACACGCCGATCGGGCGGTCCGGGTCCTGCAGGCCGGCCCGTGAGCGCCGCAGGGCGGCCGATACCGCCTCGACGGCCTCGTCCTGGCCGATCACCCGCTGGTGCAGGCGCTCCTCCATGTGGACGAGTTTCTCGATCTCACCTTCCATCAGGCGCGAGACCGGGATCCCGGTCCACTTGGCCACGACCTCGGCGACGTCCTCGGCGTCGACGACGTCCTTGAGGAACTTCGGCGTCGCCGTGGTGTCCTGCGCATTGGCCTCGGCGGCCGCGGCGGCCTGGAGCTCCTTCTCGAGCTCGGGAATCGTTCCGTACTGGAGTTCGGCGGCGCGGCCGAGATCGGCCTCGCGCTGAGCGCGCTCGAGCTCGATCTTGGCCTGCTCGAGGTTCTCCTGAAGCTCGGCGACTGCACCCACCGTGTCCTTCTCGCGCTGCCATTCGGCGTGCATCCCGGCCGAGCGCTCCTTCTCCTCGGCCAGTGTCCGCTCGAGCTGCTCCCGCCGGGCCTTGGTGCCGGCGTCGCCGTCGTCGGAGCCCAGTGACTGCAGCTCGATCTCGAGCTGCATGATGTGGCGGTCGACTTCGTCGATCTCGATCGGCTTGGAGTCGATCTCCATCCGGATCCGCGACGCCGCCTCGTCGACCAGGTCAATCGCCTTGTCGGGCAGGAAGCGGTCAGCGATGTAACGGTGGCTCAGGGTCGCCGCGGCGACGAGCGCCGAGTCCTGGATACGGACCTTGTGGTGGACCTCGTAACGCTCCTTGAGCCCGCGCAGGATCGCGATCGTGTCCTCGACCGTCGGCTCACCGACGAACACCGGCTGGAAGCGGCGCTCGAGCGCAGGGTCCTTCTCGATGTGCTTGCGGTACTCGTCGAGCGTGGTGGCGCCGATGCAGCGAAGCTCGCCGCGGGCCAGCATCGGCTTGAGCATGTTCCCCGCGTCGACCGAACCCTCGGCCGCGCCGGCTCCGACGATCGTGTGGAGCTCGTCGATGAACACGATGATCTGTCCCTCGGCGTCGGCGATCTCCTTGAGGACGGCCTTGAGCCGATCCTCGAACTCGCCGCGATACTTGGAACCGGCGACCATGGCGCCGATATCGAGCGATATCAGCTTGCGGTCGCGCAAGCCGTCGGGCACATCGCCGGCGAGGATCCGCTGGGCCAGGCCCTCGACGATCGCCGTCTTACCGACGCCGGGCTCGCCGATCAGCACGGGGTTGTTCTTGGTCCGGCGGCTCAGCACCTGGATCACGCGGCGAATCTCGTCGTCGCGTCCGATCACCGGATCGAGCTTGCCCTGGGCGGCCGCCTCGGTCAGGTCGCGCCCGAAGCGCTCGAGCGCCTGGAACTTGTCCTCCGGGTTCTGGTCGGTGACCCGGTGGCTGCCGCGAACCTCGCTGAGTGCCTTGAGGAGCGCATCGCGCCCAGCTCCGTTGCTGCGCAGCGCATCGCCGGCCTTCCCGGGATGAGCCGCGATGGCCAACATCAGGTGCTCGGTCGAGACGTACTCGTCGCTGAGCTCGCGCATCTCGTTCTCGGCGGTGCGCAGGATCTGAACCAGCTCGCTCGAGCCTCCCGCGGGCTCGGCGGCGGCGGCGCCGCTCAGCGTGGGCAGCGCGTCAAGCGCGGGCCCCAGGGCCTGCCGCACGGCGCCCGGGTCGACGCCGAGCTTGCGCAGCACCGGCACAACCACGCCGCCCTCCTGCTCGAGCAGCACGGCCAGCAGGTGCTCCGGGGTCGTCTGCGGGTTGTGGCGGTCGTCCGCCAGCCGCTGCGCGGCCTGTAGAGCCTCCTGCGACTTGATCGTAAATCTGTCGGGTTGCATTCGTCAGTGGATCTCTTTCAGGGGTCAGTAAAATCTTAGTCGGATCGACTTAGATTATGACAGGTCTGGTTGAGACTTCAAGGACTTATTTGCGCGACCTCGGCGCGGCTCGGATCTAGCATGCGCGGGATGTTCGAAGCCGCGGCGGTCGTGTTGGCGGGTGGGCGGTCCTCGCGCATGGGATCGCCCAAGGCAGAGCTTGATTGGCACGGCTCGACGTTGCTGCGCCGGGTGACGGGGCTCGTCGGGCGGAGCGTCGACGGGCCCGTCGTGGTCGTCCGAGCGCCCGGGCAGGCGCTCCAGCTCGGGCCGCAGGTCGAGGTGGTCACGGACGCGCTCGAGGGGCGCGGGCCGTTGCAGGGGCTGAGCGCGGGCCTGGAGGCGCTCGCGGGCCGCGCCGCGATCGCGTACGTCTCCTCTACCGACGTGCCACTTCTGCACCCGGCCTTCGTGCGAAGGGTTGTAGGCGCTCTCAGCCCGGACTTCGACGTGGTTCTGCCGGAAATCGATGGCCAGGCGCAGCCGTTGGGGGCGGCGTACCGCCCGCGCGTGCGGACGGTCGCCGACGAGCTGATGGCCGAGGGCTGTATGCGTCTGATGGCGCTGTTTGAGCGGTGTCACGTGATCAGGCTCGATCGCGCCGCGTTGTTGGACGACGGCAGGCTGGCCAAGGCCGATCCTGGGCTGGTCTCGCTGCGGAACCTCAACCAGCCGGGCGACTATCAGCGGGCGATCGGGCTGCCCGCGCCCGAAATCCGAGTTGAGCGGGGCAGGGATCGCGAGCTCGTCCGGGCGTGGACCCTGGGTGAGCTGACCGTGTCCCTCGGAGTGCGGTGGGACGGAAACGTGACGCTGAACGGAGATGGGGTCGTGCGCGATCCGCAGCTGCCGCTGGTGGCCGGTGACGTGGTCGCCTTCGCGACCGCGTGAGCAACTGCGGAGCCCCTCATCGCCCTCTCACCTGCTCTCGCTTCCGTCTACCCGCGCCATGTGGCGACGCGGCATCGACAGCACGCGGGAGCGGACCCGGATTGTCCCGGCGGCAATGGTCCTGGCCGGGCTGCTCCTGATCGCCCTGGTCCTGGCGCTGCCCGACCACGACTCGCGCGCCGCGCCGGCCAGGGCGAAGCCGGCGGCGCTTTCGCGCGCGGTGGTGACGGTCCCGTCGCTGACCCCCCAACGCCGCGTCCCGCGGTCCTTCCTCGGCTTGTCGACCGAGTACTGGACGCTTCCGCTCTATGAGCAGCACTTCCGGCTGCTCGAGCGCGCGTTCTCGCTGATCCGGGCGCGCGGGGATGGTCCGCTGGTCCTGCGCGTCGGCGGCGACTCGGCCGACCACGCGCGGTGGGACCCGCGGGCGCGCGCGCTGCCGGCGTGGCAGTTCGGTGTGACGCCGGACTGGCTGTCGGGCACGCGCCGCCTCGTCAGCGCGATGCGGCTGCGGTTGATCATCGACCTCAACCTGCTCACGTCCTCGCCGCGCGCGGCCGCCGAGTGGGCGCGCATCGCCCTGCACGGCGCTGCCGCCTCACACGATCGCTGACTACGAGATCGGCAACGAGCCCGACATCTACAACCGCGCCTGGTGGCGCCTGGTGGTGGAGCGCAGCGGCTCGAGCGTTCGGGTGCTGCCGCGTGATCTGACCGGCGCTCAATACGTCCGTGATTTCGACGCCTACTCGCGCCGGTTGGCGGCGGTCGCGCCCCACATCCCGCTGGCCGGTCCGGCGCTGGCCAACCCCGGCGTCCACGCGGCCTGGATCGCCCGCCTGCTGGCCGGGCCGCACCCGCGCCTCGGGCTCGTCACCGCCCACCGGTATCCGTTCGGCGCGTGTTCGCCGACCTGGGCGCACAACCACCCGACGATCGCCCGCATTCTCAGCCAGCGCGCGACGGCCGGGATCGCCAGGAGTGTTGAGCCCGGCGTCGTGCTGGCCCACCGTGCCGGACTGCCGTTTCGCCTCACTGAGCTGAACTCGGTCACGTGCGGCGGCCTGCGGGGCGTCAGCAACGCATTCGCCACCGCGCTGTGGGCGCCAGATGCCCTCTTCCACCTCATGCGGGTCGGGGTCGATGGCGTCAACATCCACGTGCGCGAGTTCGCCATCAACGCCCCGTTCACCCTCTCGGCCAGTGGCCTGCAGGCGCGACCGCTGCTCTACGGGCTGATTCTGTTCTCACGCACGCTGGGCCAGGACGCGAGGCTGCTCCGCGTGCGGGTGGTGGCCAGACCGGCGCTCCGCCTCACGGCCTGGGCGGTACATGCGGGCGGTCGCACCCGCGTCCTGCTCATCGACAAGGCCGCGCGCGGCGCCCGTGTCATCGTCCGGGTGCCCGGAGGCGGGCCGGCCACGCTCCAGCGGCTCCTGGCGCCGACGGTCGGGTCGACCTCGGGCGTGACGCTGGCCGGCCAGCGTCTGACCGCGGCCGGCGCCTGGTCGGGCCGGCGGGTGATCGAGCAGATCCCCCGCGGCCCGCGCGGCTATCGCTTGACGATTCCACCCGGCAGCGCTGCGCTGCTCAGCCTGCGGTGACGGCAGCCTATGCTTGGACCGATTGTGCGAGTTCTTGTTGTTGAAGACGAGAGCAAGCTCGCTGCGCTGATCCAGAAGGCGCTGCGCGAGCAGGGCATGCTCGCCGATGTCGCCGATGGCGGCGAGGGCGCGCTGTGGATGGCTGGCGCGACCCCGTACGAGGTGATCGTGCTCGACATCAACCTGCCGGGGATCAACGGCTTTGAGACGTGCTCGCGGTTAAGGTCCGACGGTGTGCGGACGCCGATCCTCATGCTCACCGCACGCGATGGCATCGAGGACCGCATCGCCGGGCTCGACACCGGCGCCGACGACTACCTGCTCAAGCCGTTCGACTTCGGCGAGCTGTTCGCTCGCGTGCGGGCGCTGTCGCGGCGCGGACCCGTGGAGCGCGGAACCGTGCTCCGCGTGGCCGACCTCAGCCTCGACCTGGCCACCTACACCGCCCGCCGCGGCGACGTGGAGATCCCGCTCTCGACCAAGGAGCTCCAGGTGCTGGAGGTGTTCATGCGCCGGCCCGGACAGGTGCTATCACGCTACGACCTCCTCGAGGGCGCGTGGGAGATGCAGTACGAGAACCGCTCCAACGTGGTCGACGTGTACGTGCGCTATCTGCGCGAGAAGATCGACCGACCGTTCGGGGTGAAGACGATCGAGACCGTGCGCGGCGCGGGCTACCGCCTACGCGGGAACAACTAAGCGGACGGCCGGCACCGGGCTGCGCGGAACCGCGATCCACACGTCGGCGCCTCCACCCGGGCAGTTGCGGGCGCGGGCGAGGCCGCCGTGGGCCACCGCCACCGCCTCGACGATGGCCAGCCCGAGCCCACTTCCCGGCTCTCGGCCGCGGGCGTGTTCGCCGCGGCCGAAGCGCTCGAAGGCTCTGCCCAGTTCGTCGGCGGCGAAGCCCTGGCCCTCATCGCGGACGTGCAGTTCAATCAGGTGGCCGCGGGGCGCCGCGCTCAGCGTCACCGTTCCGGTGCCGTAGAGCAACGCGTTGGTGATCAGGTTGCCCAGGGCCTGTGCCGTCCGGTCGGCGTCGGCGAGCACGGCCACATCGTCGGGCAGCTCGATCGGCTCGACGACGATCGAGCGGTCGCGGAGCCCGGCCGCCGCCCGCGCCCGATTGGCGGCAGCTTCGAGCAGGTCGGCGGGTGCCTGCGGCCGGGCGTGCAGCGGGAGGCGGCCCTGGTCGGCCCGGGCCAGGACGAGCAGATCGTCGGCCAGCCGGGACATCCGCCGGGCCTCTTCGGAGGCCGACTCGAGCGCCGCCCGAAGCTCGTCGGGATCGCGGTCGCCCATCAGGGCCAGATCGATTTCGGCACGTAAAGTCGTCAGCGGCGTGCGCAGTTCGTGGCTGGCATCGCTGACCAGCCGGCGTTCGCGCTCGGCCGCCGTGCGGACGCGAGCCAGCAACGCGTTCAGGGTGTTGGCCAGTGCCCCGATCTCGTCCGACGTCGGTGGGACGGGCAGCGGCTCGGCGCGATCGGACATCTGCTCGAGCTTGGTTCGCATCCGATCGACCGGCCGCAGGGCGGCGCGGGCGAGCGCGTAACCCGCGATCCCGGCCAGCAGCAGGGCCAGGGGGCCGTCGGTCAGGAGCAGGCTGCGCAGGTGCGCCAGCTCGTGGTCGCGCAGGCGCAGCGGATCGGCCACGGCGAGCGCGAGTGGCGTCCCGTTGCTGGTCGTCGCTGACACCGCGAGCACCCTCACGGGGCCCGACGGCCGGTTCACCGTCCGGATCGGCTGGCGCGCGAGGGCAGCCCGGGTGGCTCCGTAGCGCGTGAGGAGGCGCAGCGACCGCGCCTTGCGGGTACTGGCCAGGAGCTGACCCCGGGACGAGAAGACCTGGGCCAGAGGTGCGCCGCTGTCGGCGATCGCGTGCGCGCCTCCAGCGTCGACGAGCGCTTCGACATCGGCGGTCTCCGAGCGCAGGGCGGAGTTGATCTGAGCGTCGAGATCGGAGCGGAACTGGGCGTACAGGATCGCACCGGCGGCGACGAGGACTGCTGCCATGACGGCGACGAACGCGATCGTCAGACGAGCCCGGATCGGCAACCGGTAGTACCGCGTCAACCACCGCGGACGTATCATCCGGGCGCTGACGCTAGCTCCGGCTGCTTAAGCGGATCTCAGCCTTTGATTGTCAAACGTTTAGGCGCCGTCGTCGACTCGACTCGGCCGTGCGAGTCCACGACCGCACCCTCGATCGCGGCGAGGATGCGCTGATGCTGGCGCAGAGCGGTCCGCAGGCGAGAAAGCTGATGCGAGGTGAACGGCACGGCGATCGTGTCCTTGCCGGCCGCGTGCAGGCTGAAAACACTCGAGAAAGCCGTGAACGGCTTGGTCTTGCCGATTTTCACCCCGGCCAGGGCGCCAATCCGGCACGCCGCTTCGCACGACACGGTGGCCAGGATCTTCTTGTTGTGCACCGGCCGCTGGTGGGCGGGAATCGTCAGTGCTATCCGAGTCGGCTGGAGCGCGACAGCGGCAACGGCGAAGTGCGCCAGGTTGACACTGCCCCAACCCGAGGCGAGGTCATAGCCGCGGCCCGCGGTGCAGCATCCGAGCGGACGGTGATTGCCGCCGATGTCGGCACCGACGTCGTTGCTGAAGCCGAGCACATCCCAGAACACGCTGTGCGCCTGCGAGGACCGCCCCAGTCGGTAGAAGAGGGGATTGGCGAGACCGACGTCCTGGCGGTGGCTCGTGCGCAGCTCCTGATCGACCAGCGCCATCCCGCCGGCCAGCAGCGGTGTCGCGGCGCTCGTGCCGCCGACCGCGGTCCACGGCTTGTTCGGGTTGCATTCGCCGTGGGCCGAGCAGAAGATCGCGTAGCCCGGAATGATGTCCGCCAGCATCGAGACGTCGGGCACGCCGCGGTGGTTCTGACGGACCGCTCCGTTCTGATAGGACGGGCGCCGGAACAGACGGCTCAGGCCGCCGCCCGCCGCCGAACCGGGCTGGATCTGCCGGTCGTTCCATACCACCTGGCGGACTATCTGGTTGGCCGTGTTGAGTACGAAGTTGGTTCCGCCGACCCCGGTCACCCACGGCGACGAGGCGGGGAAGTTGACCGCCAGCTCGCGCAGCGGCCGGCCCGTCAGGCTCGTGCAGTCCGCCGAACCCTGATCGCCGCTGGAGGCCAGGAAGGTGATGCCGCTCGCGGCGGCCAGAGAGAGCGCTGCCTCGGTGTTGTTGACGCCGCCGGATCCGATCGCGCCCTTGAGCACGCGCTCGCACAGCCCGAGCGAGGCCGAGATGACCTCGGGCTTGAAGCCGCGGTTCTGGAGCGGGGCGGTCAGCGCGATCAGCGAGTTGGCCGCGTTGGCCTTGGTCTCGTAGACATCGATGCCCTTGAGATCGGGTGCCGCCGCGTCCAGCACCTCGAGGTCGAGCGTGGCCTCGCCGCCCGCCGGAAGCAGATGACCGAGCCCGACTCCGAAGGCGTGCAGGGCCGGGATGTCGAGCCGGAAGCACCGGGCGAAGGCCTTGAGGTCCGGATATTTGAAGCCGTCGATCTCGATCAGCGCGACCCGCTCGCCCTGACCGTTGACGCCCCCGTTGTGCAGGGGATCGAAGCCATAAGCGGTGAGGTACTGGTTGGGGGTGAAACCCGCGGTCGACGGGTCGCCCTCGACCTCACCGGCAAAGCGGCCCGCCTCGCACGCGCTCGGGCTCGGCGTCCCCGTCCGCGGCAGTGCCGAGGAGGGATTCGACGCCGTGTGAGCGACGGCGTCGCCCGAGGACCCGCTGAGGGCGTGCGAGGGTGCAAACTCGTGGGTGTCGAGACCGATCACACCAGTGGCCACGCCCCTCAGGCCCGACGGCACCGAGGGGATCAGCCGGGGGGCGAGGAACTTTGAGCCGTGGGCGGAGCGGAACTGCATCAGCGGGTCTTCGAATGCCCGCTCGGCCTGTCCTGCGGTGAGGACGGCGTCGGCGAAGAGGCCAGTCTTGTCGAGCTTGATCGACTTGGCCCCCACCCGGCGGAGATAGGCCACGACTCGCCGGCGCGTGGCGGCCGAGGCGCCAAAGCGGCTGGCCAACTGCGGGATCGACTCGTAGTGTTGGTAGAGGCGGGAGCCGGGGGTCGTGACGGCGGCGGCGAAGCGCTCGGCTCCAGCCGTGTCGGCCACCAGCGGCAGGACGATCTGGATCGGCGTGGAGGCCGGGGCGGCGCCGACGGCGGTGATGTGGGCAGCGGGCGCGGCACCCGCCGCCGAGACGGCAACGAGCCACAGAAGCGCGATCGCGCCGACCGCCAGGTTGGTGGAAATGCGTCTCGCCCTCTTCCCCACGACCATAGATCCTGTCACACCGCGCGGAATCCTTCCGCGACAGCCCGGCGGTCAGACCTCGGGGTCCTCGGCCGCGGCCTCGGTTGCCGGGCTCGTGGGGCGCCGTACGGGGATCTTGAAGCGCTCGAGATCGGCGGCGCGAATCAACTCGCCGCCCGATTCATACGGCACGATCTCGGCGCGCAACTCGCGGCGGACCTGCTCTAGGCGCTGAACCTCGGCGTTGAGCTCGCTGGCCCGGCGCTCGAGCGCCGATACCTTGCGGGCCATCATGCCGAGCTGGCCCTCGAGCTCGAACACCCGCTCGACCCCGGCCAGATTCATGCCCAGCTCGGCCGTCATCTCCTGGATCCGGCGCAGGCGCTCGACGTCCTTTTGGGAATACAGACGGGTTCCCTTGGGCGATCGCTGGGGCTCGATGAGCCCTCGCGCCTCGTACATCCGCAGCGTCTGCGGGTGCATGTCGGCCAGCTCGGCGGCGACCGAGATCATGAATACGCCTCGATCCGAGGCAACCTCGATGCGGGTCGTGGTGCGGGTCACTCGGGTCCGGCGCGTCGCCATCAGCTCGTCCCCTGAGTGGCGGCACTGAACAGCTTGTCCCGCGGGTTGCCATTCATGACCTCGGAGAGCCGATCGATCGCCTCGTCCTGCTCGGGGGATAGCGAGGCCGGCACGTCGATCACGAAGCGGTAGTGAATGTCGCCGTGGCTCTTGCCACCACCCAGACGAGGCGGACCCTCGCCGCGCAGTCGCTGGACGGTGCCGTGCTTGGTGCCCCGCGGGACGCGCAGTCGCTTGGACCCGTTGAGAGTCGGGACCTCGATCACCGCGCCGCGAACCGCCTCCGGGATCGTCAGCGGCACCTCGACCTCGAGGTTGTCGCCGGAGCGCTTGAACACCGACGAGTCCTGAACGCGAGTGATCACGTAGAGGTCACCGGGCTCGCTGCCGCGCGGGCCCGCCTCACCCTTGCCGGCCAGCCGGATCCGGCTCCCGTCCTTGACGCCGGCGGGGATGTTGACGCGCAGCCGCTTGACGCTGCGCTGGGCGCCGCTGCCTTTGCAGGTGGGGCAGGGGTCATCGATCACGGTGCCTGAGCCATGACAATTGGAACACGGCTGGGAGATGGAGAAGATCCCCTGGCTCTCGGCCTCCAATCCGCGCCCTTCGCATACCGGGCACACGCGCGGCGTGGTGCCGGGCTTGGCCCCGGTGCCGTTACACGTCGCGCACGGCTGAGACAGGGGCACGGCCAGCGGCACCTGGGCGCCGCTCACGGCCTGGTCGAAATTCAGCGTCACCTCGGTCTCGAGGTCACGGCCCCGCTGCTGCGGGCGACCACCGCGCGTGCCGCCGCGACCGCCACGACCCGCGGTGGCGCCGCCGCCGAACAGGTTCGACAGGATGTCGCTGACGCCGCCGCCGAACGAGCTTGGGTCAAAGCCCCCCGGCGCGCCGAAGCCACCAAACGGGCCGCTGCCCCGGTCGTACTGCTTGCGCTTGTCCGGATCCGACAGGACATCGTGGGCCTGCGAGATCTCCTTGAAACGCTCCTCGGCCTTCTTGTCCCCCGAGTTGCGGTCCGGGTGGTACTGGCGCGCGAGCTTGCGATAGGCCTTCTTGATCTCCTCGTCGGAGGCGTTCTTGCCGACCCCTAGCGTCTTGTAGTAGTCGGGAGCGGAGGCCATCTGCGCTCACTCCATCAGCCGGCGACGACGACTCGCGCCGGGCGCAGCACGGTGTCGCCGAGCCGGTAGCCGCGCTGGTAGACCTCGACGACGGTCCCCGGCTGGGCTCCCTCGACGGGCTGCTGCGCCACGGCCTCATGCCACTGCGGATCAAACGGCTCCCCCTCGGGCGAGAACGGCTCGATGCCCATCCGGGCCAGGGCGGCGATCACGTCGGCGTGCACGAGCTTGATCCCTGAGGCCAGGGTCCCGTCGTCGCCTTCGCCGTTATCGGCGGCGAGGGCGCGGTCGAGGTTGTCGACCGCCGGGAGCAGGGCCTTGGCCAGCTTCGCGACCCCGCGGTCCTGAGCCGCCGCGGCGTCGCGCACGGCGCGCCGCCGGTAGTTCTCGAAGTCAGCCTTGGTCCGCTGGGCCAGGGCAAGGTATTCGTCGGCTTTCTCGGCCTTGGCGGTCAGCGCCTCGAGGTCGAGTTCGACGGGCTTGGCGGCCTCGGTGGCCTCGGGCTGGCCCGGCCCGGGGGCGGGGCCCACCGGCGCCTCGGGCTCCCCCGCGGCGTCGATGGGCTCCTGCTGGTCCTCGGTCTGGCTCCGGATGGGCGTCCGGAGCTGAGACTCGCGATCTCTATTCATGGCTTACTTGCCTTCGTCCACGACCTCGGCGTCCACGACGTCCTCTTCGGCGCCGGCGCCGTTGGTCGAGCCCTCCTGAGCGTCTGCGCCGTCCGCCGAGGCGGCCGCCGCCTGCTGCTCCTGGGCCCGCTGGTACATCGCCTCGGAGACCTTGTGGAAGGACTCGTTCAGCGCGTTGGTCCTGGCCGCGATCTCCTCGGCGTTCTCGGAAGTGAGCACCTCGCGCACCGCCTTGATCGCCGCCTCGATCTCATCCTTGGAGGACTGGTCGACCGTGTCGCCGAGCTCCTTGAGCTGGCGCTCGGCCTGGTAGGCCGCATTTTCGCCGTTGTTCCGCGCCTCGGCCAGCTCGCGCAAGCGCCGGTCCTCGTCGGCGTGCGACTCGGCGTCAGTGACCATCCGCTTGATCTCGTCGTCGGACAGACCCGAGCCCGAGCGGATCTCGATCTTCTGCTCCTTGCCGGTGCCGAGGTCCTTGGCCGACACGTTGAGGATGCCGTTGGCATCGATGTCGAACGCGACCTCGATCTGCGGGATGCCACGCGGAGCCGGCGGGATGCCGGTGAGCTGGAACTTGCCCAGCGACTTGTTGTACGTGGCCATCTCGCGCTCACCCTGAAGCACGTGGATCTCGACTGAGGGCTGGTTGTCCTCGGCGGTCGAGAAGACCTCGGCCTTGCGGGTCGGGATCGTCGTGTTGCGCTCGATCAGCTTGGTCATCACGCCGCCCTTGGTCTCGATACCGAGCGTCAGCGGCGTCACGTCGAGCAGCAGGACGTCCTTGACGTCCCCGGCCAGCACGCCAGCCTGGATCGCTGCGCCGACGGCGACGACCTCATCGGGGTTGACACCGCGGTGCGGCTCCTTGTTGGTCAGCTCCTTGACCTTCTCCTGTACGGCGGGCATGCGGGTCATACCGCCGACCAGCACGACGTGGTCGATGGCGGCGACGCCCTTCTCCTTGGCGTCGTCCATCGCCTGGCGAACCGGGGCGACGGTGCGGTCGAGCAGGCTGCTCGTGAGCTCGCCCAGCTTGGCGCGGGTCAGCCGCGTGTCGAGGTGCTTGGGGCCGCTCGCGTCAGCCGTGATGAAGGGCAGGTTGATCTGCGTCTCCTGAGTTGTCGACAGCTCGATCTTGGCCTTCTCAGCCGCCTCGTAGAGACGCTGCAGCGCCATCGGATCGGCGCTCAGGTCGATCCCCTGCGACTTCTTGAATTCGCTCACGAGCCAGTCGACCAACGCCTTGTCGAAGTTGTCGCCACCGAGGTGGTTGTCACCCGCGGTCGCCTTGACCTCGAACACGCCGTCGCCGATCTCCAGCACCGACACGTCGAACGTGCCGCCGCCGAGGTCGAAGATAAGGATCGTCTGGTCGGACTCCTTATCCAGGCCGTAGGCGAGTGAAGCCGCGGTCGGCTCGTTGATGATCCGCTTGACATCCAGGCCGGCGACCTTGCCGGCGTCCTTGGTCGCCTGGCGCTGATCGTCGTTGAAGTACGCCGGCACCGTGATCACGGCGCTGTCGACGGGCTCACCCAGATACGCCTCAGCGTCGGTCTTGAGCTTGCCGAGGATCATCGCGCTGATCTCCGGCGGCGAATACTGCTTGCCACCGGCCTCGACGCGTGCGTCCCCGTTCGGACCCGAGACGACCTTGTACGGCACGATCGACTCCTCCTCGCGCACCTCGGCCTCCTTACGGCCCATGAAGCGCTTGATCGAGAAGACCGTGTTCTGCGGATTCGTGACGGCCTGACGCTTGGCGACCGTGCCGACCAGGCGCTCTCCCGATTGTGTGAACGCCACCACGGACGGAGTCGTCCGCCCGCCCTCGGCGTTCTCAATCACCGTCGGCTCACCGCCCTCGAGCACGGCCATACAGCTATTGGTCGTTCCGAGGTCGATTCCGATCGTTTTTCCCATGTCAGTTCTACTCCTCTGCGTTCGCAAAAATCTTAGTCGGAGAGTAGCAGATTTGGAGCACCGCGTTCAGGCCTCTGGCGCGGGGACGGGTGGCTCCGGAACGGCGGCTGGGGAGACGGGGGTGGGTTCTGGGGGCCGGCGCACCTTCGTCCGTGGCCGTAACCTCAACGACCCCTCTTAGCGTCAGTCAACGTGAAACTCGCCGCCCCCAGAACCTCGAGTTTCACCTTGACGGCGCCCCACGCCGTCGATGTGAATCTCGCCTCCTAGCCGTTGCCGAGTTTCACGTTGACCGGTGCCGCGACTACGGCTCCCCCCACCCCATCTCAGCAAGCCGTTCCCGAAGCCGCCCGGCGACCCGGAGCACGCCCGAACTGAACGCATCCGCCATCAACCGCGGCGACAGTCGCGATCGCGAACAGCTTCTTCTTCATGGTTCCCCCGTTGTTCCGCTTTGCCCCGGTTGAAGCGCCAAGCGCTACAAGACGCTAGCCAGCCACGCCGACCTTGGGGCACATCCGCTGCAGCGCGCAACCGGCGCAGTTCGGGCGCCGTGCGTAACACGTCCGCCGCCCATGACGGAGCATGTTCAGGTGCAGCTCGAGCTCCTCGCCCGGTGGGGTGATTTCGAGCATCACGTCGTGCAGCTCGAGGAACGGTGCGCCGGGCCGGAACATGCCCAGGCGCGTGCCGACGCGGGACACATGGGTGTCGACGGGGACGTCGTGCATGCCGAAGGCGAACAGGAGCACGCAGGCGGCCGTCTTTCGCCCCACGCCCGGCAGCGAGGTCAGGTACGCCTGCGCCTCGGGCACCGGCTGGTTAGCGAGCCAGTCAAGCGATAGGGGGTGCCCGTCGTCCGAGATCGCCTGCAGGATGGACTTGATTCGCGCCGACTTGACCTTCGAGATCCCTCCCGGGCGAATGGCCTCCTCGAGTTCGTCGACGGGGGCGTCGCGGACGTCCTCCCAGCTCGGGAAGCCCTCGCGCAGGGCGAGATAGGCAACGTCGCGGTTGCGGTCGTTGGTCGACTGCGACAGGACGGTCAGGATCAGCTCGGCGATCGGGTGGCCGTGGGGCGCCGCCTGGGGGATTCCGTACACGAGGCGGAGGCGGTCGCGGATCGCGCGCACGCGACGCGGCGGCGGCTTGCGCCAGTCCGCGCTGGCGCGGGGGGCCTGGCGCGCGCTAGTCAAGCGCGCCCCACCGCTCGCACGCCCGCGCGGCCGCGGCAACGGCCTCGGGCAGCGACGCGGCGACGGTCGATGGGTAGAAGTCGCTCAGGGCCAGCCGGGCCAGCAGAGTGCCCATGATCACGTCGCCGGCGCCGATCGTGCTCACCACCTTCACCTCGACGCCAGGGACGTCGGCCCGCAGCTCGCCGCGAAGGATCGCCCCGTCGGAACCAAGCGTGATTACCACCAGGCGGGCCCCGGCCTTGACCAGCGCCTGCGCCGCGCGCTCGGGATCGTCCTCGCCGGTCATCAGCGCGGCCTCGGACGCGTTGGCACGCACCAGCAGCGCCCCGGGGACGCATGCGTTCGCGCTGGCGGCGGCGTCGGCGTTCGAACGCCAGCGGTGTAGGCGCAGGTTGGGGTCGAAGACGATCGGCCGTTCGAGCGACAGCGCGGCCTCGCGCGCCCGCATGGTCATGTCACGCTCTTGGGCCTCGATCAGTGTGTTCGAGCTGAGGAACAGAGCGGCGGACTCGCTCACCACTTCGTCGAGCCGGTTGCCGATCGCGTGGGGCACGGTGGCGATCGTCTGGCCGTAGATGTGGTAGGTGGCCTCGGCCTTGTCGTTGACCGTGACGAGCGCTAGGCGGGTCGGTACATCGGACACGAGGGCGAACATCGAGGTGTCGACCCCCTCGGCGGCGAGCCGGTCGCGCAGCCAGTGGCCCCACGGGTCGTCGCCGGCGCCGCCGGCAAGCGTGATCCGCGCGCCGGCGCGCGCGGCGACCACGGCCACGTTGGCGACCACGCCGCCGAAATGCGGGACGAAGGCGTCGGCCTCGATCAGGTTGTCGATCGGCCGCTCGCAGATGAGGTCAACGAGCGCCTCGCCGAGGCATAGCGTCCGCCGGGGTCCCGCCGGCTCCTCTGTGCTCATAGGTGCGGACGTTATCCTCGCCCGCCCGTGCACGTCGAGGAAAACAAGATCGAGCTCGGCGGCTCACCCGTGTTCTACCGCTCGGCGCCCGCCGCCGCTCCACGCCTGTATCTGCACGGCGTGCCGACAAGCTCGGCCGACTGGGTGCCGTTCCTGGAACGCGGCGGCGGGGTCGCACCGGACCTGATCGGGTTCGGGCGCTCGGGCAAGGGTGGACACCTCGATTACTCGATCGACGGTCTGGCCACGTTCGTGGAGACGCTGCTCGACCATCTGCAGATCGACACGGTGAGGCTGGTCGGGCACGACTGGGGCGCCGTGATAGCGCTGGTTGCTGGCCCAACGCCGCCCGGAACGGGTGGAGCGACTCGTGGTGATCAATGCGCCACCGCTCTTCGACGCGGAGCCTTTCCCCACCGGGCTGGCCCGTCTGTGGCAGCGACCGCTGATCGGCGAGCTGGTCATGGGTGCCACCAACAAGTGGCTATTGGCCCGCGGGCTGCGCAAGGGGGGCCCGTGGACCGACGAACAGATCGCGGGGATCTGGAACGACTTTGACCAGGGCACACAGCGGGCAATCCTGCGCCTCTATCGGTCGGGCAACGCCAGGACACGGAGCGCTGCCGGGGCGGGGCTCGACCAACTCCAGATGCCAGCACTGGTGCTGTGGGGCGAGCGGGATCCGTGGCTGCCCGCGGTGTTCGCGTCCGGCTACGCGGCGCGGCTCGCCCAGGCAACGCTCGTCTCGTTGCCGAGTGCGGGACACTGGCCATGGCTCGACGACCACGAGGTGGTCGATCGGGTACTGGCATTCGTGGACCCATGACCCTCAAGCGCATCGCCCCGACCGCGGTCGCGTCTCTGTTCGCGATCGTCTACGTGATCATCTCGCCGCCCAGCCTTGATCTGGCGGCGCACCTGCTGAGGGCCAAGCTGTTCTCGGCCGAGGGGTTTGGACTGTGGAACAACTGGTGGTACGCCGGCCACCACGTCCCCGGCTACAGCGTCCTGTTCCCACCCGTGGCGGCGCTGCTGACCCCGCAGGTGGCGGGGGGCCTGGCCGCAGTGGGCACGGCAGCGCTGTTCGAGGCCCTCGCACGCGGTCACTTCGGCGACGACGCGTGGCTGGGCGCCCTGTGGTTCGGCGCCGCGACGGCCACCAACCTGTTCACCGGCCGCCTCACGTTCGCCTTTGGGCTCTTGCCCGCCATGGGCATGGCGCTGGCGCTGGCGCGCCATCGCTCCGGACTGGCCACGTTCCTCGCCGTGCTGACCGCGCTGGCCAGCCCGGTGGCGGCGCTGTTCTCGGCTCTGGTGGGAGCGGCCTACGCGATCGCTGCCTACTCGCGCCGGCGCCAGTTCAAGGCGATGCTGCCGGGTCTGGCCACCATCGCCGGGCTCGCTTCTGCCCGTGCTGATGCTGTCGGTGGCGTTCCCCGAGGGAGGCAGCGAGCCGTTCACCCTGGCGACCCTGTGGCCGATCCCCGCCATCGCCATCGTGGCGCTGATCGTTCTGCCTCGCGGCGAGGTAGCCGTGCGGGCGGGCATCATCCTGTACGTAATCGGAGCCGTGGCGGCGTACGCGTTGACGACCCCGGTGGGGAGCAACGCCGCTCGTCTGGCGCCGCTCGTGGCCGGCCCGCTCGCGGCCCTGTACTGGTACAAGAAGCATCGGGCCTGGCTGGTCGCGCTGGCCCTGCCGCTGCTGTGGCTCCAGTGGCAGGCACCGATCCGCGACGTCCGCACCTCGGCCGGCGACCCGTCGGTCTCGGCCGCGTACTACCAGCCGCTGCTGACGTTCCTGAGCGAGCAGAGGGGACCGGCGTTTCGAGTCGAGATCCCGTTCACGCGCTTCCACTGGGAGGCCTACCAGGTGGCACCCCGCTTCCCGCTTGCCCGCGGCTGGGAGCGCCAGCTCGACATCCGCTACAACCACCTCTTCTACGGTGGCCCCCTGAATGCGGCCACCTACCGGGCCTGGCTGCACTCGCTGGCGGTGCGGTTCGTGGCCGTCCCCGATGCGCCGCTCGATTTCTCCGCCCACAAGGAGGCGGCGCTGATCGACCGCGGTCTGTCCTACCTCCATCTCGTGTACCGCAGCCGGCACTGGCGCGTCTACGAGGTGACCGACGCCACGCACATAGTGGAGGGCGACGCGACGCTCACCGCGCTCGGGCCGAACTCGGTGACCCTCGACGCCAAGGGCCCCGGAACGGCACTCGTGCGCGTGCGCTTCTCGCCCTATTGGGCGCTCAGCGGGGCCCCCGGCTGCGTGGCCCGCGATGGAGAGTTCGTCGCCGTTCGCCTGCGCCGAGCCGGCGCCGTGCGGCTGGTCATGAGCTTCTCGCTGGGACGTATCGGGGCCGATTCCCCCAGGTGTTCGTAAGCGCGCGTACATCTGGCCCAAGGGGCGGCTCGGTAGAATTCCGGGGTCAATGCGGCGTGGACTGCGGACAATCGAGGCTCGTATCCTGCCCCACGGCTGGAAGGACGTCGTGCGTCAGGTGCTCCTGTTCGCGGGCGCCTATTTGGCCTACCAGATGGTGCGCGGGGTGGTTGGAAGCGGCGGCTACAAACCATTTGGGGACGCGACCAAGATCATCAACCTCGAGCGCGTCCTTCACGTGTTCATCGAGCCGAGCGTGCAGGCCTGGGCCTCGAGCGTGCACTGGCTGATGGACATCGCCGACTGGACGTATCTGAACGCGCACTACTTCGTCACCTTCGGGGCGCTCGTGTTCATCTACCTGCGCCGTAACGACTCGTTCTACTTCGTGCGCAACATGTTCCTGGTGGCGATGCTGATCGCGCTCGTGCTGTATGCCGTGTACCCCACGGCGCCGCCGCGACTCATGCCCGAGTGGGGCTTCACTGACTCGATCTCGCAGTTCCTGGGGATGGGCACCATGCACTTCGACACGAGCTCGGCCAGCCAGGCGTTCATCAACGGCTACGCGGCCGTGCCCTCCATGCACGTGTGCTTCGCGATCATGATCGGATGGCCGATGGCGCGGCTGGTCCGGCGGCGCTACGCGAAGATCATCTGGTCGCTGTACCCGCTCTTCATCACCTTCGTGGTCGTTGCCACCGGCAACCACTACCTGACCGATGCCGTCCTCGGGGCCTTCACCGCCGGAACCTCGGCGCTGATCGCCAACCGCCTCCTGGCCCGGGCCAAACCCGAGGCTTGGACGTTCGGTCAGGTCACGGCCTAGCCGATGCCCGAGCAGACAAAGCCCGCGCCGCCTCGGAGCGGGCGTCCGAAACGGCCGCGCCGAGAGGGGCCCACGACCCAGGAGTTGATGCGCGAGCGTCTGATCGAGTCCCGCCTCACTCCCAACGCGATCTCGCTCACCGGCTTTACGCTGAACCTGGCCGCTGCCGGGCTCGTCGTGGGACGCATGTTCTTCCTGGCTGGGATCGCCTTCATCATCGGCTCGGTGATGGACACGCTCGATGGCCGCTACTCGCGCATGTCGGGCAAGGGAACGCCGTTCGGGGCCTTCCTCGACTCGACGCTCGACCGGCTCGAGGAGGGGATCGTGCTCACTGCGGTGGCGGCCTACTTCGCCTCGCGCCAGGACCAGGTGGCGGTGGCGGCGGTGGTCGCCGCCGTGCTGTTCTCGCTGATGGTGTCCTACACGCGGGCTCGCGCCGAGGCGCTCGGCGTGGCGTGCAAGGTGGGTCTGGCCACGCGCCCGGTCCGCGTGGTGATCCTGTCGGCGGGGCTGGTGTTCGCCAAGGGCGCTTCGCTGGGCCACTTCGAGCTGCTGGCGCCGGCCGTGTACGTGCTCGCTGTCCTGACGGTCATCACGACGATTCAGCGCATCAACTACGTGCGCAAGCAGCTGAACGCCAGTCCGCAGGTGTAACGAACCCCTTCGGCAGGAATATCTAGAGATGTGTCGACGCCCGACCACGCGCCGGCCCCAATCTTCGAGAAGGGACTTTTACAGTGAGCACTAGCAACGGCCGCACCAACGGTGCCTCGCGCTACCAGGAGGACAAGGTCCGCGTAGCGATCATCGGCGTCGGTAACTGCGCGAGCTCGTTCGTCCAGGGAGTCCAGTACTACCGCGACGCCGACCCGCGCCAATCAGTGCCCGGGTTGATGCACGTCGACCTCGGCGGCTACCACGTGCGCGACATCGAGTTCAGCGCCGCCTTCGACATCGACGCCGACAAGGTGGGCAAGGATCTCTCCGAGGCGATCTTCGCGGGCCAGAACAACACGCTGAACTTCGCCGGCAAGGTGCCGCACCTCGGCGTCGAGGTCCAGCGCGGCATGACCCACGACGGCCTCGGCAAGTACCTCAAGGAGAAGATCAAGAAGGCGCCCGGCCCCACGGCCGACATCGTCGAGATCCTCAAGGAGACCCACACCGACGTGGTTATCTCCTACCTGCCGGTCGGCTCCGAGCAGGCCACGAAGTGGTACGTCGAGCAGATCCTCGAGGCGGGTTGCGGCTTCGTCAACTGCATCCCCGTGTTTATCGCGCGCGAGGCCTACTGGAACAAGCGCTTCAAGAAGGCCGGCCTGCCGATCATCGGCGACGACATCAAGTCGCAGGTGGGAGCCACGATCGTCCACCGGGCGCTCGCCCGCCTGTTCCACGACCGCGGCGTCAAGCTGATGCGCACCTCGCAGCTGAACGTGGGCGGCAACATGGACTTCTACAACATGCTCGAGCGCGACCGCCTGGAATCCAAGAAGGAGTCCAAGACCAACGCCGTCACCTCGATCATGGGCCACGAGCTGCCCAAGGACGACGTGCACGTCGGTCCGTCGGATTACGTGCCGTGGCTGACCGACCGCAAGTGGGCCCACATCCGCCTCGAGGGTGAGGCGTTCGGCGACGTGCCGCTGATCGCCGAGCTCAAGCTCGAGGTCTGGGACTCGCCCAACTCGGCCGGGATCGTGATCGACGCCACGCGGCTGTGCAAGCTGGCGCTCAACAACGGCCTGACCGGCCAGCTCGACGGTCCGAGCTCGTACCTGATGAAGTCGCCGATGAACCAGCGTCCCGACGACGAGGCGCGGGAGCTGACCGACAAGTTCATCGCCAAGTACGCGCGCAAGCCGCTGGAAAAGCCGAAGAAGACTCCGGCCAAGGCATCCGCGTAAGCCGCTCGGCCATCTGAGCCGGAACACGGGGGCCGCGCACGCGGCCCCCTTATCTACACTGCACCCGTGCCGTCAGAGCGCCTCGCGATCGCGCAAGTCACGCCGTTCGCCTGGGAGGCGCACAACGAGGTCAACCACTATGTGAGCCGCGTCTCCGACGAGCTGGTCAGGCGCGGGCACCGTGTCCTGATCATCGCGCCGTCGGAGTCGAGCTCGCTGGTCAGAGACAGCCGCCGGGCGATTCGCAACCGGCCTGACGAGCTGGTCGAGCAGGCGGGTGAGGCGCCGCTTGTCCTCGGTGTCGGCGAGGTGTTGCCATTCTCACCCGCGCGGCGGCGCAGCGCGTCGCTGCCGGTCGACGTCGCGCGGACGATCGAGGAGGCGCTCGGTGCCCTCCTCCTCGACGTGGTCCACGTCCACGAGCCGTTCGCGCCCAGCGCGGCCAGCGTGGCACTGCGCCACTCGCACGCGCTCAACGTCGGGAGCTTTCACGCCCCCACCGAGCGGGTGGTCTCGACCCAGCTCACCCGTGGCCTGTCGAGGCTGCTGTTCGCGCGCCTCGACGCGCGGACCGCCGGCTACCGTGCCACGCGAGAGCTCATGCAGCGCTACTTCCCGGGCGACTACCGCGTGATCGGACCGGGCGCCGACGTCTTGCCCCCGCGCGCCGAGGGCGACCCAGTCGAGATCGCCATGATCGCCGAGGAGGAACGGGCCGCGCTACGGCTGTTCCTGCGCGCGTTGCGCTCGATCCCCGCCGAGCTGGACTGGCGAGCAACCGTGTTCTCCTCGCGCCCGCTGACCGCGCCGGCGACACTCGGACGTGCGCTGCGGGAGCGCGTGAGGTTCGTCGACGCGCGCGAGCGCACCGAGGCCGAGGTGCTGGCTAGTGCCGACATCGCGGTGGTGGCGTCGGAGGGGCTGCGTCCGCTGCCGGGAATCCTCGTCCGCGCGGTAGCAGCGGGCGCCGTCCCGGTGGCCTCGCGTCTGGCCGCCTACGAGGAGCTGCTGTGCGAAGGGCATTACGGCCTCGAGTTCGAGCCAGGCGACGTCCAGACGCTTGGCGCTCACCTCACCGCTTTGCTCGATGATCCGGCGATGCGCCAGCGCCACCGCGACCAGGCGGATCGGCTCCGGGCGACGTTCGCGTGGTCGCGCGTCACCGACGAGCTGGCCGAGATCTACGAGGACCTCACCGCCCGCCGACACGACGGGTCCGCGAACACGCGCCTGCGCTCGCGGCTCGCCTCGCGCTCTCTCATCGACGTCGACCTGCATATGCACACCGACCATTCCTACGACTGCGCGACCCCGGTCGAGGTGCTGCTGGCCGAGGCGAGCGAACGCGGGCTCGGCGCGATCGCGGTCACCGACCACAACGAGATCTCGGGCGCGCTCGAGGCGCACGCCAAGACCAACGCGGTCAAGGTGATCGTGGGCGAGGAGGTCAAGACGGCCGACCAGGGGGAGGTCATCGGGCTGTTCATCGAGGAGAAGATCCAGCGCGGGATGACGCTCCAGGAGACGATCGCCGAGATCAAGCGCCAGGGCGGGCTCGTGTATGTACCCCACCCGTTCGACCGCCTGCATTCGGTGCCCGACTACGAGCACCTGCTCGCCGTGCTCGACGACGTCGATGCGATCGAGGTGTTCAACCCGCGGGTGGCGATCAGCGAGTTCAACGACGAGGCCGTGCGCTTCGCGGCCAAGTATCGGGTTCCGGCCGGGGCGGGGTCCGACGCACACGTGCCCCAGGGACTCGGATCGGTGCGGATCCGGATGCGCGACTTCGACGGCCCCGAGGAGTTCCTCGAGTCGCTGCGCGCGGCCGACATCGTGCGCAATCCCGCGAGCCTGCTCTACGTCCAGGCGCTGAAATTCCTGCAAACCAAGGCGCTGCCAGGGGCCGCGCGGCGGGCCTCGAGGGACCGCCGAGTGCGCCGGGCGGCACGCAAGTCCTGATGCACTCGCAAGGACAAGCACCTCAGCCGTCCAATCCGGGGGGAATGCCGGCCACCGACGACGAGATTCGCGAGAAGTATCTCGAGCGGGCGATCCGCGAGCTGAACGCGTTCGCGCGAGAGCTCCAGGCCTGTCCGCATTGCCCGCGGGGCCAGCTGATGCCCGTGCTGGGCTCGGGTCATCCGCAGGCCGACATCATGCTGATCAAGTACTCCGCCCGGCCGGCCGAGGTCGAGGAGGGGGTCGCCTTCTACGGGCGAACCGGCAACGCGTTGATGAAGTCGCTCAAGCGGCTGAACATCGACCCGCTCGCCGTCTACGGAACCCTGTGCGTCAAGTGCCCCGTGGCGGATCCCGAGATGGCCGACCCGGCGTGCGTGGCCCGGCTGGTCGAGGAGATCGCCATCGTCGCGCCCAAGATCGTCGTGGTGATGGGCGCGGAGGCGCTCGCCGTGGTCAACGAACTCGACGTGCCGCTCCGCCGCGGGCTGTCATCCACACCGGGCGAAGTGCAGACGTTCACGCCCTCGACCGAGGGGCTGTTCGTCCCCAACATCGACGATGCCCTCGACGAGGAGGACGCCAAGCGCGAGTTCTGGAAGGCGTTCCGCGTCCTGGGCCAATGGTGGGCGGATCTGCCGCCTTATTGAGTCCGCGTTCCGGGTCCACGGCCGTACTAGACTCGCCTGCATGGATCTGGAGGAGAAGAGCCTCGACAGACCAGGGGATCGTTGCGAGGAATGCGGTGCCAAGCTCACGCCTCAGGAGCTTCAGGCGGTGATGGAGAGCGGCGGCCCCGCGCTGTGCGCGATCCATGCCGCCGAGGACGAGCCCGGATTGGTCGCTGACGAGTCCGGGTTCGGCGAAAGCGCCTAGACGCTCACGTGACCAGCACGATCTTGCCGAGCTTGCCGCCGGCGCTGAAGCGCTCGTAGGCTTCCTCGGCCTCATCGAGCGGATACACGGCGGCGATCGGCACCCGTAGCGTCCCGTCGGCGAGCAGCGGCAGCACCGAGCGCTCCATGGCCCGCGCGGTAATCGCCTTCTCCTCGAGCGGCCGGGGACGGAGCGTCGAGGCCATCACCCGCCCACGTTTGCCCATCAGCACGCCCAGGTTGAGCTCACCGTTGGCCCCGCCCCCGATCCCGATCACCGCGACTCGCCCCCACAGGTTCAGCGCGGCCAGGTTGTCGGGCAGATTGGGCGCGCCGACCAGCTCCAGGATGACGTCGAACGGCCCGTGTTCGACGAAGCCCTCGGGGGCGATCACCTCGGCGCCCAGTTCGGCCACCTGGGAGCGCAGGTCGGCGTTGCGCACAGTCGCGGTCACGCGGGCGCCGGCCGATTTGCCCAACTGAATCGCCGCCGTACCCACCCCGCCGGCGCCACCGTGGACGAGCAGGCGCTCGCCCGCCTTCAGCTGCGCCTGGGTGAACACGGCGTCGTGGGCGGTCGTGAACACCTCGGGAACTCCGCCGGCCTGCTCCCAGGTCAGGTTGTCGGGCACGGCCATGAGGACCCGCTCGTGGACCACGGCGAGCTCGGCCTGGCCACCACCGCCGACGATGCTCATAACGCGGTCGCCGGGCTGGAAGCGGTCGGCGCCCGGCCCGCGCTCGAGCACCGTGCCGGCCAACTCGAGCCCGGGAATGTCCTGCGGCGAGCCCGGCGGGGCCGGGTAGAGCCCGAGGCGCTGGTGCTGGTCGGCGCCGTTCAGGCCGGCTGCCCTCACGCCGACGAGCACCTCACCGTCGCCAGGTCTCGGATCGGCGTGCTGTTCGACGCTGAGGCTGTGGTCGTCTTTGATCGTGACCGCGCGCACGGTGGCAGAACCCTACCCGGATGATCCCGAGGGGCTGCCACTCCGACGCACGAGCTGCGCGACGCACTCGATGTGCGGCGTCTGCGGGAACATGTCGACGGGCCGGAGCTTGGTCAGCTCGTACCCCGCCTCGACGAGCTGCGCCGCGTTGGGGGCGAGCGTCGTCGGGTTGCAGGACACGTAGACGATCCGTTTCGGCGCGGCCTCGATGATGCGCCGAACGACCTTCTGGGAGAGCCCGGCACGCGGAGGGTCGACGATCAGGACGTCAGGTTTGCCGGCGGTGCTCACGAGCTCGCGCATGGCGAGACGGACGTCGCCGGCGAAGAACCGCACGTTCTCGATCTCGTTGAGGCGCGCGCCGGCGATGGCATCCGCGACCGCGTCCTCGACCAGCTCGAGCCCCCACACCTCGGCGACGCGCGGGGCGATCAGCATGGCGATCGTGCCGATCCCGCAGTACAGGTCGTAGGCGCGCTCAAGACCGGTCGGCTCGGCGTACTGGATGGCCAGCCGGTACAGCTGCTCGGCCATCTCGGTGTTGGTCTGCAGGAACGCCGCGGGAGAGATGCGCAGGGAGATGCCACCGAGCTCCTCGTCGAGACGATCGTCGCCGGCCAGGAGCTTCGTGTGGCCGCCCTGCGTGGTCTCGGCCACCGTGTCGACCTGCGTCCACAGAACGCTCGTGCGCTCGTCGGCGACGGCTGCGGCCAGCGACGCGCCATCGATCTCGCCCGGCGCGGTCACCAGCCTGACCTGAAGCTGGCCGGTCCGGCGACCTTCGCGGACGACCAGATTGCGCAGGAAGCCATCGCCCGAGCGGCGGTCGTAGGCCACCAGGCCAGCCGCCGTACACCAGTCGACGACACTCGCCCGGGCGGCGTTGGCGGGCTCGGAGGCGAGCATGCAGTCACGGATCTCGACGATCTCATCCCACCGGCCCGGAGCGTGAAAGCCACAGATGAGGCGGCCCTCGCCGGTGCGCCCGAACGAGTACTCGAGCTTGTTGCGATAGCGCCACGTTTGCACGGCGGGGACGATCGGCTCGAGCGTGAAGTCCTTGAGCCTGCCGATGCGCGTCAGCGCATCCTGGACCTGAGCCTGCTTGATCTGGAGCTGTTGCTCGTAGGGCAGGATCTGCCACGGGGCGCCGGGATGGAGGGCGACGGGCTCGATCCGATCCGGGCTCGGCTCGAGCACCTCGGTGGCCCGTGCCTCGGCGTAGGCGCGCTTGGATTTGGACACGATGGCCTGCACGCGGTCTCCGGGAATCGCCCCCTGGACGAACACGACGTATCCGTCGAGGCGGGCGACGCCGGCGCCGCCGAAGGCCATCGAGTCCACCGTGAGCTCGAGCTCGGTTCCCGGGCGCGGGCGAGTCGCTGTTGGTTGTTGCATCCCATCTAGCATGGCAGGGCCGTGGATCTCGACGCCTACCGCACCTCCGCCGAGGCGTTCGTCTCCGAGCTGACGGGCACGTTCTATCGCCACTACGCCGGGCTCGAGGACGAGTACGCGATCGAACCGATCTACGAACGCCACGCGGAGTTGTTCGGTCAGGCGCCGGTGGCCGAGCTCCAAGCCGTCACCGATGCCTCGCCGCCAGGCAGCGAGGACCGGCGACGCCTGACCATGTTGCTCGACTTCGCGGTCGAGGGGACCGTGAGCCAGGCCACCAAGGAGCTCGAGGCCGAGGTTGCCCACCAGGAGGCGCAGGCGACAATCGACGTCGCGGGCCAGACCGTGGGCTTTCGCCAGGCCGACATGATGCAGGCCAACGAGGAGGACGCGTCGGTCAGGGAGACAATCGAGCAGGCCCGGCTGGCCATCACGGCCGAGCGCCTCAACCCCCTGCTCCACGAGCTGGTCGAGGGGCAGCACGACATGGCTCGTAGGCTGGGCTACCGGAGCTACCGCGAGTTGTGCGAGCGCTGTCAGGGCGTTGACCTGGCCGGACTGGGGCGCGAGACGGCCGATTTCGCGGCGGCGACCGAGACGCAATTCGGCGGCGTGCTCGAGCCCGAGCTGCGCCGCGCGCTGGGCATCGGCATGGCCGAACTGCGCCGTGCCGATCTTCCCCGGTTGTTCCGAGCCGCCGACGAGGACCGACACTTCCCGGCGCCGCGGCTCGTCGACAGCCTGCTCGAGACATTGCGCGGGCTCGGTATCGGTGGGCAGGGCAACGTCGAGCTCGATGTCGAGCTGCGACCCAACAAATCACCGCGAGCGTTCTGCGCCCCGGTGCGTGTGCCCGACGAGGTGTACCTGGTCATCGCTCCGGTTGGCGGCCGCGACGACTTCTCGGCCCTGTTCCACGAAGCGGGCCATACCGAGCACTACGCCCACGTGGCGCGCGAGCTGCCGTTCGAGTTCCGTTACCTCGGCGACAACGCCATCACCGAGGCGTTCGCGTTTCTGTTCCAGCACCTCGTCGAGGACCCCGAGTGGCTGGCGCGGCGGCTCGATGTCGACGACGCGCATGATCTGCGCGCCTTCGCGCGCGCCTACAAGCTGCTCTATCTGCGCCGCTACTGCGGCAAGCTCGCCTACGAGCTGGAGCTCCACGACGCCGACGGCCCGCTCGATCAGCTCTCCGAGCGCTACGCGGAGCGGCTCGGCGCGGCGCTGCAGATCCCGTGGCCGCGCGAGACGTACCTGTCCGACGTCGATCCGGGCTTCTACTCGGCCTGCTATCTGCGCGCATGGGCACTCGAGACGCATCTGCGCACCTACCTCCGAGACCGTTTCGGCTCGGCCTGGTTCGAGCGACGGGAAGCCGGGGATGCCCTGCGCGCCCTGTGGCGCGAAGGTCAGCGCCGCTCGCCCGAGGAGCTGCTGGGCGAGCTGATCGGAAGCGAGCTGAGCTTCGACGTGCTGCTCGACGACCTCGAGCTCAGACGGTGATCAAGCCAGCGCCTTCTCGATCGATTCCAGCACGGACTTCCGGTTGGCGTGGCGCCGCTCGTGGTCGCGCACCTTGCGCAGGTCGGCGGGTTTCAGACCGTCGAGGCGGGCAGCGACCTGACCGGCCGTAAGCTCGTCGTAGCCGAGGATCGGGAACGTCGGACCGACGCCCATCGTCCGGCGCGCGCGGTCGGCGCTACGCACGAGCTTGTCCACCGACTGCTTCGTCGCCGACCCGAGCTGGCCGCGACCGCGGCCGAGCATCCGCTCCACGTCGGCCCGGAGGTCGTCGGTCTGCTGACGTCCACGCCGGACGAGCTCGGCCACCAGCTCGTTGGCGTCGGCGCGTGTCACCCGTCCGCGCTCGGCCGCCTCGTCGAGTGTCTCCTGGATCCGCTCGCGCGTCAGCACGACGAGGCCCAACGGTTTGATCACGCTACCCACGAGCTGCTCGAC
The DNA here is from genome assembly GCA_963734775.1 of uncultured Solirubrobacterales bacterium. Lineage (GTDB taxonomy): Bacteria > Actinomycetota > Thermoleophilia > Solirubrobacterales > Solirubrobacteraceae > Palsa-465. The sequence goes on from CAVTJE010000013.1 coordinate 120,903, forward strand.
CAGATTGCCCAATCCGTCGCCGCCGGCCGCGGTGGAGGACGTCTGCTTGCCCGTCGTCTTGCTGGATGCCGGCTTCTTCTTCGCCGTCGACTTTCGGGTCGTCGTCTTCTTCGCTGCGGGCATGCTCTGCCTCCTGCTCGACGAAAGCTCCTGCGAGCGTATCCGATGCGCACTAGGCGCTGACCAGGAACTCGAGCAGCGCCTTCTGCGCGTGGCGGCGATTCTCGGCCTGGTCCCAGATCCGCTGACGCTTGCCGTACAGGACCTCGGCGGTGATCTCCTCTCCGGGGTGGGCGGGCAGGCAGTGCAGGGCGATCGCGCCGGGCGCCGCCCGATCGAGCAGCGCGTCATCGACGCGGTACGGTCCGAGCGTCTGACGCCGCCGGGCGGCGGACTCGGGGTCGTCGTTCATGCTCACCCACACGTCGGTGTAGACGGCGTTGGCGCCCCTGACCGCCTCGTTGCGGATCGTCGGTCAGTCGCGCGTTCGCCACCGGCTCGAGCTGGTAGCCGGATGGGGCGGCGACGCGGACCTCGACCCCGGCGCGCGCGCCGAGAATGGCCAGCGACCGGGCCACGTTGTTGCCGTCGCCCACGTACGCCAAGACCAGGCCGTCGAGCGAACCGAACGTCTCGCGGAGTGTCAGCAGATCGGCCAGCGCCTGGCAGGGGTGATGGCCGGCGGTGAGCATGTTGATGACCGGCACCGTGGCGTGCTCGGCCAACTCGGCCACCAGCTCATCGGGTCCGGTGCGGATCCCGATCGCCGCCACCTGTCGCGAGAGCACGTAGGCGGTGTCTCGCACCGACTCGCCCCGAGTCAGCTGAAGCTCGTCGGTTCGCAGCACCATCGGGTTACCCCCGAGCTCGGTGACGCCGGCATCGAAGGACACGCGGGTCCGGGTCGACGGTCGCTGGAAGATGAGCGCGACGCTTTTGCGGTGGAGCACATCGGAACTGAGCGGCGCCGCTTTGAGCTCGAGCGCGCGGGCGAGCAGAGCGTCGAGCTCGGCCCGCGAGAGCTCCTCACCGGTGAGCAGGTGGCGAGTCAAGCCGGGCAGTGTACGTTGGGCCCATCGGGTTGCGTGTGCTGACTTGGAATCTCTTCCACGGACGGGCGGTACCGCCGGCCCACCGCGACCTGTTCGACGATTACGCCGTCGCGCTCGGCGGCTGGGAGTGGGACGTCGCGCTGCTCCAGGAGGTCCCGCCGTGGTGGCCGCCCACGCTGGCCCTGCGTCTGGGGGTGAGCGAGCGCCACGTGCTGACCTCGCGCAACTCGTTGGCGTCGCTGCGCCGGGCGGTCGCCGAGCGCTGGCCCGACATGATCAAGGCGAACGGCGGGGGGGCCAACGCGATCCTGGTCAGCCCGCGGTGCGTCGACGTCGTCGAGCACCGCGTGCGGCGACTGTCCGTCGTGCCCGAGCGCCGCTGGGTCCATGCCGTGCGCCTCGGTTCGCTATGGGTCGCCAACGTGCACACTCAGGCTTCCGTGCGCCAGGCGACGCTCGCCGCCGGCACCGTCCTGCGCTGGGCTGGAGGTGCTCCGGCCGTGCTCGGCGGCGACTTCAACCTCCAATGGCCGTTGCTGGACGGCTTCAGCTGGGTGGGCGGTGAGCGCGTCGATCACGTTTTTGCGGCCGGGCGCGCGACGCCGGATTTCGAGGTCCTCGAGCGCGGGCCGCTGTCCGATCACGCCCCGGTGCTCACGCGAATCGTCTGATGCCGACGCCGGCCAGCTCGACGATCTCGGGCGGGGCGACGGCGGTGGTGCCGCCGACGAACGGTGGCTCGGGGTGGTACTCGATCGCGAGCTGGATCGCCTGAGCCACATCATCGCCGGCGAGGTGCGCGGCCAGCCTCAGGGCCATGTCGATCCCCGACGAGACTCCCGCCGAGGTGATCACCTTGCCCTGTTCGACCACCCGATGAGAGACGGGTTTGGCGCCCAGCTCGGCCAGCAGGTCCATCGCGCCCCAGTGGGTGGTGGCCTCGAGCCCGTCGAGGATGCCGGCGGCGCCGAGCAACAACGATCCCGTGCACACCGACGTCGTCCACTGCGAGGTCTCGTGGGCGCGGCGCAGCCATTCGAGGATCACGGGATCGTGCATCAGCGGGCGGGTGCCGAAGCCTCCGGGGACGACGATGACCTCGGGATGCGGCAGATCATCGAGGCGCTTGTCCGCGATGATGGCGAGCATCTTGGTCTCGGTCCGCTTCGGTCCCGGCTCGGCGGCGATGAACGTCACCATCGCGTCGGGGATCCGCGCCAGGACCTCGTATGGGCCGACGGCATCGAGCGCGGTGAGGCGATCGAAGATCGGGATCGCGATGTTCATGATGCGGCGCTCCTTCGATTGCGATTGCGGAGGGGGACGACGGTCGCGAAGCGTTCCCGGTATTCGCCGGGGCTGACGTGGAGCCGGCGGCCAAACGCCCGCCGCATGCGTCTCGACGGTGCCGAAGCCGCAGCGCTGAGCGATCTCCTCGAGCTGGAGCACGGTCGTCTCGAGCAGCGCCCGGGCGCGCTCGACGCGGACGCCCTCGATGTAGGCGGCGGGAGTCACGCCAACCTCGGCGGCGAACACTCGAGCGAAGTTCCGCGGGCTCATGAAGGTGCGCTCGGCCAGGGCGGGAACGCTCAGATCGGCGTCGAGGTGCTCGGCGATCCAGTCCTGCAGTTCGCGGATCCCCGGCCGCGACGCGGCCTGACCGGCCAGACCCGAGCTGAACTGCGCCTGCCCGCCGGGGCGGCGGATGAAGAGAACGAGGTCGCGCGCGATGGCCAGCGCCATCTGCGAGCCGAGGTCCTCCTCGACCAGGGCCAGAGCCAGATCGATCCCGGCGGTGACGCCGGCCGAGGTGTAGACGTTGCCGTCGCGGACGAAGATCGGGTCGGGCTCGACCGCGATGGACGGGTAGTTGCGGCGCAGGGCGTCGCAGGCGAGCCCAGTGCGTGGTCGCTCGCCGCCCGTCGAGCACGCCGGCCCGCGCCAGCAGGAAGGCCCCGGTGCACACCGAGGTGACGCGACGCGAGCGCCGCGGCGGCCCGCCGCAGCCAGTTGATCAGCTGCTCGTCGGCGGTGGCGGCTCTGGTGCCCAGGCCACCCGGGACGACGAGCGTGTCGATCCGTTCCGGTCGCCTGGCTCCAGCGACCTGCGGGGAGTGATCTCGATGCCGCTCGAGGTGCGGATCGGGGCGCCGTCGCCGGCGATCAGCTCGAGCTCGTATGTTGGGTCGGCGCTGGCGCGGTCGGCGAGGGAGAACACCTCGCTGGGGCCGGTGATGTCGAGCGCCTGGACGCCCTCGAAGGCGACGATGACGATGCGGCGGGATGCCATGGGGCGATCATGCCTGGGGTCCGGCGTTGGCCGCAATGACGGATGGCAGACGATTTCTGCCATGTGGTTTGGCATGGCATGCGTTCACCCCAGCGCTCGAGCGTGCCGACCGCGGATGGCCCGCCCGGCCGGACGGACAGGCTCCGACTCCGGCGACCGCAGCCCAAATCCCCGCAGCACCAGGAGCGCCTTCTCCCCCATCGTGCCCCGCGCCGGCAGGACGCCGAGCTGCGTGGCCGCGTCGTACAGATCGAAGAACGCGCGCACGCGCAGCAGCCGCTCGCGCGCGACCTCGCAGTAGAAGATGCAGTGGACGACGAGAAACTTGTTGCTCGGCGGCAGGCCCTCGAGCGCGCCCTTGTGCGTGGCCAGCAGCTTCGACGGCGCGGCGCCGAAGCGCCCGTCGCTCACCCGCTCGCCCGGTGCGCTCGAGGCGAGCGTCGGGGAAGCCGGTCCACAGGCGCGCGGCGTGGCGAGCGAGCCCGTCGAGGCCTTCGAGCGGGCTCGTCGGTGAGCGGGTCCTCGTAGTGAATCCGCGGGTCGCAGACTTCGGCGAAGGCGCCCGGGTCCTTGCCGGACCAGGCCGCCTCCCAGCCGTCGATGAGCTCGTCGAAGGTCACGTCGCCGGCAGATCGAACACCGGCGTTCCTTCCTCGGGCGTGGAGGCCTCCGCGTAGCGCCGGCGCGGGATGCGCCCGGCGGCGCGGGCGAGGGCGCCGGCCTCGACGGACAGGCTGATGGCGCGCGCCATCGCCACCGGGTCGTGGGCGCGCGAGATCGCGCTCGCGCAGAGCACGGCGTCGCAGCCGAGCTCGATGGCCAGCGCGGCATCGGAGGCGGTGCCGACGCCGGCGTCGAGCACCACCGGAACCGTCGCACTGCTCGACGATGATCGAGAGGTTGTAGGGATTGCAGATGCCCATGCCGCTGCCGATCGGGGACCCGAGCGGCATCACCGCGGCGCACCCGACGTCCTCCAGCCGCCGCGCCAGCACCGGGTCGTCGGTCGTGTAGGGCAGGACGATGAAGCCATCGTTGATCAGCGCCTCGGCGGCGGCGACGAGCTCGACGGCGTCGGGCAGCAGGGTGCGGTCGTCGCCGATCACCTCGAGCTTGATCCAGTCGGTCTCGAACGCCTCGCGCGCGAGCTGAGCGGTGACGATGGCGTCGCGCGCGGTGAAGCAGCCGGCGGTGTTGGGCAGGATCGTGACGCCGGCGGCTTCGAGGACATCGAGGATCGACCCGCGGGCGGCGGGGTCGAGGCGGCGCAGCGCGACCGTGCACATCTCCGTCCCCGAGGCCACGAGGGCCTGGGCGAGCACATCGTGATTGACAAACCCTCCGGTGCCGAGAATCAGGCGCGACTCGAACACGCGCCCGGCGATGGTTAGCGACCCGTCCACCTCATCAACCTCCTTGAACCGCGCCGACTACCTCGACCAGCGCGCCATCGGGGACCTCTGTCCGGCGCCCAGGCGCCGCGCGGTACGACCTCTCCCCCGAGTGCCACCGCCACGCCGCGGCCCTGCCTGGCGCCGCTGAGCAGCTCGACCACGCTGGCGATGGTTGCCCCTTCGGGCAGCTCCTGGGGCTCTCCGTTGACGGTTACGCTCACACTCACGCCTGCACCGCCACCGTACCGAAGCGCCCGGGATCGAAGTCGGCCGCGAGCTCGGAACGCGCTACCCCGAGCAGCCCGGCGACCGTCAGCTCGGCCGTAATCGGGGCGAGGAGAATCCCGTTGCGGTAGTGGCCGGTGGCCCAGTGCAGACCGGCCAGTGCTCCCGGCCCGATGGCCGGGGCGTTGTCGGGAGTGCGCGGGCGCAGGCCGGCGGTCAGCTCGTCGATCGTCAGCTCGTCCACCCCGGGTACGAGCTCGATCGCGTCGCGCAGGAGCTGCGAACACGGCCCCCGCCGTGACCGTCGTGTCGAACCCGCGCTCCTCGACGGTGGCGCCGAGGACGTACCGACCGTCGCCGCGAGGGACCAGGTAGCCGCCAGCCATCCGCAGCACGTGGGTGACCAGCCCGGCCCCGGAGGGGTCGCGTAGGCGGAGGATCTGCCCCTTGACCGGGTGGACCGGGACTCGAGCGGCTGCCGGCAGGCCGGCCAGCCGATCCGACCACACGCCGGTGGCCAGCACGACCTGTTCGGCGGCGACCCTCTCGCCACCGGCCAGGCCGAGGCCATGGACGCGATCTCCGGTCACCAGCACCCGCTCGACCTCGGCGCCGGTCCGGACGTCGCCGCCGGCGCGCGCGACAGCCTTGGTCAGGGCGGCGGTGAGCCGGCGAGGGTCGATCGACGTGGTCGTCGGGGATCTCCAGGGCCAGCCGCAGCCCCGGCGCCAGCGCGGGCTCGAGTCGCCGGGCCTCGCTGGGCAGCACGCGGCGAACCGCGAGCCCCAGGCGCTGGCGCATCAGGAGCTCGCGCTCGAGCGCCTCGGCCTCGTCGCGGTCGCGGGCCACCAGCAGCGTGCCGCACTCAAGCAGTCCAGGATCGCTCCCGGACGCGCCCGCCAGCTCGGCGACGAATGCGGGATACGCGCGAGCGCTGGCCAGCCCGAGGCCGAGCAGCGGCTGTTCCACCGGAGTGGCTTCGCTGACGGGGGCCAGCATTCCGGCGGCGACGCTCGAGGTTCCGCCTCCCGGTTCGCCGCGCTCAAGCACCGTCACCCGCAACCCGTGCTGGACTGCACGCCACGCGACCGCGAGTCCGATCGCACCACCACCGACGACGGCTACATCAACAGGTCTGGTTCGGTGTGCCAAGGATTCATCCCTCCGCCGGCATTACCCGGGTCAGGTTCAGACGGTCGGCGGATCGCTCGTCCGCCCTCTCAGCCCGCACGCAGGGCTCCCGTTCGCATCAATGCTAGCGCCACGCTCGTGCCAGACTGGACGCGTGAACGAGCGTCTCGAGCGATTGCGCGACGCGCATCTGTACCTGGTCTGCGACGAGCAGTCCGACGCCTTCCTGGACAGCGCGCTGCGTGGCGGCGTGGACGTCGTCCAGCTCCGCATGAAGGATGGCTCCGACGCGGCGATCCTGGCCGCCGCGGCCCGGTTCGCCGCACGCGTGCGCCCGGCACGACGCGCTGTTCATCCTCAACGACCGTCCCGACCTGGTGTTGGCCGCCGGCGCCGACGGCGTCCACGTCGGGCAGGACGACGATCCGGTGCCGGAGGCCCGCAACCGAGTGGGGGCCGAACGGCTGGTCGGGCTCTCGACTCACACGCCCGACCAAGTCGACCGCGCCCACGGCGTCGACTACATCGGCGTCGGCCCGGTTCACCCGACGCCGACCAAGCCCGGGCGGCCGGCCGTGGGGCTCGAGCTCGTGCGCTACGCGAGCGACCGGGCTGCTGTGCCGTTCTTCGCCATCGGCGGGATTGAGCCGGCCAATGTGGTGGCGGTTCGCGACGCGGGCGCGACTAGGATCGCAGTCGTGCGTGCGGTGACCGAAGCCGACGATCCCGAACGGGTGGCACGCGAGCTGCGGGGCGCGCTGATCGGAGCCCGAGTTGGGCCAGCGTAGCCGCAAGCGGGGTCGGCGCGAGAAGCCCACCGCCCGCGCGGCGGGCGGAACCGCCACGGCACCGGCGCCGGCCGCAAAAGCCAGCGCCACGCGGCCGCAGATGGGCGACCGCTCCGAGCGGCGCAACGCCGCCGTGCGCGCGACGCTTGACCCCATCGCCCCTGGCGAGCGGCCCTGGCCGGTGACGGTCAGCGCGATCATCGCCGGATTGACGGGGGTGGGAAACCTGATCGCCTACATCGCCGGCGCCAAGGTTGGGGGCAAGCATCCGGCCGCCGGCGGAATCATCCTGTTCTCCCTCTTGATGATGACCTGCGCGGTAGGGATGTGGCGGCTGCGCTACTGGGCAGTCCTGGGGTTCATGGGCCTGCTGGCCATCATCGTCACGCTGTTCGCGCTGCTCATGATCGAGGCGAGCAATCTGCTGGGCCTGATCGTGCCGGCGGTGATCATCGGCGTCTGCGGCTTTCTATTCCTCAAGCTCGTGCGCGTCCTCAGCCGTATCCAGATGCCGAAATACCCCGGTCGGTAGCGCCTTAGTAGGCTCAGATCTATGCCCGATTCCTCCTATGACTGCGTCGTCATCGGCTCTGGCCCCGGCGGCTACGTGGCCGCGATCCGCGCCGCGCAGCTCGGGTTGAAGACCGCGGTGATCGAGAACGACCGCGTCGGTGGCCGCTGCCTCAATTACGCATGCATCCCAGCCAAGGCGGTTCTGCGCGTCGCCGATGTGCTCTCCGAGGTACGCGACGCCGGCGACTTCGGCATCAAGGTCGGCGAGCCCGAGGTCGACTACGACGCCGTCAGCGCACGGCGTGACAAGGTGATCTCGACCCTGACAGGTGGAGTCGCGGGATTGTTCAAGAGGAACAAGATCGACCTGATCGAGGGCGAGGCCTCGCTGGCGGGGAACGGCGCGGTCCTGGTGGGCGGCGAGCAGATCTCGGCCAAGACGATCCTGCTCGCCACGGGGTCGGTACCACTGCCGATTCCCGGCACCACCCTCGGCGGGCGTGTGATCGGCACGGAGGGGGCGTGGGCGCTCAACGAGCTGCCCGCCTCGTTGGCCGTCGTCGGGGCGGGCGCCTCGGGTGCCGAGATCGCCTCGGCCTACGCTCGCCTGGGCGCCACGGTGCAGCTGTTCGAGGCCCTCGAGCGCGTGCTGCCGACCGAGGACGCTGACATCTCGAAGGTCGTCGAGCGGGGGCTCAAGCGACAGGGCATCGAGGTTCACACCAACACGCTCGTCCAGGATGTCAAGACCGGCGAGCAGAGCGTCAGGTTCAACCATGGCGACGAATCGGCCGAGGTCGATTGGCTCGTCATCGCCGCCGGACGCGGGCCCGATATCCAGGCGCTCGGCCTCGACGCCGCGGGCGTCAAGCTCACCGATCGAGGGCTGATCGAGGTCGACGGCGCGATGCGAACGAGCGTCGAGGGCGTATACGCGATCGGCGATGTGGTGCCCGGCCCGGCGCTGGCCCACAAGGCCTCGGACGAGGGCGTGATCGCCGTCGAGGACGCGGCCGGACTCACCACCCATCCGATCGAATACATCGACATCCCCCGCGCCACGTTCTGCACGCCCAACGTGGCCAGCTTCGGACTCACCGAGGCGCAGGCCCGGGAGGCCGGACATGACGTGACCGTCGGCAAGGTCCAGTACGGCGCCGTGGGTGCCGGCACTGTCTACGGCGATCGGACCGGGCTGATCAAGATTGTCGGCGAGACCAAGTACGGAGAGCTGCTCGGCGGCCACATCGTGGGATCCAAAGCCACCGAGCTGATCCAGGAGCTCGTCAATGTGCGCGTGCTGGAAGGCGGCTACCCCGAGCTCGCGCGCACGATCCACGGCCACCCGACGCTCTCGGAGGGCGTGATGGAAGCCGCCCGCGCCGCGGACGGGTGGCTGATCCACGGGTGATCCTCGCCGGCGACGAGCAGCCGGTCTTCTACTACGACCTCGGCAGTCCGGCCTGCTATATCGTCGCCGAACGGGTCATGGCCGAGCTGGCAGTGGTACCAGAGTGGGTGCCGGTGACGGCCTCGGGCCTGGTGCTCGGTGTCACCGCCGATCCCGATCGCGAGCAGATCGAGAGGGTCGCGCGCGAGCACGAGCTCCAACCGCTGCGCTGGCCCCGGGCGTGGCCGCCGCAGAGCGAGGAGGCGGTGCTCGCCGCCACCTACGCCTCGCAGATCGGCCGTGCGGTGGCGTTCTCGCTGGCCGCGTTTCGTCAAGCCTTCGCCGGCGGCCGCGACCTCGGCGATCGCGACACGGTGTTGATCGCCGCCGCGGCATGCGAGATGCACCCGATGGCGGTGCTGAAGGGGATCGGGCTTCGGTCGACGCGCGCGGCTCTGAAGGCCGCCGTCGACCGTGCGGCGGCGGCTGGCGTGACGGCGCTGCCGGCGATCGCCTTTGGCGACGAGGTGTTCACCGGCATCGGCGCGATCGAGAACTCCCGCCGGGTGAGGACGTGAGGGCCAACCGCGCGTTCGAGCTGACCGTCTCGCGCGGGGGGCTCGAGCCGGCCTTCCTTGCCGGTCAGGAGCGGCTCGACCGGATCGAGGTGGTGGCGATCGACGACGGAGAGGTCGTCCTGTACTGGGACCTGCCGGCCAAGGAAGCGACGCGACTGCTCAAAGACCTGCGCGCCGACCTGGTCGGGCTCGATGCCCACGAGTTCATCGCCCGCTGGGAGGGCGCCGACGTCGAGGGCGCCGAATGAGTGCCAACAAGGGAGAGGCCCGGACGGTCGACGCCCACGCGCGCCCAGCGGACGCTGGCCCGCCGCGCGGCTGAGTCGCGGGCCACGGTTCCGACCCTGGAGCTGCTACGGCGAGGTGGAGATGACCGCTGCCCTGGCCGTGATGTCCTCCGACTCGATCTCGGCGCTGGCGCTCGTGGTGCAGGCGTGCGGACTGGCGCTGGCCGAGGTGCCGCGGGCCAACGCGGCCTACCGCGATGGCAAGTTCGAGCTCTACAACCGGATCAACGTCGGGGTTGCGCTGCCCAGCGCCGACGCGATCGTGATCCCGACCGTGTTTGATGCCGGCACCAAGACGCCGGCCGAGCTGACCGAGGAGCTCGCCGACCTGACCGATCGAGCTCGGCGGGGAGCGCTGTCTCCGCCCGAACTCTCGGGCGCCACGTTCACCGTGTGGAGCCCCAGCGGCGACACCACAGTGAGCAGCGGCCCCCTGATCGTGCCCCCTCAGGCGGCTGCGCTCAGCCTCGGCGCGGTGCGCGCGGTGCCGGTCATTCGCGACGGGGCTATCTCGTCCGGCCACACACTGGCCCTCACCCTGGCCTGTGATCACCGCATCCTGTACGGCGAGGAGGCATCGAGGTTCCTCGACGCCGTCCACGGGCGTCTTCAAGCCGGGGCGGCCGACAACTAGTTACGCCGGCTCTCGCTGGAGCACACCGATGTCGTGAGCCAGCCCCTCGGGCGTCAGCTCGTCGGCGGGATAGCCGACGCGCTCCATCCCTCGCTTGTCGATGAGCAGGACAAACGTGGAGTGGTCGACCTTGGGGGTCACCGGCTGGATCGCGTAGGCCCGCCAGACCGTGCGCAGCTGCCCCGCCGTTCCCCCCAGAAAGGCCAAGCGTCCGGTCATGTCGCGCTTGGCCAGGAACCGGCGGCGACTGGCCCGCGTGTCCTCCGACGGCGCCACCGAGATGCCCAGGACCGGGATGCCCCGGCCCGAACCGGGGAGGTCGTTGAGCGCGCCCTTGATCTGCTCGACCATGAACGGGCAGGTGTCGTGGCACTGCGAGTGGATAAACGTCAGCACGACGACCTTGCCGCGGTACTGATCGAGGGTCACGCGCTGGCCGTACTGGTCGAGCAACGAGAAGTTCTTGGCCCGCAGATGGGGCGGCATCGTCGGGCCTTCGAAGGCCGATCGGTGAACCGGGATCGCCGCCTGTCCGGAGTGGTTGTCGGTCGCGGACCCGCTCATCAGGACCACGACACCGATGGTCGCGAGCAGCGCGACGAGGACGACGATCAACACGCGTTGTGTGGTCAGCATCTGGAGCGATTTTCCCAGGCGGGCGTGGTAGTAGCGTGTGAGGGCCGAGTCGGACGGATTAGGACCCCAATCCCCATCAAAGAAACGTCCGAAAGAGCAGGAGCTGATCTGATTTGAGCGAGTTTGCTTAGTCGAGCTTGCAGGCGTCCGTCCGTCTGGCCTTCGGCGCGCGCCGCGATTTCGCGGCTACGCCTTGCCGGATCGGCGGTGCGTCAACCTCCGATTACCGACCCGCCGGATCAGCATGGTGATACGGGGGTCGTCGCTCATCTTGGCGATGATGCAACGGAAGGCAGACTCGGAGAGGCGAAGGAGCGGTCGTAGGGACCGGCGACGCGATCGCCGACAAGCGGATGCCACGCGGGAGGCTGGGAGCGCCTTGCCAAAGCGTGCCACACCGCTGAAACTGCACCGATGAACCAAGCGGCGGCGGCGCTGGCCGAGAGCCTACGCCAGGCGATCGGCGACGAGCGAGTGCTCTCAGCCATCGCTGCCGTGCCCCGGGAGCTATTCGTGCCGGGGCCCGAACGCGCGCGCGCCTACGAGAACGTCGCCCTGCCGATCGCGTGCAATCAGACGATCTCCCAGCCCCTGATCGTCGCGCGGATGCTCAGCCTGCTCGCCCTGCGTCGCACCGACCGGGTGCTCGACGTCGGTACGGGATCGGGCTACCACGCCGCGCTGCTGGCGCTGCTCTCCGACCACGTCTGGACGATCGAGCGTCACCCCGAGCTGACCGCGTATGCACGTCACGCGATCACGACCCTGGGGCTAGCCAACATCACGTTCGTCGTTGGCGACGGCTACGAGGGCGTGCCCGAGCAGGCGCCTTTCGATGCCATCAACGTGGCCGCAGCGATCGGAAAAAAGGTACCGGCCGTGCTCGAGGACCAGCTCGGGCCGGGTGGTCGGCTGGTGGCGCCGGTCGGCGGGGCCAACCAGCACCTGATTCTCACCCGGCGGACGCCCGAGGGGCTCGTGCGCCAGCAGCTCGACGCCGTGCGGTTCGTGCCGCTGGTACGCGATCGCTGACCGGCGCGCTCGCCAGGCGCCTGCGCATCACCTCGATCGCCACCGGGCTGTCGTCGATCAACACGAACCGGCGGCCCAGCTCGCGACACACGGCGCCGAGGGTCCCGGAGCCGGCGAACGGATCCAGGCACCAGCCGCCGGGACGCGACGACGCGGCGACGATCCGGCGCAGAACACCCTCGGGCTTCTGGGTCGGGTAACCGGTCTTCTCGCGTCCGTTGGTCGGCACGATCGTGTGAAACCACACGTCGGTGGGCCGCTTGCCGCGGGCGGCCTTCTCGGGCGTGACCAGACCCGGGGCCATGTAGGGCTCGCGGTCGACCGCGTCCGCGTCGAAATGATGAGCGCCGGGGGTGCGCACGTAGACGAGAATCGTGTCGTGCTTGGCCGGCCACCGCCGGCGCGGCTTGGCGCCGTAGTCGTAGCTCCAGATGATCTCGTTGAGGAACGCCTCGCGCCCGAAGATCTCGTCGAGCAGAAGTTTGCAGTAATGCGCCTCGCGGTAGTCAATGTGGAAGTACAACGTGCCATGCGGCGCGAGCAGGCTTCTCGCGCGGCTCAGCCGAGGCTCGAGAAAGGCGAGGTAGTCCCCGAACGAGTCGTCGTAGCTCAGCGTCTGCAGGAGGCGCGAGGTGTAGCGCCGCCCCCCGAAGCCGACCCGGTCGCCATCGCTGTGCGCGGCCACCTCAAGCGTCCGCCGGGCCTGCGCACGCCCGGTGTTGAAAGGAGGATCCAGATAGATCAGATCGAACACGTCTCCGGGCAGATTCGGCATCGCCGACAGGTTGTCTCCCGCGATCAGGAGGTCATCACCCAGCGTGATCGGGTCAGTCGCAGCTTGGATGTGCACACGCCGGAACGTAGCGCCGCGGCCGGTTGTCAGCAGTTTGTTGACAAAAACGATGCTCACGGCCTATTGCCGGACCCACGAATATGGCCTAAGCCGCTAGGATCGTGCCGTGGTAATTGATCGCGCCCGGCAACGGGTGCAGCGCATACTTCATCGGCGCGTCGCCCGGTTTGCTGTTTCGTCCATGGTGGCCGCGGGCACCAGCGCCGTGGTTTTCCCGATCCTGTACGTCCTCGGGGCGTCGACGACCGTGTGCTCGATCGCCGCCTTCGTCGCCGGCGCGATCCCCAATTGGACGCTGAATCGCAAGTGGACGTGGAAGGTCGAGGGGCGCGTCGCCTTCGGCCGCGAGATCTTCGCCTACATCATCGTGTCGGCCACGACGCTGCTGGCGCTATCGCTGGCCACCGCGTGGACGCATCAGCGTGTCCAGAGCATTCCCGCCGGCCACGGTATCCGCGTGGCCCTCGTCACGGCGTCGTACTTCGGTGTCCTGGCCCTCCTCTACGGAGTGCGTTACTTCCTCTATGAGTTCTGGATCTTCTCCGGACGCAGCCGCATCCGCGCGGCGCTGCGCTCGCGGCGGCAGGTCTGGACCGAGGCGCGCGCCAACCGCACGCCCTAGACGAGCGCTAGGTCGCTCCTGGGCCTTGGCTCGCCGCTCGGACCTTGTCGTCGGGCTGACACCGCGCCAGGATGCTCACCGTCGCCACCCGGGCGAGTAGTTCGTAGCGCCCCTTGTCCGGTGTCCGTGGCGCCAGCGGTGCGCCTTGCGCATTGGCCGACTGGATGAGGACATTGCCGTCGGCGCTCTCGGTCCGGCGCATCTGGACGTGCAGCGTCCACGCGGCCAGCGGCGCCTCGGACGGGTTGGTCTGGATCATTCCGCAGGACATCAGCCTGTCCGCGCCGCCGGCTTGTAAGACGGCCAGACGAAGGTCGCGCCACAACGCCGCCTGATAGCGAAGCTCGCTGGCCGCATGGCTGACGCGAGCCAGGTGCGAGCCGCGCCAGGGAATCGTCATCGCCAGACACGCCCCGACGACGATGACCGCGCAGGAGAGCGCCAGCGAGGGGGTCAGGCGCGGAGCCGCCAATCGGCGAGCCAGGGTGAGGGCGGCACCCCAGCCAGTGGCACCGGCCACGATGAGGAGGGCGACCGGAGCCATCAGGTAACGATCGCTGCCCGAGAAGCCCACCTGCGTGAGCACGGCCTCCTCCAGGATCCACGCCAGCCCGATGCCGGCCAGCGCCACCGCTGTGCGGCTGACCAGCGGCACCCGGGTGATTACGCCCATCATCGCCAGCCCCAGGAGACCGACCAGCCCGACCTTGAACGGCGTGATCGTCAACGGCCATGCCTGGGCCGAGAACTCGGCGCAGAACGGGCAGTGGGTCAGCGCCGGGCTGCCGGCGCGAACGTGCTGGGCCCACTGCACGCCGCGACTGACCGAACCCGAGCCCCACACCTCGGGCAGAAACCAGAGCACGGGCGTCAGCGCGAACAGGGCGGCGACCAACCTATGCGCGCCCGGTTCGCCGCGCCATAGATAGGCCCCGTAGAGCAAGAAGAACGGCCACACCTCGGGGCGGATCAGCGCGGCCGCGAAGCCGAGTGCGAACGCCTGGCGCGGTGCCCCGTCGAGTCCGCGCAGGATGGCCAGCAGCAGAGCGGCGACGACGAGGCCTTCGGACTCGCCGAGCGCGACGCTGTCGGGAAACCCGGCCAGCAGGACGAGGCCGGCGCCAGCCAGCGCCGCGGCTGCGATCGCGGCGAAGCGGTTGTGATCAGAACCAGGGAGGCGCGACCCGAGCCCGGCCGCAGTGAGCCGGTACGCGAGCATGGCGGCGAAGATCACGGCCATGATCCCGCCCGCGCGCGCGACGATCAGCCACAGGTCGGGGGCCGCACCGCCGAACGGAGCGAACAAGGTGGTGAAGATCACCGGCAGCGGCTTCCACGTCGGACCGCCGGTGGTCACCAGATCCAGGTGGAGAACCTGGCGGCCCCAGATGATCCACGCCCACGGGTCGTAGGCGGGGGCGGAGGGATAGGCCAGCGACGCGGCGGCCAGCACGACGGCGCCGGCGGCGCAGCTCAGGTACGGACGCGTGCGGGCTGCGCGGATCAGTGCCGCCGACGGGCGGACTGCTTCGCATCCCTGCGGTCCCGGAACCAGGTTCCGAATGCCGCCCGGCCGAAGCTGATGCCGTAGCTGAAGTTGGTGCCCTTCTTCGTTCGCGTCGCGTAGTCGCCACGATCGCGCATCGTCGTCGGGACCTCGGCCAGCCGGTAGCCATGCAGGGCAGCGCTGATCATCAGCTCCGAGGCTTGGAACTGCTGCTGCTCCAGCGTCACGTCCGCGGTCAGCTCGGCGCTCATGGCTCGCAGCCCACAGGCCGGATCGGTGATGCGGTGTCGAACCAGAGCGCTGATCAGCAGGCCGAACACGATCACGCCGGCGTGGCGCGTCTTGTCGGTCGTGAGCTCGGAGCCGAGCCGGCGCGACCCCGAGACGAAGTCGGCCCGACCATCGAGGATCGGCTGCACGACGGTCGCGATCTCGAGGGGTTCGTACTGCCCGTCGGCGTCAATCGTGACGATGATCTTGGCCCCCCGAGCCCGAGCCAGCCAGTAGCCCAGCCGGAGCGCGGCGCCCTGCCCGCGGTTGACGGGCACGTCGCACACGAGCGCCCCGGCCGAAATCGCCTGCTCGGCCGTGGCGTCCTTGGCGCCGTCGACGACGACGATGACCTCGAGCGCGAGTCCGGCGGCCTCGGAGGGAATCTCCCGGACGACCTCGGCGACGGTCGGCTCCTCGTTGTACGCCGGAATCACCACGGCCAGCGGAGCGCCGACGCTGGGAGGGTTGGCGGCGAGGAAGGCAGCCGCGGCGTCGCGTTCGCCGGGATCGAGTTTGTCCAGCTCGGCCTGCAACGCGAACGGCTCGGACGGAGCGATGCTCATCGTGCCGGCACCGGACCCTCTACATCGGCGTGCGACCACTCCTCCCACACGGCCGTTATGCCTTCGGTGAAGTCGTAGCGGGGCGCCCAGCCGGCGCTCTTGGCCCGGGCGGGGTCGACGATCACCGCCGGCATCTCCCCGGCCTTGGCCGGGCCGTGACGGAAGGCCAGTTCGGCGCCGGTGACCTGGCGAACCTGATCGAGGACCTCGAGCACCGAGAGCGATGTACCGGTCCCGATCACCACCGGTCCCGCCCAGCGGTCGTCGACCAGAGCGAGCCGGACGGCGGCGACCACGTCGGCGGCGTTGACGTAGTCGCGGAGCTGGGTCCCGTCGCCGTAGATCTCAAACGCTCCGCCGGCGCGGATCACCCGCATCAGGCGTGCGACGATGCTGTCCTTGGCCTGCATGCCCAGTCCGTAGACGTTGGTCAGGCGCAGGCACGCGCACCGCAGCCCGTAGGACGCCGTGTAGGCGGACATCAGCATCTCGGCGGCGGCCTTGGTGGCGCCGTAGGGCGTGAGCGGCTTGAGCGTCGCCCGCTCGGTGATCGCGGGCTCCTCCATCGGGCCGGTGACGGCATTGGTCGAAGCGAAGGCGAGCGAGGTCGCGCCGGCAGCACGCGCCGCCTCGAGCACACGGTGGGTGCCCTCCACGTTCGTCCTGTAGGTGAGCTCGGGCTGTTCGAGCGAGCGCAGCACGGAGGTGACTGCGGCGAGGTGGACGACCGAGTCGAATCCACCCGCAAAGGCGGACTGGAGAACCTCGGGCTCGGCGATGTCGCCGATTACGACGTCGAGGGTTGGATCGGGGTGGGGCTGGAGGTCGACCACGCGGACCCGGGCGCCGTCGGCCGACAGGGCGGCCACGACGTGGCGGCCGATGAAGCCGGACCCGCCGGTGACGAGCACGCGTCGCCCGCCGAGCGCTCCCGCGTCGACGGTGCTCAAGACATCACCTCGTCTAGTTGCATACGTGCCTTAAACCTGTCCTAAGATCTTCAAGCGCTACGGCCCGCGAGGCGGCCGGTCATTCGGCCGAAAAGCTGCAGGATCGCTGACCTACGAGCGCACGAGGATAGCCGACGGCCCCGCGAGAGGTCGCCGTCATAACCGTAAGCACACAGCGCAGCGGGGAGGTGGCTTGGCATCCTCCGACTATGGCTCTGCCGCAGTCAGGGGATTCTCCGCGCGCCCGCAAGCTGCCCGGCAGGACGATGTGGCTGGCGCTAACCGCCGCCGGAGCGGTGGTGCTGATCGCCGTGCTCGTCGCCGTGCTCCAGGGTGGCGGAAAGCCACGCCTCCCGTTGCCCGGGATTGGGCGGCCAGCGCGATCGGGTGATCCGTTCGCCTACCTCCCGGCACGCCAGGCTGACTTCGCGGCGCGAGCGGCCGCCGGCACATCGCAGGTCGTGTTCATCAAGAGCCCCGGTGGCGCGATGGCCACGGCAGCCCGCGTGGCCCACTTTCGCAAGCTCATCGATGCCGCTGCGGCGGGTAGCGGGATCGACCCGAACATCCTCGAGGGCATCGTGTTTCTGGAGAGCGCCGGCCGCCCCGATGTGATCGCCGGGGCGGACCCCGCGGACGCCTCGGGCCTGACTCAGATTCTGGCGCAGACCGGCCAGTCTCTGCTCGGCATGCACATCAACCTCGCCCAGAGCCGACGGCTGACGGCTCAGATGGTCACGGCGGCCAACCGGGGACGTGGCACGACCGTCGCCCGGCTCGAGCGCCGGCGCGCCAGGATCGACGACCGCTTCGATCCGGCCAAGGCGCTGGCCGCCACCGTGCGGTACCTGAGGCTGGCCGAACGGCGATTTGGCCGGCTCGACCTCGCCGTTGTCTCCTACCACATGGGCATCGGCAACCTGCAGCACGTGCTCGACGACTACGATGGTGGCCACCCCGTTCCCTACGGGCAGCTCTACTTCGATGTCAGCCCCGCCCTGCACGCGAGTGCCTACGAGCTGCTCACGGGCTTCGGCGACGACAGCTCGCTCTACTACTGGCGGGTGCTGGCGGCCGTGCAGATCATGCACCTGTACCGCACCGACAGGGGTGCGCTGGATCGGCTGGCCGACCTCGAATCGGAGACCGACTCGGGCGCCGATGTCCTCCACCCCCCGGGTCGGACACCCCAGTTCGCGAATCAGGCCGCGCTCTACTCGGCCTACTCACACCGCGTGCTGGTCGCGCTGCCTCGCAACCCATCCAGCCTCGGCCTGGCGTACTCGCGCAGCCTGGGTTCGCTGGCACGCCGTCTCGGGGCTCCGACGGAGCTGTATCGCGGCCTACGGCCGGCTGCGCTCGCTCTGCTCGTCGAGCTGGCCGCCCGCGTACGGGCTCTGTCGGGCGGCGCGGCACCGCTGATCGTGACCAGCACGGTGCTCGACAAGCGCTATGACGACGCGATCGGCGGCGGCCCCGACGGCGCCACGGCCGGGTACGAGTTCTCGATCGCCCGGCACTACGTGAGCCGAGCCCAGGCCGTCGCCTTTCAGGCCATGCTCGACCGGCTCCAGGCCCTTGACGTCATCGCTTGGGTGCGCACGCCGCAGGACATCGAGATCACGGTGTCCTCCGACGCCACGCGGGTGATCACGAACGGGCCGTAGGGCCTTCGCGGCGCGCGGACATATAGGTTCCCGGCATGACCGACGCGATCCGTACGCCCGATGAGCTCCTCGAGGGCCTGCCCGATTTTCCCTTTCAGTCCAAGTTCCGCGAGTTCGACGACCTCCGCCTCGCCTACCTCGATGAGGGCGAAGGCCCGCCGGTGGTGTTCTGCCACGGCGAGCCGACGTGGTCGTTTCTCTGGCGCAAGGTGATCCCGCCGGTACGCGGGGCCGGTTACCGCTGTATCGCGCCCGACCTGCCCGGCTTCGGCCGCTCCGACAAGCCCGTCGACCCTGATTGGTACACCTACGACCGCCACAGCGAGGCGGTCTCGCAGCTGATTCTCGATCTGGACCTGCGCGACGCGACGGTGGTGGTGCACGATTGGGGCGGGCCGATCGGGCTCCGAGCGGCGGTCGATCAGGCCGATCGTATCGCCCGGATGGTCATCCTCGACACGGGACTGTTCACCGGCCACCAGCCGATGACCGGAGCGTGGGTGGCCTTCCGCGACTTCGTGGAGCGCACCGACGATCTGCCCGTCGGCTTCCTCGTCCGTGGCGCCTGCAAGCGCGATCCCGGCGAGGAGGTGATCGCCGCCTACGAGGCGCCGTATCCGAGCGCCGAGTCCAAGGCCGGTGCCCGCGCCTTCCCGCTCATGCTCCCGACCTCGCCCGACATGCCCGGGGCCGCCGCCGGCCAGCGGGTCCTCGAGGCGCTCCGCGACGACCCGCGCGACAAGCTGATTCTGTGGGCCGATTCAGACCCGGTACTGCCCCTGAGCACGGGCGAGCGGTTCGCCGCCGCCCTGGGGACCGAGATCACGCACGTGATCGGCGACGCCAGCCACTTCCTCCAGGAGGACGCAGGCGACGAGATCGGCCACTTGATCGCCGACTGGCTGGGCTAGCGTCAGCGCGTCAGACCGGCTGCTTCTCCGACTCCTCGACGGGCTCGGCTGCCGCGGCCACGGACTCCGCAGCAGCGGCGGTTGCGGTCGAGGAGGTCGCCTTGGGCGAGGGTGTGGATGCCTCGGTCGCCGTGGTGGGCGACCCTGACGCCGGCTTGGCTCCGGCCGCCACCGAGCGCTCCATCCGTGCCTCGTACGCCGCGCGGGCCTCGTGGTCGGGGTTCCACAGCACCTTGTCACCGCCGATCGCGCGCCCGAATGACTCCACGGCGCGGCGCGGCACGAGCGCGCTGATGCGGGTCACCGCCGCCATCGAGCGCGGCACGTAGACCTCGAAGCGACCCGTTTGGAGCGCCTCGACGATCGCGGCGGCGACATCCTCGGGCTCCTGGGCCTTGATTCCCTTCGCCGTCGGCAGGCCCGACCCGAGCTCGGTGTTCACGACGACCGGCATGACGACGCTGATGTCAATGCCCGTGTCGGTCAGCTCGGCGCGTATCGATTCGCTGAGTCCGACCACCGCGTGCTTGGTCGCGCAATACGTGGCGCCGCCGGCGTATCCGGCCTTACCCGCCGCCGAGGCGATCTGGACGATGTGGCCGCGATTGCGCGGGATGAACCGCTCGAGCGCCAGCTTGGAGCCGTAGATCACGCCGTGGATGTTGATGTCGACCATCCGCAGCGCAGTAGCGTCGGTCTCCTCGACGAACGGGCCGATGGGCATGATCCCCGCGTTGTTGATGAGAACGTCGAGCGGACCAAGCTTGGCCTCGACGTCGTCGAGAAAGCGCGCGAAGCTATCGCGATCGGTGACGTCGAGCGGGAGGCCGATGGTACCGCCGCCGAGCTCCTCCGCGGTGCGCTCGGCCAACTCTGCCTCGATGTCGCCGATGGCGACTCGGGCGCCCTGAGCGATCAGCGCACTGGCGGTGGCGCGACCGATGCCACGCGCGCCCCCCGTAATAGCGACGACCTGGCCGGCAAGCGATCGTGGAACTTTGGCCATGGAAAGTTGTCCTCCTTGTGTGTCCGTGCGCACGACGGTTCCGTGCCCGGCTAGACGGTAGCGCTCAGAAGCCCTGTTCGGCGGACTCAGCCGTGGTAGCGGCCCCGATGATGCCTCAGGTGGGCGGGGATGTGGACGAGGCGAAAATTCAGGGCGTGGCGGACTCGGGCGACGTGGTGGATGCCACTGAGGTGACGAACCCTCGCGACGTGATGCGCCCTCGCGACGTGATGCGCCCTCGCGACATGATGCGCCCTCGCGACATGATGCGCCCTCGCGACGTGGTGGGCCCTCGTGGCTCGATGCACACGGGCCAGCGCGGCACGGATACGGGCGCGGTGGGCGCGATGCCCGCCTCGATGCTGGCGGCGGGCCAGGTTGCCGTGCCACCGATTGGCCCGAGCGTGATGCCACGCGCCCCAGTGGTGGGGGGCATGGCCCGCGGCGCGAGGCGTGTCGCCGTGCTGGTGATGCTTGGCGGTGCGCACGTCGGCGAGAAGAGAGCCGGACTGCCGATGGTGGCGCCGTTGTGACGTCGCGTGCAGGAGATCGCCCTTGCGCACCTCGGCGGCGAGGCGGGCGCTGTGGTGGCCCGCGGTGTGCCCGTGCCTGGTCAGACGCCCATGGTGGGCGGGGCGGTGGTCGACGACGTACCGGGTGGTCGACCGGTGGGTCGTCGAGGCGGGGAGAACCGCGGGGGCGCCGATCGGAGTCGACGAGCCACGGCGGCGGTGGGTTACGTGGGCCTGGCGCCTGACGTGCCTCTTGGCCTTCGTGGGTCGGGCCGCGACGAGGTGGTGGTGCGCGCGTGCCGGGGCGTTGCCGGTGAGATGGACGCTGCTCGTGGCCGCGATCGTCCCCGCCGTACCGATTCCGGCCGCCACGGCGCCCATGACGAACTTCAGTGCACCACCCTTCAGCGCCGACGAGGCGACCAGGGTCCCGCCCGCCACCGTCCCCGCAGCCGCACCGCCGGCGACCGTACCGGTGAGCGCCAGCTCCTTCAGGGCGATGCCGGGGCCCACGGGGATCAGGATGGCCAGCTGACGGCGCTGGCGCTCGACCTGCTTGCGGAACTCGCGACAGCCCGTGCATTCGCGCAGGTGGCGGCGCAGATTGCCCCGGCGCAGCGAGCCGCCCCGGAGCGTGGCCAGCTGCTCGCGAATCTCGGAGCAGTCGGTCTCGCGCGCGGCGCGGTTGGCGATCAGCGACTCGCGGGCCTGGAATACGAGGGCCTTGACCTTGTCGCGCGGGACGCCGAGGACATCGCCGATCTCCTGGTGGCTCAGGGAGTCGAGCTCGGCGAGAACGAGCGCCGCACGCTGCTCCTCGGGGAGGTGCTGGAGGTCGACGATCAGGTCGCGCAGGTCCTGCCGGCGCTGCACCTGGGTGGCCAGGCCCTCGGTCATGGCCTCGGCAATATCGCCCGACGGCTGCTCGCGCCGCGAACGCAGGATCGAGTAGCACCGGTTGCGAGCGATAGTGAACAACCAGGCGCGCAGATGGATCGGCTTATCGGACCTGAGCAGGCTGTTGTACGCGGCCAGGAATGTGTGCTGCACGGCATCCTGCGCCTCCTCCATATCGCCGAGCATGTGGCGGCAGAAGGACAGGATGGCGCGATGGTGGCGATCGTAGGCCACCTCAAACGCCGCCGTCCGCCCCTCTCGAGTCAGGGCGACCAGGCGACTATCCGACGTCAGACGGAGCAGCCTCGGCGAGAGTCCAACCCCCACGCCTGGCACTCCCCGAGGCAGCGTTCCCACTTCCATTGGCCGCGATTATCAAGGTTCGCGAGACGGAACGCCACCCAGGCTGCTAATTCCCATGCCCACGGGAAGAAATGGTTTTCGGGGCATCGAGAGAGTCGCTGAAACTGTCGCGTTCGGTCGACTTGCTCGGAGTGCTTTATGGCTTTGGGAACGGCTTGCTGGGGGATGGGTGAGTGAGCAGCTGCTGCTGCTGGTCGGCACTCACCCACCCGGCTGGCCAGCCAGCCAGGCGGCGTGTCCACAGGGATGCTCGGATATCCTGCTGTCAATGGGGTCGTTTCGCTTCGACGGGCAGCGGTTGGCCTACACGATCTATGGCCGCGGCCCGCGGACCACTGTGCTGATGCCAGCCCTGCTGATGTCGCAGAAGATGCAGAGCGGCATTGCCCGCGAGCTGGCGGCGCAGGGGAATCGGGTCGTGACCTTCGACCCGCTCGGCCATGGCGCGTCCGACCGGCCGCGGGACATGTGGCGCTACTCGATGAGCGCCTTTGCCGAGCAGACGGTGGCGCTGCTTGACCATCTTCGCCTCGAGCAGGCCGTCGTCGGCGGGACCTCGATGGGCGCCAACATCACGCTCGAGCTCGCGCTGCGGGCGCCCGAGCGGCTGCGGGGCATGATCCTCGAGATGCCGGTGCTCGACAACGCGATCCCGGCGTGCGCCGCGGTGTTCTCGCCGCTGCTGCTGGCCCTGACCCTGGGCGCGCCGGTGATGAGAGGCGTGGCCAGGGCCGCGCGGTCGGTCCGCCGCGAGGGCGTGCCGTTCCTGGCCGAGCTGTGGCTCGATGTGATCGCGCAGGACCCGGGCCCCAGCGCCGCGGTGCTCCAGGGCATCATCTTCGGGCGCACGGCCCCGCATCGCAACGAGCGCCGCAAGTTCCAGGCGCCGGCGCTGGTGATCGGCCATCCGCGCGACCCGGTGCATCCGTTCTCAGACGCCGACATGCTGGCGGCCGAGCTGCCCAATGCCCGCCTGATCGACGCCAACTCGATCCTCGAGCTGCGCGTCCGCCCGGCCCGCCTCACGGCCAGGATCGCCGAGTTCGTCGAGGAGTGCTGGAGCGAGGAACCCGCGGCGGCGGCCGCCGCGAGCGCGTAGACATCAGGGCTCGAGCGCCTCGAGGGCCCGCGGCGTCGCGAAGCCCGCCGGGTCGGGATGATCGAGAGCCTCCGCGGCGAGCTCGTAGCCCTGACCCATGAGCTCGTCGGCGTGGCCGAACTCTGAGGCCAGCACGGTCTGGGGGCACGGGGGCGGGAGCACGATCAGCTCGGAGGCGTGCGAGAAGCGGCGGATGTCGTCGGTGAGCCGCTGGTTGATGAGCAGCGTGATGGCGTGGACGAGCATCGGAATCGCACCCGTCGGCGGTTTGACCAGCTCGCAGGTGCTTCCCGTCGGCAGCACGTAGATCTTGGTCGCGCCGAGCTCGGCGGCGTCGGAGATCGGCGTGTTGTTGGACACGCCGCCGTCGACGAGGACCTCGCCCTCGCGCTCGATGGCCGGATAAACGCCGGGGATCGCCGAGCTCGCCAGCACAGCCGACTCCGCGTCGCCCGTGGACAACCGGAGCTCGCGGCCACTGCGAACGTCGGTCGCGATGACGTGAAACGGGATCGTCGCGTCCTCCATCCGTTTGAACTGCTGGTGCTTGTTGAGCAGCTCTTTCAGCCCGGTGTTGGGGACGAGGTGATCGCGGTGGCCGGTCAGACCGAGTGTGGCGGTCACCGGATTGGGCGGAAACACCTCGAACCAGTGCAGGCGACGCCAGATCGCCGCCAGCCCTAAGGCCGTCTCGAGGATGGCCGGGCGCGAGGCGATGTAGGCGCCGTTGACCGCCCCCGCCGAGGTCCCCACGATCAGATCGGGGCCGATCTTGCGCTCGTAGAGGGCGCGCAGCTGGCCGACCTGAATCGAGCCCAGACTGGCGCCGCCGGAGAGGACGAACGCGATCATCGGCGGGGGCCCGGCGGGCCCGGGGGCGTGACGATGTCGCGTCCGGTCGGGCGCATGTGCTCGTCGAGCTCGAGCTGCCAGAAGTAGCGCGTGAAGGTCAACCCGGCGCGAAACTCGCCCACATGGCTCTCGATCTGCTCGCCCCGCGCCATCCGCACGATCAACTCAGGATACGTGCGCCCCGGCAGCGCCGCGTACATTGGCCCCGGAAAGGCGCCGCCGAAGCGCGTGTTGACGTCGGTGATGCCATAGCCAATCTCGGCATCGCGAAACACCTGGACCGTGCAAGGTCCGCGGACGCCGAGGGCCTCGACGACGCGACGCCCGAGGTCGACCAATTCCGGATCGGCCAGGACAGTGCCCTTGATCGATTCGCCGCCGCGCGATTCGATCATCGTGCGCGGGATGGCGTTGAGACAGTGGCCCGAGAGGTCCGACAGGCAGTCGATCGAGAACTCTGGACCGTCCATGAAGCGCTGCACCATCGTCGGCTCTTTGACGTAGTCGACGAAGAACTCGGCCGCCCGCTCGTCGTCGGCGCGGTGGATCGAACGCGCGCCCGACCCCTGGCGCGGCTTGACCATCACCGGGTACGCCTCGACGGGCTCGCCGGGTAGCACAGTGGGCGGGGAAGGAAGGCCGAGCCGGGTGAGCAGCAGGTGGGCCTCGTACTTGTCGAAGGTGGCGCGCGCGATCTCGGCGTCGGGAACAAACGCGGGGAGCTTGCCGGCGGTCCGGGCTTGGGCGAGGACCTCGAGATCGAGGTCCGTCAGGGGCACGACCGCGCCGACCGAGAACTCGTCGCAGAGCTCGCGCAGCGCCGGGACGTAGCCGGGATCGTCGATCCGCGGCACGGCCCGGCGGTGGTGGGCCGCGTACTGGGCCGGGGCCAGCGGGTTCGGGTCGGCGGCGATCGCGGTCGCGTGCTGGGCGAAGGCCGACACGATGTCGTAGCGCTTGCCGACGCCCGTGAGGAGGACACCTACGCCGGTGGCTGCCATCCGCCCGTCTCACCCTTGTAGAGGCCCTGGCCGTTGAACACCATGCGCACCGTGCGGCTGAGGATCTCGACGTCGACGCCCAGGGACTGGTGCTCCACGTACCAGATGTCGAGCTCGATCCGCTCGCTCCACGGCAGCGACGCGCGGCCGTTGACCTGGGCCCAGCCGGTGATGCCGGGCTTGACCGCCAGCCGGCGTCGCTGGCGCTCGGTGTATTGCTCGACCTGGACCGGAATCGTGGGCCGCGGCCCGATGATCGACATCTCGCCGCGGAGCACGTTCCACAGATTGGGGAGCTCGTCGAGTGAGTAGCGGCGCAGCCAGTTCCCCACCTTGGTGATCCGGGCATCGCCCTCGTTGATGGCCATCCCCGCCCCGGTGAACTCCGCGCCGCGCACCATCGTGCGCAGCTTGTAGATCTCGAACTCGCGGCCGTCCCTGCCGACGCGAGTCTGGCGGTAGATCGGGTGACCGGGCGACTCGAGACGGACCGCGGCGGCGAGCAGCCCGACGAACGGGGCGGTGACGGCCGCGCCGACGAGCGAGACCGCGATATCGAACAGACGCCTGATCATCGGGTGCCCTCGGCCGGCTCCCAGCCCGCTGAGGTGCCGTGGACGAGCCAGTCCCACAGTCCCGCGGCCAACGACGCGGTGGTGAGCACGTAGTAGCGCGCCAGCAGGAGTGGGCGCAGCGGCACCACCGGGGCCGCGAGCGCTGCGAGGAGCATGGCGAGCTGGACGACGACGGCGGCGAGGTACACCCAGCTCGACCCGACCAGCGCGATGCTCGTCGCCAGCGCGACCACGTGCAGGAACGGAGAGAGGTAGCGAAGCACCCGATGGGA
Source organism: uncultured Solirubrobacterales bacterium (assembly GCA_963734775.1). Lineage (GTDB taxonomy): Bacteria > Actinomycetota > Thermoleophilia > Solirubrobacterales > Solirubrobacteraceae > Palsa-465. The sequence goes on from CAVTJE010000013.1 coordinate 146,776, forward strand.
GAAGATCATCAACGCGTAGAGCGGGTCGTAGCCTCGGGGCGAGAGCATCCCGCCGCGCACGACGATCGGCCAGCCGTGGCTCATCATCCGCCGCTTGCGGGCGAACTCGCCCTCGATCGTCGGGACCATCTTCTCGCTGGCGTGGGCATCGGGGGAGTAGAGCGCCAGCCAGCCGTGCTTGACCATGTTGAACGGGAACGACAGGTCGTGGCCCATGATGGGGTCGACATACAGGTAGGAGTCACGCCGCGTGGCGTATATGGCGCCGTTCCCTCCCGTCACCGAGCGCAGCCGCGATTCCAACCTCCGCACGGCCATCTCATAGCGCCAATAGAGACCCTCCTGGTTGGTGCCGCGCTCGTTGACGAAGCGGACATCGCCGCACACGTAGCCGACGCGCGGGTCGGAGAAGCCGGCCACCAAGCAGCGAAGTGCATCGCGCTCCCAGATGGCGTTGGCGTCGGAGAAGGCGACGATGTCGCCCCGTGCACGCTGGACCCCAGCATCCTGGGCGCGGATCTTGCCGCCGCGCGGCAGCTCGAGCACGGCATCGGCACCGGCGGCATGCGCGCGCTGCGCCGTCGCGTCGGGCGAACCGTCGCAGGCGACGATCAACTCCAGGCGCTCGGCTGGGTAGTCGAGGGAACGGAGGTTGGCCAGGCGCTGCGCGATCACGTCCTGCTCGGCGTAGGCGGCGACGATCACCGAGACGCTCGGAAGCTCGTCCGCCACGTCCTCGCGAACCCGGCTGCGCCGCAGTCTCACCAGCACGGCGAGCAGGATCGGGTAGCCCACGTGGCTGTAGAGCAACAGGGCCACCGACACCCAGAACAAGACGGCGAGGATCGTCACAGCGCCGTCAAACTAGCTCTTGGTAGACCCGGAGCGTCTTCTCCGCAGCGCTGTCCCACGAGTAGGGGCCTCGCGCGGCGGCGGCGGCGCCGGCCTCCAGCCGCTCGCGGGCCGCCCGATCGGCGAGCAGCTCGGCCATCGCCGATCGTAGGATGGGCGGATCATCTGGAGCCACCAGCCTGGCCGCGCCCACCGCGGCGAGCTCACCGAACGAGCCGACGTCCGTGACGAGGATCGCCTTACCGAACGCGAGGGCGGTGGCCAGCACTCCGGACTGGTCGAACCGCTCGGTCCGCGAGTAGGGCAGGACGATGAGGTCGGCCCGCCGGAAGACGGCGCCCGCCTCGGCGTCTGAGACAAACCGGGGAACGAAGCGCACCGATGCTCCGGCACGAGCCTGGAGCGGTGCCAACGGCATCAGGGGCCGGCCAACGATCCACAGCTCTCCGGGGCCGAGGCCTCGCCACGCGTCGAGGAGCACCTCCACGCCCTTGTACGGGCGCAGGAGGCCGAAGAACAGGACCACCGGGACATCGACGTCGTGGAGCGGTTCGGGCAGCGTAGGCGCGACGGTTTGCGTCAGATGCTCGAAGGCCCCATGGTGGACGACGTGCACCTTGCCGGGATCGAGTCCGAGCACCTCGACGAGCTGTCCCCGCCCGTATTCCGAGTGCGTGATCAAGGCCGCCACCCGGTCGTACAGCCGGCGTTGGGCGCGGGCCTGGCCGGGCCGCGGCTCACGCGGGAGCAGATCGTGGGCAGTGAGCACGACGGGCCGATCGGGCAGCAGCCGGTGATCGAGCCACTGAACGTCGAGCCATTGGAAGTGCACGACGTCGGCGTCCCGCGCGACCGTGCGGTAGCGGAGCATGTCCGGAACGTGTTCGGCCAGTTTCGAGACCCTCCGCGCTGGCGAGCCGGCCGCTCCGACGACATGACGGTAGAACAGCTCCCAGCGCCTGTAGCCGGCGGCTGCCGAGACGGCGTCGTAGGCGAAGCGGCTGGTCACCAGGCGCACGTCGGCGCCGGCACGGGCCAGCGCAGCTGAAAGCGCGTGGTCGTACGGCGGCGAGTAGGCCGGCGGATCGACGACGTCCACCCTCACGGCCGCTCGACGCTCCGTCCCGTCAGCGCGGCCAGTCGCTGCGCGGTCAGCTGAACGTCATCGCCGCCCAGCGCGTGCACGCGGGCGGCGCGGCTTCGGGAGAGCCTGATCGCGGCCGGGGCGAGCGCCCGCAGCGAGGGCCCAGCGCCGCCGCGGCGGCGGCGATCTCGGGCCGCGCGCCACGGATGGTGGACAAGCAGCCAGACCATTGCCACCGTCCTGGCGCCAGCGCCGTCGTCCTCGCGGTAGTGGATCCGGAGCCCGCGCGCGACCTCCAGCCACGGCGCGTCGGGACGCGCGCTGGCTTCGACGCAGGCGCCGCTCACGGTGCTCGCATAGTCGGCGAGCGGATCTCCTCGGGCGGGAAAGCGATCGACGACGAGCACGACGCTGGGCTCGGGTCGGAGCGCCGAGCTCGGGCGAGGGCGATTGGAGAGGGCGAACCCAGCCAGCTCTTCGACCCCGAGCATGGCGTCGAGGGCGGCGTGCTGCACCCGCTCGACCCGGCCGTTGTCAGGACGCGTTGCGCGCCCCGGAGCGCGACCCGCGCCCCCCTCCGCAGTCCGGCGACGCCACACCCCCCGTGCCAGGGCGCGGCGTGCGGCCGGCTGCGGCGCGAAGTCCGGATAGCGCCGGCGCAGCCATGCTCGCCCGGCGGCGTAGCCACGCCACTGGGTCCGGAGCTGGCGAACCGTGGTCCGGTAGCGATGCTCGACGGCCGCCTGCACGCGCAGCTCGAGGCGCCAGCCCGCGAGCTGCAGACGCCAACTGAAATCGGTGTCCTCGGCGGCCCGCAGCCCCTCGTAGAAGCCGCCCACCTCAGCGAACGCTTCGCGCCGAACCAACAGGTTGGCCGCCACGGCGCGGGGCAGGTAGGGGTGCGACAGATGCGCGGCCTGGCTGAGGAAGCTCCGCGAGGCGCCGTAGCGCGTCGCCACGCTCCCCTGGCCCCCGGCCGGGACGACCTCGCCGGCGAGCGCTCCGACGTCGGGGCCGGGCGGGGTGGCGAAGTAGGCGTCGAGCAGTCCGGCCGGCGCCCGGCAGTCGGCGTCGAGGAACAGGATCCAGTCGTTGACCGCGCGGGCGGCGCCGACATTGCGGGCGTGAGCGGGCGATTGCTCGGCCTCCGCGCGGACCACCGTGACCCCGTCCTGCTCCTTCAGGACGCCCGAGTTGTCGGCGACGATCAGCTCGTCCCCGGGCTGGGTGCTGAGCTCGAGCAGACCGGCCACGGCCTCGCGCGCCGCAGCGGCATCCCCGGCGAAGGGCATGACCACGCTCACCGGCGGCCGGCTCATACGGCAGCCCTCGAACGCATGTCGCGCACCCGCCCGAGGAGGACGCGCAGCTGGTGGAGCTCCTCGGGGTGGGCGAAGCGGGTCAGATAGAGCACGAGCGGGATGGCGAGGAACACGGCCGCGCGGCTGAGCAACCCGATCGCGCCGCGCGTGGGCAGGAGCAGCTCACCGGCCGCCGCCAGTCCGCCGACCACGACCACCAGTTGGCAGATCCGCCGCCACTCGAACGTGACCGCGAACAGGCGTCGGGTGAGGAAATGCATGACGGTGAGCATGGCCACGTAGGCGCCGACGAGCGCCACCCCGGCACCGGCGATGCCGAACGGTGGGACCAGGGCCACGAGCAGGATCACGTTGGCCGCCAACCCCGCCAGCGCGGCGGGGAAGTTCCGCGTAGTGACCTTGGCCCGCCCGGCGATGACCAGGAACACCACCCATAGACCGTACATCGCCCAGCCGAGGGCGACCCAGGGAAGCGCCTTGTAGGCGTCGTAAAACGAGGGGGCGGCGAGGAGGCGCAGGACCCAGCGACCGAGCAGGGCCAGCCCGGCGACGACCCACCCGCTCACGACCATGTAGTAGGTGGTGACCAGGCCATACAGCCGCGACGCCTGAGCGTCATCGGTGACGGAGTAGGCCAGCGGTGGGAAGGCGTACTGGAACGCCCGCACGATGAAGGCGACCGCCCCGGCCAGCTTGACAGCGATCGAATACAACCCGGCCATCGATGGGCTGCGAGCGTGATAGATGTAGTAGCGGTCGACGATGCTCAGCGCGTAGACGGAGATCTCGGCCGGAACCGTGGGCACACCGAACCGCAGCAGTCCGGCCAGCCGCTCGGCGGCTCCCTTGCCGGCGGTGAGACGGTGGCGCATCGTCCACCAGAGGCCGAACAGCACGAGCGTGGAGGCCCCGTAGTTGCCAAGCAGAAGACCCTGGGGCCCCTGGCCGAGCACGACCACCAGGATGACCGAGGCGACGACGGTCATGCCGACGTTGGTCAGCGAGGCAATCGCGTACGTGCGCAGGCGCTCGTCGACGCGGAGCACACCATAGGCGAGCTCGAGGTTGGTGAAGCTCCACAGGCCGAGCACGGAGATGAGGAAGATCGTCGTGTCCTGATGGCCCAGCACGAGTGTCGACAGCGGCGCGGCCAGCACGGCAAGCACCGCGGAGGCGAACGTCGTCACGATGAGCAGGAACAGCGTCGAGCGGCGCACGAGGCCGTCGCGCCGAGCCTGGTCCTCGTCGACGAAATAGAAGCGCAGGAAGGCCTCGATGATCCCGAAGCGGACGAGGATGCTGACGAAGATGACTCCGTTGGCGAGCAGCTCGACCTCGCCGTAACCGCTCGTGCTGATGTACCTGGTGTAGACCGGCAGGAGCAGGACCGCGATGAACTTCGACACCACGTCGGCGACCTGGTAGGCGCCGAGCGAGCTGACCAAACGCTTGAGATACGAGGTCACGCGAGGACACGGTACGGATCGCGGGAGCGGTTAGAAGCTGGCGGAAACCGCGGGTGGCCGGGGATGGCTAGCGCCCCAGGACGCTCCACAGGCGCGACACGAACTCCTTGGCGTCGATGTTGTGGGCCAGGCTCGAGCCAAATCCGACCAGGCCGATGTTGACGACCACCCCCTTGCCGAGCTGGTAGCCGACGATGGCCGTACTCGTCGCGCTCGTGCCGGCGTCGGACTGCACCTTGCCGGGGGCGGCAACGGCCGCGATGGGCTGATAGGTCGAGTACCCGGGGAATGCCCCCGACGTCGTGGTGAAGATGTGCAGCCCGTCGTGGATGACCAGGATCAGCTGCTGGTTGCGCGCCTGGATCGCTCCCAGCCGTGCTCCGAGCGCGTCGGTGGCCGCCGGCGCGGTGGGGCCTCGCGCCTGGCCGTCGGAGACCGTCACGCCGCGCCGCAGGGAATCGGTCCCGAGCACGATCACGTGGCCACCCTTCTCGACGTACGTCCGCAGGCCGGCGCGAATCGCCTCTGGGAGCCACACCTCGCTACCCGCCAGCGCCACCGCGGCGTGGCCGCTGAACGTCGAGGTTCCGTTGATGAGCGCCAGATCGGTGGTCAGGTCGTAGCTGAGATGGTTCTTGTCCAGGTCGGTGAGAAAGCCCACCTCGTCGCCGAACCCGGGCGGGAGTCCGTACAGGAACGGGCGGGCGAGCTTGATGGGGCCGCCGGCGGGCAGCGTGTCCGGGAGCCCGTCGCCGTTGTCGTCGGAGGGGTTGAGTCCCTGCCAGGTCAGCGCCGGCAGCACGACGAGCACCCGTGGGTGCCCGGAGGCCGCCCGCGCAACCACGGGCACGACGGTGCGGTAGGGACCCGAGCGGATGGCCAGCTTGTACAGGCCGGCGCCTCCGCTGCGTGGAAGGCGCACGTGGAGCGCATAGTCGCCGGCCGATTGTGAGCCGGTGGCGACCGGCTTCTCGACGTCCACGCGCCGCAGAGCCCAGCGGTAGGCGTGGTTGCGGGCGTCGACATAGATCAGGGCACGGCTCCCGGCCGGGACCGGCTCCTGCGGCGGCTGCGCAGCGAGGTAGCGCACGGTCAACCCCGCGTGCGGCGTTGTGCCGGGGGCGGGTGGGATCGTGATGGGAAAGCGCCCGACGTTGCACGCCGCGTCGGTCACGCGCAAACCGACCAGGTAGATGCCGGCGGGAGCCGGACTCCCGTCGATCAGACCGTTCCATGTGGCCGGCTTGGTCGGCACGACGCCGAAGCTGTCGACAAGGCGCGGGCGCCCCGGCACGTCCGTGCGGTACAGGAGCACCGTGGCCGGCCGACGCTCGTTGCCGCGGTAGCGGATCGTCACCGGCGTGGTCCCGTCGGGCATGAGCGACGGCGAGACGTCACTGACCACGGGGCGCGGCGGAAGCGTCTTGACCGTCACCGGCGTCTTGGTCAGCTCGACCGTGCGGCCCTGCCCGAGCAGGGCGATGCGGATGTAGTACCTGCCGTCGGGGGCCACCGAACCGTTGTCCTCACGCCCGTTCCAGTAGAACTCGCCGTCGGGCGTGCGAACGCCACGGCGCATGTGACGGTTCGTGGCCAGCGTGGCCACGATCGACCCGTCCTGATCGACGACGAACACGTCGACGTCGTCGGTGCGGTGCAGCAGATAGAACGAGATGAACATCCGGCGGTGGTTGACGCCCAGACAGGTGCCCCCTTCGGGATTGATGACCGCCGGCGACGGGCGGGGAAAGCCGGCGACGAGAGGCGTCGAGACCTTGAGGTGCTGAGTGACGAAGAAGGCCGCCACCGTCGCAGCGATGAGCGCGCCGAACACGAACAGTGGCAGTCGCCTCACAGCTCGATCACCGCCACGTTGGGCACCTCAAAGCTATGAAAGGCGTCGAGACCGGCCGGATCCCGGCTGCATAGGACGACCCTGATGCTCCCGCCGTGACAGACCACGAGCGCCGGCAACTCGCCGGTGGCGTGGATGTCGCTCAGCGCGGCGAGGACGCGCTCCTGATGCTCGCGCAGCGACTCGCCGCCGGGGAAACGGAAGTCGGCTCCGGCCCGGCGCCAGGCGGCATAGAGCTCGGGCTCGGCCTGCGCAATGTCGACGAATAGATGCCCCTCCCAGCGTCCACGGTTCCCCTCGCGCAGGCGGGGGTCGAGCTGGAGCTCCAGGCCGATGCGCGCGGCGACGATCTCCGCCGTCTCGCGGGCGCGGGACAGATCGGATGACCACAGCGAGACGATCCCATCGCCCGCCACCCGCTCGGCGAGCTCCGAGGCCTGCCGGCGCCCAGCCTCGTTCAGGTGGGTGTCGCGAAAACCCTGGGCCCGGATGGGCTCGCGGTTGTCGTCGGTCTCACCGTGGCGAGCGAGGAGCAGACCCGCGGTGGCCTGGTCATTCATACACGCTGGACGCCGTGTCCGAGCGGAGCCCGAGCCGGATCGTCTCCAGCGACAACACGTCACCAGGTGTGATGTTGCCCAGGTTGACGTCGGGGCCAAAGCGCCGCACGAACCACACCTGCTGATCCTTCTGGGGGGCCTCGAAGAGGATCTTTTCCGGGGCGACGGCGTGCACGATCTCGTCGATCAGACCCATTCGTACCTCACCGTCGTGGCGGAAGATGCCGGCCGTCCCGCTCTCTCGTGCCTCGGCGATGACCTTCCACGCGCCGGCCTCGAGCTCGCGCTCGATCTGCTCGACCCACCGATAGGGAGCCATGATCCGCGTGTCGTCCTTGGACCCGACCTCGGACAGCACCGTGAACTCGCTCGAGAGCCGCTTGATCAACTCGAGCTTGTCGTCATGCCGGAGCTCGATCGTGCCGTCGGAGATCTCGATGTGGTCAATCTCGAGTACGTGGAGCCACTCGATGAACTGGTCGAGGCGGTTCTGGGCGATGGCCAGCTCGGTGAGCGTGCCCCCGAGGACGAGCGGGATCTCGAGCTCGCGATAGCGCTTGACCTTCTCCTCCACGTCGCCGGTTACCAGCGCCGTGCCCCAACCAAGCTTGACCACGTCGACGTACGCTCCGGCCGTTTGCACCAGGCCGTCGACCTCGGCCAGCGAGAGCCCGCGGTCGAGCACGTGGGTCAGCCCTTGCTGGCGAGGCTTGGCACTCCGATCAGGGAGGTCGAGGAGGTCCACCATCTCGCCTGGCCGTTACTGCGTGGCCGCGAGGTCGCTGCCGACGGTGACGACCACGTTGGCCGGGCAGGCCGCGGGCGGGGGACACGCGACGGCCTGGGCGGCGGACTGTATCGGCTGCACCGAGCCGGCGCCGACCTTCAGGGTGGTGGCGACCGACACCGCATCACGGCGGAATCCCGGCAGGTAGGCCACCGTGGTCGTGGTCGCAGTCTGATCGCTCGCCGTGGCGACCGTGCCCTGCTTGTAGCCCTTGTCCGAGAGCTTGGTGGCGACCGAGCCCGCCAGCCCCGGAGTCGAGGTCCCGTTGAGGACCGCGACGGTGACCGCGCTCGGGTTGACGACCGTCTTGCGGGCGGGGCGGCTGCTCTGGGCATTCGTGGTCGAGGTGGTGTGGGTCTTGCTCGAGCTGGCGCCACCCGAGGTGAGGACGACGACCACGACGACGACGACCACGATGGCGGTGGCGGCGAGGCCGCCGACCAGGAGCCGGTTTGGTCCTCCACCCTGCGGTTGGCGAGTGCGCGCCTGCGAGGTCGGACGTCGTCCTGGCGGCGCGCCGCCAGGACGGACCTGGACGCGCGGCGGCGGGGTTGCCGTGGCCCCGGCCGGCGAGCGCGACTGGCTCGCCCCGTTGGCGGCGCCGGCCACGGTGGCCGGGCGGGGGCCCGAGCGTTCGTCTCGTGCGGTGATCGAGGGCTCGGCCGCGACGGTGGTCGAGTCGCCAGGAGCGTCCGTAGCCATGGCCACGGCGCCGGCGGGGGCGGCGGTCGGGATCAGCTTGGTCGCCGCCGACAGCGCCGGGGCGCCTACTCCGGCGGGGGCCACGGGCGTCGAGCGCGACGGCGAATCGGAGGATGGAGCTCTGGCGGGCGGCGGCGGGCTGGCCGCGGCCGAGACGCGCGCCGGCTGGGCGGGAGGCACCTCCTCGGCCGGGGGCTCGGGGACGGCGCCGCGAGTGAGCTGGGCGACGCGGGCCTCGAGTTGCTGGATGCGATCGGCGGCCTCGTAGGCGTGCTCACGCAACGTTGTCGTCTCGCGCGCCTGGGCGAAATAGAGCAGGATGAGGATGGCCAGGCCGATGATCGCGGCAAAGCCAGCATCAGCGCCCACCGAGCTGATGAAGTGGTGGACGGATAAAGCGAGCGGAATCGTCCCCATGCTGCGCCAGCAGTCTACGTGCCGACCCGGGCGCCTGTTCCGCCGGCCGTGCTTCCCCGTCCGCGCGCGAGCTCCGCGATGTGCTCGGCGAGCCCCGCAGCGTCACCTTCGAGGACGAGTAGGTTCATATTCGCGAACGTCTCCTCGACCCAGCGGGGGTCCAGGGGCTCGCGTTCGGCGCGCAGGATCTTCTGGGCCGGAGTGGGCTGGATCCGCTCGTATGGATTGAAGAGATCCTCATGAAACTTCTCACCCGGCCTGGCCCCCACGATTTCGATGACGATGTCGCGCTCGGGTTCCAGACCCGACAGCCTGATCATCGTTTCGGCCAGATCGATGATGCGAACCGGATCCCCCATCTCCAATACGAACACCTGTCCACTGCCCTCGGACAGCGAGCCGGCCCGGATGATCAGCTGCACTGCCTCCGGGATCGTCATGAAGTACCTGCGCATGCGCGGATCTGTCACCGTGACCGGCCCGCCGGCGGCGATCTGGCGGCGGAAAATCGGCACGACCGACCCCGATGAGGCGAGCACGTTGCCGAAGCGCACGGTGGAGTAGGTCGTCGCGGAATAACGCGACGACGCGGCCTCGACGGCCCACTCTGCCAATGCCTTGGAAGCTCCCATAACGGTGGCCGGATTCACGGCCTTGTCGGTGGACACGAGCACGAACGTCCCCACGCCGGCCTCGCCGGCGATCCGGGCCACGACACGCGTAGCCAGCGCGTTGTTGCGGACCGCTTCGACCGGATTGGTCTCCATCATCACCACGTGCTTGTAGGCTGCGGCGTGGAATACGATGCTCGGTCGGTATTCGCCGAATACCTCGCGCATCCTTTCCTCTTCCTTGCAGTCGGCCAGGACCGGCACGGCCATGCGGACGTGACGCTCCTCCTCGAGCTCGCGGTTGATCTCGAACAGGTTGTCCTCGGCGTGATCGACGAGCACGAGCCTGCGCGGCCCGACACGGGCGATCTGGCGGCACAGCTCGCCCCCGATCGAGCCGCCGGCCCCCGTGACGAGCACGACCTCCCCCGCGAGATACGCGCCGACGCGCTCCAGTTCCATTCGCACGGGCTCCCGGCCGAGGATGTCCTCCACACGGACCTCGCGCAGCTGGTGGGTGACCTTCAGCTGACCCGAGCCGTCGCGGAGCAGCTCGAACACGGTCGGGGTCGTCCTGACCGGGATGCCGCGCTCGCGGCACGCGGTGACGACACGCGCACGCACGGTGCCCGGTGCCGACGGGATGGCGATGATGACCTCGTCGGGCTCGGCCTCGTCGAGGATCCGGGTCAGGTCCTCGGACGAGGTCGTGCCCAGCACCTTGAGCCCGTACTCGTCCTTCATCCTGCGCTTGCGCGGGTCGTCGTCGAGGAAGCCGACGGGGCGCAGGCGAAGCTGCGGGTTGCGGGCCAGCTCACGAGCGACGAGGCGGCCGCCGTCGCCGCCGCCGATGATGAGGACCTCGCGCGCGCCCTTGCCGACCCGGAAGCTCCGCACACGGCCCTCGACCACGAGATGGACGAGAAACCGCGCCGCGATGAGCATGACCAGAGTGAGGAGGAAGAACAGCGCGACGACGCTGGCCGGCAGCGTGATCGCCGTCGAGACGATCCGGAAGTGCTTGAAATGGGGCGGCGTCTGGACCGGGTGCAGCAGATCGATTACGCCAACGGTGACCAGCGTGGCCACGACCGCCGCCTTGACCACCGCTTCGTAGTCGCGTTGCGAAACGAAGGTCCAAAGCCGCTGATATACGCCAAACGCCGCCAGGACGACCAACCACAGCGGAACGACCCACCAGATCGTGCTGTCGAACAGCTGCTTGTAGTGCTTCAGGACATGGCCATCGAACCTCAGCTGAAACGCGAGGTAGTACGCAAGGGCGACCATAAGACCGTCCACCAGCACCTGCGGAATCGAATGGCGGTGAACGGGGAAGGCCGCGGATCTCATCCGCCGGCGCATGCAGCGCGAAATTCTAGTCCCGGGTGCCCTACCGGCTCGCTAAGAGGACGTTAGAGGCCAGGCCGAGGGCGCGACTGGCCTGGCCGTCAGCGTCGACGACCAGGCCTGAAGCGCAACGTTCGTTGCAGCCCGCGCCGCGGCTGCCTAGTACCCGCCGAAGTTGGCGTGGTGCGGGAACACCTTCGACGTGGCCATGGTCCTGCCCTTGCCGTCGAGGGCAACCACCTCGTAGCTCTTGTACTTCTTCGACAGGTCGATCACCGTCTCAAAGCCGGTGTTGCCCTTGGTGGCCACGGCCGACAGGTGCTTACTGCTGTTGCCGGCCATCACGCGCCACTTCGACAATCCGGTAACGCCGTTCCAGCTCGCGTACACGGTGGCGCGGCTGCCCTTCGTCTTCACCGCACCGACCGGGGGCGCGCTCGGCGTGCCGGTCCAGTGATCCAGCGTCGCACGGTAGGTCAGATCGGCGTTGGTCGGGAACTGGGCGTCGAGCAGCAGCTTTCCTGAGCGGCCGTATTCCGAGAAGAACGGCTGTGAGCCCCAGCCGATCACCGCGCCTCCGCCCGAAAGCAGATCGGTGTCGCCCAGGAACGCGGCGTAGAAGTGCTTGCCGCGGGTGTACTGCCTGGTCATCGAGGCGGTCTTCTTGCCCATGTTGAGCTTGAGCACGAGCCCGCGGGTCGGCCCGTTGGGGACGAGCAACTGGCCCTTGCTGTTGACCTTGCAGCAGTGATCGTCGAACACGCTGACCACGTTGTTCCGGTGCAGCTGCACGTCGTGCTGCCACTGGAACTGCGCCTTGCCCTTGAACCTGAACGTGCTGTGCTTGCCGCCCAGCGTCCAGTCGGTCTTGTTCGTACCCATGTCGACCTGGTAGGCGGCCCACGTGTTGCGCAGCGAGACCAGGAACGTCTTGCTGCCGGTGAGCTGGAGCGAGTTCATGTGGTAGGGGTCCCAGACACCGTCGCGGCTCGGCTTCATGAAGGAGTCGCCGGTCTTGACGCGGTTCGCGGCATCCCAGGTGTAGAGCAGCTTGCCCGTCGTCAGGTCGTACTCCTGGACCGCGTTGTCGACGAACGTCCCGTGGCGCGGGCCGTGCTCGGGGCGGAGATCCTTGGGCTCGCTCTTGGAGGCGATCACCCAGGCATTGGTGCCGTCGATGACCATCTCGTGCAGGTCGATGATCCAGCCCTTCTTTCCCTTCAGCGTCGCGACCGTCTTGTAATGCTGGTCGACCACGATGTCCTTGCCGCTGGTGATCACGCCGGCGGCGTTCTCGACGCCCACCCAGTAGCTCAACGCCGGCTTGCCGTTGTAGGTCTGCAGCGCCAGGTTGTTCGCGACGACGTTGCGCGACACCGGCACGAACCACACGGGATGACCATGCCGATCGATCAGCTCCGGCCCGCTCTGTCCAGCCATCTTGCCGGCCGCCAGGTTGGGCGTGTTGGCGATCAGGAAGTAGCCCTTGGCCAACGACACGCCGTGCTTGACCTTCCAGATCAGCTTGGGCGGATGCAGCTTCGGCTGGCTAACGAATGAGTACGCCCCACGCGTGGTGAAGTTCCACAATGGCTTGGCCACGGCACTTGCCGCCACCGCCCCGGAGCACATGACCGCCACGAGTGCGGCGGTCGCAAGTCTGGCTTTTGACATCTAGGAACGATCCTTCGGTCGAGATGACAGGTCACCGTGGCAAAGACCACTCCGATCCGAAACACGGGCCTGCCTGAATTGTTGCGCCCGCTCGCCGCGGACGTCGGAAACTTTCACCGCGATCACGGCCGGATGGTCGAGGACCTGGCGAGCACGCGGTTCTTGCCGGTTAGCGCCTGCACAGCGACGTACGAAGCCGATGAGATCCGGATCGCGGTCTCGAAGTTCGTCCGCCTGACCGTCGCCACCCGATGCAACCTGTGCGAGCTCGCGCCCGCCAGGACCCGCCACCTGTGCACGCCGGTGGCGCCGTTCCAGCTCGCGTACACCCACGTCCTGCCGTGGCTGTTCGAGGCAGCCACCGCAGGCTTGGTCTGCGGATAGCCGTTCCAGCGGAACCGGTAGGCGCTGAAGCTGGCATTGTTGTCGACGAAGCGAGCATCAAAGATGTCTTGGCGCGAGCCGTTGTACTCGCTGAAGTAGGGCTGATGGCCCCAGCCGACGAAGGTGTGGCCTCCCGGCAGCTGTTGAACGGTGCCCTCGTAGGTCGACAGCACCGGCGGCGCGTGGAAGATCTCCTTCTCCTCCGAGGCCGTGTGGTTGTGGAAGTTCATCTTCACCCACAACGCTCGGGACTGCGAGTGGACGTTGAACAGCCCAGCTCCGTTGTCGAAGACCGAGACAACGTTGTGATACCGCGGGACGGCGTCGTGCTGGAAGGCCGGGGAGGCACCGGGCTCCATCTTGAAGCTCGAGTGCTTGCCCCCCAGCGTCCACATAATGTGCCCGTTGCTGAGCGCCACCTTGTAGACCGATGACACCGAGCGACCCGACAGGACGATGTTGCCATCGCGGTCCCTGAAGACCGAGTTGAGGTGGAAGTAGTCGTAGGGGTGATTGGCCCCGTGGAACTTGGTGTAGCTGGCGCGCAGCGGGATGTGGTCGAGCGCGTCCCACTGGAACAGGACGAGGCCCGTCTTGATGTCGATCTCCTGGACGACGGAGTTGAAAACGACCTGGTTAGTCGGCTGGCCAACCGACGAGGCGTTGTAGCGGACGGGCTCCTCGATCGCCATCAGAGCGGTGTTCTGAGGGGTGATGACGAAGGCGTGGAGGTCGGCGTAGAGCCCGTTGCCCGCCCTGACGGCGGCGATCTGGTGATAGTGGTCGTCGTTGATCACGTCCTCACCGGCCCCGACCCCGGCCCCGAATCTTCCCTGCCACCAGGTCAGCACGTTCTTGCCGTAGAGCTTCTGCACTCTGACCACCGTCGCCATCCAGTCGCCGGGCGCGGACTTGAACCAGATCAGATGGCCCTGAGAGTCGAGGATCTCCGGACCCTTCTGCAGCGGTCCGAACTCGGGCGCGACAAAGATGTAGCCGTGATCGGTGTGCGAGGAGCCATGGACGACCCTGACCGAGGCGGGGTGCAGGTCCGGACGCGAGTGGAAGTTCCAGACGTCGCCCCGGACCCGGGCCGCAGGGCCGAACGGGCTATCGGGAATCCCGCCGGCCGGCGTCGCGACCTTGAATCGGTAGGTGCCCTTGTGGCCGTTGTAGATGTTCAGGTGAGTCCGCACAGTCACCGTCTCACCGGGCGTGAATCCCTTGCTGGGAATGAAGCTGCCGCCTCTCCCATCGGAGTCGGCCTCGACGCGACCCGAGTGCGAGCCGCTCTTTGAACCCGTGACGGAGATCGGACCGAGCCGGCTCACCGACACGTTGCGGAAGGTGATCTGGGAGTGCGGCGGCGCAAGCTGGCTGCCGGCGATCGGATAGACGTAGACCGCACGCGTGGCCGCAGCGCTTCGCGTGGGTGAGCCGCCCGACAGGAGCACGATGGCCAGCGCAGCCAGCGCGAGTATCGAAATCGCCGCCACCCGGCGCGGCCGTGCGTAGGTTGACATGGTAGGTGCTCCGGATCTTCGCAACGGTCGATTACGCCCCCCCGGCCGCGGACAGGGACGTTCGGATCAAATTAGAGTAGCGGCCGTTAACGGGGAGTAACCAGTAATTCGACCAGGAGTTGCGGATCCCGCCTGACGCGAGTCCCGGTTTGCGCGTTTTGCACGCGTTTTGCCAACACGACCTGACTCGCCTGGGTCAGGCGCTTGAGGCGGCCGCTGGCGATCAGGGTCTCATCGACGGCCCCGAGACGTCCCTCGAATAGCGTGAGCACGGGCGTCCCGAGAGCCACTGCTTCTCGGTTCATTGTGCCGCCCGCAGACACCACCAGGTCGGCGTAGGCGATGAGCGATTGGGCATCGACAGCCTGCTCGGGAACGATCAGCCCGGGCTGGGCCGCGAGCCGGATTCGCTGCTCCGCCGTGCGTGGAAGCACGACGGTCTGCTCACCGCGGAGACGGTCGAGGACGTCGGCGAACAGCTCATTGTGGAAGCGGTGATACAGCGAAACCTCGGGGGGCGTGCGCACCACGGCAATCGGCCGATCGCGATCGAGGCTCAGCTCGGTGAGCACGGCATCGTCGGGCTCGAAATCGGCCAGGTAGTACTCCTCCTTCATGCCGGGATAGGGCCGGATCTTCCCGCGCGCGCCGAGCCGATCAAGACGCTGCACGGGAATCACATCGGGTACCACGGCAGCGCGGGCCAGGCGGCAGTTGACGGTGTGCTGGACGGTCGCCCACTCGTAGTCGAACATCGTCGCCGCGGGGATGCGAAGGAGCGCGGCGGCGACGGTGACATCGTTTGAGCCGTGGCCGAGGGCGACGTCGAACCCGCGGCCTCGGGCCCAGCGCATCAGCTGGGTGGAGCGCCCCAGGAGCCCTCCGGCCTTGGCCAGCAGGGTCGCCCCGCGATGGCGACCGATCGGCGTGTGATCGATCCCAAACCGCTCGCACAGCTCCAGCGTCTGGGCGAAGTCGCGCGCCGTGACCTGGACCTCGTGACCCTGGGCGCGCAACCTCTGGATGATCGGCCGCATCACGAGGACGTGAGGCGAGTTGGTGAGGTCGATCCAGACCCTCACGTCGCGGGCAGGCCGGCCACGGCCGCGATCACCCGCTGCGACTGGGCCGGCGCCAGCACCGCACTCATGGGCAGCGCCAGGTTGCTCGCCGCCAGCTCGTCCGTGCCCGGGAGCGGCGCGGCGGCGGCGTACGGAGCCATCGCCGCCTGAGCGTGCACGGGGGTCCGGTAGTAGCTGCGCGACGCAATCCCCTGTTCGGCCAGATGCTCGCGGAGGCGATCGGGCTCGGGGTGCGTTACCACATACAGGTGCCAGGCCGGATCGGCGCCGGCCTGCGGGGCCGGAAGGCCAACGTGATCGCCTAGCCCGCCCTCGGCGTAGGCGCGCGCCGTGGCGCGACGCCCATCACTCCAGCGGTCGAGCTCGGACAGCAGCAGGCGCAGGATCGCGGCCTGGATCTCGTCGAGGCGCGAGTTGTACCCCACGTACTCGAACGACTGCTTGTCCCGCGAGCCGTGGAAGCGCAGGGTCCGAGCCAGCTCGGCCACGCGGTCATCGTCGGTCGCGATTGCTCCGCCGTCGCCGAAGCAGCCGAGGTTCTTGGAGGGGTAGAAGGAAAACGTCGCCGCATCGCCCAGCGCCCCCGCGCGGCGTCCGTCGAGACTGGCGCCAGCGGCCTGCGCCGCGTCCTCGAGCACAGGTAGCCCAAGCGCTCTGATCTCGGGTAGCGGCGCGGGACAGCCGAACAGATCGACGGCCACGATCGCCGATGTGTGCGCGCTCATCGCCGCCTTCACCGTGTCGGCCGTCACGTTGCGCGTGTCACGATCGACGTCGCAGAACACCGGTCGCGCCCGGGCGTTGACGACGGCCTCGGCGGTGGCATAGAAGGTGAACGAAGGGACGACGACCTCGTCGCCGTCGGAGACGCCGAGCGCTCGGAGGGCGATCGTGATCGCGTCCGTCCCGTTGGCGACGCCGACGACGTGGCGCACCCCAAGGTAGGCGGCGAACTCGCGCTCGAATGACTGCACCTCAGGCCCGAGGATGAAGTGGGCCTGTTCGAGCACCTCGGTCAGCTTCTCGCCGATCGCCGAACGCAGCGGCGCGAGCGGCGTGGCCGTGTCGAATAACGGAATACTCATGGGCCGGGAACCCTACCCGGCCTCAACCTGCTGCTTTCCACCGCTAGGCTAGGCGCCTTGCTGATCATGACCGCCTCCATCACGGACTCGCTGGTCACCCTGGCGACCCACGTGATCAACGACCTCGGTTACTTCGGCGTCTGGCTGATGACGATGACGACCGGCGTGATCGGCCTTCCCGGAACCGAGCCGACGATGCTGTTTGCCGGGTTCAACGTGTCCGACCACCACCTGTCGATGATGGGGATAATCATCGCTGGACTCGTCGGCGACATGACCGGGGCCTCGATCGCCTACGCGATCGGCTACTACGGCAGGTCGGAGGTGCTGGAGCGCCGGGGGAGCAAGCTGCACGTGAGTAAGCATCGGCTCGACCTCGCCCACCGGTGGTTCGACCGTTACGGCGATCCGGTGATCTTTTTCTCGCGCCTTGTGCCGGTCGCCCGCGCGGCGTTTCCGTACGCGGCGGGTATCGCGGAGATGCCGTTCTGGCGCTTCTTCATCCTCGCCACGCTGGGGTCGATTCCGTGGATCGTCGGCCTTGCCTTCCTGGGGCAGGCGGTGGGCAGCGACTGGCAGAACTGGCGCCACAACCTCGAGTACGTCGACTATGTGGGTGCCGCGATTCTGGTCGGGCTGATCGTGTATCTGATCGTGCGCCGATCGCGCGGCGGAGGTGGCGGGCCGGCGCCGGATGTCGCCGCCTGAGCGCCGCGGGCGGGGAGCGCCGCGCCGGCCGCAGCTGTCGGTGGCTCAGGCCCTCGCCCTCGGGGCGCTCCACGGACCGGCGGAACTGTTGCCGATCTCGTCCTCGGGCCATCTGACGCTCGTGCCGTGGTTGCTCGGGTGGGACTACGAGAACGTCGACGATGAGCTGCGCAAGTCCTTCGAGGTTGCGCTCCATGCCGGCACCGCCGCCGCGCTGCTGTTCACGCTTCGCCAGGAGGTGGGCGGCGCCGTGCGCGACCTCAACGCCCGCCGGCTGCTCCTCATCGCGCTGTCGTTCGCGCCACCGGCCGCCGTCGGGTACACGCTCGAGCGGCCGATCGAGCGGCACCTCGGCACGCCGGCCACGATCGCCGGCGGGTTGATTGCGGGTGCGATCGCGATGGCATTCGCCGACCGCCAGGCGCAGACGCGGACCCACGAGGAGGCCGGCGCCGGCGACGCCGTGTGGCTGGGGGTGGCCCAGGCATGCGCGCTCGTACCCGGCGTCTCGCGTAACGGAGCCACCCTGGCCGCGGCCCGGATGCGCCGGTTCACGCGCCAGGACGCCAACCGCCTCTCGCGCCACGTGGCCCTGCCGGTCATCGCCGGCGCCACCCTGCTCAAGGGGGTGCGCCTGCAGCGGCGGGGCCTACCTCGGGACGCCTGGGCTGCGTTCCTCGTCGGGGCGGGCGCATCGTTCGCGTCGACGCTGTCCTCGACCTGGCTGATCCGTCAGGTCGAGCGCGACCGCTCGCTGCTTCCCTACGCTGCCTACCGAACCTTGCTCGGCGTGCTCGTTCTGGCCAAGCTGCGGCGCCCCGCACGCGCCTGAAGCACGGGCCGTCGGCCGTCTTCCCGATGCAGGACAATTGTGTCGTGACGGATGCCTACACAGCCGCAGGTGTGGACACCGCACGGACCGACCATGGCGTCGAGGCGATCGTCGAGATCCTGCGCGGGATCGATCCCGGTCGGTCCTCGCGGGCCGTGCCCCTGCCCGGCCACTACGCGAGCGTGCTCGAAATCGCTCCCGGACTGGGGGTCGCCCTGGCCACCGACAGCGTCGGCTCCAAGGTGATCGTCGCCGAGCGGGCGCGCCGGTTCGACACGATCGGCATCGACTGTGTGGCGATGAACGTCAACGACCTCATTTGCGTCGGTGCGGAGCCGATCGCGCTACTCGACTACATCGCCGTGGAGGAGGCCGACCCCGCGCTGCTGCGCGATCTGGCCGTGGGGTTGAAGACCGGCGCCGAGCTGGCCGGGGTCGAGATCCCGGGTGGCGAGGTCTGCCAGCTGCCCGAGGTGATCCGGGGCCACCCGTCGCCGTTTGGCTTCGATCTCGTCGGCTCGGCCTTCGGGACGGTGGCGCTCGACCGCATCGTCGACGGGAGTCGGTGCCGGCCCGGCGATGCGCTCATCGGCCTTCCCGCCTCGGGCGTGCACTCCAACGGGCTCACGCTGGCCCGCCGCGCGTTGCTCGAGCAGGGCGGGCTGGCGCTCGAAGCTCGCCCACAGGCCCTCGGCGACGACAGTGTGGCCGACGTTCTGCTCGAACCCACGACGATCTACGTGCGCGCGGTGCTGGCCCTGCTGCGCAGCGGGATTCCGGTTCACGGCCTGGCCCACATCACCGGTGGCGGCGTGCTCAATCTGCTGCGCATCGGGACCGAGATCGGCTACGAAATCTCGGCGCCACTGCCGCCACCGCCCGTGTTCGCGCTGATCGCCGAGCTCGGCGACGTCGGCGGCCGGCGAGATGTGGGAGGTCTTCAACATGGGCTGCGGCCTCTGCGCGATCGTGCCCGCGGACGGCGCGGACGCGGCGGCCGAGCTGCTGGCAGGGTGGCATCCGGGGGCGGCGCAAATCGGACGGTTGACCGAGCAGGCTGGACAGATCAGCCTGCCGCCGCTGGGGCTGAGCGGAGACGCAAGTGGGCTGCGACAGTCCTAACGGCCACGACTTATCCCCGGCACCCCTGAACTTGTTCTGCCGCGTGACGGTAAGTCACCGTGGCGTGGCGCAAAATAAGGCCTGGTAGATGACCACCCTGCTCGGAACGACCCTCAGCGGCCGGTACCGGCTCGAGGCCCGCATCGGCGCCGGCGGCATGTCGACGGTGTACCGCGCCCTCGACGAGACGCTCCAGCGTCAGGTGGCGATCAAGCTGATGAACCGCGAGGTGGCGAGCGATTCCGACCAGCTCGAGCGCTTCCGGCGCGAGGCACGGGCCGTGGCCCAGCTGTCGCACCCGCATGTCGTGGGCGTGATCGACGCCGGTGAGGACGAGAGCCGGCCCTACATCGTGTTCGAGTACGTCGAGGGCGAGACGCTCAAGGATCGGATCCGGCGCCAGGGCCGGCTGCCAATCAACGAGGCGGTGGCGTACGCGATCGAGATCGCCCGTGCCCTCGGCGCCGCCCACGCGCGCCACATCGTCCATCGCGACGTCAAGCCACAGAACGTCCTCATCGACGAGGAGGGCTCGGCCAAGGTCACCGACTTCGGCATCGCGCGCACGCTCGACGAAGAGGGTCTGACCGCCGACGGCCGCGTCCTCGGGACCACCGACTACGTCTCGCCCGAGCAGGCCCTGGGGCAGCGCGTCACCGGCCAGTCGGACCTGTACTCGCTCGGCGTCGTCCTCTACGAGATGCTGACCGGCGAGGTCCCGTTCAAGGGCGAGAACCAGGTGGCGGTGGCCATGAAGCACGTGCGCGAGCAGATGCCCGACGTGCAGGCCAAGCGGCCCGAGGTCTCGGCCGCTCTGGCCGCCGTGGTCGACACCGCGACGGCGAAGCGCCAGGAGGACCGCTACGCCAACGACGCCGAGTTCATCGCCGACCTCGAGGACGCGCTGGCCATCGAGACCGCCCGGGCCGGCAGCGCCACCGGCGAGGTGACCTCGGTGCTGCGGACCCTCCCCTCGAGCGCCCAGCGGCGCGTCCCGTTCCGGGTTCGGCACCCCGCCACCGCGCTGCTCCTGGCCCTGATCGTCGTGGCCATCCTGGGCGGCGGCGCGGTATGGCTCACGAGCCGCACCCACCACGGGACCGGGCCGCCGCCCCAGCCCGCCCCGAGCAAGCAGCTCGCCCCGGTGCACCTCTGCGAGACGTGCGCCCACGGCTACAACCCACTCGGCGACCCCACGAACGAGCATCCCGACGCCAGCCTGGCCATCGACAACCAGACGAGCACGTTCTGGAGCACCCAGACCTACTACAGCGACGCGCTGGAGAAGGCCGGCGTCGGCATCTACGTCGACGCCAGCCCCGGCACGATGCGCCAAGGTGATGCGGGTGACCACGTCGACGCCCGGCTTCACCGCCGGCGTCTACGCCCGCAACACCAGCCCACCGGTGACCAAGTGGCCCGACCCGGGCTGGGTCCAGGTCGCACCACAGACCAAGGTCGGCGCCCACCAGGTCATCCATCTCTCCACCGCCGAACGAGTACCGGTACTACCTGCTGTGGGTGACCAGCCTGGGTGGGCGCAACCACCTGCAGATCAACGAGGTCACGCTCTACAGCTACAAGTAGGACGGTGGCGGTCCGTTCAGGCCTGCGTCGGTGACGGGTGGCTTCGGGAACGGCCTGCCGGCGATGGGGCGGGTGAGCCTCTGCTGCCTCCAGCGACTACAGCGTCACAGTCGCCTAAATCGACGAGGCGACTCTGACGTTTACGGCCACAAACAACGCACGGCCGCCCTGACCAGAAGCTGGTCAGCTAAGCGACACATAGGTGCGCTTAGCTGACCACCCCCCAGAACGCCCTCGGTGAGCTGATCACGCAGCGTCCAGAACCCAACCCGTCCCCAGCAAGCCGTTCCCCGACACCGCACATCGACCGGGGCAGCTGACTGAACGCGACAGGCGCGCCGCCGGCGTTAGTGCCGATGCCGCTCCTCGTCCTCGTAGCGCTCGATCGCCAGCGCCAGCAGCCGGTCCAGGACCTCGGGATAGGTGACGTCACTGGCCGCGAACAGCGAGGCGAACACGCTCGTCTGCGTGAAGCCGGGCATCGTGTTGAGCTCATTGACCAGCACGTCCTCGCCGGAGACGAAGAAGTCGACCCGCGCCAGGCCGCGACAGCCGGTCAGCTTGAACGTGGCGATGGCGAGCTCGCGAACGCGCTCGCGGACTGGCTCGGGGATGCGGGCGGGGACGATCAGCTCCATCCCCCCGGGGGTGTACTTGGCCTCGTAGTCGTACCAGCCCGACTCGCCGGCGGCGAGCAGGATCTCGCCCGGCTGCGAGGCGACCGGATCCTCGTTGCCCATCACCGAGCACTCGATCTCGAGGCCGCTCGAGGCCGCTTCGACGACGGCCAGCGGGTCGTGGGCGAACGCCGCCTCGAGCGCGGCCGGTAGCTCATCGGAGATGGCCACGCGGCCGATCCCGACCGAGGAACCCAGCCGGGCTGGCTTGACGAACACGGGCAGCCCCAGCTCGGCCACTCCGTGCAGCACGGCCGCCGGCTCGGAGGCGTAGGTCGCCTGCGGCACCGCGCGGTAGGGCACCTGGGGGAGTCCCGAGTGGGCCATCAGATCCTTGAAGGCGACCTTGTCCATGCACAGCGCCGAGGCGAACACGCCCGCCCCGACGTACGGGAGGTCGAGGCACTCGAGCAGCCCCTGCACGGTGCCGTCCTCGCCGTAGGGTCCATGCAGGGCGGGGAACACGACGTCGACCTCGTCGAGACGGCGCCCCAGGGCGACGGTCAGCTCGGTGCCATCGCGTCGCCAGACCCCGTCGCGCCCCACCTCGATCTCAATCGGAACGTGGCCGGCCTCCCTGAGGCCCGCGCGCACCGACGCGGCCGACGCCAGGGAGACATCGTGCTCGGAGGAACGACCGCCGCCGAGCACAGCAACTCGGAGCGAGGTCATGTCGTGGACGAACTGCTGCTCGTGGTCGTCGTCTTTGACGTGGTCGGTGTGCTCGTGGTCGTCGTGGTCGGGGGCGGTTGGGGCGGAGGCCGGAAGTGGCCGACGACGATCGTCACCGTGCTGCCCTTCTTGGCGCTGCCGCCGCTCGGGCTCTGACTGAGCACGATCCCGTCCTTGGCCTGCTTGGTCACGTCTTGAGTCTGTTTGGAGACCTTGAACCCGGCACTCGTCAGAGCCGTGACGGCGGCCGCCTCCGAATCGCCGGTGACATTGGGAACCGGAGTCGTCGGGACGGCCTGCGCGATGACGATCGACACGGTGGCGCCCCTGGGCTCGAGGGCTCCCCCGGACGGGTTCTGATCGATCACCGTGCCCGCCTGGGACGAGCTCGAGACCTGAGTCGAGGTGGTCACGTTGAATCCGGCGTTCTCGATCGCTGCCCGGGCGTTGCCCTCGCTCTCGCCGATCACGCCCGGTACCGTCGCCTGCGCCGGACCTGTGGAGATGAACAACGTCACCCCGGTCCCGACGGGCTCCTGCTGGCCGGCGGCGGGCTGGGTGCGCGTTGCCTCGCCCGCGGTGATCTGGCTCGAGCTTTCGTTGCGGATGCCAGCGAGCTTCAGACGCGCCCGTCTGATCGCGCGCACCGCTCTTCGCTCGGTCAAGCCGACCACGGTCGGCACCGTGGTGTTGCCGGGCCCCTGGGAGACCTTGAGCGTGATCGTCGAGCCCTCGTTGGCCTTGGTCAGCGGCTGCGGGTTCTGACTGATCACGGTGCCCGACGGCTTGGCATCCTGAACGTAGAGGGTGGCCGCCGTGAAGCCTGCGTTCTGTACGTTGGTGATGGCGTTGCTCAGCGTTTCGTCGATCACGTTCGGCACGGTCTTCGTCACCGGCCGCGTGAGCAGATAGGCGGCCACCCCGCCCGCCAACAGCAGCGCCACGAGCGCCGCGATCCACCACCACCAGCGGCGCCTCTTGCGTTCCGGACCGGGCTGATCCCCGTCGACGGGCGGAAACTGCTCGCCGGGCCAGCCGGTCGGCGCATCGACGACCTCGCCGGCCACCGCGGCCGGGGCAACGTCTCCGAGCGCCCCGCCCACCATCCCGACAGCGGCGAATCTCGCGGTGCGCTCGCCGCGGGCGCCCGACAGGATCCGCTCCTTGACCTGCTCGAGCACCGCGATGAACTGGTCGGCGTCGGCGGGACGGTCGGCCGGGTTCTTGTTGAGCGACCACAGGACGACCTGCTCGAGCTCGGGCGGGATCGCGGGGTTGAGGACGCTCGGAGGCGGAGGCGATTCGGATACGTGCTTGAGCGCGATCGTGACCGCCGACTCGCCGTCGAAGGGCACGCGTCCCGTGAGCATCTCGTAGAGCACGACCCCGACTGAGTACAGGTCGGAGGCGGCGCTGACCGCGTGGCCCTGGGCCTGCTCGGGAGACAGATACTGCGCGGTACCCATGATCGAGCCCGTCTCGGTCATGTCCGATGCCCCCGCCCGGGCGATCCCGAAGTCGGTCACCTTGGCGTGGTCGGTGTCGTCGATGATCACGTTGTGGGGCTTGAGATCGCGATGGATCACGCCGCGACGATGGGCGAAGCGCGCGGCCTTGAGGATCTGGACCGTGATGTCGATGGCGCGGATCGGGTCGAGCGGTGCCTCCTGGCGGATCAGCTGCTTGAGCGAGCGCCCAGGGAGGTACTCCATGGCGATGTAGTACGTGTCGTCGTAGGAGCCGCGGTCGTAGACACCGACGACGTTGGGATGCTGGAGGCCGGCCGCGGCCTGCGCCTCACGGCGGAAGCGTTCGACGAACCCCGGATCCTCGGCGAAGCGGCGGTGGAGCAGCTTCAGCGCCACCTTGCGCCCGAGCTGCTGGTCCTCGGCGCAGAACACGTCGGCCATGCCACCCGTGCCCAGACGCGACTGCACGCGATAGCGCCCGTCAATCAGCGTGCCGGTGGCGAGCTCGGGCACGGTCACTGACCTTCGGAGAGCAGGGTCTGGATCACGTCGCGGGCGATCGGGGCGGCCACCGTGCCCCCGAAGCCACCGTCACTGCGCTCGATCGTCACCGCAACGGCAACGCTCGGGTTCGGCACCGGAGCGAAGCCGATGAACCACGGCTGGGTCAGGTTCGACCCGGGGACGCCAACCGACGCCGTGCCGGTCTTGCCGGCCACGCTGATCCCGCCGAGCTGGGCCGGCGTGCCCGTGCCCTCATCGACGACACGCTTCATCATCTGCGTGATCTGAGCCGCCGCCGAGGGCTTCATCACCTGGTTGTAGACGGAGGGCTTGATCGTCTCGACCGTCTGGCCGTCCCGGTTGACGACCTTGGTGGTGAAGTGGGGCTTCATCAGCTTGCCCCCATTGGCCACCGCCGCGGCGACCATGGCCATCTGCAGCGGGGTCACCTGGAGCCCGCCCTGCCCGATGGCGATCCGGCCGATGTCCTCCCTGGGGCTGCCCGGTGGGTAGGGGCGGTTGCTGCCCGGGGGATACGGCTGGCTGGGGTGGATCTGATCGGACGGATAGTCGAGCGGCGGCTTGGAGTAGAAGCCGAAGCGCTTCATGTACTTGGTCATCGTCGGGCGCCCAACCGACTCGGCCACCTGGGCCCAAACGGTGTTGACCGAGTAGGTCAGCGCGGTGATCAGATCGATCATGCCGAAGGCCTGGTTGTTGTCATTGGCCAGCGGCACCCCTGAGACCGTGATCGGCGATTTGCCGTTGACGGTCGAGTTGGGGGTGTACTTGCCGCTGTCGATCGCCGCCGTGGCGGTCACGACCTTGAAGGTCGAGCCCGGCGGATAGCGACCCTGCGTTGCGCGATTGAGCTGCGAGGTGTCCGGTCCCTGCGCGAGTGGGTGATTGTCGTTGTAGCTCGGAGACGAATACATGACCTTGACCGCGCCCGTCCGCGGGTCGAGCGCCACGACCGAGCCGGCCCGGCCGGCGAGCTCCTGCTCGGCGACCTGCTGGGCCTTGGGGTCAAGTGCCGTGTATACGTCGTCGCCGACGCGGTTGGAGCTCGTCGGCCCGAAGACCGAGCTGAGTCCGGTCTGTAGCCCGCGCAGCTCCTCGCCACGGGACTGCTCGAGGCCGGCGGCCTGACCGGTGCGGGGATCCGAGTAACCGACGGCCTGGGCGAACAGAGATCCGGTCGGGTAATAGCGAGTCCAGGTTCCGCCGACCGCTCGCCTGGAGACGGCTAGGGACTCACCGTTGTCGGCCACGATCCTGCCCCGCTTGATCCGAAGTTCCTGTACGAGTGTGCGGTCGTTGAGAGGATTGTTGCGCAGCGACTTGGCGTCGATCACGGTCCACCGCGTCGTCCACACGATGAGCACCGTGAAGAGCACGACGAAGAGCCCGAACACGCGCACGATCTGGCGGTTCATGCTTCCCTCCGCGCACGGTCGGACACGAGCAGGAGCAGGGCCAACAACACGAAGTTGGCGATGATCGAGGAACCGCCATAGGAGATGAACGGGAGCGTCACTCCGGTGAGCGGGATCACGCGCGTGACGCCGCCGACGATCACGAACACCTGGAGCGCGAACACCGCCGTCAGCCCGGTGGCCAGCAGCTTGGAGAACGAGTCGCGCGCCAGCACGGCGATCTTGAATCCGCGCGCGATGAACAGGAGGTAGGTGAAGATCACCGCCGCGGCCCCGAACAGCCCCAGCTCGTCGGTGATGACCGCATAGATCATGTCGGTCTGGGGGGCGGGGAGGAGGTTGAAGTTCGTGCCTGGGATCGTCAATGTCGCCTGCCCGAAGCCCTCGCCAAAGAAGCCGCCGGCCGCCTGGGCGAACTGGGCGTTGGCCTGCTGGAAGCTCCCTCCGATCTTGTTGTACTCGTGCGAGCTGAACGGGTTGAGCCAGGCCTCGACGCGGTCGTGGACGTGGGGAACATGCGTACCCACGTACCAGGCTCCGAGGGCGAAGGCCAGCAGCCCGACGACGACGAACGACAGCCGTCCAGTGGCCACGTAGAGGATGGCCAGCAGACCGCCGTAGAACATCAGCGAGGACCCGATGTCGTGGAGCACGAACAGGATCACCATGGCCAGGCCCCAGATGACGAGAACGGGCCCGAAGTACTTGATCGGAGGGATCGTGACCCCGAGGATCCGGCGCGATCCGATCACCATCACGTGCCTGGTGTCGCGCAGGTAGCTGGCCAGGAAGACGACGAGCCCGATCTTGGCGAACTCGGCCGGCTGGAATACGAACAAACCGGGGATGCGAATGCCGAGGTAGGCGCCGTTGACCTGATCGCCCACCCCTGGCAGACGCGGCATGAGCAGCAGCCCCAGCGATACAGCGACGATCAGGTAGCGGTACTGCTCGAGCTTGCGGTAGTCGCGAAAGGTCACGATCGTCGCCGCGAACAGGACGAGGCCGAGGACAAACCACTGCGCCTGCTGGCGAGCAAACGTCTGAGAGATCCCGTACACGACGACGATCCCGAAACTGGCCAGCAGCGCGACGAGCGGGAACAGATAGGGGTCGGCGTGCGGAAGCGTGATGCGGATGAAGATGTGGCCGGCCACGCAGAGCCCGAGAAAGATCGCTCCGTAGGTGAGCGAGAGATTCGTCAGATGGCTCGAGCGCTGGATGAACACGGCGGCAAAGCCGGCGGTGACGAGCAGGGACGCGGGTATCAGGCCGAGCAGCTCTCGGTTGCGTTCGCTCACTTAGACACCCGTCCAAGCTCGAGGTCGCGCACCAGGTTTGTGGCGCTCGTCTGCGAGCGCAGGTCGTTGTTGAACAGCGAGCCGCGGCGGTCGGCGGGGACCAGCGACGCGGGCATGCCCGAGACGTAGTACGTCTCGTAGAGCTTGATCCCGGCCGGAAGGTCATAGGGGAGGCCGCGATAGATCGTGACGATGCCCTGTGAGTTGGTGCCGACGAAGTACAGCTGCCGGGTGGCCAGATAGCCCCCGCCAAGAATCAGGAACAGCACCACGAGGGTCGCAATCAGCGCGGCCAGCGGCTTGATGTAGCGCCGCTCGCGCTTGGCCGCAGGAGGGGTCGGCGGTGGTCCCTGCGTACGGGCCAGCGGTGCGCGGGTCGCCTTCGTCGTCGGCGCAGAGGGCTCGGTCGTGGTGGTCGTGGGGCTCGGAATGCTCGTCACCACGGGAGCGGTGGCGGCGCTGGTGCGCGGCGAGGTCACCGCCGGGACCCCGACAACCGTCGAGTCGTCGGCACCGGCCGGGCCTCCGACGTCCTCGAGGCGGAACAGGATCACCGTGATGTTGTCGCGACCGCCGGCCTCGTTGGCGGCCCGAATGAGCCGATCCCCGGCCTGGGCCAGATCCGACGACGTGGCGAGGATCTCGGCGATCTGCTGCTGATTGATCATCGACGTAAGACCGTCGCTGCACAGCAACAGCACATCGCCATCTCGCACCGGGTAGCTCCACGTGTCGACCTCGACTGTGGCCTCGGGGCCGAGCGCGCGGGTGATGACTGAGCGTTGGGGGTGCTCGGCGGCCTGCTCCTCGGTCAGCTTGCCCCGGCGGACGAGCTCCTCGACGAGAGAGTGATCTTGGGTAAGGCGCGTCAGCTCGCCGTCGCGGAACAGGTAAGCGCGGCTGTCGCCGACGTGAGCGATGGCCAGATCGGTGTCGTCGACGTAGGCGGCGGTGACCGTCGTGCCCATCCCCTCGTGCTCTTTGTGCGACCGGGAGACGTCGTAGATCTGCCGGTTGGCCTCGCGGATCCGCTCGGCCAAACGCTCCTCGGGGCTGCCCGAATCGGGGAGCTCGTGCTCGAACGCGTCCACGGCCATCCGCGAGGCGACCTCGCCGGCCTGGGCGCCGCCCATGCCGTCGGCGACCACGAAGACTGGCGCGCGCGCGAACATCGAGTCTTCGTTGTCGCGGCGCTGGCGACCGGTGTCGGTCATCTGGGTCGTCTCGGCGGCTCGCAGCATGGTTATTGGAGGTAAGAAAACTCCGAGTCGCCGATGCGAATGCGGTCGCCCGAATGCAGCGGCTGCGGTCCGCCCAGCGCCTCCTCGTTGAGGTAGGTCCCGTTGGTTGAGCCGAGATCTTCTATGACCACGACACGGCCCTGTCGTGAGATCTGTGCATGACGCGAGGAGGCAAACGGATCCTCGAGCCTTATCTCCACGTCGCCGCGCCCAAGCGTAGCGCCCCCCGAGAGGTCATAGGCGGTTCCCGCCTCGTGTCCCGAGGCGCGCTCGACGAGCAGGCGTGGCTCGAAGTCCTCGTCAAACGAGGCCAGGCCGTCAGCGGCGGGGTACATGCCGGTGGCATCGCTGGGCGCGGGGTCGGCGGCCTGACGGTCTCCGCTGTTCCGGCCTCGTCGTAGATCCTTGAGGGTGCTGCGGACCATCCACAGGAGGAACAGGTAGAGCACGGCCAGGAAGCCGAATTTCAGACCGACTGAAACGGGCTCGAGCATCGGTTGTGCCTATTCCAGCTCGAACCTCATCATCGACGTCCCGACCTCGATCTCATCGCCGGGCTTGAGCATCTCGGGGCCATCGATGCGGTGGCCGTTGAGTGTGGAACCGTTGGTCGAGCCCAGGTCGCTGAGCATCCACCCCCCACCGCGCGGGCGGATCTCGGCGTGCTGGCGCGAAACATTCGGATCGGACAGGACCACGTCGCACTGGCGGCTTCGCCCCAGGGTGACGCCGGTCGGCCCGACGACGAGTCGCTTGCCCTCGAGCATCAGCAGCGCGCTCTGGTTGGTCGCTCGCGCACGCTCCTCGAGCGGCTCAACCACCCGCCCCGCCGCGCTGTAAATCATCGTTCGTCCGGATTCTTCCTGGGCCGGAACGTCCTGCGGATGTTGCGGGGGCCGTACGACTCGCGTCTGGATCCCGAATTCGCCCAGACCCAGGCGGTTGTCCGTTTCGAAGGTGATCACCGGTCGGGACAGCAGCGCGAGGCGCTCGCGGCGGGCATGCTCGAGCAGGTATCCGGCCAGCTCGTCGGCCAACGCATCCTCATAATCGGCGAATCGCTGCCGATCGCGGCGTGAGAGAAACACCCGATATTCGTTGGGGACATAGGTCCGGGACACCGATGAGGACTTGTGCTCCTCCATCTCGCGGGCCAGTTTCCGGGCGATCTCGACCGGGCGCACCTCGGACCGGAAGGCGCGGCTGAAGGTGCCTTCGACCAGACCAGCGATCTTGCTTTCTAGGCTCTTGAGAACACTCATGGGATGCCCCGCGGGGCGGCTCCATGCTACGGAAGTCAGCCGCGTTCGCGGGCTGCTCTCAGGAGTGCCGGTGCGAGGGCGATGAGCGCCCCTGCGATGGCACCAGCGACCGCGGTTCCCGTTGGCAACAGCGTTTCGCCCGGGTGTACGAGCGCGATCGCCGTCGTTGTCGCCGAGACCACCGTTGCCGACCACGCCGTGACCAGAACGATCGTCAGCGCCAGCGATCGCCCGCGGGTCAGCCACGGCAGCGTGATCGAGGCGATCGCCCAGACGGGAGCCCCGACGAGGACTCCTGAGGTGACGATCGGCCTCACGATGAGGACCAGCGTCTGGTGCAGGGAGCCACTCCAAAGATGCAGACTCGCCGCCCCGGTCGGCAGGGTCAGATACAGGCCAGATCCCTTGACGGCAGCGGCCAGGACAAGCCACAACCAGCCGAGCGCTCCCAGCACTCCACGTCGCCAGGCGCCGCCGGCCCGGGCCGCCAAGGCGGGCCAGGCGCCGCCGAGCCCGATCACGCCGAGGATCGGCGCTCCGATCGGCAGCGGCCAGGCGGTTCCGTCGCGCGGAAGGAACGGGACGGGGATCAACCCGAGGACGACGATCAGCACGGAGCCCCCCGGACGACCCTGAACGGCCGCGCCGAGGGCGAGCGTCGCGGTCATGGCCAGCCAGCCGAGTCGAGGCAGGGCGGCGACGAGGACACAGGCGAGGAGGGCGGCGGCGGCTGGCGCGATTGGAGCCGGCGCGAGTAAGTGGGCCGTCACCCACCCGGCGGCGATCGCGGCACCAGCAGCGGCCAGCGCGCGCGCCGGCCAGCTCTCGACCACCGGCCCCGAGAGGACGTCGGACTCCGGCTCGGCGTCATCGACGGCCGGCGGCGCCGGGGCAACGCGGAACGGTTCGGCGTCGTGGGTATCGGTGGCGTTGCGCGGCCATGCTCCCGTGACCACACCGGGGATGTCAGTGGCGCCCTCGTGGGCTTCCGCGAGCGCCTTGTGCAGCTCGGTCACCGTCCCGCGCTCACGCGGCCGGGGCCGAAGGGCCAGATCGATGGCGACTCCGAGCGCGCGCGGGAGATCACGACGCTGACGGCGCAGCGGTGGCAGATACGCGCCAAGGCGCCGGGCCCGCTGGGCTGCGGCGCCCGTCCGGACCGGGTTGAGGCCGGTAAGCGCTTCGTACATCACCAGGGCGAGGGAGTAGAGATCGGCGGGCGGACCCACCTCGAGCCCCTCGGCCTGCTCGGGGGCCATATAGGCGGCGGTCCCCACGACGTCCCCGGTCCTGGTGAGCGAATCGCCGCCGACGAGCCGGGCCACGCCGAAGTCCGTCAACTTGGCGAGTTGCGAGGGGCTGGCCGGCGTGTCGGGCACGAGCACGTTGGACGGCTTCACATCACGGTGCACGACGGCCTGGGAGTGGGCGTAGCTGAGGGCGTCGCACAGCGTCATGCCGACGGCGATGATGTCCCGGTCCGAGAGCAATCCGGCGCCGAGCAGCTGATCCATCGTCGATCCGCGAACGAGCTCGGAAACGAGATAGGCGCCGTCGTCGTCCACCTCGGCCTCGTACAGGGTCACCACCGCCGGGTGGACGAGGCGCGCCGCGGCGCGGGCCTCACGCTCGAAGCGACCGGCGGCGATCCGCTCGGGAGAGAGGATCTTGACCGCCACCTCGCGCTCCAGGCGCTCGTCGTGGGCCAGCCACACGGTGGCGAAGGCGCCCGAGCCAAGGCGGCGCCGCAGCCGGTAGCGCCCGAGCACGAGCGGTGATTCCTCGGGCCTGCGGCGTGGCCTCCGTGGCGTCGTGGGGCGCCCGTCCACGGCCGGCACGCGCGCAGTGGGCAACTGGCTCGCGCTCATCAGTGGGCTTTTCCACATCGACGCCCTCGTCCCTGCGTCGCGGGAGGGCATTCGCCGAGCGCGGCGAAGTGAGGTTCTGATCGTTTATCCAGCCGTGGGGGTGGTCATACTGAGCTTTCCGAGCCCCACAAGGAGCGAGAGAGCTTGTCGTTTTTCGACGACGCGGAGGAGCCCCCCAGGACACCGCGCCCTGCGGCGCGTAGACGAAGTCCGTCGCGCGGTGGCCGCCGCCCGCCGCGTGACAAGCAATCAATCCAGGTCCGGCGCGGCATCGCCGTCGCGGCCATCCTGGTCGTGATCGTGCTCGTCGTGCTCGGCGTCCACAGCTGCCAGGTCAGCCAGCGCAACACCGGGCTGAAGGACTACAACAACAGCGTCGCGTCGCTGATCCAGCAGTCGGACAACACCGGCAATCAGTTGTTCCACCAGCTCTCGAGCGGTGGCGGATCGGGAAACGCCGCCAACCTCCAGAACCAGATCAACGAGACCCGCGTGAGCGCCGATAGCCAGCTCAGCCATGTGAAGGGTCTGAGCGTCCCCGATGAGATGAGGGGAGCCCAGCAGAACCTGCTGCTCACTTTCCAGATGCGCAGCGACGGGATCGCCAACATCGCCAAGGAGATCCAGCCCGCCCTCGGCACGTCGGCCAACAAGGACGCGATCAACTCGATCGCCACGCAGATGGCGCGCTTCTACGCGTCCGACAGCGTGTACAAGGACTACACGACCACGCAGATCGCCGCCGCCCTCCACGGCGCCGGCATCAGCGTCGGTGGCGCCAACGGCCAGATGATCAACCCGGGGCAGTTCCTTCCCAACCTCAACTGGCTGCAACCGACCTACGTCGCATCCCAGCTCGGCTCCCACACGCCGGCAGCGCAGGGCGGCAAAGTGGCGCCTGGCCTGCACGGCCACTCGCTTGATTCGGTCAGCGTCGGCGGCAACACGCTGCAGACGGGCTCGACCAACACGATCGCCGCTAGCCCGCCGCCCGTCTTCACCCTGCACTTCACGAACGGCGGGACGAACAACGAGACCAATGTCGTCCTCAAGGTGACCGTCCAGGGCACCAACATCAGTGGCCAGAAAGTCGTTCCGCAGACGATGGCGGGGCAGTCGACGACCGGGCAGGTCACGCTGAGCTCCGCACCGCCCACGGGCAGCTACACCGTGCAGGCTACGGTGGCACCCGTGCCGGGCGAGAAGAACACCGCCAACAACACGCTGAACTTCCCGGTCACGTTCCAGTAGGGCGTCGGGGCGGGTCGCGCGACCGCGCTCGGTGCCTATCCTGTCGCGGGTGCATGACCTGACCAGCACGGTGGGGATCGTTGCGATCGCGGCTGGGGCGGTCGCGGTCGTCTCGCTGCTCACCTGTCTGGCGCTCGCTCTCCGCCTACGTCGGGTGCGCAACGAACAGCGCACGGTCCTGGGCGACGGGCGTCAGGACCTCGTCAGCCACGCCGCCGGGCTCCAGTCGCAGTTCGAAGCCCTATCCGAGTACGTCCAGGATGCCGCCGATCGGCTCGACGCTCGGATGCGGACGGCCGAGGACCGCCTCGACGGCACGATGGCCTACCGGGCACTCGTGCGCTACGACGCCTACGGGGAGATGTCCGGACGGCAATCGACCTCTATCGCCCTGCTCGACGCGAACCGCTCCGGCGTCATCCTGTCCTCGATCCATCATCGCGATCAGGCGCGCCTGTACGCCAAGCAGGTGCACAACGGCAAGGCCGAGCTCGAGCTCTCGCCGGAGGAGGAAGAGGCCATCCGCCTCGCCCTCGAGGGCGGCGAGCAACAACCTGACTAGTGTCGTCGGGGTGCCCAATATGAAGGCTGGCTATTTCGGTCCCGAGGGGACCTTCACCCACGAGGCGCTGCTCGACGCCGCGGGCGACCAGCAGCTCGAGCTTGTCTCGTTCCCGACGATCTTCGACACGGTGATGGCCGTCCAGGAGGGCAGTGTGGAGCGTGCGCTCGTCCCGATCGAGAACTCACTCGAGGGCTCGGTCAACGCAACGCTCGATGCCCTCGCCGTCGAGACCGACAGGGTGGCGATCGCCGGCGAGGTCGTGCACCCCATCCGGCAGTGCCTGATCGCGCGCGCCGAGATCGAGCTGGCCGCGATCGACGTTGTCGTCTCCCACCCCCAGGCCACCGCCCAGTGCGCCCGCTTCATCCGAACCCATCTGCCCGGCGCGACTGTCATATCCGGCGGCTCGACGGCCGACGCGGTCCGGCGGGTCGCCGAGCAAGACGGCAATTGGGCCGCCCTGGGGACGCGGACGGCGGCCGAGCGCTACGGGTGTGTGATCCTGCGTTCGGGCGTCGAGGATCTCCCGGGTAACGAGACCCGGTTCGTATGGCTCGCGCCCGCCGGGGAGGGGCTGGCCGGACCCGAACTGCGGCGCAATGGCGCGGACTGGAAGACTGCGATCGTGTTCTGGGGGCGGGGATCCGACGCGCCAGGCTGGCTGGTGGGGTGCCTCTCAGAGCTCGCCACGCGAGAGGTCAACCTGACCCGGATCGAGTCGCGCCCGCTGAAGCAGGGCCTGGGTAGCTACATGTTCTTCGCCGACCTCGTGGGACGTGATACGGAATCACGGGTCATCGAGGCGCTCGATGGCCTTCGCTCTCACGTCGAGGTGCTCCGTATCCTCGGGTCGTTTCCCACCACCTGACGGCTTTGCCGATGGCGCGTCGAGGCACTCGCGCCATCGACTGGCACCGCTGACACCCCCGGTACACTGGCGCAAGCCATGGCCAGTTCAGTACCAGCGCCAGCATGGTCCGCGTCGCATCCAGAGCACCAGCGACGCGGGCGTGAGGTTGGCCGGGTGCTCGTGCTCAATGCGACATACGAACCGATCAACGTGTGCACGGTTCGGCGGGCCGTCGTGCTGCTGCTGAAGGAAAAGGCCGAGGTCATCGAACGGGCCGAGTTCGTGCTGCACTCGGAGAGCTGCACGATCCCCCGCCCGATGGTGATCCGGCTCGTCGCCTACGTGCGGATCCCGCGTGATACCCATCGCCGCAAGATCACGCGTCGCGCCGTCTTCGCCCGCGACGACTGGACGTGCCAGTACTGCGGCTCGCGCGCGAACCTCACCGTCGACCACGTGATCCCGCGCTCGAAGGGCGGCTCCTCGAGCTGGGAGAACATCGTCGCCTCGTGCGCGCCGTGCAACCGACGCAAGGGCAACGCCCTGCCCCGTCAGGCCGGCATGCGACTGCTCAAGCAACCCCGCACGCCGAGCCCGCACGTCTTCATCCAGGTCGCCAGCCCTACGATCCCGGCGGCGTGGCGGGCGTACCTGGCCGCGTAGGTCACACGTCTATGCCGCGTAGCGTTGCGCGGCCCGCGCCCGCGCCTTGGCCGCCTCGACCTCGCGGTCCTTTGGCGGCGTGGTGGTCTGCAGATCGGCGAGCAGGTGCATCGACGCGTGGGCGACCGCGTCAACGGCTCGCTCGAAGGCGGCCTGGTTTGCCTGCGAGGGCTTCGTGTAGCCGCTGATCTTGCGGACGTACTGGAGAGCGGCGGCCCGGATCTCTTCCTCGGTCGCCGGCGGGTCGAAGTTGTGGAGCGTTCTGATGTTTCGGCACATACCCCAAGCCTAGATGGTTCCAGCGGCGCGCCACGAACGCGTGAAGGGCGCCGTCGACAACCGGCGCCCTTCACAAATTTGACTGCCTAACCGCCGTGTGGCGTGCTCATACCGGAGGGACTACTCCCGGCGCCAACGGCGACGGTGTCGCGGGGGGACTCCGCTAAGCGGGGTCAGCCTCCGACCTAGCGGCCGGACACCTCCAGGGTCCCGCAAGGACTGTCAGACAAGCTCGGACCACCTCCTTTCTCTGGTACTCGTCAGATTAGCGGACGCGGCGGCTAGTCCTCCTTCATGAGCGAATTTGTTCGCTGCGACGGGATCTCGGCGGCGCGGCTGGCTAGCCCACGACCGCGGCGGCCACCGGGTAGCCGCCCGTCTTGGCCGTGTGCAGGACCTTCCGCGCCCGCGTGTCGAGCAGGCTGACGCGGCCGGCGTAGGTGTCGACGACGAGCGCGCGAGCCTGACCTGGGGCCAGGGTGATGGTCGTCGGATACGAATAAATGCCGACCGAGATCGGATGCCCGGCGCGTCCGGACGGCGTGGCGATCGGCGTGACCGTGCCTGAGAGGGTGTTGACGACCCATGCGGTGGGGCCGGCGCGTGTGACGACGACGGCCTCGGGCGAGCGGCCGACGCGGATCGCGTGCCGTGCCCGTCCGCTCCGCGTGTCGACGGGCGTCACAGACCCGAGGTCGCCGCTGACGACCTCCAGCCTTGCTCCGTCCGGCGTGAGCGCGAGGGCATCGGGGGCTTGGCCAACGGCGATCGGGGAGCCCGGGCGTCCCGTGGCCGTGGCGATCGGCGTGACCGTGTTCGATCCGAAGTTGGCCACATACGCCGTCCCGTCCGGCGACGTCGCGATGGCCGACGGATAGGCGCCGACGGCGATGCGGGGCTCGGCCCGGTTGCTGGCGACGTCGATCGGCGTCACCGCCCCGGCGCCCCAATCGAGAACGTACGCCGTCCGGCCGCCGCGGACCAGGGCAATTGCGCGCGGCGTGGAGCCGACCCGGATGGGTCGTCCCGGCTTCGATGTTCGCGTATCGATCGGCGTCACCGTGTTCGAGCCGCTGTTCACGACGTATGCGCGGCGACCGCTGGGCGTGACGGCGATCGCCGTCGGGTCGGCGCCAACGCGAACGGGTCGCCCCGGCTTGAGAGTCGACGTGTCGATCGGCGTCACCGTGTTCGAGCCATGGTTGACGACATACGCGGTATGACGTTGCCGGGCGACGGCGATGGCCACGGGATCGGCTCCGACGGTGATCGGCGGACCCGCCTTTCCCGTGGCGAGTGACACTGGAGTGACACTGCCTGAGGAGGAGTTCGCGACGAGTGCCACCCGGGCGTGTCGGTGACGCGTCACGTGCCGATGTACGTCGGCGACATCGGCGAGATGGGCAACTGGATGGGCGAGGAAGGCGTCAGCAACCGCGCGGGCGAAGAGATCATTCTTGGTCAGGGTGTGCAGTCCGAGGACCCCCTCGATCGTCCTCAGCAGGCTGTAGTGCGTGTAGCGCACGTGCGACACAAACCCGCGCCGGACCGCGCGCGAGCCGAGCACGAGCGTCGGGACCAGCTGCGGCGGGTGCTCTTGGTCGTAGGCATCCTCGTCGAAGGTGATGATGGCCATGCTCCGCTGCTTCCTCCACGCCGGCGAGCGCATGATGCGCCCGAGCACGTGGGCGAGAAAGCGGTCGCCCTGCCGGATTCCGCACCCCTCCATGTCGCTGCAGTCGTTCGCCCCGATCCAGGCGAAGTTGGGCGTGCTGGCCGGGCTCGCGAGGTCGCGCGTCATCGCCTCGAGTGGGACGACGTGCGAGGCGCAGTAGGCGGGGCGGTCACGGATATCGTGGAAGTACAGGAACGGCAGGTCGTCGTTCCAGTAGTAACGGTGAACCGTGTCGTCGCACGGGCCCGCCGCGCTCTGCAGATAGGCACGCCAGCGCTCGTGAGCCGAATCGATCAGGTCACTGATATTCGGGGCGTTGACCGTGTAGCGGGGATTGATCTCGAGAGGGTCGGTGAGCGGGAGGCCGAACACGCCGCCCGCGGCCAGCGCGAGATAGTTACCGTCGCTGGG
Source organism: uncultured Solirubrobacterales bacterium (assembly GCA_963734775.1). Lineage (GTDB taxonomy): Bacteria > Actinomycetota > Thermoleophilia > Solirubrobacterales > Solirubrobacteraceae > Palsa-465. The sequence continues at coordinate 183,903 of CAVTJE010000013.1, forward strand.
GTGCTCCTCGGCGTACAGGTTTGCCAGTAAGGTCGCCTTCGGGATAAGGCTGTTGAAGTACGGAGCCTGTTTGTGATTGTCGATCACGCGCTTGAAGTCCTGGTTCTCGAACATGAACAGGAAGACGTGATCGAAGCGGGGGATGTGTGCCGACGGTGGAAGGAGCGGCGGCGCGGCGCGCACCACCCGAGTGACAGAGAACGTGAGGCCACCGGCCACGCCGCGGTTGTAGCCAACCTTGGGCGCGTACGGCCCGTCGAAGTTCTTGAGGCTCGTGCCGAGTTTCACGACGATCCGCGCCGCCGCGGTGCCGCGGGGGAGGTGGCCCGTCGCCGTGCGCCGCCGCAGAGCGCCCCCTTTTTGTCGCCCACCGGGCCGATCGTGACGTCCCCCAACGTCCTTCCCCCCGCCGACAGGAAGCGCGCCGTCACCGAGCCCGCGCTCTTGGCGTTGCCGCCCAGCCACGCGGAGAGGCGATAGCCGGTGCCGCCGAGCGCAGCGCCACCGGGCGATCGTAGGCCCACGGTCTGGGCCAGCTGTGCCGGACCGCCGGGACCGCCGGCGAACAGCCGCCTCGGCGCGGCCGAGTGGGCGGCGACGGTCGAAAATCCAGGCGTTGCGTAGCCGACGACGGTCGGCAGTCCACCGAGAATCGACCAACCGGGGATGGTCACGCTGTCCCACCCCTGGACCGACGTCGCGCCGACGCCGGCGCCGCCGTTGCGCAGAAGATTGACCCCGTCGCCGGCGTGCGGCGGGGCCGCTAGCGCTAGATCTGACCCCCGCGAGCGCGGCCGCACACCATGCGGCGCTTATCGCGCAGGCAAGTAGTGCAATAAAGGTGAGACGCCGGCTTCTCAATGCGACAACCGAGCCTGGTCATTCCGGACCGACACGTTGCGTGAGGCAACATACCGTGTCCGGCCTCGGCGCTCGGTCTTCGTCGCCCGGCGAAACGCTCAGTCTTCGCCGCCTGGCTCGGCCGTCCCGTCGTCGGCGACGTCCGGGGCGTCGTCGGCGGGGGCGTCGTCGGCGGGGGCGTCCAGCGCATCGTCCTCGGGCAGGGGGGCGCCCAACGGGTCGTCCTCAGCCACGGGAGCGGCGGTCGCCGCCTCGGATTCGATGACCAGCGCCACCGCGCTGACCTGGTCGTCGTCGCGGATGTTCATCAGGCGCACGCCCTGCGAGGCGCGTCCGTAGCGGTTGATGCCGCGCACCGATATGCGCTGGACCATTCCGTTCTGCGAGATGAAGACGAGCTCCTGGTGCTCGCGGACCACGAGCGCGCCGGCCAGCTGGCCCTTGTTCTCGGTCAGCGCGATCGTCTTGACGCCCATCGTCCCGCGCCCCTTGACCGGATAGTCCGAGATCGAGGTGCGCTTGCCGAAGCCGTGCTCGGTGACAACCAGCAGCTCCTGGTCATCGCGGGCCACGTCCATGGCCAGGACGGCGTTCCCCTTCTGCGAGACGTTCATCCCGCGCACGCCGCTGGTGTCACGGCCCATCGAGCGGACCGCGCCCTCGCTGAACCGTGCCGCCTGGCCCGAGCGCGAGACCATCATGATGTCGTCGTGGCCGCTCGTGCGGCGAACGGCGATCAGCTCGTCATCGTCACGGATGTTGATGGCGATGATCCCGTCGGCCTTGATCGGGGTGTTGTAGGCGCCGAACTCGGTCTTCTTGACCATGCCCTTGCGCGTGGCGAAGACGAGGTACCTGCCCTCGTTGAAGTCGCGCGTCGAGAGGACGGACTGCACCCGCTCGCCCTCGCGCAGCGGAAGCAGGTTGACCAGGGCCCGCCCGCGGGCCGTGCGCTGGGCCTCGGGCAACTCGTACACCTTGAGGCGGTACACCTTGCCGCGGTTGGTGAAGAACAGGAGGTAATCGTGCGTCGAGGTCACGAATAGGTGCTCGATGTAGTCGTCGTCCTTCATGTCCATCCCGGTGACGCCGATGCCGCCGCGGCGCTGCTGGCGGTACGTGTTGAGCGGAAGCGACTTGATGTAGCCGGAGTGGGTGATCGAGATGACCATCTGCTGGTCGGCGATGAGATCCTCGATGTCGATCTCGCCCTCGGCGTGCGTTATCTCGGTGCGTCGCTCGTCGCCGTAGACCTCGGCGATCTCGCTCAGCTCGTCTTTGATCAGGCCATTGACCTTGCTCTCGTCGCCGAGGATCTCGCGCAGCTCCTTGATCCGCTCGACCAGGTCTGCGTGCTCCTCCTTGATCTTGTCCGCCTCCAGCGCGGTCAGCCTGCTCAGCGTCAGTTGCAAGATCGCCTGGGCCTGAACCACAGTCAGCTCGAAGCGCTCGAGCAGGCGGGCGCGCGCGGCCTCCGGATCGCGCGATCCGCGAATCACCGCGATCACCTCATCGAGGTTGTCGAGGGCGATCAGGAGGCCCTCGAGTACGTGCGCCCGCTCCTCGGCCCGTCTCAGCTCGTATTGAGTCCGGCGGACGATGACCTCGCGCTGGTGGTCGACGTAATGACCGATTACCTCGCGCAGCGAGAGTGTCTTGGGCACGTTGTCGACCAGCGCGACCATGTTCACGCCAAACGTCGACTGCATCGGCGTGTGCTTGTGGAGCTTGTTGAGGACCACCTTGGGGATCGCGTCGCGCTTGAGCTCGATCACGATCCGCATGCCATGACGGTCCGACTCGTCGCGGAGATCGGTGATCTCCGGGATCTTCTTGTCGATCACCAGATCGCGAATCTTCAGGATCAGTCCACCGTCGCCACCCTTGCGCACCTGATACGGGAGCTCGGTGACGATGATCGCCTCCTTGCCCTGTCCGATCGGCTCGATGTGCGCCTTGGCCTGGACGCGGACACGGCCGCGGCCGGTCTTGTAGGCCTCGCGGATGCCGTCCCGCCCGAGGATCGTCCCGGAGGTGGGGAAGTCGGGGCCCTTGATGTACTTCATCAGCCCCTCGACGTCGATCGTCGGATCGTCGATGTAGGCGATCGTGGCGCGGATTACCTCGCGCAGGTTGTGCGGCGGAATGTTGGTCGCCATCCCGACCGCGATGCCCGACCCGCCGTTGACGAGGAGGTTGGGGAAGCGCGCCGGCAGGACGACGGGCTCCTGCCTGGTGCCGTCGTAGGTCGGAGTGAAGTCGACAGTGTCCGCGTCGATGTCGCGGAGCATCTCGGTGGCCAGGCGATCGAGGCGCGCCTCGGTGTAGCGCATCGCGGCCGCCGAGTAGCCGTCGATGTTGCCGAAGTTTCCGTGCCCGTCGACGAGCGGATAGCGCATCGAAAAGTCCTGCGCGAGGCGGACCAGAGCGTCGTAGATGGCGGAGTCGCCGTGTGGATGGAATTTGCCCATCACCTCGCCGACGATCTGCGCACACTTGACGTGCTTGCGGTTCGGCTGCAGGCCGAGCTCGTTCATCACATGCAGCACGCGACGATGGACCGGCTTCAGGCCATCGCGCACGTCGGGCAGCGCGCGCCCGACGATGACGGACATGGCGTAGTCGAGGTACGCCGAGCGCATCTCCTCCTCGAGCCCACGAGGCTCGATGTTGCCGCCGCCGATGGTGTCGATCGTGGCCATCTCTGTCCTCCTAGACGTCGAGGTTGCTCACGAGCCGCGCGTTCTCCTCGATGAACGCACGTCGAGGCTCGACCTGATCGCCCATCAACATCGCAAACACCAGATCCGCGGACGCCGCGTCCTCCATCGTGACCTTGACCAAGGTCCGCGACGCGGGGTCCATCGTCGTCTCGCGCAGCTCCTCGGCGTCCATCTCGCCGAGGCCCTTGAAGCGGTAGTACTGGATTCCCTTCTGGGCCAGTGCCAGCACGGCGTCACGCAGCTCCTCGTACGTGGCCGGGTCCTCCCGGCTCTCCCCGATCTCCACGTGGAAGGGCGGTGAGCCGGCGAGCGCCTCGAGCTCCTTGTGCACGTCGGCGAGTCCGTGATACTCGTTGGCGTCGAGGGTCGCACGCGGGATCGTGTGCGTTGTGGCCAGACCGGACTTTGCCTCGATGGTCCTGACCACGACCTCGTGCTCGTCCTGGGAGACCAGGTGGATGGCGTAGGCCTCGCCGTTCTGACCATCCTTGCTGACGTGTCGCAGCAGGTCCTCCGAGCTCGTCACCTGCTCATCCAACAGCCGCGCCTGCTGGATGAACGCGATCACGCCGTGACCATGGGCGGCACGCAGCGCGGCGGCCCAGCCCTCGTACTGCTTGAGCAGGCGCTTGAAGCGCTTCCAGCGCGCCTCGGTCAGCTTGAACGGCTTGTTGTACCGGTCGTAGACCTCGATCTTCTCGAACTTGTCGCCGAGCAGGATCTCCTCGAGCTCGGACTCGCGCTCGATGTAGCGATGCTTTTGTCCGCGCGTGAGCCGGTAAAGCGGCGGCTTGGCGATGTACACGTAGCCGGCCTCGATCAGCGGCTGCATCTCGCGGAACAGCAGCGTCAGTGCGAGTGTCCGGATATGCGCGCCATCGACGTCGGCATCTGTGAGCAGCACGATCTTGTGATAGCGCGCCTTTTCGATGTCGAACTCGTCGCGGACGCCGGTCCCCACGGCGGTGATCAACGCCTGGACCTCGGTGTTGGCAAGCACCTTGTCGATCCGGCTCTTCTCGACATTGAGGATCTTGCCGCGCAGGGGCAGGATCGCCTGAGTGTTGCGATCGCGTGCGCTGACGGCCGAGCCACCGGCCGAGTCGCCCTCGACGATGAACAGCTCGGCCAGTGCCGGATCCTTGACCGAACAGTCCGCGAGCTTGCCGGGGAGGGTCGAGTTCTCGAGCGCCGACTTGCGTCGAGTGAGATCGCGGGCCTTGCGCGCCGCCGCGCGGGCCTGGGCAGCCGAGACGGCTTTCGTGATCACGGCCTTGGCGTCCTGCGGGTTCTCCTCGAGGAACTCGGACAGGCGAGCGTTGACGACCGAGTGGACGAAGCCCTGCATGCCCGGATTGCCGAGCTTGGTCTTGGTCTGCCCCTCGAACTGCGGATCGGTGAGCTTGGCCGAGACGACGGCCGTCAGTCCCTCCCGCACGTCCTCGCCCACGAGGTTGTCGTCCTTCTCCTTGAGGAAGCCCTTGTCGCGCGCGTACTTGTTGAGCGCGCCGGTGAGCGCCGAGCGGAAGCCGCTCAGGTGCGCGCCCCCCTCGTGTGTGTTGATGTTGTTCGCGAACGAGAACACCGACTCCTGGTAGGAGGCGTTCCACTGCATCGCCACCTCAACGGCGCCCTCCTTGCTTTCACCCTCGAACGAGATCACCTTGTTGTGGATCGGCTCCTTGTTCTCGTTCAGGTAGCCGACGAAGTCGACGATCCCGCCCTCGTAATGGAACTCGGCTCGGTGACCGCTGCCGCGCTCGTCGATGATCGTGATCCTCAGAGCCGCCGTCAGGAACGCGGTCTCCCGCATCCGCTCCTCGATCACGGTGAAGTCGAATTCGAGCGTCTCGAAGATCTCGCCGTCCGGAAGGAAGGTGATCGTCGTGCCGGTGTCCTTCGTCGGCGCACCTTTCTTGAGGTCGTGCAGGGGCTTGCCGCGCTCGTAGGTCTGAGTCCACGTGTAGCCGTCGCGGCGCACCTCGACCTCGAGTTGTTCGGAGAGCGCGTTTACGACGGACACGCCCACGCCGTGCAGACCGCCGGACACTTTGTACCCGCCGCCGTCGCCGAACTTCCCGCCGGCGTGCAGCACCGTGAGCACGACCTCGACGGCAGGTCGCTTCTCCTTGGCCATGACCGCGACCGGGATGCCGCGACCATTGTCGATGACGGTCACCGAGTTGTCGGGATGGATGACGACCGTGACGGCGTCGCAGTGCCCCGCGAGCGCTTCGTCAACAGAGTTGTCAACAACCTCGTAAACAAGATGATGAAGACCACGGGGACCGGTCGAGCCGATGTACATGCCCGGCCGCTTTCGGACCGCCTCGAGGCCTTCCAGGACGGTGATGTCCTGGGCGTCATAAGTTGATTGATTCGTTGGGGCGCCCTGAGGCGCCGCTGTCATTTGCCAACGATCCTCCGATGACATCGAGACGCCCCGGTGCCGCGCATCGTTCTGCGCGCCGGGGCGTCAGAAGCTGGTGTACGCTAAGGATAGCACATCGGACCCCCGAAAACGGTCCTCAGTCGGCGACGAATTCCCTGCAAAAGTGCAACAAATCGCCTCGCCGGACCACATCTCGCTCGCCGCCGCCAGAGGGTAGGCTCGGCCCGTCGCGATAGCGCCCGAAATGGTCATCGCCGACGAGGTCGAAGCGCCCACACGTAACCGCTCCAACCGGCTGCGTAGAGGGTCCCGCGATCGACGGTTGGCGCGGCGAAAATCCCCTCGTGGGAGAGGTGGTGAGACCACAGGCGCCGGCCGTCGCCGAGGGCGAAGGAGCGCATCAATCCGTCGCGGCCGGCACTCAGGTAGAGGACGCCACCGGCCACGGTCCCGTCGCTACCCGCATCCGGATAGTCGAAGGCCGCCTGCCACCTGACCGCGAGGGTGCATTGCGCCGTGAGGTTGAAGGCCTGAATGCCCGCGCGCAGCGAACTCGCCGGTGGGGTGGTCGGACTCACCAGGATCAACGTGTTGGTGGCGGAGTCGAATACGGGGACGCCATACAGCGGCACCGACCCGGGTGACTGGCCGGCGACACGCAGTCGCTGCACCGGTCCAGCGTCGATGCTGGCGCGGTCGTACAGGAACAGCTCACCGTCCTTGTCGATGGCCACCAGTTGGGGCGGACAGCCGCGACGCTGAAAGAGCACGGGCGTCGTCCCGAAATCACGGTCGCCGATCAGGAACGGAGGCTCGAGCGGATGGTCGGCGGCGAGCAGATGCAGAGTCGGACTCAGCATCACAACGGCCTCGGCGTTGCCGGTGGCCTCGCTCGGCGCACCAAGCGAGTTGCCGGTGGCAGCGTAGACGTCGCCACTGATCGGGTCGATCGAAAGGCCGGCCCACCCCCAAATACTCCCGCCAAAGGCGGACGTTCCCGCCGTCGAGAACCAGTGGCGCACGGTGTGCGGGGGAGCAATCGTGACCTGGGTGATCCCCCCGCGGTAATGACCGGCATCGCAGACCGACGCGATCGCGACATAGAGCGAACCGTGGGACAGCGTGAGCGCCCCCCAGTCGAAATCGGCTCCCTTCGGATGGACGCGTAGGGGCCATCCCGGGATCACACTGCCGTTGCTCAGCCGCAGCGCCCACGCCCTGCCGTTGACGTCGACGGCGTACACGCGTCCGGCCTTACGATCGGCCACCAACGTCGCCGTGACCCCAAACCGAGCGTCGGGATTGGCGTTGCAGTCGGGCTCGATCTTGCGCGACGCGAGGCGATGTTGCCACAGCACCCTGCCGCTGTGCCCATCGAGCGCCGCCACCTCGCCGTGCCCGGTGCCGACGAGGACAACGGTCCGGCGGCGATGTCCCATGCGCAAACCGTCGAGAACGACCGGCTGACCGTCGATGGCGCCGGCGAGATGCGTCTGCCAGGCCACGCGCAGGCGTTTCACCGATTTCGGCGTGATGCCGGCGGGTGTGGGGTCCGAACCGGTGCGAGCGTTGCCGTAGCCGTAGGTACTCAGGTCCGCGCTCGCGGATCCGGCCATCGTCAGCAGGGCGGCGAGGACCGCCGCACAGGCCAGCGCTCGCCTCACAGCGCGACGCACCTCAGCCGCTGCACCCGGGGCTGACCCACCAACTCGTTCAGCCGGGGCAGAATCGACGGAGCCATCAGGTCTAGCTCCTGGGCCCACACGGCGGCCGAACACGACACGGTGACGACGCCGGCCCGCTCCGCCGTCGGGACCGCCTCGGCGGCAATCAAGGCGCCGACGGCCCGCGGCCACGCGCGTTGCACGCTGGCCAGCAGCGTATCCGGAGCAAGGTCCTCGACGAGCGAATCGAGGGCAGACGTCAGCGACCGGGGACTGCGGCGATGGTGAGTCACGCGAGCGCGCTTTCCTGGAGAATCCGACTCTCGGCGACGGCGATTCTCGTTACATCGGGCTCGAGCGCCCCGGGCACATGCTCGAGGTCCGTCGTCGTGAGGACCGCCTGACCATCTCCACCGCGCAGAAGCTCGACCAGCGCCTCGCGGCGCGGGCGGTCCAGCTCGCTCATCACGTCGTCGAGCAGGAGCAAGGGCGTGGCCTCGCGGCTGGACGCGATGGCTTCTCGTTCGGCCAGCAGCAGAGCGAGCAGAGCCAGCCGCTGCTGCCCCTGGGAGCCGTACACCCGCAACTCCCGGCCGTCCCGGGCGAGCCCGAGCTCATCGCGGTGCGGGCCGTGGCCGGTGAATCCTCGGGCCAGATCGCCGTCGATGCGGTCCGACAGCTCGGCGGCGAGGTCCTCGGCCGTGGTGGCCGTCGAGCGAGGGCGATATCTCACCAGCGACTCTCCGGGCAGACCCAGCGCCGAGGCGATGCGGGTGAAGGCCGGGGCAATGGTGCTCACGGCGTCGGCTCGATCGTGCATCAGCGCGACCCCATGGACGGCGAGTTGCTGGTCCCAGGTCGGCAGCGAGGCGCGGGAGGCGCTACCGGCTCTGATGCGGGCGATGAGCGCGTTGCGCTGGGCCAGGGACTGGGCGTAGGCCCGGCGCGTGGCCGAGCGGGCCGGACGCAGGGCGGCCACGAACTGGTCGAGATGGGCACGGCGCAGCGATGGTGTGCCCTTGACCAGCTCGAGGCGGTCGGGCAGAAACACGCTGATCAACGGGCGGTTCGGAACATCGAGCAGCCGCTCCACCGACGCGCCATCGAAGCGCATCCGCTTCGGTTCGCCAGGAGCGAAGCCAACCGACAGCTCGTGGCTGCCGTGATCGTCCTCGACCTCAACCACCGCCCGCGCGGCCGGCGCCCCGAACCGGACCACTTCGCGCTCGTTGTTCGTGCGGCACGACCTCCCCGTGCAGCCGAAGTACAGCCCCTCGAGGAGGTTCGTTTTGCCGGCGCCGTTTGGACCGGCCACGACCGTGAGCCCATCCGCCAGCCAGACCCGCGCCTCCTCGTAACCACGAAAGTCGCGCAGGGTGACGGCGACGACGCGCATACGGTCTCGTTTACACGTTGAGTCTGATCGGCATGATCAGATAGCGGAAGCCGCTGTCGTCCCCTGACTCGATCAAGCCGGGACGCAGCGGGCTGATGAGCTTGAGGCGGACATCGCCCTCGTCGATCGCCTCCAGGCCGGCGCGCAGAAACTCGGGGTTGAAGCCGATCTCGAGCGGCTCGCCCTGGAACGAGACCGGGAGTGACTCGAGCGCCTCGCCCACGTCGGGCGTCTGTGCGGAAACCGTGAGCTCGCCGGGTTTGAAGGCCAGGCGTAGCGGCGCGTTCTTCTGTGCCAACAGGCTGATCCGGCGAACCACGTCGGTCAGCTCACCGCCGGCCACGCGTAGCTCGTGCTCGAAGGAGTCGGGGAGCAGCTGACGGTAGTTCGGGAACTGTCCATCGATCAGACGCGACGACAGGATCACGCCATCGAGGACGAACAGAACCTGATTCTGGCGCACGCTGACGCTCAGATCGGCGTCCTCGCTGTGGCCGGCCACGCGCGCGAGCTCCTGGAGGGCGCGGGCGGGCACGTTGACCTCGAAGCCGGCCGATAGGGCCGACTCGAGCTTCGTCTCCTTGACGCTGAGCCGGTAGGAGTCGGTGGCGACCATCCGCAGCTCACGGTCCGACGCCGAGACGAGGATTCCGGTGAGTACGGGCCGCGTCTCGTCGCGCGACGCCGAACCCGCCACTTTCAGCGCAGTCGAGACAAAGGCCTCTGCCGGGAGCGAGATTGCGCTTTCCGGATCGGGCTCCGGAAACGGCGGGAAGTCCTCGGTGCGCAGGGTCCGAATATGGAACGTGGCCGACCCCGACATGACCTCGACATCCTGCTCCGCGGCACGGAGCTCGATCGACACCTCGGGCGAGGGTAGGGCTCGCACGACGTCCAGGATCAGCCGCGCCGGAAGCACGACGACTCCCTCCCGGGCGACCTCGGCCACGAGCGGAACCCGCAGCCCGACGTCCATGTCGGTCGCCCTCAGCTCACAGCCGTCGGCCGTGGCCGCCAGCTGGACACCCGACAGCGCTTGGATCGCGCTCCTGGTCGAAGCGACGCGGCTGACGGTCTGGAGCTGTCCGAGGAGGACGTCTCGCTCGAGGGAGATCTTCACGATGAATACCTCAGAAGGAAGGTAGAAGTCATAGGGCGAATAGAAGATGTGGAGAAGTCCACATTCGTCCGCAACGAGCGAGTTAGTTGTCGCTCGAGAGGGACAGGCAAGTGTGTCAACACTTGCGGTCGCTGTGCCGCGTGCGCAGAGCGGCGAGCAGGTGCTCGACCTCAGCAGCTGCCTCGGGATCGCTGTGAACACGCTCGGCAACGCGTCGGCAGGCGTGGAGAACGGTGGCGTGGTTGCGCCCGCCGAACGCCGCTCCGATCGATTGGAGGGATTGGTCGGTCAGTTCGCGGGCGGCACGGATGGCCAGCTGGCGGGGCCAGGTGATCCTCCCGGCGCGGCTCGACGAGATCAGCTCGTCGACGGAGAGGTCGTAGTGGGCGGCGACGATGGACTTGATGTCCTCGAGGGTAGGGGCGGCCGTGCGCGGGGATGGATACATGTGATCGAGCACGCTCGTCGCGAGGTCGACATCGATGGGCCGGCCGGTCAATGAGTGGTGGGCGACGATGCGGATCAGGGCTCCCTCGAGCGCACGGATGTTGTCCGTGACGCGCTCGGCGATTAGGTCGAGCACGGTCGGGTCGCGAAGCGGGACATGGTCGATCGCCGCGCGCTTGCGGAGAATCGCCACGCGCGTCGAGAAGTCGGGGGGCCGGATGTCGGCGACGAGTCCGGCCTCGAAGCGCTCGCGCAAGCGCTCCTCGACAGTTGTGAGCTGGCGCGGGAGCCGGTCGCAGGTGAGCACGAGCTGGCGTCCATTCTCGTACAGCGCGTTGAAGGTGTGGAAGAACTCCTCCTCGGTCTTCGCCTTGCTGGCGAGAAACTGCACGTCGTCGATGAGGAGGACGTCGGCGTCCCGGTAGGCGTGCTTGAAGCGGTCGATCGATCGGGTGCTCAGAGCGCTGATGAAGTGATTCGTGAATGCCTCGACGGTCGTGTAGCGGACGGTCGCTCCACCTCCGAAGGCGAGCACGTAGTTGCCGATGGCGTGGAGGAGATGGGTCTTGCCGAGACCGGGAGGCGCGTGGAGGAAGAGCGGGTTGTAGGCCTGACCGGGCAGTTCGGCCACTGCGAGCGAGGCTGCGTGCGCCAGGCGATTGCCATCGCCGATGATGAACTGCTCGAAGCTGTAGCGCGGGTTGAGCGAACTCGGGTCCTCGGCGCGCGCGGTGCCGGAGGACGGCCGGGTGGCGCCCTCCTCGCCGGCGAAGGAAATGCGGGCGGCGTGGCCGACGACGGTGCGCGCGCAGGTCTCGAGAATCCGTCCAAACCGTTTCGCGACCCACGCCTGGGTCGCCCGGGGGGCTTCGATGACGAGGACGTCCCCATCCCACGCCTTGACCTCGAGCGGGGCGATCCAGATGTCGAAAGTCGAGTCGCCGATGGCTTGGCGGACCTGGGCGCGAATCTCGCGCCAGGCAGGATCGAGCTCGAGTTGCGCGGGCAGCTCCAAGCGACTCCTTCTCCGGGAGGTTCCGGGGACCGTTGGTGAGGTGTTCCTTGGACAACCAGCCGAGTTGCCCGAGCGGGCGAATATATCAGCGGCTTTCGGCTCGGCGGGAGCATCATTTGGGGGGGTTGACGCAAATGGCGGGAAAAAGCTCTCCGGGGTCCGCGCGGCGTGGTTTTGGCCATTTCGTCGCACGGATTGTCGCTGCGTATACTGGTCCGAACCCGCCCTGGGCCCGTGAGATATGAAACGCACTTATCAGCCGAAAAAGCGCAAGCGAGCGAGGACGCACGGCTTTCGCGCGCGCATGAGCACGCGGGGTGGCCGACTGATTCTGAAGCGCCGCCGGGCCAAGCGTCGCAAACGCCTCACCGTGTGATGAGCCGAGCGGCCGGTGCCCGGTCGAAGTCCGGCCGGGGGCGGCTGTCCAGGAGTGCCGACTTTGACCGAGTGTTTCGGGCTGGCCGGTCGCATGCCGGCCGCGAGCTCGTTCTGTATGTCTTCCCGCGGCGCGACGAGGGGGAGCCACGCCTCGGCTTGTCGGTGTCGCGCAAGGTGGGCGGTGCGGTGGAGCGAAACCGGGTCAAGCGCCTGCTCCGCGAGGCATTCGCAGCCGAGAACCCGCGGCTGCCCGCGGGTACCGATGCGGTGGTTGTCGCGCGACCCGACGCGAGACCTCTGGCCGAGCGTGAGGGTCTGGACGGAGTGCGGCGCGCCCTGGCGGAGCTGATCGACCAGGTCGAGGGGGTCGCGACGACATGAGCGCGCTGAGAAAGGTCCTCGTGCTGCCGATCCGCGTCTACCAGCGCCTGTTCTCGCCGGTGGTCGGGGCGCGATGCAAGTACTACCCCTCGTGCTCGGAGTACGCCGCGCAGGCGATTGAGAGATTCGGCATACTGCGCGGGCTGGTCCTGGCCGCCTGGCGGCTGCTGCGATGCAACCCGTGGAGCCACGGAGGGCTTGATCCCGTCGAGGATCAGCGGCTATTCAAGTCCCGAGCGACGGCGACGAGTGCCTGAGCAATGTTCATAGACGCCAACATCTTCCAACCGCTGATCGATGTCTTCGAGGCGGTGCTGAAGGCGATCCACAGCGTGATCGGTGGGTCGTGGGGGTGGTCGATCGTGCTCCTCACGATCCTCGTCCGCGCGTGCTTGATCCCGCTCACGGTCAAGCAGTTCCACTCCATGCAGAAGCTGCAGAAGGTGCAGCCGGAGATGAAGGCCCTCCAGGCCAAGTACAAGGACGACAAGCAGCGCCAGCAGCAGGAGCTAATGAAGTTCTACAAGGAGAACCAGGTCAATCCCCTGGGGTCCTGCCTGCCGTTGGTCGCCCAGCTGCCGGTCTTCATCTCGCTGTTCTACATGCTGCGATCTAGCCTGCGTATCGACATCTGTCCGCAGACCCAGCGCGCGGCGCAGCACATCGCGGCCGGCGTTCCCATCAGCCACGCCCACACCGTTCCCTGCGGGCCCAATAACGGGGCAGGGTTCTTGTTCATCCCGGACCTGACCAACAAGGCGACCGGGGCGGTGCTCGTTGTCCTGATCGTGCTCTACGTCGGGACGCAGCTCGTGTCGAGCCTGACTATGGCCAGCCCGACGATGGACACGACGCAACGGCGGATCATGGTCATCATGCCGCTGTTCTTCGTCATCTTCATCATCAACTTCCCAGCCGGCGTGATCGTGTACTGGATCACCACCAACACGTGGACGATCGCCCAGCAATACGTGATACGAAGACGCATCGGGCCGGTGGGCCCTCCCACGACAGCGACCGCCACCCCCGGTGACGGCGGCGGTGGCGTCCTGAGCGGCCTTAAGTTGCCACGGCTCGGCGGTGGGAACGGAACTCAAACGACCGATGGCAACGGGTCGAGCGGGGGACTTGGAAGTCTGCTGCGCGGCCGCCCCAAGCCGAGCGAGGAGCCTGCCGCCGTGGGCGGTGGAAAGCCGCGCTCTGGCTCCCGCGGCGCCTCCGGATCTGGCTCCGGGAAGGGTTCAGGCTCCGGGAAGAGTTCGGGCTCCGGGCAGCGCCAGCGCGGCGGACCGCCTCCACCCTCACCGAAGAAGAAGAAGAAGCGCTCCGGGCGCCGGAGGTAGACGATGCCGGAGGAACTGACCGAGGCGGGAGTACGCGTCCAGGATCTGCTCGACCAGATCCGGTCCGCGGTGGGCGTCGACGCCGGCATCGAGATCTCTGAGGACGGCGACGTGATCTCGGCCGAGTTCACCGGCGAGGATCTCGGGCTGCTGATCGGGCATCACGGCCAGACGATCGACGCCATCCAGCACCTCGCCTACCGGATCGCCTTCCGGGGCGAGTCGGACCGCAAGCAGGTGGTCGTCGACGCCTCGGGCTATCGCGAACGCCGCGCCGTGGCCCTGCGCGCCGCCGCCGACCAGGCGGCTGAGACCGCGGTGAACGACCGTCGCCCGGTTGCGCTGGAGGCGATGAGCGCGCTCGAGCGCAAGGTCGTACACGAGCATCTCAAGGCTCGCCACGACGTCGAGACCTACTCCGAGGGGCAGGAGCCCGCCCGCCGGCTGGTCGTGGCGCCACTCGTCGACTGAGGCTGTCGCGTCGCTGGGCTTGAGTTTGGCCTGCGGCTGGGGTTGTGCGGCTGGGGGTTGTGGGTCGGGGTGCTGTGGGTCGGGTTGTGGGTCGGGGGTTGCGGTCGCGGGCAATCCCCTGCAAACGTCAGAGTCGCGGGCCGTCGCGGCGCTCCCCGAGACCGTCGGACCGCGGGCCAGCCACGGCTTCCGCTGCGCTCTGGGGTGGCGGCGGGGGTGGTCAGTAGACCGCACCTATATTTCGCTTTTCTGACCAGGTCCGTTCCGAACATCCCGCACCCAACCTGGGCGGTGCGTAGCGCCCGTAGCCGAACTGAACGCGCGGCCGACCGCGTTCACGGTTGATGGCGGATGCGTTCGGTTCGGGCGTGCTCCGGGTCGGCGGACGGCTTTGGGAACGGCTTGCTGAGATGGGGTGGGGGGAGCCGTGGTCGCGGCACCGGTCAACGTGAAACTCGGTAACGGCTAGGAGGCGAGATTCACATCGACGGCGTGGGGCGCCGTCAAGGTGAAACTCGAGGTTCTGGGGGCGGCGAGTTTCACGTTGACTGACGCTAAGAGGGGGCTGTGAGGTTACGGCCACGGACGAAGGTGCGTCGGCCCCCAGAACCCACCCCGTCTCCCCAGCCGCCGCTCCCAAAGCCTCCCGTCACCGAGAGCAAACCGGATTGGAACGCCATGGGGCGCGGCGACTATGACGATTTCTGGCGGTGCGCCCGCGGCCGCCGGGCTCGCCGGCGTTTCACGTTTTTCTTGACGGTGAAACAAGTTGGGCGCTACAACTCCGTCCCATGACAGATCCCCTGTCGGACTTCGACCGCGGCGTCGTCGTCGGCCTCCTCATCGGCGAAGGCTCATTTGGCGGCGACGGGAAGCAGCCACAGGTCACGCTACGGATGCACGTGCGCCACGAGGCGCTGTTCAACTGGCTGATCGAGCGCTTGCCCGCGACGAAGCTCTATGGCCCCTATCACCACGGCGGGCGCTCGTATTACCAGTGGATGGCGCGCGGGCAGGTGCTGGTCAGGGACGTTCTGCCTCTGCTCGAGCAAGAGCTTCAGCCTGGGCTTGACGGTTACGCCGCGGAGCGGTTTCACAATATGCGTGAGCGCTACGCCTCATATATCGCGCGCGAACAGGCGCGGCTCGAGGACTGAGACGCCATGGCTAGCGCCCGGGGTGCCGACGAGGTAGTGGCGGGGGTACGTCGATTGGTGGCGCACTTCGAGCTGGCGCCGCCGGCGGTCGAACAGCTGGTCGCGCTCGTGGACCTGCTGGCCGAGGATGGCCGAGCCCCCACGACCGTCCGCGACCCCCTCCATGCGCTCGACGACCATCTCGCCGACTCGCTCGTGGCCCTCGAGCTGCCGCAGGTGCGCGCGGCGACGTCAATCGCCGATCTCGGCTCGGGAGCGGGGTTTCCGGGCCTTCCCCTGGCCATTGCCCGCCCCGAGAGCAGCGTGGCGCTGGTCGAGAGCAACGCGCGAAAGGTGGACTTCCTTGACCTCGCCATTCGCACCTCCCGCGCCGAGAACGCGTACTGCGTCCGGGCCCGCGCCGAGGAATGGCGGGCCGGGCTCGACAGCCTCGATCTCGTGACGGCTCGCGCGCTGGCGCCGTTGGAGGTGGTGGCGGAGTATGCAGCCCCACTCCTCCGCGTGGGCGGGGCGCTGGTCGCCTGGCGAGGCCGCCGCGACCCCGTCGGCGAACGGGCCGCGGCGGCCGCGGCCGAAGAGCTGGGCCTTGAGGTCGCCGACGTCCGCCCGGTCAAGCCCTATGCCGCCGCCGAAAACCGCCACCTCCACCTGATGTTGAAGGTGAGACCTACGCCCGAACGCTTTCCACGGCGCCCCGGAATGGCGGCCAAGCGACCCCTCGGGCGCCCCCGAGCCGGAGGCCCGCGAGCGGCGCCGTGAGCAGCCGCGCACCTGCGCCGCCCAGCGCGACATCTGACCGCCACCGCCGGTAGCTTCACGAGCACCATGGGGACCGTGTACGCGATCGCCAACCAGAAGGGCGGCGTCGGCAAGACGACGACCGCCGTGAACCTGGCCGCGTGCGTGGCCGAGGCCGGCTACGAGGCGCTGGTGGTCGACGTCGATCCCCAGTGCAACGCGACGCTCGGGTTGGGGATCGGAAAGGATCGCCCGCTCACGGTCTACGACGTTCTCGTCGGGTCGACACCGCTCGAGGATGTGATCGTGCCGACCGCCGTCGACCACCTGGCGCTTGCCCCGGCCGGACCCGACCTGGCCGGGGCGACGGTCGAGCTTCCGCGCGAGCCGGGGTCCGAAACGCGCCTGCGCCATGCCATCGAGGCGACCCGCGAGCGCTACGCATTCGTCCTTCTCGACTGCCCGCCGTCGCTCGGGCCGCTGACCATCAATGCCCTGGTGGCCGCGGACCGCGTCATCGTCCCTGTCCAGGCCGAGTATTTCGCGCTCGAGGGGCTGGCTGGGCTACTCGACACGCTCTCGCTCGTCCAGCGCGAGCTCAATCCCCGCCTGACCGTGGCCGGGATGCTGCTCACCATGCACGACGGCCGCACACGGCTCGCCCAGGACGTGGAACGCGAGGTGCGCGAGCACTTTCCCGAACTGGTGTTCGATACGGTGATCCCGCGGAACGTGAGGATCGGGGAATCCCCAAGCTTCGGCAAACCGGTTATCCATCACGATCCCCACTGCGCCGGCGCCGACGCGTACTTCGAGCTCGCAAAGGAGGTGGCCGCTCGTGGCTGACCGACAGAAGGGCATGGGCCGCGGACTAGCGGCGATCCTCTCGGCCGTGCCCAAGGAGGAGCCGGAGGAGTACCGGCAGATCCCGGTGGAGCTGATTGCGCCCAACCCGCACCAGCCGCGCCGGTCATTCGACGAGGAGACACTGCTCGGCCTGGCCGACTCGATCCGGGCCCGGGGCGTGCTCCAGCCCGTTCTCGTCCGCCCACTCGTCGGTGGCCGCTACGAGCTCATCGCCGGCGAGCGCCGCTGGCGGGCGGCCCAGCTGGCCGAGGTCGAGGACGTTCCCGCGATCGTCCGACACCACGACGACGCCACCTCGCTCGAGGTGGCGCTGATCGAGAACATGGCCCGCGAGGACCTCAACCCAGTCGAGGAGGCACGGGCCTGCGCTGCGCTGACCGATGAGCTTGGCCTGACGCGCGAGGAGGTCGGTCTCCGCGTCGGCCGAAGCCGTGTCGCCGTGTCCAACCTGATCCGGCTCCTCGAACTGCCCGACGAAGCGCTCGAGCTGATCGAGGCCGGTGATCTGAGCGAGGGCCACGGCCGCGCCCTGCTGCTGGCCGAGGATCACCCCGCCCGCCGCCGCCTGGCGCGTGACGCCGTGGCCGGCCGGTGGTCGGTGCGCGAGCTCGAGGCCCGGGCGCGCGCCGGCGCCGCCCCGAAGCCAGATGGCAAGGCAAGCCGCCGCCGTCGTGTTCTTCATCCCGACCAGGCGGCGGCGATCGAGCAGATCTCCGACGCCCTGGGGGAGGTCCTGGGGGCCGACGTCGACGTCACGCCCGGTCCGGGACGCGGGTACCGCGCCCAGGTCACCTTCGAGTCGCTGGACGCCGCCCTCGAGCTAGCTCGCCGACTCCAGGTCCGCCGCGCAGCCTGACTCCCGCCCTCGTGCCCCCGATCGCGCGCACGGATAACATGAGTCGCCGACGCGCCGAGCCCAGGCCGGCGCTCCACGGCCAGGGCGATTAGCTCAGTCGGTTAGAGCGCTTCTCTGATAAGGAAGAGGTCCCAGGTTCGAGTCCTGGATCGCCCACTCAAGAAAGTAGCTGCAAAACCAGCGCTTTCCGATCGTCGACGGGTTTCGAGCGGCTCGTACGAGTCCCACGCCCCAACGCACAATCGGCGAAACCCCTGCAAATCGGGCAACATGCTGCAACCGCTTCGTCGCGTGAGCGTCAAGCACAACCCCGGCGACCGCACGCCCACATGATCCCGCCGCACCCGCGACATACACGTGCCGATCCGAAGCGCACGACAGCACCGACTGCTCGTAGTCGGCGTATTCGATGCCTGCTTGCGCTCGGCGGCGATTCCAGACATCATCTGTTTCGGTGGAGGGTATGTCGTTTTCCCGAGGGGGCTGTCGGCGGACGCTTCGGGCTGGACGCCCGGTGCTGGCGACGGTCGGTGCGCTATGTCCTTTCATCGCCCCAGCGGTGGCTCCGGCGGCGACGACCGCCACGACGACGTTCAATACACCTGGGCAGTACTTGTTCTCGGTCCCGGCCGGGGTGAGGAGCCTGACGGTTACCTCCGTAGGGGGCGCGGGTGGAACTTGCGCGTCGCAGCCGGGCTCCGGGGGCGAGACCGGCGCAGGCGGCCAGGGCGCCGCGGTGGCGGCCACCGTGACGGTCTCACCCGGCGAGCAGTTGTTCGTCGGCGTTGGAGGCTCTGGCGGCGCCTGCGGCGATTCAGCCGGCGCAGGTGGAACGGGCGGCGGCGGGGCTGGCGGAACGTCGCAGCACGGTCGCAACGGTGCAGGCGGCGGCGCGGCGTCGCTTGTGGGTGTGGCTACCCCATCGCCTAGCTTCGCGGGACTACTTGTTGTCGCTGGCGCCGGCGGGGGGGCTGCCGGAAGTGACGGTTGCTGCAACCTTTTCGATGGGGGAGCTGCCGGGTCGCCTGGGGAGTCGATCCATGGCAATCCAGGCGGGGGCGCGGGAACGCTGACCGCTGGCGGCGCGGGCGGGCCCCCCGGCGGTGACAGCAATGTGGCTCAGGCTGGAGGCGCTGGCTCGCTCGGAATCGGCGGGCCCGGCGGCGGCTGCAGTAGCCAAATCCTGGTCGATGGCGCCGGCGGCGGCGGGGGCGGCGGTTATTACGGCGGTGGTGGCGGCGGCTGTGGCGACAGGCAGGGGAGCGGCGGCGGTGGCGGCTCGAGTTTTGTGGTGACTGGTGCCACCGGCGTGTCCACGACCCTGACGAGCGCCTCGCCAGGCGTGTCGATCACCTACCTGGCGCCCACCTCCGATGAGAGCACGACGAGTATGCATTTTGGGTCTCAGGCGGTGGGGACGGCGGGGCCGGCGCAGGTGTTGGTGGTGAAGAATGATGGTTCGGCTCCGCTTGTGGTGTCGGGTGTGTTGTTGGGGGGCGTGAATCCGGATGATTTCCTGATCGGGGATCGTTGTCAGCAGCCGGTGACGGTGGGCTCGAGCTGCGAGATCGGGGTCCGTTTTCATCCCCAGGTGGCCGGCGCCCGCTCGGCCACGCTGACTTTGTTGACGAACGCGGCAACCGCGCCGCCGGCGGTGGCGCTGGCGGCTGGTACGTCGGTCGGTGGCAAGGGCCCCGCGGGGAAGGTTGACCTGCTGAGTTGCGAGCTCACCTCGAAGCGCAAACACAGATCGCCGACCCCGATTGCGGAGGTGTGTAAAGACAAGGTCGTGCGTGGCACGGTCAAGTTCACCGTCGAGGGTGCGTCGACCCGCGCGAAGCTTGTGCGCAAAGCCAAGGTGTTCGCGACTGGCGCCCAGGTCGCCACCCCGCACGGAGGCTCGGAGATCGTTCTGAACGAGAAGCGGGCGCTGCGAACCGGCGTTTACACGCTGATCCTTCGTCACCGGCATCGCGGTCGCTGGGTCGCCCGGCGGTTGCGGATTGCGGTCTGCAGATGAGACCGTTGGGCCCCATGTCCCTGCGGGCTGCGACTGCCCGGATCCTATGCCCCACGCTCACCTGCCTCGCGCTTGGGTGGGCAACCGCGGGCGGGGCGCATGCCGCGGCGACGAACACGTCGGCGTTCACCTCGCCGGGCCAGTACTCCTTCGTCGTGCCTGCGGGGGTGCGAAGTGTGACAGTGATTGCGATCGGCGCGGCGGGTGGCGGTTGTCTCAATTCCGGTGGCGATACCGGTGGCGGTGGTGCGGGTGGGGCCGGGGCTGCGCTCACGGCGACGGTTCCGGTCTCGCCGGGTGCGACATTGTTTGTGGGGGTCGGAGCCCCTGGCGCGTCGTGCGCGATACCGGCCGGCGGTGCGGGCGGTGCTGGTGGGGGCGGCGCGGGCGGCGCGGGCGGCGGTAACGGCCAGATCGGTTTTGGTGGTGGCGGCGGGGGCGGCGCGTCGGTCCTCGGCGTGCCCTCGCCTTCGCCGGCGCTGGGTGCGCAGTTGCTGGTGGTCGCGGGTGCGGGGGGAGGCGGTGAGCAGGAGTCGTCTGCCCCCGGCGGTGCCGCCGGGTCCGCCGGCGGGGGTGACGCTGGTGGCGGGCCGGGGAGCCTGACCGCTGGCGGTGGTGGCGGCCGAAGTCCCGATATCGGCCCGGGTAACAACGGGGGTTCGGGCTCGTTTGGCATAGGCGGCACCGGAGGTGTGTGCAGTCGAGTAGGCTCGGACTCCGGTGGTGGCGGTGGTGGTGGCGGCGGCTACTACGGCGGTGGTGGCGGTGGCTGTGATGGTGGCGGTGGTGGCGGTGGCTCGAGCTTCGTTGCCCCCGGCGTGGCGACGTTGCTTGGTCCCACGCCGGCCGCTTCTGCGAGTGCGGTGTCGATCACCTACCCGGCGCCCGCCGTTTCCCTTGACACGACGGCGCTCAGCTTCGCCGGCCAGGCGACGGGTACGGCCAGCCCGGCGCAGGTGCTCACCGTCACGAACCGGGGGTCGGCTCCACTCGTTATCACCGGTGTTCAGCTGGCCGGCGAGAATCCGGATGACTTTCTCGTTACCCAGCGTTGCCAGCCGTTTGTTGCGGCGGGCTCGAGCTGTCAGGTAGCGGTGCGGTTCAACCCTCAGGGGCCTGGTGATCGCTCGGCAACCCTCCGGCTTGTTGCCAACACGTCGCGCGCCGCTACGACGGTCACACTGTCGGGCTCGGCCGCCGGAGTCACGGTGGGCGCACCTGGCCACGATGTCGATGTGCTGAATTGCATCCTCAAGGCGCGCAAGGTCAAACAACCGGCCCGCCACGAGCGGGTCAAGACCGAGATGTGCACGGCCAAGGTCCTCCACGGCAAGATCGAGTTCAGCACGGCTACGGACTGGACGCGCGCGACACTCAAGCGCCGCCAGACGGTCTACGCGACGGGAGCGTCGATGCCGACCGCCCACGGCGGCACCGAACTTCTGCTCAATGCTCGCCGGTCATTGAAACGCGGCAACTACGTTTTGATCCTGCGCCACCGGCGCGCCGGCCGGTGGGTCACCCGGCGCTTGCCCCTCTTCCTTCGGTGAGCGTGTAGCCGCGGTGGCGGTCGTCCTGCATCCGCTGTTCCTCCTGATTCGCGTCCTCGACAACGCGAAGCCTGCGAGGGGCAGCGGATGACTCCTACCCGACCCTCAACCCCGCTCGATCAGCAAGACCCGAAGAGTGACCCACCTGGCGCAGGTGTGCGCGCTCAGACACGGCCTTGGTCATGCCGGGATCGGCGCGTCGTATCTCGACAACGGCCGAATGTCGCCGTCGATCTCGTGCCGCTGGCGCTGCCGGATCGTCGAGCACCCCGGGCAGGTTCGCTGCCGGGCGGTGCCGTCCGAGAGTTACTCCAGAATCGCCTCCATGCGAAAGACCACGGTCCGTGGGCGATCGCCGGTCATCATCGTGGGGATGCATCGGTGCGGGACCTCACTGGTCACGAAGCTCGTAAGCGACATGGGCTTCGATCTCGGACCGGCGGACGGACTCATGCCTCCACATCCAGATGACAACCCGGCGGGCTTCTTCGAGCGCTGGGAGATCTGGTCGATCAACGAGCAGCTCTTTGAGGCACTGGGCGGCACGTGGTGGAATCCGCCAACACTCCCTCCGGCGTGGGAGCACAGCCACGAGCTCGAGCCGCTGCGCGCCCGTGCGCGGGCCGAGCTGGGGCGTTTCCAGGCCGACCGCTGGGCGATTAAGGATCCGCGACTCTCGATCACGCTGCCGTTCTGGCGTGATCTGATCGGCCCGGCGCAGTACATCGTCTGCGTCCGTCATCCGGCCGAAGTGGCGGCGTCGCTGCGACGGCGCTCGGAGCGGCCACCGACAG
The DNA here is from genome assembly GCA_963734775.1 of uncultured Solirubrobacterales bacterium. Taxonomy (GTDB): domain Bacteria; phylum Actinomycetota; class Thermoleophilia; order Solirubrobacterales; family Solirubrobacteraceae; genus Palsa-465. The sequence continues at coordinate 206,076 of CAVTJE010000013.1, forward strand.
AACCGCCGCAGGGCTACACCGAGCGGGACTGGGCGATGCTTTGGATGAGTTACTTCAAGGCGGCTCTCCATCACACCGCCGGCTCACCTCGGCTCGTGATTGACCACCGGCACCTCCTCACGCGAGGGAGCCGCGAGGTGACACGCCTGGCCGATTTCCTGGCCGTACCGGCGGAGTTACGCGAGCGAGCCATGCCGGCGATCGACCCTGCGCTCTGGCGGCAGCGGGCGAAGGCTACGCGCGGGGCCGCTCCGCTGCGCAACCGCTGGATGTATCGCCGCTGCTTTCGTGCCGCGACGCGCGCGCCACAGCGCGGCAGGGTACTCGGCCTGGCTCGATCGGCCCGGGCTTGATGCGGATCGTCGCATCATCCAGGTCGACAGCGGGGAGCGATTCGTCGCCGGCTGCATCGAGCACTTGCGAGCCAACGGCGTCGACGCTCAGCTGATCGCCGACGCCTCAACCGACGCGACCGTCAGCATTCGACCGAGCCGGCTGCGACGCTGTGAATTTTCTGTACCTCGGCCGGGCACACGCCATGGAGAAGTAGGTCCGGCATCGCTCGTTTGCGGCCGAGACCGCGTTCGCCCCTCTCACGGTGACCGACCCCGTCGGCATACTGAATAAGCACCATGGGTATGACTCGGCGACAGCTGATGGCGCGAGCAGGAGCCGCGGCTGGCGTGACCGGGCTGGGCTTGGTTGGCGACCGGTTGGGCCTCGGATCGTCCGAAGCGGCGGTGCTCGACTCGGGCCCAGGCGCTGGTGACGGGCTGGAGCACTTCGTCACCAGGCCGGACCTGACGCCTCCAGTCGTCAAAGTAAGCCGCTCTGGCCTGGCGAACGACGGGGACTACACCTTCATGAACGCTCCGTGGACGGACGAATCGCACGGCGGCTCATTGATCCGCGACGCCCGGGGCGGCCTGATCTGGATGAGTCCCAACACCGTTCGCCACCATCGCATGGACGTCAACGCCCAGATCTACCGCGGCAAGCCCGTGCTCACCTGGTGGGAGGGGACCGTAACGGCAGGCGGCTATGGCATCGGTGTGGGAATGATTGCCGACACCTCTTACCGCACGACCCATGTCGTGCGGGCCCACCACGGGCTCCAGGCCGATCTGCACGAGTTCAACCTCACCTCCCAGGGCACCGCCCTGATCACCGCCTACCGAACGTCGGTCACTGACCTGTCCCCCGTCGGTGGACCGATCCGCGGTTACGTACTGTCAGGCGTCGTCCAGGAGGTCGATATCGCGACGGGCGCGCTGCTCTTCGAGTGGGACAGCCTGGACCACGTGCCGCTAACTGAGAGCCAACAGGTGTTCACCGGGGGGACTCCAGACGACCCTTACAACTATTTCCACATTAACTCGATCGCGGTGGCGCCCGACGGCGATTTGCTCGTCTCCGGGCGCAACACCTGGACGGTCTACAAGGTCACTCGCCGGGGTGGCAGAATCGCCTGGCGGCTGGGCGGCAAGCGGTCCGACTTCCAGCTCGGCCCGGGCGTGAGGTTCTACTGGCAGCACCACGTGCGCCCGCACGGGGCGACGACGCTGACACTTTTCGATAACGGCGCGGCCCCGCCGTACGAACTGCAGTCGCGGGCGCTCATCCTGCGCCTCGACACTGCGGCGAGACGCGTCCGGCTGGTCCGGGCGTTCACCCATGCCAATCCCCAGTTCCTGGTTCATGCGATGGGCAGCGCTGAGTTGCTGCCCGATGGCGGGATGTTCGTCGGCTGGGGCGCCACGCCCTACTACTCCGAGTTCGCCGCCGACGGTTCGCTGGTTATGGACGCGGCCATGCCCTTAGGCAATCCGTCGTACCGCACCTTCAGGCGACCCTGGACCGGCTATCCGACCGAGCTGCCCGCGGCCGCTGCCAGCGCCCTCTCTGGTGGGACGACCGTCTACGCGAGCTGGAACGGTGCGACCAGGGTGGCGTCCTGGGGTGTTCTGGCCGGCAAGCGAAGGTCGTCTATTGCCTACGTAGGCTCGGCGCGACGCACAGGGTTCGAGACCGCCATCGCCGTAGCCGACGATGGCCCCTACTTCGCCATCGAGCCGCGCGACGCATCCGGGCACGTCCTGGCCCGGCCGGCGACGGTGCGGCTTGCGTCATGACGCGGGCCGCGCGCTGCCGCTACATCGTGCCCCGGTGTGGAATCCGGCTCAACCGCACGCCCGCCGGGACGGGGCGGACGCATCTCGCCATGGCCAGGGCTGCCCACACCAGAACCGCACGGGCAGCCGTTCCAGCAGATTCTTGTTCCAGACCAAAATCATGTTCCTCTGGACCCAATAGGTGGCGGCCGGAGGCCCGTACTCCTTGGTGAGGACGGCATGCCATAGGCACATCGAGCAGTCCTGGCTTGGCGAGGCGATGACAAAGTTGGCGTGGTGGAGATGCGGGTCGTACCAGGACGCATCGGATTCCCAAGCCGTGGTTACGAGCTGATTCTTGTATAGCCGGACCGGCCGCACCCGGATGTGGTCGCCGCTGGCCACGGTCTCGATGCTTGCGCTCCAGAAGCCGGCCAGCCCGTAGCCGAGGTGGTGCGTCCGCAGCCAGGTGGCAAGAGGCACGCTGGGATTGCCCGCCGGCGACTGGCTGGCGTTGTAGATCATGATCCCGATGTAGCCGGCCAGGACGAGAGCCAGCGCCGGGATCAGGCCCCGGCGAGGGAGCCGGCCGCCCGCCACCCGGCCGCCCCACCCGGCTGCCCAATACCCGGCCGGCTAGCACCGCCCCTATGGGCAGTAGGCCGACGATCTCGTTGGGCTCGGTCTGGGTGCTGACCAGGTACGCGGCGAAGACGAGAACGAAGGCGATGCAGAGCATCTGCACGATCAGGTCACTGTCCCTCCACAGCCGCCGGACCCCGATGCAGAGCGCCACCACGACGAGCAGAAAACCGATCAGGTGGACGAGGCCGGGAAACGGTGCGGCAGGCGCGCCCGAGAAGTCGGCGCCGAAGGTATGCAGCACATTGACGAGTTGTTTCCCCAGCATCGTCGGCAACGCTGACAAGGTCTTGAACTCGGCCACGGGGGTCTTGACGTAGAAACCGCCAGCGGCGTTGATGACGTGCAGCACGACTCGAGCGGCCACGGCGGAGATCAGCGCTCCGCCGGCCAGCATGGCGTCATACGACTGGCGAACGATCGCACCGCGGCGCCGGCACATCCGGATCGCACAGGCCAGAGCCAGCGGCAGGGCGCCTTCGAATAGCACCAGGGTGTCCGCGATCTGCGCCCAGGTGAGCAGCGCGGCGACCAGCAGAGGCACCCACCAGCGCGGACGCACTCGATCGAGCACCAGGTAGATGATCAACAGTGGAACATGAGTTCCCATGTGGTCGGGGTTGCCCAGCAGCACGTGGGTGGTCAAGCCGAGCGACGGCGCCAGCATGATCCCGCCGGCGATCAGCATCCGAACCGTAGCCTCGCGGCCCGTGGCCCGGCCCTTGGCCAGCAGCGCCGCGAGCAGGAGCGTCAGCGTGTAGCTCAGCGCGGCGGCCACGTGCACGGTCTCGACGTTCAGTCCGTGCACCACCTCCACCAGCATGTACTCCGGCAGCTCGGTCGTGTAGAACGACACGTCTGACAGGCTCCAGCCGTGCAGCAGGAGGTTGCCGTGCAGCATGTCCCAGGCCTGGAGGGCCTGCCCGCTGCTCTCCGAGCTGGCGGCGGCGGTGCTCGCCTGGGCCAGAAGTGCGAAGAACAGCACCACCCCGCACACCACGAACACCGCCGGGCCGACCCAGCGCCGGCGGATCAAGGCCAGCGTGCCGGGCGTGGCCCGGGACTCCGTCGAGTCACACGCGGCGTCGAGCCGTGGGTTGCGGACGGTCTCCAGGTCGTCGTTGGGGTCGGCAGTCCGGTCGACCTCGAGCATCCCGCGGGCGAACCTCGTCACTGCGTCACGCCAGCCGGCAAACCAATCGCGGCAAAGTACCCCTGCGTGCGGACGCGTTGCGGCGGAGCGCCAGGTAGACGATGAAGATCAGTGCAACGAGCTTGATCGCAGCGTTGAGCCCAATGACGACGAACTTGATCGCAGCGTTGAGCCCAATGACGACACCACGTCGATCCCAGTGCCGCACCCAGACCGGTCGGGCCGGCGGGCCGCGCGTGTGAGCCTCGCCTCACGGCGGCAGCACACGGGGGAAGATGAACGTAAACCACGCTGTTGCCACGAGCAGGAGCAGGTTTACGGTCTGGAGCACCCAAAAACGCCGGCCGCCGACGTAGGTGGCAACGACCAGAACGGCTGGGAAGGCCGTGATGAGCATGCGCGAGTTCGGTGGCACGCGCTCCGTGCACACCGAGATCAGTGCAATGCCGACGGTCCATATCAGGGCCTCGAGCGAAAGGGATCGGCGCCTTCTGAACAGCAACCTCAGGAGGATCACCAAGACAACGGCACCGGCCAGACCGCCGATCGGAGGACCGAGCGTTCGGGCTGGGGCGTGTGCGGTTCGCCAGACGAGTCTCTGCACCTGATCCGCCAGTGATGCAAGATTGAACCCTTCCCCCCATGATCGATGCTGGGCGATCAGCATGGCGAACGGGGTACCCGTGTGTGCCCACAGAAACGTGGCGACCGCGCCCACACCGGTCAGAGAGAGCGCGGGCGCGACAAGGCTCCGCCGCCCGGCCCGGCTGTCCCACCCGCAGCTGCGAAGCTCTCGTAAAGCGGCGACGCCGCAGACGGCGATCAGAACCACTCCCTCAGGCTCGGTCGCGGTGGCGAGTCCGGCCAGTGTCCCCGCCAGCAGCCACCGCCGCTTTTGAAGCGCGAGGATGCACGCAGCCACCAACGGCAGCATCAATCCTTCGGCGTAGGCCATCGAGAACACCACCGAACCCGGGAACAGGCAGAAGATCGCCACCGCGCGTCGGCCCGCTGCCTCGCCCCACCATCCCGTCGCCAGCCGGTGGACGAGCACGGCAGTGACGAGACCGCCGGCTCCCGAGATCATCACGCCGGAGAGGTAGATCAGCGACATGAAGCTGTACGGCCCGGCGAGATGGGCGAGCAGACCCGCGAGGTGCCGTACGAGCAGCGGATACAACGGGAAGAACCCAAGCGTGCTCGTCGCAGCCCCAGGCGGGTGCGCAGGATAGCCGCTAAACGCCAGCTTGCTGTACCAGCGGCCGTCCCAGTTGGTGAGCTCGAGCATCAACGAGCGGTGGTTGACGTACCCCTCCACCACCGCGACCACGAGTACCAGCACTCGGCTGCCCAGGTACACGAGCACCGGCCAGCGGAAAGACTCGAGGGAAGCCACCAGCCGTTCCCGCGACGAGGCGGGTGGCCAGGCAACCGCGTCGGCCGGGGCGGAGGTGGACTCCACAGCACGGCGAGGCTAGGGCGCGAACCGGACGGAGCCCGCACCGGCCGGGCCGCCGAGCCCGGAGCCGTATCCGCTGCCGTCTCCTGAACGTCCGGTTCGCGCAACAGAATGGCATGCCCTGCGGGTCGAAGATTAGGTCCCCGTATCCAGGAGCGTTGCCGTCAGCTTGACCAGTAAATGTGTGGAGATCGCTGCCTTTCCAATAACAGGCTGCGGTTTGGCAGATCGATGAGAGGGGCGTTAGCCGGTAAACTGTCCCGAAACCCTTGTCGGCCTGCGAAGTCGTACCATACAGGTGGCCATCGGGTCCGAAGACAGGCCTCAGGTCGGCCAGATTCCACCGGACCCTGGGAAGCGATAAATCAGGTTCCCAACCCAGTTGTCGCCGACATGGCTCAGTTGGTAAACGGTGCCGCAGGTATGGCCCTCACCGCAATCGGCGCCACCTTCTCTCGGTGCCGTAGAGAGCATTTCCTTTGATGGTCACACCGGCCCACGGCGTGATCCCACCGAAGGGGCCGTACTGGAAGTTGTAAATCACGCTATAGGTCTGGGCTTGGGCTGCCGGGGCGGCGAAGAACGTCAGGCCGAGGGCCAGGGCCAGCGTCGCAGCCAGGGCCAACGAGTCGAACGCCTTTATGGTTGCGAAATATGTAAACTGTCCGCAGACCGTCAGTTTTCACGCCTGCTCCTTTGCGAGTGTTCGGCGATCCGCTTGCCCGTCCGAAGTCACGAAACCAGCACACAGGCTCGATAGCAGGACAATCTTCAGCTTCACGGCGTGCTCCGAAAGTGGGCTGACGGTTCCGGGCTTGCAATGTTACCTCAGGAGGTGGCAGCGGTCACACTGTCCGCTCGATAACTGTCGATATCTGGCGCCTACACTCGCTATCTCCGGCCGGGGTCAATGAGCGCTCTCGCGATATAACGTCAACAATCCGCGATAGCACTCACAACCTCAGAACCAGACGCCACGCCGGGTTACCTGTGCTATGGAGGTTTATTAACAGTAGCCTGGTCTCGTGCGCACTCGCGGCACCAGATCTAGTTGAATGGGAAAGTTGCCGTGTGTGCCCACCAGTGAGGCGGCGCTTCACTTTGCGCTTTATTGCGGGCGGTCGCTGAGGAACCTGCCCCAGTGCACGCGAGCGGCGGCAAAGGTCTCGGAGCAGGAACTGCAATACCAGTCGGAACTGTCGGGACGAATCACGGTTCCTTCCAGGATGTAACCATCGCGTACGGCAGGCACAGGCCCTTTGGGGTTGGCGAATTCAACGGCGATCTTCCGCACCTTGCTGTTGCGATTGCAGCGAGGGCAGATGGGCACTTCAGTATGCTTCATGGCCGGATTCCTGGTGAGCGCGCGCGAGGGCCATCCGCAACGCTCAACCAATCTTCGCCCTATTGTATCCGCGCCGGCTGCAGAAAACGTGAAGCATTCAAGGAAAATGTTTCACCAGGTTTCACTAAGGAACGCCTCCCGCGGCCCAGCAAAATTTACAATTGAAACTTATGATCCGATCCATCGTTTTTCCTCGGGTGCTGGGCAAATCGCTGGATGACCTTCAGCCCGCACTCACCTTGCTACAGGCGCTGGGTTTCGCCGCCGGCAACGAGTGGCATGAAGGTGGAAGCCATGGTTTGGAGATGCTGGCTCCGCGTGGTGGATTCGAGCTGATTGCCGCGCCCGACCAGCCCAGCGTAGATGCGATGGTGGAAGTGTCCGACGCTGATTTGGCTTACCAGATTGTGAGAACACTTGCTCCCACCCGTTCCGAAAAGACGGGAAAGGATGGGGCACCCGCTGGCTCGGGTGTGTCCATCCGTAAAGAGATCGCCGACACTCCGTATGGCGCACGCCTGTTTGAGGTGGAGGTCAGTGGATTACGCCTGGGGTTCATCGCCTACGCGAAAAAGGCTGACGCAAGCGGAATCGAAGGATCGCTCGACGCGAAAGACAAGCGTTTCGCCGTCGTGATTGCCCGTTTCAATTCCTTTATCACCGAGCGCCTGCTCGAGGGAGCGCTGTTGGCGCTTCGGCAATGTGGCGCCGATCCGGCCAACATCCACATGGTCCACGTTCCCGGATCGTTTGAGATCCCCGGCGCGGCACGGCAGTTGGCGCAAAGCAAAGACTACAATGCGATTGTCTGTTTGGGCTGCCTGATACGTGGAGATACGTTGCACTACGAAGTCATCGCCAACGAAGTGACGCGAGGGGTCGGCCAATCCGCGCAGGAGACCGGAGTGCCGCACGGCTTCGGGGTCCTGACCTGCGACACGCTGGAGCAGGCGATCGATCGCGCCGGGTTGAAGTCAGGCAACAAGGGTTACGAGGCTGCGCTGGCCGCAGTCGAGATGGCTTGCCTGCGGGCAAAAGTCGACGAGCAGGCTACGACCAAAGCGAAGGCAGCCCGATGAACAAATCCGGTACCCGCCGCAAATCACGTGAGCTCGCGCTGCAGATGCTGTTTCAGCTCGATATGGGCCACCAGACGCCCGACGACGTTCGGCAGACTTTCTGGAATGAGCGCGATGACCTCGATGACAAGGTACGGGGCTTTGCCGACGAGCTGTTCGCTATCGCCTCCGAGCGGGAAAAAGAGATCGACGATCTGATCGAGCGCAACGCGGAACACTGGCGCATGGAGCGCATGGCGGTGGTCGATCGCAACGT
>CAVTJE010000014.1:0-234060 GCA_963734775.1 uncultured Solirubrobacterales bacterium
GTGGGGGTCGGTTCCGTTTCGGTTGCCCGAGCCGGACTGACCGCCGGCGCCACCGAGGTCCGATGCGGTTGCGGTCAGTTCAGCTGCGGGTTGGATCGTGGATCGCTCTACCAGCCCTCCTTCAGCCGCTGGATGCCGTCGTCGATCGCCCGCACGAGCTGCTGTGCAGCCGGACTTCGCGGCCGAGATCGAGGACATCTGGAAGTCGTGGCCGGTCCCGAGCAGGGGTGGCGTCGAGCGGTTCACCCCAGCCGTCGCTGACGACGCCGCCGGCCTCGCGAGGCAGATCCACGGCGCGGCGAGGTCGTAGGGCGAGTTGTTGAGCACGCGGCCGCCGCCGACGCGCTCGAACTCGCTCCGCATTCCCGGGACGTCGTCGATCATGCGCGAGCCGATCTCGATCACGGCGTCGAGCTGACCGGCGACGACGCGCGTCATCGCGAACGCCTGCGAGCCGAGCTCGAACGTGCCGCCGCCAACCGACGAGGCGTCGATGAGGGTCGCCAGCACCTCCTCGGTGTCGCGCCGGGCGGCCGCGGAAGCCGTAGGCCCAGAACATCGGGCCGACGTCACGTCTCGCTCAGACGCACCGGCACGGCTCGACCGTAGACCGTCGCCGCGCCGGGCCAGGTACCAGTCGCCGCTCTTGATCTCGATCACGCAGCCGACCTCGATGTCGGCCATGGTCGGATCGCGATCGTGCAGCGGGGCTAGCGCGACCGCGACACACGCTGACTCGAGGCCGGCCATCGCCGGTCGCGTGCCGTCGATCGGGTCGACGACGAGCACGTGCGACTCGTCGTCGGGGCGATCAGCCCCCGGTCCTCGGAGTAGAACGCGAGCCCGGGGCGCGGTCAGCCACGAAGGCTCGGCGCGTTCGGCCGTCTCGTCGACTGCGAACGTCACGTCTCCGCCTACGCCATCGCCGGCTCGACGCGGCCGGCGTGGGAGCCAAGCGCCGGCAGCACGATCTCGCGCAGCCGTCGGGCCAGCGCGAGGACCAGTTGATCGGTGGTGAGCTCACGCCCGCCTATTGTGACGCCGCGATCGTCACCGTGGTGAGCCGCGGCACCACCTTTGCGGCGGACTTCGCCTACGACGACGAGGATCCGGACGGTTATCACTCGGCCGTCGCCGTTCGGGGAGCTCGCCGGCGGTCGCGAGCTGACCGTGAACCTGTTCGAGCTGCCGGCGGGCGAGGCGCTCTGCCCCTACCACTACGAGTACGTCGAGGAGTGGCTGGTCGTGCTCGACGGCAGCGTGGTCGCACGCATCCCCCACGGCGAGGAGGAGCTCGAGCGCGGCGACCTGGTCTGCTTCCCGGCCGGCCCCGAGGGCGCCCACAAGCTGACCAACCGAACCGACCGCACTGCATACGTCCTGATGTTCTCGACCGGCCGCACGCCCGCCGTGTCCGTATACCCGGACAGCGACAAGATCGGCGTGTGGACCGACAACCCCGATGACCAGCTGATGGTGAGGCGGGCGGACGGCAAGGTGAACTACTGGCAGGGAGAACCGTGACGTGCCTGACCCGGGGCGGATGCGATCGCGATCACGGCGACCAACATCCGCACGATGTCAATCGCCGTCGCGCGGGCCTCGTCGACTGCCGCGTGGCGCTCCAGCTCAAGACCGACGGACCCCTCGCGGTCTCGTTGCCGGGTGCTCACCGGACTGTCAACGCCAGCTGACGCTCACGCCGGCAGCTCGAGCGTGAATACGGTGTCCCCGGGGTGCGAATCGACTCGCAGCTGACCGGACATTCGCTCCGCGAGCTCGCTGGCGATGGTCAGGCCGAGGCCCGAGCCCTGGGCGTCGTCGGCGGTGAAGAAGGGCTCGAAGATCCGCCGCTGGGCGTGATCCGCGATCCCCTCGCCGTCGTCGCGAACGGCCAGCCGGACGCTGCCGTTCTCGCGGGCCGCGGTGACGGTGATGTGGGTACCCGCGGGCGTGTGGGTGAGCGCATTGTCGATGAGGATCCGCATGATCTGGGCCACGCGCACCGGGTCGCAGACGGCGTTGATCCGCCGCGTGGCCAGACGCAGCTCGATGCGAGAGTCGTGCTGTGCGAGGGTGGGCTCGAACTCGCCTGAGACCGAACGCGTCAGCTCGCCGAGGTCGACCTCCTCGTTGCGCAGCTCGAGCGAGCCGGCGTCGAGCTTGGACAGATCGAGGAGGTCGACGGAGAGCTTGCGCAGTCGCTCGACCTGATCGCGCACCTGGTCGAGGAAGCGGCGTCGAGTCTCGGCATCGAGATCCTCGTCCTCGAGGAGTTCGACAAAGCCCCCAAGCGAGAAGATCGGCGTCCGCAGCTCGTGCGAGGCCGTGGCGATGAACTTCTTCCGGGCCGACTCGAGTTGGTGCAGCTGGCGCTGCATGTCGTTGAACGCGACCGCGAGCTCGCCGAGTTCGTCGCTGGACTCGACTCGGATCGGGTGCTCGAAGTCGCCGCCGGCGACCCGCTCGGCCGCGCGCTCGAGGCGCTTGACACGGTGCGCCAGCGCCCGCGCGACGAGGTAGCCGCCGACGACGCCGATGAGCAGCGCGATGCCGCCGGCGACGAGGACGCGGTGGCGGATGAGCTCGACCGTTCTCGCACGACGTCCGCGACCGGGGTGGAGTAGATGATGACGCGAGCGACGCGTCGCCGGTAGAAGATCGGATGCGCAGCCTGAGCGATGCGTCCCGAGTTGGTCGGCTCGGAGCCGGTCGTCGGCCCGCTCTTCACCGCCTGGTGCGCGCTGGAACTGCAGGTCGGCCGAGACGCCGCTCGAGTCCGCCTGCGGCGGAGCTGGGGTCCGCCGGGCAGGATCGCCCCCGCCACCGATCAGCGTCACCCGGTCGCCAGACCGGTCGGCGGCCAGGTGGACGACCGCCCGCACGTGGCGGAGGTCGGGGTACCCACGGTCCGCACGATGTCGTGAGTACAGACGGGGCCGAGGCTCCGAGCTGGGTCAGCTTCTCGCTGACCAGGCTCGACTGCAGCCCCGGCACGACGTACAGGTAGATCACCGCGAGTCGACGCGCAGGGATGGCGAGGAAGCAGGGAGCTGCGGAGCCGCGAGCGGGGCGCAGCGCAACGGGTACCGCTCGGTGTCGCGGAAGCGGTAGCCCACGCCGCGGACGGTGAAGAGGTAGTCGGGTTCCTTGGGATCGCGTTCGAGCTTCTCGCGCAGGTGGCGGATGTGCACGTCGATGGTGCGGGGGTCGCGGTAGGCCGAATCGCCCCAGATATGGGACAGGAGCATGTCGCGCGTGAAGACGCGACCCGGAGCGCTCGCGAGCGCGGACAGGATCTCGAACTCCACGAACGTCGTCGGTTGACCTCGTCGCCGCGCACGCGCACGCTGCGCTTGGCGAAGTCGACCCGCAGGCCGTCGACCTCGAGCGGCGACTCGTCGGGCGCGTCGGCCGGCCGCGTCATCTCGGCGCGGCGCAGCACGGCCTTGACGCGCGAGCGGAACTCGCGCATCGAGAACGGCTTGGTGATGTAGTCGTCGGCACCGAGCTCGCAGCCCGAGCACCTTGTCGATCTCCTCCGACTTGGCGGCAACATGATGATGGGTACCGACGAGCGGGCCCGCAATCCGCGGCACACCTCGAGGCCGTCGATCTGGGGCAGCATCACGTCGAGCACGACCAGGTCGAACGGCTGCTCGGAGAAGCGGGCAAGCGCCTCCCGGCCGTCGGCGGCGCGTACGACCTCGAAGCCGTCCGTGCGCAGTGGATATGACAGCAATGTGCTGAATCGACTGTTCGTCGTCGACAACCAGAATGCGGGGAGACCGATCGGCCATGGCCCACGAGGGAACCATTTCGCCCTCAAGGGAGTCTACGGACCCCGGGAACGACATTGACGGCGGGAGGCCCGCCATTAACCTCCCAGGCGATGCTCGACCTGCGGGTCTACCGCGTGGCGATCGTGCCCGCCGTACTCGCGGTGATCGTGTCGGCGTTCTCGCTGACCGACCAGCAGAGTGCGGCCGCGTACGAACCTCGCCCCCGACGCGTTCCGGCGCGCACGCGTACGCGACGATGCCGCGCCTCGCGGCCCGCTATCCCTCGCGCCGCCCCGGGTCGCCGCGGACGACGAGTCGCGTCCCGGACGTCGCGGCGCAGCTGCGCCGACCGGCTTCATGGTCTCGACGAGCCTGTCAGGGCGGACCATCGTGGGAACGCGCACGCTGAAGACGGTGACGGGCACGCGGGCCGGGCTGTCGAGCGGAAGCATCGTGATCGTCGCCCATCGAGACTCGCTGCAGTCACCCGCGGCGGCGGACCTGTCGGGCACCGCCGCGTTGCTCGAGCTCGCCCGCGTCTCTCGGGCGCGACCCTGCGTCGCACGGTGGTGCTCGTCTCGACGAGCGGGAGGATTGGGCAGGCGCGGGCGATCGAGTTCGCGATCATCTCGGCGGTCCCGTCGATGCGGTGATCGTGCTCGGCGACTTGGCCGGGACGGGCTGCGCGTCCCCAGGTCGTGCCGTGGTCCAACGGCAGGCGTCGCGTCGATCGAGCTGCGAACACGGTGCCGACCGCGCTCACCTCACAGACCCAGCTGCGCCCGGGCGGGACCACTTTGGCCTCCCAGTTCGCCCATCTGGCCTTCCCGCTGACGATCAACGGTCAGGGGCCGTTCAACGCCGCCGGTGAACCGGCCGTGCTGCTGTCGCTGACAGACGAGCAGTCCTCGGACGGCAATCAGCCGGTCGGCGATGTGACGCGAATCACCGGGATGGGCCGGACCGTCCTCACCGCCCTGAACTCACTCGACACCGCGTCGACCGTGCCGCCCCCCTCGGGGTATCTCCTCTGGGACAACAAGGTCGTCCCACCATGGGCCCTCCGGGTGCTGGTGCTGGCGCTGATCCTCCCCATCGTCGCCGTCACCATCGACGGAGTTGCGCGCGCCCGGCGGCGTGGACACTCGATCTTGGGCTGGCTGGTCTGGGTTCTCGCCGCAGCACTGCCGTTCGCCCTCGCCCTCGGGCTGACGATCGGAGCTCGCGTCGTAGGGTTGCTCGACATCACCCCGCCGGGGCCGGTTCCGGCCGGCGCCATCCCGCTCGGGGGCAGCGGAACCGTGGTGCTCGTTGCGGTGGTGGTGGTGATCGTCATCGGACTGCTGCTGCGCCGCCCCCTTGTACGGTTGCTCACCGGAGGCGGCCGGGGCAAGCCCACCCAGGAACCCGGGGCCGGCGCCGCTGTGCTGATCGTCTTGTGCGTCGCCGCCGTGCTGATCTGGGCTCGCAATCCGTTCGCGGCAGCGCTCGTGGTACCCGCTCTGCACCTGTGGATGTGGATTGTCGACCCGAAGCTGCGCCGCCCGCGCCCGTTGGCCGTGGTCTTCCTCGCCGTCGGACTGGTACCGCCGGTGCTGGTTGTCCTCTACTACTCCGGGTCGCTCGGACTGGATCCCGTGGGTCTCGCTTGGAACGGGCTGCTGCTCGTGGCCGGGGGTCATCTGGGCGTTATTGCCGGGCTCGAATGGAGCCTGTTGCTCGGGTGCGTGGCCTGCGTGATCCCGATGGCCCTGCGCGCCGTGCCGCGCCGGAGCCCGGCCGAGCCGGTGCCGGTCACCGTGCGCGGCCCGATCACCTACGCCGGGCCGGGCTCGCTCGGAGGAACTGAGTCGGCGCTGCGGCGATGACTCGGCGCTCCGGCCTGCGGCGGCTGATCCGCGACATCTCCTCGGTGCTGATCATCGCCGGACTGCTGCTCCTCCTCGACGCTGCGGTGACCCTGGTCTGGCAAGAGCCCGTGACGGCGGTCATCGCCATGGTCAAGCGCAGCGAGATCGACAAGCGCTACCTGAGCTTCCGCACCGCGCCGCTGTCGGAAACCGACCGACAGGCGCTGCGAGCTCTGCGGAGGATGAATCAGCGGGTTGCGTACCTGGCCCGTCGCGAGGGGCGCCAGGTCCCGGCTGGCGATGCGCTGGGGCGGATCACGATCCCCAAGATCGGGGCTAGCTACGACATCATCCAGGGCACCGACGTCGCGAGCCTTGAGAAGGGGCCCGGCCACTACGAGGAGACTGCCCTCCCCGGCCTCGATCAGACGGTGGCGATCGCCGGGCACCGAACCACCTATCTGGCCCCGTTCCGGCACATTGATGAGCTCAAGCCCGGCGATCACATCGTGCTCAAGATGCCCTACGGGCTATTCACCTACGTCGTTCAGTTCCACCGGATCGTGCTGCCTACGGCGCTGTGGATCGTCAAGAACGTCGGCTATGAGCGACTTGTGCTGTCGGCCTGTAACCCGCTCTACAGCGCCGCCCAGCGAATCGTGGTCTTCGCCCGCCTCGAGGGCGTCGTTCCGGGCGCCGCCGTCCGCGCCGCGGCGTAGAGGCGCTTTGCGACCATCTAGGGTCTAGACCCGATGCAGATGGCGGAACGGAATGCCGATGCTGGAGGGGATTCCATGAGCTTGGATCGCGAGCAGAGAATGGCCGAGATCACACGCGAGATCAGACTCGGCGACTACCGAGTCGATCCCCGGTTGGTGGCTGACGCGATTGTCCGCAGGCTCGGCGTCGTGGCCGCGCTCAAGGCCGATCCTGGCTCCGTCAGGACGACTCGCCCCGTGCGCACCGCCGCGTCGTCGGTGGAAGCGCTCAAAACCGGTGCTCATAGCCGCTGAGCGGCTGGCTGGCATCGGTAAAGACGACCGTCCCCGTGCCGCGCATGACGCGACCCACCTCGGTCGCTCCGGTGGCCAGAACCGTCTTTAGCGCCGGTCCCGGGATGCAGGCGCACAGCTCGTAGTCGTCACCCGCCGTGGCCGCGAAGCGCTCCGGGTCCACGCCGAGTTGACGGGCCACCCCCTCGACCCCCCCGTCGAGTGGCAACCGGGCCAGCGCCAACTCGAGCCTCACTCCACTGGCGGCGGCGATATGGCCGGCGTCGGTGGCCAGACCGTCGGAGATGTCGATCATCGCGCGCGCTCCCAAGCCGGCCAGCCGCTGTCCGGCTGCGAAGCGCGGCTCCGGCCGAGCGTAACGCGAGCGCAGCGCCCGGGCGACCTGGCCCTCGAGGTGGGCGCGCCCATCGAGCGCGGCCAGCGCCGCCCCGGCGCCGCCGAGCGGGCCGGTAACCACCACTACGTCCCCGGGCTGGGCGCCATCGCGCCCGACGAGCCGCCCGGGGTCCTCGGTCCATCCGACGACCGTAAACGAGACGGTCAGCGCGCTCGCCCCGGTGATGTCTCCGCCGGCGATGACGACGCCGTGGTCAGCGGCCAGCGACTGGGCGCCCCGCGCGACGTCGAGCACGACCGCCGGGTCCTGACCGCGGGGCAAGCCGAGCAGCAGGTAGGCCTCGCCGGGGTCGGCTGCCATCGCTGCCAGGTCCGACAGCGCGGCGGCCAGCGCGCGATGGCCGATTTCGTCGCCCGTCAGCTGTTCGGAGCGAAAGTGGATCCCATCGACCATCGCGTCGACCGAGGTCACGGCGTAGCCGCGGGCACGGATCACGCTCGCGTCGTCGCCGATGCCCCGCAGCACTCGCGGACCGCGCTGATTGAACGTTCCCTGGAGCGCCTCGATCAGCTCGCGCTCGTGCAACGCGGTCTCAGCGATGTCGGTAGACGATCCGGGCTCGATCCAGGTCGTAGGGCGAGAGTTCGACCCGGACGCGATCGCCGGGCAGGATGCGGATGCGGAAGCGTCGCATCTTGCCGGCCACGTGACCGAGCACGACGCGATCCATGTTGTCCAGCTTCACGCGGAACATCGCGTTGGGCAGGGCCTCGACGACCTCGCCTTCGAGTTCGACCTTTTCTTCTTTGGGCAATACGGAAACTTTCAGGATGGGTTTCTGGGCACGGGGTGGCGCACCCGACCGCCGACAAAGCTACCAGCCTCAGTGCGTTTTGCCGCTCGCCCCCCCCGACTGTTGATGTCCATTCCCAGGCGCGGAGGGATTGCCAGTCGATGCCGGCGGCTGTGGAGGCTGCGCGTAGAGCGACGGGTTGTTGTACGGCTTGGTCGTGGTCGACCCGCCGGCGCCTCCGCCGGAGCTTGGCGTCGGTGGCGAGACTGACCCCGAACTGGCGCCAGCTGCCCCGGAGCCCGAGCTCGATCCGGACGGCCCCGAGGTTGGGAGCGTGGTGCTGGCGCCCGTGGTCGCATAGGTGCCGAAGAACGGAGTCCCATGGAATTGGGCGGCGGGAGCGGTGAAGTCTCCGCAGTAGCCGTCGCTGGCTCGCTCCATGTAGTCGTGCCAGATCGGCGCCGCCAGCGTGCCGCCGAATCCGGGGCCGAGTCCGTTCACGTCGTACATCGGAACGTTGGCGTGGGGATACCCGACCCACACGGCGGTCGACAGCCTCGGCGTATAGCCGACGAACCAGGCGTCGGTGTAGTCGGTGTTGGTCCCCGTCTTGCCCGCCGCTGGGCATCCGTAGTTGGCCGCGGTGCCCGTGCCGCTCTGGATGACCGTCTTCAGTACTTGGGTGGCGGCGTAGGCCTCGCCCGGGCTAAACACGCGCTTGTGTGGCGGGTCGCCGAGGTTGACGGAACTTCCGTCGGAGAACACGACCTTGGTGATCGCGGTGGGGGCGACGTGCGTGCCGCCACCCGCGATCGTCGCGTACGCGTCGGCCATCTGCAGTGGCGAGACGCCGATCCGCAGTCCGCCGATGCCCTCGGCCGGCGTGCCGTCGAGGTGCGAGGTGATGCCCATCGCGTAGGCCGTGTCACGGACGCGATCTGGCCCGACGTCGGCGTCGAGCTGGGCATACACGGTGTTGTCCGACAGCGTCGTCGCTCTGGTCACGCTGATGTTGCCCAGGTAGCTGTGCTCGGCCGTCTGGACGTGGTAGGTCGGATACCCCGGCAGCCACCCCGGCAGCAGCTCGTGGGAGTCGTAGTAGGTCTGGTTCGGATCCCCGTCGTAGTCGTGGATCAGCGTCATCAGCACGAACACCTTGAACGCAGACCCCGTCTGCCGGTGCGACTGGGTCGCGTAGTCGAAGTTCGTCTGGTTGTAACTCGACGAGGTGGCCATGGCCACGATGTGCCCGTTGGATGGGTCGATGCTGACCAGCGCTGCGGCTGGATCCCCCGGCCGGCCCTCGTTGGCCAGGATCGCCTGTCGCGCCTGCGCCTGGCTGTGCAGGTCGATCGTCGTGTAGACCTTCAGGCCGCCCTTCTGCACTGTCGCCAGCCCGAACCTCTGGATCAGCGCCTGGCGGACGTAGTCGAAGACGTAGGGCTCGACGACTCTGGTGTAGGTGTCGTTGTGCTTGATCTGCAGCGTGGAGTGGTCTGCCCGGTTGGCCCGCCCCTGGCTGATGTACCCCGACTGGACCATCGCGTCGAGCACCTGGCGGCGACGAACCCGTGCGAACCGGGGGTCGAGAAACGGGTTGAACTGAGAAGGGGCCTGCGGCAGCCCGGCCAGCAGCGCCGCCTGGGCAAGATCGAGGCGCCCCACGGGCTTATCGAAGAACAGCTGCGACGCCGCCCCGACGCCGACGGCGGTCTGACCGCCGACCGTCCCGTAGTCCACGTCGTTCAGGTACTGGGTGAGGATCCAGCGCTTGGTGCGCCTGCCCTCGAGCTCCTCGGCCAGTTTGGCCTCGATGATCTTGCGCTTCAACGACCGCGTATCGGCGAGCCGGTGGGGGAGGTACATGTTGCGGACCAGCTGCATGGTCAGCGTGGAGCCGCCCTGGATGTTGCGAGTGTCGCCGAAGACATCCTGCACGCCCGCCCGCAGGATGCCCTGGAAGTCGACCCCGCCGTGCTCCCAGAAGCGCCGGTCCTCGATCGCCACCGTTGCCCGGGTGACAACGCTCGGCAGCGAGCGCTCGGGCACGGGCGTGCGCAGGATGTCCGAGCGGATGTAGCCAAGCCGCGTGCCGTCGGCCGCGAACACCTCGGACAGCTGGCCCGGATCCCGTGGCTTGAGCTCGCCGATGTTCGGTGCCGAGGAGGCGATATCGGCGACCCACCCGACGAGGTATAGCCCGCCGGCGGCGAGCACCGTGGCGGCGACGAGGACGAGCATCAGCAGCATCCGCGTCACCGGAGATCCGCGGTGGCGCTGTCGGCGCCGCTGTCGTGTATGGAGGCTCATCCGCTGCGCCCGCCCCAATTGGGCCGCCAGTGTCTGCGCAATGCGTCCCCGGCCCGCAGGTGGGCGGGGGTCAGTGTAAACATCGCGGGGTGAGCGCCACGCCGCCACCAAGCGCGGTACTGCTCGACGCGCTGGGGACGCTCGTCGAGCTCGAGCCACCCGCTTCAGCGCTGCGCGACGGGCTGGCTCGTGAGCTCGGGATCGAGATCGGCCTGGCCCAGGCGCAGCGGGCGATCGAGGCCGAGATCGCTTTCTATCGGGCCCACCTCGACGAGGGCCGCGATCCGGCCAGCCTGGCCGCGCTACGGCGCGCCTGCGGCGAGGCGCTGCGGCGCGGGCTGCCCGACTCCGAGGCGTTGGGACAGGCCAGTCCCGACGCGTTGACGAGCCTGCTGCTCGCCTCGCTGCACTTCCGCGCCTTCCCCGACGTCCGGCCGGCGCTGGAGCGCCTACGCGAGCACTCGGTTCGTCTCGTGGTCGTGAGCAACTGGGACGTATCGCTGCACGAGGTTCTGGCCCGGCTCGAGCTCGCTCCGCTGCTCGACGCGGTGCTGACCTCGGCTGAGGCGGCGGCGCGCAAGCCGGCGCGAGAGATCTTCGAGCAGGCACTCGGGCTGGCCGGGGTAGGTCCCGGCGATGCGGTTCACCTCGGCGACAGCGTGGCGGAGGACGTCGAGGGGGCGCGGGGAGCGGGGATAACACCAATCCTCGTGCGTCGCGGCGACGGGCCGATTCCTCCGGGGATCGAGATCGTCACCACGCTGAGCGAGTTGGCTGCCCACTGGGCGTAGGCGCGACACTAACCTGACTCTCGCCGATGCCAAGCATTCCGCCGCCCCAAGCCTCGCCGTCGCAGCCGGCGCCCATCGCGTCCGCGCGCGGCGATGACGAACCTCCGTGGGCCGTGTGGACGGCGCCCGTGGGTGTTCTCCTCGGCCTGGGGGTGGGAATTTTCGCCAGCCTGTTCGTGGGGATCATCGCCCAGGCGGGCGGCTCGAGCCTGTCGCACCCAACGCCGGCGGTGAGCCTGAGCGCCGATCTGGTCTTCGATCTGTCGTTTGTCGGCGCCGCCCTGTACCTGGCCTCGACCGCCGGCCGCGTGCGGCCGGCCGACTTCGGCTTCCGCCGCGTGGCGCTGAAGCTCGCGATAACCGCGGTCGTGGTCGGGGGTGTGGCGTACTACGTCATCACGGCGCTGTACGCGTCGCTGATCAAGCTCCACGGCACCGACAAGCTGCCCAGCGAGCTCGGCGTCAGCAAGAGCACGGCCGCGCTGATCGGCGCCGCGGTGTTCGTCTGCGTGGTGGCGCCGATGTGCGAGGAGTTCTTCTTTCGCGGCTTCATCTTCGGCGCGCTGCGCCGGATGCGAGTCCGGGTCGGGCAGCGCGAGATCGGCACCTGGCTCGCGGCGATCATCACGGGCATCTTCTTCGGTGCCGTCCACGCGGGCTCGGCTTCGCCGCAATATCTGGTCCCACTCGCCTTCCTCGGCTTCGTGCTCTGCCTGATCCGCTGGCGGACGCGATCGCTGTATCCGTGCATGGCGCTGCACTCGCTGAACAACTCGCTCGCCCTGGGCATCAACGAGCTGCACTGGAACGCCTTGGAGATCCTCGCGCTGATGGCAGCGTCGCTCGTCGTGATCGGTGCCATCACGCTCCCGCTGTCGCGGGAGCCGGTTCCGCCTCAGGGCGTCGCCCCCGGTCCCAACACCGGCGTCTCCGGGATCTGACCCGGCGGCCCGATTTTTGGTCCGCTATGTACGGAGCGACCCCCGGCTGGTTTACTTCCGCCTTAATGGCACGGATCCTCAAGAGCGCGCTCACACTGCTCGTCGCCTCCTCGCTGGTCCCGGCCGCTGCGGCAGCGGCGGGCGGCACCACGACGACGACCACTACGACGACATCAACGACCACCACGCACACGCCGAAGCCGAGGCCCAAGCCGGTCAAGGCCCGTGGTCGCCTCTATCTCCCCGACGCCTTCTTCCTCCACAAGCAGGCGGTGACCGTTCCCAAGCGCTGGATCCATGTGAACGGCGTCGTCTTCCCCTATGTGCCCGATCAGCGGGTGACCCTGCGTATCTCGTTGAACCACAAGCAGTTCAAGAAGGTGCGCATCCGTCTGAAGCCCTCGCGCCGCCACCACTTCAGCTACTTCTCCTACCGCCTCAAGAGCCCGGGCGTGGGTGGGGTGTCGGTCAAGATGACCCACTACCGCGACAAGCGGATGCAGGGCCTGATCGTCCGGCGCGGCTGGACGGCCCTGGATGAGAACATCGGCTTTGGCTCCACGGGGCGGTTCGTCCAGCTCGTCCAGCAGCGGCTGGCCGCGCTGCACTTCTACATCCCCCAAACGGGCGTGTATGACAGCGGCACGGGTCTCGCCATTGATGCCTACCACCGCCTGCTGCGCCGCGGCGTCTCACAGTCATTGGACGGCAAGACGACCAGCTACCTGCTCAACGGCTGGGGCGCGTTCAAGGTGCGCTTCCACCACCAGGGCAGCCACGCCGAGGGCGACCTGAGCGACCAGCTGCTGGCCCTGATCGACGGGAACAAGGTGAACCTGATCTTCCCCATTAGCTCGGGCAAGCCCTCGACCCCGACGATCCTCGGCAGCTTCCGTGTCTACAGTCGCGTTCCCGGCTACCTGCCCGACGGGATGTA
Source organism: uncultured Solirubrobacterales bacterium (assembly GCA_963734775.1). Taxonomy (GTDB): domain Bacteria; phylum Actinomycetota; class Thermoleophilia; order Solirubrobacterales; family Solirubrobacteraceae; genus Palsa-465. The sequence continues at coordinate 12,755 of CAVTJE010000014.1, forward strand.
TTACTCGAGCTTCTTCATCCGGGGCTACGCGATCCACGGCTACGATCCGGCGCCCGACTACCCGGCTAGCCATGGCTGCATGCGCCTGCCGATCCAGGACGCGATTACCGCATATAACTGGCTGAACTACGGGGACTGGGTCGACACCTACTACGAGTAGACGTCAGCTCATGCCCTGGCCGAATAACGGACAAGGAAGCCAAGACCGACTCCGTAGACGAGCAGGGCGAGCACGGTGGGAATCCCGTGCACGACCCATTGGCTGTCGCTCTGCACGAGCGAGTGAAACGGCGAGGTGAGGGTGTTGGCGGCATCATCGATGAACGCCCGCGGCTGCGATTGCGACTTGTGGACCGGAACCGGGGCGGTCGTCGTCGGCGTGCTGGCGATGATCTCGTTCTGCTGGTGCTTGGAAGCGCCCGAGATCTGGTCCCGCGCGAACATCACAAATGAGGCGCTCACGAGCGCACAGCAGACCACGGCGACAAGGACCAGCACGCGATGGATCACGGCACCGGACTTATCGGCCACCCGCGTCAATAGCATGACCCCGCAGCGATGTCTTTAGATGCTTTGACCACGGCCCGCAAACGTCTCATCGACGCCCTGCGCGAGCACGCCCTGGTGATTGGGGAGGTCGTGCTGACCAGCGGTCGCAAGGCTCAGTACCTGGTGGACGCCAAGCGCGCGATCCTGCAGCCGTCGGGCTTCCTGGCCCTCGGCGAACTGGTGGCTGCGCAGGCGCGTGTCTGGGACGCCACCGCGGTGGGCGGGATGACGATGGGCGCCGATCCGATCGCCTGCGCCGCGCTGGCCGGTGGCGCCGACGTCAGGGCCTTCTTCGTCCGCAAGGAGGCCAAGCAGCACGGCCTCTCGCGCCGTATCGAGGGACCGCCGCTGAGCGCCCAGGACCGCTGCATGCTCGTCGAGGACGTGGTCACCACGGGCGGCTCGACGATCCGCGCTCTCGAGGCCCTGCGCGAGGAGGGATTCTCGGTGTGCGGAGTCCTCGCCATCTGCGACCGGCTGGCCGGCGGGGCCCAGGCCATCGAGGCGGCGGCGGCGGCTCCGTTCGTGGCGCTGACGACGATCGATGAGGTTTATCCGGACCGGCCCGATCGGTAGACGCCACCGGAACCGAACGCCTCAGCGATCTCGATGCCCTGCCAAACCCGGCGCGAGCGTCAGCTCGTCCGCGGCACCACCACCCCGTTCGGATGGTGGCTGGTGTAGATCCACGCCGACTTGAGATCAGCGCAGGCGCTTACCTTGGAGGCCGCCGTGTGCCACGGCAAGGCCTCCCAACCGTTTGGCAACTCGGTCAACAGCACGATCGGGTGCTTGAGGTGGAGCTCGAACTGCGGGCGATAGCCGAGCGTGCCGACGTTGCGGTGGGTGTACCAGGCGAGGGCGCTGACATACTCGACGTTGGTCACCGGGCGGCCGCAGTAGGTCAGGTGCTTGTAGCCGCCCAGATGGTCGACCGCCGCCTGCAGACGGTTGATCACGGTGGTGCGCTGGCGCTCGTGGAAGAGATCTTTGTGCTCGCCGCGCAGGCGCGAGAGGGCCGCGGGCAGGAGCGCGATGACGAGGACGGCCGCGAGCGCGGCGCCCGCCCAGCGGGGCACGCCGTGACCGATCTTTGGGCCGTCGGCGATCAGCCAGCCGATGGCGATGCCGAACAGCACGCTGAGCATCCCCGCCGCCTCGAACATGTAACGGGGGACGCCTGAATAGCCGTGCAGCGAGAACCCGGTCTCCACGATCATCCACGCGACGGCCCCGCCGGCGAGGATCAGGACGGTGCGGTTGCGGCGGAAGTAGGCGGCGATCGTGGCGCCGAGGGCGGCCAGCTGGATCGGTAGATAGGTCAGCGCGGTGAAGCGGTGGAACGTGCCGATGATCTTGTTCTCGTGCAGCTCGCGCACCGAGCGCTCGGCCAACTCGCTTGCGATCAGGGGTCGCATGTTGGTGAGCGTGGGGAGCCCGAACCACAGCAGGGGAATCAGCGCCAGCCCGCCGACGATCATCGCGCGCATCGAGGGGATCTTGCGCCAGGCGTAGATCGAGTAGAGCCCGATCAGCGGCCACGACTCGGGCCGGCCGAGGGCGACCAGGACGCCGACCGCGAACGCCCAGCGGGGGTAGCCCGACAGGTAGCAATCGACGGCACCGAGGCACAGCGAGACGATCATCGGATCCGATTGATCGCTCAGGACGATATGCATGTAGTTCTGGATCCCGAGCACCGACGCCCCGCCGATCACCGCGGCGATGATCGCCGCCGTCCTGCGCTCGGGGGAGGTGGCGACGATCCGGTAGATGATCCGCCCGGCGAAGATCGGGCCGGCCAGCGACAGACTGACGGCGGTGATCATCCACAGCCAGAGCTCGAAGTGTCCGAACAGCGCATAGGGGACCGTGAACAGCCACGTCAGCGGCTTCCACGAGGGCGCGCCGCCGAGATCTAGGTTGAGGTGGAGCGTCTGGTAGCCCCACACGATCCAGCCGTAGGGGTCATAGCCGGGGCGGGTGTTGGCCCAGACGACGAGCAAGGTCGAAAACGCGACCAGTGCGACGGCGACCACCCACCAGGGGTGACGGCGGATCCACGAGCCCTGCGTGCCGCGGCCGGACCCGGCCGGGCGCGGGTCGTCGTCCGGCTGCGCTTGAGGGGCTTCGATCGTCTGTTCGGCCATGGCGAGTCGTCGAAGGTATCAACGATAAGCAGCGGCGTTGGGCCCGCCGCCGGATCCGAACCTCGGCGAATACCCCCGGCAGGAATCGAACCTGCATCCCGCGCTTAGGAGGCGCGTGCTCTATCCATTGAGCTACGAGGGCCCGTCGGCGTTGCCGCCGGCCCGAGGGAGGGTATCTGGGTCGCTACGTCTTCTTTGAGCCCGAGCTACACCCTTCGTTGAGCGCGGGTTAGGCTTAGATGACAACGCCTCCGTCGTGTGGTATTTCCCCAGCGTGGAGGAGGGATCGACGGACTGGCGAGGAAGCCCCCGTAGCCGATGAGCATTGGAGTACCAGAGCTCCTCGTCGAGGGCGAGGGCCAAGTCGAATCGGTGGAGTTGGTCAGTGGCGAGATCACCGCGAGATCTCCGCTGCAGCTGTTCTGGCGCCGTTTTCGCGGCGATCGAGTCGCGATGGTCTCGGCCGGCTTCATCATCCTGCTCATCGTCGTCGCGATCGCCGCGCCACTCGTCGTGAAGGCATTCGGGCTGCCCGGTCCCAATGTCCAGAACCCGAACCTGACCGACGCCTTCGGCACGCCGATCGGGCCCACGGCAGCCCATCCGTTCGGAGTCGATCCGTTGGGCGAGGACGTCATGTCGCGCGTGATCTACGGGGCCCGCGTGTCGCTCATCGTCGGCATCGTCGGCACCGGCCTGGCCACGCTCGTCGGAGTCAGCCTGGGCCTGCTGGCCGGCTTCTACCGGGGTTGGCCCGACACCTTGCTCTCGCGCACGGCGGACGTCGTGCTGTCGTTCCCGATTCTCCTTTTCGGACTCGGGATCGGGGCTGCCTGTGCCGTCAACGGCTGCCTAGGAGGTCTGCTCCAATCGGGGCTTCCGACGATCCTGGTCATCATTGTCATCGCGGGGTGGACGTACATCTTCCGGATCACGCGTGGACAGGTGCTATCGCTGCGCGAGAAGGAGTTCGTCGAGGCCTCGCGTTCGCTGGGCGCCTCCAACAAACGGATCATGTTCCGCGAGGTGCTGCCCAATCTGGTGGCGCCGATCATCGTCTATGCCAGCCTTCTGATCCCGGTGAACATCCTCTTCGAAGCCGGGCTTTCGTTCCTCGGCGTGGGGGTGAAGCCACCGACGGCGAGTTGGGGCCAAATGATCGCCGATGCCTCGCCCAACTACCAGACAGCGTGGTGGTACATGCTGTTCCCGGGGATCGCTCTACTGCTGACCGTATTCGCGTTCAACCTTGTCGGTGACGGGTTGCAGGACGCGCTCAACCCAAAGGCCGACAGGTGACGGCCAGACCACTACAGGAGGGAATATGAAATCGATGATGCGGGGTATCGCATCGGTCGGGCTCGTGTTCGGGGTGACGCTTGCGCTGGCCGCGTGCGGCGGCTCGAGCAGTAGCAGCTCTGGTGCCAGCTCGAGCGGAGGCAGCAGCTCTGGCAGCAGCATCAAGCCGGCGCTCGATGGTTCAGGTCAGGACCTGACCAACGGGACGAAGGGCGGCACCCTGACCGTTTTCCAGCATGAGGACTTCCAGCACCTCGATCCTGGGGAGACGTACTTCTCGCTGGACTACGAGATCATGTACCCGACCCAGCGGCCGCTGCTCCTCTTCCCCCCCAATAGCTCGACCAAGCTGATCCCTGACATGGCGTCGGCCATGCCGACGGTCACCGATGGCGGGAAGACGGTCACCGTGCACATCCGCTCGGGGGTTCGTTTCAGCCCGCCGGTCAACCGCGCGGTCACGTCGGCTGACGTCGCCTACGCGATCGAGCGCGGCGCCAACCCGAACGTGGCCAATCCGTACTTCCCGGCCTACTTCGACTACATCGTCGGCGCCAGCAAGGCGACGGGCGGCCCGATCAAGGGCATCCAGACGCCGAACAAGAACACGATCGTCTTCCACCTGACGGGCCCGTACGGCTCGTTCTTCGAGGGCGCGTTGTCGCTGCCGCTGACGGCCCCGGTGCCGAAGTCGTTCGCGGCCCCGCTCGACGCCAAGAAGCCGACGCAATACGGGACGTATCTCGTCGCCACCGGGCCCTACATGATCAAGGCCAACGCCCAGGGCAAGGTGACCGGGATCGGCTATCAGCCGGGCAAGTCGATGACGCTGGTTCGCAACCCGAACTGGAATGCGTCGACCGACCCGCGGCCGGCGTATCTGAACCAGATCAACATCAACATCGGCGGCGACCCGAACGTGTTCCCGCGCCAGATCCTGACCGGGCAGAGCATGGTCAACGGCGACGCGCCGTCGGGACCGTCGATCAAGCTGGCCTACCAGCAGTACTACAACCAGCTGATCGCCGCTCCCGGTGCCGGCGACTACTACGTGGCGCTGAACAACCACGAGGGTCCGTTCGCCAACGTGAACGTGCGCAAGGCGTTCTGGGCCGCGCTCGACCGTGAGTCGATGGTCAAGGTGGCCGGCGGTGAGGTCGTCGGCACGGTCGGAACTCACTTCATCTACCCGGGCTCCGAGGGCTACGCGCAGTCCGGCGGTGACCACGGTCCCAACGTCGACTACAACAACTACCCGGACGGCAACATGTCCGTGGCCGCGAAGTACATGAAGCTTGCTGGCTATTCGAGTGGCAAGTACACCGGCTCGGACACGATCAAGATCGTCGGCTCGACCGGCGACCCGGCTGACAAGTGGGCCTCCATCGCCAACCAGGCTGCGCAGGCACTGGGGTTCAAGACGAACTTCAACATCGTCGACCAGCCGGTCATGTACGGGAAGTACTGCGGCGTGCCCAAGCAGGAGATCGATGTCTGCCCGAACGTCGGGTGGATTCGTGACTGGGCCGATCCGCAGACGCTGTTGGATCCGACCTTCGCCGGGTACAACATCGTCACGACCAACAACTCCAACTGGTCACAGACCAGCTGGCAGGACGGACCGGGCGGTCCGCATCCCGGAGGGGCCACGACGCCGCTCGACAAGGCGATGAGGGCGGCCGAGAAGACCGTCGGCACCACGGCACGCGCAGACGCGTGGGCGAACGTCGACAAGATGCTCGTCGCCGAGTGCCGTGGCCGTGCCGTTCTACTTCACAAAGCAGCCCAATATCGAGTCCAAGAATGTCCGCGGGATCAGCGACCTGTGGAATGTTGGTTCGTGGGACTACGGCTGGACGTCGCTGAAATAGGCATCTGTCGTGATGGGGCCCTGCCGTTGGCGGGGCCCCATCCGTGTCGCCAAGGGACCCGGTCGTGATCCAGTACATCATCCGACGCATCCTCTGGGGCTTCGTCCTGGTGTTCGCGGTGATGGTGATCACATTCGTGATCTTCTATCTGCTGCCCAACGTGAACCCTGCGGTGCTGCGCGCCGGCCGCACGCCGTCGCAGGCGGTGATCAACGACATTGCCCATTCGCTGGGCACCGACAAGCCGGTCTACACGCAGTTCTGGATCTACTTCAAGAATCTGGTCCTGCATTTCAACCTGGGCTACAGCTACTACAGCTCGGAATCGGTCACGAGCCTGATCTTCAACCGTCTCCCCGCGACAATCTCGCTGACCGTGGGGTCGGTGATCATCTGGCTGGCCATGGGCATACCAGTCGGGATCATCTCGGCGATCAAGCGGCGGAGCCTCCTCGACCGGACCACCATGGGCATCTCGCTCATCTTCGTCTCGGCTCCGGTGTACTGGCTGGGGCTGCTGTGTCTGTTCCTGTTCGCCTCCGACATCGGCCAGTTCCCGATCCCGTTCCTCCACGGCGCGGGTAGCTACACCGGCATCACCAACAACCCACTGGACTGGTTCCAGTCGTTGTTGATGCCGTGGTTCGTCCTCGCCGCGACGTCGGCCGCGATCTACGCGCGGCTGGTACGGGGGAGCCTGATCGACGTCATGGGCGAGGACTACATCCGTACCGCGCGCGCCAAGGGGCTGCCGGAGAACCGCGTGGTGTTCAAGCACGGATTGCGTTCGGCCATCACCCCACTGGTCACGGTGCTTGGCCTCGATGTCGCGATCCTGCTCGGCGGTGCAGTGCTGGTCGAGACGGTGTTTGACATACCTGGGATCGGTAGGCTCAACTACGACGCGATCACGCATGCCGACTTCCCGATCGTTCAAGGCACGGTGCTGCTGGCGGCGATCTTCATCGTCTTCGCCAACATCGTCGTCGACATCCTCTACGCCTATCTCGATCCTCGAGTCCGCTACGCGTGAGTCTGCTCGAGGTTGACGACCTGAAGGTCACCTTCCCGACGGAGGACGGGCTGGTGCACGCCGTCGATGGGATCTCCTATTCAGTCGACGCCGGCGGGACCCTGGGGATCGTCGGCGAGTCGGGCTCGGGGAAGAGCGTGTCCTCGCTGACGACCCTGGGACTCACCCGTACCCAAGGCGCTCACGTCGAGGGCAAGATGCTGTTTGAGGGCAGGGACCTGGTCCAGATGTCCGACGACGAGCTGCGGTCGATCCGTGGCAACGACATCGCGATGATCTTCCAGGATCCGCTGTCTTCGCTGCACCCGTTCTACAAGGTCGGCAAGCAACTCGTCGAGGCGGTGCTGATCCATCGCAGCGTGTCGAAGGCGGCCGCGCGCGCCCGCGCCGTCGAGCTTCTGGAGCTGGTCGGCATCCCCGACCCGCAGCGCCGGGTCGACCAGTTTCCGCACGAGTTCTCGGGCGGGATGCGTCAGCGCGTGATGATCGCCATGGCGTTGGCCAACGAGCCGAAGCTGCTGATCGCGGACGAGCCGACCACTGCCCTCGATGTCACCGTGCAGGCACAGATCCTCGCGCTGCTGGAGGATCTCCAGCGGCGACTGGGGATGGCCATCATCATCATCACGCACGATCTCGGAGTTGTGGCGGAGACCGCCGACCAGATATGCGTGATGTACGCCGGGCGAATCGTCGAGCACGCCGACACCGAGCACATCTTCAAGCGCCCGCAGCATCCGTACACATGGGGCCTGCTCAAGTCGATCCCGCGGCTGGACACGCCTCCGGGCGAGGAGCTGGTGCCGATCTCCGGGCGCCCGCCGAGTCTGATCAACCCGCCGTCAGGCTGTCACTTCCACCCTCGGTGCCCCTACGTCCGCGAGTCTCACAAACGGCTCGATCCGCAGCTCGAACCGGTGCCCGGCGACGTCGATCACCAGGTGGCCTGTCTGTTGACTTCGACGGTCCGATCGCAGATCTGGCAGGGGCTGCAGAGCGGCCTTGAGCCCGGATCGCTGCGCCACCTCTCGGAGGGTTCCGGACCCGACCGAGCGCCCGGAGCATTGCCCGTCGCCCAGGACGGTGGCTCGTGAGCGCCGATGCGAAGGGCACGCCGATCATGGAGGTGCAGAACCTGGTCAAGCACTTCCCCATCACCCGCGGCGTGATCTTCCAACGCCAGGTCGGCGCCGTGCAGGCGGTCGACGGCGTGTCCTTCGACATCTACCCCGGAGAGACACTCGGTCTGGTCGGCGAGACGGGCTGCGGCAAGAGCACGACGGCACGCTTGCTCGTCCGCCTGCTCGATCCCACCTCGGGCACGGTCAGGTTCGAGGGCGAGGACATCGCACTGCGCAAGGGTCCGGCGCTGAAGGCCCTGCACCGCAACATGCAGATGATCTTCCAGGACCCGTTCTCCTCCCTGAATCCGCGCAAGACCGTCGGCTCGATCATCGCCGATCCCTACATCATCCATGGGCTCCACAAGGGCGAGGGCCAGCGCAAGAAGCGCGTCCAGGAGTTGATGGACCGGGTGGGGCTGAACCCCGAGCACTACAACCGGTATCCGCACGAGTTCTCCGGCGGCCAGCGCCAGCGCATTGGCGTAGCCCGGGCGATCGCGCTGGAGCCCAAGATCCTCATCGCCGACGAGCCGGTCTCCGCCCTCGATGTCTCGATTCAGGCCCAGGTGCTCAACCTGCTCCGCGGGCTGCAACGCGAGATGGGACTGACGCTTGTGTTCATCGCTCACGACCTGAGCGTCGTGCGGCACATGTGCGATCGCGTGGCGGTCATGTACCTGGGCAAGATCGTCGAGATCGGCCCGGGACGTCCGCTGTACGCATTCCCGCGCCACCCGTATACCGGCGCGCTGCTGTCGGCCGTGCCGGTGCCCGACCCGGCCGGCGGCCGCCGCGAGCGACAGCTTCTCTCGGGCGACGTTCCGAGCCCGGCCAACCCACCGCGAGCGTGCCGGTTCCACACGCGCTGCCCGAAGGCCCAGGAACTGTGCTCGACCGAGGAGCCGTTCCTCGCCGACAAGGGCACGGGCACGCGGGCGGCCTGCCACTTCCCGCTCACCGAGGAGGAGGTGCGGTTGCGCCTCCCCGCCGCGCTCTCTCAGCCTTCTTCGGCTTCCTCTGTCGCTTCGGCCTCCTCGGCCTCGTCTGCCTCTTCGGCATCGTCTTCGTCCTCGTCGACGTAGAGCGACTCGCGAGCCAGCTCCTGGCCGCGTGAGCCCCACAGCTTGACCTCGAGGAAGTCGCCGCGATAGTTGTCGGGGGCGATCAGAGTGAAACGCTCGTCGACCAGCTCGCACTGATCGACGGCCAGGTTGGCCAGCTCAGCGGTGACGATCGAGCCGCCGGGGATCATCGGCTGACCCCAGACCAGGGTCATGTCGGCGGTCTTGCCCTGCTCGCCGCGCCAGGCTCCGATCACGTCGTCGTTGAGATCGAGCTTCCAGTCGGGGTTGGACGCGGCGGTCTCAGAGGTGAAGTCGGCCCGGGCCTCGAAGTCGGCGGGGCCGCCCTCGCCCTCGGTGAACGAGACGAAGCCGAACAGCTCGTAGTCCTCGCCGGTCGACGTCACGGCGGGGATGTACGTGCGCCCGCCGTAGGAGCGATCGGGAAACCACTTGATGTCCCCCGGCTCGCCGATATCCTCGCCGTCGCTGTCGATCTGCTCGACCGCGGCGAGGAAGTAGCCGCGCAGCGTATCGGCCCACCGTCCGTACGGGAGGGGCTCCTGCGGCGGCGAGGCGGCAAAGGAGATGACGAAGCGCTCGGCGGGCGGCATGTGTGCGGCAGCCTATCTAGCTGGTCGGGATCCGGCTAGAACGCGCCCCGCCGGCTCAGCACCGCGGGGATCGTCTTGATCAGGATCGACAGATCGAGCATGATCGACCAGCGCTCGAGGTAGAGGAAGTCGAGGCGGACGAGATCGTCGAAGTCGAGCTCCGAGCGACCCGAGACCTGCCACAGACCGGTGATCCCGGGCAGGACGAGATAGCGCTTCTTGTGCCATTCCTCGAGCCGCTCGAAGTCGCGCATGGGCAGTGGGCGCGGTCCGACGAGCGACATTTCGCCGCGGATCACGTTGACGAGCTGGGGCAGCTCGTCGAGCGAGAAGCGGCGCAGGAACCGCCCGACCGTGGTCAGCCGCGGGTCGTGGCGGATCTTGAACAGGGCGCCCGACTGCTCGTTCAGGGGCTCGAGGTCGGCCTGGATCTGTTCGGCGTGCTCCCGCATGGTGCGGAACTTGAAGCAGGAGAACGGCTTGCCGGCGATCCCGGGCCGTACCGAGCGATAGATCGCCGGTCCGCGGGAGCTCAGTTTGACCGCGACGGCAATCGCCAGGAGCACCGGGCTGAGCAGAATCAGCCCCACCGTGGAGAGGACGAGATCGAAGGTGCGCTTGAGCGCGTAGTCGATACCGGCGAACACGGGCGGCCGCAGCGTGAACAGCGGCACGCTCTGGCCGGGCACGAACTCGGCCCGGTCGAACAGGATCTCCATCGTCGACGGCGCGACGTGAACGGTGACCCCGCGCTGATGGCAGAAGTCGACGAGTTCGACGGCCCGGTCCTGGGGGAAGTCGGGGTCGGCGATGATCACCTCCTGCACGCGCTCACGGCCGAGGATCTCGCCGAGGTCGGCCAGGTCTCCCAGCGAGCGCAGGCCGTTCCGCGGGCGCGGCGTGAGCGAGATGTAGCCCACCAGCGCCACGCGGGTCTTGGCGCGGTCGGCCAGCGCGTGCGCCACCGCCTCGATGTGCTTGCCCGACCCGACGAGAAGCGCACGGCGTTCGTAGCCGGCCTGCTCGAGCAGCCATCCGGTGGCGCGCAGATGAAGCTCACGCAGCGTGGCCACGTAGACGGTGCCGAAGAACAGGGACCCGTAGAAGATGTAGTAGCTCGAGAAGTGCTCTCCGTTGGCCAGCGCGAAGACCAGCGAGATCACGGTGGCTTGAAACAGCGCGGTGGCGATCTGGGCCAGACCCGGGCGCCGCGGCCGATCGGCGTAAAGATCGGCCCGGGCGAACATCAGCACCGTGATCAGGTAGGCAAACGAGACCCAGTGGCGGGTCTCGTGCCAGGCGACCGAGGTGCCCGAGACGCCCTGGATCGCGCTCTTGAGCACCAGCGCCGTGAACAGCGCGCCGGCGACGCCGATGAGGTCGAGGACGAGCAGCGACACCACGCGCGCGATGCGCCGCAGCGTCTCGAGCTGGAGCAGGAACCGGAGGAGCGGGGGTCGCTTGCGCCGGACGTCCCGCTCGGGAAGCGGGAGCGGCAGGGGGCTTTCGACGGTGCCGTTTGTAGCGGCCACTCGCCTCTTGCTGCTCGGTTGTCACTGTGCCGACCGAACCGTCATCTCTTCCCCCCTGTCGTAACGGTATCTTGACATCGAAGTTACGAAGAAAGCCTGCGCATGGGGGATTGTGGGGATCGGATATCCCGCGCACCCTCGGCATCGGAACGACTGGTTCGGAGCCTGGCTGGATTCCGTCGTACCGGGATGCTTATCGCACGGCGCCGACGAGTGCCTCGACGCCGGACTGCTCAATCGTCCGCCGCAGACCTTCGCGGAGATCGATCTTCGGCTCCCAGTTGAGGATCTCCCGGGCCAGCGCGATGTCCGGCTGGCGGACCTGAGGATCGTCGGTGGGAAGGGCCTCGAACACGATCTCCGAACGCGAGCCGGTGACCTCGAGCACCGTCTTGGCCAGCTCGAGAAGCGTGAACTCGTCAGGGTTGCCGATGTTGACCGGGTTGTGAAGCCGGACTCTGACAGTGCGATCAGACCGCGGATCTCGTCCTCCACGTAGCAGAAGGATCTGGTCTGCGCCCCATCGCCAAACACCGTTATCGGGCGATCCTGGAGGCCCTGGCGCAGGAAGGTGGGGATCGCGCGGCCGTCGTTGGGGCGCATTCGCGGCCCGTAGGTGTTGAAGATGCGGACGATCGCCGTGTCGACGCCCTGCTGACGGTGGTAGGCCATCGTCAGCGCCTCGGCGTAGCGCTTGGCCTCGTCGTATACGCCTCGGGGACCAATGGGGTTGACGTGGCCCCAATAGCCCTCGGGCTGAGGATGGACCTTGGGGTCGCCGTAGACCTCGCTGGTGGACGCGATCAGGAAGCGTGCGCGGTGCTTCTTGGCCAGTCCAAGCGTGTGGTGGGTGCCGTAGGAGCCGACCTTCAGCGTGTGCAGCGGCAGCCGCAGATAGTCGATCGGCGAAGCCGGAGAGGCAAGGTGGTAGACGAAGTCGACGGCCTCGTCGATGTGGTACGGCTCGATGATGTCGAGATTGAGGTGGACGAACTGCTCGGTCCGGATGTGCTCGATGTTGGCGAGAGAGCCAGTTTCGAGGTTGTCGATGCAGATGACGCGATTGCCGCGCTTGAGCAACTCATCGCAGAGATGCGAGCCCAGAAAGCCGGCGCCACCGGTGACGAGGCAGGTTGACATGCCGCCAATCTACATCGCGGTTGGGATTGCACGCGCTGCCAATAGGATCCTCTCGCCCAGCAACGAGAGGAGACGCGATGGCCGCGGCCCGGTTTGTCGAACGCCTTAACGAGCAGATCGCCTACGAATTTGCCGCTTCCCAGCAGTACATTGCCAACGCCGTCTACTACGAGTCGCAGACGCTGCCCCGGCTCGCCGCCTTCTTCTATGCCCAGGCCGTTGAGGAGCGCAACCACGCGATGATGATGGTCCGCTACCTGCTCGACACCGACGCCTCGGTGTCGATTCCCGGCGTCACCGTCCCCGAGACCCAGTTCGCCGATCTGGTCGCGCCGGTCGCCCTGGCCCTGGATCAGGAGCGCCGCGTCTCTGATCAGATCGCGGCCCTTGTCGGCGTCGCCCGTGAGGAGGGCGACTTTCTCAGCGAACAGTTCGTCCAGTGGTTCCTGAAGGAACAGGTCGAGGAGGTGGCCACGATGTCCTCGCTGCTCGCTGTGGCGCAGCGCTCGGGTGAGGCGCCCAACGTGGTCGAGGACTACCTGGTCCGCGAGGGCGGGGATGCCCGGGGGCCCGATCCGACCGCGCCACCGGCCGCCGGCGGGGCGCTCTGACTACCCGCGCCGTCGGCGCAGGACGTGCTCCTCGCCGCGGCGCACCGTCACCTTCTCGTTGTCGAAATGCTCCAGGAGCGCCTGGGCGAACTTGCGCGACGTACCGAGCTCGTCGCGCAGACGGGCCAGCGTAATCACCCCGCCGCCCCGCTCGGCGATCGCGACCACGCGTCCGCGGGCCGCGTCCAGCGTCTCGGGGTGGTAATGGAGGTTCTTCGAAACGCGGACGGCTCGGCCCGCTTCCCGCAGCGCACGGAGCTCGTCGGGGTCGAGCTCCGAGTCCAGCGGCGGCTCGAACCCGGCCTCGCGCAGGCGGCGCTCGAGCGCGAGTGCTTCGCGCGAGAGCGGGGGTGGCTCCGCGGGCCGGGCCGGGCGATCGGTCGGGGTGGCTTCAGGGGTTGCCGGCGCCTCGCCGCGGGACAGCCGACCCAGCCGCTCGAGCAGGGCCCGCGACGGGCCGTGCTTGCGAGGGGTCGGGTCGAGCACGACCCCTCCACCCACGGTGTCCGGTGGCGCGATCTGGCGCACCACGAGGTGGTCGCCACGCAGGGGGACGAGCGGGCGCTCGAGTCGCAACTGCCAGTACGGGCCGCCGAGCCACGCGACTCGCGCCGGCACCTCGCGCGTGCCATGGTGGATCTGCACCCGGGTGCCATGTTCGGGCTCATGTGCGCCGAACTCGAGCCGGGCGTCGATCAGGTGCGTCGGTCGCAGCCCCCCGTCCGGCGCCGCTAGGACGTCGCCGCGCGAGATCTGATTGACGGACACCCCGGTCAGGTTGACCGCCACGCGCTGGCCGGCGTCGGCCGCCTGCACCGGCTGGTCGTGGATCTGCACGGCGCGAACCCGCGCCCGCAGCTCGGCCGGGACCAGCACGAGCTGGTCTCCGCGGGTCAGCGAGCCTGACCACAGCGTGCCCGTTACGACGGTGCCCGCCCCGCGGATCGTGAACACCCGGTCGATGTGCAACCGCGTCTGTTCGGGCCGGTGGCTACGGCTGGTCAGGCGGCCCGCCGCACGGTCAAGTGCGCCCCCCAGATCGTCGAGCCCGGCCCCGGTCCGCGCCGACACCGGAACCACCTCGATCCCGGGAAACAACTCGCCGGCTTCCAGGATCGCCGCGTCGGGCTCGGCCAGATCGCTCTTCGTCACCGCCACGACTCCGGCGGTCACGTCGAGGGCGCGCAGGACGGCGGCGTGTTCGCGCGTCTGCGGCATGACCCCGTCGTCGGCTGCGACGGTCATCAGATACAGATCGATGCCGGTGGCGCCCGCGACCATCGTGCGGACGAACCGCTCGTGCCCAGGCACGTCGATCACGGACAGGCGCTGGCCCGAGGGCAGCGCGAAACTGGCGTAGCCGAGCTCGATCGAGATCCCCCGCGCGCGCTCCTCGGGCAGGCGGTCGGTATCGATGCCGGTGAGCGCGCCGATCAGGGTGGTCTTGCCGTGGTCGATGTGGCCGGCCGTGCCCAGGGTCAGCGGGCCCGCCGTCACGGCGCGCGTCCGGCAGCTCGCGCGGCCTCCGCGACAGCGGGGAGCTCCTCGTCGCCCAGCGTGCGTGGGTCGAGGAGCAGCCGACCGTCGTGGATGCGCCCGATGACGGCCGGGTCGGCCGCACGCATCGCCGTGGCGAGCGCGACCGGATCGCCGGTCAGCGCCACCGCAGGACCCTCGAGCTCGAACAGCGGCAGCGCTCCGCCTCCGACCCGCGCCACGGCCCGTACGATCTCGCATCGATCGCTTCCGATCGCGGCCACCAGCTTGGCGGCCCGCCGTTCCAGCGTCGCCTCGTCGACGTCGAGCATCGCGAGCACGGGTATCTCACGGCGGGCCCGGGCCGGATCGCGGTACAGCCGCAGCGTCGCCTCGAGCGCGGCCAGCGACAACTTGTCGATCCGCATGGCCCGGGCCAGGGGATGGGTGGCGGCCCGACGGACGGCATCGCGGCGGCCGATCAGGAGCCCCGCCTGGGGACCTCCGAGGAGCTTGTCCGCAGATGAGCAAACCAGCGCGGCGCCAGCGGCGATCGAGCGCTTGACCGACGGTTCCTCGGCGAGCGCCGGCATGCCGCGGGCGTCGGCCAGCACGCCCGAGCCGACATCGTCGATCACGGGCACTCCCAGACCGCACAGCGCCTCGATCGAGACCTCCTCGACGAACCCAAGCGTCCTGAAGTTGGATGGGTGGACTCGCAGCACCGCCCCCACCGGGAGTCGAGCCCCGGCCAGCGCGCGCTCATAGTCGGCCAGGCGCGTGCGGTTAGTCGTACCGACCTCGACCAGCTCGGCGCCCGACTGCGCGATCACCTCGGGAATCCGGAACCCGCCGCCGATCTCCACCAGCTGTCCGCGCGAGACGACGACGGCGCGGCCAGGGCCGGCCAGGGCGGCCACGGCGAGCAACACGGCGGCAGCGCCGTTGTTGACCACGCTCGCCGCCTCGGCCTCGGTGAGCTCGCAAAGCAACGACTCGACATGAACCGCGCGGGCGCCGCGCTGGCCGGAACTGAGGTCGAACTCGAGGTTGGAGTAGCCGCGTGCGGCATTGGCGACTGCATCGCGCGCGGCGTCGGCGAGCGGGGCGCGCCCGAGGTTGGTGTGAACGATCACCCCGGTGGCGTTGACGACGCGGCGTAGCGACGGTGCCTCGAGCTCGGCCAGAAGCTCACCAGCCCGAGTCACCAGGTCACGCTCGTCGCTGTGGCCGGCGCGGAGCTCCTCGCGGCGCTCGTCAATGGCGCGGCGGGCCGCGGCCACGGCCAGTGGGTGCGAGCCTCCGAGCGCGGCGGCGAGCTCGTGCACCGCCGGCAGCTCTCTCAGGGCTGCGGTGTCGTCCCCTTCACCCACTCGCCCTCCTCCTTCTTCCAGATCGGAGCCTGGGCCTTGATCTGATCGATGATCTCGCGGGCCCCGGTGAAAGCCGCGTCACGGTGCGGGGCCGAGGCGGCCACGGCGACCGACGGCTCCGACAGCGGGACCGTGCCCACCCGATGCTCGGCCGCTGCCGCGCACAGGCCGTGGCGCTCCACCGCGGCGGCGACGATCTCGGCGATCTTGCGCTCGGCCATCGGCGCGTAGGCCTCGTATTGGAGCTCGGGGACGTCGCGGGTGACGCCCAGGAATGTCACGACCGCGCCTGCACGCGGGTCGCGGACGAGCTCCATCAACGGCTCCAGGGCCAATGGCCGGTCGGTCACACGAGCATGCATCACGCCCGTCGAGCCCCCCGACACGGGTGGGATCAGTGCCAGCTCGTCGCCCGGGCGCAGCGGGTCGGTGGCCTCGGCGTAATCCTGATTGACGGCCATCACCACCGGGACACCCTCGGTCAGGGCGACAACGCGATCGAGCGCATCGGCCACGCGCGCACCGTCGGGAAGCTCGAGCTCGAGCTCACCGGTGCCGGCGCGCTCGCGCAGGACGGCAAACAGACGGACCTTGACGTGCATACGACAAAGGCTAGATGTTGGCGACGGGTTAATCCTCCGGCCTAGGAGCAGATTCGTTCCTTATCCTGCGGCCCAGGGGCGCTGTTCAAAGTCAGAAGGAGTCAGATGAGAATTTGGAAAAGGACCGGGCTCGTCGCGTCGCTGGCTGCAATCGCCGTCGTCGGCGTCGTCGGGTGTGGAAGCAGCAGCAGTAGCAGTTCGTCGTCTACGGCCTCGAGCACCACGGCGAGCTCGGGCAGCGCCGGCGCCACCACCGGCGCGGACGCGTCAGTGGTCAAACTGATCCCGGCCGCGATCAAGTCGAAGGGGACGATCACGGTCGCCTCTGACGCGAGCTACGCGCCCAATGAGTTCATCGGTTCCGACGGGCACACCGTCGTGGGCATGGACCCGGACCTCATGCAGGCCCTCGGCAAGGTGATGGGCCTCAAGGTCAATGTCGTCAACCAGACGTTCGACAGCATCATCCCGGGCTTGACCGCCGGCTAAGTACGACGTCGGTGCCTCGTCGTTCACCGACACCAAGGAGCGCCAGAAGCAGGTCGACTTCGTCGACTACTTCGTCGCCGGCGAGTCGTTCTTCACCAAGACCCAGGGCGGGGCGACGATCTCGGGGTCGTCCGATCTGTGCGGGCACACGGTGGCCGTCGAGAAGGGCACGACCGAGCAGACCGATGCCACCACCCAGAGCACCAAGTGCAAGAAGGCTGGAAAGAGCGCGGTCACCGTGCTCGCCTTCCCCGACCAGAACGGAGCCAACCTGGCCCTGTCGAGCGGTCGCGCCCAGCTGGGCTTCGCCGACTCGCCCGTGGCGGCCTATCAGATCAAGAAGTCCAACGGGCAGTTCAAGCTCGTCGGGTCGTCGATCGAGAACGCGCCCTACGGCCTCGCCGTGCCCAAGAACAGCGGACTCGCCCAGCCGATGCTCGCCGCGCTCAAGATCGTCATGAAGAACGGGCAGTACATGGCCATCCTCACCAAGTGGGGAATCCAGGCCGGCGCGATCCCGCCCGCCCAGGTCAAAATCAACGGAGGCGACGAGCTAGCTCGGCAGACTGACGCTCAGAGGTGAGCTACCTCCGAGCTTTCTGAGGAGAAGAAGGGGCGGCCTGAGGACATCAAGGCCGTCCCTGTGCGGCGCCCCGGGCGCTGGATCGTCGCTGCGATCGTCCTGGTGATCGCGGCGTCGATCGTCCGCTCGATCGTCACCAACCCACACTTCCAGTGGCACGTCGTCGGGCAGTACCTGTTCACCTCGCGGGTACTGCACGGCGTCCTGGTGACGCTCGAGTTGACCGTCCTGTCGATGATCATCGGGATCATCCTCGGCGTTACGTCCTCGCCGTCATGCGCCAGTCGACCAATCCGATCGTGTCGGGCGCGAGCTGGCTCTACATCTGGTTCTTCCGAGGCACACCGCTCCTCGTCCAGATCTTACTTCTGGTACAACATCATCGTCGCTCTTCCCGAAGATCGATCTGGGAGTTCCCGTTCGGGCCGGTCCCTGATTCACGCGAACGCGAACACGATCATCACGCCGTTGGTCGCGGCTCTGCTCGGCCTGGGGCTGAACGAGGGCGCCTACATGGCCGAGATCGTGCGCGCCGGCATCCTCTCGGTGGGCGAGGGACAGAGCGAGGCGGCCTCCTCCCTGGGCATGTCGCGCCTGCAAACGATGCGCTTCGTCGTCCTGCCGCAGGCGATGCGGGTGATCCTGCCCCCGACGGGCAACGAGACGATCTCGATGCTCAAGAACACCTCGCTGGTCAGCGTCATCGCCTACACCGAGCTGCTCTATTCCGTCCAGCAGATCTATGACGTGACCTACCAGACGATTCCGCTGCTGATCGTGGCGGCGATCTGGTACCTCGCGATGACGAGCGTGGCCTACGTCGGGCAGTACTTCATCGAGCGAAGATTCGGGCGCGGGCTTCTCCCGCGCTGAGCGGATCGGGTTTGCCCAACGATGGCTTGGGTTCAGCTCGGCCGAGGTCCGCGGCGACATGAGCGGCAGGGGACCGCCGATGGTCAAAGCCGAGGGACTGCACAAGCGCTTCGGGCGCCTGGAGGTGCTGAAGGGCATCGACCTCGTGGTCCAGCGTGGCGAGGTCATGTGCCTGCTCGGGCCGTCGGGCTCGGGCAAGTCGACCTTCCTGCGCTGCATCAACCACCTGGAGAAGATCAACGCCGGACGTCTGCTCGGTGGACGGGAGTCTCGTCGGCTACCGCGAACAGGACGACAAGCTGCTACGAGCTCCACGACCGCGAGGTGGCCAGGCCACCGGTCGCAGATCGGCATGGTCTTCCAGCATTTCAACCTGTTTCCGCACATGACCGCGCTCGAGAACGTGACGCTCGCGCCCGATCCGCGTCGGCGAACGTTCCGCGCAAGGCAGGCGCGCGACGCGCGCGGCGGATCTCCTGAACCGCGTCGGCCTCGGCGACAAGGTCGACATCTATCCGGTGGCGCTGTCCGGCGGCCAGCAGCAGCGGGTGGCGATCGCCCGCGCCCTGGCCATGCAACCCAAGCTCATGCTGTTCGACGAGCCAACCTCAGCCCTCGACCCCGAGCTCGTCGGCGACGTGCTCGACGCGATGCGCCAGCTGGCCAAGGACGGCATGACGATGATCGTCGTCACCCACGAGATGGGCTTCGCCCGCGAGGCTGCCGACAACGTCGTGTTCATGGACGACGGCGTCGTCGTCGAATCCGGCCCTCCGTCGAGTCTGCTGTCCAACCCGCAGCACGAGCGGACGCGGTCGTTCTTGTCCAAGGTGCTTTAGGCCCGCGGGAACTACGAAAACGTTGCGTGGCGACTCGGCGCGGTGGCACGACGCGACGTTTCCGCTGGCAGAGAGCGGTTTCGTTACCTAGCGCCGGCTCGCAGGACCATCAGGTGACGAAATCGTTGTTGAACAGCCCGTCTAAAAGCGCCGCGAAAGCCGGGCCTCCGCGCGGACGACGGCCGACCGTGACCGGCCGGCCGTCGCGAGGCTTCTGCCCCCGGACGAGGGCCCCGGTTGCCCCGTCCGTCCACGATCAATGGTCCCTGGTTGCCCGCCGCAGCCCCCGTGGTTGAATGGGCACTCAGGAAGGTAGGGGCTCGGCGGCCGGTTGTCAGTGTCAGATCAGTCTCGGTCCAGTCGCGCTGAGCGGGCTCGTCGACGGCCCGCCGCGGGTAACCTCTCCAGACCATGGCCACCACGCCCGAACACCGGACGATCGCGCCGATCGTCGGCCCTGACGACCCGCGCCGGTTCACGGACTCCGGGATCGAGGTCAAGCCGCTCTACACCGATGAGGACCTGCCGGCGGACCTGCCCGAGCGTCTTGGGGAGCCGGGCGCCTACCCCTACACCCGTGGAATCCACCGCGACATGTACCGCAAACAGTTGTGGACGCACCGCCAGTACGCGGGCTACGCCAGCGCCAAGGAGTCCAACGAGCGCTACCGCTACCTGCTCCAGCATGGCTCAACCGGCCTGAGCATGGCGTTCGACCTGCCGACCCAGCTCGGGTTGGATTCGGATGACCCCCGCTGCCTCGGCGAGGTCGGGCGCACCGGGGTCGCCATCGACACGATCGACGACATGCGCACGGCCTTTGACGGGATCCCGCTCGACGAGGTGTCGACCTCGATGACGATCAACGCTCCGGCCAGCGTGCTGCTGTTGCTCTACGAGCTGGTCGGCGAGGAGCAGGGTGTGGCGGCCGAACAGCTGCGCGGCACGACGCAGAACGACATCCTCAAGGAGTACATCGCCCGGGGGAACTTCATCTACCCGCCCGAGGGGGCGATCCGGCTGACCACGGACCTCTTCGCCTACTGCAACGAGCGGGTGCCGAAGTGGAACACGATCTCGATCAGCGGTTATCACTTCCGCGAGAAGGGGTGCTCGGCCGTCCAGGAGGTCGCCTTCACGCTGGCCAACGGGATCGCCTACGTGCAGGCGGCGCTCGACGCCGGCCTTGAGGTGGACAGGTTCGCCCCGCGCCTGGCCTTCTTCTTCAACGGCCACAACAACGTCTTTCAGGAGGTGGCCAAGTTCCGTGCCGCCCGGCGCATGTGGGCCGAGATCATGCGCGAACGCTTCGGCGCCCAGGACGAGCGGTCGTGGCGGCTGCGCTTCCACACCCAGACCGGCGGGGTTACGCTGACCGCCCAGCAGCCCGAGAACAACATCGTCCGCGTCGCGCTGCAGGGCTTCGCGGCCGTATGCGGCGGGACGCAGTCGCTGCACACCAACGGGTTTGACGAGGCGCTCGCGCTGCCCACCGAGCGCGCGGCCAAGATCGCGCTGCGCACCCAGCAGATCATCGGGTACGAGTCCGGCGCCGCCGACACGGTCGATCCGTTCGCCGGCTCGTACTTCATCGAGGCGCTGACCGACGAGCTCGAGGTCCGTTCCGAAGGAGCTGATCGCCAAGGTCGACGATCTCGGGGGATCGGTCCAGGCCATCGACTTCATGAAGAACGAGATCGAGGAATCCGCCTTCGGCTACCACGAGCGCTACCGCATCGGTCAGGACGTCGTCGTCGGCGTGAACAAATTCGTCGAGGACTCGCCCGAGGTGCCCGACATCCTGCGGGTGGACCCCGAGTCCGAGCGCGAGCAGGTACAGCGGCTGAACGCGTTCAAGCAGAACCGCGACCAGGAAGTCGTCGCGCAGCGCCTCGAGCAGATCCGCGAGGCCGCGCGGCGAAATCCGAACATGCTGCCCACGCTCCGCCAGGCACTCAAGGATCGCTGCTCACTCGGCGAGGTCTGCGCCGCGATGCGCGACGTGTTCGGCGAGTTTCAGCCCACGTTCTGATCGCATGATCGTCCCCGCCGTCATGTTCTGGCAGGTCGTGCTGGCCGTGCACATCCTCGCCGTCGTCGTCTCCTTCGGCGTGGTGTTCGCCTACCCCCTCTTTGCCTTCGTGGGTACGCGGCTGGACCCACGAGCGATTCCCTGGTTTCACCGGATGCAGGCGGTGATCGGGCGCCGGCTGATCAGCCCCGGGCTGGCGGTGATCCTGATCGCCGGCATCTATCTCGCCTCGAAGCTCGACCAGTGGCACCACTTCTACGTTCAGTGGGGCCTGGCCATCGTGGTCATCCTGGGCGCCGTCGAAGGTGCGTACATGACTCGCCACGAGGAGAAGCTGGCCGAGCTGGCCGAGCGCGACCTGGCGGCGGTTCCGCCGGGGCGGACGCCACCGCGCGCAGCGACTTCAGCTGGAGCGCCGAGTATCAGACCCTGTTCAACCGCGTCGGCGCAGTCGGTGCCCTCATGGTCCTGCTCGTGGTCATCACGATCTACCTCATGACCGTCCAGGCGAGCTAGTGGGCCTCCCCGACTAGCGCTCCCTGTCGGGCTGGGCCATCTGCGGCTCGCTGGTCCGGGTTTTGGCCGGTCAATCGACGACCTCAATGCAAGGCTACGCCCGTGGAAGGAGTCGGTTCGCGGCGGGCGAACCCCGATTCCATGACAGAGAATGAGGCAAGTCGGACGCTGGTGAAATCTCCGCCCGAGCTGTGGGCGGAATGCAGCGACGCCGGCTCGCTGGCCCGCCACCTTGGCCAGTTCGGAGACATTCGACATCACGAGGCTCGAGCCCGAAACCGCCGTTGCCTGGGAGGGCGAGGATGTAAGCGGCACGGTGCGGCTCGAGCCCTCGGGGTGGGGAACGCGCGTGATCCTGACCGTCCAACGCAGCGAGGTGCGGGCGGCCAAGCTCGTTCCCGTGCCCGATTTCGAGCCCGAGGCGCCACCGCCGCCCGAGCCCGAGCCGACGCCCGAGCCGCTTCCTCCCGCCGCGCGGACATCCGCGCCCGAGGCACCCGGAGAGCAGGCACCCGTGATCGACGAGCCCGCCGAGGTCAAGGTCGGTTTCTTTGCCCGTTTGTTTGGACGCCGGCGTCGCATGATCGTGGACGAGGTTGAGGTCGAGGTCGCGGAGCCTGTGCCCGAGCCCGTGGTGGTCGAGCCCGAGCCAGAACCCCAACCCGAACCGCTGGCGCTGGTCCCGGAGCCGGGGCCAGACCCCGCCGAGGGCACCACCGCCGCCCTCACGGCGGCCCTCGACAGTCTCGGCCAGGCCCACCACCGCCCCTTCTCGCGCTCTTAGGCCCGCAAACGGTACGGTGCTCCGCCGTCCCGCTGCATGGCGCCTGCGGGCGGTACGTGGACTGGTATCGCCTCGGCGGGCGAGGATCGGGGGGCGCAGAGCGGGGGTAGACTCGCGGGCTCCGCGATGCGCGACAAGGCCCCCGAGACCTACGACGAGAAACTCGCCCAGCTCCAGGAGCTCAAGGAAGAGGCGATCCACGCTGGGTCGGAGTCGGCCGTCGCCAAACAGCACGAGCGCGGCAAGTACACCGCCCGGGAACGTGTCCACAAGCTGCTCGATCCCGGCTCCTTCCAGGAGCTCGATACCTTCGTGCGCCACCGCACCCTCGACTTCGACATGCAGAAGAATCGGCCCTACGGCGACGCCGTGGTCACCGGCCATGGCACGATCGAGGGCCGTCGTGTGTGCGTGTTCAGCCAGGACTTCACCGTGTTCGGTGGCTCGCTCGGCGAGGTCATGGGCGAGAAGATGTGCAAGATCATGGACCTGGCGGCCCGCATCGGCTGTCCCGTGATCGGCATCAACGACTCTGGCGGGGCGCGGATCCAGGAGGGTGTGGTTTCGCTTGGCGCGTACGGCGACGTGTTCGTCCGCAACGTCAAGTGCAGCGGCGTGATTCCTCAGGTCAGCCTGATCATGGGCCCGTGCGCGGGCGGCGCGGTCTACTCCCCTGCCATGACCGACTTCGTCTTCATGGTCAAGGAGACCTCGCACATGTTCATCACCGGCCCCGACGTGATCAAGACCGTGACGGGCGAGGAGGTCGGGTTCGAGGAGCTCGGGGGAGCCATGTCCCACAACAGCAGGTCGGGCGTGGCCCACTTCGCCTCTGAGGACGAGGACGCCTGCCTGGAGGACACCCGCTACCTGTTGAGCTTCCTGCCCCAGAACAACCTCGAGACCCCGCCCCGAGTGATGCCGACCGATGACCCGCTGCGCCAGGACGCGGAGCTCGACCACGTCGTACCCGACAACGCCAACAAGCCCTACGACATGCGTGACGTGATCCGCCTGGTCGTCGACGACGGCGAGTTCTTCGAGGTCCACGAACACTATGCGCGCAACATCGTCTGCGGCTTCGCGCGCCTTGACGGCTTCGCGGTCGGGGTCGTCGGCAACCAGCCCAACCAGCTCGCCGGCGTGCTCGACATCGACTCCTCGTGCAAGGCCGGCCGCTTCGTACGGACGTGCGACGCCTTCAACATCCCGCTGATCACGTTCTGCGACGTGCCCGGCTTCCTCCCCGGCACGGCCCAGGAATGGGGCGGGATCATCCGCCACGGCGCCAAGCTGCTCTACGCCTACACCGAGGCCACGGTGCCCAAGATCACGATCATCACGCGCAAGGCATACGGTGGCGCCTACGACGTCATGGCCTCCAAGCACATGCTGGCTGACTTCAACTTCGCCTGGCCGACGGCTGAGGTCGCGGTGATGGGCCCCGAGGGGGCGGTCAACATCATCTACCGCCGCGACATCTCCGCCTCACCGACGCCGGACACCCGCCGCCGGAAGCTCATCAACGACTACAAGGCGCACTTCGCCAACCCGTACGCCGCCGCCGAGCGCGGCTACATCGACGACGTGATCGTCCCCCACGAAACCCGGCCCAAGATCATCACCGCGCTGCACACGCTACAGACCAAGCGCGAGGCCGGGCCCAAGCGCAAGCACGGGAACATCCCGCTTTAGAGCTCGACCGTTTGCGCCTCCACCCGGCCCTCGCGGTACGCCTCGAGCGCGGCCCCCGCGACGGCGAGGTCCTGGATGGCCAGTCCAGTCGAGTCGAACAGCGTGACGGCGTCCTGGTCGCGCCGTCCGCTGGCATCGCCGGCCAGTACGGCGCCGAGCTCGGTCACCTGCTCGCGGGTGATCAGGCCGGCGGCGAGGGCACCGGTCAGCTCGCCGCCATGCGAGGCCTGCTCCCACTCGTCGCAGAACAGCTGGCACTGCGCCACCGCGTCGATCGACGCCTCGGCCTTGCCGGGCCCGTCGGCACCGAGCATGTTGAGATGGCGGCCCGGGCTGAGGTCCTCGACGTCGACGACGGTCTCCGACCCGGGGGTGACGCAGCACACGACGTCGCTGCGCAGCGCCAGCTCGCGTGAGCCCGAGTCCCAGTCGAGCTCGGCGCTCAGCGCATGCGCGGCTTCACTGCGGGGGTCGTGGCACACGCCGGGGCCAAATCCCGCCGCGACCAGGCATCGCGCCGCCCACGCCCCGTGCAGCCCGCAGCCGATGATCCCGACCGTGCGAGCGCCCTGCCGGGCCAGCGTCTGGGCGGCCACCGCCGCCACCGCGCCGGTGCGCAGCGCCGTGACCGAGCGGGCATCGAGCAGCATCAGCGGCTCGCCGTTCTCAGCATCCGAGAGGCAGATGATCCCCGTGACCGTGGGGAGGCCGTGCTCGGGGTTGCCGGGGAACGAGGTCACCCACTTCAGCGACGCCAGCCCGTCGCCCAGCGCCGGCATCGCGCGGAAGTCGCCAAACGGCGGGCTCTCGAGGTAGACCTTGGGCGGCATCTTCCACTCGCCGGCGTGGAACCGCAGCAGCCCGGCCCGGACGCGTTCAATCGCCGCCACCGGCGAGACGGCGTCGAGCACGGCGCCCTGATCGAGTACGGGGAGCGGGGTCACGGGCGGATGACGATACCCTCGGCGAGGCTTGAACCGACGCCCGAAACTCACGATCGTCGCGCCAGACGCCTCGCCCGAGGAGGCGGCAGCCGTCGTCGCCGCCGTCGAGCGGTTCATGCGCGCGACCGCGCCTCCACCCGTCACGCCGGCGCGCAGGCGCAATCCCTGGCAGGAGGCGGCGCTGCACGAGGGCGTGGCGCGCGAGCCCCAATTGCCACTTCCCTGGGCCTGAGAATTTTCGGGAAGGTCTGGCCCCGCGCCGGCGTCCGTGCGGGTATGGGGTGCAGACTCCTGCTGCCGGCGCTCGCCGCGACGCTGACATTTGGCGCCTCGCCGGCCCTCGCCAAGACCGTCGATGTCGCGGTCGGACAGACGGGCGACAGGTTCACCAACGCCAACGTCACGATCAATCCCGGCGACTCGGTGCACTGGAACTGGGACGGGATCGGCCACTCGGTGACCAGCGGCAACCCGCCCGGCACCCCCGACGGGGGCTTTGACTCCGGGGTTCAGAGCTCGCTGCCCGCGACGCTCCGGTGGGCGGGAGGGCGGTCAGGCTCGGCTTCCGGCTGAGGTAGGGGTCGGGTCAATGTGGGGGCGCTGGGAGCCGCCGCCCGCGACCGGCGGCTCCCGCCCGATCGCGTTTGCTGTTGTGTTCAACCACGGCCCCAAAATCCCAGCACCCAGGCGAAATAGGCTTATTCAGATCCCCTTTTGGTAGATTGGTTCGTTCCGCTGCCAGCGACCGAAAAGGAACCCGATGGAGCCTGCCTCGCTTGAAAGCACCAAGAGCCGTTCGCAGCCCCGCACCGGGTCACTCGAGAACCCGGAGGTGGTCGAGAACGTTCCCGGCCATGTCATCCCGATCCTTCAGCGCGAGTTCGACGACTTCGACACCGAATCTACCCGGTTCCTCAAGCGCGAGCTGGACGAGGAGGACTTCATCAAGTTCCGCCTCAAGCAGGGCGTGTACGGGCAGCGCCAGCCCGACGTCCAGATGGTCCGCGTCAAGCTGCCGATGGGCGGCGTCACGCCCGACCAGCTCGACGCCTTCGCCGAGGTGATCGAGAAGTACGTCCCGCTGCGCAAGGGCCACGTCACCACGCGGCAGAACATCCAGATGCACCACATCCCGCTCCCCGATGCGGCCAATCTGATCCGCGAGCTCGGCGACGCCGGTCTGTCCTCGCGCGAAGGGTGCGGGAACACGATGCGCAACGTGACCGGCGATCCGCGGGCGGGCACGCTCGAGGGCGAGCTGTTCGACATCACCCCCTACGCCGGCGCCTACGTGCGCTACTTCGTCCGCCACCCCACGACCCAGGCGATGCCGCGCAAGGTCAAGACCGCCTTTACAGCAACTGACCAGGACAACGCGATTACGCGCATTCACGACATGGCCTTCGTGCCCAAGGTCAGAGACGGCGTGCGCGGCGTGGAGGTGCGGGTCGGTGGCGGAACCTCGATCATGCCCCGCCTGGCGCCGACGCTCTACGAGTTCGTCGAGCTCGACAACGGCGACTACCTGAAGGTCACCGAGGCCTGCATGCGGATCTTCGATCGCCAGGAGTGGCTGCGGGCCAACCGGGCCCGGGCGCGGATCAAGGTGCTGATCGACAAGATCGGCATCGACGAGTTCCGCGACCTCGTCGAGGAGGAGCTACAGGGCGAGTGGGTGGACGAGCGCGACTTCTCGCTGGAGGAGATCCTGTTCGACCATGACGAGGCGGCGGATGCCCCGGCCCGGCGCCAGACCTACGCCTCGGCCAACGGCGATCTGCGCGACTTCGATCGCTTCCGCGAGACCAACGTGCAGGACCAGCGCCAGGAGGGCTTCGCCACCGTCGAGGTCAAGATCCGGCGTGGCGACCTCACGCCGGACCAGCTCCGGGGGGTCGGGCAGATCATGCGCGACTACGCGGGTGGCTCCGCGCGCACGACGGTCCACCAGAACATCGTCCTGCGCTGGGTCCGTCAGGAGTCGGTCTACGAGGTCTGGCGTCGGCTGAGCGAGCTCGATCTCGGCGATGCCGGTGCCGACGAGATCACCGACGTGGTCAGCTGCCCCGGCACGGATTCCTGCAAGCTGGGAATCACGAGCTCGATGGGCCTCAATCAGGCGATCCACGAGCGCCTCGAGCAGATGCAGATCGACGACGAGCTGATGCGCCGGATCCACGTGAAGATGAGCGGCTGCCCCAACGGCTGCGGGCAGCACCACATCGCCAACATCGGCTTCTACGGCGCCTCGATCAAGGTCGGCGAGCACGCAATCCCGGCCTATATCCCCCATGTCGGAGGGGCGTACGAGGGCGGTGATGTTCGCTACGGTCAGCGCCTGAAGGCCCGACTTCCGGCCAAGCGGGTACCCGACGCCGTCGAGCGGTGGGTACGCTTCTATGAGTCCGACCGCACCGAAGGGGAGGAATTCAACGCTTTCGTGACGCGGGTCGGCCCGGCTGAATTCGAAGCCCGCGTGAAGGACTTGACGATGCCGATCGAATTCAACATCGAAAACATGAGTTACTTCATCGACTGGACCAAGAATGCTCCCTTCGAGGTGATTCGCGGAGAAGGGGAATGCGCGGTCTAGCGCGGACACCATGACGACGGCTGTTCAAGACCTGGAGAGCGCCTCGACCGAGGAGGTGCTGGCCTACGCGGTGGAGCGGTTCCACCCCCGGCTGACGATGGCGTGCTCGTTTCAGAAGGAGGAGTCGGTCCTCGTCCACATGCTGACGTCGATCGAGCCCGGCGCGCGCGTGTTCACGATCGACACCGGCGTCCTGTTCCCGGAGACGCTGGACACCTGGAAGCGCTTCGAGGATCGCTTTGGCGTCAGCGTCGAGGTGATCGACGCGCGCAGTCCGGACGAGCCGTGGACGCTCCAGCGTTGCTGCAGCGGGGCCAAGGTCGACGCGCTCAAGCTCGCCCTGAGCGACGTCGATGCCTGGATCACCGGCATCCGGCGCGAGCAGGCGAACACGCGGGCGCAGGCGACCAAGCTCGAGCAGGACGAGAAACGGGGGATCTGGAAGGTCAACCCGCTCGTGGACTGGAGCGAGAAGGATTTGTGGAATTACATCTTCAAGCACGACCTTCCCTACAACCCTCTCCACGATCGCGGCTACGCTTCCATCGGCTGCGCTCCCTGCACCCAGCCCGGATCCGGTCGCGAAGGGCGGTGGGCTGGGCAGGACAAGACCGAGTGCGGGATCCACGTCGCGTGACCTCATGAACCCGTTCCATTACGAGCTTTCGCATCTCGACGCTCTCGAGTCCGAATCGATCCACATCTTCCGCGAGGTGGCGGCCGAGCTCGAACGACCGGTTCTGCTCTTCAGCGGCGGCAAGGACTCGATCGTGCTCCTGCGGCTGGCCGAGAAGGCGTTCCGTCCCGGCCGCTTCCCGTTCCCGATCATGCACGTCGACACGGGCCACAACTTCCCCGAGGTGATCGAGTTCCGCGATCAGGTCGTCTCGAAGATGGGTGAGAGACTGATCGTGGCCAGCGTGCAGGAGTCGATCGACAAGGGCCGCGTGGCCGAGGAGAAGGGGCCGCGCGCATCACGCAACCGGCTCCAGACGACAACGCTGCTCGACGCGCTCGAGGAGCACGGCTTCGACGCGGCCTTCGGTGGCGCTCGCCGCGACGAGGAGCGCGCCCGGGCCAAGGAGCGCGTCTTCTCGTTCCGCGATGACTTCGGCCAGTGGGATCCCAAGGCGCAGCGGCCCGAGCTGTGGTCGCTCTACAACGGCCGCATCCGCAAGGGTGAGCACGTGCGCGTGTTTCCGATCTCCAATTGGACCGAGCTCGACGTGTGGCAGTACATCGCCAACGAACGCCTCGAGGTTCCCTCGATCTACTACTCGCACAACCGCGATGTGTTCGAGCGCGATGGGATGCTCTACGCGGCCAGCGAGCACGTCGAGCTGCTCGACGACGAGGTCGTGTTCGAGACCTCGGTGCGATACCGGACCGTGGGCGACATGACCTGCACCGGCGCTGTGCGCTCGACCGCGGTGACGCTCGAGGAGGTCGTGACCGAGATCGCCGCCACGCGGATCACCGAGCGCGGCGAAACGCGGGCCGACGACCGCGCCACCGAGGCGGCGATGGAAGACCGCAAGCGCGAAGGCTACTTCTGATGCCAGGCGCGGCTACGAATGGCCACATGGTCCGAACCCGCACAACCGAACTGCTCCGCATCGCCACCGCCGGCTCGGTCGACGACGGCAAGTCGACGCTGATCGGGCGCCTGCTCCACGACTCCAAGGCGATCTTCGAGGATCAGCTCGCCCACGTCGAGCAGACCTCCGCGAGACGCGGTGACGGCTATCTGAACCTAGCCCTGCTCACCGACGGCCTGCGCGCCGAGCGCGAGCAGGGGATCACCATCGATGTCGCCTATCGCTACTTCTCGACCCCGCGGCGTAAGTTCATCATCGCCGACACTCCAGGCCACGAGCAGTACACCCGCAACATGGTCACCGGCGCCTCGACCTCCGATCTGTCGATCGTCCTCGTCGACGCGCGCAAGGGAGTCAGCGAGCAGACGCGGCGCCACGCCTACATCGCCTCGCTGCTGCGCATCCCCCACCTCGTCGTCTGCGTGAACAAGATGGATCTGGTCGCCTACGACGAGGACGTGTTCTACGCGATCCTCGAGGAGATGACCGACTGGGCGGCGCGGCTGGAGATCCCCGACATCACTTTCATCCCGATCTCGGCTCTCCACGGGGACAACGTCGTCGACCGCTCGCCGCTGATGCCCTGGTATGCGGCGGCGCCGCTGCTCTACCACCTCGAGCACGTCGTGATCGCGCCCGATCGCAACCTCACCGACGTGCGCTTTCCCGTGCAGTGGGTGATCCGCCCCAACAGCGACGAGTACCACGATTACCGCGGCTATGCCGGCCAGGTCGCCGGCGGCGTGCTGCGACCCGGTGATGAGGTCGTCTCCCTCCCCGGGGGCCAGCAAGACCACGATCGCCGCCATCGACACGCACGGCGGAGAGGTCGACGTCGCCTTCCCGACCATGTCGGTCGCGCTGCGCTTCGCCGACGACATCGACGTGTCGCGCGGCGACATGATCGTCGAGCCCGAGGACCCGCCGATGGTCGCGCGTGAGCTCGACGCCATGGTCTGCTGGATGGCCGACGCGCCGCTGACCGAACGCGCCCGGTACACGATCAAGCACACCACGCGCAGCGCGCGGGCGGTCGTCGACGAGATCCAGCATCGCATCGATGTCAACGCGCTCAGCCATGAGCCGGCCAGCCAACTCGGCCTCAACGAGATCGGCCGACTCTGGCTGCGCTCCAGCGTGCCGCTGATGCTGGACCCGTATTCGCGCAACCGCACGACGGGTAGCTTCATCCTCATCGATGAGGGAACAAACGACACGGTCGCGGCCGGCATGGTCCTCGGAGCGCGTTAGCGATCTGTTTGTCTCGGCGGGCCAGGCCCGCTCCGCCCTATATTTCGGTGCTTGATGTCCGGTCTGCACTCGCGGCTTCTGTGCCGCAACGTCATCGTCCCTGCGCTGTTCATCGTCCTCTCGCTGGCTGCGTTCGTGCTCTTCGGCGTGCCCATCGACCGCGATCTGCTGGCCGTCTGGCTGCTGCTCGGCCTGCTGTGCTTCTCGCTGTCTGACCTGCGCGGCTACGCGCGCGGCGTGGTGCTCGAATGGCTGCCGTTCATCGGCCTGCTGATCGCCTACGACTCGCTGCGCGGAAGCGCGGGACACCTGTTCGGCGTCCACTACCTGCCCCAGATCCAGGCCGACCAGGCGCTGTTCGGGGGGAACGTGCCCACCGTGACGCTCCAGCACTGGCTCTGGCACGGGCACGTGGTCTGGTACGACGTGATCCCCTTCCTCGTCTACCTGTCGCACTTCTTCGCCACTCCGATCCTCGCCGCGGTGCTGTGGAAGATCGACCGCCAGCGCTTCCGCACCTTCGTCGTCTTCGTGGCCATGCTGTCGTTCACGGGCCTGGCCACCTACGCGCTCTATCCAGCCGCGCCGCCGTGGATGGCCGGCCAGGCGCACCTGATCAGTCCGGTGGCGCGGATCATTCCCTCTGTCTGGCAGGCCCTCGGCATCCACTCGGCGGGCTCGGTCATCGAGCACGGCTACGCCTATGCCAACAACGTCGCTGCCGTGCCCTCGCTGCACGCCGGATTCTCGCTCCTGGTCGCGATCATGCTCTGGCCGCGCCGGCGCAAGTGGCTGCGTCCGCTGGTGGCTCTGTACCCGCTGGCCATGGCCTTCTCGCTCGTCTACACGGGCGAGCACTACTTCTCGGACATCGTCCTCGGGTGGCTGTACGCGGTCGCATCCGTCGCGGCCGGCATGGTGCTGATCCGCTGGTGGACGGCCCGCCGGGCCGAGCGCGCGCCGGCCGCAGCGGCGCTCGCCCGTAGGTAAAGTCCCGCCGCCATGTTCTCGAAGGTCCTGATAGCCAATCGCGGCGAGATCGCGGTCAGAATCATCCGCGCCTGCGAGGAACTTGGCATCTCCTCGGTGGCCGTGTACTCGGAACTGGACCGTGACGCGATCCACGTCAAGCGCGCCGGCGAGGCCTACCTGCTCGGCCCGGGGCCCGCGGCCGAGAGCTACCTGAAGGTCGAGAAGCTGCTCGAGGTGATCGAGCAATCCGGCGCCGAGGCCGTGCACCCCGGCTACGGGTTCCTGGCCGAGAACGCTGGCTTCGCCGCCACCCTGGAGGAGCGCGGCATCACCTTCATCGGACCGCCGGCCTCGGCGATCGAGGCCATGGGGTCCAAGACCCGGGCCCGCGAGTTGATGGCCAAGGCAGGCGTGCCCATCGTGCCCGGGACGACCGAGCCCGTGGAGACGATTCTGGATGCGCAGAAGCTGATCGCGGAGACGATCGGTTATCCGGTGGCGGTCAAGGCGGCAGGTGGCGGGGGCGGCAAGGGCTTCCGTGTCGCGCTCAGCGAGGACGCGCTCAAGGACGCTTTCGAGGGCGCCGCTCGGGAGGGCGAGAAGTTCTTCTCCGACGCCACCGTGTACCTCGAGCGCTACCTCCCCGACCCCCGCCACGTCGAGGTGCAGGTGCTGGGCGACAAGCACGGCAACGTCATCCACCTCGGCGAGCGCGACTGTTCGATTCAGCGCCGGCACCAGAAGCTCATCGAGGAGGCGCCGGCCCCGGCGGTCGACGCCGAGCTGCGCGAGCGGATCGGCAAGATCGCCACCGAGGCCGCGGCCGCCGTCTCCTACACCGGAGCGGGGACGATCGAGGGCTTGCTCCAGGACGGCGAGTACTTCTTCCTCGAGATGAACACTCGCGTGCAGGTCGAGCACCCGGTGACCGAGCTGGTGACCGGTATCGACATCGTCAAGGAGGGAATCCGGGTCGCCGCGGGCGAGCCGCTGTCGATCTCCCAGGACGAGGTCGAGCTGCGCGGCCACGCGATCGAGTGCCGGATCAACGCCGAGGACGCCTCCAGGAACTTCGCCCCCGCCCCGGGCCTGATCGGTGGCTACCGCGAACCCGCGGGCCCGGGTGTCCGCGTCGACTCGGGCGTGGGGCCGGGGTCGGAGATCAGCCCCATGTACGACCCGATGGTGGCCAAGCTGATCGTCTGGGACGTCGATCGCGAGCAGGCCACGGCGCGCATGTTGCGAGCCCTCGGCGAGTACGAGATCGAGGAGCTGAAAACGCTGCTGCCGTTCCACGACGCGATCATGCGCAGCAGGCAGTGGGCCGAGGCCGAGACGTGCCGCGACCTGATCGAGGACCGCCAGTGGCTGGGGCGGCTCGCCTTCCCCAAGGCCCCCGCCGCCGAGGAGCGGGAGGAGGAATCCAAGGTCGAGCAGACGTACACCGTTGAGGTCTCGGGCAAGCGCTTTGACGTCAAGGTGATCGGCCCGCCGTTCGGCGGTGCCGCGGGCGTGAACGGCTCCGGACCGAGTGGCGCGGCGCCCGTCGCCGGCGGCCGTCGCCCCGCGCGCCGGGAGCGGGCCGCCGGTCGGTGGTGCTGGCGGTGGCGACACGCTCGCGTCTCCGCTTCAGGGCACCGTGCTGAAGGTGGCCGTCGAGCAAGGAGCCGCGATCGACGAGGGCGCGCTGGTCTGCGTCATCGAGGCGATGAAGATGGAGAACGAGATCATCGCCCACAAGGCCGGGACGGTCGCAGAGCTGCCCATCGCCGTGGGTGCCTCGGTCGCCTCGGGCGACACCCTGGCCGTGATCAGCTCGAGCTCGGACTAGGCCGGGCCAGGACCGAGTACATCAGCGGTAGCGCGGGCATTTCCTGCGGCAGCCGGTAGCTGCCATCGTCTCTGCGCTCGAGGAACGGCCAGCGCGGAAACAGCGTGTAGTCGTGCTCGTGCAGGAACTCGATCCTCAGACCGGCGGCGATCAGCGCCGAGACGACGTCTCCCAACGTGTGCTGCCATTCGACCGACTCGTTGTGCACGGTGGGCGCCTCCAAATCGGCGTAGGTCCCCGCTTCGTTGAACACCCTGGGCCGGCGGTTGAAGTACGAATCGGTCACGGCGAGCGACTGCTCGGCGAAAACCTCGGTGAAGGGATGGAACTCGGCCAGATAGAAGCGGCCGTCAGGCGCGACGAGTTCGGCCATGGTCCGCGCCCAGCGCTTGATGTCGGGCAGCCAGAGGATCGCCCCGAGCCCCGTGTACACGATGTCGAAGCGGCGTCCGCGGAGGGCGTCCACAGCGTCGTAGACGTTGGCCTGGACGAACTCGGCCTGCAGCCCCGCCCGCGCCGCGATCTCGGTGGCCGCGGCGACCGCGGGAGCGGAGAAGTCAAGGCCCGTGACCGCGGCACCGAGACGGGCCCACGACAGCGTGTCGAGGCCGAAGTGGCACTGCGCGTGCACGAGCGTGCAGTCCGCCACCGACCCCAGCTCGGCGATCTCGAACGCCCGTAGCGGCGAGCGGCCGGCCAGGAACCCCTCGACGTCGTAGAACTCGCCGGCGACGTGGATGGGGACGCGTTCGTCCCACATCGCGCGGTTCGTGTCGATCCAGTCGTTCAGGGGACCCGCTCGAGATTCTCGGCGTGAATCTGCCGCTGGAAGGAGGTGTCGCGGCCACGAGGAAGCGGAATCTCGTTCGGGCCGGCCTGAAGCGCTCGCAGGTACATCTCGTCTTCCTCCAGAATCCGCGTCGCATCCGCGCTTGTGATGGGGCCGCCGTGACCCGGGACGATGGTCGTGGCCCGGGGTAGGAGACCGCGGAGCCGCTCGAGCGTTTCCAGATAGGCCTCGGCCGAGCCGCTGGTCGAGAGCCACGGGATCTCGAGCGGCGACAGGTAGTCGCCGCAGACGAGCACGCCCCGCCACGGGATCAGGTATGCCGTGCCGTCGTGGGTGTGGCCGGGCGCCGGATGCAGTTCGAGCTCGCGTCCGTCCGTGCCGAGGGCGAGATGGCCGGGAACCGGCAGGGCCTGGATGTTCTCGAGCGCGAGCGGCGCCAGGCGCTCGATGTAGTGCTCGGCATCGAAATCGTCCAGCTCATGCTGAGCCTGCTCGGGGTCGCCGGCCAGCGACGCCGCGGTCCTCTCGCCCACGCCCAGCGAGGCCTCGGGAAACGCCTGGCGTCCGAGCAGGTGGTCCCAATCCCCGTGCGTGGCCAGCAGACCGGTGACGGGAAAGTGCGATTGTTCGAGCACCTGCGGGAGCGCCTCGTGCTCGTTCGGAAGCACCGGCGAGTCGATCACGAACCCCTCGTCGCCGGACCTGACCGCCGTGCACGTGGTCTGCCAGAACGCGCTGACGAACACGATCACGTCCTGATCGATCGCCAGGACCTTCATGGGTGTGACCGCATCAGGCTCGTGGCCGCGCGGCGCTCGCCTCCACTGTTCCGGGAGACCGCTCCGCTTGCGCGGCGGCTACCAGCGATGCGCATCCGGCGCATCGTTATGTGACGCCGAGGAGCTTGGCCGCCTCGCGCAGGCTGCTCACCTCGGCGTCGGGCTTCCTCTGTCCGGCCTCGAGCTGCTGCTTGGAGCGGTTGACCCAGATCACGGGGATCTTCTTCTTCAGGCAGGGCTCGATGTCGTGGTAGTAGCTGGCGGCGACGTGAACCCAGCCCTTCTTGCCGCCGATCCGGCGCTCGCACTCGGTGAAATGGGCCGGATCGGGCTTGTAGGAGCGCACCTGCTGGGCGGTCACGACGAGGTCGAAGTCGAGCGGGATGTGGCGGCGGGTCTGGCCGAGCAGCTTGTCGTCGATGTTCGAGATCAGCCCGATCTTGTACTTCTTGGCGATCTTCTGGAGTACCTGGTTGGTCTCCTTGAACGGGGGCCAGCGCTGGACCGAATCGGGCAGGAAGCCCGAGCGCGACGGCTCGAGCGGCCACCCGAGCTGCTTGGAGATCTCCACCGCGGTCCGCCGCAGGACCTCGGCATACAGCTCGTAGGAGCCGGCCTGAATCTTCTGCTGGATCTCGTGGAAGAGCGGGATCAGCTCGTCGCGCTCGATCGTGAAGCCGTCGCGCGCCGCCTCGCGCGAGAAGGCGTCATAGGCGCCCGACTCCCAGTCGATCAAGGTTCCGTAGACATCGAACGTGACGAACGACACTTGCTTGGGGATCGCCATGGCGCGGTGATAATGCCACGGCCGCCCGTGCCGCCGCTTTTTCGCGGACGGTTTGGCACCCAACGCCGCGTCCGGGAGGCCAGATTGTCTAGAGTGCCGAGCGCCGATGGACCTGCTCGAGTACCAGGGAAAGCAGCTGTTCGCCCGCCATGGCGTGCCCGTCCCCGACGGCCGGCACGCGGTCACGGTGGAGGAAGCCGTCAACGCTGCCGACGAGATCGGCTACCCCTGCGTGGTCAAGGCCCAGGTCCAGATCGGCGGTCGTGGCAAGGCCGGCGGCATCAAGGTGGCCACCAGCCGCGCCGAGGCCGAGGCGCATGCCCAGGCGATCCTGGGCATGGACATCCGCGGCCTGACCGTGCACGAACTCTGGATCGAGGGGGCCTCCGAGATCGCCTCCGAGTACTACGCCTCGGTGATCTTCGATCGCTCCGCCAAGGCTCCCCTGCTCATGCTCTCGACCAAGGGCGGCATGGACATCGAGGCCGTCGCCGAGGAGGATCCCGGCTCGATCGCGCGCCTCCACGTCGATCCGCTGCTCGGCTTTCAGGACTTCCACGGTCGCCGTCTCGCCTACGAGGCAGGGGTCGACGCCGACGTGGTGCGGCCCGTCGGGACAATGCTGGCCAGGCTCTACGGCGCCTTCACAGCCGAGGAGGCGACGCTCGTCGAGGTCAACCCGATGATCATCACGCCCACCCGCGAAGTCAAGGCACTCGACGCCAAGGTGACGCTCGACGACAACGCGCTGTTCCGCCACACCGAGAACGCCGAGCTGCGCGACCCGTCGGCCGAGGATCCCCAGGAGCGGATGGCCACCGAGCGGGGTCTCGTGTACGTGAAGCTCGACGGCGACATCGGCATCCTTGGCAACGGCGCCGGTCTCGTGATGTCGACGCTCGACGAGGTCGCCCAGGCCGGTGGTTCACCGGCCAACTTCCTCGACGCCGGTGGAGGAGCGAAGGCCGAGGCGATCACCGACGCGGTCGAGGTCATCCTCTCCAACCAACGGGTCAAAGCGGTCCTGTTCAACATTTTCGGCGGCATCACCCGCGGCGACGAGGTGGCCAAGGGGCTGATCGAGGCCTTCGCTCAGATCAAGCCCACCGTGCCCTTCGTCGTTCGCCTGGACGGCACCAACGACGTCGAGGGGCGGCGGTTGCTCGCCGAGGCCAATCTGCCCAACGTTCACACCGAATCGACGATGGACGGCGCCGCCGAGAAGGTCGTCGAGCTGGCCAACGCGCTGTGAGCATTCTCGTCGACACGGAGACGAAGCTGTGCGTGTCCGGCATCACAGGGCGTGAGGGCACGTTCCACTCGCTGCGCAACCGCGAGTACGGCACCCAGGTGGTAGGCGGCGTCACGCCGGGCAAGGGCGGCCAGGACGTCGAGGGCATTCCGGTCTTCAACACGTTTCACGACGCTGTCGATCGCACCGGCGCCAACACCGCGATGATCTTCGTTCCCCCCCGGTTCGCCGCCGACTCCATCCTCGAGGCCGAGGACGCCGGCATCGAGTTGATCATCGCCATCACCGAGGGTATTCCCGCGCACGACGAGCTTCGCGTGTTCAACGCGCTCAAGAAGAACGGCCGCGCGCGGCTGATTGGCCCCAACTGCCCCGGCATCCTGTCGCCCGGTAAGGCGACGGTGGGGATCATTCCCGCCTCGTTCTTCAAGCAGGGCAATGTCGGCCTGGTCTCGCGCTCGGGAACGCTGACCTACCAGATCGGCAACGTACTCGCCCAGCGCGGCTTCGGCAATTCGACGATCGTGGGCATCGGCGGCGACCCGGTCCCGGGCACCGACTTCATCGACGTGATCGGGATGTTCGAGGACGACCCGGAGACCGAGCTGATCGTCATGTGCGGCGAGATCGGTGGTGACGCCGAGGAGCGGGCGGCAGAATTCATCGCCGCCAACGTCGACAAGCCCGTCGTCGCCTACATCGCCGGGTTCACCGCGCCGCCGGGCAAGACGATGGGCCACGCCGGAGCGATCGTGTCCGGATCCCGCGGCACCGCCGCCGCCAAGGCCGAGGCGCTCGAGAGCAGGGGCGTACGCGTCGGTCGCACCGCCACGCAGGTCGCCGAAGTGGCTGTCGCGCTGCTGGGAAGCGCCGCCTAGCCCGAACGGGCGAGATTTGGCCGCTTGTCGGGGCTGTACGCTCGTTGATACTCGAGATGTCGGAGCGCACCGAAGGGCCCGGAGAGCTGGACGCGCGCTTGGCGGAATTCGATCGCCGTCTTCGCGAGATTCAGGCTGAGCTGTTGTCGGAAGACGTCGAGCCTGCCGCGACGTCGCCGATCGCTGAGACGGCACCGGATGAGCCGACGCCGCTCGAACCCGCGGCACCGTCCGATCCGGTCGCGCCGTCACGGCCTCCCGCGGTGACTCACGGCCGCACCGGACCGCTGGCCGAGCTGCTGGCGCAGCTCAGAGCCGCGCCCGACGGCTATCGCTCAGAGCTCGGAGATCTTCGCGAACTGGTCTCATCTGTACGCGAGCTGCTGGGCGGGATCGAGACCGCTCTCGTCCGGCTCGAGTCGGGCGAGACGGCGCCGGGACGTGCGGAGGCCGAAGAGGCGACGATCGCCGCGGGTCCGTTCACGACCATCGAGGCGGTCCGGGCTTTCGAGCGCGAGGTCGCCGCTCTGCCCGGTGTCCAAGATGCGGCCGTGCGCGGCTACGAGGGCGCGGCGCGGGCGATCATCGACGTCCGCCTCGGGGCCGACGACTAGTCTCGCGCCGCCGATCTCTAGTCTTGTGACCATGGCGCCCTCAATCTCGTTTGCACGCGGAGCACCCTCGCTCGACATCATCGATGTGGAGGCCCTACGGGCCTCGGCCGAACAGGCCTTCACCCAGGATCCCGCCGGCACAACGGCCTACGGAACAGCCGTCGGATACGTGCCGTTGCGGGAATGGATCGCCGAACAGCATCAGGTCGATCCCAAGCAGGTGTTCGTCACCAACGGCTCGATGCAGGCGGACGCGTTCCTGTTCGACGCCCTGGTCGAGTCCGGCGATACGGTGCTCGTCGAGCGCCCGACCTACGATCGCACGCTGCTCTCGCTGCGCAACCGCGGCGCCGACGTGCGGCAGGTCGAGCTCGAGCCCGACGGTATCGATGTTGCGGCCGTCGAGCGGGTGCTCAAGGCTGGCGCCAAGCCCAAGCTGGCTCACATCATTCCCAACTTCCAGAATCCAGCCGGCTACACCCTGTCGGCGGACAAGCGCCAGGGGTTGCTCGATCTGGCCCGCGCTTATGACTTCACGGTATTCGAGGACGACCCCTATGTGGCTCTGCGGTTCGAGGGTTCGCAGCTGGCGACGATGATGTCGATGGAGCCCGATCGTGTCGTCTACGCGTCGTCGTTCTCGAAGACGGTGTGCCCGGGCATTCGTGTGGGATACCTGGTCGGTCCCTCCGAGCTCATCGCGCGGATCGTCAAGATCGCCACCAGCACCTACATCTCGCCCAGCATGGTCGCCCAGTCGATCGTCAACCAGTTCTGTCGCTCGGGCGCCATCGACCGCTCGATCGAGACCGTCAAAGCCGCGCTGCGGGCCCGGGCCAAGACACTGTGCACGGCGCTGCGCCGCGAGCTCCCTCGAGGCTCGGTTCGTCGAGCCCGAGGGTGGCTATTTCCTCTGGGTCGATCTCCCGCGCGGCACCGACGTGGCGGCGCTGTTCGACGCGGCCGCCAGCCGTGGCGTCCAGTTCGTGAAGGGCACGGACTTCGTGCTCGAGGGCGGGGAGTCGAGTCTGCGGCTGGCCTATTCAGGCGTGACGACGGAGGAGATCGAGGAGGGTGTGCGCCGCCTCGCCGAGGCCTACCGCGAGGTCGTGGAGGGGACCAGGAGCGCCGATGCAGCGTGACGAGGTCGTTGCCGTCGGCGATGTGGCCGGCGAGGCGATCGCCGGGTTGGCGCGCCACATCCACGAGGTTCACGACGGCATCGCCAAGCGCGTGTGGCGCTCGGTCGGTTCGGCGTCTGACCCGATCAGAGTCACGCACGACCGGGTGGCCGGCAGTGTCTACACGGCGCTGACCGTCTCCCTGGGCGGCGCCGCCCGCATCGGCGCGCGGGCGATGAGCCTCCGCACGCCCGCCGATGCGCCCTCACTGCAACGGTCCCCGACCGGCCGCTTCACCGTGGGAGCATTGAACGGCGCGTTTGGCGACGCGCTCGAGCAGCGCGGCAACCCACTCGCCTGGCCGATGACCGTGCGCGTTTCGGGTGAGCGATGTGCCCCCGACCCGTGAAGCGCTCGCGGCCGCCCATCCGCGGGCCACGGGCAAACTGGCCGTGTTCCTGCACGGACTGTGCGAGACGGAGGATGCGTGGAAGTTCGGATCGGGCCGCCACGTACCCTACGGCGAGCGTTTGCGCACGGAGCGCGGCTACACGCCGTTGTACGTTCGCTACAACAGCGGGCGCCACATCTCGCAGAACGGGCGCGATTTGCAACTGCTCCTCGAGCAGGCGGTGCGGGCCTGGCCGGTCGATGTGCACGAGATCGCGCTGATGGGTCATTCGATGGGCGGACTCGTGGCCCGGAGCGCCTGCCACTACGGGGCCTCCAGCGCCTGGGCGAGCAAGGTGCGCCACGTGTTCACACTGGGGTCGCCACATCGCGGCGCCCCGCTCGAGCTCGCCGCCTACCTGGCCTGCTCGGCCATGCGGCAACTACCGGAAACGACGGCCTATGCGATGGCGCTGAATCGCCGGAGCGCCGGAATCAAGGATCTCGGGCGCGGTTACCTGGTCGACGAGGACTGGCGCGATAACGACCCCGAGGCATTCCTGACCCGGACCGGTCAGGAGATTCCGTTCCTCCCGACCGCCAACCACTACTTCGTCGCCGCCACGCTTACCCGCGATGCCAACGCGCCGTTGGGGCGCGTGATGGGTGACCTGCTCGTCCTGCGTGCCAGCGCGTGGGCTCATCCCGGTCGCGGCCACAAGCTGCGCTTCCCCGTCGAGCACTACACCCACCTCGGCGGCGCGCACCACTTTGACCTGCTCAACCACCCCGCGATCTATGACCAGGTCCAGCGCTGGTTGGGAGCGTGGCGCGCGCTCCCGGCCGGCCCGCCGTACTGACTAACGGCCGTAGCGCTCGCGTCCGAGCACGAGCTGCTCGGGCAGCGCGATCCGAGGAGGGGGCGACGGATTGGCGAGGACCGACACGGTCTCCGCCACGCTGACGGTGACGCTGGCCTCGTGTTCCGGGGTGGTGACGGTGACGTGCTCGCCGTCATTGCTGGCGATCTGGCCCTCCATGCCAGGCTCGATACCTGAATCCTTGAGGTAGTGCAGGAGGTCCTCGGCCTCGTTCTCGAGCCGCAGGATGGTCACGCGCGCCCCGGGCTCGCAGTCGGCCAGTGGCACGCCGTCGATGCGCTCGCCGACCCGGATCGGATGGCCGTGGGGGCAGGTGGCGGCGTCGCCCACGGCCGAACGAACATAGGCCTCGAAGCGGGGGGTCATCGCGTGCTCGAGCTGCTCGGCCTCCTCGTGGACGTCGTCCCACGGGACGCCGACCACGTCGGTGAGGAAACGCTCGATCATCCGGTGTCGGCTGACCACGCGCTCGGCGTGTTCCCGGCCCGATGCAGTGAAGTTGATCGCCCGGCCGGAGTCGCGGACGATGTAGCCGTCGCGCTCGAGCCGGCCGACCATTTCGTGCACCGTGGGCGCCGACAGGTGCATGGCCCGAGCGACGTTGGCCGCGGTCATCGGCAGCCCCGCCTCGAACAGCCAGAAAATCCTTTCGAGGTACTCCTCCTCGGCTGGAGTGGCATGCTCGGTGTCCATCGCCCGATCGTAGCGGGCGTGACCCGATTGGCTCATGGCGTAGCATCGGCCCGGCTGTGAGCTTGCCACTGCGGCCACCGATCGAGCCCCAACTCGCCCGTTCCAAGGCCGAGTTGCCCGAGGGCGAGCGGTGGGCCTACGAGCCCAAGTACGACGGCTTCCGCGCCATCGCCTTCGTCGACGGCGACGAGTGCATGATCCAATCGCGAAGCGGCAAACCGCTGTCCCGGTACTTTCCCGAGCTGTCGTTCCCGCCGGGCCGCTACGTCCTCGACGGCGAGATCGTGATCGACGCCGACGACGGTACGCAGGACTTCGGTGCGCTCGCAGCAGCGCATCCATCCGGCGGCGTCACGAATCGAGATGCTGGCCGCGGAGACCCCCTCGCGTTACGTCGCCTTCGACCTGCTGGCTCATGACGACGACGTGCTGCTCGAGCGTTCCTATGCCGAGCGGCGCGAGGCGCTGGAGGCACTTGGTCTGCCCGGGGTCGACCTCACGCCGACGACGCGCTCGCGCGAGGACGCCGAGCCCTGGCTGCACAGCGGCGAGGGTGTCGTCGCCAAGGAGGTGGGCGCGCCGTACAGCCCCGGAAAGCGCGTCGGCATGGTCAAGGTCAAACGCGTGCGCACGATCGACGCCGTGGTCGTCGGTTACCGTCCGGGCAAGGAGGACGGCACGGTGGGATCGCTGATCCTCGGCCTCTATGACGCCGACGGCGACCTTCACGTCGTCGGTCATTCGTCCGGCATCCGCGCGGCCGACAAGCGGGCGCTCGTCGATCGGCTGGCGCCGTATGAGACGGGCAAGCGCGGGCACGGCGATCCGAGTCGGTGGAAGAACGAGAAGGAACTCGAGTGGATTGAGCTCCGACCCGAGCTGATCGTCGAGGTGACGTTCGACCACGCCAGCGGGGGCCGCATCCGCCACGGCACCAAGATCCTGCGCTGGCGCGAGGACAAGAAGCCCCGCGAGTGCTCGATCGAGCAGATGCGTTCCTAGGCGAGGCGCCACGAGCGATCGATCGCCAAACAGGCTCATGACCTGACGGCCGCCCTACGGAGTCAGGACTTTGGACGTGTCGAGGTCCTGGTAGACGCTCCCCTGGTAGGCCGGGTCGGCGATCTCGTGGTCAAATGCGTCGATCGACGGCGGGGAGCTCTCGATCGGCCAATCCTCGCCGTTCTCGCCCGTGCTTTCGTACCAGAGCAGTCCTCGAATCGCAGGAAAAGTTGTTCGACAGCTCGGAGAACAGCGCACGTATCCAGTCTGCCTTGGCGCTGCTGTCGGTGGGATCCTCGACGCTGCCGGTCTCACCGATGAGCATCGGCTTGTTCGGCGCGAATCGCTGGATCGTCGAATAGGTCCGCGACACCAGACTCGCGAAGTCCGTCCACGGGGTTCCGTGGTTGTAGGCGTCGAGGCAGGTCCAGTCGACATAGCCTGCGCCGGGATAGAGCGAGTACACCGATTGGTAGCCATTCGTCAGGATCGATGTTCGGGCACCAGACCCACGTTGCGTTGGTGGCCCCGTTGGCGACGAAGATGTCGTGGACGTGGCGCCACATCGCCACGAAGTCGGCGGCGGCGTTCGTCGTCGTAACCGTTCCATGGGAACCAGTTGCCATTCATCTCCCAGTCGAAGCGGAGGAAAAACGGATGTCCCCATTGCGCCGCCGCCTTGGCCCATTGGGTGATGTAGGTGTCCTGCGAACCGGCTGCGATGTCCGCGTCGGTATATCCTGGCTGGCCGCCGGCGCCGTCGTGCTGGTTGCTGCTCCATGACAACATTGGAATCGCGCCGGACTGACGCACCGTGTCATACAGCAAAGTCGTGAAGCCGCAGTACCCGCCGCACCAGGTATCCGAATAGAACGGCGAGCCCCAGCCGATTACGCTCACCCCCTTGCCCCCTGAAACGGTGGACTCGAACGCGGTCACCGAGTGCATGTCCCACGGCGGCTGCGTTGGGGCGTTGAGCTGACTGAACTGCGTTCCCATTCCACTGAAACCCCACAGAATGTCGTTGGTGGAGTGAGAACTTCGGCCCGGCTTCCAATGCGGCTCCGTGTGGGCACTCACGGTGGCTGGTAGGAGTGCCGCGGCAGCGAAAACCAGTAGCGCGAGACTGTCACGCAGTACAAGCCTGCGATCCATCCATCCTGGATATCAGCTCCGGGTGGCCGCCGGCCACCCGGAGGAGTAATTCGTATGGGTTGGTTCAGGCGTCCGCGACGCTTTGCGATTTCCTCAATGTCTGATTACTGCCTGGACGAGCAGCAGGCATCCGTCCACCCCGTTGTTGTTGCGGAAGCCGACACCCATGGCGAGCGCCGGGTTGAAGAAGGTCAGCTGACCGGGCGTGCCGTCCGAGCAGTAGTCGGCCTGGTTGTTCTTCGTCGTGATGGCGAGCTCATCGCCCTTGTGGACCTTGATGTGGGCGTGGATGGTCTGCACGGGAACGACCCCGTTGTTCATCTGGTTGGCGTTGGGGCCGGGCACGTGAAGGACCTTGCCCTGGAAGATCATCTTGGCCTGGCCGTGCTTCTCATTGGATGACAGATGGCGCACGTGCACGAGCTCGAAGCGCATCGTCATGGCGTTCTGAGGACGGACTCTGATCTTGATGATCGTGCCGTTGGCGGTCGCCTTGGCCCGTCCCGAGAAGCCCGGGTAGAACGAGCCGACGTGTGTGCAGCTCGGCGGCGGCACGTTGAAGTTCTGGTTGCACGGCGTACCAGCGTTGGCCGGCGTATGGTCGAGACTGGACCCGAACCACGTGGTGGCGGCGGAGGCGCCGGCCGGAGCCATGGCCAGCGCGGCGGCGACCCCCATAGCGGCGGCTATCTGAATTCGGCGTGTATTGCGGAGCATGAACCTTCTCCCCCGGTGATGTGGATTGGCGTGCAAGCTATGAGCGAGCGGCCGTTCTGCCCAGAGCCCCTACATGTAGACAATGCCACACATTCCTCGCGTACGCTTGCGCCATGACCCACGTCTCTGCGCAAAGCACCGAAACCATGACCATCATTACGGTCGACCGCCCACCGGCCAACGCGATGGACGTCGAACTTCTCGCCGAGTTGGGTGATGCC
Source organism: uncultured Solirubrobacterales bacterium (assembly GCA_963734775.1). GTDB lineage: Bacteria > Actinomycetota > Thermoleophilia > Solirubrobacterales > Solirubrobacteraceae > Palsa-465. The sequence goes on from CAVTJE010000014.1 coordinate 57,470, forward strand.
CTCGCGGCCGTGGCGGGTGACCCGCCGCGCGCCGTGGTGCTCGCCGGGCGCGAGGGGTTCTTCTCGGGCGGGGCGGACCTCAAGGCCGTGCCCTCATACGGCTCCGAGCAGCAGCGCCAGATGGTGAACGGCATCAATCGCATGGCCATCCAGGCCTACGCCCTGCCCATGCCCGGTCGTGGCGGCGGTTACCGGTCACGCGATCGCCGGCGGTCTCGTCCTCGCTCTGTGTGCCGACTACCGCATAGCCTCGACGGCGGGACGGTACGGGCTCACCGAGGTCAAGGTCGGGGTGGCGTATCCGCAGGCCGCAATCATGGCTGTGCGCGCCGAGCTCGCACCCCACGCGGCACGCCGGCTGGCCTTCGGCAACCAGCTGATCGAGGCCGCCCAGTGCGTCGAGCTCGGTGTCTTCGACGAGGCCGTCGACGCCGCCCGTCGTGCTCGACCGCGCGATCGAGGTCGCCGCCCAGCTCGGCGCGATGTCGTCCGACGTCTACGCGCTCACGAAGGCCGGTCTGCGCGCCGACACCGTCGAGCGGATGCGAGCGGGGGCGGCGTCGGATCCCTTGCTGGAGGGGTTGGTCGGCTGATGGCGCCGGTCCCGGGAGTGCCGGAGGCGATTCTGATCGCTCCGGACTCCTTCAAGGGGACCCTCACGGCCGCCGAGGTCGCGCAGGCGCTCGCCCGCGGCGTGTCCGCCGCCGGTCGTCCGGTCGACGTGTGCCCGGTAGCCGACGGGGGCGAGGGAACGCTCGACGCGTTGTTACCTGCGATCGGTGGGGAGCTTCGCTCGGCGGAGGTCAGCGATCCGCTGGGGCGGCCCATCACCGCGCGTTTCGGGCTCTCGAAGCGGCACGCCGTCGTCGAGACGGCAGCGGCCAGCGGCCTCGGTCTGGTGGCGCCGGCGCAGCGCGATGCCATCGCCGCCAGCACGTACGGAACCGGCGAGCTGATCGTTGCCGCCGTGCAGGCCGGAGCCGAGATCGTCTACCTCGGCGTGGGTGGCAGCGCCACGACCGACGGGGGTGCGGGGGCCATCCGCGCCATCCGCAGGGCCGGCGGCCTCCAGGGCGCGAAGGTGGTCGTACTGTGCGACGTTCGCACGCCATTCGAGGACGCCGCGCGGATATTCGGGCCACAGAAGGGAGCCGACGCCGCTGCCGTGCGGCGGCTGGCCAAGCGCCTGCACTCGCTCGCCGGGCGGCTCGAGCGCGATCCGCGCGGGGTGCCGATGACCGGCGCCGCGGGTGGGCTTTCCGGTGGGCTCTGGGGCGCGTTCGGAGCCGAGCTCGTGCCCGGAGCCGGCTTCCTCCTCGACGCCCTCGACTTCGACGTGCGGATGCGCGACGCCCGCGCGGTGATCACCGGAGAGGGGCGGATCGATGAGCAGAGCCTGGTCGGCAAGGTCGTGTCCGAGGTCGCCACGCGGTGCCGCCAGTCCGGGGTGCCGAGCTACGCCGTGGTCGGCCGCCGCCAGCTCGACGCGTTCGGGATGCGCATCCTCGATCTTCAGGTCATCATCGAGGCCGGGACGCCGGCCAAGCTCGACGCGGCGGGCCGCCGTCTGGCCGAGCTGGCCTAATCGTCCGCGCCCCGAGGGTCGACGCGATTGTCAGTGTGCGAACGCCTGGCGCTTCGCCGTGTCCTCGGTAGGCATCGGTGCCTCGAGACATTCGAGGAATTCGGTCTCCTCGCGCAGGTGCTCGAGCAGCAGGTCAGCCATTTCCCTGTTCATGCCGGCGCGGATCACGATGCGCAGCACGCTCAGATCCTGGCGGTTCTCCGGGAAGGTGTAGGCGGGCACGAGCCAGCCGCGCTGGCGCAGCCGATCCGAGACGTCGTACACGCTGTAGTTGGTCACGTTGTCATTGAGGGTGAAGGCGAACACGGGCAGCTCGCTGCCGTCGGAAATGAGGCGGTAGGGGCCGATTTCCGCGATCCCGCCGGAGATGTACGTGGCCAGGCCCTGGGCCCGCTGCATGACCTCGCGGTAACCGTCGCGACCGAAGGCGGAGAACATGTAGTACTGGGCGATGACCTCGCTGCCCGGGCGCGAGAAGTTGAGCGCGAACGTCGGCATGTTGCCGCCGAGGTAGTTGACGTTGAATATGAGGTCTTCGGGGAGGGCCTTCTTGTCCCGCCACACGGCCCAGCCGACGCCGGGGTAGACCAGTCCGTACTTGTGGCCGGACGCGTTGATCGACTGGACGCGCGGGAGTCGGAAATCCCATTCGAGCTCGGGCTGGATGAACGGGGCCACGAATCCGCCCGAGGCGCCATCGACGTGGATGGGGACGTACAGGCCGCGGTCGCGCTCGAGGTCGTCGAGCGCCGCGGAGAGCTCCTTGACCGGTTCGTAGCTCCCGTCGAACGTCGAGCCGAGGATGGCCACGACGCCGATCGTGTTCTCGTCACACAGCGCCACCGCCTCGGGGACGCCGAGGTGGTAGCGCTCGCCCTCCATCGGGACGAGCCGCGGCTCGATCTCCCAGTAGCGGCAGAACTTCTCCCAGCACACCTGCACGTTGGAACCCATAATCATGTTCGGGCGGTCGGCGGGCTTGCCGGCGGCCTTCATCCGGTCGCGCCAGCGCCACTTGAGCGCCATGCCGGACAGCATCGCTGCCTCACTCGAGCCGGTCGTCGAGCAGCCCGTGGCCTCCTCGTGGTCGGGCGAGTTCCACAGATCGGCGAGGATGCGCACGCACCGCGACTCGATCTCGGCCGTCTGCGGATACTCGTCCTTGTCGATCATGTTCTTGTCGGCCGTCTCGGCCATCAGGCGGCCGGCGATCGATGGCATCCACGTGGTGACGAAGGTGGCCAGATTCAGACGCGACTGGCCATCGAGGAGCAGCTCACCCGAGATCACCTCATAGGCCGTGTCGAGGCCCATGCCGTGGTCGGGCATCTCGTGCACCGGCACCTCGAGCCACTTGGGTTGGTTCGCGGGTCCCGAGCTCGCGTGTTTGGCAGACGCCTCTTGGTCCTGCTTGGTCAGCCCCATGTTCTCTCCTACGTTGTCGCGGTTTGGCAGGCATCATCGCGCACTTGACCTCCCCAGATCACGTGGAGTGCGGGCGGTTTGCGAAACACCAGCCCGGTGATCCTCGCTGGACGGTCGGGATCGAGCCGAAGGGCCGGCAACCGAGCGAGCAACCTGCGCAGGGCGATGCGCGCCTCCAGCCGCGCGAGGTGTACGCCGACGCAGACGTGCGGGCCGCGGGCGAAGGCGAGGTGGCGGCGCAGGTTGGGCCGGCCCAGATCGAAGCGGTCAGGCTCGTCGAACACCGCCGGGTCGCGGTTGGCGCCGGCGAGCGATAGCCGGACCAGATCGCCCCGGGCGATCGCCGCACCCCCCAGCGACACGTCCGCCGTGGCGTAGCGATCGATCACGGCCGCGGCGGGTTCGAGCCGCAGTGATTCATCGACGGCCGCGTCGATGAGCGCTGGATCGCTCCCCACCGCGCGCGTCGCCGCCGGATCGCTGAGCAACATCAGGACCGCGTTGGCGATCATCGCCTCGGTCGTCTCGACTGCACCGAAGAGCAGAATCGCGGCGTTAGCCACGATCTGCTCGCGCGTCAGTTCCGAGCTGTGGGCGGCAGCAGCGAGCAGCGAGGCCTCCGCGTCCTGCTCATCGATGACCTCCAGGAGGCGAGCACGCAGGTCGGCAAACGCCGCGTGCCCCCGTGCGCCGGCCCCCGCGCCGGCGGTGATCTCGGTGACGGCAGCGACGATCGCGTCGTACCAGGCCAGCACGGCGTCGACCTCGTCCGCGGCCAGCCCCAACGCCCGCGCCACCGTGGCCGCAGCCAACGGGCCGGCGAAGGCGCGCCGCAACTCAGCTCGGGGCGGGCCTTCGAGCAGCCCGTCGATGAGCGCGTCGGCCTCGTGCTCGACGTCCTCCTCGAAGCGATCGCGCACCGCCCCGGCGCGAAACGGCGCCACGAACGGCGCGCGGTGGCGGGCGTGGTCCTCGCCGTCGAGGCTGAGCATGCTCGGCCCGACGATCTGCCCGCGTCGAGAATCGCGGATCCTCAACGGTGAAGCTGTCTGGATCGCGCATGGCCTCGAGCACGAGGTCGTAGCGCGTGACCAGCCAGCCATCGAGCGCCGGCACCCATGACACCGGTTCGTGCTCCCGCAGCTCGGCCAGGAGGCGTTGAGGATCGTGATCGAGCTCCTCGATCGTCGCTGTCCGCGCCACCGAAGCAGCATGTCAGCTCCCAGGTGGCGGTTGGCAACCGATGTCGACGAGATGGCGGGCGAAGGCGGTTCGCTCGCGGTCGGGGTGGAAGGGGACACTGCCGTCGCGCAGAAGCGCCGCGATCCGCTCGAGGTCGTGGAGCAACGCGAGCTTGCCCGGCGGGTCGTCCCACTCGCCGCCGTCGTAGCGCTCGACCCACGCCGCCAGCGCGGCGAGCGCCTCGACCTGGATCTGGTCCTCCCACCACGCCGAGCGGACCGGCAAGCGGTAGCGCACGCGCAGCGCGCACACGTCGGACCACAGTTGCTCGAACCACATCCAGCGCTCCTTGGGGTACAGACCGCGCCAGTCAAGCGGCCACCGCGGGGAGTCGGCCTCGGCTCCCGAGGTCCCCGTCGAAGCGGTGCCAACCACCGCCGTCGAAGCCGTCCCAGCCAGATTCGTCGCCGTTCTGTGAGCTCATGTCATGCCTCCGCCATCCGTCGTAGACGCCGGTCCTCGAACCATCGGCGCAGACGGAGCTGGACCGGCGGCAGCCGTCCGTACAGGAGGAGCGCGTGCCCGTCGGGCAGCTGGCGCAGCGCCTCGGCGGCGAGCAGTGGCCGGCGCCGGCGGCCGACCGAGCGGCTGGTTCCGCCGGCGCCCGTCGTGCGCGTCCGGTCCCAGGCCTCCTCCTCGCCGATCAGGCCCGCGAAGTAACGGAGCGTCTCGAGGTCGGCCACGCCGGGCAGGAGCATGCGCGCGCGATGGCTGTTGACGACTGTTTCGGCCTGCTGGCGGTACCGCGACCGCGCCTGGGCCAGGTCGTGGAAGATCGAGACGAGCTGGATGTTGTGACTGGGGGCGGTCGAGGCGATCTCGGCCAGATTTGGCAAGGGCGCGACATTCCCCGCCTCGTCGAGGCAGAGCAGCAGCGGAAGCGACAGTTTTCCGCCGGCCAGCGTGGCCCTCTCGTAGGCGCGGTCGACGACCTCCGAGAGCAGGGCCAGGAAGAGGGGACGCAGCAGCCTCGAGGCTTTGGCATCGCCGATCAGGTACAGCGTCGCGGGCTGATCGAGCAGACGATCGGCGGTGATCTCGCAGCCGGCCGCCGAGTGGGCGACGCGCCGAAACCGATACGCGCGAAGCAACGCCTGCACCGTGGCCTCGATCGAGCTCCGTGTCCGGTCGGCCTGGGCCTCGAATGCGCTGACGGCGTCGTAGGCGGCATTGGCGTCCTCGAGCTCGCGCTCGCCCGCCGCATTTCCCGACAGCTGAGCGAGCGTCTGGTGAAGCTCGCGTGCGCCCTGGCCGTAGGCCCAGCGGACCACGGCGTCGATTCCGGCCTCACCTCGGCGCCGCCGCGTACAGAAGTGGGGCCAACCGCTGCTCGGCGGCAACGGCCCAGAAGTCTCCGCCCTCGACACCCCGCTGGTCGAGCTCGCCGGCCGCGGCCAGGCGCCACGCCACCTCGAGCGCGCCGTCCCAGGTGTTGGCCTGACGCAGCGGAGACCAGGTGTGCGCGTCGGTGCCCGACAGGCGGAAGGGATCGAACACGAACACCGGCCCGCGAGCGCGGCGCGCGGCGAGCGTGCCGGCGAGGAGATCGGTCTTGATCGATGACGCCACCGCGGGTCCGTCCCACTCGAGCAGAGCTGGAATGGCCAGCCCGGCCGACTTGCCCGACTGAGGCGGACCGAAGGCCACCAGTGCGTGACGGTGCTCGGCGCGAAGGAGGCGGCCGCGGTGGCGACCCAGGCCGAGCTGACCAGGCCCGTCGCCGCGCGACCTGGAAAGGGGGCGAAGGTCTGCGGCGCTCGCCCATCTGGCCCCATCTCCGCGGTGAAGGAGGCTGGTGAGCGCGCTGCTCCTGGTCACGACGGCGACGAGCGGCACGCCGATGACCACGACCAACACCAGCGTTGCGTAGAACTCGAGTGGCCCCGGGAGCCAGGTCCGCGCCTGGGCTGGCCATGCCTGTGCCGGCGCGGCGAGGCGAGTCCGGCAGACGTACGAGAACGCCCAGAACCTGGCCGAATTCCACCGGTGGCCAGCCCCGCCCGAACAAGCCGCCCGCCAGCTCGCCCCACACCCAGACGACAGCCACGAGGCCGAGGATCGAGCCGATCGCGGCGAGCACGGCGCCGTCCGAGATCCCCTCCGAGCGTGGGTTGTTCATCCCCGCGCCACCTCCGCGGTCGACACGCGCATGCCCGTGTCGGTGTTGGTGAACTCCGTCTCCACACGGGAGCGGTGGTGCTGCACGACGAACGACCGGCTGCCGACACGCCACAGCGCCTGCCCGGCCGACAGCATCGAGATCAGCTGCGCTTCGCTCTCCGACAGTCCCAGCAGGGTCCGCGTCAGTGGCACCTGGCTCTCGTCCTGGTGATAGACGACGCGCGTCGAGGCATCGGCGATCAACCCCTCGGCGATCCGCGCCGCGCGCGAGCCGGCATCGCCGGCGGCGTGAAGGTCGGCGAGCTTGTGCAGGACGACGAGGTTCATCACGCCGAACTGACGCGCCAGCTTGAAGTTGGACTGGAACCACTCGCCGAGCCCGGTGTGCTGGACGATCTTCCACGACTCGTCGGCGACGTTGATGAGCCGCTCGCGCCCGGGACGCTCGGCCATGCGCGCCAGCAGCGCGCTCATCCACGCGGTGGCGCAGGCCATCAGAATCCCCACGGCCGGCGAGTCGCGGACGGCGTGGAGGTCGAGGACAACGAGCTTGGCGTCGAGGTCGAGCCCGGGCGACGTCGGGCCATCGAACATCCCTTTCAGCGGACCCTCGCACAGATCCTGAAGCGCCAGTGCGGCGCGGCGAACGTCGGCGGCCAGCCGCGCGGCGGTTGTTCGCAACGCGTTTGCCATCTCGGCCACCGGCGCGAATAGGACCGAGGCGATCTGGGGCAAGGTCGGCTCGCCCGATCCGCGCGCCCGGATCGTTCGCAGCGCCTCGCGCAACGCCGCCGCCTCGATCTGGCTGATCGGCGCGCCGATCGCCGTGACCGTGACCGCGCGGAGCAGCTCGAGCTGGGCGTGCTCCTCGGGCCGGGAAGCCAGCGGGTTCAGCCGCACGCCGGCGCCCGGCACCATCGAGATCGGCGTCACTCCCGCGGCCCGGCACAGTGGCCCGTACTCGCGCTTGACGTCGAGCACGAACGCGCGGCGCCCGAACAGCAGCATCCGCCACAGCAGCGTCTTGACCAGCGCGCTCTTGCCCTGACCGAGCTTCCCGAGGACGATCGCGTTGGGGTCGTCCAGCGCGCCGTCGCCATACAGAGCCCAGGGGTCGTAACAGAACGACCCTCCGCTCGAATCACGCCCGATGAACACGCCGCGGCTGCCCAGGCCGCCGGCGGCCATGAACGGGTAGATGGCCTGGGCGTGCCGGGTCGTGCAGCGATGGCCGGGTCGCGCCGCTGCCGGACGACGGGCGGCGATCATCGCAGCCCTCGGCCCAGCGGCAGGGTGAACGTGAACGCGTCGGCCTGCTGCCCGTACATACAGTGGAGTTCCAGTCGCGCCCGCGCGGCGTGCTCCAGGACCTCGGAGCAGGCACGCCGCAGCTCGTCGTGATCGCGGCCCGACACGGTGACGAACCCGGCCAGGCGGACCTCGCTGTGCCCGGCCGCGAGCTCGGACTCGCGGCGCACCGTGGCCTGCTGGGCCTGGCGCTGGCGAGCGGTCTCGGACTGGCCGAAGCGGTGGCGGAGCTCGCGGTCGGCTCGGTCGCGCGTGATCGCCGCCTCGACCTCGCGCGTCGAGCGCTCGGGCGCGATTGGCTGGAAGGTGACACCGACCGTACGCACGACGTTCGAGCGCCCGAGGAGCGCGTCCATGAACATCGCCGACACGTCGACGCGTGGCCAGCCGCCGATCCAGTAGGTGCAGTGCAGGGCGCCGTCGGTGCGGTAGTGCTCCCACGTCTCCTGAGCGCCGAGCGGCCACGCGTTGGTCTCGTCGAGTCCGTCGCGGCCGTCATCGGCCGCGTCGAGCACCGCGAGCTCGGCTCGCGCGTACGGATCGAACGCGGTTCTCAAGGCTCGGGCCAGCTGGCCGGAGCTGAGCGCGCCGAGCACCGTCACCTCGGCCGCCTGCAGTCCCTGGGCAACGCGCTCGGTCTCGTCGACCAGCGTCCGAGTCGCGGCCTCGGCCCCTCGTTCGCGTACGCGCCGAGCGTCGATCTGGACGGCGAGGAGGATCTCGTGCTCCTGCGTGACTCGCGCGCTGGACCCGATCAGCTCGAGGTAGGACTCGATCATCGGCGTGCCCCGCAGCGGGATCGTTGGGTCGCGCTCGGCATGGAGCCAGCGCGCCAGCTCGTCTCCCTGCGCCGGTGCCGTGCGCTCGATCCACTGGATCCGCCGGATCGGGGTGCTGGCGGCGTTCGACAGCACCAGCCCCCAGCGCGACAGGCGACGTTCCTGCGCATCGGCGTCGAGGAGCGAGAACGAGACCACCCGGCAGGCCAGCACGGCGGTGAGCTGGCGCCCGCCGCTCTCGGACATCACGCCGATGGGCCGATCGCGGTAGTCGGCGTCGAGGATCCGCACGTCGCGCACCCCCGGCGGCGCGGCGAGGCCGGCGTGAGGGGGCCCGAGCGCCTGAGGACCCGCGCGGAACCCGAGCAACGGCACGGGCGAGCGGAACCGAGCGCGTCCGCTCAGACGGCGCAGCGCGAAGGCGAACACGATGGGTGTCCATTCCTCGACCGTTCGGCGGCCCAGCGGGACGACCGACAGGGCGATCGCGACGGCCAGGGTCATCGTTGCCACGATCGCTCCAGCGCCTGTCGGCGAATGGTCGAGCACGACGATGGCCAGCAGTCCGCCGGCGGCGAGGACCGCCGCCTGTCCCGCCCGGACGGGGCCGAGCAGGCCACGCCGCTCGAGCGGGCCGAAGCGATAGGTATGCCGGCCTTGCGTCACAGCACGCCGTCGTCGGGATCTTGCCTCGGGGGCAGCGGGTCGGGGGCATCGGCGGGCGCGTCGGATGCGGGCTCCGGTGGCCCGGACCCGGATGGCCTGGGCTCGGGTGGCCTGGGCTCGGGTGGCCTGGGCTCGGGTGGCTGCTCGCCGTCCGGCGGGTCGTCTCCGACAGGGCCGGGCGGGGGCGGGAGCTGCCCGTCCTCGTCGAGCCCGAGCAGGATCGGCCGCCAGGTGTTGTCCTCCATCTGGAACAGCGGGTTGAGGCCGGGGATCCGCTCGTCGGGCTGTTCGCGCTCACCCGTGGTCTCAGATGCGGGGCGCTCCCCACCCTCGCTCGAGCGCTGTTCGGTGCTCGAGCCATTTGGGCTAGCCCCCACCGGCATCGGCACACGGGCCAGTTCTCCCAAACGCTCGGTCTCAGCCCGGGCGGCGCGCTCCGATGTGGGCTCGGTGTCGTCGTCGAGGCCGTCGTCGGGATCGAGGGCCTCGCCACCTGGGCGGCCCGAGCCGATCGCCAGCCGCGCCCCGGTGTCGGCCAGACCGACCGCCCGTTGCAGCCGCGACGACTCGCCGTGCAGCGCTGCCGCGGCGCCGCTGGCCATCTCCGCCAGGGGCACGAGGCGCAGCACCGCCCACGGGGCGAAGGCGCCGAGGATCACCAGCACGAGTCCGACCATCATGCTCGTCGGTCCCACGAACGCACTGTGCCCGAGGGCGCTGGCGCCCAAGGTGAGGACGGCGACGATGGCGAACTTGGACAGGATCAGCGCCACCAGCAGCTCGATCGCGCGCGTCGCCCAGACCCGGCGCGCCGGCCACACGAAGGCCGCGAAGGCGAGCGGCAGCATGAGCACGATGATGTAGACGGCCGCCTCGCGGATCAGCAGCTCGAGCCACAGGACCAGCGCGCCGAAAGCGACAAACAGGCCGATGAGGAAGGCCAGAAAGGCCGAGCCGTCGAGGATCGAGACGAGGCCCGCCGCCGCGCCCACGTGGGACAGAAAGCGTGCGCCGGCGTTTCCGCCGGCGGCCGAGACGACCGAGCACATCTCGTCGGTGGCGGCGAGCAACAGCATGGTCAGCGGCGCCGCGATCCCGACGGCGAGCAACGCCATCGGGAGGTAGCCGAAGGCGGCGCGCAGCAGCAGGGTGAGGTCCGAGCGGGTCAGCGCCTGGATGGCGGCGGCGAACAGAAAGGGCAGTGTCAGCACCGCCGCCAGGCCGGCCATGCGCCAGTACGTCGACGAGAACCACGTCGTGGTCAGCCGCGGGCTCGTCGTGTGTCCGAGCACCTTGGCTGTCTCCTCCATGGCCACCTTGGCGCCGCCCATAACCCAGGCGCCGATCGCGGCCAGGCCGACCGCCGCCTGCACCTTCGAGGTGGTGCTGCTCGGGCTGTGGCCGCCGAAGAGCTTCTTGCCCAGGCCCAGCAGCGTGTTCCCGGCATTGCACGCCTTGCCGGCGAGTCCACTGAACCAGCCAGCGACGCTGCACGCGGTGCTGATCGGGTTGAAGGCCTGCGCCGGCTGGGGTGAGCGAGCGAACAGCAGCGCGGCGCAGCACAGGGTGACGGCAAAGATGGCGATTGTCCGGGTGGGCGTCATCACTTGGCCTTGCTCCCGAGATGCTCGAAGAAATTGACCAGGCCGGGCGCCGCGCCCACCACCAGCGCCGCGGCACCGGAGATCAGTGCCGCCATCCTGCCCCGCCCCGCGTAATGGTGGTTGTGGGAGTGCGAGGCGACGGCCCATAGCGCCGCGCCCACGAAGGCGCCGATCAGTGCGATGGCCAGCGCCCACGCCTCGGCTCCGTTGACGAGTTGCTGCAGGACATTGCTGCCCGGAAGCCCGTTCGGGTTGGGGTGGGCGCTCACCGCAGGCACGACAAGGCTCATCATCGCCACCGCCTTCTCCATTTCTAATTGAGACTAATTGAGTGCTAATGAACCTAGCAATATCGGATTGGATCTACTAGAGTCATTAGTACCAAATTAGTCTCAATTAGCTTTAGTTATGTCCAATCAAACAACAGGGTCTGGCGATCTCGCTCGGCTCTACGCAGCCCTCGCGCACCGACTCGAGCGGATCGTCGGCAGAGGGGTTCCAACGCCGGACGTCGTCGACGACGCGTGCCAATTCGCGTGGACCCAGCTCGTTGTGCACCGCGACCGCGTGCAGCCGGAGACGGCGCTCACATGGCTGACCACGACCGCGGTACGCGAGGCCTTCCGCCTGATCCGCGCGGCCGACCGCGAGCCCTCACTCGAGGCGCTGGTCGAGGTGTTCGGAGAGGCGGCGCTGACCGGGATCGCGGGCGGGCCCGACGAGTGGTTCGAGACCAAGGAGCGGCTGTTGTCGCTCACCGCACTGCCCACACGCCAGCAGCGGCTGCTGTGGCTTCACGCCATGGGGCTCACCTACACCGAGATGGCGGCCCACGAGGGCGCGACGAGGCGTACGGTCGAGCGCCAGCTGCTGCGTGCCCGGACCACGGTCAGGCTCGCGTCGGCTCAGTAGCATCGGAGCGGTCGCCAAATGGCCGTCGAGGAGCGCATCACCTATTGCCGCATCTGCGAGCCGCTCTGCGGGCTGGTGGCCACGGTGCAGGAGGGCGAGCTCGTCAAGCTCCGACCCGATCGCGACCATCCGCTCTCACGCGGGTTCGCCTGCCCGAAGGGGATCGCGATGATCGACGTCCAGAACGACCCGGATCGCGTCACGCACCCGCTTCGGCGCCGCGGCGACGGGAGCTTCGAACGGGTCGGCTGGGACGAGGCGCTCGACGACATCGGGCGGCGGCTGAAGGCGATTCTCGACCGGGGCGACCCTCGCGCGGTGGGCTGGTACCTGGGCAACCCGTCGGCGTTCTCCTACTCGCATCCGATCTGGGTCAAGGGCTTCATGGACGCGATCGGCTCACCCAATCTCTACAGCGCGGGTTCGCAGGACGTCAACAACCGTTTCGCCGCCAGTCATTTCCTCTATGGGTCGCCGCTGGTGGTGCCCATCCCCGATCTGGCCCGGACGAACCTGTTGCTCATCGTCGGCGCCAACCCGCTCGTCTCACACGGAAGCGTGCTCACCTCGCCCAGGATCAAGGACTCCCTGCACGCGATCGTGGGGCGCGGCGGCCGGGTCGTGGTCGTCGACCCCCGTCGGTCGGAGACGGCGCGGGCCTTTGAGCACCTCCCGATTCGGCCCGACGGCGACGCATGGCTGCTGCTCGCGCTCCTGCATGTGATCTTCGACGAGGACCTTCAGGACGACGCCGCGATCTCCGCGCAGACCAGCGGGATCGATGAACTGCGCGCACTCGTGGCGAGCCACCCGCCCGAGGAGGCCGAACCACGAACGGGAATCTCCGCCGAGACGATCCGCACGCTGGGCCGCGATCTCGCCACCACGCCCGGGGCGGCCGTCTACGGTCGCACGGGCTCGTGTCTAGGCCGTCACGGCACGCTCGTCTCGTTCCTGCTCGACGCGCTGAACGTGGTCACGGGCAACCTCGACCGCGAGGGCGGCGTGATCTTCGGCGGTGGGCCGATCCAGATCGAGGAACTGCTGCACCGCGTCGGCGCCGACAGCTACGCCACGTTTCACTCGCGCGTCGGTGGCTTCCCCGAGGTGCTGGGGCAGCTTCCGGCGTCGCTCATGGCGCGCGAGATCACGACTCCCGGACCGGGCCAGATCCGCGCGCTGTTCGTCTCTTCCGGCAATCCGGTGCTGTCGGTACCCAACGGTCCCGAGCTCGAGGGAGCGCTCGGCGAGCTCGAGTTGAGCGTGGCCATCGACCTGTACGTGACGGATACCGGTAGGCACGCCGACTACATCCTCCCGGCGACGACGTTTCTCGAGCGCGAGGACATACCGCTGGCCTTCTTCACCTTCAGCACCACGCCGTACGTTCAGTGGACCGAGCCGGTGGTTGCGCCGCGCGGGGAGGCCCGGCAGGAGTGGCAGATCATCGAAGCGATCGCCGCACGGATCGGCACCACGCCGGCGAGCGCCTGGCCCCTGCGCGCGCTCGGGCGCCTGGGAATCAAGCTCTCGCCCCGCCGGCTCATCGACCTGGGGCTGAGGCTCGGTCCGAACGGGGACCTTTTCGGGCTGCGGCGTGGCGGACTGAGCCTGGGACGGCTGCGCCGCCGCCCCCACGGCATCGTCCTGCGCCGGGAGCATCCCATCGGTGTCCTGAACAAGAAGGTGTTTCACGCCGACAAGCGCGTCCACCTCGACGTTCCGGAAATCGCGGCCGACCTCGCGCGACTCCGTGCACGAGGAACGAGACGTGGGCGAGTTCCCGCTCCGCCTCATCGGCCTGCGCGAGCTGCGCTCGCACAACTCCTGGATGCACAACGTGCCCAAGCTCATGCAGGGCGGGCGCGAGCACGCCGCGCGCATCCACCCCGACGACGCCGGCGACCACGGTGTCGAGGACGGTGAGCCCTGCCGGATCGTGTCCTCCGGGGGCGCGATCGAACTGACCGCCCGTGTGACCGACGAGGTCTCGCCGGGGACGATCGCAGTGCCGCACGGATGGGGTCATCGGGGCGGCTGGCGCCGCGCCACCGAGGCCGGCGGGGCCAACGTCAACGCGCTGGCCTCGAGCGCCCCCGAGGATCTCGAGCGCCTCGCCGGCATGGCCCTCCTCAACGGGATTCCGGTAGCACTCGAGGCGCTCTCCACGCCAGGGCCTGAAGGAGAACCAGCCCGAACCTCCACAGGGGTGGTCAGCTGATAGGAACGCCGCTGAGCGGGAGCTAGCGCGCTCGCCCGCGCTTGCGCCGCCGTCGCTCCGCCGGGCTGAGCTTGCGCGGCTTGGTCTTCGTCTTCGAACCCGAGCGGTTGCCGGCGGCGGTGGCCTCGACCGCGCGGTGGCGCACCGGAGCCCGCCGGCGGGCGTCGCGCCAGATGAAGTACGAGATCGCGGACAGGAGCACGAGGGCCGCGGCCACGATGATCAGCCCACTCGAACCGCTCAGGCCGGTGCTCGAACCCGCCGCGCTGGTCGTCTGAGCGATCGCGGGCGCCGTGGTCGTCGGGGTCTGGGCCGGCGTCTGGGGCACCCCGGGGCTGAACGGGTTCGTCGGGCTCGACGAGTTGAGAGGGTTCGAGGCGCCCAGCGCGGCGCTCGGGAGCGCCACCGCGGACACGGCGAGCAACAAGCCCGTCAGACCAGCCGCAACACCCCGCCGCACGCCGACCTACCTTTCCGACGCTAGCGGCTGCTCCATCGCCGGCGTCTCGGGAGCGTCTCTGTACGGCTGCTCGGGCTGGACGTCCTCCTCGTGGTAGACGCTCTCGGCGTTGACGGCCCAGATGTCGTGGTGGGTGCCGATCAGGATGTTGTCGACGGCGCGCATCGCGGTCAGCATCGAGTGGTCGGAGTTGTTGTACCGATGCAGGCCGTTGCGGCCGACCTGGATCAGGTTGGGGATTCCCTCCAGCCAGTGCCGGATCGTGGCCACCCGCTCGGCGTACTCGGCGTCGTAGATCGGGTAGGCCTTGTGTACGCGGGCCACGAAGCCGAACTTGACCTTCTCGGCCCGCCCCAGCCCCAGCTGCTGGATCTCGCGGGTGGCGAACTCGACGAGTTTCTCGTCCTCCATCGACCACAACTCGTCGCCTTCGAAGCAGAAGTACTCCATGCCGATCGAGGCGTCGCGGTCGTTCGGCACCATCCACGGGCTCCAGGACTTGAAGTTCTGGATCCTGCCGACCTGCACGCCGGGCTCGTGGATGTAGATCCAGTTGTCCGGGAACAGGTCCTCGCCGTCGATCACGAGCAGGACGGTGAGGAACTCGCGGTAGCGCAGCCCCCGCGCCGCGTCGCGCACCTCTCCCGGTGCCTCGGGTTCGCTGATCCCGACCGTCGTGCGCAGCGGCAGCGAGGAGATCACATACGACGGCCGCAGGGTCTCGCCGCCGGCGATGACCTCAGTCACGCGACCCTCCGAGGACATCCTGAGACGGGTGACCGGCGCGTTCAGCCGGACCTCGCCACCGTGGGCGCGGATGTCGTTGGTCATCTGCTCCCACATCTGGCCGGGGCCGTAGCGGGGGTAGTTGAACTCCGAGATCAGCGACTTGATCTTGTCGCCGCGGTTGCCGAAGAAGGCCGACTTGGCCGCGCTGAAGAACGACAGACCCTTGATTCGCTGGGCGGCCCACTCGGCGCGGATCTCGGTCGTCGGGACTCCCCACACCTTCTCGGTGTACGACTTGAAGAACTGATTGAACAGCCACCGCCCGAAGCGATTGGACACCCACTCCTCGAACGTGTCCTCGCGACCCTTCGGCCGCATCGCCGCCCACAGGTACGAGAACAGCGCCTTGGTCAGATCGATCGGGCCGAGCTTCTTGATCACGTCCATTCCCTGGAGCGGGTACTCGAGGAACTTGCGGTGCCAGTAGATGCGCGATTGCCGAGGCCGCTTGAGGAACTCCTCCTTCATGATCTCGTGCCACAGCTCGTCGACTTCCTTGACCTTGGTGAAGAAGCGGTGGCCGCCGAGGTCGAAGCGATAGCCGTCGCGGACCTCGGTGCGGGCGATGCCGCCGACCTGATCGGTCGACTCGAGCACGATCACCGGCTTGCCCTGCTTGGCCAGGAGGTAGCCCGCGGTCAGCCCGGCCGGACCGCCGCCGAGCACGAGCACAGGGCGCTCCTCGGTGATGTCGGAGCCCTTCGCAGCGGCGGGAGCCGGCGCCGCAGCGGGCGGCTCGGAGGAGGGGCTGGGACTCTGATCGGACATGTCGTGTTGGCTAAGAGACCTTCTGGTAGAGCAGTGCGCTGTCGCCGACGCAGCACGCCCCCCGGTAGTTGTGTGGCGCCCACGCGATCGGCCGGAGGTGCGGATCGCTGGCCAGAATGGCTCCCCACTGAGCCGAGCGCCGGCGCACGAGTTGGGTCCAAGGGGCCTCCCAGCTCTGTGCGCCCTCCGTCATCGGGCGTATGTACAAGACTTGCTGGCCGGGGCGGACAGTAGCAAGGAGAGACCCCAGCGTAGTCGGTGGACGCGCGGCCTTCAGGCGACTTGAGCGCGTGCACCCAGTTCATCGACTGCGGGTCCGATGCGGAGCCCGTCGTGTCGGAGAAGCGCAGGCCACCGGGCAGGTAGTACCAGGCCAGCGGGACCTGCTCGGGCTGCCCCACGATGACCAGGTCGCCGGGGTGCAGATGGGGCGCCATCTCGGCCGCGACGTCGCGCATGTCGCTCTTGTACTGCGGCGTGTAGGACGCGGGGTTGTACCAGAAGATCGCAACCAGGGCGAGGGCGATGAGACCGACGCCCCGCGCCCGCGCCAAGCCCCACGCGGCCAGGAGCAGGAGCGCGGCCAGAATCGGTGCGAAGTACCGGTACTGCCATGCGGGCGAGAACCTCGAGACGATCCAACCGATGGCCAGCGTGCCGATCGGAATCAAGATCAGCACCCACATGATCAGCGCGGGACGCGAACGGCGCGCCCCCTTCAGCCAGAACGGGGCGAGTCCGATCGCGGCTGCGAGCACGAGCGCCGCGGTGGCGCGATCGCCGCCCATCAGGTTGCGCGAGATCTGCACCGGGGCGCCGAAGTTGGGCGCCGTGTCCCAGGGCGAGCCGGTGTGAGTGGCCTGGTAGAGCAGGGTCGGTACCCAGGGAAGGAACAGCACCGCGGCTCCGGCGAACCCGTACAGCGCGTCGCGCACGAGCCCGCGGCGGTCGCTCGAGTTCGCCCACACCGGGATCAGCGCCACCGCCGCGCCAACGCCGTAGAAGATCCCCCACGCGTGGGTGTAGAGCATCAACGCCTGGCAAATCGCGAACAGGATCAGGTAGCGGCGCCGGCGATAGATGAAGGCCTGGATGAACGCTCCCGTCGCGAGCAGTCCGAGCAGCGCCATCAGCGTGTACATCCGGGTCTCCTGGCTGTACGCGGTGATGAACGGGTTGAGCGCGAACAGGACGGCCGCGTAGAGTCCGGCGCGGCGTCCGAACAGGCTCCACGCGACCCAGGTGCCGGCCGGGATCGTCAACGCGCCGAACAGCACCGACATCCCATGCGTGGCCGACTCGGAGTTCCCGAACCAGCCCATCCAGATGTGCAGCAGCAGGTAGTACAACGGCGGCGAGCCGTCGTGGTGCAGCACGGTGGGGATGGTGGCCAGCGAGTGCGATGAGATCCCAACCGAGAGGGCCTCGTCCATCCAGAACTGGCCGTTCAGATACCGCGTGCGGAGGTAGACCGACGCCGCCGTGAGGACGAACAGAAAGCCGCCAACCCAGACCTTCTCGGGTACCCGCTGGAGCCACGATGGCGTGCGGACATCGAAGTTCGACAGGGGACGGCGGGGAGCGACAGCGGTGGCCATGGTCCGGGATCAGGTTACCCGGCAGTTTTCCCAGACCCTAAAGGTCCGGTCATGCGTAACTTGGTGGTAAGAAACATTCGGCCATGTGCTGAGCAGCGGCAGCAGGTGCGCGTTGCGCTGGGCGCGCGTCTGGAAGACGACGTTGGGCGGGGGAGGCGGTGCCTGTCCGGGCGCGAGCACGGGCGACGACTGGACGTCGAGCGTGTGGACGTGCAGGTTCCAGGCCAGCATGGGCACCTGGAACCCCTCGGTCATGACGCTGCCGCACGCGAGAATCTTCGACGGGCCTCCGAGACGGTTGACCGCCGTCGTCATGTCCTCGCGCAGGTGAGCCTGGTAGGTGAGCGCGCGATGCGTGCGCTGGATGTCGATCAGGTTGTTGCCGACCCAGTTCGGGAGCAGCAGGAAGAGGAGCGCGAACACGCTCACCGAGGCCAGTGTGGTCACGATCCGGGTCGCCGCGCCGCGGGCAGCCGAGATGACGCGCGGGACGGCGCGGCCGAGCTCGAGCGCGGCCCATCCCCAGCCGACGCCGCCGGCGATCTCGATCAGCGCTGCTCCGAGCACCAGGTAGCGGTTGTTGCCCGAGAAGCCGATTTGGGTCATCACGCCGATGACGACCCACCACGCGGCGCCGAGCACGCCCGCGGCGATGATCGCGGCCAGCGCCCGCTCGCGGTTGCCGTCCAGCCTCCATCGCGAGCGCGCGCGGTTGGCGCGCCACAGCAGCCACGCCGCCGCCACCACGGCGAGGAAGGCGACGACCTTGATGCGCAGGAGCACGGTGGGCCAGGCGTGGTCCTTCAGCTCGGTGCAGAAGGGACACTGGGCGAACGCGGGGCTGTTGGAGCGGGGATGCTGAGCGCGGTTGACGCCGCGCAGGAAGTGGCCCGAGCCCCAGTACTCGGGCAGGAACCACAGCACCGGGATCAGCACGAACAACCCGATCACGAGCTTGCGGGCGCCGGGGTCCTTCCAGAAGAGCCACAGGCCGTAGGGCCCCCAGAAGAGCCAGATCTCGGGCCGGTCCAAGGCGGCGAGAAAACCCACCGCGAAGGCCTGGCGCGGTGCGCCATCGAGGTGGCGTTCGACGGCGATGAGGACGATCGCCGTCATCAAGCCCTCGGAATAGCCGAGCGCGTTGTCGCTGATGAAACCCCCGGAGAAGGCGAGGCCGATCGCGGCGATGACCCCGGCCAGGAGCGCCGGGGCCCAGGAAGCGAGGAGCTCGAGGCGACCGGCGGACTGCTCGAGCGGCACCGCGAGCTGGCGAGTGATGCGAACGCATAGCTTGAACACCATGACCACCGCCATCACAGCTCCGGCTCGCGCGACGACCAGCCAGAGGTCGGGCGCGGCGTTGCCGAACACGGCGAACGGCACGGTGAAGATCATCGGCAGCGGCTTCCACGATGGGCCGCCTGTGGTCTGGAGGTTGAGGTGGATGATCTCCCGCCCCCACACCAGCCAGGCCCACGGGTCGTAGCTGGGCGTCGACGGGATCAGCAGCGACAGGCCGCCGATGATCAGCGCGACCACGACCAGCGCGACGTAGAAGCGCCGGCCGGTCAGGCCTTCGGTGAGGATGGCCGTCGGGGCTCTTCGGCTGCTACGGACGGACGGTGCGGTCAGCTCAGCACTGGGTACGGACATGGAGGTTTACGGGTGCCGCGGTCGGGAGGTCGGGCGGCAAACGTGCGCGAGCCCGCGCCAGGGCGCGGGCGTCAGGCGCGATTCTAGACCGTGCCGCGGGTGCACATACGCGCCGGGAGTCCGTCTCAGCCGGCCACCCGCTTCTTCAACGCCACGATGCGTTGGTAGGAGGCGTCGGCCTCGCTGCGGCTGAGCTTTCCGTGGCGCAACGCCTGCTCGAGTGCCTTCAGTTCGCCCGAGGCCGAGTCGGTGTAGAGGAGGATGTCGGCCCCTGCCTCGGCCGCCAGCAGGCCCCCGGTGCGCTTGCTCTGCCCGGTGGGGACGCCAAGTGCGTCGGTGATCGCCACGCCGCGGAATTTCAGCTTGCGCCTCAGGACCCCCTGGATGATCGGGCGCGAGAACGCGGCAGCCGAGCCCGTGCGGTCGTAGGCGGGGAAGCCCGCCGTCGAGACCATGACGGCGTCGAGCCCGTGGCCGATGAGGGTCCGGTAGGGCACAAGTGCGGCCCGGCGCTGCTTCAGCGTGGGGCGGAGCTCGTCGAGTTTGTTGTCGGTGTCGACGGCGGCGGTGCCGAGGCCGGGGAAGTGCTTGCCGGTGGCGGCCACGCCCTGCTTCTGGAGGCCGAGGGCGAACGGCGTCGCGTACTTGGCCACCGCGCTGGCCGAGAACGAGAACGCCCGGCCCTGCTGCCAGATGAACGCGCCCGAGAACGTCGGCACGTCGAGCACCGGAGCGAGGTCCATATTGATACCCAGGCGCCCCAGATAGCGGCCGGTGTCGCTTCCCTCGCGCTTGGCCACGGCGATGCTCCCCGAGGCCGCGATCTGGGGCGGAGACAGATCAGGTGGGCCACCCGGCAGCCGTTTGACCTGGCCGCCCTCCTGGTCGACCGCGATCAGCAGCCGCGGGTTGCCGCCTCGCCGGGCGGCTCGCTGCAGTGATGAGGTGAGGGCGATCAGCTGGGCGGGCGAGGTGATGTTCTGGCTGAACAGGATCACCGATCCCACGTGTCCGCGCCGGATCCGGTCGAGCAGGCCAGAGCTGGCTGTGGTGCCGGGAAGTCCGACCATGATCCGCTGGCCGAGGAGCTTGTCGGCGGCAACGTTCAGCTTGGCGCTCGCGCGCGCGCGCGTGTCCGCCTGCTGGGCCACGGCGCGGGTGCCAGAGGAATGTCGGACGTGTTCGACCGTGGCCACCACGCCACCAGCGAGGGCCAGCGTGGCCACGAGCTTGACGAGGAACGACATCAGCCCAAGACGCCCTGGGCGATGCAGTTCTCGACGATCTGGAGTTCCTTGTCGGAGGCGTGATCCGGGTACAGCAAGGCGCTCCCGATCACCTCGGCCCCTTGCACTCGTCCATCGATCTGGGAGTACTGAGCCGCGCCCGGCGTCGGCTTGAAGTCCACGCGAGGCCCGCTAGGGGGCGTGCCGATCTGCAGCCACGTCTGCCCGATCTCCACCACGCGGAACTTGTGCTGGCGCAGACAGGTGACGTGCTTGGTGCGCGGATCATCGAGACGCGCGTGCCCCTCGGTGGTGGCGGTGGGGGGAATGGTTCCTGCGATCGGCTTGGCCGTGGTACCGCATCCCGCCAGGACAACGGCCACCAGCGCACCGCCAACCGCGACCTTCGCGGAGGACATTGGTCAAACAGGGTAGATGATCGGCTGCGGTGCCGGTGGAGGCGTTGTCTAGTCTCTCGCCGCGTGACCGTGTTTGCTGCCCTGACTGGACCGTTGCCGAAGCTCGGGGTGGTCGCGGTCGCGTTGCTGGCCGCGTGGGCGCTGCTGGCGCGCAACCCGCGGGCGCGCGCCACCGCGATGTTCGGCGCGCTGGTGCTCTCACCGGTGCTGCTGCTGGCCGACATCTGGCATTCGCCCCAGCTCCGCGTCGTTCACCGCCATCCGTCGTACGCCCTGATCGCGGCGGTGCTGGCGCTCGTGGTCCTGATCGTGGCCGCGCTGCTGATCCGCCGTCGTCCTGCGCTGCTGGCCCTGCTCGCGGTTCTCACTCTGCCCTTCCGGGTCCCGATCCAGGCCGGCGGCACGACTTCCAACCTCCTCGTGCCGTTGTACTTCGTCGTCGCCGCGGGTTCGCTGGCCGCGATCATCGACGCGCTGCGCGACGACGGGGATCAGGACGACGCCCAGCCGCGTTGGATCGAGCGTCTGCTGGCTGCCTACGTCGTGCTCTATGCCGTGCAGTCGGTCTACTCGACCGACTTCGAAAAGGCGCTACAGCAGATGGTGTTCTTTTACGTCCCGTTCTCGCTGCTCTTCTGCCTGCTGGTGCGGATCCGCTGGACGGCCAAGCTGCTGAAGCAGTGTCTGGTCCTGGTCATCGCGCTTGCCCTCCTGTTCGCGCTCGTCGGCTTCGTCGAGTACGAGACCAAGACGCTGTTCCTAAACCCCAAGCTCGTGGCCGCCAACGACGTGCACGCCTACTTCACCGTCAATTCGGTGTTCTTCGATCCCGACATCTTCGGCCGCTTCCTCGCCGTTGTGATGATCCTCACGGCGGTGCTCTTGCTCTACGACCGGCGCGGTCGCGACATCATCGCCGCGAGCGTGGTCCTGGCCATCCTGTGGGTGGGCCTCGTGCTCACGCTGTCTCGCTCGAGCCTCGGCGCGCTGCTCGTGGGTCTCGGCACCCTGGCTGCGCTGCGCTGGAAGGCGTGGCCGGTCGTTGTGGTTGCCGTGGTCGTCCTCGCCGTGGGTGGAGGCGCGCTCGCCATCTCGCCCAAGACGTTCGGACTCAACCAGGGGCTCAACGGCGCCTCGAGCGGGCGCGCCGGGCTCGTCAGCGGCGGCTTTGACCTGTTCCGCGACCGACCGATCTGGGGCTACGGATCCGGCTCGTTCGTGAACGAGTACCGCATCCACAACCCGGGCAGCGCCACGACGCTGTCGGCCTCGCACACGATCCCCATCACGATCGCCGCCGAACAGGGGCTGATCGGCGAGGTCGTGTATGTGGCGCTGGTCATCGTGGCCCTCGTCGTACTCCTGCGCGGAGCCCGTGCCAGTCCGGGCCGGGCGGCCGTCGGCGCAGCGTTCCTGGCCCTGGTCTTCCACACCATGCTGTACGCCGATTTCCTCGAGGATCCGATGAGCTGGACGCTGCTCGGCATCGGCACGGCGCTGGCGGTCCAGGTGGGCGCCAAACAGCCCGCGACCGAGCCCGAGCCGCCGACCGGCGCCGTGGCACCGGTGCCGGCGTAGCGCGCGGCTCAGGCCAGGATCGTCGACAGATCGGCCTCGTCGCCGGCGATCAGCGAACGCGGGAAGGTCAGCTGGGCCTCGACGGCGAGCGCCTCGACCGACTGCTCGAAGGGCGGCAGGTGCATCAGCACGAGCTGCTCGGCCCCCGCCTGCGCGGCGATCTCGGCAGCCTCCCGGGCCGAGCTGTGGATCGTCGGATTGCGCGGCTCGGCGGAGGTGGACCAGGCTTCGTGGGCCAGCAGCCGGCAACCGGCGGCGAGCCCGACCGACCCCGGATCAAAGGCCGTGTCGGTGATCCAGGCGACCTCGTCCTCGAAGCGGAGGCCTAGGGTCGGCGCGCTGTGGCGGTCCTGCCGGCGGGTGTGTATCCGGGTACCCGCCAGCTCGACCTCGCCCGCCGGGAGGTCGCGGATGGCGATCCGCTGACGGCCGAACGTGACGGGATGAAACGGCTCGCTGTACAGCGGGTCGAGCAGCGCCTTCGTGGTCGTCCCGTAGAGCGTTGCGCCCGGTCCCCACACGGTCGTGTCACTGGTCAGATTCAGGGCCGGCAGATAGGCCAGCCCGGCCACGTGGTCGAGGTGGAAATGCGTGAGCACTATGTCGAGCCGCTCCACGCCGTCGAGCAGGTCGGGACGCTCGACCAGGCGTCCCACCCCGGTTCCAGCGTCGATCATCACGGCGGCACTGCCGTTGCGAAGCAGCGCGCAGGCCGTATGTCTGCCGTGGGCGGGGAACCATCCGCCGCCTCCCAGGACGATCAATCGCTCGAACACCGACCGAAACTATCTCGGTTTTGGCCCGGCGAGGGCGGCGCTGGTCACACAGGTGTCGTGTATGCGGCCGAGATTCCCCCGTCAACGAGGAATGTCGTGGCGTTCACGTAGCTTGATTCATCGCTGGCCAGGAACAGCACCGCGCCGGCGATCTCGTCCGGGCGCGCGAAGCGACCCATGGGTACGTGCACCAATCGTCGCGCCGCCTCCTCGGAGCCGGTGGCGTACAGATCGTCGAGCATCGGCGTCTGCACCGGGCCGGGGCATACGGCATTGACGCGGACTCCGCGCCGGGCGAACTCGACCCCCAGCTCGCGCGACAGCGCGGCCACGCCGCCCTTGGATGCGGTATAGGCGATCTGCGGGGTGGCCGACCCCATCACGGCCACGAACGAGGCAGTGTTGATGACCGACCCCCCGCCGGACTCGAGCAGGTGCGGGATGCCGTACTTGCAACACAGGAACACGCTGCGCAGGTTGGTGGCCTGGACCCGCTCCCAAGCTTCGAGCGAGGTGTCGAGCACCGAGCGATCCGCCGTTGGTGCGATGCCAGCGTTGTTGAACAGCACGTCGACGCGACCGAGCTCCTCGCGCACGCGCGCGTACACGCCGGCGACCGCACGCTCGTCGCTGAGATCGGCTTGCAGCGACAGGTCTCCGGCGGTGTGCTCGCGGAGATCGACGCCGACGAGCTGCGCTCCCTCGCGTTCGAACATGGCAGCCGTGGCGTGGCCGATGGCACCGGCCACCCCCGTGACCACGCACACCTTCCCCTCCAGCCGGCCGCTCATGAGAACCCGGGTGTCGGTCAGCCGGTCGACGGGGCCGGGGCCGGGGCGACCTCAGCTTCGTCGTCGATCGTCCGGACCGGCCCCTTGAAACTCTTGCGAGCCGAGGCCAGGAACCAGATCGTCACCGCCGCGATCACCACGATCGTGACCAGCGGGGCGTAGTTGAACGCCGACCAGCTGAACGCGCTGTTCCACGGCACGGCGGCAGGCGTGAACGGCAGCGAGAAGATGATCACGCAGAGGATCACCCACACGATCGCGATCACGTTGATCCACTTGTATTTGCGACCCAGCGTCCACGGCCCGGCTTCGAACTTATCGCCCATCCGCCAGCGCAGATAGACCGGAATGATGTACGCGATGTAGAGCCCGATCACCGAGATCGAGGTGACCGCGAGGAAGGCGACTGGGAGCCCCGCGTGGTTGCCCTTGAACGCCGGGATCGTGATGATCAGGGCCCACACGGCGACGAACACGACCGCCCAGGTCGGGGTCTTGTTCCTGCCCAGTTTCCGCCACAGGTTGTGACCCGGGACCGCCCCGTCGCGCGAGAAGGCAAAGGTCATCCGCGATGCGCTCGTAACGCAGGCCATGCCGCAGAACAGCTGGCCGACGGTCGAGATGATGAGCACCGCCTTGGCTGCCGCCGAGCTGAGTGCCGTTTCGATGATCGATTGCGAGGTCCCGCCTGCGGCACTGATCGCGCTCACGTGCGTGGCGGCGAACGTCAGTGCCAGCAGCACCATCCAGCCGAACACCGCCGAGTAGAAGACCGATCGCCAAACGCCCTTGGGTGCTGCCTGGGCGGCATCGTGGGTCTCCTCGGAGATATGCGCGGATGCGTCATATCCGGTGATCGTGTACATCGTCAGCAGGAACCCGAGCGGCAGGACGTAGAACCAGTACATGTTGTTGCTGAATCCGGACAGGTTGATCCGGTGTCCGAACACGAAGCTGAAGCTCTGGTGATGGCTGGGGACGGCGACCAGGATCACGATGATGACCAGCACGCCGATCACGTGCCACCAGACCGAGACCCGCGTGAACAGCGCGACAAGTGGCGAGGAGAAGATGTTGATCACCGCATCAGCGGCCAGGATCAAGATGAACAGCACGAACGTGTGGTGCAGCGAAGCGGCCACGGTGGTCGTCGCGAAGTTCACGCCAAGAAGGTGAGCGCCGTAGAACGACAGGGTCGAATTCAGGAACGTGGCCGCCGCGTAGTCGACTGAAGCCGTGACGGCGACGAGTCCGATCAGGTTGAACCAGCCCGTGAACCATCCCCAGCCGGCTCCACCCAGCTTCGACGACCAGTAGTAGATGCCGCCGGCGGTCGGCATCGCCGAGGCGAGCTCCGCCATCGAGAAGGCGACCAGCAGGATGAATACGCTGATCACCGGCCAGCCGATCGAGATCGCCACCGGCCCACCGTTGTTCCAAGCCTGGCCGTAGGTCGTGAAGCAACCGGCCAGGATCGAGATGATTGAGAACGAGATCGCGAAGTTCGAGAACCCGCTCCACCCTCGCCGCAGCTCCTGCTTGTAGCCCAGCTCAGCGAGTCTTTTCTCGTCGCCCGACAGAGCCTCTTCGCCGACCGTCATTCCGACCCCTCCTCGTAAAGGTCTGATGGTCCTTCCTTAGCGGCAAACCCTACGCAGGCCGCGCGACGGAAGTCAAGCCAAGCCCTTTGGCAGCAATCCGGCCAGGATGTGCTCCGTGCCGCGGAGGTGCTCGGCCATCTCACGCGCCGCCGCGGCTTCGTCGTGTCGTCGTACCGCCTTGAGGATCCGGCGGTGTGAGGCGTTGGAGGAGTCGAGCACCTCGGGGGGGTGCGCGATGTGGGAGATAAGGCTCGTCATCGCCCCCTGGGCCTCGGTCATGGCGGTGACCAGGCGCGGGCTATGGGTGGCCTCGGCCAGCCCGACGTGAAACCTGACGTCGGCCTGCCGGTAGCTGGGGAAATCGTCGAGCATCCCGTCAAGCGCGAGGACCAGGTCGTCAAGCGCGTCGAGGACCTCGGGCTCGGCGCGCTCGGCCGCCAGGACCGAGATCCCCACCTCGACCGCCATCCGTTCGTCGCACACGTCGCGCCACGCGGCCAGCAGTTCGGCCGACGGCGGGTCGGCCGGTGGCTGCGGGTCGGCGACGAACGTGCCGCCGCCGCGCCCGCGGGTGGCGCGCAGATGACCGCTCTGACCGAGCGCCACCAGCGCCTGGCGCAGCGTTGATCGCGCGATACCCAGCTTCGCGCACAGCTCGCGTTCAGCGGGTAGGCGCGTGCCGGGGGGAAGCAGCCCCAGTTTGATCGCGGTGCCGAGCCGCTCGACCGTCTCCTCGAAGGCCGTCTGCGAGCGCACCCGGGCGAACACGGTGTCGAGGGACGCCACCGTCTCGAGGGACGGCAGCTCCGCGATTCGGTTCATAAACGTTCAAATCCCCTGAAACGCTCCCAGTCAGTCACCGCGGCCTCGAATGCGGTTAGTTCCACGTCGGCCGCGTGGGCGTAGTGGTCGACCACCTCGTCGCCTAAGGCCGCTCGCGCCACCGCCGAGACGGCGAACAGATCGCGCGCTTGGCGAAGCGTCGTGGGCAGGCGCGGCTTGTCGCGCGCGAGGTAGGCGTTGCCGTTGTAGGCGGGCTCCAGCTCGAGCTGGTTCTCGACCCCGTGCAGGCCCGCCGCGATCAGCGCGCTCAGGGCCAGGTACGGATTCAGATCCGAACCGCCGGCCCGGTTCTCGAACCGCAGGGCCGGCCCGTGTCCGACCACGCGCAGGGCGCAGGTCCGATTATCGTTGCCCCAGGCGACCGCGGTGGGGGCGAACGAGCCCTCGGCGAACCGCTTGTAGGAATTGACGTTGGGGGCCAGCAGCAGGGTGAGCTCGCGCAGGCACGCGAGCTGGCCGGCCACGAACGAGTCGAACGTGCCGCGGTCGCGAGCGAACACCGGCCCCGACTGGTCGGCGATCGAGAAGTGGATGTGGCACGAGCTGCCCTCGCGCTCGTTGAACTTGGCCATGAAGCTGATCGCCATGCCCTCCTGGTCGGCGATCTCCTTGGCGGCGTTCTTGTAGATCGAGTGTTCGTCGGCCGTGCGCAGCGCGCCCGCGTAGCGGAAGTTGATCTCGTGCTGGCCGAAGTTGCACTCGCCCTTGGAGTTCTCGACCTTGAGCCCTGTCCCGGCCATCGAGTTGCGGATCCGCCGGATCAGCGGCTCGACCTTGGCCGTCCCCATCAGCGAGTAGTCGACGTTGTAGAGGTTGGCGGGATTGAGATCGCGATACGCCTTGTGCCACGCATCCTCGTAGGTGTCCCTGAAGACCAGAAACTCGAGCTCGGTGCTCGCGTTCGCCATCCAGCCACGCTCGGCGAGGCGGGCCAGCTGGGCGCGCAGGATCTGGCGCGGCGAGGCGGTGACGTCCGACCCGTCGGCCCACTGCAGGTCGGCCAGGCACACCGCGGTCCCCGGGAGCCACGGCGCGAGCCGCAGCGTGTCGAGGTCGGGACGCATGGCGAAGTCGCCGTAGCCCTTCTCCCACGAGGCGATCTCGTAACCGTCGACCGGGGTCATGTCGACGTCGACGGCGAGGAGATAGTTGCAGCCTTCGGCGCCGTGGTCGGCCACCTCCTCGAGGAAGTGCTCCGCCGTAAGCCGCTTGCCCTGCAGGCGGCCCTGCATGTCCGTCATGGCGAGCAGGACGGTGTCGATCTCCCCTCGCTCCACCGCCGCCTTGAGCTCGTCCAAGGTCATCGCGGCGTGAAGGTATAGGAAGCGAGCCTTAAACGCTAGGTTTCCCGCCGTGGGCGACGTGAACACGATCGTCGAGCGCCTCCAGGCGCAGCTGGGCCCGATCAACGGCCCGCCGGTCCCTCTCCAGGGCGGCATCACCAATCGCAACTTCCGCGTCGTCTTCGATGGTCGCGACTGCGTGGTGCGGTTGCCGGGCAAGGACACCTCGCTGCTCGGCATCAGTCGGGAGGCCGAGCAGCTCGCCAATGCGGCGGCGGCGCGCCTGGGGCTGGCCCCGGCCGTGCTGGCTGCCGAGCCCGACTGCCTGGTCACCGAGTTCGTCGCTGGCCGTCCCATGTCAGCCGACGAGGTCCGTGCCGACCCCAGTCCGTTCGGCCACGCGCTGCGCGCGTTCCACGACGCCCGCGAGCCGCTGCCGGCAACCTTCTGGGTCCCCGACCTCCTGCGGGCGTATGCGGTGACCCTGCACGAGCGTGGCGGGAGCCTGCCCGACGGCTATGGTCGCGCTCAGGAGATCGCCGACCGTATCGCCGGAGTGCTGCCGCTGTCAGATCCCGTCCCCTGCCACGACGACCTGCTCTGCGCCAACGTGCTCGCGCCGGAGGCCGGCGGGGTGATGCTCGTCGATTGGGAGTACGCGGGGATGGGTCACCGCGCGTTCGACCTCGGGAACCTGGCCGTCAACAACGACTTCGACGGCGAGGCCGAGGACCGGTTGCTCGCGGCCTATTACGGCGAGCCGTCCGACGCTCGCCGGCGTGCCGAGCTGCGGCTCATGCGCCTCATGTCGGATGCCCGCGAGGGCGCATGGGGGGTCGTGCAGTCCGTCGTGTCGGAAATCGAGTTCGACTTCGATACGTACGCGGCACAGCACTTCGAGCGCCTGGAGCGGGCCGCCGCCGCCGACAGCTTCGAGGAGTGGCTGGGTGCCGCGGCCGCGTGAGCTTCCCGACCGCGCGCGCGTGGTCATCATCGGCGGTGGCGTCGGGGGTGCATCGATCGCCCACCACCTGGCGGCACTGGGCGAGCGCGATGTCATCCTGCTCGACCGCAACGAGCTGACCAGCGGCTCGACGTTTCATTCCGCCGGACTGGTCGGCCAGCTCCGCTCGAGCGTGTCGCTGACCCGGCTGATGATGGACTCGGTGGCGCTTTACCGGACACTCGACTGCGGATGGGTGGAGTGCGGCGGGATTCGTCTCGCCTGCACCCCCGAGCGCGAGCAGGAGGTGATGCGCCAGGT
The DNA here is from genome assembly GCA_963734775.1 of uncultured Solirubrobacterales bacterium. Taxonomy (GTDB): domain Bacteria; phylum Actinomycetota; class Thermoleophilia; order Solirubrobacterales; family Solirubrobacteraceae; genus Palsa-465. The sequence continues at coordinate 86,382 of CAVTJE010000014.1, forward strand.
CGCGTGGGCCAAGACGTTCGGACTGCCGCTCGAGCTGCTCTCGGCCGAGCAGGCGCGGGAGCTCTTTCCGCTCATGGTCACCGACGGCGTGCGCTGCGCCTCCTACCTGTCCACCGATGGCTATCTCGATCCCTCGCAGCTGACCTACGCGCTCATCGAGGGGGCCCGCGAGGGTGGCTGCCGGGTGTTCACCCATACGCGGGTGTCGGGGATCGCCGTCGACGGAGGCCGCGTGCGCGGGGTGTCGACCCAGTGGGGCGAGGTCGAGGCCGAGATCGTCGTCAACGCCGGCGGCATGTTCGCTGCCGAAATCGGCCGGATGGTCGGCGTCCGCGTCCCCGTGGTGCCGTTTGCCCACGAGTATCTGGTCAGCCAGCCCTTCCGCGAGCGCTCTCCCGGCGAGCATCTCCCGACCTTGCGCGACCCCGATCTGCTCGTCTACTTCCGCGAGGAGGGCGCGGGCCTGGTCATGGGCGGCTACGAGCGCCACAGCGCGCCGTGGGCCCTCGACGAGCACCGGCTCGATCACATTCCCGCCGACTTCAACGGTCGTCTGCTCGAGGAGGACTGGCCGCGCTTCGAGGAGATTGCCCGCAACAGCACTCAGCGCGTTCCGGCCATGGAGGACGTCATGGTGACCCGTCTCATCAACGGGCCCGAGGCGTTCACCCCCGACAACGAGTTCTGTCTGGGCGAGAGTCACGTCGGCGGGTTCTTCGTCGCCGCCGGCTTCTGCGCCCACGGCCTGGCCGGGGCGGGCGGCATCGGCAAGGTCATGGCCGAGTGGATCGTGGCCGGGGAGCCATCGCAGGACGTGTGGGAGATGGACATCCGTCGCTTTGGACCCCACTATCGCTCGCCGACCTACACGCTCGCCCGCGCCAGGGAGGTCTATGAGACCTACTACGACATCCGCTACCCCGGCCACGAGCGCCAGGCGGGTCGTCCCCTGCGCGTCTCGAGTGCGTACGCCTGGCACCAGGCCCACGAGGCCGAGTTCGGCGAGAAGTCGGGGTGGGAACGCGTCAACTGGTACCGCTCCAACGCCGCGGCCGGCGACGAGTCGTTGCGCCCGCGGGGGTGGGCGGGCATGCACTGGTCGCCGGCGATCGGCGCCGAGCACCGGGCCACGCGCGAGGCGGGCGGGTTGTTCGACGAGTCCTCGTTCGCCAAGCTCGAGGTCTCCGGCCCCGGTGCCGCCGAGTTACTCGAGCGGCTGTGCGATAACCGCGTCGCGCGCGCCGTGGGCGCGATCACCTATACGCAGATGCTCAACCGCCGCGGGGGGATCGAGTGCGATTTCACCGTCACGCGGATCGAGGACGAGTTGTTCCAGATCGTCACTGGGACCGCGTTCGGCACCCACGACGCCAGCTGGATCGCCAGCCACCTGCCCGCCGACGGCTCGGTTCGCCTGAGCGATGTCACCTCGCGCTGGGCGACCTTCGCCCTGTGGGGGCCGAGGGCGTCCGACGTCCTCGCCCCACTGACGGCGGACCCACTCGACTTCCCCTACATGTCGATGCGCGAGATCTCCGTCGGAGACGTCCCGGTGCGGGCGTTGCGGGTGACGTTCGTCGGCGAAGCCGGCTGGGAGCTGTACTGCCCCAGCGAGTACGGCTCGGGGTTGTGGCGGACGCTGTGGGAGGCGGGACAGCCCCACGGCGTGCGCGCTGCGGGCTATCGCGCCATCGACTCGCTGCGGCTCGAGAAGGGTTATCGCGTGTGGGCGGCCGACATCACCCCCGACGAGACGCCTTACGAAGGTGGTCTGGGCTTCTGCGTTCGCGATGACAAGAAGTTCATCGGGTCCGACGCGTTGCGCCGCGAGGTCGAGCGCCGGCTGCGCTGTCTCGTGCTCGAGGATCCGCAGTCGGTGGTGCTGGGCAACGAGCCCGTGCGTGTCGACGGTCGCGTGTGCGGGCGGGTGACCAGCGGCGGTTACGGCTACACGGTCGAGCGTTCGATCGCCTACGCGTATCTGCCCGCCGACATCTCGGTCGGGGCGGCGGTCGAGGTCGACATCTTCGGGCGCTGGGTGGCCGGCGAGGTCGCGGCCGAGCCGCTCTACGACCCGCGCGGCGAGCGGGTGCGGGGAACGCCAGCGCCGCTAACGACCGCCGTCGCGGTCTCGCAGGGTGGTGTCGATTCACCCCTTGGGTGTCTTCTCGCGGCGGATGTGCTCACCGACACTGCGTACATGCCGGACCCACTTCCAAGACCGTCGGGTGGAAGTACGCCGACGGCACGACTGGCAGCTGGAAGCTGTAATAGCCCGCAGCAGCAGACCGGCTGTTGACCTGCGGCCCGTCGCCTCGCGGCGGCGGGCCGCTAGCCTTCCCCGCCTCATGAGCGTCACCGTTGTCGGTTCGATCGCCTTCGACGCCGTCACGACGCCGTTTGGCAGCCGCGAGCGGATGCTGGGCGGATCGGCGGTTCACTTCGCGCTCGCGGCGGCGTTCTTCGACACCGTGCACGTCGTCGGCCCCGTCGGCGACGACTTCGGGGAGGCGGAGTACGACGTACTGCGCGCGCGCGGCGTCGACACCGATGACATCGAACACGTCGCCGGTGGCCGCACGTTCTTCTGGCGCGGGGAATACGGCTGGGACCTCAACGACCGCGAGACGCTCGACACCCAGCTCAACGTGTTCGCCGATTTCCAGCCCAAGCTCTCGGAGGCCTCGCGCAGCGCCGACGTCCTGTTCCTGGCCAACATCCAGCCCGACCTCCAGCGCCAGGTTCGCGCGCAATGCGACGAGGCCCGGTTCGTCGCGCTCGACTCGATGAATCTGTGGATCGACAGTGCACGCGACTCGCTGATCGAGACGATCGCCGGGGTCGACTGTGTGATGCTCAACGACGCCGAGCTCAAGGAGCTCACGCGCGAGCCGAGCTTCATTCGCGCGGCCCGTCGCGTCCGCGAGTGGGGGCCGAGGGTGGTGGTGGCCAAGCAGGGTGAGTACGGCGCGGCAATGTGCACCGAGGAGGGTTTCTTCGCCCTGCCCGCGTTCCCGCTCGAGACCGTGGTCGACCCGACCGGGGCCGGCGATTGCTTCGCCGGCGGCTTCATCGGCTACCTCGCCGCCCATTCCGGCGGAGAGTTCGACGACGATCTGCTCCGGAGCGCGATGGCCTACGGCACCGCGGTCGCATCGTTCAACGTCGAGGCGTTCGGGGTTGAGCGCGTGGCCACCGTGACCAGCGATGAGCTGGCCGAGCGGGTCTCCGACCTGCAGCGGATCACGCGGTTCGTCGAGAAGCCGATCGCGTTCCGGGAACAGGCACCGCGGAGCCCCTCTCAGCGTCCGACCACCCGAACGTGACAGCACACACGAATAGGGGTAGGATCCACAAGTCGTGACGTGGGGATTTTTGTGGTTGATGCTGGCTCTGAAGCTGCCGATCGCTGCCCTGATCTACCTGGTCTGGTGGGCGGTCAAGCAGGAGCCCGAGGAGAATTCGTCCTCCGATGACGACGGCGGCCTCAAGCGCAAGCCGCCGCGGCGCCACCCGCGCACGCCGTTCCCCCGCCATCCGCGGCGCGGTCCACACGGCGACCCCGCCCCGCTGCCGCCGGCACGCGTGCGGACGGTTCGCGCCCGCGCCCGAACGCTCGATCACTGATCCGGCCCCGCTGGCAGACTTCGGGCGATGAGTGACGCTCCGGCCTCGGTCCTCTCGGACGGGACGATTCTGCACCTCGTGAACGAGGGGCGGATCGGGATCGACCCCTGGGATCCCGGCCTGGTGCAGCCGGCCAGCGTCGATCTGCGCCTCGGGGACTCGTTTCGGGTCTTCCACAACCACCGTGCCTCGGCCATCGATCTGCGCCACCCGCCGGAGAACCTGACCGAGGAGGTCGTTGTCCCCGCCGAGGAGTCGTTTGTCATCCATCCGGGCGAGTTCTGCCTCGGGCGGACCCTTGAATGGGTCGAGCTGCCCGACGACATCGTGGCTCGTATCGAGGGCAAGTCGAGCCTCGGCCGCCTCGGCCTGATCGTTCACGCGACGGCCGGTTTCTGTGACCCCGGTTGGCACGGCACGCTCACGCTCGAGCTCAATAACCTGACCCGAGTCCCGATCAAGCTCTATCCCGGCCTCCCGATCGCCCAGCTGTCGTTCATGATGCTCGACAAGCCCGCCCTGCGACCGTATGGCAGCCCGGGGCTCGGTAGCCACTACCAGGGCCAGCGGGCAGCGACCGAGAGCCGCTACGAGGGCGAGGGCCGTGAGGGCGAGCGCAGCGCGGCGGGCTCGGCCAAGATTGGATAGGCTCGCGGCGCGATGGTGTCGATCCTGTTGGCCGCTTCGGAGCCGTCCAAGGTCCCCTTCTACATCGCCGGGCTGCTCCTCGCGGGCTGGGCCGTGGTCCTGGCCGGCATCGGTCTCACCCGCCCCGAGTTTCCCTACAACGTGCGCGGGCAACGCGCCGTGGTCGCCATCAGCCTCGTCTTCGTAGTGCTCGCGCTCGGGGCCGCGATCCTCACCGATCCCTAGGCCTTCACCCGCTGGCTTCTCGCCGAGGCCATCTGGGTACTAGAGTGATTTGGTGGTCGTCTGCTCGCCTTGGGCGTAGCGAGACCGTCCGTAACAGCGCAAGAGGAGTGCCATGACCACGGAGACGCAGAAACAGGATGGCGCCGGCGTAGCAGACAAGGGCGAAACGCTGACGATCACTGACAACCGGACCGGGAGGGAGTACGAGGTCCCGATCGAGGACGGGACGATCCGCGCCACCGAGTTGCGCAAGATCAAGACCCACGACGACGACTTCGGGTTGATGACCTACGACCCGGCCTATATGGCCACGGCGTCGTGTCGCTCGGCGATCACCTACATCGATGGCGAGCAGGGGATACTCGAATACCGCGGCTACCCCATCGAGCAGCTGGCCGAGAAGTCGTCATACCTCGAGGTCGCCTACCTGCTCGTTCATGGTGAGCTGCCCACCCAGCGCCAGCTCGACGCGTGGACACACGAGATCACGATCCACACGTTCGTGCACGAGAACGTCAAGGAATTCATGCAGGGGTTCCGCTACGACGCCCACCCGATGGGCATGCTGCTCGCCTCGGTCGGCGCGCTATCGACGTTCTACCCCGAGGCGTCCGCAATCAAGGATCAGGAGGTGCGCTACCTGCAGGTGATTCGCCTCCTGGCGAAGATGCCGACGCTGGCGGCATTCTCCTATCGCCACAACCGCGGCATGCCATACGTCTATCCCGACAACGACCTCTCCTATCCCGGCAACTTCCTCTCGATGATCTACAAGGTCGCTGAGCTCAAGTACGAGCCGGACCCGCGGCTCGAGCACGCACTCGACGTTCTGTTCATCCTCCACGCCGACCACGAGCAGAACGCGTCCACGAGCGCGGTGCGCAGCGTCGGCTCGACGCAGGTAGACCCCTACTCGTCCGTCGCCGCCGGCGTCGCGGCTCTGTACGGCCCGCTCCACGGCGGCGCCAACGAGGCGGTCCTGCGGATGCTCCAGCGGATCGGGACGCGCGACAACATCCCCGACTTCATCAAGGGCGTGAAGGAAGGTAATGAGCGCCTGATGGGGTTCGGCCACCGGGTGTACAAGAACTACGACCCGCGGGCAAAGATCATCAAGAAGGCCACCGACGAGGTGTTCGAGGTGACCGGCAAGAACCCGTTGCTGGACATCGCCACCGAACTCGAGAGGATCGCGCTCGAGGATGATTACTTCGTCTCGCGCAAGCTCTACCCCAACGTCGACTTCTATTCGGGCCTGATCTACGAGGCGCTGGGCATGCCGGTGGAGATGTTCCCCGTCCTGTTCGCGATCGGGCGGACCAGCGGCTGGATCGCCCAGTGGCTCGAGATGATCGACGACCCGGAGCAGAAGATCGCGCGGCCACGTCAGATCTACACCGGACAGCACGAGCTCAACTACGTGCCGATCGGCGAGCGCGGCTAGCCCACGCGCCATGTGAGCAGCGCCACACTGCGGTCGGCTTACTCAACGTAAGCTGATCGCATGGAGGTCGTGCGCCTACCCAGCGGAAGGGAAGTGGCAATCCGGGCGATCCGTCCCGACGATGGTGCACGCCTGCAGGCCGCGTACGCGCGTCTCTCGCCCGAGTCGCAGTACGGCCGTTTTCTGAGCTCCAAGCCACATCTCACCGCCGGCGACACCCGCTACCTGGTCGAGGTCGACGGCCGCCACCACGTCGCGCTCGTCGCCACCACGGCCACGCCGCCCCACGACATCATCGCCGTGGGTCGTTTCGTCCGCCTCGCCGACGACCCCGGTGCGGCGGAGTTCGCCATCGTCGTCGGCGACCCGTTCCAGGGCGAGGGCTTGGCCACCGAACTGCTCGACCGCCTCGTCCAGGCGGCGCGCGATCGTGGCATCGTCCGCTTCCGCGCGATGATGCTGGCCGAGAACGAGGCTGCCCATCGTTTAACGCGCCGGCTGGCTCTACGCCAGACGCACCGGCGCCTCGTCGGGCAGGTCGACGAGTTCGAGTTCGAGCTGGTCGCCTAGCTTCGCGCCCTGCGATGATCGCGCCATGGCGTGGAAGGTGACCGTCCGTGACGGGCCGCGCGTGAAACGGAGTCGCTATTCGGACCTCGATGCGGCCCTCGATGCGCTCGAGGCGACGGCCAACCGGCTTGCCGATACAGCCCCACGCGACGCGCTCGACGCGAAGATCAGGCGCTTCGAGCCGGTCGAGCAGGTGGCCGCGAGGGTCGAGCTGGCCGGTCCCGAGCGGCTGCTCCCAAGCATCCGCGCCGGCGTCGATGTCCGCGGCGATGGCTCGACCGAGGCGTACCTCGGCAGGGTCAAGCGCGAGGTGGTGCGCCAGCGCAAGGGAGAGTCCGCCTTCCGTGCGCTGCGCCGGGAAATCGGCAAACGCAACGGCTCCGGCTAGCCGAGCGCAAGTATGTCCGAGGTCAGGGGGCGGCGAGACGCCGACTGGACCGGACGTTTGCGGTCAGCCTCACAGCACGAGCGTCGCCCCGTGATGGCGAAGCCATCCCGCGTGTTCGCGGTAGTCGGGCCAGCGCGAGCGCAGCAATGACCAGAACCGGCGTGAGTGGTCCATGACCTCCAGATGGCACACCTCATGCCACACGACGTAATCGAGGATCGGCTCGGGCGCCAGCAGCAGCCGCCAGTTGAAACTCATTGCTCCCGTCCGCGAACAGCTGGCCCACCGGGTGCGCTGGCCGCGGATGGTCAGCTTCGAGTACGAGGTGCCGGCGATCGCGCACGCGCTATCCAGCCGGGGCGCGATCTCCACCCCGGCTCGGCGCCGGTACCAACGCTCGAGCGCCGCCGTGCGCTGTTCCCCGGCTGGGGCGAGCAGCTCGGATCCGCGGCGGTGGACGCGGGTGCGTTCCGGTTCGGCGATGACTCGCAGCGACTGCCCGAGGTAGGGCACGTTCTCGCCGCGGGCGGCCACCGTGGCCCTGACCCGGTCGAGCTCGCGCACCCGCCGTTCGATCCACGGCCTGAGTTCGCGGATCGCGGCGGCCGCCTCGCGCTCGGCCGCGCGACGCGGCAGCACGACCTCGACTCCGCGGGCCGGGTCGACGGTCACCCGGACGCGGCGGGCGCGCTCGGAGCGGCGGACGGTGTAGGGAATCTCCTGCACCTCCGACAGGGTACGGTCCGCAGCCGACATGCCGGTTATCCCGAACCTGCCCGAGCCCTGGACCGACGGCGTCGTCGCGCTGCGCCTGTTCGCCGAGCGCGACATCCCCGAGATCCTCATCGCCTACGAGGACGATCCCGAGTTGCATCTGCGGCTGAGCGAGCCGCGGCCGCCCAGTGGCGCGGAGCTCGGTCGCCGCAGCGAGCGGACCGAGGCGGAGCGAGAGTCGGGCAGCATCGTGCGACTGACGATCGTCAGGAACGGCTCGGATACCTGTATCGGGGGCATCACGGTCCACGACTTCGACTGGCTGGGTGCGCGGGCCGAGCTCGGCATGTGGCTCGCCCCGCAGGTGCGGGGCGGCGGCCTGGCCCCGCGCGTTCTCGTGCTGCTCGCCGGCTGGCTGTTTCACCGGTGCGGGCTCGAGCGCCTCCAGCTCTTCACCGAGACCGACAACGCGGCCATGCTCGCCGCTGCCGCCGCCGCCGGATTCGTGCATGAGGGCGTCCTTCGCGGGTACACACGCGAGCACGGGCAGCGAGTTGACTGTGCCGTGCTATCGCTCCTGCCCAGTGATCTGACACGCTGAGACGATGCCGCCGACCTGGCGTATCAAGCTCCCGTCCGGAGTGCGCCCGCCGCTCGAGGTCTACGTGAACGGGGTGCGCCAGGAGCTCGGCTCCGATTACCAGATCTCAAGCGGCGAGCTGGTGTTCGAACGCGAGCTGGTGCAGAAGAAACTCGGCCCGTGGGCATGGTTTCTCGGCTTTTGGGGGATCGGCACCTACAAGCGCAACGACGAAGTCGATGTGCGCTACGAGGTCGACGGGCGGCCGATGTTGGCCACCAAGCTCGAGATCATCCCGCCGTCCTGACGATGTCGCGCGCGACCCACGGCGCCAGCAGCCTGAGCGCCGAGAGGATGGCGCGCGTGGCCGGCGAGCGGTTCAGCGTGTAGAAGTGGATTCCCGGCGCGCCGCGCGCGAGCAGCTCGGCGCACTGCAGGGTCGCGTAGGAGACGCCGAGCTGGAGCGCCGCGTCGACGTCGTGGGCGCGCAGCTCGAGCTGGCGGTGCAGACGGTCGGGGATGGAGGCCTGGCACATCCCGGTGATCGTCTCGATCTGGCCCACGTCGGTGATCGGCATGATGCCGGGGATGATGGGGACGTCGATCCCCACGGCCCGAGCCTCCTCGACAAAGCGGAAGTAAAGCTCGTTGTCGAAGAACAGCTGCGTGATGAGGAACGACACGCCGGAGTCGACCTTCTGCTTGAGGAAGCGCAGGTCGTGGGCCATGTCGGGGGCGTCGGGATGGACCTCGGGAAAGCACGCGGCCCCGACGGAGAACGGGTAGTTCTCGGTGATCAGGCTGGCCAGCTCGGTCGAGTAGCGTAGGCCGCCGGGGTGAGGCGTCCACTGCGTCTCGCCGCGGGGCGGGTCGCCGCGCAGCGCCAGCACGTTCTCGATCTCGGCCGCCTCGATCCGGTCGAGAATCCCCCCAAGTTCGTCGCGAGTCGCGCCCACGCAGCTCAGGTGAGCCATCGACTCGACGCCCAGGTCGTGCTTGATCCACCGCGTCAGCTCGACCGTGCGATCGCGCGTCGATCCGCCGGCGCCATAGGTGACCGAGACGAAATCCGGCTCCAGTGGTCGCAGCTCGTGGAGCGCCTCGCGCAGCTTCCGCTCCCCCTCGTCGGTCTTGGGCGGAAAGAACTCGAACGAGAAGACAGGCTTGTCGCTGCGGGCGATGATCTCGTCGATGCGCACCACGACGACTGTACCGACCTTGACACGGTCGTGTCAAGGTTGTGCGGTGGCGCGTCTCGTGGCGCTCTCGTGGTTCGGTTCGCAACCGACACAACGTTGAATAGCTCGTCTTGGCCGGTCGCGCTGTTCAACGTTAAGCCGGTCAGGGCGGCATAACGTAGATGGGCGCTGGCGTTTCCGGTCGCCTTTCAACGTTGTGCTGGTTGGGGACGCCCTGCGGAACGACGACAACGTCGAATAGCTCACCGCGGTTCCCGCACTGGTCGACGTTATCGTCGTCCCGAGGTTGTCGCACAAGGGTCTCGAGACGGCAGTTTGTTGTCATCGGCTCGCCGAGGGCCCGCTGCGCTCTAGGGGCTGGTCAGCTAAGCGCACCTATGTTTCGCTTAGCTGACCAGCTTCGGTCGTGGGCGCAGTCTCCCGGGCTCGACGCTCACCCACCCTTCCCTAGCCGCCACAGACCTCCAATGCGGTTGCGTTCAGTTCAGCTGCGGGCGCTGCGCGCCCGCGCACCGCTGAACGTCGCGTGTTGGGAACGGCTTGCTGGGAAGGGGTGGGTTCTGGACGCTGGCGCGGCCGGGGTTCCGGGGGCCGGCACAACGTAGAAAGCTCGCCGCACGGTTCTCGCGCTGTTCGACGTTATCGTCGTCCCCACAACGACAACGTCACCGAGCGCCGCCGCATCAAACCGCTCTTCAACGAAATCGTCGTGGACGGCCCGCAGCAGAGGCTCACCCACCCCATCCCCAGCAAGCCGTTCCCGAAGCCACCCGCCACCGGCACAGGCCTGAACTGAACGCCGTCGCCACCGACCTCGAGCACGCGGTGGCGTTCAGCTCAGCCGCGCGCCGCGGCGGTTGGGCGCCCGCAGCGGAGGCACACCCACCGGATCTACGTCCGCCGCCACCCCTCGGCCCCGCCCGCCACCGATCCCGGCTCGCGACCAACGCTCCCGGTCCGTTCGAGATGCTGCAGGTAGCACAGCGTCTGCGAGAGCAGCCAGGACCCGTTGGCCGTGGTCAGCGGTTCGCCGTAGACGCTCGGTGAGATCTCGAGCGCGGTGCGAGGGTGGCCGTCGAGCGCGGCCGCGACCGCCTCGAGGCGCTCGGCCACCAGCTTGCGGTTGCCCTCGATGTGGGCGTGGACGTCGGTGAAGGGGCGGCCGTGCCCGGCCAGGCAGAGGCGGGCGTCGAGCGCGTCGACGACGTCGAGCGAGTTCAGGAACTCACCGACCGGATCGGGCGTCCAGCCGTAGTCGTAGTAGAGCGAGATGCGGCCGAGGAGGTGATCGCCCGAGATGAGCAGGCGGCGCTCGGGCTGGAACAGGCACACGTGCGAGGGTGCGTGGCCCGGCGTCTCGTAGACCTCCCAGGCGCCGAGGTCGGTCTCGACCCGTACCCCCGGGAGCAGGTCGACCTGCGGCTCGATCACGCGGGCGATCCCCGAGGGCATGCCCTTCAGGCGGTCGGCGTAGTGGGCCAGCGCGGACGCGGGAACTCCGCTCTGGCGCCCGACCTCGAGGCGCCGGGCCAGGGCGGCCTCGGGATCGGTGGCGCTGCGCGTGCCGTGCTCGTGGTTGGGATGCATCCACAGTTCGGATCCGGTCATATCGCAGATCGGTGCCGCCTGTCCCCAGTGGTCGGAGTGGGCGTGGGTGCAGACGACCAGGCGGACGTGCTCGAGCCGTAGGTTGACCTGATCCAAGGCGCGCTCGAGTTGGGCCAGCGAGCCGGCCTCGTGCATGCCGGTATCGACGAGCACGATGCCCGATCCGGCGGCGAGGGCCCACGCGTTGCCGTGGGGGACACCGGGCCAGGGCAGCGGCAGTCGCAGGCGCCATAGTCCGGGCAGAACCTTCTCGCCCCGGCCGAGCTCTCGCTGACGGGTCATGCCACGCACGATATTGGCGCCGCGTAGACTGCGGCGCCTCAATGGCGTCGACGACCGAAATCGCCAAGCGCTACTTCGAGGCGCTGAGTGCCCACGACCTCGATGCGGCCGTCCAGGTCTGGGAGCCCGGCGGCGTCGATCGGTTCGTCGGACAGCAGGAGCTGATCGCGCCCGACGGCGTGCGCCAGTACTTCAGCGCGCTGTTCGCCGCCTTCCCCGATTTCTCGCTCGAGATCGTCGACATCACCACGGCTCGCCATCGCACGGCCGTGCGATGGCGGGGGCGGGGTACATTCGCGGGCCCGGGGTCGTTCCAGGGCTTCGAGCCCAACGGCGCCCAGCTCGACATCGAGGGCTGCGACGTGCTGACGGTCGCGCAGGACAGGGTTCAGAGCAACGACGCCTACATCGACGGGTCCGATATCGCTCGTCAGCTCGGCGTGCTTCCGCCCATCGGCTCGAACGCCGAGCTCCGCCTGACCCGCCTGGCCAACCTCCGAACCAGACTCAGGTCATGGGTCCACGGTGCGCAGCCCGAGCGGATCGCCGACGGCGTCTGGGTGGTGCGGGGCGGTTTCCCGGTGAAGTCGATGAACGTGTACATGATCGAGGAGCCCGACGGGGTGACGATGTTCGACGCCGGCATTTCCGACATGACCGATGCCGTGCGCGTCGCCGGCGTGCGCCTGGGCGGGATCAAGCGGATCGTGCTCGGGCACGCCGACGCCGATCACCGGGGCTCCGCGCCGGGGCTCGGCGCCCCGGTCTACTGTCATCCGGGCGAGCGCCAGGCGGCCGAGTCCGACTCGCCGTACCGCCCCTACTGGGAGTTCTCCAGGCTTGGGCCGCCCGCGCGGCGCGTGTATCCGAAGTTGCTCAGCATGTGGGACGGAGGCGCGGTGTCGGTGGCGGGAACGCTCAGCGAGGGCGATGGCGTCGCCGGCTTTCGCGTCGTCGAGCTCCCCGGCCACGCGCCGGGGCTGATCGGGCTATTCCGTGACTCCGATCGCCTCGCGCTCGTGTCCGACTGCTTCTACACCATCGACCCGCAGACCGGCTTCAAGAACGCCGCCCACGTCCCGCACCCGGCCTTCAACTCCGACACCGAGCAGGCCCGGGCATCGATCCGCAAGCTCGCCGGGCTCGACCCGTCGGCGGCGTGGGCGGGCCACACCGACCCGGTCACGGGCGACGTGCGGGCCCAGCTGGAACGGGCGGCTTCGGCGCCGGCCTAGCGAGCGTGGGTAAGCGCAACCGCCAGCGCGAGAAGCTCACGGCCCCGGCCAGCGACTACCCCGATCCCGAAGGCAACGTGCTGCGCCTGCGCGGCTCGCTGACTCCCGGCGCGCGGCGCGAATACGCCCGGGTGCTGGCCAGCGGGATCGATCGCGAGGATGCGTGGCAGCGGGCCGCCGAGCTGCTGTTCGAGCGCCTGGCCGTGTCGTGGACGATCGCCGGCCTCGAGATCAGTTCTCAAAAGGAGCTGCTGGGGCGCTACCGGATGGCCTCGCAGACCGAGCGGCAGTTCGTCCGCGACTCGCTGCGGACGCATGTCGTGGAGAACTTCCCCGAGCTGGAAGCGCCGTGATAGATCCGCAGCGCTTCGCCCGCCTGCTGTGCGACTGGTGCCTCGAGGTCACCGCGGGCCAGCAGGTCCTCGTCGGCACGAGCCCCCTGGCCGATGCGATCATCCGGGCGTTGCACCGCGAGCTGCTCGAGCGCGGGGCGTGGCCGCTGCTGCGCGTCTCGCCGTCATGGCTGGCCGCCGACTTCTACCGCCATGCCGGCGACGGGGCGCTCGACGGCTTCGCGCCGGCCGAGCTGACCGAGGCGCAGGCCGTCGATGCCCAGATACGAATCAACGCGCCTGCGAATACGCGTGCCCTGGCCGGAGTGGACCCCCGTCTTCTCACGCGCGCCGCGGCCGCCCGCCGCCCCGTCCAGGAGGCCCGGCTGGCGCGCCGGTGGTGCGGGACGATCTGGCCGACGCCGGCGCTGTCCCAGCAGGCGGGCATGGGTGAGGCCGACTACGAGGAATTCCTCGCCGGGGCGCTGTTCCTCGACCAGCCCGACCCGGTGGCGGCGTGGCGCGCGCTCAGCGCCCGCCAGGCCGGGATCGTGGCGCGGCTCGCCGATGCCCGCGAGGTCCGGATCGAGACCGATCGGACCGACCTGACGTTGCGCGTCACCGGGCGTACGTGGATCAACTCCGACGGACGGCGCAACATGCCCAGCGGCGAGGTGTTCACGGGGCCGCTCGAGACCTCGGCCAACGGAACGATTTACTTCGGCATCGCGGCCAGTCCCGCCGGCGTCGAGGTCAGCGGGGTGCAGCTGCGTTTCGCCGACGGTCAGGTGGTCGAGGCGACCGCCGAGCAGGGGCAGGATTACCTCGACGCTGCGCTCGGCACCGATGCGGGCGCGCGATTCCTCGGCGAGCTGGGGATCGGGACCAACGCCAGGATCGACCGCGCCACCGGGACAACCCTGCTCGACGAGAAGATCGGCGGCACCGTGCACCTGGCCCTTGGCCGCTCCTATCCCGAGACGGGCGGCGAGAACGTCTCTGCCGTTCACTGGGATCTCATCTGCGATCTCCGCCAGGGGGGCCGACTGTCGGTCGATGGCCAAATGCTTAACGACTTCTTCTGGCCCGTCGGCTAGCTTCAAGAAGGATGCGCCGAACCAAGATCGTCGCCACCATCGGTCCCGCCTCGCGCGAGCCGGAAACGCTCGCGCGCATGGTCGAGGCGGGCATGGACGTGGCCAGGCTCAACTTCTCGCACGGCAACCGCGAGATCCACGCCGAGAACGCCGAGCGCGTGCGCGCGGCCGCCGCGGCAGCGGGGCGCCAGGTGGCCATCCTTCAGGATCTGCCCGGGCCGAAGATCAGGATCGGGGCCATTCGGGACGGGATCGCCGAGCTCAAGCCCGGCGAGAAGCTCGTGCTCGTGTGCGGCACCGACGCCGAGGGCGATGACACCCAGATGTCGGTCAGCTGGCCGGGGCTGGCCGGAGCGGTCGATCCCCACGATGTCGTGTATCTGGCCGACGGCGCGATCCGGCTGCGGGTGACCAATGTGCGCGCCGGCGACGGCGAGATCGAGACGGCGGTCGAGGTGGGAGGGTCTGTGGCCTCGCGCCAGGGCCTCAACATCCCCGGTTCGACGCGCGGGCTGCCCGCCGTGCCCGAAGAGGATCTCGACATGCTTCGCTTCGGCGAATCGATCGGCGTCGATCTGGTGGCGCTCTCCTTCGTCCGCACGGCCGAGGACGTGACCGCGGTGCGCCGGCACACGCGGCTGCCTCTCATCGCCAAGATCGAAAAGCCCCAAGCCGTCGACGCGGCCGAGGAGATCATCAGGGCGGCCGACTGCGTGATGGTCGCGCGCGGGGACCTCGGCATCGAGCTGCCGATCGAGGATGTGCCGCTGGTCCAGAAGCAGCTGCTGCGGCTCGCGGGCCGGCTGGCCCGGCCGTCGATCACGGCGACGCAGATGCTCGACTCGATGGTCTCCTCCTCGCGCCCCACGCGGGCGGAGGTGGCCGACGTCGCCAACGCGATCCTCGACGGCACCGATGCCGTGATGCTGTCTCAGGAGTCAGCGGTTGGTACCTATCCGGTCGAGGCCGTCGAGATGATGGCGGCGATCGCCGAGCGGACCGAGCACGCGCTGCCCTATCACCCCTGGAATGACGAACGCGTGCGGCGTGACGCCCGCGATCCGGCCTACACCGTCGCCCACAGCGCTTGCGTGGCCGCGCGCGACCTGCACCTCGCGGCGCTTGTGGTACCGACTCTGTCGGGGCGCTCCGCGCGGCTCATCTCGGCTCATCGCCCGCAGGTCCCGATCTTCGCGCTGTCGCCGGGCCGGGAGACGGTCCGCCGCTGTTCCCTTATGTGGGGGGTCCAGGCAGCGTCGATGCGGCGTCACGAGGTGACCGAGGCGCTGATCGCCGATGCCGCCCGCCGCGTGGTCGAGCTGGGCTGGGTCAAGTCCGGCGCGCGGGTGGCCATCACCGCGGGGCTGCCGAGCGGCCGGCCGGGTACCACGAGCCTGGTCCAGATTCAGCGCGTCTGACTGCGGCCGGGGTCCGCTCAGACCGCCGCGCGGGCGAAGAAAGCGTTCTCCTGCTCGCCGAGTTCGGTCGCCGGCGCGTCGTTGTAGAACCACTCGCGGGCGATGCGGTGGAAGTTGCCGCGGGCGTGGAGCTGGGCGATCACGGCCAGCGTGAGGACCTCCATGCGGCGACCGAAGAGATGATCGGGAGGTGCCGATTCGTGGCGCAGCATGCCGAAGTACTCCGACCGCGGATCGCTCATATCGATGAGGACCTGGGTGGCGTACACCGGGGTCAGCTCGATGTACTCGTCCGACGTGTACCACGAGGTGGCGGCTCGGAAGTGCTCGAGCACGCGCTCGGGGTCGAACTTGTCCGGCTCGGGGAAGAAGCCGGTCTCGGTTCCGATCCGCATGATCGTCTCGGTATCGCCCTCGATGACGGCGCGCGCGACGGCGATCTCGAGCTCGACGGTTCCCGGCGGCATCCGCTTGAACAGGCCGAAGTCCATGAACGCCACGCGGCCGTCCGGGAGGAGCATCGAGTTGCCGGGGTGCGGATCGCCGGAGAACTGGTGGTGGCGGTACAGGCAGCTGAAGTAGAAGCGGAAGAGGATCTCGCCCACGCGGTCGCGGTCCTCCTGCGGGTATCCCTTCAGGTCCTCGAACCCGGTGCCCTCCATGTATTCGCTGACCAGCACGCGCTCGCGCGAGAGCGAGGTGACGACCTCGGGCACGGCGATGAACGGGTGGCCGCGGAAGATCCGGGCGATGCGACGCTGATTCTGAGCCTCGAGCTCGTAGTCGAGCTCCTCGTGGATTCGTTCGCGGATCTCGTTGCCGATCGCCTGGGGGTCCATGCCGGGAGCGATCCTCTTGGCCAGGCGCAGGATCAGACCGAGGTTCTGCATGTCGGCCCGTACCGCCGCGGCGACGCCCGGATACTGGACCTTGACGGCGACCCGTCGCCCGTCGTGCAGCGTGGCTCGGTAGACCTGGCCGATGGATGCCGCGGCGATCGGCTCCTCGTCGAAATCGGTGAACACGTCGCCGAGCTTCTCCTCGAGCTCCTCCTCGATCACCTTGCGCATATCGCGGAAGTTGACCGTTGGCGCCGCGTCACGCAGCGCGGCGAGCTTGCGTTGAAACTCCTCGCGGTGCTCCTCGGGCACCAGGCCAACGTCGAGGAACGACATCACCTGGCCGACCTTCATCGCGGCGCCCTTCATCGTTCCCAGCGCCGCCACGATCTGCTCGGCTGCCTCGACGTGCCGACGCTCGAGCGCCGCCTGGCGCTGCTCTTCGTTGCGGGCTACGTTGGCCGCTCGGGTGCCCGCCTGCCGGATCGCCTGTCCTGCCGCAAGCCCCCCGATTTTGGCCGTGCGCCCCACACGGGAGGTGGGGATCTTGTCCTTCGCCACTACAACGAGTTTACGACGCGCTCACCTGGACACGGGAGCCTGGAACGATGTCATCCGAGCCGTCGGGCCAGCGGACCCAGGCCTTGTAGCCGCCGTCGTAATCGTCGCCGAGCAGCACGAGCGTGGCCGGCTGACCGAGCGCCGTGCATGGCTCCTGGCCCTCGGGGTCGACACCTCGCCAGATGCGAACGAACTTGTTGTTCTCCAGCTCGTCGGCCACCGTCGTCGGATCGGTGTGGCCGGGATGGATTCGCGTCTCGCCGGGAAGTCCCAGCAGCGTGTCCATAACCGAGGAGCGCAGGTCGGCGTACGTCGTGCTGCCGGGCGCGTGAACGCCACCGACGGAGCCCTTGAACAGGGTGTCCCCCGTGAACACGTCGTGCCCATTGACCAGCAGCGAGAGCATCCCCGCCGTATGGCCCGGTGTGTGAATCGGCTCGATCTCCAGGGCGCCGGACTGGATCGTCTGCCCGGGCTCCATGGTGCCGGTGGCGCTCGGGACGAGCTCGAGCTCGAGCGGGTGGATCAGCACCGGGGTGCCCGGATGGCGCTCGAGCACCTGGTCGAGCTGGGCGACGTGGTCGTGGTGGTGATGGGTCAGCAGCACGTGAGTGAGCTGAAAGCGCATGCGGTCGAGCACGTCGAGCAGCGGATCGACCGGGCCGCCGGCGTCGATCATCACCGCATGCTGGCCGAGCTCGTCGGCCACCAGATAGGTGTTCGACAGCCACTGATCGTCCATCGAGCGCTCGATGATCACGTTGGGCAGCCTATCGGGGTCGGGTCGGGTTCGGCTCAGTGGTTGGGCGAACCCGACTCGATGATCTCGATGCGATAACCGTCGGGATCCCTGACGAAGCAGAGCCGGTTGCCGCCCTCGCGGACGGTGTACGGCGGCCGCTCGGGCTCGATGCCCTGCTCCCTCAGAGCCGCCAGCGCCCCATCGAGATCGTCAGCCGTGATCGCGATGTGGCCGTAGCCGGTGCCGATGTCATAGGGATCGGTGACGCCGTGGTTGAAGGTCAGCTCGAGCCGGGGCACGTCCCCGTCGCCGGGCTGATTCATGAACACGTTGGTCGCCTCGTCGCGGATCGGAAGCCGGCCCGTCTCCTCGAATCCGAGCGCCTTGTAGAAAGCGACGCTGCGGTCGATGTCGGTGATGCGGTAGCAGGTGTGGATGAGTGCCATGTAGCTCAGTCTATGTCCGCATGGATACCCTAGGCTGGCGAGAACTAGCCAGACCCTGATCACGAATTCAAATTGGCCGAAAAAAGCAAGATCGCCTATCTCCTCGAGCGGCTCGCCCAGGGCGTGGCCGCACACGATCGGGAGAACCCAGGTCATCACACCTGGGGCATCGGGATGACGCATTTCGACATCGAGCGCCTCGGGCTCGAAGAGGGGGAAGAGATCCTTCCCGGCATCGTGCTTCAGGCCGACGGCGGTGTCACCGGGGCCTTCCGGATTCTGTGCGACGGCGAGCACGACGAGGGAGCGGTCGAAGAGGAGGCAGAGGTGGTTGACGCGGTGGCCGAGCAGGAGCTCGCCGAGCCCGTCCACGCCCCCGGCCCCGATGCCCCGCCCCAGATCCGCCCGCCGTTCTAACGGGGGGCCGGCTGCGGGGCTCCGCTCCGCTCGGCGATCACGACGGCCAAGCGCGCGATCGTCGGACACTCGAGCCCATGGCGGGCGCCGGCGCGGAGCACCGAGCCGGCAATGGCGTCGAGCTCCGGCTCGCGCCCGGCCGCGATGTCGCGCTGCATCGAGGAGCCGAGTTCGGGGTGAGCTTCCTCCAGCTCGGCGAGCGTCGCGGCCGGGTCGATGTCGGCCCCGTCGGCGCGGGCCACGGTGGCGGCCTCGGCGATGCAGCGCTCCAGCGCGCCACGCCACTCGCGGTCCTTTCGGATGAACCCGATGGGGCGGTCGCTGGCGCTTGTCGTGCACGCTAGGGCGGTGAGGCGGACGAGCTTTGACCATAGGACCTGGGCCTCGGAGCGGCCGATCTGAGCGGGGATGCCGGCGCGGGCGAGCAGCTCAGCCAGCGGTGGCAGTCGCCGCGCCAGCGCCGCGTCGTCGGCGGCCAGGTCGATGCGGAGAAACGGGCTGGTCTGGACGATCCGCGCCGGAGCCGGGCGGTCCGATTCGACTCGGATCGTCCCGGCGGCGACGCGGTCGGATCCGAAGCGCTCGCGCAGGAGCGTCATGTGATCGAGTCCGTTGAGCAGCGGCACGACGAGTGCGGGGCCGCGTTCGATCCGGTCGAGCGCGGCCTCGAGGCCGGTTGCCTTGGTGGCCACGATCAACACCTCGGCGGGTTCGACCAGCCGCGCGACGGCAGCTGGGTGGGCCGTGAATTCGCCGAGCCGGACGCTGCGGACACGGACGCCGTCGGTGACCAGCCGCTGCGCTGTCGTTTCCCGGGCCACGACCGTGACCTCGATGCCGGCGTGGGCCAGCGCAGCGGCCACGAAGCCGCCGACGCCGCCCGGCCCGAGCACGGCGATCGATGTCACGTGGGCAAGGCTGCCACACATATATGCTCGCGCGATGACCTACTCGATCGTGGCCCGCGATCCGGGGACGGGCGAGCTCGGGGTCGCCGTCCAGTCGCACTGGTTCTCGGTGGGCCCGATCGTTCCCTGGGCGCGTCCGGGGGTGGGCGCTGTGGCGACCCAGGCCAACGCCGAGATCTCCTACGGGCCCCGGGGACTCGAGCTCATGCAGTCCGGCCTCGACGCACAACAGGCTCTCGATCGGCTGCTCAGCGAAGATCCGGGCGCCGCGGGGCGCCAGGTCGCGATGGTCGACGCTCACGGACGGGTCGCCGTCCACACGGGGACGGGCACGGTGCCGTTCGCCGGGCATGCCACCGGTGATGGAGTGTCGTGTCAGGCCAACATCATGGAATCCGAGCGTGTGTGGCCGGCCATGCTCGACACCTTCACCTCGTCGCAGGGATCGTTGACGAATCGCCTGCTGGCCGCGCTCGACGCCGCCGAGGCGCAGGGGGGCGATGCCCGTGGACGGCAGTCGGCCGCCATCCTCGTCGTTCCCGCGCAGGGCCATGACTGGGAGAGGGTCATCGAGTTGCGCGTCGAGGACGACGCCGACCCGCTGGTCGAGCTGCGCCGCGTGGTGCGCGTCCACGACGCCTACGAGCTCGCTGACCGAGCCGATGGACTGGCCGGCGAGGGCCGTCACGACGAGGCGGCGACGCTGTACCAGCAGGCCAGCGCACTCGATCCCGGCAATCACGAGCTCCTCTTCTGGGCCGGACTCGGCGCCGCCCAGGGAGGAGACCTCGACGCCGCGGTGGCTGACGTCGAGACGGCGATCGCAATGCGGCCGCAGTGGCGCGAGCTGCTCGAGCGGCTGCCGGCCGAGCTCGCCCCGGCGGCGGCGGCTGTGCTCGAACGGCTTCGTTAGCCCGGCCGACGGTGGGTAGCCTCGAGGCATGACCAACACAGACACGATCACACTCGGAGGCGACCTGGAGGTCAGGCGCTTCGGCTTCGGGGCCATGCGCATCACCGGACAGGGGATCTGGGGTCCGCCCGAGGATCCGGACAACGCGCGGGCTCTGTTGCGGCGCGTCGTCGAGTCGGATGTCAACCTCATCGACACCGCCGATTCCTACGGTCCCGAGGTGTCGGAGACCCTGATCGCCGAGGCGCTGCATCCATATCCCGATGGTCTGGTGGTCGCCACCAAGGGTGGGCTGACCCGACAGGGCCCGGGGCGCTGGGAGCGCGACTGCCGGCCCGAGCGACTGCGCCAGTGTTGCGAGAACTCGCTGCGACGCCTGCGCCTTGAGCGGATCGATCTGTATCAGCTCCACGCCGTCGATTCACGCGTGCCGATCGAGGATTCGGTCGCCGCCCTGGCCGAGCTCCAACAGGAGGACAAGGTCCGCCATGTCGGGCTGTGCAACGTTTCCGGAGAGGAGCTCGAGCGGGCGCAGGCGATCGTCGAGATCGCGTCGGTGCAGAACCGCTACAACATCGTTGACCGCTCGTCGGAGGACTTGCTGGAGGCCTGCCAGCGACAGGGGCTGGCGTTTCTCCCCTGGTTCCCACTGGCCACCGGTGACCTGGCCCGCCCCGGGGGGCCGCTGGACGAAATCGCGACGACGCACGAGGCCACTGGAGCTCAGGTCGCGCTGGCCTGGCTGCTCGGACACTCGCCGGTGATGGTGCCGATCCCCGGCACGGGCTCGATCGAGCACTTCGACGAGAACCTCGGCGCCACCGAGCTGGAGTTGACCGAGGCCGAACTCGACTCACTCGAGCAGGCGGCCCAGGCCGCCGCCTGAGCACGAACGGTCAATCCGATGCGCGGAGCCGATACGGTTCCGCGCCGATGTCCGTAGCGGTCAGCCGGGTCGAGGGTGCGAGCGATCTGCGCGCGTTCGTGGCGCTGCCGTTTGCCCTGCACGCCGGGACGCCCTGGATCCCACCACTGAAGCTCGAGCGGTATCTGTTCCTCAACCGGCGCCTCAACGCGTTCTTCAAACACGGCGACGCCGAATACTTCCTCGCCCGCCGCAACGGTCGTGTCGTCGGGCGGATCACGGCCCAGATCGACCACGCCTACAACCTCTACCACGACTGCCGGTGGGGGAACTTCGGCTTCCTGGAGTTCGAGGACGACCCGGAGGTCCTAGATGCGCTGCTCGAGCGGGCGGCCAACTGGCTGCTCGAGCGCGGCTGCGAGCGGATGGTCGGGCCGATGGACTTCCAGCTCAACGACGAGAGCGGGGTGCTGATCGAGGGCTTCGAGCGCGAACCGATGATCAAACAGCCCTGGCATCCGCCGTACTACCAGCAACGCTGCGAGGCGGCCGGTCTGCAGAAGGCGATGGACCTGCTGATGTGGGAGCTGTACATCCGGGACCGCAAGAAGGTGTTGCCGGTGCTGCCCGAGATCGCCGAACAGGCCAGGACCAAACACGGGATCCGCATCCGCAAGATGTCGCGCCGGCACCTTCGCCGCGAGCTCGACGATTTCGCCCGCATCTACAACGCCGCGTGGTCGTCCAACTGGGGCTTCGTGCCGTACTCCAAGGCCGATCTCGACGCCTACGCGCTCGACCTCCAACTCGCCTATGCCCGCGACTGGTTCATGGTCGCCGAGAACGACACCGAGGCCGTGGCCATGGCGATCACGGTCCCCGACCTCAACCAGGTCTTGCAGAAGATGGGCGGGCGTCTGCTGCCGCTCGGCTGGTGGCATTTCCTCAACAAGGGCAAGATCATCGACCGGGTGCGGGTCGGGTTCCTCGGCGTGCTCCCCGAGTACCAGCACACGGGCGTGGCCGCGCTGCTGTACATGGAGCACTTCGACATGGCCGAGCGCACGCGCCAGACGGGCGGCGAGATGGGCTGGATCCTCGAGACGAACACGGCCATGAATCGCGGCATGGAGGCCATGGGTGGCCGCGTGGTCAAGCGCTTCAGGGTCTACGAGCGCGTCCTGATCCACCCGCCGGCGCCGGGTCGATCAGCACCCCAGGGTTGAGCGCCCCGGTCGGGTCTACGGCGGCCTTGGCGGCACGCAGCGCGGCGGCAAAGGGCTCGGGGCGCTGCTGGTCATACCAGGGTCGGTGATCGCGCCCGACGGCGTGATGGTGGGTGATCGTGCCGCCGGCCGCGATCAGCGCGTCGGACGCCGCCCGCTTGATCGCCCCCCATTGCGCCGCTTCCTCCTCGCGGCGCAGCGGCGCGAGGATCGTGTAGTACGGCGCCGGGCCGTCCGGGTAGCAGTGCGTGAACCGGCAGGTCACGGTACCCGCGCCGCACACCTCGTGGACGGCGTCAGTCGTGGCGGCCATCACGGCGTGGTGGAACGCCGCGAAGCGATCCCAGGTCACCGCGGTCTCGAATGTCTCCGAGAGCACGCCGAGGGCCACGAACGTGTCGCGCAGATAGGGCGCGCGGAGGAACGCATCGCGCCAACTGCCGACCGAACCCGACTGGCCACGGTGCTCCCACCGACCGCCGTGATCCGCGCAGCAATCGAGCGCCAGCTTCATCCACGGCTCGACGTCGTGCTCGGACGACTCGAAGCCTAGGACGAGCAGCGCATGGCTGCCGTCGCCGGCGCCGGTGATGGCCGCCTCGCGAGCATCGATGAGGCGGCAGTTGCTCGGGTACAGGCCCGATTGGGAGAGCGCCCGGACGGCCGCGACGCCGGCGCTGAACTCGCCGAACTCCACTCCGGCCGAGGCACGCTGGGTCGGGCGCGGGCGGATCCGCACCCAGGACTCGGTGATGACGCCGAGCGTGCCTTCCGAGCCGATCAGGAGCCGGTCGGGCGACACCCCGGCACCCGACCCCGGAAGCCGTCGCGATTCCCACACGCCCGACGGCGTGATGGCCCGGATGGACTCGACGAGGTCGTCGATGTGGGTGTATAGCGTCGCGAAGTGGCCCCCGGCGCGGGTGGCGATCCAGCCGCCGAGGGTGGAGAACTGAAAGGACTGGGGAAAGTGGCGCAGCGTGAATCCGTGCTCGCCGAGCTGCTCCTCCAGTCGCGGTCCGATCGCCCCCGCCTGGATCCGGGCCGCGCGCGAGACCGGATCCACCTCGAGCACGCGGTCGAGCGCCTTGAGGTCGATCGTCACTGCGGCGGCAAAATCGTCGCCGACCCGGGGCTCGACGCCGCCCACGACGCTTGTCCCGCCGCCAAAGGGGATCACCGCCGCGCCGGCCGAGATCGCCCACTCCAGCGCCGTCTCGAGCTCGGCCTCGTCGCGAGGGTGAATGACGACATCGGGGGCGTGCTCGAAGCGTCCGCGAAATGCGCGCAGGATGTCCATGTACGACCGCCCGTAGGCGTGCAGGGCGCGCTCGTACGGCTCGCTGGAGCAAATCGGGACCAGCGAAGCCGGCGGACTCAACCTTGGCTCGGGCAGCGTGACGGCCGATAGCGGCACGGGCAGCTCCGGCGCCTCGGCGCCGAACCCGAGGTGCTCGCGGATCACGCCTGCCGTCGCCCGCAGCTCGCTCTCGGACGGCTGCTCGTCCTCGTACCCCCAGCCCCAGTGTTTGAGCCGCCGTGACACCGCCGCCCAGCCTACTGCTGACGCTACCGTGTACGCCGTGTTCGATGCGCCCGGTTTGCTTGCTCGCGGCCCCTGGGATCCGGCGCAGGTCGACGCCCGCTGGCGGCAGGAGTGCTTCGAGCCCTCGGCCGATGATCTGGAGGCCGCCGATGCGGCCCTGGCTGCACTCCGCCAAAGGGGCTCGCCGAGCCACGACGGCCTGGCCGGGCGCCTCGTGAGCTTCGACGCCGGCGAAAACCACCTCGCGCTCGAGCTCCAGCCTGCCCGCTGGGCGCTGCGCCTCCTTGCCGGTGGTGCCGCGCAGGCGATGTCGGTGCTGTGCGTCGTACGCTCCGCCGACGGCCGGTGGCTGGCCGGGCGCCGAGCGGCCTGGGTTGCGTCGTGGGCCGGGCGCTGGGCGCTGGGAGCGGCCGGGTCGGTCGAGGTCGACGAGAACCCAACCGACACCTTGGGACGCGAGTTGAGCGAGGAGTGGTCGGTAGCCGCCGAGCGCATGCGCATCGAGGCGCTGGTGATGCTGCCCAGTCACGTGGTGATGCTCGTGGGGCAGGCATGGCTGGCCGACGGTGCCGCGGTCACGCCCGACGCCGAGCACGACGAGCTCGACTGGTGGCCCGAGGATGTGGCGCAGTGGCCCGAGCAGGCCGACGAGCCCCTGCGCAGGATGGGGTCTCTGCTGGCGGGCGCGCAATGAAGCGCATCAGCTTCCGCCGCCTCGAGGTGGCCTCGTTCAGCCACTCGTGCATCTACCTCGCGCTGCTCGTCTGTGCGTTTGTCCTCAGCAATCCGCAGCCCGAGACGTTCATCCTGGGGCTGGCCCACGGTGTCATGTGGATCACCATGTCGCTGATCTGCATCGCCGCCGCGCGGGCCCACATCATCCCCTTCTGGCTCGCCGTGACCGTCGCCGTTCTGGGGGGGTTGGGGCCCTTCGCCGGCACGATCGGATTCATCTACGCCGATCGCCGGCGCCGCGCCCAAGAACCCCCGGCCACAGCGTTCACCACGCGTTACAGTTGAGTTCCGGATGGCGGTTTCTGCCAGCACGTTCCAGGTCGTGATGCCCGCGATGGGCGATTCCGTGTCCGAGGGCACGGTGCTCGAGTGGCACAGGCACGAGGGCGACACTGTCGCCCTCGACGAGACCCTGGTTGAAATCTCCACCGACAAGGTCGACGCCGAGGTTCCCTCGCCCGCCGCCGGCGTCCTCGTGAAGATCCACGCCGCCGAGGGCGAGACGGTCTCCGTCGGCGCCGTTTTGGCCGAGATCTCCACCAATGGGACGGCCAGCGAGGCACCGCAGAACCCGGTCGGCGAGGCCGAGCCCGCCACCACCGAGCAGGCCGCGGCGGCGGCCGATACCGAGGCCGAGAGCCTGGCCAGCACCGAGGCGGCGACCGGTCAGACCGTCGACATCGTCACCCCGACCGGTGGCGAATCGGTGACCGAGGGCACGATCCTCGAGTGGTCGGTCAAGGTCGGCGAGACGGTCAAGGCGGGCGACACGGTCGTCGAGATCTCGACGGACAAGGTCGATATGGAGCTTCCCGCACCGGCGGCCGGAACGATCACCGAGATCCTGGCTCAGGACGGCGAGACGGTAACCGTGGGCCAGGTCATCGGCCGCATGAGCGTGGGCGCTGGGGCCGCGGCGCCGGAGCCGGCGGCCGCGCCACAGCCCGCCGCCGCAGAAACAGGTGCATCGGTGGTGGTGGACAGTGTGGATGGTGGGGACGGTGCCGCCAACGCCTCGCCGATCGCCCGCCGTGTCGCGGCCAGCCAGGGCGTCGACCTCGCGGCGGTTCACGGCACAGCCCGGGGCGGTCGGATCACGAAAGCCGATGTGCTCGCGGCGGCCGGCAACGGTGCGTCAGCCACCCCCCAAGCGGCTCCCCAGCTCGAGGGAGCGGTCACCAAACAGCTCAAGGGCGGGGCGGCCGTGCTGGCCCGCTACATGGACGAGAGCCGCTCGATCCCCACCGCGACGTCGTTCCGCACGCTGACGGTCACCGTGCTCGACGAGCGCCGCAAGCAGCTCAAGAACGCCGGCTACCGCGTGTCCTTCACCCACCTGATCGCCTACGCGATCGCCCGCACGGCCACGGTCGACATGCCGGTCATGGCTCACCATTTCGCCGAAATCGACGGGAAGCCGAACCGCGTCGACGACGCCGCCGTCAACCTCGGACTGGCCGTCGACGTCGAGAAAAAGGACGGGTCGCGGACGCTGATGGTGCCCGTGATCCGCGACGCCGGGCGTCTGAGCTTCACCGACTTCCTCGAGGCCTACAACGCGCTCGTCGAGAAGGCGCGCACCAACACGCTGACCGCCGACGACCTGACGGGCGGCAACCTCACGCTGACCAATCCCGGCGGGATCGGCACGGTCGCCTCGGTTCCGCGCCTGATGACGGGGCAGGGGACGATCGTGGCCACCGGTTCGATCGCCTACCCGGTCGGACTCGGGAGCATCGGGGCGCTGATCGGCGCCGAGAAGGTCATGACGATGACCTCGACCTATGACCACCGCATCATCCAGGGCGCCGAGTCGGGCCGCTTCCTGCAGCGGATCGAGGCCTACCTCCAGGGCGAGGACGGCTTCTACGAGGCCGTGTTCCGCGACCTCGGGGCGGAATTGCCCGAGCTCCCGCCACCCCCTGCGCCGGCAGCGGCAGCGGCGGGGACGACAGCGGCAGCACCCACGGTCACCGTGCCCGACGAGGAGCTGCTCGGAGCCGTGCAGGCCGCCACGTCGCTGCTCAAGGCCCATCGCACCCACGGCCACCTCGCTGCCAAGCTCGATCCGCTGGGGCGCGAGGCCGAGGGCGATCCCGCGCTCGACCCCGACCCGCTCGGTCTCACGCCCGAGCTGATGGCCAAGATCCCGGCACG
The DNA here is from genome assembly GCA_963734775.1 of uncultured Solirubrobacterales bacterium. GTDB lineage: Bacteria > Actinomycetota > Thermoleophilia > Solirubrobacterales > Solirubrobacteraceae > Palsa-465. Next base: position 113,104 of record CAVTJE010000014.1, read on the forward strand.
GATCCTCCGCATGTATGTGCCCGGCGCGACGCTGGCCGACGCCCTGCCCCACCTCCGCGAAACGTACTGCGGGCCGATCGCCTATGAGATCGAGCACATCGCGTCGCACCGCCAGCGCCTGTGGCTGCGCGAGGCGATCGAGTCCGGCACCTTCCGCAAGCCGCTGACCACCGACGAGCAGAAGACGCTGCTGCGTCGCCTGACCGAGGTCGACGCGCTCGAGCGCTTCATGCACAAGGCCTATCTGGGCCAGAAGCAGTTCTCGATCGAGGGCCTCGACATGACGGTTCCAATGCTCGACGAGACGATTCAGCTATCGGCCACCCGCGGCGCCCGCGAGGTTGTCATCGGGACCGCTCACCGCGGTCGTCTCAACATCCTCGCCCACAACCTCGGCCGCTCCTACGAGACCATCTTCGCCGAGTTCGAGGGAACCTCGACGCTCGAGCCGATCACCACGATCCCCCAGGGCGGCACCGGCGACGTCAAGTACCACCACGGTGCCGAAGGCTCCTATCAGCTGCCCGGCGGCGAGTCGATCATCGTCCGCCTGGAGTCGAACCCGTCGCACCTCGAGTTCGTCGCTCCGGTGGCCTCGGGGGCCACGCGGGCGGCCCAGACGACGCGCCAGGGTCCCCACGCCCACCAGGACACCGACGCGGCGATCCCAGTCATCCTGCATGGCGATGCCGCCTTCCCCGGGCAGGGCGTGGTGGCCGAGACGCTCAACCTCCAGGCCCTCGACGGCTACACGGTCGGCGGCACGATCCACATCATCCAGAACAACCAGGTCGGCTTCACCACCGATCCCGACGATGCGCGCTCGACCACGTACGCCTCGGACCTGGCCAAGGGCTTCGACGTCCCGATCATCCATGTCAACGCCGACGACGTGCCGGCGTGCATCTCGGCCGTCCGGCTCGCCTTCGCCTTCCGCCAGGAGTTCGGGCACGACGTGCTCATCGACCTGATCGGCTATCGCCGCTTCGGCCACAACGAGGCCGACGAGCCGGCCTACACCCAGCCCGAGATGTACCAGGTGATCAAGAAGCACCCGCCGGTCCGCGAGCTGTTCGCCAAGCAGCTGATCGAGTCGGGTGTGGTCTCCGAGCCCGAGTCGACCGAGATGACCGACCAGGTCTGGACGCAGCTGACCGACGAGCACCAGCACCTCAAGGCGCGGATCGCCGGCGCCAGCGCGCTCGAGCACGCCACCGGCGAGTATCAGCTCGACCGCACCGCGTCGCCCGAGGTCAAGACGGCGGTGTCGATCGAGCGGCTGCAGGTGCTCGGCGAGGAGCTGCTCGCCGTGCCCGACGGCTTCACGGTCCACCCCAAGCTGGTCAGGCAGTTCGAGCAGCGGCGCGAGGCCCTCCAGCCCAGCTCGCCGGCCGGGATCGTGTGGGCGCATGCCGAGTCGCTCGCCTTCGCCTCGCTGCTGACCGAGGGGATCCCGATCCGGCTGACGGGCCAGGACACCGAGCGCGGCACCTTCAGCCAGCGCCACCTCGTGCTCCATGACCCCCGAACCGGCCAGGAGCACTGCGCGATGCAGCACCTTCCCGGCGCGCTGGCGCCGATGGAGCTGCACAACAGCCCTCTGTCCGAGATGGCGTGCCTGGGCTTCGAGTACGGCTACTCGCAGGAGGGGCCCGAGACGCTGGTCATCTGGGAGGCCCAGTTCGGCGATTTCGTCAACAGCGCCCAGGTCATCATCGACCAGTTCATCGTCTCGGGGCTGGCCAAGTGGGGCCAGACCTCGCGGCTCACGCTGCTCCTCCCGCACGGGTACGAGGGGTCGGGTCCCGAGCACTCGTCGGCCCGGCTCGAGCGCTTCCTGCAACTGGCCGCGGAGGGCAACATCCGCGTCGCCAATCCGACCACGCCGGCTCAGTATTTCCACCTCCTGCGCCGCCAGGCGCGCATCGCCAAGCAGCGCCCGCTGGTCGTGATGACGCCGAAGTCGCTCTTACGGCTCAACGACGCGACCTCGGCACTGGATGAGCTCGCCGAGGGCCGCTTCCATCCCGTGCTCCCCGACCCCGACGCCGATCCCGAGCGGGTCACCCGCCTGATTCTGTGCAGCGGCAAGATCTTCTACGACCTCATCGGCCACACCTCGAGGCCCGAGCAGCCCGCGGTGGCGATCGGACGGGTCGAGCTGCTGTATCCGTTCCCGCAGGCCGAGATCCTGGCCCTGGTCGAGAGCTATCCGCACCTCGAGGAGGTGGTGTGGGTCCAGGAGGAGCCGCGCAACATGGGCGCCCGCGCCCACATGTCCCCGCGGCTGCTGCAGATCCTCCCCGAGCACCTCGAGTTCGGATACATCGGACGGCCCGAGCGGGCCGCGTCGGGCGAGGGGTACCCGATCGCCCACGCGATCGAGCAGAACCGGATCGTCGGCACGGCGTTGAATCTGTCCGAGCCGGTGTCGCAGTATCCGCGCAAGCTCCCGGGTGAGCGCTAGGGCCGGTCCTCGGGCGGTCCGCCGACACCATTCGCCCGCATCTGAGACCCTTTCGGTATCCGCTTCCGTAGAGACGGTTCACCCCGCGACACCTCTCGACGCCACCTCGGGCCGAACCTCGGCGCCCATGACATGGCGATCGATCTCGGCACCGCCAACACGCTCGTGTACGTCGGTGGTCGGGGGATCGTGGTCTCCGAGCCATCGGTGGTGGCATCCGATGTGCAGACGGGCGAGGTCCACGCCGTCGGCGCCGATGCCGAGCGGATGATCGGCCGGACCCCGGCCACGATCTCCGCCACGCGCCCGCTGCGTCACGGTGTGATCGCCGACTTCGAGGTGACCGAGCAGATGCTCCGGTACTTCATCCGCCGGGTGCTCTCGCGGCGGATGGCCCACCCGCGGCTGATCGTATGCGCTCCGTCGGGCGTGACCGAGGTCGAGCGGCGGGCCGTCGAGGAGGCCTCGCTGGCCGCCGGGGCACGCCGCGTTCACCTGATTGAGGAGCCGATCGCCGCCGCCATCGGCGCCGGCATCCCCATCGAGGAACCGGTCGGGCGCATGGTCGTCGACGTCGGCGGGGGCACAAGTGAAATGGCCGTGATCTCACTCGGCGGCATCGTGATCTCGCGCTCGGTCCGGGTCGGCGGCTACGAGATGGACGAGGCGATCACGCAGTATCTCCGCAACGTCTACCAGCTGGCCGTCGGCTCGCGGACGGCGGAGACGATCAAGATCAAGCTGGCGTCGGCGATCCCAGTCCAGCCCGAGGAGACCGTCGAGGTGCGCGGCCGCCATCTCGTCACGGGCCTGCCCACCGCGGTCCAGCTGCGCAGCGGCGAGGTGCGCGAGGCGATTCGGCTGCCTCTCCAGGAGATCATGCGAGCCGTGCGCGACACGCTCGAGCAGACGCCGCCCGAGCTGGCCAGCGACATCGCGCGCGACGGGATTCTCCTCGCGGGCGGTGGCACCCTGATCCGCGGATTCGGTGAGCTGGTCGCCCAGGAGACGGGGATGCCCGTGGTGAGCGCCGAGTCGCCGTTGACCTGCGTCGCCGTTGGCTCCGGCCAGGCGCTCGACCACTTCGACAAGCTCAGCGCGTCGGGGCGGATTCACCGGCCCATGTACACACCCGACTGGCGTACGGCCTAGGCCCGTTCAGATGAGGCCGTTCAGATGAGGCCGACGATGTGGGCGCAGTCCCAGTTTGCGATCCCGGCGCCGTGGTCCCAGATCCGCGAGGCCACCGCATCCTGTTCGGACTTGGGGGCCAGGTAGGCGGCCGGTCCGGTGCCGCCGAAGCCCGCCCAGGTGGACGGGATGATCTGGTAGTAACCCGACGCGCCGGCGCTGTTGGGTGGGAGGTTCTGCCCCCCCGACTCGCACAGGACGATCGAGTAGGGGATGGCCCAGCCGCCCGTGGGGCCGAGCGGCCCGCCGCCCGTCCCGCCCCCGGTGGGGGTGCTCGACGTCGCCGCGGCCTGCGCGGCGGCGGCTGCCTGCTCGGCCGCCTGCCTGGCCTTGAGCTTCGAGATCGCCGACTCCAGGTGCTGGCTCTTGGCACGGCTCGCCGCCAGCGCGTCCTGCTGGGCGCTGCGTGCCCGCTGGACGGCGGCCTGCTTGGACGAGAGCAACGTGTTCATGCCCTGGAGCGCGCGTTCGCGGAGGATCGCCGCCACCGTCTCACGTTTCTGCGTCACCTCGAGCTTGGCCAGTCGCTTCTCGGCGGTGTCGGCCTGCGCCTTGGCCCTGCGGGTGACCGTGATGATCGAGGACTGCTGCGATTCGGCCTTGCGCAGGAAGGCGAGCTTGTCGAGGAGGTCCGAGAAGCCGTTTGACTCCAGCACGACCGAAACCAGGTCAGGCTTGTTGCCCTCGTAGTTGGAGACAAGCTGCCGGGCCAGGATCAGCTGGGCCCGGGCCAGGCGCGCCTTGAGGATCGCCACCTGCTTGCGCGTCTTGGCCAGCTCGACCTGGGTCGTGGCCAGCACCGCTCGGTCATGGTCCAGTTCTGCCCGCACCGCGGCCTCGCGTCGTTGGACGAGCGCGATCTGCGCGTCCAGCGAGCTGATCTCGCCCGACAGGCGGCTGATCGCCGCCGACAGAGTCTGCTGGTGCGACTGCTCCTGGCTCAGCTGCGAGCCGAGCTGATCGATGCTGGCGGCGCCGGCGCTGGTGGTTGGGATGGCGGCCAGCGCCCCCACGACGACCGCGCAGGCGATGAGCCGGAGGGAGACGGAGCGTCGGGCGGAGTTCATGTTTCGTGGCCTACGGAGTTAGCTGTCGGGCTCGCGCACGGGAGCGCTACGCCGCCACCAGACGGCGATTCGCCCCGAGAGACCTGGGTCCCCCGCTTCCCTGGACGGCGCAGGAAATTAGGCACGGCGAGCCTACCAACAAGGTCCTTCTTATCCTGTCGGCGTGGACCGCTTGCAACAAATCATTCATCGCATCCGCACCACGCCCGAGGGCTTCGTCCGCACGTACGGTGATGTCTCGCCGGGGGCGCCGCGAATGGCCGGCGCGGTTCTGCACGACTGCGACGATCCGACCCTGCCGTGGCATCGCATCGTCCGCTCCGACGGCTCGCTGGCCAAGGGCGCCAGACAGCGTGAGCTGCTCGAGGCCGAGGGGGTCCCGTTCATAGGCTCCCGAGTGGATATGCGCGTGGCGCGGCTCCCTCACGAAGCGCGCCCGTGATGTGGATCCAGCGCGAGTTCCGCCTTGCCCCGCGGCCACGCGGATTTCACATCGTCACGCGTGAGGTCGTGTCCGAACTGCCCGAGCTCGAACGGATCCAGGTCGGCCTACTGCACCTGCTGATCCAGCACACGTCGGCTTCGCTGGCCCTCAACGAGAACGCCTCGCCGGCCGTCCGCCGCGACTTCGAGTCGTGGATCAACGAGGCGGTGCCCGAGCGCGCGCCGTACTGGACCCACACGCTCGAGGGTTCGGACGATATGCCCGCCCACATCAAGGCCACGATGATCGGGCCGTCGCTGACGCTACCGATCTCTGGCGGCCGCCTCGCGCTGGGCACGTGGCAGGGCATCTACCTGTGCGAGCACCGCGATCACGGGGGGCCGCGGCGGGTGGTGGCGACGGCGTGGGGTGAGGGCGCCTAGATAGCCCAGAGGCCTTGGCGCGGGCTCATTGGATGATCATCCACACGGGACGCGTGCCGCCCGCCCGCCCAGCGCGCTCAACTATTTGCCCCGCCAGACCGGCGCTCGTTTCTGCGCGAACGCTGTCGCGCCCTCGCGCGCGTCCTCGGAGCGCATCACCGGCTCGATGATCTCGCCCTGGCGGGCGAAGAACTCCGAGTCCGGCCAGTCGGGCGACTCGGTGAGCACACGCTTGCTGGCTGCCAGCGCCAGCGGCCCGTTGGCAGCGATCGTCTCGGCCAGCGCGAGCGCCACCGAGACGGCCTCGCCGGGCTCGGCCAGCCGGTTGATCAAGCCCAGCTCATAGCCGCGCTCGGCGTCGATCGGCTCACCGGTCAGGACCAGCTCCATGGCCAGGTTGCGGGGCAGGACTCGGGGCAGGCGCAGCAGCGCCCCGGCGGCCGCGACGAGCGAGCGCTTGACCTCGGGGACGCCAAGCCGTGCACCCTTCGCGGCCACGATCAGATCGCACGACAGCGCGACCTCGAGACCCCCCGCCAGGGCGAAACCCTCGACGGCGGCGATCAGCGGCTTGGCGGCGGAGCGTTGGGTGATGCCGGCAAAGCCGCGGTCAGGCACGTAGGAACGCTCCCCGGCGACGAACGCCTTGAGGTCCATTCCCGCGCAGAAGCCCTTGCCGGCCCCAGTCAGCACGCCGAGCGACAGGTCGGGGTCGTTGTCGAGGGTGTCGAGGCCGTGGGCGATGCCCTCCGCCACGGCGGCGTTTACGGCGTTGCGCTGGTCGGGTCGGTTGATGGTGATGAGCAGGACGCGCTCGCGGCGCTCCTGCACCACCGCTGGTTCATCGGTCATGCCGCGAACAATTTCAGGTCCGGCTCGCGCTCGCCGCGCAGGACCGCGAGGTCAACCTCGACGCACTCGATCCCGCGTGCGCCGGCCAGGACCCGCGCCTGATGCTTGATCGTCTGCGCTGCGAGGACGCCTCGGCACGAATCGAAGGCCGGATCGAGCCGGATGCGTTCGAGGTAGCGGGTCAGCTGTTCGACGGCGTCGATGCCGGCGACGCGTTTGATCTCGACGGCCACCCACTGCTCCTCGCCGTCGCGGCACATGAGATCGACTGGGCCGATGTCGGTCGGCCACTCGCGGCGGACCAGCCGCAGGCCGTCGCCGCACCAATGGGGCTGCTCGGCCAGCAGCTCCTGGAGGTGAGCCTCGACGCCGTCCTTGGCCAGCGCGGCATCGTCGTCGGGCGAGCCCATATCGTGGGTGACGTCCGAGACGATCTCGCGCACGTCGATCTCGAGGCGGTCCTCGGAGCTCCCGGCGCGCTTGCGCACGACGATCAGCGCGGGCGACTCGTCGATCACCGTCGGCGGGGTCATCCAGTTCAGCGGCTTGTAGCCGCCCGAGTCGGCGTGGATCAGCACCGACCCGTCGGCTTTGATGATGATGAGCCGGAGCGCCTCGGGCAGCAGGGCACTGAGGCGCCCGGAGTAGCGAACCTCGCAGCGGGCGACGATCAGGCGCATGGGCGAAACCTAGCCATCGAGGCGGATGGCCGCCCTATCATCGGTGCACATGCGCAACCAGCTTCGTCCCTTCTTCGATCGCGTCGTGATCAAGGAGCTCGATCCGGACCGGGTCCGGCGCTCGGGGCTCGTGATTCCCCCCGGCACCGAGGAGCCGCCGCCCCAGCACGGGATCGTGCTGGCCGTTGGCCCCGGCCTCGATTGGTGGGACAGTGTCGGCGTGCAGATGCCGGTCAGGCCGGGCGACCACGTCGTCTTCCCCGCGTCGGCGGGCGCGTGGGTCGAGGTCGACGAGGAGCGCCTGCTCGTCTGCCGGGTCGGCGAGCTGCTGGGCGTGCTCGAGTCGGCCGATCAGTGTGCCGAGTGTCGCGACCGCCCGCTGGCGCCGCGCGAGACGTGTCCCGTGTGCGGGCGCGAGGGCTCAGCCATTTAGGCCGCCGTTCGCTGCGACAGTCCGCGCGGGACGGAGGCCTCGACTCGCGCGAGCAGATCTGAGACTTCCTCGTCGTCGCCGAGCGCGAGTGCGCGCCGGCAGGCCTCGATGCACTCCCGAGCGCGATCGGTCCGCGCCAGAGCATGGGCGTAGGACGACCATGCGGCCTCGGACTCGGGCGCGACTCGCGTTGCGGCCTCCGCCGCCGACACCTCGGCGCCGACATCGCCGGCCACGTGGTAGGCGAGCGCGAGGTCGAGCAGGCCCTCGACCGTTGGCCCCATGAGGCGGGCGTGCTCGAGTGCGGAGATCGCCGCCGCCCGGTCGCCCAGCCGCAGCCGGAGCCGGCCGAGCCGCTCCCACGCCGATGCGTCTCCGGGCGCGCGCTCGGCGGCCCGCAGCGCCGCGTCGGCGGCGAGGTCAATCGCGCCCATGTCCTCGTAGATCCGGCTCGCAAACCGTTCGGGCGTGGGGCGATCCGTGTCGACACGAGCCCAGTCGCGCACGGCCCTGGCGGCGGCGGGCAGGTTCCCGGACTGCCAGAAGGCGGCAGTGAGCAGGCGCAGCACGACCGGATTCGTGGGATCGGCGTCGCGGGCATAGACGAGGCGCTGGGCGGCCAGCGGGGCGTTGCCCTCGGCCAGCGCGTGCTGGGCGGCCGTCATGAAGCGCTCGACGCGGTCGGCCGCGTCATCGGGTGTGGAGAAGTCGACGAACTGCAGAGACCCCGCGGGGATCGTCCGCACCCCGACGGCGAACGACACGCGCGCCCACTGCTGGACGTCCTCGTCGTCGCCGGAGAAGTAGATCCCCGTCACGGTTCCGACGCCCCACTCGGGGTAGGAGAGGCAGCGCGCGTAACGGTGAACCACGGAGTGATCGGGGACCCGCGTGCCGAAGGGATCGTGCTTGGCCCGGTCCTCGGCCTGGGCGCGGGCGCGCTGCTCCTCCTCATAGGCGCGGCGCCCGGCTTCCTCGCGCGCCTTGCGCGTCGCGGCAGCGGAGACCTTGACCGCGTTGCGGGTGACGCGCCCGCCGCGCGATGCCTCGGCGAGCTGCTCGAGTTCGTCTGCCGCCTCGTTGATTGCCTGGAGGTGGCGTTGGTGCTCGTGCTGGCGGCCGGGGGGCGCGATGTCCGGATGCCAGCGCTTGGCCATCCGGCGGCGCGCGAGCTGAACCGCGCGCTGATCGAACGGAGGGTCTATCTCGAGCAGCAGCAGCGCTTGCTCAACGTCGAGAATTCGAGGCATACAGATCCAACGTTAGCGGCGGGCTCGGGTTTTGGGGGGGCGTTTTATGCGACACAGAGGCGGCACCAGCAGGCGAGCTGAACGCACACGCGCTCGCCCTGCGGGGCAACGACTTGTGTCAAGTTTGGCTCAATTAGACTCAATTGGTCTGAAAGCGCGTACGGTGATCGACCGTGACGCGAACTCGCACTCATCGCGGCGGCGTGATCGTCGCCGGCGGTCTGGTCGGCATCTGTGCCGTTGGTGCGCTGGCCACGGTCCTCGTGATGCTCATCACGACGCTCACTCAGAGCACCAGCTGCGAGTCCCGGACCGGCGCCGATGGCATTGTGCTCGGTCCGCCGGGCAGCGGCGAGCTGGTCGGGGCGACCGAGTACGGCGGCCCGGGGGACCCGAGCTCGGGCGCCGTGGGAGCACGCGGTGACAACCTGCTCGCCCACTCCGACACCTACGCGGAGCTCGGCGGCCTGACCTGGCAGACCGCCACGCGGCTCGGGGGGCTGCCGTACATGACGCCCCTGCGGATCACGTGGGGAGACCACTCGGCGATCGCCTACAAGCGCGACTTCGGCTTCGGCGGGGGCCCGATCGACGGTCTCCCGCGCGACATCGACCTATGGTGGGAGTTCGCCGAACACCTGGGCATTCCGTACGAGAACGGGATGTGGTCGGGGCCGGTGCGGATCGAGCGCACGCCCAGCGCCGGTGCCGCCGATGTTCTCAGCCAGGGCGGGCAGGTGGGCACGCTGATCGGCCCGACGGCGGCCATCGAGGACCCCGCCCTCTGCACGCCGGGCAGCGCCACCGGGGTACCGCTCACCCCGGGCCAACGGGCCCGTCTGCTCTCCAACGGACTCGCCGCGGCGCCGGCCTCCGCGCCCGCTGCGGTGAAGGGGATCATCGCCGCCGGCAACCAGATCGTCGGCAAGCCATATGAGTTCGGCGGCGGCCACGGGCTGCCGCTGTCGGAGATCGCGCCGAGCTATGACTGCTCGAGCAGCGTCGAGCACCTGCTCTACGGAGCGCGCCTGCTGCCGGTCGACTACGACGCGCCATCGGGCACGCTCGAATCGTTCGGCGATGCCGGTCCCGGCCAGTGGGTCACGATCTACGCCAGCGCCGACCACGTGTTCATGTACGTCGCGGGCCTTCGCTGGGATACCCACAACGCCGCCGGGCCGGGCGACGGCAGCAGCGGGATCGGCTGGCATCCGCTCGTGCGCAGCGCGGCCGGCTTTGTGGCGCGACATCCGGTCGGGCTATGACGGCCTGGCGAGACGCCGCAGCGGTCGCGGCACTGGCGCTGGTGCTCACCGGTTGCAGCGTCCTGGCCAGCCCGAAACCCAGCGCGAGCTCCTCGAGTGCGACGCCGAGCCCGACGAGCACCTCGCCGCTGGCCCGTGCCCAGGCCACGCACGAATACCCGCCTCCGCACCCGCCGCGCCAGCGCGCCACCGGACCCTCGCCCAGCGCGATCACGGCCGTCGCGATCTTCGCCACCGCCTACATCAACTGGGACGCCGACACCGTGTCACGGGTGATGACCGCGCTGGCCGCGCGCAGCATCGGGCAGGCACGCTCGGCCATGCAGCTCGAGGCGGCCGGCACGGCCAAGGACTACGAGCTCAAGCGCGGCGGGATCGCCAACAGCGGCGTGGTCAAGGCGATCGCGCCCCTCGCCGGGAGCCCCAACCATTTCGTCGTCGTCACGCTCGAACGGACCACCGCCACCAACACCGCCGCGTACCAGGGGCTCCAGCCCGCCTGGCACCTGACCGTCGCCACCGTGACCGAGGTCGGCGCGGGCAAGTGGGTGCTGAGCGGCTGGCAGCCCGAGAACTAGTACGACCTCACGCCGTACCAGCGGTGGCGCGGGCGGGCACCGCGGCCACGAGTACGGCCGAGCGCAAGTATGTCCGAGGTCAGGCGGCGAGACGCCGACTGGACCGGACGTAATTGCGTGAGGTCGTACTAGTGAGCCAGCACGTTGAGGAGCACCGCGAGCCCGAAGCACAGGAGCGCCGCCACCCGGATCAGGTAACCGGCCCGATTTCCGGGCCTCCCGGTGACCATGCCGACGATTGCCAGCGACATGCATCCGACGGCGATCAGAGCCAGGACGGCGGCAGCAATCCGCACATCCCCGATGCTGTCACAGCACCGCTAAGGGCCCGTTGCGCGTTGGAGGGTGCGGCGGGGGTGGTCAGCAAACCGCACCTATTTTTCGCTTTTCTGACCAGCCTTCTGCGAACGACCAGACCGAACCGCCAGCGCTCTCCTATCCTGAAGCGACCAGTGAGCACCCAGTACATCTTCACGACCTACAAGCTCTCCCGCCGCTACCCGCCCGACAAGGAGGTGATCAGCGACATCTCGCTGTCCTTCCTCCCGGGGGCGAAGATCGGCGTGCTCGGCTACAACGGCGCCGGCAAGTCGACGCTGCTGCGGATCATGGCCGGGCTCGACACCGAATTCGAGGGCGAGGCCCAGCTGGCGCCCGGCGCCACCGTGGGCATGCTCGAGCAGGAGCCGCACCTCGACGAGAGCAAGGACGTGCGCGGCAACGTCGAGGATGGCGTGTCAGAGATCCGTGCCCTGCTCGACCGCTTCAACGAACTGTCGATGAACTACTCCGACGAGACGGCGGACGAGTTCTCGCGCGTGCAGGAGCGCATCGATGCCGTCGACGGCTGGAACCTCGACACGACGCTCGAGATCGCCATGGATGCGCTCCGCTGCCCGCCCCCGGACGCCGACGTGACGACGCTGTCGGGAGGGGAGAGAAGACGCGTCGCCCTGTGCCGGCTGCTGCTGCGCCAGCCCGACCTGCTGCTCCTCGATGAGCCCACCAACCATCTCGACGCCGAATCGGTGGCGTGGCTCGAGCGCCATCTTCACGATTACGGCGGCACCGTCGTGGCCGTCACTCACGACCGCTACTTCCTCGACAACGTGGCGGGCTGGATCCTCGAGCTCGACCGCGGCCGCGGCATTCCCTACCAGGGCAACTACAGCGGATGGCTCGAGCAGAAGCGTGCGCGCCTGGAATCCGAGGCCCGCCAGGAGCAATCGCGCAAGCGGACGATCGAGCGCGAGCTCGAGTGGGTCCGCCTCAACGCCAGCGCGCGCCGCAACAAGCCCAAGGCCAGGCTGAACGCGTACGAGGCCCTGCTGGCCGAGGACCGCAACGTCAAGCTCGATCAAGTCCAGGTCCACATTCCGGCCGGTCCGCGCCTCGGCGACCTGGTCGTCGAGGCCGAGGACCTGCGCAAGGCCTACGGGGACCGCGTCCTCATCGACGGCCTGTCATTCAAGCTGCCGCGCGGCGGGATCGTCGGCGTGATCGGTCCCAACGGCGCCGGCAAGACGACGCTGGTCCGGATGATCACGGGGGCTGAGAGGCCCGACTCGGGAGCGCTGCGACTTGGCGACACGGTCCAGCTCGCGTACGTGGATCAGTCGCGCGACGCGCTTGATCCCACCAAGACGGTATGGCAGGAGGTCTCAGGCGGCCAGGATCAGATCCCTCTCGGCGACCGGACGGTGAACAGCCGCGCCTACGTGGCCGGATTCAACTTCAAGGGCACCGATCAGCAGAAGAAGGTCGACAAGCTGTCCGGCGGCGAGCGCAATCGCCTCCACCTGGCCAAGCTGCTGCGCACGGGCGGCAACCTGCTGCTGCTCGACGAGCCGACCAACGATCTCGACGTCGACACGCTGCGCGCGCTCGAGGAGGCGCTCCTGTCCTTTGCCGGTTGCGCCGTCGTCGTCTCGCACGATCGCTGGTTCCTCGACCGCATCGCCACCCATGTCCTGGCTTTTGAGGGCGACTCGCAGGTCCGATGGTTCGAGGGCAACTTCGAGGCCTACGAGAGCTTCCGGCGCGATCAGCTCGGGGCCGAGGCCGACCGTCCCCACCGCATCACCTACAAGAAGCTCACGCGCACGTAGCGTCGCGCGCGATAGGCTGCGCGCGTGCCTTCCAAGGCCGTTCTCATCACCGGGTGCTCGTCGGGCATCGGGCACGCCACAGCGCTTCGCCTCGCGCAGGACGGCTGGAACGTCTACGCCACCGCCCGCCGGCCGGAGTCGATTGCCGATCTCGCTGAACAGGGCTGCAAGACGCTGGCCCTCGACGTGACCGACGAGGCCTCGATGAGCGCCGCCGTCGACGCCGTCACCGAGGCTGAGGGTGCGGTCGGCGTGCTCGTCAACAACGCCGGCTACAGCCAGTCGGGCGCCGTCGAGTCGGTGCCGCTCGGCCAGGTTCGGCGGCAGTTCGAGACCAACGTGTTCGGCCTCATCCGCATGTGCCAGCTCGTGCTCCCGGGTATGCGCGCCCAGCACTGGGGCAAGATCGTCAACATCAGCTCGATGGGGGGACGGCTCACCTTCCCCGGCGGGGGGCTGTACCACGCCAGCAAGTACGCGGTCGAGGCGCTGAGTGACGCCCTGCGCTTCGAGGTCCGCGGCTTCGGCGTCGACGTCATTCTCGTCGAGCCCGGGCTGATCGTGACCAAGTTCGGCGAGGTTGCCTCGGGCTCAGTCGGCGCGGCGGCCGATGACGACACGTACGGCGACTTCAACCGCAAGGTCGCGACGCTCACCGAGGCTGCATACAAGGGCCCGATGGCCAAGCTCGGGGCCGGCCCCGAGGCGGTGGCCAAGCGGATCGCCGATGCGCTGAAGGCGGGTCGCCCCAAGGCCCGCTATCCCGTCACGCCAAGTGCCCATCTGATGATCACCCAGCGCCGCCTCACGCCCGACCGGGTGTGGGACCTGATGATGCGCTCGCAGTTCCCGACGCCGAGAAGCTAACCATCGAGCAGCCGGGTCAGCACCGACCGCAGCTCGAGCGCGTCGGCGACCACGCGATCGGCGTCCTGAAGCTCCTCAGCGCCGAACGGCCCCGTGGCCACGGCGATGCAGCGCACGCCGTCGGCGCGGGCGCAGGCGATGTCCCGCGGCGTGTCCCCGACCACAATCGTCTCGGCGCGCGGATAGGGCACGCCCCTGCGACCGGCGCGGCGGCGGGCGACTGCAGGCAGCGCGGTGCGGTCCTCACTATCTGAGCCGAACGCGCCCTGCTGGGGTGGGAAGTACTTGCCGATGCCGGCCCGGCGCAACTTCAGCCTCGCAATCGGCTCGAAGTTGCCCGTCACCAGCCCCAACAGCACGTCATCACGGGTTGTCAACCAGCTCATCACATCGACGACGCCCGGGAGCACGGTGTCCGAGAGGTCGGTCATCGGCATGCGGGCGTAGATCTCGCAGCAGCGCTCGCGCACCTGATCGGCCCGCTCGTCGATCTGGGCCGCGTCGACACCGGCCCCGAGCAGGATCGCGCGGGCGATCTCGCCGTCAGTGCGCCCAGCGGGCGACAGGTTCCACTTCGCCCGCCGCGAGTCGATTCCGTGGACCTCGGTCAGGGCGGCGTGCAGCGCCTCGCTGTGGGCGCGCGTGGCCCCAGCGACGAGCGTGCCGTCGATGTCCACCAGCAGCAGCACTCAGCGCACGAAGGAGATGTCGGGCGCGAGGCGGAGGGCGAACGCGGCAATCAGTCTTGCCGCGGCATCGATGTCTTTCAGCGAGACCATCTCGACCGGCGAGTGCATGTAGCGGCACGGGACCGAGACCAGCCCGGTGGGGACCCCCGATCGGCTCAGATGAATCGCGTCCGCATCGGTGCCCGTCCCGCGTCCGAGCGATTCGAGCGTGAATGGGATCTTGGCCTCCTCGGCGGTGTCGTGGAGGAGCTCGAAGACGAGCGGGTGCAGACTTGTGCCCCGCGCGATCACAGGGCCCGAGCCCATCGTGTGCCGTGTCATCGGCCCGAGCTCGACGCCGGGTTGATCGGTGGCGAACGTGAGGTCGACCACGATGGCCAGGTCCGGGTCGTGGTGAAAGGCACTCGTGCGGGAGCCGGCGAAGCTCGTCTCCTCCTGGGTCACGGCGAGGGCGATCACATCGCCCGGGGCGCCGCCCGCCTCGGCGACGAGCCGGGCGCTCTCGGCCGCGACGTAACAGCCCACTCGGTTATCGAGCGCCCGCGCGACCACGCGATCGTTTCGCATCTCCAGCGGGCCGGCGTCGATCACCGCCACGTCGCCGATCCGCACGAGCTCGTGCGCCTCCTCGGCCGACTCCGCCCCGATGTCGATGTGAAGCTCCTTGAGCTCGGGGGCCTTCTTGCGGTCATCGCCCTTCAGCAGATGGATCGGCTTGCGGGCAATCACGCCGGCGACGACCCCGCCGCGCGTCATCACCCGCACGCGCTGGCCCACCAGCACCAGGGGATCCCAACCTCCCACCTCGCCGAAGCGCAGGTAGCCCTCGTCCTCGATGTGGGTCACATGCAACCCGATCTCGTCGATGTGGCCGACCACGACCAGCGAGGGGCCGGCGGCCGTGCCGGGCACCCGCGCCCATGAGGAGCCGACCTTGTCGCTCCCCACCTCAGCGGCGAACGACTCACAACTATCGCGCCAGGCGCGCGCGGCGTCGGTCTCCCGCCCCGAGGGTCCGACGCTTTCGAGCAGGCTGTCGAGCAGCTTGGGGATCGTCACGAGGTGCGCCCCAGCAGCTCGCGCAGCACGAACTGCAGGATCCCTCCGTGGCGGAAATACCGTTGCTCCTTGGGCGTATCGATCCGGGCAATCACCGTGAACTCCTTCTCGTCGGCACGAACCGTGAGCTCGCGCGGGATGGTCTCGCTATCGGCCAGGCCGTGCACGGTGAACAGTTCATGGCCGGTCAGGCCGAGCGACTGCACGGATTCGCCATCTCGGAACTGCAGTGGCAGCACGCCCATGCCGACGAGGTTCGAGCGATGGATGCGCTCGAAGCTCTCGGCGATCACGGCGCGGACGCCGAGCAGACGGGTGCCCTTGGCGGCCCAGTCGCGCGAGGAGCCCGAGCCGTACTCCTTCCCCGCCAGCACGACCAGCGGCACGCCGTCAGTGATGTAGCGCATCGCGGCGTCGTAGATTGCCATCTGCTCCTCCTCGGGGAGCTTGATCGTCACGCCACCCTCGGTGCCCGGCGCGAGCAGGTTGCGCAGGCGGATGTTGGCGAATGTACCCCGCATCATCACCTCGTGGTTGCCGCGGCGCGAGCCGTACGAGTTGAAGTCCCTCGGGGTCACACCATGCTCGATGAGGTAGGCCCCGGCGGGCCCGTCGCGCTTGATCGAGCCGGCGGGCGAGATGTGGTCGGTGGTCACGCTGTCGCCCAGGATGGCGAGCACGCGGGCGTTCTCGATGTCGCTGATCGCCTCGGGCTCGGCCGGTAGGTCGTCGAAGTAGGGAGGACGCCGCACGTACGTCGACTGCGGATCCCAGACGAAGCTCTCGCCGGTCGGAACCTCGAGCGAGTTCCAGCGCTCGTCGCCGTCGAACACCTCGCCGTAGCTCTTGCGGAACATGTCCGACTGCACCGCGTCCTCCACGGTCTGCGCGACCTCCTCGGCACTTGGCCAGACGTCCTTTAGGTACACGGGCCGGCCGTGGTCGTCGTCGCCGAGCGGCTCGTCGTAGAGGTCGATGTCCATCGTTCCCGCCAGCGCGTAGGCGACGCACAGCGGTGGCGAGGCGAGGTAGTTCATCTTCACGTCGGGGTTGATCCGGCCCTCGAAGTTGCGATTGCCCGACAGCACCGAGACGACGGCCAGGTCCTCGGCTCCGACGACATCGGAGATCTCCTCGGGCAACGGTCCGCTGTTACCAATGCACGTGGTACACCCGTAGCCCACGAGGTGAAAGCCGAGCGCCTCGAGATACTCGGTCAGACCTGCCCGATCCAGGTATTCGCTCACCACCTTGGAGCCGGGCGCGAGCGAGGTCTTGACCCATGGCTTGACCGTGAGGCCTCGCTGGACCGCGTTGCGGGCGAGGATGCCGGCGCCGAGCATGACCGACGGGTTGGAGGTGTTGGTGCAGCTTGTGATGGCGGCGATGACCACATGGCCGTGGTCGAGCTCGCTCTCCGTGCCGTCGGCCAGCGTGACCGGAATGGCCGTCTCCGAGCGGTCCGCGACCTGCGCGCCTCCCGTCCCGCCCTGCGGCTCGTGGCCGGCGCCGTTGGGGACGTGGGTCGAGACCGGGTCGCTGGCCGGGAAGCTCTCCTCGAGTGCCTCGTCCTCGTCGTCCTCGTCGGGCAGGTAGCCGTCGAGCGCCAGCCGGAACGCTGGCTTTGACTCCGTCAGCGACACGCGATCCTGGGGGCGCTTGGGTCCGGCGATGCTCGGGACGACGGTGGCCAGGTCGAGCTCGAGGGTGTCGCTGAACGTCGGCTTCTCCGAATGTTCGTCGTGCCACAACCCCTGTTCCCTGGCGTAAGCCTCGACCAGTTCGATCAGGCCGCGCGGGCGACCCGAGAACTCCAGGTAGCGCAGCGTTTCGGCATCGATGGGAAAGATCGCGCACGTCGAGCCGAACTCAGGCGACATATTGCCGATCGTGGCCCGGTCGGCGAGGGGCAGGTGGGCCAGGCCCTCGCCATAGAACTCGACGAATTTGCCCACCACACCCTGTTGGCGCAGCATCTCGGTGACCGTCAGTACGAGGTCGGTGGCCGTGGCCGCCTCCTGCAACGCCCCCGTGAGCTTGAACCCGAGCACCTGGGGGATCAGCATCGACATCGGCTGTCCCAGCATCGCTGCCTCGGCCTCGATGCCGCCGACACCCCAGCCGAGGACGCCGAGCCCGTTGACCATCGTCGTGTGCGAGTCGGTGCCGACGAGCGTGTCGGGATACGCCTGGCCGAGCGCGTCGTTGACGAACACGACCCGCGCGAGGTACTCGAGGTTGACCTGGTGGACGATGCCCGTGTCGGGCGGGACGACCTTGAAGTTGTGAAACGCGCCCTGGCCCCAGCGCAGGAACGCGTAGCGCTCCTGGTTGCGCTCGAACTCGAGCTCGGCGTTGCGTTCGAATGCTCGCGGTGAGCCGAACACATCGACCTGCACGGAATGGTCGATGACCAGCTCGGCGGGCACGAGCGGATTGATGTGGTCGGGGTTGGCGCCCATGTCGCTCATGGCGTCGCGCATCGCGGCCAGGTCGACGACGGCGGGCACGCCGGTGAAGTCCTGCATCAGCACGCGGGCGGGGGTGAAGGCAATCTCCTTGCTCGGCTCCTCGGCCGCGTTCCAGCGCGCCAGAGTCTCAATGTCCTGCGCGCGGATCGACTCTCCGTCCTCGTTTCGCAGCAGGTTCTCGAGCAGGATCTTCAGCGAGAACGGCAGTCGCGCCACGTCGTATTTGGCCTGCAAGGCGTCGAGGCGAAAGATCTCATAGGTTCGGTTACCGACGCTCAGGCGTGCCTTGGCGTCGAAGCTGTTGGCTGTCAATTTCAATATCTCCTTCTCAGGTGTACCTCCAACTTTAAGGCCGCGCGTTCCTACGCTCGTCTTAGGGACGTCTTCGGGGCGGCTTCAAGCGGTCGCGGATCCTCCCGGCCATGAGAACTCTCCTCCGTACTCTCGCCGGGGCCGGGATCGCCGCTGCCGCCGCAATCGCTGCGGCCGGCGCGTACGCGGAGACCCATCGCGTCCCGGGCCAGCCGTGACGTCGGGTGACACCCGACCAAACCATTCTGGCGCGATGACCAGCGGATCACTCTCCTACCCGCGGCCGATGCCAGGCCGGCTGCGCGCCCGCGCGGCGCTGGCGCGGCTGTTCGCGGCGCCCGAGCTGCTCGGACTGCTCGCCCTCGCCGGGGTCCTCAACCTGTGGGGGCTGAATATCAACAGCTGGGCCAACGAGTACTACAGCGCCGCCGTACGCTCGATGACGGGCAGCTGGCACAACTTCCTCTTCGCCTCGCTTGATCCCAGCGGCCTGATGACCGTCGATAAGCCACCGCTGGCCCTGTGGGTCCAGGCCCTGTCGGCCCGCGTGTTCGGCTTCCATCCCCTCAGCCTGCTCGTGCCGCAGGCGCTGATGGGCGTCGCCGCCACGGGCCTGCTCTACGACCTCGTCCGCCGGCGGTTCGGGCGGGTCGCCGGGTTCGTCGCCGGGCTGGCGCTGGCCACGACCCCGATCGTCGTCGCCGTCTCGCGCCACAACAACCCCGACGAGCTGCTCGTGCTCTGCTCGATCGCTGCGCTGTGGTTCGCCGTGCGGGCGCTCGAGACGCGCCGAACGCGGTGGCTCGTGCTGTGCGGGATCGCCATCGGGCTCGGGTTCGAGACCAAGATGCTGGTTGCGCTGATGGTCGTCCCGGGCATCGCTCTGGCCTGGATGTGGACGTCGAGCTCTGGCCTGCGCGAGCGTCTTGTCGCCTTGCGCCAGCTGTTGGCCGGCGGCCTGGCCATGGTGATCGTGGGTGGCGCGTGGCCGCTGCTGGTCACGTTGACGCCGGCGGCCGATCGGCCCTGGATCTCCGGCACCAGCGACAACAGCATCTGGTCGCTGATCTTTGGCTACAACGGCCTCGGCCGGATCGCCGGCCAGGGAGGTGGGCCTGGCGTCGGCGGTGGTCCCGGTGGCGGCGGCGGTGGTGGCAACCTCATGTTCGGCGGCAACACGGGGCCGCTGCGCCTGCTCAACGCCGCCCTCGGTGATCAGGCCGGCTGGCTGCTGGGCTTCGCCGTCGTGGCCGGCCTCGGCCTGCTCGTGGCGACGCGCCTGCGCCGGCGCGACCCCCGCACGGGCTGGCTCATCATCATCGGCGGCGCCTTCCTCACCACGGCCATCGCGTTCAGCTTTGCCTCGGGGATCTTCCATCCCTACTACGTGTCGCTGCTGGCGCCGTTCACCGCCGCGCTGATCGGCTCCGGGGTGGCGCAGATGCTCCCCGGCGACCGCCGGGCGCGCGTGTTCGCGCCCCTGGCCATCGGCGCCGGAGCGGTGACCGAGCTCGTCGTGCTCGGGACCATGGGTGGGCCGCTCGGGTGGGCCAAGCCCGTGCTCCTTGCCGTCGCCGGTGGTGCGGCGGTCATGCTCGCCTTCCGGCTCGCGGCGCGCGAGCGGCTCGCCGTCATCGCGATGGCCCTCGTGGCGCTGTTGGCCGCACCCACCGTGTGGGCGGCCGACACCCTCGGCCACGCCACCAATGGGACGTTCCCCATGGGTGGGGCGGCGAGCGCCCTCGGTGGCGGCCCGAGTGGAGGTCCCGCTGGGTCTCGTCGCGGCGGTGGTTTCCCCGGCGGTCCTGGTGGCGGCGGTGTTCGGGGTCGCGGGGCCGGTGTGCCGGGCGCCGGCGGCTTCGTTCCGCCGGGGCTGTTCGGCGCCCAGGGCGGCGGAGGATTTGCTCCGCCGGGGGGTGGCGCCGGAGGTGCTGGTGGTGGTCAGGGTGGGCCCGGAGGCTTCGGCGGTGACACCTCGACCCTGAAGGCTGCGGTTCGCTACGCGGAAGCTCACGGCGGCGGGACGATCGGAGTCGCGAGCCAGAGCAGCGCCGCGCCGTTGATCCTGTCCGAGAACGCCAACGTGGCTGGTCTCGGCGGCTTCTCCGGGCGCGAGAGCACGGTGTCGGTCTCCTGGCTCGCCTCAGAGGTCCGCGGCGGGCACCTGCGGTGGATCCTGGCCGATCAGGGCCGGGGTCTGAGCCTCCCAGGCGACGCCCGCCAGGGCAGCCAGGCGGCGATAAGCGTCGCCGAGCGTGTGTGTCCGGCCGTGAGCGTGACGAGTGGCAGAGGGTCGCACGTCAAGATGTACGACTGCCAGGGCCAAGCGTCTAAGATCCTTGGTGCGGCCGCGGATGGGACGCAGTAGGGGTTTTGATGTTCAATTTTCTAGCTTTTTCACCGAGAAGATGTTCTGTGGGTGCCTGGTTCACGACGGCGGCCTTGGGCGTCGCCCTCGCCGGCGCTGCTCCCGCCGCCGCCGACACGACCACGAGCTCGAACTGGGCCGGCTACGCAGCGCACCGAGCCGGAGTCAGCTTTTCGATGGTCAGTGCGGCATGGCGCCAACCCAAGGCGCGGTGCGGCAATCGCCGCACCTACTCGGCCGTCTGGGTGGGCCTGGGCGGCTACAGCATGACGTCGCAAGCGCTCG
Source organism: uncultured Solirubrobacterales bacterium (assembly GCA_963734775.1). Lineage (GTDB taxonomy): Bacteria > Actinomycetota > Thermoleophilia > Solirubrobacterales > Solirubrobacteraceae > Palsa-465. The sequence goes on from CAVTJE010000014.1 coordinate 133,913, forward strand.
AGCAGATCGGGACCGAGCTCGACTGCACGGCGGCCGGAGCGGTCGGATCGGGCGCCTGGTACGAGCTGGTGCCCAAACCCTCGCATCCGATCCACCTCAAGATCCGTCCCGGTGACGCGCTGACGGCTAGCGTCGTCGTAGTCGGCCATCGCACGACGCTGACCCTCGCCGACAAGACGAGCCATCGATCCTTCCACAAGACCGTTTACCCCTCGGTCGTCGATGTCTCGTCGGCCGATTGGATCGTCGAAGCACCGTCGGACTGCGTGAGCGAGACCCGGTGCCAGACGCTCCCGCTGGCCAACTTCGGGTCGGCCAAGTTCTCCCACGCGAGGGCCCAGACCACGACCGGTCACGTCGGCACGATCGTCGATCCGTCCTGGAACACGACCAAGATCAAGCTCAGGCCGGGCGGCCACGAGTTCATCACCTACCGGCCCGGCGACCGCGCCGGCGTTGCCTCACCGTCGCCGCTCACGGCCGGCGGGTCGGCGTTCAACGTCACCTACTCGACGGTCCGGATCGCCAACCCCGACTACGCCGCCCGCGGTTCGTCGATCCGCGACGCCCGCCTCATCCACCCGGCCCGCTAGCTCGCATTAGAGCTGAATCGAGCCGTCGGGCGCCAGCGTCCAATGGGGGTTGTGGGCGACCTCCCACGGATGACCGTCGGGATCGACGAACAGCCCGGAATAGCCACCCCAGAACGTCTCGGCCCCCTCGCGGGGAACACTCGCGCCGGCCGCTCGGGCCTCCTCGAGCACGGCGTCCACCTCGCCCGGCGACCCCACATTCATCGCCAGCGCCACACCGCCCCAGCCGCCGTTGTCCTCAAGGCCGCTGTCCTGCGCCAGCTCGCCACGGCCCCATAGGCCGAGGATCATCCCGCCGGCCTGGAAGAAGACCACGTCGCTCGTCCGGCGCGGCGTTGGTGTGCCAGCCGAGCGACTCGTAGAAGCCTCGCGCCCGGCCCAGGTCGGCGACGCCGAGGGTGATCAGGCTGATTCGCTGGTCCACGGCCGTGGATTGTCGCGCACAACTTCCGACGTTTCTCTTACGCGACCCCTACGGGTCTCTCGCGGTGGCGGGGCACGCTTGCTGTCATGACCACCGATCTCGCGCCCCACATCTTCTGGATCACGAGCCGCGCGGCTGGCTTCGCGGCCCTGATCCTCGCGAGCCTCGGCGTCTCGCTGGGGCTGCTGATGAGCACCAAGCTGCTCAGGCGCCGCGGTCCCGACCTGATCGCCGTACACGAGATGATCTCCTTGGCGACGATCGTGGCGATCGTCGTCCACGCCGTCGCGCTCCTGGGCGACAGCTACCTGAAGCCGTCGCTCGGCGACATCACGATTCCCTTTCTCAGCAGCTACAAGTCGGGCTGGACCTCTGTCGGCATCATCGCCGGCTGGGGCCTGATCGTGCTCGGTCTCTCCTACTACGCCCGAAAGCACATCGGCGCCAAACGCTGGCGCAAGCTCCACCGGTTCACGGCGCTGGCCTGGATCGCGGGCCTGGTCCATTCCCTCGGCGAGGGCACCGACGCCGGCCAGATCTGGTTCCTGGCCATGCTGGCCCTCGTCGCGCTCCCCGCGCTGGCGCTCCTGGCCACGCGGTGGCTGCGCTTCGCACCTGGTGGCGCGGCGCCAGCAGGCACGGTGCTCGAAAAGTCCCGCATAGCGAGTCTTTTCGAGCACGGCCCCGCGACCACTCCGCGGCGACCTTAGAGCCCTGGCGGGTGGCGCAGGACCATCGTGCTCAGGTCCGGCTCGTCTGGGGGTGTGTGAGACCAGCGCGTTCCGCCCTCGGCCAGGGCGACGGTGTCGAAGCGCCAGCCGGCGACGATCATGAAGACATGGTCGGCGTTGGTATACAGGGTGATCCACTTACCCGGTCCCGGCTCGCCCCAGCTCTCGAAGCCGGTCGAGTTCAACGGCGAGCTGAGGAGGCCGGCGGCGGCGAGCGCGTAGCTGACCGAGCCCGAGCAGTCGTAGCCGCTGGCCTGGAAGGAGGCGTGGCCACCGCCATAGATGTAGGGCAGGGTGGCGATCGCGTTGCCGGCCGCGATGACCTTGGCGACGGCGGCCGGGGCGCCGGGGGGCGCCTGGACCATGCCGCCGGTGTCGACCGCGATCCCGCCGCTGATCGACGCGTTCTGCGTCGCAGCGGCGTGAGCGGCCGCGGCCGCGGCGCGTGCCTCCATGGCCTTGAGCTTCGAGTTGAGGCTGCCGAGCTGGTCGTTGACGGTCTGCAGGCGAGCCGAGTCGTGCTTGCGGGCGCTGATCTCGGCGATCTGGCGCGAAAGAAGCGCGGCCTTCAGCCCGGCGACCTGGTTGCGCTGGGCCAGGATCTGGTTGGTCAGTCCGCGGTCGCGCTGCTCGAGCGCGGCCAGGCGCTCGGTTTCCTTGGCCACCTCGATCTTGGCTGCTTTGGTGGTGCCGACGATATGCGCGTCCTGGTTGCCGACGCGGCGCAGGAAGGCCATCTGCTCCAGGAGGTCGCTGAACCCGTGCGCGTTGAGGATCGCGCTGACGAGGTCGGGGGTCTGCCCCTCGTAGGCGGCCACGAGGTTGGCAGCCAGCGCCGCCGAGGACACCCGCAGCTTGTTCTCGAGCTGGACGAGATGATCGCGGGCAGCAACGAGTTCGCCCTGGACCTTACGCAGCGCATCCTCGCGCGCGCTGAGCTGAGCCTGCAGCGAGGAGAGGTGCTGCTCGGCGGCCTGGAGGCCGCCCGTTGTCCGCTCGATCTGCGCGCTATCGGCGGCGATCGTCTGCTGCAGCGAGGCGGCGGCCGACTTGCTGGCGTCGATCTGACTCCGCAGGTCGCCCGAGCTGGGCGCCGTGAGGTCGCTGCCGAGCAGGACGGTGGCGACGGCGCCGAGCGCGGCGAGCGCGCGCAGAGTCGATCGATGGCGGCGGAAAGCGAACATGGTGAAGCGCGGACCCGATCGCGCTGTGCAGAGGGAGCGCTGGATCCGGGATGTGAGCCCTCGGCGGTGGGGGCGCGGAGCACCCTAACACGCGACGTCGCGCTCTCGCCCCGATCCCCTAGTCCTGCAATAAATCCTGCAAAACCGCGCTTTGGTGGCTTTCCCGCACGCGCCCAAAGAGCGGCCGCGAGACGTCTTGTGGCGCCTCCGACCGGGCGCGTGAGAACCCTCTTGCGCTCTCACCGCGGAGGCGGCAACTCAACGCGGACGGCGTCATCTCTTGCCATACTCGCAGCGTGCGCCGACTCCAGAAGGGCCTCATCTTTATTTTGGCGCTGTGCGCGGTGGCCTTGGGCGCACCGACCATGGCGCTGGCGACAGGTCCCTCAGCCGGGGACCAGCAGTACGTCGACCCCCTCAGCGGTAATCACCACAGCGGCCGGGCTCGGGCTCAGGCTCGGGCTCGAGTTCGGGGTCCAGTTCGACCTCGAGCTCCGGTTCCTCGAGCACGGCTCCGCCGAGTTCGGGCACGACGACGCCGACCGCCACTACAGCCAGTTCCTCGACTGCGCCGACCTCGCCTTCGACGGGCACGACGGCGTCTGCTGGTCAGCTGCCGTTCACCGGCTTCAATGCGTGGCTCGCTGCCGGGCTCGGGCTCGGGCTCGTGGCCATGGGCATCGTGGTGCGCTGGAGACTCGGCCCCTCGCGCCGAGGCTGACGGGCGACCCCCCAGGCACCGCCTGGTGCAAGCGTCCGCCGGACCGTTGGTGGCGATCAACGCCCGCGCGGCCATGCGCGCGGAGATCGGAGGCGTCGAGCGGCTGGCCCGCGAGATGGCGCACCGGTTGCCGACACTGCGCCCGGATCGTTACCGAGTCATCAGGCCCAATCCGTCTCTGGCCCATCGGGCCGGGCATGCGTGGGAGCAGGCCGTGCTCCCGCTCCGCGCCCATGACTGCGCTCTCATCTACTCGCCGGCCAATCTCGCCCCGGTGCTCGGCCGGCGCAATGCTGTGGTGATCCACGATGCTGCCGCGCTTCGTCACCCGGAGGCGTACACCGCCGGCTACGTCGCCTACCAGCGCCGGGTGTTGCCGCGGCTGGCGCGGCGGGCGCGCCTCCTGATCACGGTGTCCGAGTTCTCGCGCCGCGAGCTCGTCGAGCTGCTGGGCGCCTCGGCCGAACGGACGGCGGTGATCGCCGGCGGGGTCGATGACCGCTTCTCGTCGAGAACCGACCCGGGGCCGGCGCGCCAGGCCCTCGGCCTCGGCGCACCGTACGTCCTCGCTGTCGGGACCGCGTCGGCACGCAAGAACCTGTCCGCGCTGGAACCGGTGGCGGACGACCTGTGGGAGGACGGGATCGAGCTCGTCCTGGCCGGCTCTGAACGCGGCTACCTCCGCGGCGGCGAGTCGCGCCTGCGCCGGCTCGGCTACGTCCCCGAGTCGCTGCTGCCCGCTCTCTATGCCGGAGCGCGCGCGGTCGTCGTGCCATCGCAATACGAGGGCTTTGGTCTGCCCTGTCTGGAGGCGATGGCGGCCGGCATCCCGGTCGTCGCGGCGCGGGCCGGTGCGCTGCCGGAGACGGTCGGCGATGCCGGCCTGCTCGTCGACCTCGACGACGCCGGCGAGCTGCTCCGGGCCACGCGGGGCGCGATCACCGACGGGACGCTCCGCTCGCGATTGATTGAGCTGGGACGCGACCGCGCTCGCCAGTACACCTGGGATCGCACCGCCAGAGAGACGGACGCGGCGATCGATCGCGTGCTCAAATCCGACATCTGACGCGACCTCCGGCCCTGCGCCGTGTTCCAACCGGCATGGCTAGACTCGGCCGGACCTTGTGGAGGCGCTCAGTGCTCACGATGTTGCTCGTCGTTGCGGCCTGCGTCGCTGCGCCCGCCGTCGCGTGGTCGGCCTCGTCCAACAGCCCGCCGGTGCCCCAGGGCTTCGCCGGCGTCGATCTCGACGGCCCGCCGGTCAATCCGGTCGACAACGTCGACCTGTCCAAGCAGTTCAAGTTGATGGTCAAATCCGGTGTCGAGACGGTCAGAATGGCCTTCAACTGGGCTGTCGCGCAGCCTTTCCGCCCCGGAACCCGGGCGCCGACCGGGTACGTCGACGTGGGTGGTGTTCCGACCAACTTCGCCCTCACCGATGCCGTCGTTGGGCTCGCCGCCCAGAACGGAATCACAGTGCTCCCGACGATCCTCTACGTCCCTGGCTGGGACGCTAAGGCCAATAAGAGCGGCGGGCTGCCCATCCCCAGGCGCGTGGCGCCGTACGCGGCCTACGCCAGTGCGCTCATTCACCGCTACGGACCTCACGGCAGCTTCTGGGCCGGCCAGCGGCGCCGTCAGCCGATCCGGGCGTGGCAGATCTGGAACGAGCCCAACCTCACCTACTACTGGCCCCAGCCGTTCGCCAAGGGGTACGTGACGCTGCTGCGCGCTGCCCACAAGGCGATCAAGCAGGCGGACTCCAGGGCCAAAGTCGTGCTCGGCGCGCTGACCAATACGGCGTGGAAGTATCTCGGCCAGATCAACCACGTCCACGGCGCCCGAGACCTCTACGACGTGATCTCGGTCAACGGCTTCACCTCGACGCCGAGCCACGTGATCACGTACCTGCAGCTGACCCGCCGGGCGGCCGACGCTGAGGGGGAGAAGCAGAAGCCGCTTCTGGCCACCGAGCTGAGCTGGCCCTCGGCCAAGGGCAAATCGCCCCAGCACTACGACTGGAACACGACCGAGAAGGGCCAGGGCAAGAAGATCGCCGCCCTCCTACCGCTGCTCGCGCAGCACCGGAAGGCGCTGAACCTGGCCGGTTTCGACTACTACACCTGGATGGGGGCCGAGTACTGGCATGCGCCGGCATTCAACTTCGCCGGGTTGTTGCGCTATGACACCCACGGCAAGATCGAGGCCAAGCCTGCTCTGAGCGCCTACACGAAGGGCGTGCTGGCGATCGAGGGCTGTCGCAAGAAGGGCAGCCGCGCCACGATCTGCATCAAGTCCCGCTAGCGACACACGGCGAGTGTGTGTCCCGGGGCGCTGGCGCGCCGCAGGCCGGCGGCGAACGCCGCCGTGTCCGCGCTCGTCCCCCCGCCCGGCGGATGGATGCCGAACCAGTCCTCCTTGTTGGCCGGATTGCGCTCGGGCGTGACCCACGTGTAGATCAGGGTCGCCGCGACGCCACAGTTCGTGTGGCCGAGGGCACTCAGCGTGGTGAAGATGTCGCGCGGTCGCCGCCGCTCCGGCGCAAAGTTGAGCGTCCCCGCCGGATGCGTAGTCCATCCGAGCTCGGTCACGTACAGCGGCGCGCCTCCCAGTCCGAGCGAGGTCATCGTGGCGCGTGCTGTTCGGACCTTGCCCAGCACGGCCAGCGCGCTGTGGCCGTACGGGTGCAGCGCCACGCCATCGACGTGGTCGACGAGATCGGGCTGGGCGTGGACGAGGGCGGGAAGGAACGCGGGAGCCTTCGTCAGGCCACCGATGATCACGCGCGCGGTCGGATCCACGGCAATGATCGCGGCGCGGCTGGCCAGGTACAGCTTCGCGTAGGCGCTGGGATCGGGATGCGGGGGCCAGAAGACGCCGTTGTCGGGCTCGTTCCAGATCTCATAGGTGTCGACCGGATCCGCCGCCAGCCCGGGGTGTGATCGCCAGAAGGTCCCGCCTGGGCCATAGCGAGCGGCGAAGGCCGCGGCGAAGCCGGCGAACGTCGCGGGCGAACGGGGCGGCGAGTGGAGCGTCGCCGGTTCTGCCGCGGCCCATGGCGCCGAGTAATCGAGAGTGGGCAGCCACCGCAGGCGTTGGGCGGCCAGGGAGCCGGCGATCAGGTCGTCGAAGCGCCAATCGAAGCGACCCTCCACCGGCTGGGACACTTCCCACAGGGTGTCGCTGCGAGCCACCGTCGCCCCGGTTGCGCGCAGAGCCCGCAGCTGTGTGGCGATCTGGCTCGGGGTGTAGGTCCGGTCGTTGAACAGCCGATTGACGTTGGCGCCGAACTCCTCCTGGCTTGGCGCTGGACTGGCCGGCGGCCCGGGAACTCGAGGCGCGGGCACATGAGGTGCCGGCTCGCGTCGACTGGGCCCGCTCGAGGCGATCAGGATGGCGGCCACGCCGCCGCCGAGGAGTACCACCGCCGAGCCGGCCAGCAGCCACACGCCGCGAGGTCTTCTCATCGCGCCCGGCGCAGCGCCTCGAGCTGGCGCAGCTCGCGCGAGGCCGACCTTCCGAGCACGCGCTTCGCGGCGATCCGCGTGGCGAACGTCACGGTCTGGGCGGCGTCGTCCACCGTGGCCCGGCGCGGACCACACACGCGGGCGACCACGTCGCGGCGTGCCGTGGCCAGCCGATCGAATGGCTCGCCGCCGAACGCGGTCGCCGTCGCGTGGGCCCGGTGATGCAGGACGCGCGCGCTGGGCCAGAACCAGGTCTCGATCCCGGCGCGGGCGGCGCGCAGGCCGAGCTCGAGATCCTCGCCGTACATGAAGATCCGGCTGTCGAAGGGACCCAGAGCGCCGAGCGTGCCGGTCCGCGCCACCAGCGTGCAACCGACGGCCCAGCCCACACGTCGCGGGGCGCGTGATCGCCACGGCGAGGCGCTCGGAACGAGCCACAGGGGCACCACGGCGCCGAGCAGCTCGGGCCACGACGCGGGTCGGGGATGGACGGTGTCCTGGCGCGAGCCGTCGGGCGAGAGTACGAGCGGGGCCAACAGGCGCTCGGGACGGTCGTCCCGAGCCGCCTCGGCGGCCAGCGTGGCCAGCGAGTCGTCGAGGAGCTCGACGTCGGGGTTGACCAGCGCCGTAACCGGCTCGCGCGCCTCGGCCAGTCCGCGATTGCAGGCGGTGCCGAACCCCACGTTCTCCTCCAGCGCGAGCACCGTGACACCGCGCGCCGCGCGGGCCACGGCGACGCTGGCGTCTTGCGAGGCGCAATCGACCACCACCACGGCGGCCCCTGGGAGATGGCGCTCGGCGGTGCCGAGCAGCCTCGCCAGCTCGGAGGCGGAGTTGTGGGTGACCGTGACCAGGACCAGCCCTCGCCCGGCGGCAGGCGTACCCCGACGATGCGGGCGCCGGACCGATGCGGCAGCGGCGAGAAGTTCATTGCGCATCCGTGCCGCCTCGAAGCGCTCCCGGGCGCGTTGGCGACCGCGGTCGCCCATCTCGAGTGCCCGCCGGCGATCGCCGAGGACGTGCACGAGCGCCCGAGCGCATGCGTCGAGATCTCCGGCGGGATAGAGAACCCCGCAATCGCCGTCGGCGATCTCGGCTGGCCCGCCCGACGCCGGAACGACCACCGGCCGTGCGGCCGCCATCGCCTCGACCACGACGAGGCCGAAGGGCTCGCGTTCGGCGCAATGGAGCAGGCAGCTCGCCCGCGCCAGCGCGGGCCGCGGGTCGGCCATCGGCCCCGCGAACTGCACCGCCCCGGCCAGGTCGGGGGCACTTGCGCGCTCTCGCAGCTCATTCAGCAACGCGTCGGAGTCAAGCGGTGAGCCGACGAACCGCAGCGCGAGCGCGGGGAGCGTTCGCCGGGCGCGTGCGCAGACCTCGAGCGCAAAGCCCGGCCTCTTCCACGGCACCAGCGCGCCGAGCACGAGCACCTCCGGGGGGTCGGCGGGCGCCCCCAGACCGGCAAACGCCTCGACGTCGATCCCCGGATGCACCACGAGCGGCGCGGGCGAAATGGCGAGATCGTCGGCCACCGCGCGCGACGGGACGATGACCAGGGCCGCGCGGGCGGCGGCGCGGCGGACGGCCGTGGCGATCAGCGGTCCCGGAAGCATGTCGTTGTGCATGAAGATCGTCGGCGCTCCGGCGCCGCCGGCCAGCAGCAGGCCGAGTCCAGATCGCATGCCGCAGGCGATGACGAGATCGGGGGACAGGTCGCGGACGATCGCCCGGGCCTCGAGTCCGTGGGCGCTCAGACGGGCCGCCGCCAGGCCGCGCTGGGCGGCCGAACCGCGCAACCGCAGACCGTGGGCGCGCAGCGTCCGCACCCGGACCCCGGCGGTACGCGCCGCCGCCGCCAATGGTCCCTCGGGGCAGGCGAGCCAGCGCTCGCCCTCGAGCGCGGTGGCGAGAGCGACCAGCACCCGTTCGGCGCCGCCCAGCGCGCCCGAATAGCTGACTAGCACCGCGGACGGCATCGAGGTGAGGCTAGACGTTCAACCTCATAGACTGCCGTCGGTGGGAAACCCGACCAATTCCACCCCTTCCGAGCAGCGGGTCGCGCTCGTCCACGACTTTCTACTCGACGTCCGAGGGGCTGAGCGGGTCTTCCTCAAGCTGTGCGAGATGTGGCCCGAGGCCGACATCTACACGGCCGTGTACGACGAGCTGGGAACCGAGGGCAGGTTCGCCGACCGGACCGTGCAGACGACCTTCCTACAGCGGATGCGGCCGACCGCGCGAACGTTCCGGGCGCTTTTCCCGCTCTACCCGGCCGCGATCGAGTCGTTTGACCTGTCTCAGTACGACCTGGTCGTTTCGAGCTCATCGGCGTGGGCGCACGCGGTCCTGTGCGGCGAGCACACAGTTCATGTCAGCTACTGCCACAACCCGTTTCGCTATGCCTGGAACGAGCGCGAGCAGACCCTGGCCCGCCGCCGGAATCCGCTGACGCGGGCCTTCCTGGCCGGAGCCTTCCGCCGCTGGCGCCAGTGGGATTGGATCGCCGCCCAGCGCACCGACCGGTACATCGCCAACTCGCGGGCGACGCAGGCCCGGATCCGGGCTTACTTCGGCCGGGAGGCACGCGTCGTCTATCCGCCCGTGGAAACCGAGCGGTTCGGCTTCGCCCCGGTCGGTGACCACTACGTCACCGTTTCGGAGCTGATGGCCCACAAGCAGCTCGACGTCGCGATCGCCGCCTTCAATCAGCTGCGCCTACCGCTGATCGTCGTCGGCGATGGACCGGCGTGGCGCCATCTCCGCCACCAGGCCGGCCCCACGATCAAGTTCGCCGGACGGCTGCCCGATCCGGCCGTGGCCGAGATCATGGCGTCGGCGCGCGCCCTCGTCGTCACCTCGGTGGAGGAGTTCGGCATCGCTGCCGTCGAATGCCAGGCGGCTGGGCGCCCGGTCATCGCGCGGCGCGCCGGCGGTGTGCTCGAGACGGTTATCGACGGCGTCACCGGGCGGCTGTGGTCGGGCGGGCCCTCCGAGCTGGCGCAGTCCGTCCTCGAGTTCGACGATGGCGCCGTCGACCCCGAGGCGTGCCGGCGCAACGCCGACAAGTTCGACGTCGCGGCCTTCCAGCGGGGCGTGCGAGCAGAGATCGAGACCGCCTCGGGGCGCCTCCGCCGGCCGGCCGTCGGCGAGCGCCAGATGCTCGCCTCGACCCGGCTGGTCAGGCGTGCCGCGCGGGATCAACACAGGTAGTGACCAGACACTGAGCCATGCGTACCGGCGTTCTCAGCGGCGCTCGCGTCGCGCTTCTTGCCGGTCCAACGGTGTTGGCCTTCTTCGCCGGCGGCTATTTCGACAGTCCGCGGGAGGTGGCCGGCCTGGTCGCCTGGGTCCTCGTGGCGATTGCCGTGATCGCCGTGCCCGGCCCGCTCGGACTCGCCCGCAGTGGGCTGGTGACAGTCGGTGGCCTGGCCCTGCTCGCTGCCTGGACGCTCCTGTCGATTCTGTGGGCACCGATCGCGGGCAGCGCGTACCACGCCGGCCAGATCGGCTTTCTCTATGTCGGGACCGTGCTGGCCGCGGTGTGGCTGTTGCGCGACCGCGGCTGGCACCGGGTCGTCGAGCCGGCTCTCGCCGGCGGCGCGCTGATCGTCATCGGGTACGGCATCTCCGAGAGGCTCGTCCCCGGGGTCCTGGAGTTCTCGCGTTCGGTCAGCGCCGAGGGGCGGCTCGAGCAGCCGCTGACCTACTGGAATGCGATGGGCGAGCTGGCGGCGATCGGAGTCGTGCTGTGCGCGAGGCTGGTCGGCGACGCGACTCGCCAGCACTGGCTGCGGATGCTGGCCGTGGCGGGCGCGGCGGTGGTGGGCTTGGGCCTGTACCTCAGCTTCTCGCGGGGCGCGCTGTTCGCCTGCGCCGCCGGGCTCGTCGCCCTGGTCTTTCTCGCGCCGACCGTCGAGCAACTGCGCGGCGCCCTCACGGCGCTCGCCGTGGCCGTCCTCGCCGCGCTCGCCACGGCGCCGTTTCGCTCGGTCACCTCGCTGGCCGGATCCCTGTCCACGCGAGAGCGTGGGGGAGCGATCGCGTTCGCGCTGCTGGTGGTTGTCATGGCCGTCGGCGCCCTGGCCCAGCGGCGCCTGATGGCCGTCGAGCGTCCGCGACCGCTCAAGCTGCCGCCACGTGCTCCGGCCGTCGCCACGGCGGTCATCTGCGCCGGCCTCGCGCTGGCCATCGTGGTCGGCGCCAAGGAGCATTCCAGTCGGCCGCTGAGCGCCGGCGCGACGCGTTACGTCACGCTCCAGAGCAATCGCTATGCCTACTGGAGGGTGGCGATGCGGGCGTTCGAAGATGAGCCGCTGCGCGGGATCGGCGCCGGCGGCTGGGCCGTCGACTGGCTTCGCTACCGGTCGATCAACGAGTTCGCCCAGGATGCGCATTCGCTGCCCCTGCAAACCCTGGCCGAGCTCGGGATCATCGGCGCGGTGTTTTTACTCACGTTCGTCGGCGGGGTCGGCCTCGCCGCGCGCGACGCCCTGAGAGCGGCACCTGCACTCGCCGCCGGGCCGACGGCGGGGTTCGTGGCATGGCTGGCCCACCAACCGCTCGATTGGGACTGGCAGATGCCGGCCGTCACACTCGTCGCCCTCGTGCTCGTCGGAGCGCTAATTGGGCTTACAGTGCCTCGGCGATCCTCGGAGCCTCGCGCCTGAACACCCACACCGCCAACCCACAGGCGGTGAGGTAGATGGCGACGGCGATGGCGAAGCGGACCGGGCCACCGGCGATCGGCGACCACGGCAACGGCGTCGCCGGGTTGGTCACCCAGCGTTGGGCCAGCTCGAAGATGGGCGCAAGCGGGTTGAGCGCCACCGCATCGCGCAGCGTGTGCGACACGAGCACGATCGGATAGAGGACCGGCGTGGCGTACCACAGCACCGTGGAGGCGACGGTCCAGATGATCTGCACGTCGCGATACCGGGGATAGAGGGCCGAGACGATCATCGACACCGCCGTCGTGAGGACGAACAGGACGACCAGGATCACGCTCAGCAGCAGCCACGTCCAGGTCGGACTCACGCCGAAGGCGAGGAGAAACACGAAGGCCACGATGAGGTTCAGGCCCAGGTTGAACAGACTCGTCATGACCACGGCGAGGGGCACCACGAGGCGGGGGAACTGGGTTTTGCGAATCACGGACTCCTTCCCGACGATCGAACTCACCGCGGTCAGGGTCGCCTCCTGGAAAAACCCGAAGAGGATGATGTTGAAGAGCAGGAAGACCGGGTAGTGCGGCACCTTCGAGGCGAAGTGAAAGACGTGCGTGAACACCGCGAGCAGGACGGCGAACAGCATCAGCGGCCGCACGATCGACCACAGGTAGCCGAGCGCGGTTCCGAAGTACGTCTTCTTGAAGTCGGTGACGGCGATCTCGTACAGGAGCTCGAGCGTGCGCCGGGTACCGCCACCGAGCGCCGATGGGCCTGGCACGTCGCGCAGCTGCACCGTCTCGTCGCTCATCCCCGTGGAGCTGCGCATACGTTGATGTCGGCCTCGACGAGCACCACACCGTCCCGCCGGGCCGTGCCGTAGACGACGAACCCCAGCAACCGCAGGCCCTGCACGGCGACGACACTCTGCTGCTCGCTCTGCTGGACCCAGCAGTCGAGGTAGTAGCGGCCCGGAACGAGCCGATTCTCGATCTCGCCGCGTAGACGGATGCGATCGCCGCTGGGCACCGGCTCATCGAATGCGGCTGTAAACCCGAACACGACCATGCCCTCGTCGTTGCGCACGTGGAAAGAGAACTTCGGGCCCTCGAGCGGGCGGGCAGCCTCGAGCACCACGTCGATCGAGATCGGCAGCCCCTGCTCGACGTTCTCGATCGCCGCGCCGGAGGCGTCGCGCAGCGTTGCCTCCACGACCTTGGCGTTGAAGTCGACCATCTTGCGAGGCTCGTCCGTGCCGTGAGCTGGACCGGCGAAGTTGAGCCGGTAGTAGCGCAGCGCCGTGTCGTCGGGGTCCCCGAGGTATTTGATCTCGCCGTCATCGAGCAGCATCGCCCGGTGGCACATCGCCTGGACGGTCGCCATGTCGTGCGTGACGAGCACGATCGTCCTGCCCGCAGCACGCCGCTCGTGGAACACGTCCATGCACTTCTGCGCGAAGGCCGCGTCGCCGACGGCCAGCACCTCGTCGATCAGCATGATGTCGGCGTCGGCCTGGACCATGACCGAGAACGCGAAGCGGACCATCATTCCCGAGGAGTAGTTCTTGAGCTTGAGGTCGACGAACTCCTCGAGCTCGGCAAACTCGATGACCGCGCTCAGCCGGCGCTGCGCCTCGCGCCGGGAAAGGCCCATCAGAATGCCGTTGAGGACGCCGTTCTCGCGCGCGGTGAGCTCGGGATTGAAGCCGACCCCGAGCTCAAGGAACGGAGCCACGCGCCCAGCCATGCGGACGCGGCCCGCGTCGGCTCTGTAGATACTGCCCATGATCTTGAGCAGGCTGCTCTTGCCCGAGCCGTTGCGGCCGACGATCCCGAAGAACTCTCCCCGATGTATCTCGAACGACACGTTTCTCAGCGCGCGAAGGTCACGATGCTCGATCCGCCTGAAGGGATGGACCGCCCGTTCCTTCAGCGAATCCACGCGATGGCTGGGGATCCGGAACGTCTTGTCAACCCCGCGAACCTCGATGACGACGGGCCCCTGCGGGCGGCGCGCCGCCTTCAACGCCGCCGGCGCTGGGGCAGGCTCGTCGACGGTAGTTGAGCTTCTCGGTGGCATTTACACTCGTGTCCGTGCGCGGAAGGCGCTGCTCATGATCGCATTCGGCTCTTCAGTCACGAAGCCCGGGGTGTACGCTCGCTCGGCCGAGCCGGGCATACGCCGGGCTGCCGAGCCGGACTCCGACATCTACGCGATGTCGTCGATCGGGTCGATCTTCCGCTCCTACAACGCACTGCTGGATCACTTTGCCGCGCATGAGGACCTCGAGGCGCTGGTCCTCGTGCACCAGGACGCCGAGATCGTCGACGCGAACTTCTGCGCCATCATCCGTGAGGCCCTCGCCGATCCCCAGGTCGGACTCGTGGGATGCGTGGGCGCCATCGGCGTTCGCAGCATCGCCTGGTGGGAGGCGTCGGTGACGCTCGGCTCCTTCATCAACCGCTACGAGGAACACGGCGGCGGGGATCTGCCGTCGTTCTCGTGGGCCTGGAACGACGCGCCCGCCTATGCCAGGGTCGGTGAGGTGGAGACGCTGGACGGGTTCGTGCTCGTGCTCGCACCGTGGGTGATACGGAACGTCCGCTTCGACGAGGAGCTTGGCGAGTTTCACGGCTACGACCTCGACCTCTGCCTCCAGGTCCGCGAGGCCGGGATGAAGGTCAGAACCGCGGATTTCCGCGCCATTCACTACCGCCAACTCGACATGGTGCCCGACCCCGAGCAGTGGATCGATGCCCACGTCAAGCTCGCCGACAAGTGGGACGGACGCATGGGAATCGGCACCGGCGCCGGGAGCTGGAAGGATCGCGCGCTGCGTGCCGAGGCGGACACCGACGCGGCCCTGCTTCTGGCCCACATGAACTCGCTCGAGGCCGATGCCCGGGTCCGGGAGCTCACGCTGGCGATAGCCGAGACGACCGAGAGCCTCTCGTGGCGGATCACCGCGCCGCTGCGTTGGCTTCACGGCACCGCCCCTCGGCGACGAGGTCCCGAGCTCGCGCCGCGCAGCCTCTCCGAGCGTCTCACGAGCGTCGAGCCGAATTGATCGCGTTTGGATCGTCGATCAGTGGCGCCGAGTCCTACCGGCGCTACGCCGGACCCGGCATCCGCTTCGCCGCGGAGGCCGACTCGGAGATCTACGCCTACGCGGCGGTCGAGCCGCTCGCGCGGACGTACAACCTTGTGCTGGAGGCGGCTGGCGCGCGTGACGATCTCGAGGCGCTGGTGCTCGTTCACCCCCACACCGAGATCGTCGATCCGGACTTCTGCCGCAAGGTGCGCGACGCCCTTGTGGATCGGGACGTCGGAGCGGTGGGGTGCGCCGGCGCCACCAACGTCCGCAGCATCGCCTGGTGGGAGGGCGACGTCGTCAGCGCCGACGGGTGGCAGCGCTACGAGGAGCATGGCGGGGGCAGCGTCCCGAGCTACTCGTGGACCGACTCCCGGCCGCCTCCGGGCGAGGTCGACGCCCTCGACGGTCAGCTGCTGGTCCTCTCGCCGTGGTCGGTGCGCAATCTCCGCTTCGATGAGACGCTCCTGCTGGGCTATGGCTTCGAGCTCGACTTCAGCCTTCAGCTACGGCGGGCCGGGCGCAAGCTGCTCGTGGCCGACCTGCGAGTTATCCACCATCGGACGCTCGAGTTGGTGAGCAAGCTCGAGGTATGGGTCGAGGCCCACATCCAGATGTCCGAGAAATGGAACAGCGCGCTCCTTGGCGCGAGCGAGGATGACGGGGACTGGAAGCGGCGCGCCCGTCGCGCCGAGGCGCGGCGCGAGGCGGCCCGGGCGATCGCCATGTCCGAGTCGCTGAAGCTCGACGCACGCGTGCTCGAGCTCGAGCGGGAGCTCGAGCAGACGACGGCGACGGCGTCTTGGCGCTACACGGCCCCACTTCGCCTGCTCAACCGCATGCGCCGCGAGGCGGCACAGCGGCGCAACGGAACCGACTAGTCGCGCAGCGCGGCGCGGATCTCTTCCTTGGAGACGACCGACTGTTGCCTCGCGATCCCGGCGCTCGCCCGCAGCCGCGAGAGCCGCTCGGCGACGGCGAAGGCGCTCGACTCGAGTAGCCGCTCCAGAACCGCCTGCTGGCGCGCGAGCCGGTCCTGCAGTCGCCACACCTCGCTGCGGTCGCAGTAGTCGCGGGCCAGCAGCGTCACCCTGTTGGTCTCCAGCCGCTCGAGCACCGGGTGCTGATCGAATGGGTCGACGATCGCCGCGATGGCGTCCGACCATGGCCGTTCGGTGTGCCACGCCAGACCGAGCCCAAAGAACACGGGCACGACGGCGAGACGGACGCCCTCGCGGCCGGCGGCGAATTCTTCGACTGCCGTGAGGACACCATTTTGCTCGCCGCCCTCGTGTGCCGCCGACTTTGGATAGGGCAGGCCACCGGGATGAACTCCGGCGTCCCCGGGGAACAGGCCCACGGGGCCGGCCGTCGGATGGCGGCACTCGCTGGGGATCTGGTCCGGATCGAAGTAGTCGTCCCGGCGAGCGTGCGGCCAGCGGACGTCGTGGAACAGCAGCAGTGGCAGGTCGGCTCCGGGTGCCCGCTCTCCGATCAGGCGCAGCTCCTCGCGGACCGTGTAGTAGTTGTGATCGCCATCGATCACGATCGCGTCGGGGAGTGGGATCGTCGGCAGCGCCTCCAGGCTGGTGGCCCGGATCAGCTCGAGCTCAGAGTGCTCGGCGGCGAGTCGCTCGAGCGCGGGTTGCGGCGCGGGATCGATGGCCAGCACCCGGGCTCCACTCCGCCTGCCCCAGGCGACCAGCACCCGCGTGAGGTCGCCGGCGAACGCCCCGACCTCGGCGATCGACGTCACGCCGGCGGCGGTCAGGCACGGCAACATGATCTCCGCGACCTGGGCCAGGGACACGCCCCAACGATCGGGATCGTTGAGGTAGGGGTCGAAGTCGAGAGCCGGATCGTGCACGGCGGCGAGTCTAACCTTGTCGACTTGAGCTCCGGAGCGCCAAGATGGTGATCGGGCGCCGCTTCGCATGGGCACACCTGCCCAAAACGGCCGGCGACGCGACGTACTCGATGCTGACCGCGGTCCCCGGGCTCGTCGAGTTCGCCGACCCGCCCGACTCCAATGACAAGCACATGCCGTTCTTCGGTCGCGAGGCCGAGGTGACCGGCAAGCTGCTGGTCATGAATATCCGGCGCCTTCCGGCGTGGGCCCTGAGCGGGGCGCAGCACAAAGCGCAGCACGGGCTCCACCCCGACTACCGGCCCCTGCCCCTCGAGTCCTACGACGAGATCGCCGGCCGCACAGACGCGGACGATCTCCTGCGGTGGATGACCGACCACGGGCGCTTCGCCGTCGATCGGTGGCTGCGAGTCGAGGCGCTCGAGCGAGATGTCCTCGCGCTGCTGGAGGAGCTGGGCCAGCTGACCGAGCCCGTGCGAGAGGCGGTCCTGGACGTCGGTTGCGTGAACGAGGGCGACTACACCCATGAGCTGGGCTTCAGCCGCGAGGAGCTGACCCGGCTCTACGCGCTCAACCCGGTCTGGGCCGGAATCGAGGGGCGCGCATACGGAACGCTGCCCGTCGGCTGAGACTCGGTCAGACGGCGATCGGCGCGTACTCCTCGGGGAACCCGGAGCCGCCGAAGAACCAGTTCTCGATCGCGTAGCGGGGCTTGCGCATGGCGGGATCGGAGCCCGTCTGATGGAGGAACTGCTCGTCGAAGAAGATCGCGTCGCCGGGTTCGAAGATGGGGCGGATGACCGGGACCTCTCCTCGCGCCGCATCGACCTTGCGCTGCGAGATCGTGTAGTCGAGCGCGGCCTCCTCGGTGTTGGTGGCCAGGTAGTGCTCGAGCCGGGTGGGCAGGAGGTCGAGGCCGGGGGCCTCATCGCCGCAGCGAGACAGCGACACCCACAGGTTGAGCGCCCGGACCTCGCCCATGAAGAAGCCATCTTGGTGCCACGCGCCGGGCACCGAGGGATCGGCCTTGCGCAGGGTCGTCTTGTGCACCGAGATCAGCGCGGGCTCGCCGAGGTAGCCGCTGATTGTGTCGCGCAAGCCGGCGGCGCCGAACATCTCCATCATCTCGAAGTGGAGGAGGGGAGCGTCCGCGGCCAGCAGGCCGCCGCCCTGCTCGATCCATCCCCGTCCGACCACGGGCCCATAACGCGAGCTGGGCTGGAACTCCTCGAAGTAGCCCTCCTGAACCGAGCGCCCGCCGTCGTGGCGCTCGCGCTGGCCGAAGGCGCGGTCGATGCCCTTGGCCATGGACAGCGCGGCGTCGCGCGGCAGCAAGCCACGCACCAGCAGACAGCCATCGCGCAGCACCCCGGCGCGGATCAGCCCCGGGGTCAGATCTGAAGCGGCAATCTCGGGCAGCGGGTCGCCAGAGGGCAGTCGGTCGGTCTCAGGCTCGGCGAACGATGACTCGGCTGGAGCCTGATCGACGAGCCGGATGCCGGCGAGGTGGCGCAGCCGAACCAGGCGCCGCTCGGTCTCGCGGCTCGGCCGCTGCGCGTTGGAGTCACGCAGGAGGGCAATTTCCTCCTCGAGTTCGTCGAGACTGGCTTCGGGCCGGTCCTCGCCCGTGGGCGGACGCTCGACCGTCGACACCACCCCTGCCGCAGGGCTGGTCCCTCTGCGCTTCGGTCGCCACACGGGTAGGACGTTACACGAAGGCCGCTACTGTCCTGCGCGATGAGTTCATCAGAGGCTGTGGCACCGCCTCGACCAGTCCTGGCCAAGGCTCCGGCGGCGGCTCGCGCCGGGACGACACCGGTCGTCGCGGCGCTCGTTGTGCTCACCGTGGTGGGCGCGGCACTCCGGGTGTACGTCGCACACCAGTCGGTGTTCGCCGACGAGCTGTCGACGTACTGGATCTCGGCCACCCACGGGCTTGGGGATGTGCTTTCGCTCCTCTACAGCACGGGCCGGATCCATCACGCCGAGATCACGCCGCCGCTGTCGTTCCTGACCTCGTGGCTCAGCACCAGGCTGGGGACGACGCCCGAGCTGCTCCGGCTTCCGGCCCTGCTGGCCGGCACGGCGACGATCCCGCTCGTGTACGTGCTCGGGATGCGGACAGTCGGGCGCCGGGCCGGTTTGCTGGCCGCCGCGGTGACGACGCTGTCCCCCTTCATGATCTATTACTCGGCCGAGGCTCGGGCCTACGGCCTGACGATGTTCTTCGTCCTCGCCGCGGTGCTGTCGATGCTGCTGGCCCTCGATAGGCGCAGGCGGCGCTACTGGATCCTTTACGCGGTCTTCTCGGCCGCGGCGTTCTACGCCCACTACACGTGCGTGTTTGTCCTCGCCGTGGCCTTCGTATGGGTCGTGTGGGCCGAGCCCTCGGCGCGCCGGCCCGCCCTGCTCGCCAACGTTGGCGCGGCCGCGCTGGTCATCCCGTGGCTCCCCGGCCTGATCGCCGACCTGCAGTCGCCCACGGTCAAGATCCTCTCGGCATTGTCGCTCTTCACCCCCCACCAGGTCCGCATCGACATCGAGCACTGGGCTATCGGATACCCGTACGCCCAGGCGCAGGCGACCGGGCTGGGCAAGCTTCCTGGCGTACTCGCGCTCGTGCTGCTCGGTCTCGCGACGATCATCTCGGTTTGTGGCGTTGGGACTCGCGTGCTGCGAGGCGACTGGTCGGGATCCATCCGCCGGCTCGCTCGTCACCGGGTTGCGCTCGTGTTTCTGCTCATGCTGGCCACGCCGGTGGGTGAGATCCTGGTCAGCGCGCTCGGCAATCACATCATCGGGGTCCGCGATCTCGCCGCCTCCTGGCCGTTCCTGGCCCTGTTCTGCTCGGCCTTCGTGATCGCCGCCGGTCCGCGCCTCGGGCTCGTGGCGGCGGGTCTCGGGGTGCTGGCGTTTGCCCTCAGCGCCTCGAAGATGTTCGAGGTGGGCTTTCAGCGCCCCAACTATCAGGGAGCGGCAAGCTACGTGGCCAGCCACGCCCGCCCCGCCGACGTGGTGATCGACGAAACCGGAGAGCTCAGTCCCGGGCCCCTGACTGGCTTTGACGCTGCCTTCCGCGGTAAGCAGATCGTCGTGCGGGCCAAGTCGCCGGCCGAACGCGACCATCCATATACGGTGTTCGACCCCGTCGTGCCCGTGCCGAGCGCCGTGCGCCGGGCCATCCGGGACGCCCACGGAGGCGATCTGTTCGTCGTCGGGTCCAAGTTGCCCGGGACCCAGCTACCCGACGGCTATCGGCTGACGACCGTGCGGGTGTATCCGGGGCTTGAGCGGACGCTCGCGGCCGTCTACTCGCGCTCGCCCGCTTCTCAGCGGTGAGCGCGACCAGGGACCGGCCCGGGTTCGCGGCCGCACTCGTCCTCAGCGTCACGCTGGCGCTCGCCGTCGTCCTCGGTCTGATGGCCGCGCAGCTGCTGGTCATCCATCACGGGATCACCGGGGTGGATGGGGTCACCGGGCTGTTCAACCAGCAGAACCAGAAGGTCAAGACGGACCTCTACGTGGGGGGATTCCTGGTCATCCTGCCCCTGTCGCTGATCGCCGGATCGCGGCTGGTCGACATCATCGCGGCTGGGCCCAACGGTCAGACGCTGCCCGCCTTCGCCTCGACGCTCGCCGGCGCCCTGGCCGTGGTCCTCATCGCAGTTCGGCTGTCGGGAGCGCTGCCGTGGGGCAGCGGCGTCAAGGGGATCCTCGTGGGCGTGGTGGCATGGTCGGCGCTCGCCGCCGCCGCGACGGCGAGAGTCGTCCGCCGGCGCTGGCCTGCCCTGCATCGGCTGGCCGAGCACACGCCAGTCGTCGTGGCCGTCACCGCGGGCCTGCTGTTCGGCGTTCTGCTCTGCGTGACCAGCGGCGCCTCGCTGACACCCCTGCCGCTGATTCTCGGAGCGCTCGTGTCGATCCTCATCCTCGCTGCCTACGGCCGGGTATCGGCTCTCCGTGTGGGCCGGGCCGGGCTGGTTCTCGACGCGGTTGTGGTGGCGATCCTTCTGCTGGCCATCCCGGATGTGATCGTGTTTCGAAATCCGGCCGGCATCCCGAACTTCCTGTTCGATCCCGGGCTGGTCCAGTTCCAGCAGGATTGGCTGCTGGGCCCCACGAATCAGCTGCTGGGCGGTGGCGCCCTGCTGGTCAACGACCCCCTGTCTCAGTACGGAGTCGGCATGATCTACTTCCTCGCCGGCTGGTTCCACATCGCACCGATCGGCTACGGGACCCTCGGTTTCCTCGACTCGCTGCTGACGGCGCTGTTCTATGCGGCCGCCTACGGCGTGCTGCGACTGGCCGGCGTGCGGCGGCTGCTCGCCATCGCCGCGGTGGCCATCGGGGTGCTCGCGCTCGTCTACCACTTCCAGTTCTACGTCGGGCAGCTGCCCGAGGAAGGGCCGTTGCGCTTCGGGTTGCCGATGATCGTCCTGCTCGGTGGAGTGGCGTCGGCGCGGTCGTCGGGCGGCTCGCGGGTGGCCCGCCACGTGGTCCTGGGCGCGCTCGGCGTCTCCGCCCTCTGGGCGCTGGAGGCGTTCGCCTATACGGCCGTGACGTACGCCGCCGTGCTGGCCGCCGAGGCCTGGCTCGGCGAGCCGGGCAGCCGCCGGCCGCGCTTCGTTCGAGGGGCGCTGTACGGGCTCCTGGCCGTCGTTGTCGCCCACGTGGTCTTCGCGGTGGCAACGTTGATCGGATCCGGGCATCTGCCCGATTGGGGGCAGTACCTGGCCTACCTGCGCGAGTTCCTCTTCGGCGGTACCGCGGGGACGATCACCTACGGCTTCGCCAACTGGTCGCCTGGGTTGGCGGTCGACGCGGCGGCCCTGGTCTCGGCGGCCGCGCTCATCCTGCTCGTCCTCCGCAAGCCGACGCTGGCGCGCGCCGATCCGCCCGTGCTGGTCGGGCTGGCCGGCAGCACGGCGTACTCGATCGCCCTGCTCAGCTATACGGACAACCGCTCCTCGACGTACCTGCTGCTGTACGTTGCGCTGCCGCTGGTGATCGCGGCCACGCTGTGGCTGGCGCTGATCCTGGCCCCGGCCTCGCGCCTTCCCCGCATCGTGCGCCGCAGCGCCCTGGCCTCGGCGCTCACCATCGTCGTGCTCTTGCTTTCGGCCGCGTGGCCGACGATCGGCGGACATTTCTCTCGCACCGCACTCGCGCGCGCCTATCCGAACGGTGGACTCACGAGCGCGCTCCACCGTCTTTGGCACCCGCCGCCAATCGACCCTCGAGCGCCCGTTGCCATCGCGCTCCTCGATCGCTACATGCCAGGCCGGCGAGCTGTGATCCTGCTGCCGACGCTGCCCGACCTCGGGACCGAGATCGTCATGCGCTCTCACCGCGCCAACCTCCTGCCCATCGGTGATCCGAAGGCCGATGGTCTCGTCTCGTCGGTCTGGCTGCCACGGGTTCGCTCGGCCCTCGCCCGACTCAAGCCCGGTCAGCGGATCCTCATCGACGATCAAGCCCTCAAGGTCATCGCGGACATGCGCAGGCTGGGGGTCAATCCTCTGCACGGGGCGATCGACGGCGGCGGCATCGAGGTGGAATGGATCCTGCGCGAACTCGACCGGCGCTGGCGAATCGAGCCGATCCATAGCGGTCCCGACGGTTTCATCGTCGCCGAGTTGGTCCCGCGGTGAGTCACGCGACGCTCGGTGGCGGCTTGCGAGCGACGATCACGTTGTGAGCGGCCAGCCGTTGCAGGTACGGCGTCCGCTCAAACACCCGCTCGAACCCCGCGGCGGCCGGTAGCGCTGTGCGGGGTGTGAAATCTGGGACCAGCCCGAGCTGATCGCGGCTAACGATCTCGGCGCCGGCCACTCTAAGACCCGCGACGATCTCGGCCTCGGGCACGAGGCGCTCCTCACCCGTGTCCTGGGGCACGCGCGCCATCAGGCGCGACCAGTACGGATTGCGCGGGTTGTGGTCCCAGACCAGGATGCGGCCGTCCGGACGGCACACGCGCACCATCTCGGCCAGTGTCTGGCCTACCGCGGCCGGCTCGGCGATGTGATGCATCGTCGCCACCGACACGACGAGGTCGAAGCTATCCGGGGTGAACGGGAGCGCCGTGCCCGACCCCTGCACGGCGGTGATCTGGGGGTTGCGGGCACGGAGGATTTCGAGCATGCCCGCCGAGGGATCGACGCCGGAAACGGTGTAGCCGCGCTGCACGAGCCGCTCGGCCAGTGCCCCGGTGCCGCAGCCGACATCGAGGACCGAGCCGCTGGGACTGACCCCGGCGATGAACGCCGTCCGCTTGCGCAGGTAGTGCTCGACGACGTGTTCGGGCAGCGACTCGTCGTAGACGGTCGCGATGTCGTCAAAGTGGGACATGGGTGGGCGGTCGCTCCCCCGGCGTCGAATCCGGAGCGACCAGCGCCGGTGGGCGTGATGCTCGGCGCCGGGCCATCCGTCTGAGCCGCAGCGCCATGCGGATCATCTGCAGCCCGACGGCCAGCGCCTTGAGCGGGTCACCGGTCACCGACGAGGTACCCACGCGAGGAAGGTAGTTGACGGGGACCTCGACGAACCGGGCTCCCAAGATGATCGTCAACAGCATGATCTCCGCCCCGGCATGGCTGCCCCCGACCGTCATCGATTCGGCTATCTGCTTGGCCGTCTCGGCCCGAAGCAGGCGGTAGGTGCAGCCGACGTCGCTCAGATGGCTCGTGTTGTAGACGGCCTCGATCAACTTGGCCACCGCCCAGTTGCCCCAGCGCAGGAAGCGGGCCATGTTGGCGCCGGCCCAGATCAGCTCGCGCGTGGTGCGAGTGCCGAACACCACGTCGCACTCGCCGCTGTAAACCAGCAGCTTGAGGATGTCCCGGGCCAGGAATGTCCCGTCGGGCTCGGCGAGAACGATCAGCTCTCCGCTGGCCTCCATCAGGCCCCGGCGGGTCGCGTGGCCGTAGCCCTGCAGCGGCTCGCGGACCAGGCGCGCGCGGGTCCGGCTCACCTCCTCCACCGTGCCGGCCTGGGCGTTGTTGTCGACGACGAGGACCTCGTCGACCAGGCCGGTGTCGAAGAAGTCCTCGATCACGGCCCGGATTGAATCGCGCTCGGCGTAGGTCATGAGCACGACCGACACGCTCTTCCCGTTCCACATGGGTTCGGCGCGACCCTACAGCGCGAGCGGCACGTAGTTCTCCGGGAATCCCGAGGCGCCGAAGAACCAGTTCTCGATCGCGTAACGCGGCCTGCGCATCGTCGGTTCGGATGCCGTCTTGTGGAGCAGCAGCTCGTCGAACAGCAGGGCGTCTCCGGGCTCGAAGATCGGTCGCAGAATCGGCCGATCGCCCGCCGTCCGCTCGGCCATCCGCTGCGAGACCTGGTTGGTCATCATCGCCTCGTCGGTCTCGGCCTCGACATGGCCCTCGAGCCGGCGCAGAACCAGGTCGAGGCCGGGCGCGTTGTCGCCGCAGTGCGACAGGGCGAGCCATAGGTTGAGCGCGGTGACCTCGCCCATGAACTTCCCGTCCTGGTGCCACGCACCGCTGACGGTTGGCTCGGCCTTGCGCAGGGTTGTCTTGTCCCCGCTCACCATCGGTTCCTCCCCGAGGTAGCCACGCACCAGCGCGGGCAGCCCGGCAGCTGCGTAGACCTCGCCCATCAGGAAACTGAGCTGCGGCGAATCGACCGAGAGCACGCCGCCACCCTCCTTGATCCACTCACGCAGCAGCCGCACGCCGCGGCGCGGATCGAACTCAAAGGGAACGTACATGCGCTCGTTGAATGACCGGTCGGCATCGTGCCGCGCCCGTTCTTTGAAGCACCGTTCGATCAGGTCGCCGAAGTCCTGCGCCTGGCTTGCATCGATCAGGCCACGGACGAGGACGCACCCGCTCGCGAGGATGCCGGCTCGGAGGATTTCGGGCGTGAGGTTACTCGGCTCGATCTCGGGCATACCATCGCCGGGAAGAGCGTCGAAGTCGGGCTCGGGGTGGCCGGTGCTGCGCGGTTCGCCCTCCAACCAGCGGATTCCGAGCAGGTTTCGCAGGTGCAGCAGCATTCGTTCCTGCGCGCCGGATGGCTTGGCCCGGTTGCGCTCGGTCAGCGCGACGATCTCGGCCAAGAGCTCGTCGTCGGTGCCGTGGAACTCGTCCATCGGTGGGTCGGCCAGGTCGGCCCCGGTGCTCCGGCCCCGCCAACCCCTTGCGCTCGGCGACCACATGCGCGTGAAGCTAACACGCCCGTGGGCGCTTCGGCGCCCCGATCAGCGGCCCGGAGGCCGCCCGGAAGTCGCCACGCGCGCGGGCACTCCGGTCACGGTGGTCCCCGCCGGGACATCGTCGACAACGACCGCGCCGGCGCCGATCGTCGCCCCCTCCCCGACCCGCACCGCGCCGATCACCTTCGCGCCCGTGCCAATGTTGACGCCGCGCTCGATCGTGGCCCCTCGCACATCGCCGGCCCTCAGCCCGATGGTCACAAACGGGGCGATCACCACCTCGGACTCGATTTCGACCAGTCCATCCACCACGATCTGCCCGTGGAGGATGTAGACGCCGGGCGCCATCACGACCGGATCGCCGATCGAGATCTGAGCCATGACCATCGCCAGCCGGTGGGCCAGGCGCGGGAGCACGGGGATTCCGAGTCCCTGGGCGCGGGCCTTGCACCGGTACAGCGCCTGTCCCAGGAAGGCGTCGCTCACCCAGCAGAGCCTGAGGATCTGGGCCACCGCATCGGCCCGGGACCGGAACTCGTGCCGCTCACCACGGAGTCTGGCCGTGATACGAGCGTCCTCGACCAGGGCCACCCGCAGGCGCGGATGGCGCGCGCGCAGCGAGCGCCAGAAGGCCTGCTGGCCGACGTCGTGGGACGGCTCGGGTGCTGCCTGGCGGCTGGTCAACGACCGGCACGGTAGACGACCGGCCACCGGCGCGGTACCGGCCGCTCTACCCTTCGCGCGCGTGCCCGACGCCGTCCTGCATGTCCAGCTCGACTATGAGCTTCCGAGCGAGGTCGCCGTTGGCGCCGGGACAGCCGTGTTCGTTTCCGGCTGGTGCTTCAGCCCCTCGGCGCCGATTCGTGGCCTGACGCTGCTCGTCAACGGCCGGCCGCAGCCGGTCGGGGGAGAGCGGATGCCACGGCTTGACCCGTTCCGCGCGTTGCATCCGGGTCTCGACCCGTTCGCGACCGATGATGTGGCCGAGGATCCGAGTTCCGCCGATCCGCGTTTGCTCAGCTATCGCAGCGGGTTCTGGGCCATGGTGGAGATCGAGCCACCCATCGAACCCGAGGGGTGGCAGCTCGAGTTGCGCGCCGAGCTCGACGGCGGAGGCCACGCTCTGGCGCAGGTGGGAACGATCGCCCCGGCACCGGCGATCGCCCCGGTCGGCCCCGCTCATCGGGCCGGGGTATCCGGGCCCACGGTGGCCATCGCGATGGCGACCTACGAACCGCCGTCTGACCTGTTCCACCGCCAGATCGAGTCGATTCGCGCCCAGACGCACGAGGACTGGGTCTGCGTCATCAGCGACGACTGCTCGAGCCCGGCCGGGCAGGCGACCATCGCCGAGCTCGTCGGCGATGACCCGCGCTTCGTGATCTCTCGATCGCCCGCGCGGCTGGGCTTCTACCGGAACTTCGAGCGCGCGCTCGCCCTCGCGCCAACCGAGGTCGAGTTCGTTGCCATGGCCGACCAGGACGACTACTGGCATCCCGACAAGCTGGCCGTGCTGCTGGCCGAGATCGGCAGCGCCACGCTGATCTACAGCGATGCCCGTGTGGTCTCGCGCGACGGCGAGGTCATCTCCCCCACCTGGTGGAGCCGGCGCCGCAACAACCACTCGGACCTGCTCTCGCTGCTGAGCGCCAACGCGGTCACCGGGGCGGCGTCACTCGTGCGTCGCGAGGTTCTCGATCGTGCCCTGCCATTCCCGCCGGCCCAGTTCGCCCACTTTCACGATCACTGGGTTGGGCTCACGGCGCTCGCGCTGGGCGACATCGGCTATGTCGACCGGCCGCTCTACGACTACGTGCAGCACGGCGGTGCGTCGCTCGGGCATGCCCAGGCCAACCTCATGACCCCCCTCCTCGAGCGGCTGCGCCGCCAGCGCGACGCCCACGAGCGCGTGCGGATGTGGCGCCTTCACTTTTTCGTCGACATCTGCCGCCTGCTCCAGTTCGCGACTGTCCTGAGGATGCGCAACGGGGGCCAGATGAGCCGGGCCAAGCGGCGTGCGCTCGGCGCCTTCCTGGCCGCCGATCACTCCATCCTCACGATGGCCCGGCTCGGATGGCGCGGGGCCCGTGAGCTGGTCGGGACCCCGGAGACGCTCGGCGCCGAATGGATGCTCTTCAGCGCGCTCGTGTGGCGGCGGCTCCTCAGCGCCACGGCCACGGAGCGACCGCGGTCGCGACTGCGTCTCGACGCCCTCCCGCCCCCCTCCCTGATCCTCCATCCCGGTCGCCTGGAACCGGGGCGCTCCGGACCGGAGAACGTGCTGGCCGACAAAATCGCTCCCCTCGACTGGGCGGTGTCCGACCGTGCCGCGCCACGGGTCAACCTCCTGATCCCCACCATCGATCTCGACCATTTCTTCGGTGGCTATATCGCCAAGTTCAACCTGGCCCGGCGGCTGGCCGAACGGGGGCTGCGCGTGCGCATCGTCACCGTCGACCCGGTGGGGGCCCTCCCGCCCAACTGGAAGGCCACGCTGTGCGACTACGCGGGGCTCCGCGAGGTCTTCGATCGCGTCGAGATCACCTTTGGTCGGGAGTCGGGCCGGGTCGAGATAAGCCCGCGCGACGCTTTCATCGCCACCACGTGGTGGACGGCCCACATCGCCCACGATGCCCTGCGGTCGGCTCAGGCATCGCGATTTCTCTACCTGATCCAGGAGTACGAGCCCTTCACGTTCCCGATGGGGACCTTCGCCGCGCTGGCGGAGCAGTCATACCGATTTCCCCACGTCGCGCTTTTCTCCAGCGAGCTGCTGCGCGGCTATTTCCGACGCCGGCGCATCGGCGTGTTCGCGGCAGGTACTCGCCGATGGGGACCGCGACTCGGTGGCGTTCGAGAACGCGTTGACGGTAGTGAGGGCGCCGTCGGCGGACGAGCTCGTGGCCAGGCAGACCCGTCGGTTGCTGTTCTACGCGCGCCCGGAGCCGCACGCGGCCCGCAATATGTACGAGCTCGGCGTGCTCGGCCTCGAGCGCGCCCTGCGTGAGGGCCTGTTCAGGACCGGCTGGGAGCTGAACGGGATCGGGACGGTCGACCGTGGCCGACGCCTGACGCTGAGCGGCGGGGCGGTGATGACACTGCTGCCGCGCTCAACGCAATCCGAGTACGGGGGACTGCTGCGCCGCCACGACGTCGGCCTTGCCCTCATGTACACCCCGCACCCAAGCCTCGTCCCGCTCGAGATGGCCTCGGCGGGAATGCTGACCGTGACCAACAGTTTCGAGAACAAGACACCGGCGGCGATGTCGGCGATCTCGACCAACCTGATCACCGTCGAGCCAACGGTCGAGGGAGTCGCTGCCGGCCTGGCCGAGGCGGCGGCGGCCGCATCCGACGGCCAGCGTCGGGTGCGGGGCAGCGATGTCGTCTGGAGCCGTGGCTGGGACAGCTCGTTTTCCGATCAACTGCTCGACCGCGTGCTGACCTGGCTCGAGGTCCCGCCGCTCGAACCTGACCCCGTCACTGCCCCTATCTCACTTTCGGATCGAGACGGGCGATAGCGTGCAGCGCGTCCTCGAAGGCCTTCTCGGGCGGCGTCGTCACCTGGGCCAGATAGACCCAGGCCTGGAGGTTCATCGGCTCGGCGGCGGTTGCGGGTAGGAGGATCCGCCGCGCCGCAGCTCGCTCGCCACGCTCCTGGTCCAGCTTGCCCCTGAGCAATTGGACCTGCCGGTCCGGGTTCAGCCAGCCCGCCGCGTCGAGCCAACCTTTGATCTCTGAAGCCTGACGTGGGCTCGGGGTGGTTCCCGAGGTGATGATCGCGCTCGCGCGGTCGATGTTCCGGGCCTGCCGGATCCCGAGGGCGAACCACGCACAGACGACGACCGCGACCGTGGCCATGAGAACTCGCACGAGCGGCATCGACGAATCATCCTCGATTGCGGAGCCGGACGCCCTGCACTCACGGCGTTACGCTGTCGACCGTGCCGGTGATCACGGGCGAGCGGGTCACTACCGCGCAAGGTGGTTTCAACCCGAGCTTTCAGCGCCATCGGGCCGAGTACAGGCTGTCCGCCACCTTGCTCGGGCCAGGCCGCGTCCTCGACCTCGGGTGCGGAACCGGGCACTCGTACGAACTGCTCGCCCCCCGCGAGACGGTCGGCGTCGACGTCGAGGCCGCGGCTCTGGCCGGTCAGGCCCGCGAGACCCATGTGGCCGACATGCGCGGGCTCCCGTTCAGCGACGCGTCATTCGCCTCGGTGGTGGCGATCCAGTCCATCGAGCACGTTCCCGACGCCCCCTCGGTGCTCTCCGAGGTCGTCCGGGTGCTGGCGCCGGGCGGGACGGGCGATCCTTGTCACCCCCAACCGCCTCACTTTCGGCCGCCCCGACGAGATCATCGATCCCTACCACTATGTCGAGTACGACGCCGACGAGCTCCGGGTTCTGTGTGCGGCCCACTTCGATCGCGTCGAGGTGCTGGGCCTCCACGCCTCGCGGCGTTACATGGCGATCCACGACGACGAGCGTCGCGCGCTCGATCGGCTCCTCGCCCGCGACCCGTTGCGCCTGCGCCGCCTCGTGCCGCGCCGGGTCGCACAGCGCCTGTACGACCGGCGCCTGAGTGGCGACCGCGTCACCCCCCGGCCGGGTGCGCTCGAGATCGGGCAGGAGGATTTCTGGCTCTCACCCGAGGATCTCGCCGAGGCAATCGACTTGTTCGCGGTGTGCGACTGCGCACCCGTCCAGACGTCAGGGCACGAACTTGCGCGAGCGCAACAGACCGCTGCGGTGCAGGATGAACTTCGCCGCCGTGACGAGCGTCTTGCACCCGTAGATGATCGACTGGGTGGCTGAGGCGGAGGACGCTTCGGGGAAGTAGCGCGTCTGGGCCGGGACCTCGGTGATGCGGAAGCCGAAGTGGATGGCCTGCATGATCATCTCCGAGTCGAACACAAAATCGATCGAATTACGTAGGAATGGCACGCCGAGCAGCAGCTCGCGCGAGAACGCGCGGTAGCCCGTGTGGAGCTCGCTGAAGTGAGTGCCCAGCACGGCGTTCTCGACGACCGTCAGGCCCCGGTTGGCCAGAAACTTGTACCGCGGCATGCCGGTCTTCTTCCACGCCCCCGGCACGGCAAGTCGTGAGCCGAGGACGAGATCGGCCTCGCCGTCCAGGATCGGCTGCACCATCCGCGGGATCAGCGACGGCTCGTACTGCCCGTCGGGGTGCAGCATGACCACGACGTCGGCGCCGCGTTGGAGCGCTTCCAGGTAGCAGGTCTTCTGATTGCCTCCGTAGCCGACGTTGTGGGGGTGCCAGATGAGATGCAGTGGCAGCCGCCGCGCCACCTCGAGCGTGTCATCGGTCGAGCCATCGTCGACGAGGATGATCTCGTCGACGACGTCGGTCGGGATCGCCGAGACCGTGCGCTCGAGCGTGCGGGCAGCGTTGCGCGCCGGCATGACGACGATGACCTTGGCGGCGATGGCTGACTGCGAGGCCGGCTGCACTGGGGCGCTAGGCCCCGTGGTCTCGGTGTCCGGGAGTCCCACTGGCGAGGGCGAGGTTATCGGCCATTTCGCTTCCGCGCTCGGGCCAGCTTCATTCGCGCCGTGGCGCTCAGCTCGGCCTTGCGCAGGCGAACCGCGTGCGGGGTCACCTCGACGCACTCGTCCTCGCGGAGAAACTCGAGCGCCTGGTCGAGTGAAAGCTCGCGCTTGGGCACCAGGCGCACGAGCTCGTCGGCGGTGGACGAGCGCATGTTGGTCAGGTGCTTCTCCTTCGTGGCGTTGACATCTAGGTCTTCGGCCCGCGAGCCCTCGCCGACGATCATCCCCTCGTAGACCTCTTCACCCGGGCCGACGAACAGCGTGCCGCGCTCCTGGAGGTTGAACAGGGCGAAGGCCGCCACGGTGCCGCGCCGATCGGCGACGAGCGATCCGCTCGGGCGGGTGCGGAGCTCGCCGTGCCATGGCTCCCAGCGGTCGAACACGTGGTGCACGAGGCCGGTTCCGCGGGTCTCGGTGAGAAACTCGGTGCGGAAGCCGATCAGGCCCCGCGCCGGCACGAGGTACTCCATGCGGACCCACCCCGTGCCGTGGTTGACCATCTGCTCCATCCGGCTCTTGCGCAGGGCCAGCAGCTGGGTGGTCACGCCGACGAATTCCTCCGGGACGTCGATGCTCATCCGCTCGACCGGCTCGCACAGCTGCCCGTCGATCTGGCGCGTCACGACCTGGGGCTTGCCCACGGTGAGCTCGAACCCCTCGCGCCGCATGAGCTCGACCAGCACCGCCAGGGCCAGCTCTCCCCGGCCCTGGACCTCCCATACTTCGGGGCGTTCGGTGGCCATGACGCGCAGGGAGACGTTGCCGACCAGCTCGCGGTCGAGTCGGGCCTTGAGCTGATTGGCGGTCAGCTTGTCGCCGTCCTGGCCCGCCAGTGGCGCGTCGTTGATCCCGATGGTGACGCTGAGCGACGGCTCGTCGACCGTGATCACGGGCAAGGGTCGCGGGTCCTCGGCGTCGGCCAGCGTCTCGCCGATCGTGATCTCGGGAATGCCGGCGACGGAGATGATCTCGCCCGCCGCCGCCTCGTCGGCGGGCACACGGTCGAGCGCTTCGGTCACGTACAGCTCGCTCACTCTCACGGGCTCGACCGATCCGTTGGCGCGACACCAGGCGATCGTCTCGCCCCGGCGGATGACGCCGTGCTTGATGCGGCAGATGGCCAACCGCCCGACATACGGCGACGCGTCGAGGTTGGTGACGTGGGCCTGGAGCGGGTGGTTGGGATCGAAGCTCGGGGCGGGCACGTGCTCGACGAGCAGATCGAGCAGCGGCTGCAGGTCGATGCCGGGAATCTGCGGGTCGAGCGACGCCTGCCCCGCCCGCGCGTTGGTGTAGACGATCGGAAACTCGATCTGCGACTCGTCGGCGTCGAGGTCGAGGAACAGCTCGTAGACCTCGTCGACCACCTCATCGATGCGGGCGTCGGGGCGGTCGATCTTGTTGATGACGAGGATCACCGGGAGCCGCGCCTCGAGCGCCTTGCGCAGCACGAACCGGGTCTGGGGCAGCGGGCCCTCGCTGGCGTCGACGAGCAGGAGCACGCCGTCGACCATCGTCAATCCGCGCTCGACCTCGCCCCCGAAGTCCGCGTGGCCCGGCGTGTCGACGATGTTGAGCTTGACCGCCGCGTAGCGGACGGCGGTGTTCTTGGCCAGGATCGTGATCCCCTTCTCGCGCTCGAGATCCATCGAGTCGAGCACCCGATCCTGGACATCCTCATGAGCGCGAAAGGCGCCCGACTGCCACAGCAGCGCGTCGACCAGAGTCGTCTTACCGTGGTCGACGTGGGCGATGATCGCGATGTTGCGGATGTCGGCGCGAGAGGCCATGCCTGCGCCACGATAGAAGGCCGCTCACCCGACCCTGGTCAGCTGAGGGGAAAATGGGGCCGGTTATCTGACCAGCCTGGCGCTAACGCTCGTCCCGCTCGGCGGGCGCGCGGCCTGGTTCGAGCGAGGGCAAGTCGTCCGGGCCGCTCTCGATGCGCTGTGGCTCGGGGGCCGGCTCGACGCCGTTGTCGCGCGAGGTTTCCGTGGCCCGCGTCTCGTCGCCGTTGTCGGCCACGGCGCGCCCCTTCGACACCGCGTCAATCACCGGTTTGACGAGATCGATGGGCATGGGGAAGACGACGGTCGAGTTCTGATTGACGCCGATCTCGCGCAGGGTTTGCAGGTAGCGGAGCTGGAGCGTGACGGGGTTCTCGCCGATCACGTCGGCCGCCTGGGCGAGCTTGTCGGCGGCCTGGAACTCGCCCTCGGCGTTGATGATCTTGGCCCGCCGCTCGCGTTCGGCCTCGGCCTGGCGGGCGATCGCGTGCTGCATGCGCTCGGGGATCTCGACGTCCTTGATCTCGACCGTGGTCACCTTGATCCCCCACGGCTCGGTGTGGGAGTCGATGACCGTCTGCAGGGACTCGTTGAGGCGTTCGCGCTCGGAGAGCAGAGAGTCGAGGTCGACGCCCCCGAGCACGGAGCGCAGCGTCGTCTGGGCGATCTGCAGCGTGGCGTTGTGGAAGTTCTCCACCTGGGTAACGGCACTGTTGGGATCGACGACGCGGTAGTAGGCCACCGCGGTCACCCGCGCTGGGATGTTGTCGCGCGTGATGATCTCCTGGGGCGGAACGGTGAAGGTGACCGTCCGCAGACTCACGCGGACCATGCGGTCGATCGACGGCACGAGCAGCGTCAGCCCCGGGCCCCGCTTGTCCATCAACCGCCCGAGACGGAACACGACTCCGCGCTCGTATTCCCGCAGGACGCGGATCGATGCGCCGGCCGCGGCCAGGACGATCGCCGCCAGCACGACCAAAACAACGATGACTGCCGTAATCATGGCGCCAACTCCCAATCTTCGGCTCGCCGCACCCGCAGCGTCAGGCCGTTCAGATATTCGACGACGATCGGATCGCCCTGGTGCAGCGTGACCGGCTCGGGTTCGTCGCTCCATGCCTGCTGGGCGCGCCACAGAGCGCCGTCGACAAGAACCTTCCCACCCGGCTCGCTCCAGCTGTGGACGACGCCGAGGTGACCGACGAGCCCCTCCGGCCCGGCACGGATGCGCCGCTGGCGGACCGCGAGGCCCTTGCGAAGCGAGACGGTAATCACGCCGACGCCGGCCAGCACCAGTACAAGTGCCGTCGCGACCGCCAGCGCGATTCCCCCGCCCAGCCCGCCCACGGCGAGCACCGCCCCGGCGCCGAGCGCGATAACTCCCGGACCTCCGAGGACGCCGAGCGTCGGCACATGAGCCTCGACCACGATGACCAGCGCCCCGATTACCAGCAGCGACACGCCGAGTGCGGTCATGACTTAATGCTACGCCTGTCCCTCCGCGGTCAAGGCGGTAGCGGCCAGCGTGATCAGATCGATGCAGACGTCAAGGGCGACCAGGGTCGAGTCGAGCACCATGTGGAAGAGGGCCGGATCGTCGAGGCTGACGTCGTAGCAGGCCCGGGCGTACTCCGCGTGGGCACGGTCGGTGTGGCGGAGCGCGCGCTCGGCCGTGGCGCGATCGAGCCCCTGCAGGCGCACCGTCTGCTCGATCCTCCGCTCGGCCGGACCCGTGAGGCGAACGCGCAGCGTGTGCGGGTGGTCGCGCAACACGATCACCCCCGCGCGGCCGAGGATGACCGCGTCGCCGCTGGCCGCCTGCTGCCGGACGGCCTCCTCGGTGGCGCGCTGGAAGTCCTCGGTATTGGTGATCTCGCCCGGCACGGGCATCGGGTTGCCGGTATCGGCGCCGATGAATCCGCGCAGGAGTCGCTCGATCAAGCCGGTCTGGATCTTGGCGTCGTGGGCCTCGGCATCTTCGACCGGGATCTCGAGCTCCTCGGCGACGGCGAGCGGAATGGCGCGGTCGACGAACGGGATGCCCAGCCGTTGCGCCACGCCCGGCGCGACCCGGCTGCCCCCGGCTCCGTACGCGGCGGAGATGGCCACCAGCGTCATGGCACGGGGACCCGTTCAGGCATCGGAGCGATGAGCTTATAGCCGGCGCGTCCTGCACGACTGCCGTCCCCGGAACAATCTCCGTGACTGCAGCGAGACCAAGGAGAAGACGATGCCCGTGGGCAAGGCAGGAACCGGAGACCAACACCAGGAGGACGAGGACTTTCCGCTCGTCATCCCCTGCTTCAGCGAGCTCGACGAGGGGGAAATCCGCCAGCACCTCAAAGACGACCACTTCTTCTGGCTCGACCTGATTTCTCCGAGCCAGGAGAAGTTGGCCCGGCTGGCCGACATCTTCCACTTCCATCCGTTGGCCGTCCAGGACACCGAGCAGTTCGGCCAGCGCCCGAAATTGGACAACTACGGCGAACATATCTTTCTCGTCTTCTACGGCGTACGGCGGCACGAGGGCGGCCAGCCCGAGCTGATCGAGGTGCACATGTTCATCTCGGGCCAGTACCTGGTCACCGTCCACCGCGATTCTCTGATGCCCCTCGATGAGCAGCGCAAGGAGCTCGCGGGCCGGACGCTCCACAGCGAGCAGTTCCTGCTCTACCGCGTGCTCGACGCGCTGACCGACAGCTTCTTTCCGGTGCTAAGCGATCTCGACGACGAGATCGATGCCCTGGAGGCGGGCGTACTTCAGAATCCGACCAACGAGCAGCTCGAGCGCCTGTTCGCGCTCAAGCGTCAATTGATCGCGATGCGTAAGGTGATCACCCCGCAACGTGACATCTTCGCTCGCTCGATCGACGAGCTGGCCGATCTCCCCGGCCTCCAGCTCGACGAGCGCGACTACTTCCGCGACGTCTACGACCACCTGATCCGCATCAGCGACTTGATCGACTCCTACCGCGACCTCCTCTCCGGCGCCACCGACCTCTACCTCTCGACGGTCAGCAACAGGCAGAACGACGTGATGAAACAGCTCACCGTGATCGCGACGATCTTCCTCCCGCTCTCTTTCATCACCGGGTTCTTCGGTCAGAACTTCGGCTACATGGTCACGGACCTCATCCGGGCCGAGTGGACCTTCTGGATCGTCGGCGTCGGGAGCATGCTGGCGACCTGCCTCGTACTGCTGGGTTACTTCCGGCGCAAGGGGTGGGTGTAGGTACGTGGCAGTTCGGAGTCGACCAAGCCAGGCCAGGGCGACCCAGCAGCGTCAGCAGCGCCTCGCGCTGGCGGTGATCGTCGGCCTGCTCGTGCTCGCCGGCGTGGTCATCACCGCCACGGGGAGGGGTGGAGACAGCAGTGGAGGCGGATTCATTCACGGCCATTCCTCCCTCAGCGTGCTGCCGTTTCCCGGAACGCCGGACGCTTCGCCCACCTCCCAGATCACCTTCACCACGCTTGCGCCGGACCAGATCAAGTCGCTGTCCGTCGATGGCTCTCGTAGCGGCTCCCACGCCGGCAGGCTGACCGCGCTGCCCGATGACCACGGTTCGGCGTTCGTGGCCGATCGACCCTTCACACCGGGTGAGACCGTCTCCGTGCAGGCCAGACTCCGCGGCCGCCGCGCGGCGGTCGCGGCGGGAGTCCCGAAGCGCTCGACGCGGTTCGGCTATCAGTTCGTCGTCGCGGTACCGCCGCACAGCCGCGCCGCTCCGGCCAGCGAGGGCCCGATCCCCGCCGAGGATGTGGTGAAGGACGCCCCGACCCAGGCCTTCCGCTCGCGCCCGGATCTTCGGCCCCCACTGCTCAAGGTGCTGACGCCCGATGCCGACGCCAGCTCGGGCCAGGTGTTCATGGACGCGCAGCAGGCGCCCCAGAACGGCCCGATGATCCTCGATAGCCAAGGTCGTCTCGTCTGGTTCAAGCGCCTCCCAGGCAACAAGTTCGCCACCGATGTCAGGCCGCAGACCTACCGCGGCCGGTCCGTTCTGACCTACTGGCAGGGGTACCTCGTCGCCGCCCACGGCCACGGTGACGACGTGATCCTCAACCGGTCCTACCACCGCGTGGCCACCGTGCACGCGGCCGAGGGCTACCACGCCGATCTGCACGAGTTCCGCCTCACCTCGCACAACACCGCGCTGATCACCTCCTACGAGACCGTGCGTGCCGACCTCTCCTCGGTCGGCGGGCCCCGGCATGGGAGCGTCGTCGATGGGATCGTGCAGGAGATCGATGTCCGGACGGGCAGGCTGCTGTGGGAATGGCATGCCCTCGGCCACATTCCCCTGACCGCCAGCTACCTGAACAAGCGCCGTGGCGCCCCGTACGACTTCTTCCACATCAACTCGGTCCAGGAACTGCCTGGTGGCGACATGCTCATCTCGGGGCGCAACACGTGGGCGGTCTACAAGGTCAGCCACCAGACGGGCAATGTCCTCTGGCAGCTCGGCGGGAAGGGCTCGAGCTTCGATATGGGTCCGGGGACCCAGTTCTCCTGGCAGCACGACGCCCAGATGCACGGCGACGGGCAGCTCACGCTGTTCGATAACGCCGACGCGCCCAAGGAGGAGAGCCAGACCCGCGCGATCGTGCTCAAGGTCAACACGGGCTCGATGACGGCGAGCCTATCGCGGAGCTATACCCGCAGCCCCTCGGTGCTCGCCGGGAGCCAGGGGAACATCCAGATTCTCCCCAACGGCAACGTGTTCGTCGGCTGGGGCTCGGAACCTGACTTCTCCGAATACACGTCGGACGGGAAGCAGATCTTCAACGTCAAGTTGCCGCGACCCGTTCAGTCCTACCGGGCCTACCGCGGCTCGTGGACGGGCCGGCCGACGCGTCCGCCGGCGATCGCCGCCATCCATAACCTCGCCGGTGGGATGACCGTGTATGCGAGCTGGAACGGCGCCACCGGCATCGCTCGCTGGCAGCTGCTGGCCGGGGCCGACCCGGCAAGGCTGAGACCGATCAGCGAGGTCGTCTCGACCGGATTCGAGACCCCGATCGTGGCCGCCTCGACCACCCGCTACGTGCGTGTCCGCGCGATCGGAAGCTCTGGACAGATCCTCGGGACCTCCCCCGCGATCAGCCCATAGGAATGCGGCCCAGGGCGGCCTGAGCTCGCTCGGCTCCCCAGTCGGGCGGATCGCCGAGCAGCACGTACTGGCGCTGCCCGTCCCGCGCCAGCCGGCCCTGGCGCTCGAGCGAGCGGATCGCGCCCGTGGTCGTCGGGCGCTGAGCGCCGATTACGTCGGCCAGCATCTCCTGGGTGAGCCTGAACGGCACCACCACGCCCTGGGGCGTCACTCGTCCCCACATCCCGGCCAGGTGCCAGAGGGTGGCCAGGAGCCGATCCTCCACGCGCAGAAAGTGCTGGGCGGCCATCAGATAGGCCAGCGAGCGGGCGCGTCGCAGAAGCCGGCTGCTCACCGCGGCCGATAGCTCCGGCCAGCGCCCGAGCAGCGCGGTTACGTGCTCGTCGAGCAAGGCCACGCGTGCTTCCTCGAGAACGCGCCAGTCGGTCGGCGCCGGAATCGGGTTGGGCGGCAGGTCGTTTTCCCATGGGCGCAGGATGTCGGTCGGACCCACGACCTCGGACGACGATGTCGGACCAAGGTGGACGGTGCGGACCATCAACCCGCTGAGCACGAGCAGGCCGGTGGCCCCGGCGTTGATCTCCTGTGGGTGCCAGGGCCCGCGGGCCACCTTGAACACCCGAGCCCGCACGTACTTCGTGGCCAGCCCGCGCGCCTCCGGGTCCAGGTTTTCACCCAGATCAGGATCGACTTCGAGCAGATGGACCACGGCGGCCGCCATGCAACGCTTGTCAATCTACCCGCGCCCGCACAGATCGACCCGGCAGAGCATCGGCCCGGATTGATCCACACGC
Organism: uncultured Solirubrobacterales bacterium; assembly: GCA_963734775.1. Lineage (GTDB taxonomy): Bacteria > Actinomycetota > Thermoleophilia > Solirubrobacterales > Solirubrobacteraceae > Palsa-465. The sequence goes on from CAVTJE010000014.1 coordinate 172,106, forward strand.
GCCGGGCGTGCGTATTTATCGTGTCTGCTGCGGTCTTGCGCGACCTGATCCAATTCGTTCTGAGAGACCCTTGTTCTTCCTTCAATCAGTACCAACCTCACGCCGCCGCGATCTGCGATCGTTGGCCGACGAGGATCTCATGCACCTCGTCTACGAGGGCGACGCGCGGGCGTTCGAGGTCGTGTTCGATCGCCACGCTGGCGCCGCGTTCTCGCTCGCCTACCGGATGTGCGGTCGTCGCACGATGGCCGAGGACGTCGTGCAGGATGCATTTCTCTCGCTGTGGCGCAGCGGCGCGCGCTACGACCGGGCGCGCGGGAGTGTCAGGTCATGGGTGCTGGGCGTGGTGCACAATCGCGGCGTCGACGCCTTTCGCCGCGGCGCGGTCAAGCAGGGCCGCGACGTCGGGGACGAGGGTCTCGCCGAACAGCTCGTGGCTCCGGAGCGGACCGATTCCGAGGCCGAGCGTCGTGAGGAGGCCAGCCAGGTGCGAAGCGCGCTCGATGATCTCCCGGCCGATCAGCGCCAGGTGATCGAGCTGGCCTACTTCGGCGGCTTCACGCATAGCCAGATCGCGGAGATGCTCAAGCTCCCGGCGGGAACGGTGAAGGGCAGGATGCGGCTGGGATTGACCAAGATGCGTATGGCGCTCGGTGAGCCAGGTGAGGTCGTGCTATGACCGAGCGGGGTTCGATGTCTGAGCACGGCGATTGCGGCGCCGACGCGGCGGCCTACGTGCTCGGCGCGCTCGATCCGCAGGAGGCCCAGGCCTTCCGTCAGCACATGGAGACCTGCGTGGTTTGCCGCGACGAGGTCGCGGCCTTCCAGCAGGTGACCGACGCGCTGCCGATGGCAGCGCCGCAACATCCGGCCTCGCGCACGCTGCGCCGCCGAGTCATGAAGGCCATCCGCGATGAGCCACGGGGTGAGAGCGCCTCGGCCCCGCGCCGCTGGCGCCTGCCGTCACTGGCGCTGCCCGGCCCGGCGGTGGCGCTTGGAGGGCTGGCGGCGGTCGTCGTCGCGCTCGTGATCGGTCTCGCGCTCGGCTCCAGCAGTTCGCCCGCTACGCGAACGATCGCGGCCAGCGTAGGCGACGCGTCGGTCCAGGTCTCGGGGAGCCACGCTGAACTGGTCGTTCACCACCTGCCGCCGCCCCCACCGGGTCACATCTACGAGATGTGGCTCCAGCGGGGACAGCAGGCGCCCTCGCCGACCCGCGCGCTGTTCAGCGTCACCTCGGCCGGCACGGGCGACGTCGGCGTTCCCGGCGACGTCAAGGGCGTAAGCCGCGTGCTCGTGACAGCCGAGCCGACGGGCGGCAGCCTCAAGCCCACGAGCATGCCCGTCGTCGTGGCCCAGTTGAGCTGAGCTCACGCCGCGACGGCGACCGCCTGCGCGGCGGGCTCGTCCAGCTCCACCGCCCTGGCCTCGGCGACCGCGAAGCCGGCTAGGCCGAGTCTTGGGCGGGTTGGGTCGGTGGTGCGGCGGCCGGACTCCCCGCCACCGCGGCCTCCAGGGCCTGTGCCGTCTCGGCCGCGAGGTGGTGGCGCACTAGGGTGCCATGGTGGCTCTCGAGCGCCGCAACCATCGCATCCACGTGCTCCGGAGCGGCGAGAAGGATCAATGCCGAGGATCCCTCGGGGACATCGGCGCGGATCTCGTCGAAGAACGCGCCATGGAGCTCGGGGACAGGTGCGGCCTGGGCGTGCGCGCCGACCAAGCCGCCGGTGACGATTCCCGCGGCGAACCCCGGCGGACCGAACAGGCACCCCACGACAGCGCCGGTCAGCGCGCCCTCGGCCGTTTTCTTGCCCAGGGGGTCGCTCTCGTCCTCGATGTCGACGTAGCGGCCGGCGAAGGTCCCCCGGACCACGATCCGGTCGCGCTTGTGGTGCTCGACGAAGGCGATCTCACGCAGCCACGGCGCCTCGCTATCGCTGTCGAGCACGTCGGAGTAGGCGCGCTCGGCGCCCTCGGCGCGGGCAAAGGCCAACACGGCCAGGTCAAGATTCATCGAACCTCTCCTCTCGAACAGGGCTCAGCGCCGAATCCGGTCATCGACCAGCGCCACGGCGGCCACGTAGGCGGCGTGGGTGCCGAACGCGGTGAGGAGCACGCTGCGCGGCCACCGGTTGGGCGGCGGGGTGTGACCGAGGGCGGGGAACATCGTGAGCGTGGCCGTCATCAGCGTGGCGAAGAATGCCGCGCTGGCCCCGGGCTCACCAATCCGCCGCCGCAGGATGCCGTGCCACAGCCCGAACGCCGAGCCGTAGCCCCACCGCAGTGCCATCCCGAGGTCGTAGTCCTCGCGCTTGTTGACGTTGGGGAGGTGCATGATCCCGGCCACGATCTCGCCCGGCACGAGGCTGTCGTCGTAGTCGAGCGGCCCCGGCTTGTCGCGGATCAGCCTCTCGCTCGCATAGGCGAGCGTCATGGCTCCGGTACCGGCTGCACCGGCCAGCACGCTTCGGATCGGCCAGGCCAGGTTCACTGATTCGTCTCCTCGCGTCGGCGTGGGCAACGATCGTCCCGTCCCGGCGGCGGTCCCACATCACCCGAATGGGACGATGCCGCCCAGCGGCAGCGCGCGCTAGCGTGACGGTATGGCTTCGAGCTCCGATCAACCAACGGCGCAGGATGAGCGGCGTCACGTCCTAATCGTCGGCGCGGGCTTCGCCGGTCTCGGCTGCGCGCGCCGTCTGCGGGGCGAGGATTCGGTCCGTGTCACGCTCATCGACCAGCGCAATTACCACCAGTTCCAACCGCTGCTCTACCAGGTCGCCACCGCCCAGCTGGCGGCCACCGACATCTCCTACTCGCTCCGCAAGCCGTTCACCGGCGATGACAACGTGGACGTCAAGCTCGGCCGGGTGGTCGAGGTCGACACGGTCAACCGGGCCGTCGTCACCGAGGACGGCGAGCGGTACGAGGGCGATTTCCTCGTTCTCACCGCCGGCGGCGAGGCGAACTTCTTCAACACCCCGGGGGCGGCCGAGCACGCCTTCCCGCTCTACTCGGTGGCCGACGCCGAGCAGCTGCGCGCGCGCATCCTCACCGTGTTCGAGGACGCCGATCGCCACCCCGAGCTGATCGACCGCGGAGCGCTCAACTTCGTCATCGTCGGCGCCGGCGCCACCGGCACCGAGCTCGCGGGTGCGCTCGCCGACCTCATCAACGAGACGATGCCGGTCGAGTACCACGACCTGGCCGTGAACCGCGCCACCATCGAGATCGTCGACCTCGGCGACATGGTGCTGAACGGCTTCTCGGACAAGGCCCATGCCTATGCGAGCAAGGTGCTCACGGAGCGCGGCGTCAAGCTCACGCTCAGTACCGGGGTCAAGGAGATCGCCGCCGATCACGTCGTCCTGTCCGACGGCAGCACGATCCAGACGCATTGCGTCGTCTGGGCCGGCGGACTGAAGGCGGCCTCTGCGGCGGCCGCCAGCGGCCTGCCCACCGGGACGGGGCGAGCGCATCGACGTCAACCCCGACCTCACCGTCGGCGATGTCCCCGGCGTCTACGTCGCGGGCGATGTGGCCAACATCCCCGGACCCGACGGCAAGCCGTTTCCCCAGCTCGGATCGGTGGCGCTGCAGAGCGGCATCTGGGCGGCCGAGAACATCCTGGCCGAGGTCGCCGGCGAACCGCGCAAGGACTTCCACTATCACGACAAGGGCATCATGGCGATGATCGGGCGCGGCGCCGCCGTGGCCGAGGTCGGCGCCCACCGCCACGAGCTCCACGGCTCGATCGCCTTCGCCGCCTGGCTCGGCGTCCACGCCGCCCTGATGAGCGGCGTGCGCAACCGCATCGAGGCGTTCGTCGACTGGGGTTGGGACTACTTCTCCAAGACCCGTGGGCCGATGGTGCTCGACGCGCGGGCCCCGGCGGCTCGGATCAACTGGGAGGACGACGAGGAAGACGAGGTAGCCGCCGAGGCTTCGGCGGCGCCCTCGAAGTAGGACTCCAGGAGCTTCGTCCGTTCTGCCCGATCCGGCGCGGTTCGGAGGCCTGCGGGAAACCACGAAACGCGTGGCGGAACCACGGTAGTTGCGTGGCGAGAAACCACGGAAACGTTGCGTGGCGACTTGGCGCGGCGGCGCGACGCAACGTTTTCGCTAATAGACAGCGGTTTCGTTGCGTAGCGCCGGCCCGCAGGATCGCGAGGCGACGAAATCGTTCGTGGGAGGGCCGCAGCAGAGCTACGCCACAGCAGCCGAGGCGCCCATTCGCTCGAGCAGGTGATCACCCACGCGCAGCGCGTTGGCCATCGCCGTCAGCGCCGGGTTGACCGCTCCGATGCTGGGGAAAAAGCTCGTGTCGACGACGTAGAGGTTGTCGAGTTCGTGAGCCTTGCAGTTGGCGTCGAGCACCGAGGTCTTGGGGTCGGTGCCGAAGCGGCACGTCCCCGCCTGGTGGGCCACGCCGGCGACGGGAATCTCGTTCTTGAGGTAGGCGTGGTGGGGGAGCAGATGGTGGTGGTGCATCCCCAGGTCTCCGACCATCGACTTGAGCTGCTCGAACAGGCGGTCCTTCGGCTCGTCGTTGGTGGCCTTGTAGGCGATCGTGACGGTGCCGGTCTTGTCGACTGTCACGCGGTTGTCCGGACGCGGGAGATCTTCGGTGGACAGCCAGAAATCGACAGCATGTTTGGCCACGTCCTCGAGCGACCAGGACGGGGCGAACTTGGTCTCGCCTGGTTTCTCCCCCCGGAACATCGGCGCCTGTGACTTGCCCACCATCTGGATGTTGCCGAGGGGATAGTCGACATCGGGCCCCTTGAGGTAGAAGTCGTTGAGTCCCAGGGTCTTCTGGAAGACGGTGGGGTTCTCTTCCATCGAGAGTGCCAGTACGGCCTGGCTGTTGTGGAACATGTAGTTGCGCCCGACCTGGTCGGAGCCGTTGGCCAGCCCGCCGGGATGCCGGTCGTTGGCCGACATCAACAACAACCGTGCCGAGTTCGCCGCGCCGCAGCTGACGACGATCAGATCGGCTGTCCAGCGTCTCCTCGCTTCCGTCGCGCTGAACTACGACTCCCGTGACCGCCGTGCCGGCATCATTGGTCTCGAGGCGCACGGCCGGTGCATTGGTCATGAGCTCGACGTTCGAATGCTCGAGCGCGGGCCTGACCCCGAGGACATCGGCGTCGGACTTGGCGTGGACGATGCAGGGGAAGCCGTCGCAGTTCTGGCAGCGCATGCACGCGCTGTTCGGCGGGTCGCTCTCGTTCAGGAGCACGCCGCACGGGGCATGGAACGGGTGTAGCCCGAGCGCGGCGAGGTCGTCCGACAACTTCTGGATCCGGGGTTCGTGCGACACGGCCGGGTACGGATACGGACCGCTGCTGGGCGGCTCGGTGGGGTCCTCGCCGCGCGTCGCCGTGGACGCAGTAGCGCTGCTCGGCCAGCGTGTAATAGGGCTCGATCTCGGAGTAGCTGATCGGCCACGCCGGGGAGATGCCGTCGTGGTGCTTGAGCTCTCCGAAGTCCTCCTCGCGCAGTCGGTACAGCGCCGCGCCGTAGAACTTGGTCGCCCCACCCACGTTGTAGTGGATCTGGGGCTGGAACTCCTCGCCGTCGTCGTGGCGCCAGGTGTCGGGCGAGATGTAGCGCCCGTTGACGAAGACCTCCTCGGCCGAGATGTTCGCGGGCTCGCGGGGCAGCCAGTCGCCGCGTTCGAGCAGCAGGATGCGCTTGCCCGACGGGGCCAGATGCCGCGCCAGGGTCCCGCCTCCAGCGCCGGTTCCGACGATGATGACGTCGTAGCTATCCATGATCTACGGCTGGGGCGGAATCGCTGCGGCCAGGGCCGCGGAACTCGGTGGTCCCAGCCCCTCGAGGGCGAGCTGCTCGGCCAGGATGATCCTCGCCGCCGCCTCGATCAGCGCAAGGTGGGAGAACGCCTGGGGAAAGTTGCCGAGGTGACGGTCGGTGCCGGCGTCGAACTCCTCCGCGTAGAGTCCGAGCGGCGAGGATATGCGCAGCAGACGCTCCATCAGGTCATGCGCGCGCTGGGCCTCGCCGACGATCGAGAGCGCCGAGACGAGCCAGAAGGAGCAGATCATGAACGTGCCCTCCTTGCCCGACAGGCCGTCGTCGGTCTCATCGGTGCGGTAGCGCAGCACGTACCCGTTCTCGGTCAGGTCGTCGGCGATCGCGAGCACCGATTTGTGCATCCGCTCGTCGCTTCCGGGGAGGAAGCCGAACAGCGCGGCCAGCAGGTTGGATGCATCGAGCGAATCGGTGGCGTAGTGCTGGCGCAGCACGCCGTCCTTCGTCAGGCCATGCTCGAGGATGTCGGCATGGATCTCCTCCGCCGTCGCCGCCCAGTCGGCCCCGAGCTTGTTGTTGCCGCGGATGCCGGCCAGCTTGGCCGCGCGATCCATCGCCACCCAGCACATCAACTTCGACGACACATAGTGCTGGGGCTTGCCCCGTGCCTCCCAGATACCTTGATCGGGCTGGCGCCAGACCTTGGATGCGCACTTCGCCTGTGCCTGCACGATCGGCCACAGGCGCCGGGGCAGGCGCTGGCTGTGCATGGTGTGCTTGAGAATCGAGTCGAGCACGGCGCCGAACACGTCGTTCTGGCGCTGGTCAAATGCGCCGTTGCCGATCCGCACCGGACTGCGCGCCGGCGTAACCCGAGAGGTCCTCGCGGAAGGTCTCGGTCAGGTCGCGACGGCCATCGATCCCGTACATGATCTGCAGGCCACCGTCGCTGTTGGGCTCGAGGTCGGCCACGAACTGCATGAACTCGTCCGCCTCCCAGTCAAGGCCCATAAGGTGCAGCGCCTGGAGGGTGAACGTCGAGTCGCGCATCCACGTGAAGCGGTAATCCCAGTTGCGCTCACCCCCGGGAGTCTCCGGCAGCGAGGTTGTCAGTGCGGCGACCGTCGCTCCGGTCGGCATGTACGTGAGTCCCTTGATTGTCAGGGCCGAGCGCTGGATCGCCTCGCGCCAGCGATGGTCGGCGAACGGGCGTGCCCGCGCGAGCCAGCGACGCCAGAAACCCACGGTGGCGTCGAGCTTTTCGCTCGCGCCCTCGAGATCCTCCGCCCCCGCCAGGTCTTCTCCCCAGCCCAGGCATGCAAACGCCTGCTCGCCAGCCTTCAGGGTGTGCCTTGCGCGGATGCGGCTGGCCTCGATCCCGAGCTCGAGATCAGTCCGCAGCCGGATCGTCTGGCCGGCGCCGGTGGCATCGGCGGTGTGACGGCTCCCGTCCACTAGCTCCCACTCCGCCGGGGTCCGTCCATAATCGAATGCCGGCTCGCAGATGAGCTCGATCTCGACCGTGCCCTCGAGACACCGCAGCGTGCGCACGAGCATGTGGTCGGCGTCCTCGTCTGTGGGCGGCCGGGTATGCGGGGTGATGCGGTCCTCGTGCGTGGTCGGGCCCAGGGTCAGCGCATCGCGCACCTCTAGCCACCCACTGGGAACCTTCCAGGTCGTGAGCAAGACGTTGGTTCCGGGCTCATAGAAGCGTGCCGATGGGACCGCGGTTCCGAACGGAGCGACGCGGAACATTCCCGCCTCGCGGTCGAGCAGGGTGCCGAACACGCTGGGGGCGTCGAAGCTGGGCACGCACAGCCAGTCGATCGACCCGTCGGGCGCGACGAGCGCGCCGGTGTGGCAGTCGGACAGGAACGCGTAGTCGGCGATGGGCGGAAACGGCGACGGCGCCGCCGCGCTCTGTGCCGGACGGTCCGCCGCGGGCGTGGCCTTGGCGCTGGCACGGCTGGCGCCGCTGGTCGTCTTGCGCTTTGCGGCGGGGCTCATGACGCCACCCACGGCTCGTGCCAGCGGCCGATACCGGCCATGAGATGCTCGGCCTCCTTGGGGCCCCAGGTCCCCTGGGCGTAGGGATGTACGGGGGGCGGATGTTCGACTAACGGCATCATGATTCGCCACGCCTCCTCGACGCTGTCCTGACGGGTGAATGGGGTGCTGTCGCCGTCCATCGCCGCGCCGAGCAGCACCTCGTATGGGGTCGGCCCCTCGCCGCCCTCCTCGGCGAACTCCATATCCAGCGTGACCAGCGTGGGCCCTTCCTTGTCGGCGCGATGGGCGTCGATCTCGAGCCGCACGCCGGTGGCCGGGTCGAGTTTGATCACGAGCTGGCTCTCGGCCGGCGGGCGCTTGGCCGAGGCGACGAAGGCGACACGCGGCGGCCGCCGGAAGACCAGACGCACCTCGGTCTGGGTTATCGGGAAGCGCTTTCCGGTCCGGATGAAGAACGGCACCCCGGCCCACCGCCAGTTGTCGATCTCGAGGCGCAGCGCCGCCGAGGTCTCGATCGTCGAGCCCGGGCCACGCCGTCGATATCGAGGTAGCCCTCATACTGGCCGCGGACGTAATGGGCCGGGTCCGCCTCGGGCATGGACCGGAACAGCGCGTACTTGGCGTCCTTCAGGGTGGCGGCATCGGCCGCCGCCGGCGGCTCCATCGCCACCATCGCCAGCAGCTGCATGAGGTGGTTGACCACGACGTCCTGGAGCGCGCCGACGCGGTCGTAGAAACGCCCTCGATCCTCGACGCCGAAGTCCTCGGCCATCGTGATCTGCACGTACGAGACGCGCTCGCGACTCCAGATCGACTCGAGCGAGCGTATTGGCGAAGCGCAGGTACAGGAGCTCCTGCAGGCCCATCTTTCCGAGGTAGTGGTCGATGCGGTAGAGCTGCGACTCGTGGATGTACTGATGGATGTCGTCGGCCAGCTCTCGGGCCGAGGCGAGATCGTGGCCGAACGGCTTCTCGACCACGACGCGCGCGTTCTCGGTCAGTCCCGCGTCGTGCAGTCCCTTGATGACCGTGCCGAACAGGAAGGGCGGGATCTCGAGGTAGAACACCGGCGTCTTGGCCGACTTGATCGCCTCGCCGACGCGGGCATACGTGGCGGCGTCGCCGAAGTCGCCCTGGACGTAGGAGAGCCGGTCGGCGAAGCGCTTGAACACCTCTTCGTCGATCGTCTCCCCGGTGCCCGACGATGCACGACCGCGCATGGTCGCGCAGATGCTCAAGCGACCAGTCGTCGACCGCGACGCCGACCACGGGGCAGTTGAGCAGCCCGCGCCGCTCGAGGCGGTACAGCGAGCGAAACGTCATCACCTTGGCCAGGTCGCCGGTGATCCCGAAGGCCACGAACACGTCGGCCGCGCGCCGTCTCGGGCCCGCTCGCGCTCGCTGGCTGATTTCTCGACGGCGACTGCCATATCAATCCCCTCACTGTTCTCGGCCCACTTACGCCGATTTCGTGGCTCGACGCTGGAAAAGCTACGGACGGGCGCCCACCCGTACATCACCCCAATCGGATGAAGTCAGCTGGCCGGAGGTTGCTCGGGCGCGGGCGGTTGGGGGCTCGCGGGCGGAGCGGTGACGCGACCGCGAAACACGTGGAATGACCAGCCCTGATAGAGCAGCACGATGGGGAGGAACAGCACGGTCACGATCGTCATCACCTTCAGCGCATAGCCGCCCGAGGCCGAGTTCGAGACCGTGAGGTTGTACGCGTGGTTCGTGCTCGAGACCATGACGTTGGGATACAGATCGATGAAGATCGAGCCAACGACGGAGGCGATCGCCACGGCCGAGGTCGCGAAGGCCCATCCGTCGTGGTTCTCGCTCACGGCGAGCCGCGCCGCGAATCCCGTCGCGATCAGCGGCCAGCGCTTCGACCGGGCGTCGGCACCTGGTGGTGACCCACCACCGCCCGCGTCCAGATCACGAACCCGAAGGCGAGCGCGAGCGCGATCCAGCCGAGCGGCTTCGCCGCCGCACGCGCCCTGTCCCGGACCGGCCCGGTCGTCTTCAGCTTCAGGAACGTGCAGCCGTGGAGCAGGCAGAGCCCCACCAGCGTCAGCCCGACCCAGATGCCATAGGGCGTGAGCAGGTCGAAGAAGTTCCCGGTGAACTCCTTGCTCTGGTTGATGGGGAGTCCGGTCAGCAGGTCGCCGAGGCCGATGCCAAGCAGCAACGGGATCATCAGGCTGCCCACGGTCGTGGCCAGCGACCACCGACGGCGCCAGGCGCGGATCGTCGCGCTTGCCGCGGTACTCGAATGACACGCCGCGGGCGATCAGCCCGGCCAGCACGAGGAGGAGGGCGAGGTACAGGGCGGAGAACCACGTTGCGTACCAGTCCGGGAAGGCGGCGAACGTGCCGGCGCCGGCCACGACCAGCCACACCTCGTTTCCGTCCCAGAATGGCCCGATGGCGTTCAGGGCGATCGCGTCGCTCGGTGTCGGTCCTGCCCGTGAACATGTGCAGCATGCCGACGCCGAAGTCGAACCCTTCGAGCACGAAGAATCCGATCCACAGGATGGCCAGGACGATAAACCAGAGGGTGTGAAGATGGAGCATCGGTCTAATAGGTGAGGGCGGGCACGGCGGTGGCTCCGGCTCCCGTCGGCGGCGCCTCCTCCTCGGCGTCGAGACCACCGCGCGCGTAGCGCAGCATGAGCATCAGGTCGATCACCCCGAGGGCGATGAAGATGAGGACGAACACGATCAGGCTGATCCAGATATCGGTCGAGGTCACCGAGGGGGAGTTCGCGTTGATCGTCTTCATCAGCCCCTGGACGATCCACGGTTGACGGCCGTTCTCGGTCAGCATCCACCCCGCGGTGTTCATCAGGAACGGCGTGATCACGGCCCAGACCGAGGCGCGCAGGAACCACTTCGAGCGCTCCAGCGTGCCGCGATGTAACAGCCAGCCGCCCCACAGGGCGAGGAGCGCGATCAGCGAGGCCAGGTAGGCCATGACGCGCATCGACCAGTACTGGATGAACACGTCGGGCACGTAGTTGCCCGGGCCGTACTTCTTCTGGTACTGGGCCTGGAGCGTCGTTCAGCCCCGTCGACCGGCGCCGTTCCAGGAGTTGGTGGCCAGCAGCGAGAGCAGGTGCGGGATCTCGAGATGATCTGCGTCGGCGTCTGGTCGTTGTTGCCGCCGCCGATCTGGAACAGCGAGAACGAGCAGGGCTGGCAGTTGCTCCACTGCGCCTCGGCCGCGGCGATCTTCATCGGCTGGTACTTGGCCTCGATCGACGCCGAGCTCGCTGCCGACGAACATGGCCAGCAGGATCGCCGGAAGCAGCACCACCACCGAGATCGAGGCCGTGCGGTTGAAGGCCTCGACCTCGCGGTCCTTGCGCAGGTGCCACGCCGAGACCGCCAGCATGATCAACGCGCCCGTGACCAGCGAGGCCAGGATCACGTGGACGTAGCCCCACAGGAACGTCGGGTTGGTGAACAGGGCGACGATGTTGTTGAGCACGGGCCGGCCGTTGACTCTCCATCGTGTAGCCGACCGGGTGCTGCATCCACGAGTTGGCCGCCATGATGAAGGCGGCCGACAGCATCGACCCGGCGGCGACCATCCAGATGCAGGCCAGGTGGATCCGCTTGGGCAGACGGTCCCAGCCGAACAGCCACAGGCCGAGGAAGGTCGACTCCAGGAAGAACGCCGCCAACCCCTCCATGGCCAGCGGACCGCCGAACACGTCGCCGACAAACCGCGAGTAGGCCGACCAGTTCATCCCGAACTCGAACTCCTGGATGAGGCCCGGTCACCACACCCGACGGCCACGTTGATGAGCAGCAGGGTGCCGAAGAAGCGCGTTATCCGCTTGTACTCGGGCCGCTCGTTGCGATACCAGCTCGTCTGCAGGAGCGCGACCAGAAAGGCCAGGCCGATCGTCACCGGGACGAAGAAGAAGTGATAGATGCTGGTGGTCGCGAACTGCCAGCGGGCCAGGTCGTTAGTCATCGCTATTCCGATCCAAACTCAACCACGACCCCCTGACATCTCCTAGAGCGGATGACTCGCTCCCGCGCCCACATGTCCGTGTAGTAACCGCCAGACGCCACCAGCCGCGCATGGGTGCCCCGCTCGACCACCCGCCCGCGCTCGAGCACGATCACCTCGTCGGCCTGCTCGAGTCCGGCCAGCCGGTGGGTGATCAGCAGCACGGCGCGCTCCGGCGTGCAAGCGAGCAGATCCTCGACGAGCGCATCGGCGGTCGAGGGTATCGAGATGCTCACCCGGCTCGTCGACGATCAGCACCGGGAAGTCCGCCAGCAACGCGCGCGCGACGGCCAGGCGCTGGCGCTGACCGCCTGAGATCGCGGCCCCGTTCGGGCCGACGCGGGTCGCCAGGCCGGCCGGAAGGCCGTCGGTCCAGTCGAGCAGCCGAGCGCGGCCGAGGGCCCGTCGAAGCTCCTCCTCGGTGGCGTCGCGTCGCGCCAGGCGGAGGTTCTCCTCCAGGGTCGTGTCGAACACGTGCGCGTCCTGGGAGATGAGCCCGACGACCCGGCGCAGCTCGTCACCGGCCATCGCATCGAGTGCAACTCCAGCGAGCGTCACCGAGCCCTCCTGGTAGGGGAGAAAGCGGAGCAGCACGTTGGCCAGCGTCGATTTGCCGGCGCCGCTGCGGCCCACGATGGCCACCGTCTGCCCGGGGCCGAGCTCGAGGTCGATGCCGTCGAGTGCCCACGGGCTGTGCTCCGCGTAGCGGGCGCGGAGTCCCTGTACCCGCACCGTCGGCGTCTTGCTCGGCACGGCAAGCGGGTGTTCGGGGTCGGTGACCGGGGGATCCGCGCCCAGGATGTCGAACACGCGTGCCGCGCTTCGCCGCACGCGCTGCAACGTCTGCGTGGCCGCCGGCAACTCCGACACCATCTCGAAGGAGGCCAGCGGGACGAGGGCGACGACGGCGAGCAGGACCCCGTCGAGTGCGCCGCGGGTGACCGCGCCTATCCCCACGAGCAACGCACCCCACATGGCGAGGCCGGGCAGCAGCGTGGTCAGTCCCTGGCCCACGCCGGCGGTGCGCGCGCCGGCGCCGGCGATCCGCGCCAGGCTGGCCTCGGCCGCGCCGGCCCGCTGAAGCTGGGCGTCGAGCGCTCCGTAGGCGACGAGCTCGGGGGCGCCCTGGAGGAGATCGACGACGGTGGCGGTCAGCTCGCCGCGCGCCTCCGCCTGGCGCGACTCCGAGCGCTTGGCCAGCCGACCGGTCAGCCACGGCACGGCGGTCGCCGCCAGGGCCAGTGCGGCGAGCAGGATCAGGCCGGCGACCGGGAGGATCCACCACATCAGCGACACCGTCACCACGCCGACGATCAGGGCGATGGCAAACGGTGGGATGACGCGCAGCAGAAGGTCCTGCAACGAGTCGACGTCGTGGACGATGCGCGCCAGCAGGTCGCCGCTGCGGAAGGCGGCGAGGCCGGCCGGGGCCAGGGCCTCGAGCCGGCGGTAGGCGCTGACGCGGATCTCGGCCAGGGCGCGAAAGGCGGCGTCGTGACCGGCCAGCCGCTGGCCGTAGCGGAACACCGCACGGGATAGCGCGAAGAACTGGACGCCCACGATGGCGAGGGCGAGCGCCGACTCGGGAGGCCGCTGCGACGCGCGCGAGATGAGCCAGGCCGAGGTGGCGATCAGACCGATCCCGGCCCCGATCGCACCCGCCCCGAGCACCGTGGCCAGGGCGAGCGCGCGGCGCGGCGGGACGCGCCAGCTCGACCGTGTCCTTCAGCGGCGCGTCCGCTTCCGCGGCCTTGGTAGCGGTGATGGAGTCAGACACAGCGCTCACGAGGCCGGTACCGCCTCCCGCCCGAGTTCGATCACACGGTCGGCCAGCGTCATCAGCGCCGGTCGGTGGGCCACGATCACCGCCGTCCGGCCGCGAACCAATCGGCGCAGCGCGTCCAGCACCTCGGCCTCGGTCGCACCGTCGAGGTTGGCGGTGGGCTCGTCGAGGAGGAGGAGTGGCGAATCCCGCAGAAAGGCTCGGGCCAGCGCGACGCGCTGGCGCTCGCCGACCGACAGCCCCGCTCCACGGTCGCCGAGATGCGTGTCGAGACCGTTGGGCCGGGTGGCGAGCACGTCGTCGAGCCCCGCCTGGCTCGCCGCCGCGGCAACCTGAGCGTCGGTGGCGTCGCGTCGCCCGAGGCGGATGTTGTCGGCGATCGAACCGGCGAACAGGTGCGGCCGCTGGGGCATCCACGAGACCTGCTCGCGCCACGCCTCGGGATCGAGGGTGCTCAGTTCGATCCCGCCCGCGCGCACCGAACCCTCCGATCCGGCGAGAAAGCCGAGGAGCACCGCCAACAGCGTGGACTTGCCGCAGCCGCTGGGCCCGGTGATGGCGACGACCTCACAGGGGTCGATGGCCAGCGAGATCCCGTCGAGCGCGGGCCGATCGCGCTCGGGATAGGTGACCGTCAGTCCCTGCACGGTGATCTCGGCCCCGGTCAGGTCCGGCACGTCGCGAGCCTGGCCGCGCGGTGGGGGCGGCTCCTCCAGGACGTCGAAGACCTGACGGGCGGCGCTCATGCCCTCGCTGCTGGCGTGATAATTGGCGCCGAGCGTCCTCAGCGGGAGGTAGGCCTCGGGGGCGAGGATCAGGACGATGAGCGCCGTGCGCAGCCCGACATGGCCGTCCATCAGTCGCACCCCCATGGTCACCGCGACGAGCGCCACCGAGATCGTCGCCACCAGCTCGAGAACCCCGGAGGACAGGAACGTGATCCGCAGCGTCGACATCGCGGTGATGCGGTAGCGATCGGTGACCTCGCCGATGGCGGCGATCTGGGCCTTGGCACGGCCGAATACCTTGAGCGTGGGCAGACCCGTGACGACATCGAGGAAGTGACCCCCCAGCAGCTGCAGCGTGCGCAGCTGAAGATCGACCCGGTCACGCGTGGTCGCCCCGATCAGCGCCATGAACAGAGGGATCAGGGGAAGTGTTCCGGCGATGATCAGAGCCGAGATCCAGTCGCGGTCGGCCACCACGGCCACCACCGCCACGGGCACGATCACGGCCAGCAGCAGCTGGGGTAGATACAGCGAGAAGTAGGCGTCGAGCGCGTCGATGCCCCGTGTGGCCAGGACGGTCAGCTCACCGGTGCGCTGCTCGCTCAGATACCGCGGCCCCAGTGCGCCGACGTGCGCGAGCAGGGCCGCGCGGAGCTGTGCCTTGGCGCGGGCCGACGAGCGCACGGCGAGCAACTCGCGTCCCCAGGCGATCGTGGCCCGGGACAGCACCACGACGAGCAGGATGATCAGCGGGGTCGTGAGCGCCCCGAGATGCTTGCCGCGGGAGAACGCGCCCGAGATCGCGTCGGCCAGCAACCACGCCTGGGCGATCACCAGCACCGCGGTGATGACATCGAAGACCGTCAGCGCCACGAGGAACGGTCTCGTGGCTCGAGCGTATTTGAGCAACCGCCGGTCGATCATCAAAGTCTGACGGACGGCGAACTCACCCTGGTCGGCAGCGGTGGCTTGCAACTCGACGCATGGCCCACCTCTAGGCTGAGGGGATGACCGAGCCCCTCGCCTCAGATGTGATTCCCGGACTCGCCGACGTCCTCGACGCGCGCCGCGTCCTCGCGTCCCACCTCGACCCGACGCCACTGCGCCGGTACCCGCTGCTCGACCAGCTCGTCGGAACGGAGGTGTTCGTCAAGCACGAGAACCATCAGCCCACGGGCGCCTTCAAGGTACGCGGCGGGATCAACCTCGTCGCCCGCCTCGATCCGTCGGCGCGGGCCAGCGGGGTGTACGCGGCCTCGACCGGCAACCACGGGCAGTCGGTGGCCTATGCCGCCTCCGTGTTCGGGGTTGCGGCCACGATCTTCGTCCCTGTCGGTGCCAACCCGGTCAAGGTGGCGGCGATGCGTGCGCTCGGCGCCGAGGTCGTGGAGCACGGCGCCGACTTCGATGAGGCGCGGGACCGCTGCGCGGCGGTGGCCCGTGAACGCGCCGCGCGCTACATCCACTCCGGCGATGAGCCCTACCTGATCGCGGGAGTGGGTACGGCAACCCTCGAGATGCTCGAGCGCGAACCCGAGCTCGAGACGATCGTGGTCCCCGTGGGTGGCGGCAGCGGCGCCGCCGGTGCCTGCGTCGTGGCGAAGGCGGTGCGCCCGCAGATCGAGGTCATCGGGGTCCAGTCGAGCGCCGCCCCCGCGGCGTATCGCGCCTGGCGCTCTCGGACGCTCGTGCAGGACGAGATGGCCACCTTCGCCGAGGGACTGCAGACCCGCGTCGCCTTCGAGCTGCCGCAGCGAATCATGGTCGACCACCTCGACGACTTCGTGCTTGTGTCTGACGACGAGCTGCGCGCGGCCACGCTGGCCATGATCGAGTACACCCGCAACCTGATCGAGCCGGCGGGCGCGGCGGCTCTGGCCGGGGCGCTGAAGCTGCGCGATCGCCTGGCGGGACGACGCGTGGCGATCGTGGCCAGCGGAGGCAACATCAGCCCCGGGCAGCTGGCCGAGCTTCTCGCGTGGCGCGAGACCTAGGTGGTCGGACGCGCCGCGGGTTCCTCCCGTCGATGTCCCTTGGCCAGCTCGTCGAGCGCCGCCCGATCGAGCTGGTCGGCCTGCACCGAAGCCACTCGACAGTTGGTCACCGCGACGAGCGTCGAGCTCCGCCTTCCTCCTTCGAGGTGAGCTCGCTCGCCGAGCATCGCGCCGGGGCCGTACTCAGCCAGGCGCTTGCCCTCCCGCTCGACAGCCAGCACGCCGTCGAGCACCAGGTAGATGGCCGACCCGGTTTCGCCCTCGCGCACCAGCGTCGTGCCCTCCTTGAGCTTGCGGAACTCGGGCTCCTGGCCGTCGGCCATGACCTGCTCGGAGAGGCGCCGCTCCAGCGCGGTCCCCACCGCGGTGACCAGCGCCGGGGAGTCCTGGTCACCCCACGGCGTGTAGCGGCCGAACGATTCGCGATACCAGTCGTCGAAATCGGCCAGTCCCGACTTCTCGGATAGCCGACCGCGCTCGTCGTACACCCAGTGGCGCGGAAACGCGCTCGCGCCCTCGAGGGTTCCCGTCGCGCGACCATCGGCGTGAATTGTCAACGACAGGGTCGTCCACACCAGCGGAGCCTGCCACTGCACGAACGGCGGTCGCCTGACCCTTCGCGGTGCCGGCACGCCCGTGTGGCCCCCGGTCGTCTGCACGAACCGCACGAAGTCACCTCCGCGCTCGGGAGCCCGTCGCAGATCGGGTAGCCGGATGGCCTGGAAGGTTCGCGCCAGGGGGCCGAGCCTGAGCGTCGTCGCGCCCATCAGGCCGCCCCCGGTGGACCCCCAGTCCGAGATGTGGCCCGAGTCGTCGACCTCGAGCCAGGCCTCGAGCCGGTTCGCGAAGCGAAAACCGTCCGAGGCGCGGAGCTGCTCGATGTCGCTGAGCTCGTCGGGCGGGGGAGCGTCGTAATGCGCCAGGCCGGCATCGAACGCCACGCGCGTCGTTCCCTCAACCGCTTCGCGTGGAATCCACGAGAGCGAGGTGATCGAGCTCTGGTGACGCATAAGTGCGCAGCCTAACCCTGTTTCAGGTACGTGGCGCGTTCGCTTGGCGTCAGCTGGCGGGTGGTGTTGCGCTTGGCGATGCGCGAGCAGATGGTCGCAGGCCGCCGCAGAGGTCGCACGGATACAGCTCCACGCCGGCGCCGAGCGCCGTGACGATCTGGGTGGCGTTGGGACTCAGCGCGCCGCGCGACACCGGATCGCCATGGAAAAGCTGGAGCTGGCTCGCGAGGTCCCATACGTTGAGCACCTCATCGCCCGAGGCCGCCAGGTAGTTCGAGTCGGCGCTGAAACCGATCTGGACGCCAAGGCCCGGGCCCACGGACGAGGCCGATCCGGGCGACACGTTCTGAAACGTCGTGAGGTGGGTGTACGAGGGGATCCGCCACACGTACGTGCCACTGGCGGCGCCAGCGGCAAGGAATTCGCCGTTGGGGCTGAAGCCGAGCGATTCCACGAAGCTGCCGCCGGGCGCACCCTCGAGCCCGAGTGGCTCGTGGGCGAGTTGCCCGGTGGCCGGGTTGTAGATCTCCACCCCCTGATCTGCACCGCGACACTGCGAGCAGCGAGCCGTCCGGATTGAAAGCGAGCGTCAGCGGCGCGAACGATCGGCCGCCGGAGACTTGCGGGGTGAGTGGATGCCCGATGATCGTGCGCTCGTGCACACCGGTCCCGGCGTTGTAGAGATCGATCGTGATTGGACCGTACGTGGGCCGAGCGCACGACCGGCGGCGGCAGCCTGGGCCGGCGCGCGATCGCCAGCTGCGACCCATCGCGCGAGAACGCGGCCGCCGCGCCCGGCAGCGGCGCCCGGCAGATGGTGGAGGAGCTTGCCGGTGCGCGTGTCCCACTCGTCCGCGCTCCCGTTGGCGCCGAGCGTCACGAGCTTGTCTCCCTGATAGTCGAGCGCGCCGTTGATCAGGCCACCCTCGCCGGTCGGGGTCGATGGTGGCCATCAAGCGCCCGCTCTGCGGCGTTGTACAGCTCAGCCGCCCGCGATGTACCGGAGCGCGTGGTTGCTCGGTCAGCGGACCTGAGAGGGCAGCGATGGTCGAGCCGTCGCGGGTTGGCTGCGCGCCGGCGAAGCCCTGCCCGGCGGGCGCCGTCGAAGCGCGCCAGCACCTTCAGCGTGTGGGCATCGAGCACCTGCCCCTGGCCGATTTGGCTCGCCTGCACGATGCGTCCGCCGTCCGACGTGAAGCCGATGGTCGTCGTGAGTGCGTCGACGTCCGGCGACAGCCGCGCGGGGGCCAGCGTCGCCGACGCCTGCGGCGTCGGACCGGCCCAGACGCGAACGGTGCCGTCGGTCGACGCCGTGGCGACGCGGGTGTCGGCAGTTCCGAACCCGGCGTCGACCAACGACGAGGCGCTGCCGGCGAGAGTCTCGATCGGCAGTCCTCCGGTGACTCCGCTGTACACGCGGGCTATGCCGTCGTTGCTCGCCGTGACGACGTTCGATTCCGTACTTGATCGAAGCGGACCGCGTTGATCGTGTCGGTCGCTCCCGACAGGGCGTGGTTGAGGTGCGACGCGAAGGAGTAGACGTGGCCGAGCTCGTCGCCGACGGTCGCGTAGGCGACCTCGGGGACCTGCTTGAGGGGCTGAACGCGGCCGCCGACGCGGACTCGGGGAAGGCGATCACGAGCCGGCCGCTGGCGGTGTCGTAGACGAATGTGCCGTCGCGGCCCTCGGCGCGGGTCAGCGCGGTGACCGAGAGGTGGGCGGTGCTGTGCAATGGGTTGGGCGTAGCGAATACATAGCGGCGGCTATCGGGGCTGAAGTCAACGGTGTTGATGATCGAGGGGCTGAGGACCGAGTGCAGCAGCGCGCCAGTGCGCGTGCTCCAGGTGTCGAGATCGGCTGGGCGAGCCTCTGCTACTCGACTTCAGGTCGCATTGAGCCACCACGGCGTCATTGGGCGAGAGCGCCAGGCACGAGGTCCCGGCGCGGTATCGGGGGTGAAAGGACGCGAGCTGGCGTCCGGTGGCAACGTCGAACACGTGCCCGATCGAGTCTCGTATCGACGGTGATGACCCGTGCACCGTCGACTCGTCAATGCGGTGAGAATCGCGTTGCCCGGAAGGTGGACGCACGGCGCGGCCGGTGACGGCGTTGAACACGGCCGGGTGGATTCCGCCGATCACGACCCGGTCGCCGCGGGCGTCCCACGCGCTCTCGACCCGCTCCCGTGGGCACCGGACCGAGCGAGACGGGCGGACCGTTGTTGCCCGGCGTGTAGATTCGCGACCAGCCACCGGGGTCCCGGGACTCGTCACCAGCAGCCGCGTGCCGGCGGGATTCCACAGCGCATCGCCAGCCTCCGGACCTTCGAGCGTGTAGCGGATTCGCACGTGAGATTGCGCCAGCGCCGCCCGCAGGGCCTCCTCCGTGGCTGAGCCGGGGTTGACCTGCGCCGCATGGACGGCGAGCAGCACCGACAGCTCCGGGTCGGTCGGATATTGGCTCTGGGCGTCGGCGTCGAGCTGGCGGGCGAAGGCCACGTTGCGCTCGTGAATCGCGTGGGAGCGCTGGATCAGGGCCACGACCGCGAGCACGGCAGCGACCACGAGCGCGACCGTTACCGCGCCGATCACCGTGCGTTGGCGCCGCGTCGCCGAGCGGCGGCCGGCAAGCACGTACTCGCGCTGAAGCTGGGTCGCCTCGGGCTGCTTGTCCGCGCCGGCGACCAGCCACGCCTCGGCGGCCGACAGCTCGGCGCCGCGCAGCAGCTGGCTGCGCTCGCGCCCGCTTTGCTCCCAGCGGTTGGCCTCCACGCCAAGGCGGGTGTGCGTGCGCACGTGGTCGAGGTCCTGTTCGAGTGCGCCCACCAACTGTGTGACGCCGGTCCCGAAATCGTCCCGCTCGCGCAGAAAGATCCAATTCAGCGCCGCCGCGGCATCCGGTACGTGGGTGCCGTTGGGGTCGCGGCGGACCACGGGGA
This sequence comes from uncultured Solirubrobacterales bacterium, assembly GCA_963734775.1. GTDB lineage: Bacteria > Actinomycetota > Thermoleophilia > Solirubrobacterales > Solirubrobacteraceae > Palsa-465. Next base: position 192,368 of record CAVTJE010000014.1, read on the forward strand.
TCACGCGCTTGTGCTGAGTTAAGGCGTGCTCGAGTTCCTGCGCGCAGACCTTCGACTCGGCGCTGTCGGGCGAGATCACGTAGATGAACCCGTCGGCGCCGTCGACGCCGGCCCGGATCTCCGCGAACCATTCCGCGCTGGGCGGAATATCCTCCCAATCGACCCAGACCTGGTACTCCCGCGCCACCAGGGCGTCGTGGAGCCGAGCGACGAAGTCCTTGTCGCTTCGCGAGTAGGAGATGAAGACTGACGGCACCGTTGCCCCCCGATATCCGTGTCCGGCCACCTTACGATGTCGGCCGTTAGCGTCGCATGAACATATCGCCGCCGTCTGAAGAACCCTCTGCCGAGAACCATCTGCACCCGCCGGAGTGGTGGCTCGAGGCGGTCAAGCGGGAGGAGCGACGCGGCGAGCTGCTGGCCGCATTCGACCTCGCCGAGCGCGGCCTCGACGATCATCCCGATGATCTGGCGCTCAAGCACCGCGCCGTGCTCGCGCTGGCACGCGCGGGCGCGACGGTGGAGGCGGCGCGTCGGTTCGAGCAGTACGGCCTCGCCGACGTTCCCGAAGAGGACATCGCCGCGCTGCGAGCCCGCATCGCCAAGGACACCGCCCTGGCCACGAGCGGCGCGGAGCGCCGCCGGCTCGCGGCCCGCGCAGCCGAGCTGTACGGGGGCATCGCCGCGCGCACCGGCGGGTATTACACCGCCATCAACGCGGCCACGCTGTGGCTGATCGCCGGCGACGCCGAGCGAGCCCGTGAGCTCGCCACGTCGGTGCTCGAACTCCTCGATCGCACCGGCGAGCAGTCGTACTACGCGGCGGCGACCCGGGGCGAGGCCCACCTGCTGCTGGGCGACCTGACCGCCGCGAGGGACGCGCTCGAGAGCGCCGCGGCGCGCCATGGCGACGACTACGGGGCGCTGGCGACGACGCGGCGCCAGCTGCGCACGATCTGTGAGGTGCAGGGCATCGACGCGGCGCTGCTGAGCCCGCTGGCCGGACCCGCCATCGTGCACTTCTGTGGCCACCGGATCACCGGCGGCCCGGGGAAGGGCCGGTTTCCGCCCGAGGCGGCCGCGAACGCCGCCACGAGGCTGGCTGAGGTCGTGAAGCGACATCCGGCCGGCTTCGCCTATGGCTCGCTCGCCAGCGGAGCGGACATCATGTGGGCCGAGGCGCTGCTCGCGGCCGGCGCCGAGCTTCACGTCGTGCTGCCGTTCGTGCGCGAGGAGTTCATCAACCAGTCGGTGCGGCCCGCCGGCGAGCGGTGGGTGGAGCGATTCGAGAGCTGCCTCGACGCCGCGACTGTCGTCGACTACGCGACCAAGGACGCATTTCTCGGCGACGACGTCCTGTTCCGCTACTGCAGCGAGCTGGCCATGGGGCTAGCTCTGCTACGGGGCCGCTACCTCGACGCCGAGGTGCGCCAGTTCGCGCTGTGGGACGGCGGGGCCCCGGATGGAGCCGCGGGCACGGCGATCGACGTCGCGACGTGGCGCCGCGGCGGCCGACCGCTCACGATCGTCTCGCCCGACGGTCCCGAGCCCGGCATCGAGGAGGTTCCGGGCGTCAGCCGTCGCGCCGGGACCGCCGGCGGCCGCCGCCACGGGCGCCGACGGTCGGTCCGGCCGCGTTGTGCGAGCCATGCTGTTCGGCGACGTCAAGGGGTTCTCGAAGCTGACCGACGAGCAGCTTCCCGTGTTCTCGCGGCTGTTCCTCGGCGACTTCGCCGCCGCGGTCAATCGACATCGCACCGATGTTTGGCACCGGAATACGTGGGGCGACGCGCTGTACGTGGTCCTATCGGACGCCAGCACGGCGGCCGCCTGCGCGCTCGAGCTCCAGGACCAGCTGGGGCAGTTGGACCTCGACGCCGAGGGCTTGCCGACCACGCTGGCCCTGCGGTTGGGCGGCCACGTAGGACCGGTGTTCCCCACGTATGACCCGGTGCTCGAGACCGAGGGGTTCATGGGCTCGCACGTCAGTCGCACGGCGCGAATCGAGCCGGTCACGCCGCCGGGCGCCGTGTACGTCACCGAGCCGTTTGCCGCCGCGCTGGTGCTCGCCGAGCGGAGCGAGTTCACATGTGACTACGTTGGCCACATGAAGGCGGCCAAGGATTACGGTCGACTCCGGATGTACCGGTTGCGGCGCGCCGACGCGTTGACGGCCTCCGCCGATCCGCGCTAGCGTCGGCGCGTCGTCGAAACCGAGGAAGTAGGCGCCCCACGGTTCCAGTCCGACGTACAGGCCCTCGCCGGCCAGTTCGTCGCCGGCGCGATCGAACGTCTGCCCGGTGAGCCTGTCGGCCAGCGTCCAGCTTGCACCCGGTAGATCGTCGTACGGCAGATGGACCCGCGCCTGGGCGGCAGCGTCGGACAGATTGACCACGACGAGATTGCGTTGTGCCGGGGTCGACCAGCCCCACGCAACGAGGCTGCGGTAGGAGTCGTTGTCGGGCCATCCGGAGGCTTCGCACAGCTGCCAGTCACCGTGCCTGAGTCCTGAGTCCGCCACGGCCCGGATCAAACGGTTGTAGAACGCGTGAAGGTCTTCGTCCGGAGGCTCGTCGGGCCCGCGGGCGAGGAACACCGGGATGTGAACGCGACGGCCGTCGAGCTGGCCATCGTGGTAGAGCCGCGCCCCCTCGAGCGTGGACATGACAACGGCCGCGGCGCGCGCCTTGGCGGGCGGGAACGTGGCCGCCGCGCGGGGCTCGTCGTGGTTCTCGATGAAGCGGATCAAGCGCTCCTGATAGCCGGCGTCGGCTTGGAGGTGGCCGCGCACCGACTCGGCCGAGTCGTGGACCAGGCGGTCGTAGAGGCGCTTGTCGTAGCAGAGGTCAAAGCCCTGCTGCTGAAGGGTCCACTCCATGTCCCAGTAGGCCTCGGCCATGAACAGCAGATCCGGGTGAGTTTCCTTGACCCGGGCGATCAGGGTCGGCCAGTAGTCCGCGTCGGGGGTGGGTCCGGCTCGGTCTCCCCAGGTGCGCCGAAACACCTCGTTCGTCATCAGCATGGCCATGTCGCAGCGCAGCCCGTCGCACTGCTCCGCGACCCCCATGAGCATCGCCGCGACGGCATCGCGCAGCGCCGGCGAGTACGCGTTGAGTTGCACGACGTCGGGCCACGGGGCGAAGTACGGGTCGCGCCCGTTGGCGACGATTCCGCCGGCTGTGCGCACGAACGCCTCGGGGTGCTCGGCCAGCTCCTCCTCGCTCCCGGGCAGAAAGCAGTCCGGGCGGTCGGCCAGCCAGGGGTGATCCGGAGCCACGTGGTTGGGCACGTAGTCGAGGATCAGCTTCAGGCCCCGTGCCGACAGTTGCTGACGAGCGCGAGCGAGCGCGTCCGGGCCACCGAAGCGCTCGTCGACGACGTAGTTGCGGACGCAGTACGGCGAGCCGATCACGTCGTCCGTCCGTAGATCCGGAAGAGCGGCGTGGTTGCCGGCGTCGATCTCGGGGTTGGCCAGTGCGATCCGCAAGCCCGCCGGGCTGCGCTGCCACACGCCCATCAGCCACACGGCGTCAATCGGGTAGCTTCGCGATGGCATCCCAATCACCGTCCGGGACCTCGGCGAGCGTCAGCACGCGCCCGGCGCCCCGCCCGAGGCGCTCGAGCCAGACCGCCGTGTTTATTTCGTAGACGGTTGGGCGGGGCGGCCAGCTCACCGCGCTACTCGCCGATAGCGGCGATCTCATCCAGCGGCGCGTGCACTCCGCGGCCCGCGAGGAGGAAGAGCAGGGCGACGGTGCCCGTCCAACCCGTCTGATGGCTGGCCCCGATGCCCGCACCGTTGTCGCCGTGGAAGTACTCGTGGAACAGGATGAGATCGTGCCAGTGGGGATCGGACTGGAACTTCTCGATCCCCCCGAACACCGGACGCTCCCCATTCTCGTCCTCGGTGAAGGTCGTGGCCAGGCGGGCGGCGATCTCGGCCGCCACCTCGAGGAGGTTCATCTCGTGACCCGAACCCGTCGGGCACTCCACCTTGAGCCGGTCACCGTAGTAGCGGTGCAGCTGAATCAGCCCGCGCAGGATGACCAGGTTCATCGGGAACCACACCGGTCCCCGCCAGTTGGAGTTCCCCCCGAACATGCCGGTGTCGGACTCGGCCGGGAGGTAGTGCACCTCGTACTCCTGGCCTCCCCAGTCGAAGATGCACGGGTGCTCGAGATGGCGGCGTGAGATCGCGCGTATCCCGTGAGCGCCGAGGAACTCGTCCTCGTCGAGCATCACGGACATGATCCGCCGCAGTCGCTCCTCGTTGACGAGCGAAGTCATGCGGCGGCCCTCCGGATTGGGGCCGGACGCGTCGGCCAGCTGGGGGATGGCATCGGCGAAGCGCGTGGCGAACTCGGTCAGCCGCTCCTGCAGATCGGGGAACCGCTCGGCCACCTCGGGCTCGAACACCGTCGCGGCGCACAGCGGCAGCAGTCCGACGAGCGAGCGCACCTTGAGCTGAATCGTGTCGCCGTCGGGCATCCGCATCACGTCGTAGTAGAAGCCATCCTCGTCGTCCCACAGGGCACCCTGTTCGCCCGGCGGGTTCAGCGCGATCGAGATCCACACGAAGTGAGCGATGAACTTGAACGCCATATCGACATACGACGGATCGTGCCGAGCCAGTTCAGCCGCGATCTGGAGCATCCACTGGCAGTAGAGGGCCATCCAGGCGGTGCCGTCGGCCTGCTCGAGCGTGCCTCCGCCCGGCAGCGGCGCCGAGCGATCGAAGATGCCGATGTTGTCGAGGCCGAGGAACCCGCCCTGGAACAGGTTGCGCTCGTCAGGGTCCTTGCGGTTCACCCACCACGTGAAGTTGGTCAGCAGCCGGTCGAACACCCGGGCCAGGAACTCGCGGTCGCCCTCGCCCCGGATCTCCGCCTCGCGCTCGTAGACGAACAGCGCGGCCCAGGGGGTGACGGGCGGATTCACGTCGCTGAAGTTCCATTCGTAGGCCGCGATCTGGCCGTTCGGGTGCAGGTACCTGGTGCTGAGCAGCAGCTCGACCTGGTGCTTGGCGAAGTCGACGTCGACGAGAGCCAGTGGCGCGCAGTGGAAGGCCAGGTCCCAGGCGGCGAACCACGGGTACTCCCACTTGTCGGGCATCGAGATGATGTCCTCGGCCACCATGTGGAACCAGTTGACGTTGCGGACCGAGCTCGCGGGCGCGTTGGGATCCCAGGGATTGACGCCGTGCTCGCGCAGCCAGCGGTGCACGTCGTACTCGTAGTACTGCTTGCCCCACAGCAGCCCGGCCAGCGCCTGTCGCATGACCATCGCCCCGTCGGTCCGGAGCGTGGCCGGGATGACCTTCGCGTAGAAGGCGTCGGCCTCGGTGACTCGTGCGCCGAGCACGCGCTCGAAGGCGGCTCCGAGCGGCTTACTGCTCTTCAGCGCTGTTTCGGGTCCGGTCAGGCGTACGCGGATCGATGCGCTCTCGCCCGGCGGGATCTCCAGGACGTGATGGGCGGCGACCTTGGTTCCGGTCCCCTCGGGGTTGACGGCGTGGCGGTTCCCGGAGACCACGTAGTCGTTGATTCCGTCCTTGACGTAGGGCGTCGCGTTGGGGGCGCCGAACAGCCGTTGATTGTTCGTTTCGTTCTCGCAGAAGAGGAGCTCCGCGGAGGCGTCGGCGGTAAACGTCCAGTCGCCCAGTTCGGGGTGGCTGGCGCGCGCCTGGCCGGGATCGGCCGTCGCGGTGAGCGTGGGTTTCACGACCTCGTCCCCCCACGACCACGTGTTGCGGAACCACAGGGTCGGGAGGAGGTGGAGCGTCGCCGCGTCCGGGCCGCGGTTGTGAGCGGTGACGATCATCAGGATGTCGTCAGGCGCGTCCTTCGCGTACTCGACGACAACGTCGAAGTAGCGGTCGTCGTCGAAGATGCCGGTGTCGAGCAGCTCGTACTCCATCTCCTGCTTGCTCCGGCGACCGTTCGTCGAGACGAGATCCCAGTATGGGAACTCCCGCTGCGGATATTTGTACTGGCACTTCATGTACGAATGCGTGGGCGTGTTCTCGAGGTAGAACCAGTACTCCTTGACGTCCTCGCCGTGGTTGCCTTCCCCGTTGGAGAGGCCGAACATCCGCTCCTTGAGGATCGGGTCGGCGCCGTTCCACAGCGCCAGGGCCAGACATAGACGCTGACGCTCGTCGGAGATCCCCGCGATCCCGTCCTCGCCCCAGCGGTAGGCGCGCGAGCGCGCTTGCTCGTGGGTGAAGTAGTTCCAGGCGTCGCCGCCCTCGCTGTAATCCTCGCGCACCGTCCCCCATTGACGCTCGCTGAGGTACGGACCCCACGCCTTCCACGGCGCCGCACCCGTGCGGGCATCTTCGAGGCGTTTGTGCTCGGGAGTCGGGGGTCTGTACTCGGTCCTCGGCACCGCTCGGGAAGTCTGCGACGTCGGCGACGATCGTGCAACCCTGCCCGCATCCATCCCGTCGGGTGTCCGCTGGTGTTCGCGGCGTGGGGCTGACCGGGCTTGACAGCGAATCGCCGGCATGACATACAGCGCGCGTGCCCGCTTCGGTGTTGGTCGTCCAGAACGATCCAGATAAGTCGCTCGGCAGAATCGGCGATGAGCTCGCCCGCGCCGGCGTCGAGCTCGATGTTCGCTCGCCCGATGGCGATCTTCCCGACGTGCGGCGCTATGCGGGCCTGGTGGTGTTGCCCGGGCTTGCCGACCCGGTCGACGACAGCGCTGCGCTCCGGCGTGCCCGAGGCGCGATCGACGACGCCCTGGCCGCCGAGCTGCCGATCCTCGGTCTCTGCCTGGGTGGCCAACTGCTGGTGCAGGCGCTGGGCGGCACCGTGTATGAGTCCGGGCTCGAGCTCGGCTTCCACGAAGTCTTCGCCGCCCCGGCCGCCGCCGGCGACCCCTTGTTCAGCGCGGCTCCCGAGCGGTTCCTGGTCTTCCATGCCCACGCCTACTCGTTCGAACCGCCGACCGCAGCCGAGGCCCTTCTCAGCAACGACGTATGTGTGCAGGCGTGTCGCCACGGCGAGGCGTGGGCCGTGCAGTGCCATCCCGAGACGCCGGCGCACTGGGTGGCGGCCCTGGCCGCCGGAATCCGCGGTGAGAACGGCGACCTCCCGGCGGCGACCACGGACTTCTTCCGGCTGAACGGCCTGACCGCCGAACAGATCGAGCGTGACGCACGACTTGCCGAGCCTGGGATGCGGGCAGTCGCCGCTGGGATCGCCAGCGGATTCGCGGCGCGCCTCGCTTGATCTTCGCGTAACTTAGGGGCGGCGATGGCAACGGCGACTCGGGGCAACACGAACAACGCGTCGATGGCTGAGCGCGTGGCGCAGGGCAAGGCAGCACGAGCTGATGTGCCGCGCTCGCGCCACGCGGTGTTCCAGCCCGCCGCGGATCGAGCCGATCCGCTCGAGCTGCTCGAGCGTCAGGCGCGGACGCGCGTCCCGCAGCTCGTCCCGATCCGCTATGGCCGCATGCTCGTTTCGCCGTTCACCTTCTATCGCGGAGCGGCCATGATCATGGCTCACGATCTCGGGCCCACACCGAGGTCTGGGTTGAACGTGCAGTGTTGCGGCGATGCTCACCTCTCGAACTTCGGCGTGTTCGCCTCGCCCGAGCGGCGGCTGGTATTCGACGTCAACGACTTTGACGAAACCCTTCCGGGCCGTTCGAGTGGGATGTCAAGCGGCTGGGAGTGAGCATGCTGATCGCGGCGCGCGACAACGGCTTTCGCGCCAAGGATCAGGCGCGGATCGTGCTCGAGACCGTGGCCAGCTACCGCGAGGCGATGGCCGAATTCGCGGGTATGACCAGCCTCGAGGTGTGGTACTCACGCCTCGATATCGAGAGCGCGCTGCGCGGCTACGGATCGCAGTTCACGCGGAAGATGCGCAAGCGAGCGGACCACAGCCTGGCCAAGGCGCGCACGCGCGACAGCATGTCCGCCTTTTCCAAGCTGACCGAGTCGGTCGACGGTCAGGTCCGGATCGTCGACCAGTCGCCCCTCATCGTGCCGATCGCGCGGCTCGTCGCCGACCAGGATCGAGGCGCGGTGTTTGCTGCGTTACACGAGCTACTGCGGAACTATCGCGCGACGCTCGACTTCGAGCGGCGCGTGCTCCTCGAGGATTTCGAGCTCGTCGACCTGGCCCGCAAGGTGGTCGGGGTGGGGAGCGTCGGCACCCGCGCGTGGATCGCGCTGCTGCTCGGCCGCGGGGGGCAGGATCCTCTGTTCCTGCAGATCAAGGAGGCCGAGGCGTCGGTGCTGGAGGAGTTCCTCGCCCCGAGTGAGTTCTCCAATCACGGCGAGCGCGTCGTGATCGGGCAGCGGCTGATGCAGGCCACCAGCGACATCTTCCTCGGCTGGCTGCATGTCGACGCCGAGCTCGACGGCCTCCCGCGCGATTTCTACGTGCGCCAGCTCAAGGACTGGAAGGGCTCGGCGGTGATCGAGGACATGGTCCCTCTGGGCATGGCCACCTACGGCAAGCTCTGCGGCTGGACGCTCGCCCGTGCCCACGCCCGCAGCGGCGATCGGATCGCCATCGCGGCCTACCTCGGCCGGGGCTCGAGCTTCGACCGCGCCATCCTCGAGTTCTCCGAGGCTTACGCCGAGCAGAACGAACGCGACTACAAACGCCTTCTCGCCGCTGTCGATGCGGGCAAGATCACCGCTGAGGCGGGTCTGTAGGGCGCCGAACGCAAATACAGCGGTATCGCAGGAGGATGCCCTGAGGCTCAGGCGCCGGGATCCGTCTCGCCCGGCGTCACTACCTTGCCGTGGACAGCATCCGCCTCGAGGACCCCGGGATCGGCGGTCTGGAACCACTTCCGGCGGAAAAACTCGGGGAAGAACGGCCAGGAGGCGAACATCAGGATGACGCCGAGGATCAGGCCGCCGATGCCCACGAAGATCGGCGTCTGTATGCCGATCACCGGTTTCGAGTAGTTGTTCCCCGCCGTGTTGTAGTAGCCGTACGCCTTGATGGCCACGTACCCCATCATGATGCCGCCGACGACTGGGATCAGTCCGGCCAGGAAGAAGTTACGCGCACTCTTGAACAGGTCGTGGCGGAAGTAGAGCGCGCACGCCAGGCCGGTGAAGCCGTAGTAGAAGCAGACGGCAAAACCGAGCGCCGAGATCGTGTCCCCGAGCACATCCTGGTTCGGGTTGAACGCGAGCAGCGCCACCGTCCACAGGATCGACAGACCGCCCATGAGAAGCGTCGAGAACGTCGGAGTCTGGAAGCGCGCGCTGACGCGACCGAATGACTCCGGGATCGAGCTCCAGCGGGCCATCGACAGCGTCGTGCGCGCGGTCGGCAGGATCGTCGTCTGGGTCGACGCCGACGCCGACGTCAGCACGCAGATGATCAGCAGTTTGTCGAGACCCGAGCCGAGGGCGCCTTTACCGAGGGCGTTGAGAACGTCGTTGGAGTTGTTGGCCAGGAACGCGGTGCCGTGATAGGCCTGCGCCGCAGCGCTTACGGCGACGTAGATCAGGAGCAGGATCAGCGTTGAGATGATCGCAGCCTTGCCCGGCCCGCGGTGGCGGTCGCGCGATTCCTCATTGACCGCGACACCCGAGTCCCACCCCCAGTAGATGAAGATCCCGAGCAGGATCCCATCGACCAGCGCCCCCCAACTCAGGTCAAAGGGGTTGAACCACGACGCGGTCACGTGAATCGAGCCGGGGGGGTTGTTGGCGTAGACCTTGACCAGCGCGACGACCGTGAACAGCGCCAGCGTGAAGATCTCGAGGCTCAGGAGGATCGTCTGGATACGCGCGGACAGCTCGATGCCCCGATAGCAGATCCAGGTCATCACCGCGATCCACACGACCGCGCCGACGATGAGCCAGAAGTTCGACGGTGCGCCGGCGGAACGGAAGAGCAGGAACGTGTAGTTGCTGGCGATCGCCGCGAGTGATGCCATCACGATGATGTCGGCCAGGAAGATCGCCCAGCCGTTGACCCAGCCCAGCTGCGGCCCGAAGGCCTTGGAGACCCACGTGAACGTCGTGCCGGCGTCGGGGTCGGCCAGGTTGAGGAACCGATAGCCGACGGAGACGAACAGGATCGGGATGAACGAGACGATCAGGACGGCCGGAGCGTGCACGCCGATGCCACCGACGGCGACGATGAAGCCAAGCGTCGCCGCGAGGCTGTATGCCGGCGCGGTCGACGCGATCGCGATGACCAGGTTCGAGATATAGCCGAGCGCGTCTGACTTGAGCCCCTTGTTGCCTGGGGCTGTGGGGTCGAGGGCGTCGGGCTGTTGGACCGTTGTCGCTTCCAAGCGAGTGTGAACCATATTCCCGCTGTCTAGCGGAGGCAAGTTCGCAACCGAACGCCCGTACCGGTTAAGTGGTGCGGATCGGCAACGAATCCAAAGGAGCGGCAGGTGGCAACCCTGTCCAACAACGCTGGCTTCTCCCGCGACTCGGTCTCGAGTTTCAGCGCACCCATGCGGACCGAATGAAACGATGTGCCCGGTGCCCGATCCCAAGCGGCTACGAGCTGAGCTCCGCTCGCTTGCCGCGCTGACCTCCACGGGGCGAGGCGCGCAGCGCGTGGCGTGGACGGAGACCTGGGCCCGGGCGCGGGCTTGGGAGCTTGAGCTGCTCGCCGAGCTGCCCGTCGACGTGGAGGTCGACGAGGCCGGGAACCTGTGGGCCACACTTCCGGGCGACCGCCCCGAGGTGCTGATTCTCGGCAGTCACATCGACTCGGTACGCGACGGTGGCTGGCTTGACGGGTCCCTGGGCGTGCTGGCGGGGCTCGAGGTGATGCGAACGATCGCCGCGGCTGGGAGGCCGCCGCTGACCGTCAAGCTGGTTGACTGGGCCGACGAGGAGGGAGCGCGCTTTGGTCTCAGCCTGCTCGGGTCATCGGCCGTGGCCGGCAAGCTCGATCCCGCATTTGTGGCCGAGCTGCGCGACGCCGACGGGATCGCCGCCCGCGACGCGCTCGCCGAACACGGTGTGCGGGTCGAGTCGATGGGGGATGCTCGCGGCCGCCTCGACGGCGCGGCGGCGTACCTCGAGCTCCACATCGAGCAGGGTCCGATGCTCGAGGCACGAGGGCTGCCGCTCGCCGTCGTCACCGGCACCTACGGGGCGGAGCGGTGGTCGGTGCGGTTCGAGGGACAGTCCGCGCACGCCGGCTCGACCCCGATGCAACTTCGCCACGACGCGCTGATCAGCGCCTCGCGGTTGGCGCTCGCCGTCCGCGAGATCGCCGGGCGTCACGGTGGAGTGGGGACCGTTGGCCGGATCGACGCGCAGCCGGGGATCCCCACCGCGGTCGCCGGGTTCGCCACCGCGCTGGTCGACCAGCGCCACGCCGACGCCCAGACGCTCGCCACCATCCACGCCGAGGCCGTCGCCGCCAGCGAGGCGATCGCCCTCGAGGAGGGGGTTCATGTGAGCTGGTCGCCCCTGTTCCAGATCCACCCGATCTCCTTCGACGCCGACCTGATCGCGATGGGTGGCGGGATCGTCTCCGAGCTCCAAGGCGAGGACGTGCGGCTGCCCAGCGGGCCGCTCCACGATGCCGCCGGCATCGCCGATGCCGGCGTACCGACCGTGATGCTGTTCGTCCGTTCGAAAGGTGGCCTCTCGCACACGCCCGACGAGGACACCGACGAGGCTGACCTCGAGGCGGCGCTTGAGGCGCTCTGGTTGCTTGCGTCGAGAGTGCTCGAAGCTCGTGCGACCTAATTCGTCAGTCGAAACTCGTCCGCGAACGTCTCGAGGAAGTCGGCGCCCGGATTGTCGCTGTAGGCGCGCTCGAAGAACTCGGCCGTGCGCATCGCCGGGCGCACCTCCCAGCGCAGGCGGGCGCGACCGGCACCGGTCATCTGGTGCGGGGTGCGAGCAGGTATGTCAAACGCCTCGCCGGCCGCGTACTGGCGTTCCTCGCCGTCGACAACAGCCTTGACCGAGCCCTCCAGCACCTCGAAGTGCTCGTCCTGGCGAGGGTGGAAATGCTCCGGCGGCAGGCCTCCGTCACCGCTGTACGAGCCCTCCATGACCAGGACGTCCTCGGTGATCAACACCATCTTCAGCCGAAATCCGTTGTGGCCGACAAGCTCCTGACCCTCGTACGCCATGGAGTAAAGGTTGGCAGGCTCCGCCCTAATGCACGCGGCGCAGGAGGTCGCGCAACTGGCGGTGCTCGGCGGCGGATAGTCGTTCGAAGCCGGCAGGAGGGTGGCCGACCCGTTCGAGGAGCCGATCGCGTATGGCGATTCCCGCCGCGGTCAGGACTATGCGCTTGATGCGGCGATCCTCGGGACTGGCCTGGCGGGCAACCAGGCCCCTCGCCTCCAGGCGGTCGACGAGGCCGGTCACGTTCGAGTTGTCACAGGCCAGCATCGCCGCCAGCTCGTTCATGGGAAGCGGCGAGGCGAGCTGAAGCAGTGCGCCGGCCTGAGCAGGGTGAAGGTCGAGCTCTGAAGCGGCGCTGAGGAAGCGTCGGCGCTGCTCGAACAGCAGATTGCGAAGCTCGGCCCAGGCCTCCTCGGCCGGCGAGTCCGGGACCGAACCCGATCGCATCCGAGTCGCAGTTGCCATGTTCACATTCTATTGAGAACGTAGATGATTGACAAGCTAAACCTTTTGCTACGGTGTTCTGCGATGCCTGAACTAGATACGACGACGAAACCAGCCGCCGTGACCCCCCGCTCGCCGATGCCGCAGACAGCTGCGATCGAGGTGGAAAACCTCGTCCGCGAGTTTCGGAAGGGGCCGCGAGCCGTCGACGGGATCGACCTGACCGTCCCGCCGGGCGAGATCTACGGCTTTCTTGGGCCGAACGGCGCCGGCAAGTCCACCACCGTCCTGATGCTCACCACGCTGCTTCCCCCGACCAGCGGCCGCGCCTGGGTGGGAGGCTATGACGTCGCCCGGCAGGGTGCGGACGTGAGGGCGGTGATCGGGGCCGCGCTCCAGGAGGCCGCACTCGACGCCATCCTCACCGGGCGTGAACACCTGCTCCTTCAGGCCACCCTCCAGGGGTTGACCGGCGAGTATCGCCGTCGCCGCGCCCAGGAGTTGCTCGAGCGAGTCGGGCTGACCGAGGCGGCCGAGCGCCGGGTTGGCGGCTACTCGGGGGGAATGAAGCGGCGCCTGGATCTCGCCTTGGCCTTGGTCCATTCGCCTCGGATCCTGTTCCTCGACGAGCCGACCACCGGACTCGATCCGCAGAGCCGAGCCGCGTTGTGGGAGGAGGTGGCCCGGCTGGCCCATGACGAGGGGATGACCGTATTCCTCACCACGCAGTACCTGGAGGAGGCCGATGCCCTGGCGGATCGGATCGGCATCATCGATCACGGCCGGATCGTGGCCGAGGGAACCCCGGCCCAGCTCAAGGCAGAGATCGGCAGCCCGACCGTCGAGGTGACGCCGGGGGATCCGGACGCCGGGAATCAGCTGGCCGACCTGTTGTCTGGGTTCGGCGGACTGCGTCGCAACGGTCGTGGCAGCGTCACCGTACAGCTCCCGGGGGGCGAGTCTCAGCTGGCTGAGATCGTTCGCATCCTCGATCAGGCGCACCTCAAGGTCGAGGCGCTGCAGCTCCACCAGCCGTCACTCGACGACGTTTTCCTGGCCAAGACCGGACGTAAGCTCGAGGGATCCGGCGACGGCGGCGTTGTCGACGAGCCGGCGGCCGGGCCGCGGTCGCGCGGGCGGAGGCGGCGTGGCGGTTGAGAGCGCCTTGCAGCCGCATGTGAGCGGGCGGATGTCACATGGCGCGGGTCTGGTCGAGCAGACGCTGGCGGTGGCACGACGGGCCGTCACCCGCACGGTGCGCCAACGCTCGCTGTTGATCTTCCCCATGATCTTCCCGCTGATCCTGTTCGCGATCAACGGTTCGGCGCTCAGCCCGGCGACGCGGATCCCGAATTTCCCCACCCACCACTACCGGGACTTCCTCATCGCGATGACGTTCGTTCAGGGCGCGATGTTCGTCTCCATCACCGCCGGCGTCGATCTCGCGCGCGACATCGAGAGCGGCTTCCTGAACCGGCTGGCGCTCACGCCGCTCCGAGGCCAGGCGCTGCTGCTGGGCCAGCTCGGCGGCGCGCTCGTCCTCGGCACGGTGCAGGCGGTCGCCTACCTGCTCGTCGGGCTGGCCACCGGGGTCACGCTCGTCAGCGGCTTCGCTGGTGCCCTTGTGCTGCTCGCGCTGTCGATTCTCATCGCGTTCGCATTCGCAAGCCTCGGCGGGCTGCTCGCCCTCCGCTTCGGAACCGGCGAGGCGGTCCAGGGCATCTTCCCGCTGCTGTTTGTGACGCTGTTCCTGAGCTCCTCGAGCCTGCCCCGCAACCTGATCAAGACATCATGGTTTCGAGACGTCGCCACCTACAACCCGGTGTCGTACCTGATCGAGTCGCTGCGCAGCCTGGTCATCACGGGCTGGGATGTGCAGGCGCTCGCCCTCGGGTTCGGCTTTTCGCTGATCCTGCTCGTCACCACGCTCGCGCTTTCCGAGGCGGCGATGAGGACACGGCTGGCCCGGCGATGAGAGCTGGATCATGAAGCGCTTCGTCAACGTCGCCAGCGCCGTCGCCTGGCGCTCCATCCACAACACCGTCGTCAATCCGGCGATCCTCGTGCCGTCGATCATCTTCCCGTTGTTCTTCCTGGTGGCCTTCGCGGGTGGCCTGTCGCGGATCGCCGACATCCCGAACTTCCACTACGGCCCCGGCTACACGGCGTTTCAGTTTGTCTTCGTGTTCCTTCAGTCAGCGGCCTTCGGTGGTGTCTTCACCGGTTTCGCCATCGCTCGCGACTTCGACTCGGGGTTTGCGCGCCGCTTGCTGCTGAGCGCGCCGCGCCGCAGTGGGATCATCGCCGGCTACACCGTCGGCGCCCTCCTGCGCTGGGCCCTGACGGGGACCGTGGTCACGGTCGCAGCGCTGATCGCGGGCATGAACGTCTATGGCAGCGGGATCGACCTGATCGGACTTGTCGGTCTCGGCGTGATCGTGAATCTCGTCTCGGCACTGTGGGCCTGCGGGGTGGCGATGTTCCTCCGCACCGAGCAGGCGGGCGCGCTCATTCAGATGCCCGTGTTCGTGCTGCTCTTCCTCGCCCCGGTCTACGTGCCCCTACCCCTGCTGACCGGGTGGATCCACGACGTCGCCAACGTCAACCCCGTGACCGCGGTGCTCGAGGCCGGCCGTGGTCTTCTCGCCGGCTCACCGGTCAAGGTCGCGTTGGCATTCCTCGGGCTTGCTGGCGCGGGGTTTGTGCTCGCCGCCTTCGCTCGGCGGGGCCTGGCCTCAGCCGAACGCGCCGGCTAGGAGAGCGCCACGCGAAAGCCGTATTAGGCGGGCGTTTCGAGTCCGTGCGGGTGCAGGTGATCTTCGGCCATTCGCTTCAGCCCAACGCGGTCGATTTTTCCCGTCGGGTTGAGGGGAATCTTGTCGAGGAAGATGATCTCCTCGGGCGCTTTGTAGCCCACGCGATCGCGGCAGAACAGAATCAGCTCGGCGCTCGAGGGTTGCTTCGCCCCCTCGCGCAGCGTCAAGTACGCGCGCACCGTCTCGCCGTGCACGGTGTCGTGGACACCGACCACGCCGGCCAGGTCGACCGCGGGATGCTCGAGCAGGGCGCCCTCGACCTCGAACGGGCTGATGTTCGACCCGTCGTGCACGATGATCTGCTTCTTGCGACCGAAGAACCACAGGTAGCCATCCCGGTCAGGTCGCGCAAGGTCGCCCGAATCCAGCCACTCGTCGGAGACGACCTCATCGGTCGCCGACGGGGCGTTCCAGTAGCCGGCCATCCGGCTCCTCGTCCGGATGAAGATGCGCCCCACCGAGCCCGGCTTGACCGGATTGCCGTCCTCGTCGCGAACGGCAATGCTGAAGCCGTTGATCGGCTGCCCGATCGAGCCCTGCTTAATGATCCCCGACGGCGGATTCATTGTCGCCAACCCGACCTCGGTCATGCCGTAGCCCTCGGCGATCGGAAACCCGGCCGCGGCAGCGAACTCGGTCAGCAGTTCAGTCGAGACCTTGTCCGAGCCGGCCCGGCAGAGACGCAGCGAGGCGAAGTCACTCGGGCCTAGATCGTGGTCGCGCACCAGCGCCATCAGCGCGGCGGGGATCATGGCCAGGACGGTGGGCTGGTAGGTGCGCAGGAGCGGCAGCAGCTCGTGGCTGTCGGTCGTCCGGGCGACGATGACCCGACCGCCGACCGACAGCGTGGTGAGGCTCCACAGGAACGAGCCTGAGGTGTGACATCGAAGAGGCCGGCATGAACCGATCGCTGGCATCGAGTTCGAACGCGGCCGCCGCGCTGGCCAGCATCCAGCGCAGCGACTCGCGCGTGTGCGTGACGCCCTTGGCCGGCCCCGTGCTTCCCGAGGTGAAGAAGATCGCGGCTGGATTGGTCACCGGCGGCGAGGGATCTGAGACCAGGGGCTCGGAGCCCAGCAACGTGCTGAAGCTGTGCGGCCAGCTCACTTCGTCACCACCGTCGGCCTCCTGGTCGCGATAGCCGATGACCCCGAAGGGCAGCGCGCTGACAAGCCGGCTGGTCCGGACATCCTCCTCGCGCTCAACGTGGGCAAGGAGCACGCGCGCCTCGCTCACCTCCAGTGCGTGATCGATCTCTCGGTGCGTGTAGCGGTAGTTGAGGGGGGTGGCCACGAGGCCCGCCCTAAAGCAGGCGAGGTAGTGCACGATCAGATCGATCCGGTTTGGCATCAGCGACGCCACCCGGTCGCCCGGCTCCAGCCCAAGATTCATATAGCCGCCGGCTAGGGCGGCACTGGCCTGCTCGAGCTCACGCCAGGTCAGCGAGCGAACGATGGAGACCAGCGCACTGTCGTCGGGCTTGGCCTCGAGTCCACGGGTCAACAGGTCGTTCAACGGCGGCGCGGGATCGGCCAGCGGTGCGCCCTCCAGCTGCATCAACCGATCGTATTCCATACCACGCGCCTTACGTCAGATCGCGGACGGCCGAGACTTCGTACTCAGACACGGAGGCTGAGATCATTTCCGCCTGCTGCTCCTGGCTCGGACCGGCGCCGCGAAAAGACTGGACCGCCTGTGCGGATTCCCAGCGCTCGAATACGTTGATACGGCCCGCGGTGATGAGGTCCGCGGTAAGCGCGAAGTCCAGGCAGCCGGGTGCGTTGCGTGCCTGTTCGATGACCTCGACGCAGCTCTGCAGGTACGCCTCACGGTGTTCGGGCTCGACGAGAATCTGGCCTGCTACGACGATCATGCTCCACTCCTCGCAGTCGTTTTCTGTGGCATAGGACCTGCCACGCCAGACGCAATCATCGGTGACGTTCAGGGAAGCCGGATCAGGTTGACCCCGGCGAGCGGCCCGCCGACCTGCTGCATTACGCCGCCTCTGCTCAGGCCACCGAGGTCGATGACAAAGAAGCCCGCAGCCTCGAAGAGCGCCCTCACCTCGGACTTAGCGTCGCCATCGTCGCCTGAGAGAAAGATCACTCGCTGGCCACCGGCCTCGTGAGGGTCGGAGGCGAGCAGCGCCGCGGCGAAGGTGTTCGCGGCCTTCACGACGCGCGCGGGACCAACGAGGTCGGCGACCAACTCACTTGACGTTCTGCCGTTGAGATCGCTCGGATCGAAGTCGTTCGTCGCGTCGATCACGATCTGATCGGTCCATTCGATTCCGTCGACGGCGTCCGGGACGCGGGGCCACGGCACAGCCAGGACCACGATGCCGGCTGCTGCAGCCTGCTCCACGCCGCCCGCCGATACGCCATGGCCGAGCGTCGAGACGACTGACTTCAGCGTGTCCGGGCCGCGGCTGTTGGCGATCACGGCGGGGCGGCCAGCCCGCTGCGCGGTCCGCGCCATCGCCTGCCCGATGCGGCCGGCGCCGATGATTCCAAGACGGTTTCGGTTGGCTGCTTCCATTACGTTCCTCTCCCGCTGCCAGCGTATCTCACGTCAGACGCCGAACCTGCGCCGTGGCCGGGTTGGCAAGGAGGTCCTGCGCCGTGCGCGCGGATCGGAGCCACCTGAGTGATTCCATGTCGAGAAGCTCTGACCGGCTCCGCTCACCAGGTCAAGGGCCACGACAGGCGGGGCCCACGACACCAGGAGACCACGATGCCGAAATACCTGCTCCTCAAGCACTACCGCGGCGGCCCGGAGCCGCACCATCCCTTTCCCCCGATGGACCAGTGGGCGCCCGAGGACGTGGAGGCGCACATGGCCTTCCTCAAGCACGTCAGCGAGCTGCTAGAGGAGAACGGCGAGTACGTCGGCGCCCAGGCGCTCACGCCGGCGCGCACCTGGGTGCGCTACGGCGGCCCGGAGGCCGCGCCAGTCACCACGGACGGCCCGCACCCCGAGACCAGCGACCTGATCGCGGGCTGGTACATGATCGACGTCGAGTCCCGCGAGCGCGCGCTCGAGCTCGCCGCGTACGTCTCCTCCGAGCCGGGGCCGGGCGGGGAGCCGCTGTACGAGTGGATCGACGTCCGGGAGATCATGTCCGAGGCGCCCTCGGACGACTGACGCGGCGTGATCGACGAGCCGACTCAACGGCTGGACGAGGGCGCCCTGCGCGCCCTCGTCCCGCGGGTGCTCGCAGGCCTGGTCCGTCGGGGCGAGGACTTCGACGCCGCCGAGGACGCGCTCCAGGACGCGCTGCTGGAGGCGCTCCGGGTCTGGTCCGAGCACCCGCCGCGCGACCCGCGCGCGTGGCTGACCACGGTCGCGACGCGGCGGCTCGTGGACGCCCGCCGCAGCGAGGCCGCCCGGCAGCGCCGCGAGGAAACCGAGTACGCCGAGCCGCGTCCGGCCGCCACGGAGGAGGGCGACGACACCCTCTTCCTGCTCTTCTGCTGCTGTTACCCCGACCTCGCGCCCGCGTCGCAGGTGGCGCTGACCCTGCGCGCCGTCGGCGGGCTCACCACCCGGGAGATCGCCGACGCCTTCTACGTGCCGGAGGCGACGATGGCGCAGCGGATCAGCCGCGCCAAGCGCACCCTCCGCGGGCGCAGGCTCGACCAGCCTGGCGATCTCGCCGTCGTGCTGCGCGTGCTCTATCTCGTCTACACCGCCGGCCATGCGGGCCGGGTCGACCTGGCCGGCGAGGCGATCCGGCTCGCCCGCCAGCTCACCCTCGCCACGGAGGAACCGGAAGCGCGCGGGCTGCTCGCTCTGATGCTCCTCAACCACGCCCGCCTCCCGGCGCGACTCGACTCACAGGGTCGCATCGTCACGCTCGACCGACAGGATCGCGGCCTCTGGGACACCCGCGAGATCGCCGAGGGCGTGCGCGTCCTGCAGTCGGCGCTGACCGTGCAGACGGAGGAACGCCGCCCCGGCCGCTACCAGGTCGAGGCCGCCATCGCCGCCCTGCACGACGACGCGGCAAGCGCCGAGGAGACCGACTGGCCGCAGATCCTCGCCTGGTACGACGACCTCGTCGCGCTTACCGAGGACCCGGTGCGCCAGGACCCCGCCGCGGTGCTCGGGCGCGCGGTCGCGGTCGGCCACGTCCTCGGCGCCGCCGCTGGGCTGCGCGAGACCGACCGGCTGCGCGAGGTGATCGGCGAGCGGCATCGGTGGCACGCCGTCCGCGGGCACCTGCACGAGCTCAGCGGCGACCTCCCTCTCGCCGCCACGGCATACGCCGAGGCCGCCCGCCGGGCCACGAACGTCGCCGAGCGCGATCACCTGGTCCGCCAGGCCGCCCGCGCCCGGGCCGCCGACAGCCGAGAGACGCCGTAGGTGGGGCCGTTGGTGCGGGCCACCCGCGTCGAGTCATCGAACGGTCAAAACCTCGGGCTTGCAGGAGTTCTCGGAAAAATGGAGCTAGGGGGACTGGAACCCCCGACCTCCTGGGTGCGATGCGGGAGGTCTCTGATTGGCCAGGAAAGCCTGGAACCCCAGTAGCGGCGGGGTTCCAGGCCTGCCCGGGCTGTCTCCGGGCTGCGGCCAGATCGGGACGGATTGGGGGCGATTGGGGCAGCCAACCGGGCAGTATCGCCGCCAAGTTGCACGTCGCCCTGAATCAGCGCTTGCCCTTGCTTCCCCTTCTGAGCCCCATCCACGACCGGCCGAGCGAGTCTTGAGACTGTTCCTGTTCGCGCGAAGCGGGAGCACTTGCCGCAGGACCGGTTGCTCCACGCGTTAATGCGGCATAGGATGGGACGGTCCCGACTGATTCCTGGGAGGAGGAGACTGTCATGGCATCAAGTAACGTCGTCCTCGTTCACGGAGGTTTTGTCGACGGGTCCGGCTGGGAGGGCGTCTACAACGAGTTGAAGAAGGACGGCTACACCGTCAGCGTCGTCCAGAATCCGACGCTTTCGCTCCAGGGCGACGCGGACGCGGCCAAGCGCATCATCGACGCGCAAGGCGAGCCGGTCGTCCTCGTTGGCCACTCCTACGGCGGAGCGGTGATCACCGAGGCCGGCAACGACCCCAACGTGGCGGCGCTCGTCTACATCGCGGCCTTCGCGCCGGACAAGGGCGAGTCGGTTAACACCTTGATCGAACGTTTTCCCAAGGAAGGACCGCAGCCGCCAATCCTGCCGCCGCAGGACGGCTTCCTGTCCTTGGACCGGGAGAAATTCCACGATTCGTTTGCCGCTGATGTGGATGCCGGACTGTCGGCGTTCATGGCTGATTCGCAGGTCCCGTGGGGAGTGGACGCCCTGGGGGGCACGATCAGCGAGGCCGCGTGGGCGACCAAGCCGAGCTGGTATCTGATCACCACCGACGATCGCATGATCCCGCCCCAGGCCCAGCGGGAGATGTCCGGACGAATTGGCGCAACCGTCGAGGAGGCAGCGGCCAGCCATTCGGTCTACGTATCCCAGCCTGGAGCCGTTGCTGAGATCGTCAAGAAGGCGGCTGCCGCGACGTGAATCGGCCTCGGCATCGCCGGGGGCCTATTGAAATAGCCGCAGGTGCCATCAGCGAGGCGTATCGCGGCGCGCCAGTTCCGCCGGCCGCTCGCGCCGCATTCCCCGCGACGAGTCGGAGCGCTCGCGCGGGCACTGGGCGATAGCGTGACCGGCTGATGGCTGAGCGGGTCGCGGTTCTCGGCACCGGGATCATGGGCGCGCCGATGGTGCGCAATCTGCTGAAGGCGGGCTTCCAGGTACGCGTGTGGAACCGCACCCGCGAAAAGGCGCGCGTGCTGGCGGCCGAGGGGGCGGAGCTGGCCGAGACGCCCGCCGACGCGGTGCGCGAGGCCGCGTTCGTGATCACGATGCTCACCGACACCGCCGCGGTCCTGGCGGTGATGAGGCAGGCGGCCGAGTCGGTGCCGGACGGCGCCGTCTGGCTTCAGACCAGCATGGACACGGACGTGGAGTGCCTGGCCGGGCTCGCGAAGGACCACGGGATCACGTTCGTGAACTCTCCCGTGATCGGCACCAGGGAGACGGCCAAACTGGGCCGGCTCGTCGTGCTCGCGTCCGGACCCGGCGACGCCCTCGACCGGGCACAGCCCATCTTCGACGCGATTGGGTCGAAGACCGTAACGCTCGAGCCGGAGGCCGGCGGGGCGAGCCGCATGAAGCTCGTGGCGACCGCCTGGACCGTCGGGATCGTGGAGAGCCTCCGCGCCCAGCTGAGCCGCGCAGCGCGCTCGGCGTGCTCGCGCAGGAGCGCCCGCCGACAGCGATAGGCATCGGGTAGGCGAGAGCCTCCGCGATGGCGGAGTTGGACGGTAGATCGGCGACGGCTAGGAGGAGAGCTGGAGGTAGCGATAGACGAAGGCGATCGCGATGCCGCCCTCGCCGACGGCCGCCGCCACGCGCTTCACCGATCCGGAGCGGACATCGCCGACGGCGAAGATCCCCGGGACGCTCGTCTCGAGAGCGAACGGCTCCCGATCGGCCTTCCAATGTCCCGCCTCCGTCGCGTCGGCTCCCGTCAAGACGAAACCGTGCTCGTCGCGCGCGATCTCCGAGGGGAGCCAGTGGGTCGCCGCCTCGGCGCCGATAAGGACGAAGAGCGCGCTTGTCTCGCGTCGAGATGTCGTGCCGGCTCTTCGATCGACGACCTCGATCGCCTCGAGTTGTTCGTCTCCGTGCACCGCGACAACCTCGGATCGCGTCTCCACCCGGATGTTCGCTTTTGTGGCTATCTGCTCGGTGAGGTATTGAGACATGCTCGCTGCGAGCGACTCGGCCCGCACGAGGAGTGTCACCGAGCGGGCGTGGTTAGAGAAGAAGATGGCGGCCTGGCCGGCAGAATTGCCCGCCCCGATCAGAAACACGTCGTTTCCCTGCGCGAGACCGGCGTCGCTGCGTGCCGCACCGTAGTAGACACCGGAGCCGACGAATCGATCGACCGAATCGAGCTCGAGGCGCCGCCACTCAACACCCGTCGCGAGGACGATCGACCCCGTTCGGAGAACGTCACCTCCATCCAGGGTGACGGTCAGGTCGGCAGGGTCGATGCCTTCGATCCGGCGGGTCACGACGATCTCGGCGCCCAGCCGCTTCGCCTGTTGCAGCGCCCGGCTCGCGAGCTCGTCCCCCGAGACGCCGAATGGGAACCCCGTGTAGTTCTCGATCCTGGTCGAGGTGCCGGCCTGCCCGCCTGGGGCGAAGGACTCGATCAGCGCCGTCTGTAGGCCCTCGGAGGCGCCGTTGACCGCCGCCGTCAGACCCGCCGGCCCGCCGCCCACGATCACCAAGTCGTAACGCGCCCGGCCTGGCGCGACTGTCAGTCCGGCGACCGTGGCAATGACACGCATCGTCGGCGCAATCAGCCGGGTGCCGTCGCGCAGCTCCACGACAGGATAGGGAGCGGCCACGGCGGCTCCATCTCCGGTTCGCGCAATAGCGGCGGGATCGTCGGCGTCCAGGTGATCGTGGGGAATCTGGTTGCGATCAAGGAAGCTCTCGGCGGCGTGGACTCCCGGGTCGAGGCTCGGGCCGACCACGAACATCGCCGGCTCGAGCGGCTGCGCGGTGGCGTCTCTGAGCATGTCCAGGCGCTCCAACGCGGCGGCGCCGACCGTTGCGGAGACCTGCGGGGCCATGGCGGCGAGCGTGTGGAACACCTTGACCGTCACCTTCAGCACGCGCGACGCCTCGATGGCCCGCATGCTGGCGGGCAACGGCGTGCCGAGCGTCATCGGGATCTCGCCTCCGAGCTCTCCTGGGAGCCGGACGCCGATCACCTGCTCGACCCCGTTCACGAGCTTCGTCAGCTCGGTTTTCCCCTCGACTACGACCGCCAGGAACCGGCCTTCGCCCTCGTGGGCCACGTACTCCCCAGGGATGAGGTGGATGTCCTCGACGGCGCCGGCAAGGTACTCAAGCTCATTCTGCGCAAGCGCCGAGAAGAGCGGAATCGTGGCCAGCTCGTCGACAGTGATCATGATGCCCTCACAACCTCTTCCGCCCAGCGTCCGTGCAGCCCGACCAGCTCAGGCAACGACTACCGCACGAGACTACCCGGTCGGTGTTTCGACCGATATCAACAGGGAACGGGCGTGGGGCTCGGCCCCGCGATTCCTAGAGGTCCGAGATCCTCAGGAGGGTCGTGCGGCCCCGACTCATGATTCTGGTTTACGAGGGTAGGATCGAGTCGAGCGCCCGGCGTATCGACTGGTGCACGGCGGTCGGGCTGTTCTTCCTCATGACGGAATTCGGCATCCCCCAGCCAGCTGCGCTTTGGTGGTCCGGCGACGGCTGGTCGCTCCACCAGAGCGCGATCGACGAATTCGGGCACTGAGCCTCCTCGCGAACCAGACGCTCGCTCAGCCAGGCGAAGGATCACTCGGCGGTTTCGGACCGACGGTCGCTTGCCCAAGCAAGGGAGAGCCAGCGCTTGCTCGATTCCCGCTAACGCCCACCGCCGCTTAGATCGAATTCCAGCGATCTCAGGCGCGACCAACTCGGAGACGCTCCCGGCGCCGCTTCTTCTACCGAAGCACCAGCGAGCGAGCGATGGTCGAGGTGGCTGCTGATCAGATGCAGCAGTGGCGTCGAGATCGTTCCGACGCCCCATCATTGCCTATGTTGCTGGCGTGAAGGAAACGGCGAACGGCCTCGGCGGACGCGGGGCCCCTTGGCAGCAGTCGCATCTCTACGGAGCGATGACCCGCTGGGCGGGTTCTTTCCGCCGGTGGCGAAGAAGCTAACACAGTCGCCCTGATTCTTGAACAGGGTGCCGAAGCTCTTCCACCCGCCGTGCTGGCACTGCTGCCGCACGGCTCCGGTGGAGCCGAAGTTCTCGTTAAAAAAGAGCAATGGCGTGTCTGATCCGAACAGATCATCATCGATGCTGACGGTCGCGGTGCCCGTATCCTGCCCGACGCCGGCAATCGTGGCGCGATAGGTGGCGCCGACGGAGCCGTTGACCTCCGAGCCACCGGTCCCTGGAAAGCATGACACTACGCTGTCACTCTCAGGATGGAGGCTCTTGGTGCCGGTCACTGTCACCGAGCCCGCGGCGTTTTCGATGGTGAAGGTGCTAGAAAAGTCGCCCACCTCACCAGTGGGGGACGTGGTGAAGCTTCCCGACTCCGTGAAGATGCCGGGGAAGGGACCGGCGGCCGTGCCGCTCACGGAGAAATTGAAGCTTCCGTTGGTGCCGTTGAAGTCCTCGGGGCAGGTGCCGGTCAACGTCGACCCCTTGACGTCGTGACTTATGAAGGTCTCGCCCGTCAGCGAGGACGGCGCGGCAGCGTGGGCCTCGACCGCATCTAGTCCGAGCACCCCTAGGATCAGACACCCAGTCAGCAGCAAACGCTGAGCGCTCCGTCCGCCTGCCCTAATAACCACTGGCCTCATAACACCCTCCTTGTCGCTGTCCGAGAGCCGCGATCCCAAGCAGTCCCACAACCCCCAACGGCCCATGGCGAATCCTAAGCCCCGCGCATGCTGTTAGGCAAACTCGACCAAAGCGCGACGCTTGTGCTCTGATCCGAGCGGGCTGGCGTCTCCTACCCGATGGTGCAGTTGCTCGACCGCGGCTACCAGACCGCCCGCAGCGGCGTCCGCGCCAAGGTGCTCGTGGCGCTCGAGCAGGTCGAGGGCCGCGAGCCGGCCGAGGCGGCGTGATGAAGCCCGGCCTGATCACGCTGGTCGACCTGCCCGACCTAGCTGCTAGTGGAGGCGGTTCGCAGACTACGGCGCCCCGGCCCGCCAACGGGTGCTCTCATCCGCGGACCCAAACTTGAGGAAGCACCGGGCGGGCGCCGGAGCCCGGAGCGTTGAGGCGATCGACCAGGCCTCCGCGGGCGATTGCCCACGTAACCTCGCGGCGATAAGGTCTGGTGTGGGAGGCGGTATCGCGAGCAGCAGCGCATGTCATGAAGAGGCGAAACGCTTGGGAGCATTCGACACGTGAGGCGATGCAGATCGCGCTTGCCGGGTCGATGCCCAGAGACGAATACCTGAAGCACCGCGAGGAGCTTGCGCGGGGACTCATCGGTGTCTTCGGGCTCGACGGAACGCAGCGAGGCTTCGAGATCGGCAGTGGCGATGGAATCGTCGCGCGTGATATCGCGCGGCAGTGCAGGTCGCTGGACTGCGCCGACATCAGTAGAACGTTTCTGCAGGCTGCGCAGGAGACGTGTGGGCGCCTCGACAACGTCCATTTCCACCTGATTGCCAGCGACTTTCTCGACTTCTTGCCGGCCGGCGGGTATGACTTTGGCTACGCGCTCAATGTCTTCGTCCACTTGAACGCGTACGACATCTTCTTCTACCTGTGCTCGGTCGATCGCCTTCTGCGTAGCGGCGGGCTGTTTCAGTTCAACATCGCAACGATTGGCGAATGTACTCGTGAGCTCTTTCATCGGCAGGCACGGAACTACCGCAGTCACCAGAACCCATTCCGCACGCGTGGTCTAATGAACTGGCACGGGATGGACCTCGTTCGCGTGCTCGTAACCGAGGCCGGGCTGCTCTTCTGCGAGGACCGTCTCGCCGAGTCCGGCGGCCGCTACAGGGTGCTCGTGGAGAAGCCCACCGTCTAGGCGTCCCCGGAATGGCGCGCGTGCTGAACGGCGAGCCAACGCTGGGAGAGAACTCGACGCACAGGCGGAGATCGGTCCAAGGCAGTCTCGTGGAAGCCTCCGCAAGCGTCATTCTCCTCAGTCGCCACCACGCCGACCCGAATCGCCCGTGAAACAAGCAGCCACCTGCTTCAAAGCCTGCATCCACCCACCTCTGCCTCGACCTTCACACATCGCGCTTGCTGGACCGTCAACAGGGAGGGCCTCGGCTTCTGTCACGGGAACAGCTACCACGAGCATGGTGCCCGCCCTTGATCCGATAACAGTGACCGCTGACGAGCGTCTCGATGTTCTCGACGTGACCGGGCTCGTCCGAGTGTTCCCAAGCCGGGGTCTCAAGTGCGATCACCGTTGCAAGGGCAGCAAACACGACGATGACTCCCGCGAGCGCGATTCGGGGGTAGCGGCCACGTCCGCTCGCACCTGCTCC
Organism: uncultured Solirubrobacterales bacterium; assembly: GCA_963734775.1. Taxonomy (GTDB): domain Bacteria; phylum Actinomycetota; class Thermoleophilia; order Solirubrobacterales; family Solirubrobacteraceae; genus Palsa-465. Next base: position 218,782 of record CAVTJE010000014.1, read on the forward strand.
TCCCAATCCGGGCCCCATGAGCTCCTATGTCCGCTCGCCGACGGGCTGCTGGCGGCGGTCGAAGACGTCGCGCTCCGAGGCGCCGGCTTCGTGCGTTGACTCCTTGATCCCAGAGCTGCCCATCGACGCAGTCAGACCCCGAGTCCACGCGCGACTCAGGTGTGACCTATGTCCCGAGACACATGAGACCTATGTCCCGAGACATCACAGAATGGAGCTAGGGGGACTCGAACCCCCGACCTCCTGGGTGCGATCCAGGCGCTCTCCCAACTGAGCTATAGCCCCGTGCGGCGGAACGAGCCGCCGGGTCGCGAGACAGTTTAGCCCCGTTCTGGTGGCGCCTGGTCGGCGCGCGGATGCGTTAATGCAGTCCGCAACGGCCTTCGGCCGCTGCGGTCATCCCGGGCAGGGGACCAATGAGCTTTCGCACGCGCCTAACCAGCTTCTTCGTCGTGATCGTCGTACTGCCGATGGTGGCGGTGGGTCTGCTCGTCTTTCGCTTGATCAACCAGAGCGAACAGGGCAAGGCCGACGCGCGCGCCAACGGGCTGGCCACAGCTGCCGCGAGCGTGTACCAGAGTGAGGCAGGGGCTGGGCGCGCCGACGCCGCCGCCATCGCACGTGCGGTTGGACAGCTAGATGCTCCGGAGCTGAAGACCCGAGCGGAGGTGCTGCTTTCGCAGGGCGGGCTCGCTCGCGTCACGGTAACCGTCGGCACTCACCGAATCGTCGATGTCGGCGATCACACGGCCATCGCCCCTGGAACTGCCACGACCAGGGCGACGGGGGTCACGACAACGGTGGCGGCCTCCGAGATCACCGCATCTGCTTACACAAGGAAGCTTCTCGCCCGCGGAGTCGGCGTCGTGGTGCGCGAGCGGGGGAGGACCCTGGCCGCCTCGAGCCCGGCTGCGGCCCGCGCGCCCCTGCCGCGACAGGGATCGGTGACGGTAAGGGGCGACGAGTACCGCACGGTGACCCAGCGCTTCCGCGGCTTCACGGGGCCGGTGGCGGTGTCGGTGCTCTCGAGCCTTGCCTCGACCGCATCGTCGGTCAGCGCCAGCCGCTGGCTGGCCGTCGCCTTCATCGTCGGGTTCATCCTGCTCGCTCTCGCTTTTTCGATCGTCGCCTCACGCGCCCTGGCTGGCCAGTTGGGACGATTCCTTCAGGCGGCACGCCGGCTGGCCACAGGCGACTTCTCATCGCCGGTTCCGACCGAGGGCCACGACGAGTTCGCGGCCCTCGGCGAGGAGTTCAACCGGATGTCGGATCAGCTCGCCAAGCGGATCGACGAACTCGCCGAGGAGCGCGTGCGGCTGCGCGAGTCGATCCGCAGGATCGGCCAGACATTCGCCGCGAACCTCGACCGCCAGACCTTGCTGGAGCTAGCGCTGAAGACGGCGCTCGACGCCGTTGATGGCAACTCCGGCCGGCTCACATCAAGATCGAATCGGGATGAGCCGCTGTCAGAGTCGGCACGGGTGGGCTCCCTGTCAGCCATCCAGGACGAGGTTCTCGAGGCCGAGCGGGGAGCTCTGCACAACGGCGGCCTGGGGGAGGCCGGCGCAGACGAGTGGACGGTCGCCGCCGTGGCCGTACGTGCGCTGGAGACTGGCGAGCGCACGCACGGCGTGATCACGGTGGCCAAGCGGGATCGGCCGTTCAACGACGATGACCGCGATCTCCTGCGCTCACTCGCCTCTCAGGCCACGTTGGCGCTCGAGAACGTCCAGCTTCACCACCAGGTGCAGCGCCAAGCCGTAACCGACGAGCTCACCGGACTGACCAATCATGGACGTTTCCAAGAGCTTCTCTGCCTCGAAGCCGAACAGGTCCGGCGCTACCACCACCCGCTCGCGCTGATCATGCTCGACATCGACGACTTCAAGTCGATCAACGACAACCACGGGCATCCGCAGGGCGATTTCGTGCTCAGGCAGGTCGCCCGGGTGGTCGGAGAGAGCTCGCGTGAGGTTGACGTCCCCGCGCGCTACGGGGGCGAGGAGATGGCGCTGATCCTGCCTCATACGGATCTCAACGGTGCCTTCGCCATAGCTGAGCGCGTGCGCACGGCCGTCGAGGATCTGCGGATTGGCCGCCTCGATGGCCACGGGCAGCTCCGAATCACCGCCAGCGTCGGAGTCGCGGCGTCCGACGAGGGAGACGGCGACGCGCTCGTGGCTGCGGCGGATGACGCTCTCTACAGGGCCAAGCGCGAGGGCAAGAACCGAACGATTCGTGCAAGGCCGCAGGCAGCGAACGTGGTCGGTGCCGAGTAGCCTTTGGGGTTATGGGTTTGCTGGACGACGCAATTCGCGAGCATTTGGAGCTAAAGCGCCGCCGGGGCGCTGATCCCGCCGAGATCGAGCGGGACGAGCAGGAAGCACTCGGTCCTGTTCGCAGGGCGCCCGAAGAGGACGAGGAATCCCCACTCGAGCCCGCGCAGCACGCCGACAACGGCGATTATGAGCCCGAAGGGGACGAGCCGTGGGACGACCCGTTCGCCGATGAATCCGAGGCCCTCGCCGATGAGCCCGAGCCCTTCGACAGCGAGGGCGAGCCATCTGCCGATGAGCACTCGCCACTCGATGATGATGATGACGACGACCCGTTTCGCGACGAACCGCGCACCCGTAGCGCCGACGCGCCGATCAGCGACCCCAACGCGGCGACTCAGATCTTTAACCAGGAGGGCGACGAGCCACCCCCACCGCCTCCGCGGGCAGCCTCTCCGCCACCCAGCCGCGACCAACTCGGCGAGGAAACAGCGGAGTTCGACATCACCCACGAGGACGATGAACCCGAAGACGCCGGCGACACGGACGAGCCGGCCGCAGCCGACCATCACGAGGATGAGCCTGCCCCAGCCAGCCATCACGATGTAGAGCCGGCCGCAGCCGACCACGTTGAGGACGAACCGGAAACGGGCGAACACCGCGGCGAGAAGAAGTCCGACGACGACGTCCTCGAGGAGACGCCCGAATTCCTCCAGGACACGCCCGACCACGATCGGCTGTGGTTCGAGCAGCGCCCGCCCCGCGACTTCGACTTCGACGGCTAGACGCTCGCCGGACCCACGACCGGGCTCGCGTTGCCACCCTGGTCAGCAAAGCGAAACCTACGTGCGGTTTGCTGACCAGCCACGTCCGTTGGCCTAGACTCGATCGCGGCCAGGGGCCATAGCTCAGTTGGGAGAGCGCCTGCTTTGCAAGCAGGAGGTCGCCGGTTCGATCCCGGCTGGCTCCACTAACGAACCGCCTGCTAACTGGCCACTTCCGGGGAGACAATCGTCTCGGACGCGGGGCTGCCGAGGGCCTCGATTGCCTCTGGCTGCCCGGATGCTGCCCAATCGGCGCCCGCCGCATTTGCCCGAATCGTCGAACCTGAAGACATGACTGACTTCCCTCGCTGACTTTGCGTCCCGGCCAACCCGGGACGCACCGCCCTCGATCTTCAAGTCCCCAGTCGCGCGCGGCGACCCTTGATGCCTCGGTTCTGCTTTTCGATCGGATCGACCCAAATGCGGCACCGATCGCGCTGTCTCCGCCGCCCGACCTTACGCCTCGTCGTTCGTGAAAGATGTCATGTCCGGGTCGGCGTGAGGTCGCGGTGAAGGTGGCCGGACCTCCGCGTCGAACGGCATGGGAAGGCGCGCGCGGTTGCAGCCCGCGCGGCTGGCCATTCGAATTGGAGGACCGACCGTGATCCACGGTATGCGATGGGTCGGGCTGGACACTGCCCGGGTCGGGGCGGGTCTGGTGCCCGTCGTCAAAGACGCTTTGAGGGGGGAGGACTGGCGGATGTCGATTGTGATGGGTTTGGATCAGCATCGGGCGCAGTTCACCGCGGGGTGGATCGATACGTCGAGCGGTGAGGTGTCGCGCGGGCGGGTGGCGCCAGCCGTTCGCGCCGGTGTGCAGCGGTTCCTCGCCCGCTTTGACGGCCAGCAGCTCGAGGTCGCGTTAGAGGCGACGACCGGGTGGCGGTTCGTGGTCGAGGAGCTCCGCCGCTTCGGCGCGCAAGTGCATCTCGCGGAGTCGGCGGAGACCAGTGCCCGCAAGGGCAGCAAGAAGCGCGCGAAGACCGACCGTGCGGACGCCAGGCATCTGCGCGAGTTGCTGATGGTCGACCGGCTGCCGGAGTCGTGGATCCCGCCCGGGCACATCCTCGATCTCCGCGCGCGGGTCCGTTCGCGGCATACGCTCTCGTACCAGCGCTGCGAGTGGCAGCAGCGAATCCAGGCCGTGCTCTATCACCACGGCTGCCCGTCGCGGCGCTCGTTGATGATCGGCGATGGGCGCGAGTGGCTTGCGGCTCGGCCGCTAGCTGGAGGCCGCGCGTGAACAGGTCACGATCGCGCTTGCGATGATCGACGCGCTCGACCGACATATGGCGCCGTTAGACAAACGCCTGCGCTCGTTCACTGCGGCAGCATCCGGAGCGCTCCGCCCGCTCCTCCTCGTCGTCCAAAGGCGGTGATGCAGCTCAGTTGCCGAACGGGACCGCGTCCTGCGCTGCATGTGGTCCCCTTGGGCGGCAGGGTCCCGTTGATGAAGTAACGACTCTCGAAGCGATTCACGCAAGCACTCGGATTGAGCAGCGACGTGTGGCCGTAGCCGTCCATAGTGAGCAGGCGTGCCCGGGCCAGCGCCCGGTCCATGGCCATTGCCCCGCGGAGGGGGGTGGCCGGGTCGAAGGTGTTGCCGATCACGAGCACTGGGTTGGCGGTGCGGTTGTCCCACGGTCCCCGGTAGGGGTGGGCGCTGCGCACCGGCCAGGTGGAGCAGGGCTCATAGTCCCAGGCCCAAAACGGCCCGACCACCCCCGAGCGCTGTCGCGCGAACGCGTCGATGGCCGGGAAGGCGCTGGCCGGCGGGGAAGGGACTTCGCCGCAGGCGATCGCCATCTCCTGCTCCTCGCCGCGGCCGGCCGGTGGGGGGATGGCCGCGGGTCCGTGCTCCCACAGCTTCTGTAGGTCGATCGCTTGAAGCTTCCAGTTGGCCACCACGTAGAGAGCGCGGGCCGTTCCCGAGATCGCCTGCGCGTAAGTCGTTTGGCCGGCCGTCGGGTTCACGGGCAGCCGCGCCAGCAGCTCGGTGAACTTCTGTCGCGTCGCCGCGGGGCTCCCGGCGGAGAACGCGCAGTGCGTGGTGTCCGTGCTCCCGCACCGATCGAGAAAGGCATTGAGGGTCTTGGCCGTCTCGACGTCCGACCTGAAGCGCAGCCCTCCGGGCAGGAAGCGACCGCCGTTCGCCTTGAGCTGGGGGCGTGACCAGGCGATCGGGTTCACGACGCCGTCGAGCGCCATCGCCCGAACCCGGCCGGGGAACATGTTCGCGTAGACGGCGCCGACGATGGTCCCATAGGACGTGCCGACGTAGTTCAACATGCGCTCGCCGACCCGCCGGCGCATCAGATCGAGATCGCGGACGGTGTCAACCGTTGACACATGCGTGAGTAGGCGACCATTGCGCTGCTTGCAGCGCTCCCCGAAGCGGCGGTAGCGCTCGATCCAGGTCGTCATCTGGCTCCGCCCAACCGGAAAGCCGTCGACGTTCCTCGTCGGCGATCCGGCAAAGAAGCGGTCCTCGGCAGCTTGGCTTGAAAAGCACCGCACCGCCGTGCTCGCACCAACCCCACGCGGGTCCCAGCTGACGATGTCAAAGCGCGCCCGCACCGCGGCCGGGAAACCCCGGAAGGCCAAGGCGGGCAGGAACTCCGTGCCCGGCACCCCCGGCCCGCCGGGCTCGTAGAAGAGCGTGCCGATGCGCCGGCCCGGACCGCTCGCGCGGTGGCGGATCAGGGCGAGGTTGATATCGCCGCCGCGCGGACGCCCGTAGTCGAGCGGCACGCGGATCTTGGCGCACTGAAATCCCCGCTGAGCGGACTCGGCGCATTTGTGCCACGGGATCGCCGGCGCGGCCACCGCGGTCCCGGAGAACGGCAGCACGAGAAAGACCCCACCTGCGACCAGCGCCATGATCAAACGCCGCACGGAGACACCCCCTCATGAGGGGTGGCAACGTGGCCGTTGGGATCGAACGACAGCATCACGCGCTGCACGACGATCAGCACGACACCAACAGCGAGCGCCATCGAACCCGCAAGCCCCGCAAACGAGAACCGCACCCCTCATCCCCCTCTTGGATGTGCCGCACGCCGACTCTTGCGGCTGGTCGTGAGTGGCCGCACATCGGCTCGTGCAGCAGAGGGACCTTACACCCGCTTGCGATTTTTGCCACCAACCACGAGTTCGGATCGCGGCAAGCTGGCCACGAATGCGAAGTACGTATTCGATGCCGACGTCAACCGCGACGGCATCATTAACAACACTGACCTCCAGATCGCCCGAGAAAACCTGGGCGTCACCACCAAGGTCAGCCCGGTGGTCTCGGTGAACCTCGATCCAGCCTCGGCGCCTGCCGCCAGCCGAACAACCACGCTCAGCACGGTCCATTTCGCCGGCACGACCACGCCGGACGCGTCGGTCAAATTCGTCGATAGTTCCGGCGGCGGCACCACGACCGCCACCACCGACTCGACGGGCGTATAGCATCTTGGTCCCGCTGGTCAGCGGGTCGAATACGTTCACCGTGACGACGGCTGACGGATTCGCGCAATCGATCAGCGGCACGATCTCGCCGGTCGTGTACTCGCCGCCGAAGACCTGACCCGTGGAACCGGCACTCTTGCCGGCGAAAACGACTTTCGACCCCTATTTCGAATTGTCAGGCCGGCGGGACAATCGCGTCTCGCCGGCCTGTTTTCATTTTCGGGAGCGGTGAGCCTTCTCGGCCAAGGCGCAGCGCGACTGCCTCCGTGACGAGCGGCTCATCATCGTCGCGATGATGTTCCAGGGCGGCTCGTGCCGGCTCGGTAGCGATTCGACCCAGCGCCCACGCCGCGGAGGCCCGGACCACGGGGCTTTCTTGAGAGTCATGGAGGCGCTCTGCCAGAGCAGGGACTGCCTGGGGCAGGCGGCGACTGCCGAGCACGAGCGCGGCGTTTCGGACCAGGCCCTCTCGTTTGGCACGCTTGAGCGCGGTCCCCTTCAGCGAGGCTCGCCACTCGGGCGAGTCGCGCGATAGCCATTCCAGGAGGTCGGGATTGGTCCACTCGCCGCGTGCGGCCAGCTCAGCTTGCCTGCCCGGCGGCGCCTTGCGGTTCCATGGACAGACCTCCTGGCAAACGTCGCAGCCGAAGACCCATCCATCAAGCTCGTCGGCGTTGCTTCTCGGAGAGCGTCCCGCGGTGCTCGATGGTCCAGTAGCTGATGCAGCGGCCGGCGTCGAGCTGGTAAGGACCGGCGAATGCCTCGCGTGGGACAGGGTCGAGGCAGAGCGTGCAGCTTCCGCAATGGTCGGCGTCGTGGGGCGCATCGTACTCAAGCTCGGCATCGACCAGCAGGGCGCCGAGGAAGGTGAAGCTGCCGAGCTTCCGGTCAATCAGCATTGTATTCTTGCCGATCCAGCCCAACCCGGCGAGCCGCGCGAAGTCGCGTTCGAGCAGTGGGGCCGTATCGGCGACGGCACGCCCGTTGATGCCGGGGTACTCGCCCCGCAACCAATCGAGCAGCTCTTCGAGCTTTCGCCAGATGATTGCGTGGTAATCACCTCCGCGCGCGTAACGAGCGACTTTTCCCTGGCTAGGCATCGTGGGCTGCGTCTCTTGCTCTTCGCCCCCGTAGACCAAACTGACCATGACCAGCGATCGCACGCCTTCGAGCATGCTGCTCGGGTGCGACCGCGCCACCTGGTTCCGGCTCAGGTATCCCATCCCCGCCGCGCGGCCCGCTTCGAGCCATCTGAGAAAACTCGAGTAACCCGGCGGCGCCACCGCAGGCGCAACACCAACCCCATCGAATCCCAGCCGAGTGGCTTCCAACTTCAATCGACTCGTCAGCTCAGAAAAAGGGGACATAACGAATTATCGCGCGAATTAGCCCGACCCCCGGCGTTTGAAGCGACACTTGGAAGCGAATGGCCAACGTATCTCGTCCGCAGTTTTTTCTCGATTGAAGGGCGATTGTTCCGAGGGCACGTCTTTTGCTTGAACAGGACCGCGGCCTGCGCCGGCTCGATCGTCATTGTATCGCAATGCAGTGCGCCGGGCCTTGCTGCTTGACTTAACGCGATTCAACGCTATCTTCGACTTGATCGCCGTGCCCATTTCGCGCCGCACCTCTTTCCAATTCGTGTAAGAGGCCCATCATGAGTGTATCACTGCTTGAGGCGGATTCGGCAGTTGAGTCGGCGGGGGAGCAGTCCGGCGGCGGCAAGGCGACACTGTTGGTCGTCGATGATTCGAGCGTCGATCGCCGGCTGGTCGCTCAACTCTGCGGCCCGATGCATGAGCTCGATGTCAGCTTCACCAACTCCTTGAGCGGCGCACTGGAGGTGATCGAGCGCGAGTCTCCGGCGATCGTGTTGACCGACCTGATTTTGCCGGATGGCGAGGGGATCGACCTGGTCGAGCGGGTGCGTGCGCAACACCCGCACACGCACGTGATTCTCATGACGGCCTACGGGAATGAGGAAGTCGTGATTCGAGCGCTTCGGGCCGGGGCCGCGAATTACATCTCCAAGAAAGACCTGGCGATCGATCTGGTTCCGCTCGTTCGCAAGCTCCTGGAAGTGGCCGCCTGGAGCAACGAACGGGTGAAAATACTTCGGTGCCTGGTCCGGCAAGAGTCGGTTTTCGTGCTCGAGAACGATCCCAATCTGATCGCCGCGTTCATGAAGCTCATGCGGGAAGAGCTCGAGGGCATGGAGTTTATGGGACGAGACCGGGTTGATCCAGGTCAGCATCGCGCTTCAAGAGGCGGTTACCAACGCGGTCTTTCACGGCAATCTCGAAGTCGATTCCGAGTATCGCCAAACGGATGAACGGATCTTCGACGAGATCGCCGAAGAGCGCCGTCGCTGTGAGCCCTATCGCTCGCGACGGGTTCGAATTCACGTGCAGCTCGACCGTGACGTCGCCCGATTCAGCGTGTGCGACGACGGACCGGGCTTCGACACCTCGCTACTCAATCGCCCCGTCGACGCCGCCGACCTTTCGCGAATCGGCGGCCGCGGACTGCTGCTGATTCGGGCGTTCATGGACGACGTGAGCTTCAACTCGGACGGCAATCAAATCGTCATGCTCAAGAATCGTGCGACACAACTGAACGGCCCCCGAGTGCGGCCGAGTCCTTGACGCCCAGGTTCTCGTAAATCTGCCGGGTCGCATCCGAGCGGTTCAGCGTGTAGAAATGAATGCCGCGGACCTGGTTGTCGAGCAGGTCGCGGCATTGCTCGGTCGCCCAGTGGATGCCCACCTTGGCGACGGCGTGCGGATCGTCCTGGCAGCGCTCGACGGCGCGCAGGAGCTTGGCCGGAGCACGCGCAGCCGAGCGCGAGCTCGGCCATCCGGATCAGGTTTTCCTTCGAGGTAACCGGCATGATGCCCGCGATGATCGGCACACGAATTCCCGCGAGGTCGCAGCGCTCGCGGAAATCATAAAAATCGAAGTTGCTGAAGAAAAGCTGTGTGCAGATGTAGTCGGCACCGGCGTCGACCTTGCGCTTGAGGTAATCCATTTCCTTAAGGCGGTTGGGAGTGGACGGGTGCCCCTCGGGAAACCCCGCAACGCCGATGCCGAACCCGCGCGAGTCCGCTGATCCGCGATGCTCGCGAACGAAGCGGACGAGCTGTTCTGCATACTGGAACGCATCGCGCGAACGGTCAAAGTTGGCTATGTTCTTGGGCGGATCGCCTCCCAGGGCAAGAATGTTCTCGATGGACGATTCCGCGTAACGGTCGAGGATCGCCGCGATCTCATCCATGCCGTGGCAGACACACGTCAAGTGCGAGACGGCCGTCAGCATCGTCTCGCGCTGGATGCGCACGACCAGGTCATGCGTGCGCTCACGGGTTCGAGCCCCCGGCGCCGTAGGTCACCGAGACGAAGGAAGGCTGAAGGGCCTGGAGATGGGCGATCGTGGCGAAAAGCTCTTTTGACGCCTGGTCTGTCTTGGGCGGAAAGAACTCGAAGCTGAACGTGGTCGCGCGAGCCTTGAATATGTCTTGAATGTGCATGGCAACTAGAATACCTGAGGCGTTACCGCGAGGTCGACCCTGATCGTCGTTTCCCGGCCGTGGACTTCGGCAGTTTTTTGATCTCTTTTGTCGCGGCGACCGCGGATACACCAATCTTGGGGCAGATCGAGGCCAGCGAGCAGGCCTCACAACGAGGACGCCGTCGCCAGGCAGACGCGTCGGCCATGGTGAATTAGCCGATGGCTCAGATCGACCCAGCCCGAGCGCGGGACGACCTGCATCAGGTCTTGCTCGATCTGCTCTGGCGTGGTGCGGGAGCTCAGCCCAAGCCTGCGCGCCAGGCGTTTGACGTGGGTATCGACCACGATACCCGAAGCGATACCAAACGCGGTCCCCAGAACGACGTTGGCCGTCTTCCTGCCGACGCCCGGTAGTGCCGTCAGCGCATCGAGATCGCGGGGGATGGTTCCACCGTGGTCCTCGGCAACTTTGCGGGCCATCGCCAGGAGGTTACGTGACTTGGCGCGAAAGAAGCCGGTCGAACGAATCAAAGACTTCGAGCTCCGGCTGGTCAGCCTTCGCCAGAAAGAGCGGAATCCGGAAATCGGCGGAAAAGTTCGGGCGTCACCATGTTGACTCGGACGTCGGTGCACTGCGCAGATAGGATCGTGGCAACCAGAAGCTGATAAGGATCGGAATGCATCAGCGCACACTCCGCGTCGGGATAAGCAAGCGCCAGGGCTTTGCAAACCCGCCGGGCGTGGTCCTTGGCGATCCTTTTCTGTCTTCCTGGCGCGGGCCATCGTGCGTCCTCTTTTCCGATTGGCGATCGCGGGCCGAGATCAGGGCGAGCGATTGTGCAGCCAATCCTAACGCGTCAGGGCGGCGATCGGAAGGTTGTGAGAGGCCGATAAAGCGCCGCGCAGGCAAGAATCGCCGAACTGACCGGCTGCCACGTTCTGACCTCACGCCGTCTGTCATGAGGCCCCTGAAAGAACCAATCCCAAGTCAGCCTGGGAAAACTCCTTTGGAATGTACGGCCCGTGGCGGGTTGTTGATTTTCAGGCCGCGCCGCCATAGAATGGATGGCCTGTGTTTCGGAAGTTTATAAATGCCTTTGACTTACATCAAATGGCCCGATGAGCTGTGCAGCAGAGTCGGTTGAGAGACCCGACTAACCGTTCCGCGCGGAGGCGGGTGGAATCGGGCAATAGCTCGGGGGACTTGTTTTGGCGCTGCAAAGAACAAGCGGTGGACCTGGAACGAATCCGGCGGGCAGTCCGAGAGATCCTCCTGGCGGTCGGCGAAGACCCCGAGCGCGAAGGGCTACGCGAGACGCCCGATCGCGTCGCGCGGATGTATGCCGAGGTCTTTGAAGGGCTTCATCAAGATCCGCGCAAGCATCTCAAAACGATGTTCACGCAAAAATACGACGAGATCCTGCTGGTGAAGGACATCCGGCTTGTGAGCTTCTGCGAGCACCACCTGCTGCCGGTGGTTGGTAAGGCCCACATCGCCTATATTCCGAACGGGAAAGTGATCGGCCTGTCCAAGATCCCTCGGGTCCTGGACGTGCTGGCGAAGCGGCCGCAGATGCAGGAGCGACTGACCGAAGAAGTGGCGGACCTGCTCATGAACGAGCTCGACGCCCGCGGCGTGGCGGTCGTGATCGAAGCCAGCCACAGTTGCATGACGATTCGCGGGGTCGCGAAACCGGATAGCACCTTCGTGACGAGTGCGATGCGAGGTGCATTCCGAGAAAAGCCGGCGACACGCTCCGAGCTCATGTCGCTGATCTTCGGTCGCGGTAGCGATCGGCTAGGCGCCGTGCTGAGTGCCCTTTCAGGGCAAATCTGCGCGCACTCCCCAGAGCGTATGCCCGGGCTGGATGCGGTGCCTCGAGGCGAAAACGACAGGGAAGGCCGCTGTGCATCGAGCGATCGAGGCCTTCCGGCCGCGGCTCACTTGAGCGCGACCTTCGCTTTCGCCTTTTGAAGGAGCTTGGGGATCAATTCTTCGAGTTTGCCGCGGGCCTCGGTCGAGGCGAGATTTCCATCGGCGTCCACGATGAAGACGCACGGAATCGAGTTGATGCCCCAGGACTTGGAGAATTCGCTGCTCCAGAAGTTCCCCTGGTAATACTGTGGCCAGGCGATGTCCTTATCCTTGACGAACTTCTTGAGGCTGTCGAGGCCACCGTCTTCCTTGGGCTGGTCGAGGCTGACGCCGATGAACTCGACGCCCTGGTTGCGATACTTGGCGTAGAGGTCTTTCATCTTGGGCATCTCGGCGACGCACGGTCCGCACCAGGTCGCCCAGAAGTCGATGACGACGACCTTCCCTTTCAAGGCCTTCATCGAGATCGGCTTGCCGTCGATGGCATTGGAAAACGCGAGATGGAACGGCTTGCCGATGGCTTCACTCTGGTTGTGCGGGCCGAACATACCGGAGAGGTCCGATCCCGGATATTCCTTGTTCAGCCGCTCGAGCAGGGCCGTCTTTTTCTTCTCGTCCTTGACGACGTTTGCGGCCGTGCCCAGGAGCGTTTCGGCGCACGGGTCCTTGGGGGCGAGCTTGAGGAACGCCTCGACGCCCGAAGCGTCGGGGACCTTCTTCGAGCTGGCGGGGTTGAGCTTGAGCGTGGCCCTCAAGTAGGCCGCTTCGAGCTTCAAGTGTTCGTCCTTGGTCTGGGAGACGACCTTGTCGAGCTCGGCGATCAGCTCGGCGTAGCGCGTTTTCTCGGGCGTGCCGATCAACTGCCACCGCTCTTCCATCAGGGCGGGAACGCGCTTGTGGTCGGGCGCGATCTTGTAGAGCTCGAGAATCAGCTTGATCCGCTTCTGGGTGGCTTCGCGGGCCTTGACCTCGGCGGTGCTGGACGCGCCCTTTTTGTCTTTCTTATCGGAGTCGATCGTCGGGACCTTGATCGCATCGATCTCTTTGAGCACTTGCGCGGCTGTGCGGTCTGCGCCATAGGCCAGTGAGGCCGATGCGAGCCAGCCGACGAGCACGGCGGCCACAGTGACGACTTTCATGTTGTTGCACCTGCCCTGGATTGAAGTTCAAAGAGTTGGCCGAATCGGACCGGGTAAAGCCAGTGGGCCGGCTGAACGAGGGCGAGCGGCTGATGATTCAGCCGGCACACGCTGGCAACGTATGTGACGTCACTGACCGCCGGCGCCCGTACCGGTGCCCGCGGCGGCTTCTTTCTTCTTGAGCAATTCGGGGATCATCGTGTCGAGCTTGCCACCGGCATCGACCGAAACGAGCTTGCCGTCCTGATCGACGAGAAACATCGTGGGAATCGAGTTGATGCCCCAGGACCTTGAGAATTCGCTGTTCCAGTAGTTGCCCTGGTAATACTGCGGCCAGGCGATCTCGTTCTTTTTCACGAAGTTCTTGAGGGCGTCGAGGCCGCCGTCTTCCTTGGGCTGGTCGAGGCTGACGCCGATGAATTCGACCCCCTTGTCATGGTACTTGGCGTAGAGCTGCTTCATGTTGGGCATCTCGGCGACGCATGGTGGGCACCAGGTTGCCCAGAAATCGACCACCACGACCTTTCCTTTCAATCCTTTGACGGAAACGGTCGAGCCCTTGATGGCATCGGTGAATTCGAGATCGAAGGGCTTGCCGACGCCTTCCTTTTGCCGCCGGCCGGCCAGGATCATGGCGGCATACTGAGTGTCCGGGAATTCCTTGACGAGCCGCTCTTCGATCGCCGCTTTGGCCGTTTCGTCCTTGGTGAAATTGCTGGCCATATAGAGCAGCGTGCCACAGCAGGGTCCTTGGGGGCGAGCTTGATGAACTCGTTGGTCGCGGTGAGATCGGGCTTGCCGGTGGCCCGGCCTTCCATCAACTGGATCCGCGCTTTGACAAAGGTCCCGGCCGTTTTGATCTTCGCGTTTGGATTGTGAGCGATGGCTTCGTCGATTTCCTTGAAGACCTCATCGGGCTTATTTCCAAGTTGAAGTCTCGTGGCCCATCTCTCCTCGAGCAAAGCCGGGGTTTTGGCGTGCTCGGGCGCGATTTTGTAAAGCTTGAGAATCAGCTCGGCCCGCGTTTCCATTGCTTTCTGACGGTCGGCCATGAACTGCTTGAAGTATTCCTGATCTGAACGCTTGGCGGAATCGAACTTGGGGAGAGTCGTGTCTTCGAGTTGTTTAAGGACGGCGTCCGCGGACTTGGTGTCGTCTGCCGACGCCCAGTTGGCCGCGACGAGCAATCCTCCGAACAATGTCGCAACCGACGCCCATTTGACAAATTTACTCATCGATTTGCCTCTCATGTGATGCAAGTTCGCTCCCCGACGACACAAACATGTTACTCTGGTGCCCTGGGAATGGCCATAGGCTGTTCGTTCCGGGGTGTCTGCACCGATGCTTGCTGATTTTGCGGTTCGATTGGCGTTCGGGCTCTCGCTGGCCGCGATGCTCGTCTCGTGGCGAGAAGTCCCGCTTCCGTTCTTCCGCACCCAGGCGCAGATCATCCTGGGATTGCTGGTTCTGGCGGCCCTGGACCAGGCTCGCACCGGCGGCGCAGGCGCTCCCTTCTGGGTGATCGTGCTGGGTTCGGTGCTGGCGTACGTTTCATCGATCGTGTGGGGCCTGGGGCTGCCGGTCCTGGGGGCGCGGACGGCGGGGCTGACGGCGATCGCGGCGATGGTGTGGTTATCTGCTGCCTCGCGCAGCCCCCAATCGCTCGTGTTTGCGCTCAACACGGCCAGCCGCGCTGCCTCGGGATTTCTGCTGGGGGCTGTGCTCTGCTCGATGCTTCTCGGTCATTATTACCTGACCGCGCCCGCGATGACGGTGGCCCCGCTCAAGCGAACGATTGCGCTCATCGCGTGGGGGCTCGCGGCTCGCTCGCTGCTGGCCGGGATCGGCTGGACGATTGCCCGAGCGGGGCAGGGGGGCCATCTCAGTGGCACGAGCGATCCCGACGCGATGGTCCTTTTCTTCGGCCGCTGGGGCATGGGGCTGGCGGCCGCGGGGATCGCGACCTACATGACGTGGAAGACGGCCCAGATTCGCTCGACGCAGTCGGCAACGGGCATTCTCTACATCACGATGATCTTTGTTTCATTTGGCGAGCTCTCGTCAATGGTGCTAACCGGCCGGTACGGCGTCATCTGTTAACGGTGGCCGGCGACCGGCGCCATCTATCTCCGGCGGGCCAAACGATTACAATCGTGTTGCGAGCCCGGCGTGGACCAGGGCCACGTCCTCGCATTTTCAAGTT
>CAVTJE010000015.1:0-181685 GCA_963734775.1 uncultured Solirubrobacterales bacterium
CACCGTCAAGATATTAAGGGCACATGGTGGATGCCTTGGCACCAAGAGTCGAAGAAGGGCGTGAACGGCTGCGATAAGCCGCGGTGAGGCGCTGAATAGCCAGTGACCCGCGGATGCCCGAATGGGGAAACCCAGCGCCGGTAATGCGGCGTTATCCCGCGCTGAACACATAGGCGCGGCGAGGACAAGCGGGGGAAGTGAAACATCTCAGTACCCCGAGGAAAGGAAATCAACCGAGACTCCCTGAGTAGTGGCGAGCGAAAAGGGATCAGCCTAAACCCGATGTGTGTAAGCGGTCACGCGTTGCGCGTCGGGGGTCGTAGGACACCTGGTCTGGGTCGTGGCCGATCCAGCGAGAGTTACAAAATTGTGTGATAGTCGAAGCGCGTGGAACCGCGCACCACAGAGGGCAACCGTCCCGTAGACGAAATTGCACGATCTTTCGCAGGTGTTCCTGAGTAAGTCCGCACCCGTGAAACGCGGACTGAATCTGGGGGGACCACCCTCCAAGGCTAAGTACTACTTGGTGACCGATAGCGGACTAGTACCGTGAGGGAAAGGTGAAAAGTACCCCGGAAGGGGAGTGAAATAGTACCTGAAACCACGTGCCTACAAGCGGTGGGAGCGGCACTTGTGCCGTGACCGCGTGCTTTTTGCATAACGAGCCGGCGAGTTACTCGTCTGCGGCAAGGTTAAGCGATGAGCGGAGCCGTAGCGAAAGCGAGTCCGAATAGGGCGACATAGTCGTAGGCGGTAGACCCGAAGCTGAGCGAGCTACCCATGGGCAGGTTGAAGCGGGGGTAAGACCTCGTGGAGGACCGAACCGACCTAGGTTGAAAACTGGGCGGATGACCTGTGGGTCGGAGTGAAAGGCTAATCAAGCTCAGTGATATCTGGTTCTCTCCGAAATATATTTAGGTATAGCCTCGGATAAATTCCGTGGCGGCCGTAGAGCACTGTTTGGACTAGGGGCCCTACCAGGTTACCGACTTCAGACAAACTCCGAAGACCGTCACGGTTACTCCGGGAGTCAGTTGCTGGGGGATAAACTTCAGCGTCAAGAGGGAAACAGCCCAGACCGCCAGCTAAGGTCCCTAAGTGTTAGCTAAGTGGGAAACGATGTTCGAATGCCCAGACAACCAGGAGGTTGGCTTAGAGGCAGCCACCCTTGAAAGAGTGCGTAACAGCTCACTGGTCAAGTGTTCGAGCGCGGACAATGTAACGGGGCTCAAGCTAACCACCGAAGCTGCGGGTGCGTGAGGTCTTCGGACCGATCGCGCGGTAGGAGAGCGTTCCGGCGCCAGCGAAGCAGCAGCGTAAGCTAGCTGTGGAGGCGGCGGAAGTGAGAATGCCGGCATGAGTAACGAAAGAGGGGTGAGAATCCCCTCCACCGATTGCCCAAGGTTTCCTGAGTAAAGTTCGTCTGCTCAGGGTTAGTCAGGACCTAAGGCGAGGCCGAAAGGCGTAGTCGATGGCCAACGGGTTGATATTCCCGTACCACGTTGCTTCCGTTTGACCGATGGGGGGACGAGGAAGGCTATGGGATCCCAGGCGATGGTTGTCCTGGGGTAAGCATGTAGGGGTGGCTCTAGGTAAATCCGGAGCCGCATAACCCGAGGTGCGATGCCAGCTGGCTCTAAGCCGGCGAGTCCCGGATGCCAAGCCTCCGAGAAAAGCCTCTAGGGAGGAAGCGCGTGCCTGTACCAAAACCGACACAGGTGGGCAAGTGGAGCACACTAAGGTGATCGAGATAACCCTCGTTAAGGAACTCGGCAAAATCGCCCCGTAACTTCGGGATAAGGGGCGCCCCAGTAGGGTGAACCTCTTCGCGAGGGAAGCCCGAGAGGGCCGCAGTGAATAGGTTCAAGCGACTGTTTACCAAAAACACAGGTCTCTGCTAAGTCGTAAGACGACGTATAGGGGCTGACGCCTGCCCGGTGCCGGAAGGTTACGTGGAGGTGTTAGGGGTAACCCGAAGCACCGAAACTAAGCCCCGGTAAACGGCGGCCGTAACTATAACGGTCCTAAGGTAGCGAAATTCCTTGTCGGGTAAGTTCCGACCTGCACGAATGGCGTAACGACTTGAACGCTGTCTCAACGAGGGGCTCGGTGAAATTGCAGTCTCGGTGAAGATGCCGAGTACCCGCGGCTAGACGGAAAGACCCCGTGAACCTTTACTACAGCTTGGTATTGGGGTTCGATGCATCTCGCTCAGGATAGGTGGGAGGCTTGGAAGCGCCGGCTGCGGCTGGCGTGGAGCCAACCTTGAGATACCACCCTTGGTGTATTGGATCTCTAACAGTGCGCCGTGAATC
This sequence comes from uncultured Solirubrobacterales bacterium, assembly GCA_963734775.1. Classification (GTDB taxonomy): domain Bacteria; phylum Actinomycetota; class Thermoleophilia; order Solirubrobacterales; family Solirubrobacteraceae; genus Palsa-465. The sequence goes on from CAVTJE010000015.1 coordinate 2,316, forward strand.
CGGGCGCTGGACAGTGACAGGTGGGTAGTTTGACTGGGGCGGTCGCCTCCCAAAATGTAACGGAGGCGCGCAAAGGTTCCCTCAGCACGGTCGGAAATCGTGCGTAGAGTGTAAAGGCAGTAAGGGAGCTTGACTGCGAGACCGACAGGTCGAGCAGGTGCGAAAGCAGGCCTTAGTGATCCGGCGGTAGCAAGTGGAAGCGCCGTCGCTCAACGGACAAAAGGTACTCCGGGGATAACAGGCTTATCGGGCCCAAGAGTCCACATCGACGGCCCGGTTTGGCACCTCGATGTCGGCTCGTCGCATCCTGGGGCTGAAGTAGGTCCCAAGGGTTGGGCTGTTCGCCCATTAAAGCGGTACGCGAGCTGGGTTCAGAACGTCGTGAGACAGTTCGGTCCCTATCTGCCGTGGGCGTTGGAGAGTTGAGAGGATTCGTCCCTAGTACGAGAGGACCGGGATGAACGCACCTCTGGTGTATCTGTTGTCCTGCCAAGGGCACCGCAGGTTAGCTACGTGCGGATCGGATAACCGCTGAAAGCATCTAAGTGGGAAGCCGACCTCAAGATGAGCTCTCCCATCCCCTTGAGGGAGTAAGACCCCTGGAAGATCACCAGGTTGATAGGCCGGATCTGGAAGGATGGTGACATCCGTAGGAGACCGGTACTAATGGGTCGAGGGCTTGACGGATATTTGATATCCGTGCATTGGCACTGTGTGGTTTTGAAGGCCCGCGAGGAGCGGTCTCTACCGGTTTCCGGTGGCTATGGCGAGGGGGAAACACCTCTTCCCATTCCGAACAGAGCCGTTAAGCCCCTCAGCGCCGATGGTACTTGGCTCGCAAGGGCCTGGGAGAGTAGGTCGCCGCCGGTTTTTACTTAGACCCCGTCTGCGTCTGACGCCGGCGGGGTCGGCTCGTTAACGCACCCTTTCGAGCGGTGAGTTCAGCGCAGCCGTTCGATCTTCAGGCGCCGCGTTCCCCGCGGTGTCGGGACCTCCACCACGTCACCGGGCGCGTGGTCGAGAAGTGCCCTGGCCACGGGGGATTCGGCCGACAGCTTGCCGGCCGCCCGATCGGCCTCGGTGGGACCGACGATCGTCCATGTCTGCATGTCGCCGGTGCCTTCGTCGCGCACGTCGGCCGTGCGGCCGAAAGAGAAGATCCCGCTGTTGTGCTCGGTCTCGGTCACCACGGCGTTGCGCAGGCGCTGGCGCAGCCGCAGGATTCGCGTCTCCAGGTGAGCCTGGTCCTCCTTGGCGGCGTGGTACTCCGCGTTCTCCTTGAGATCGCCATGGCCTCGAGCCACGAGAATCCGCTGCGCGATGTCTCGCCGGGCCACGGTCTCAAGGTCGAACAGCTCGGACTTGAGCGATTCGAGACCTTCGGGAGTGATCGCCTCGCCCTGGGCCTGAGGGGCGCCCGGGGAAGACGAGGGATTTGGTTGAGCATTCACCTCAGCCATGCTGTCAGGTCTGCCGATCCGGGGCCGCGAGGGCCGTGACACGCGTCTGGGGCCTCGCACCCGTGTGTGGGGCCGCGACACCCGTGTGGGGCCGCATCGCGTCGCGTCGTGGCACGATCTAGCCAGCCATGAAACCGTTGGTCAGCTTCTTTCGCGCCAACCCGCAGGTATTCATCCTCGTGCTGGTCTGCCTAGTCCTGGGCATCGGAACGTTCCTGGCCGTCATCTTCGCCTTGGTAACCGCGGGCTCCGACACGACGACCGGGGAGCCCAGCGGGACGATCGGGCTCCTGCACGCGATGTCCGCGTTCAGCTTGCCCTGAACGCCAGCGACTCGACCTTGAAGCCAGCGCCGGCGCCGACGCCGCGACCGGCGCTGAACGCCAGCGACCCAGGAGGCCAAGGTTGCCTCAGCGAACCGCGGGATCGCGCCGTGTGAAGTTTTTTGCCGGGCGAACCGGGGAGATGCAGTGGGCGGGGCGGGCCGGCACGGCGCCGCCGCGGCGCTCGCGATCCCAGCGCAGTTCGCGTCGGTGGGGGTGGGGCTGTGCGTCCTCCGGCGGGTCTCCGAGGATGTCCTCGGTCCACCTGAGCCAGGCGCGCAGACGCTTAGTTGAAGACTGGAACATATGTTCGTAAGAGTAGGGGTGGGGTCGGACGGAAGCGGGGGGTATGGGCGAGGTCTTGCAAGGCCGCCCCGATCTATGCCCCAGCGCCCAGCGACGACCACACGTCGAGCTTCGTGCGGACGCGCTCGATGACGCCGTCCGTGAACTCGGTCGTGCCGTGGTGCCCACCGAGATCGGGAGTCTTGACGCCCGAGGCGACGGTCTCGAGTGCCCCCTCGTAGACGGCGCGGGAGGCGCGTTCGAGGCTCGCCCGCAGCTCGCCACTGCCGCCAGCCTCGCCGCGGCCGCCGGTCTCGTCGCCCCGGCCGGCGCGATCGGCGGCGTGTCGCAGCAGGGCGCCGCAGGCCAGGATCATGGCCAGCGGGTTGGCCAGGTCCTTGCCCTGGAGCGCTGGCGCTGTCCCGTGGGGCGCCTCGGCCATCGCCACCGTGGTGTCGTAGCCGTCGTCGAAGGCCAGCAGCACGGATTCGGCGCCGGCGATCGAGCCGAACATCGGGAGCACGAGATCGGACAGGCAGTCGCCGTCACGGTTCAGTGCGGGGATTACCAGGGGCACCTCGGCGGCGCCCGACATCAGCCCGGCGTAGGTGGCGTCGATGAGGACGGGCTGGTAGGCGACGTCGTCGTGGCGGGCCGCGGCGGCATCGAGCTCCTCCTTGAGCATGCCCTCGTAAATCGGCGACACCGTCCACTTGGGACCGCCGTAGACACGCGCACTCATCTGCTCGGCCGTGCGGAACGCATACTCGGCCACGGCGCGGCAGGTGGAGCGCGTGACGTGCTCCGTCCGGTAGGCGACCTCGGACGGCGAGCCCTCCACACCCTCGCGCCGCTCGGCAGCGCCGTACGCGTCCTCCACGGCCATGCGGACGATCGAAATCGGATAGTGGACACCGGCGAGGGTGGCGACCCCGGGAAGGCGCCGGCCGGTGCGGACGATCACCTTGCCGTCGACTTCCTCGCGCAGGATCCGGTTGGGAGACCCGACATCGCCGGCGCCCTCGGGGGTGATCGTGGCGGCCTTCAGCCCCAGACCGGCTGCACGAATCGCGGCCGCCGCCTCCGAGACGACGGCGTTGCCGGTGGCGCGGCGATGCTCGAGCGAGAGGTCGAACCGCCTGAGCGAGAGTTCGAGCCCGAGCAGGGCCGGGTCGAGGACGCGCAGCGACTGCTCGAGGAGCTCCTGGCCAGTTTCGTCCCCTTCGAGAACGACGATCACGATCCCTTCTGACACGGATGCCACGATACGCCAGGCGCCGCTCAGAGCACGGGCCGCCGCTGCTCAGAGCACCCGCGAGGCGAGCGGGAACGCGTCGACGATCACGTAGCAGCGCACCCGGTCGGGCAGCTTGGTCCCCGCCGGCAGCGCCACCCGCACGCGGTCGATCTGGCCATGGCCATTGACCGACGTCGCGGTGTTGGCGTGGTAGTCGAGGGCAACCGGGATGCCGCTGCGCGAGCCGGTGAGCAGGAGCCGGACGACGTGCCGGCCCGCACTGGGGAGGGACGGGCCGGCCAGGCTGGCGGTGACGCTGCCCGCGGAGCCGGTCGATGGCCGGGTCAGATGCAGCGCGCTGACGTGGAATCCGCGTGGCCGGGTGGCGGCGGCACCTCGATACGCACGCGACAGGAACGTGCCGCTGGACGCGAGCACGCCGCTCGGGTTGCAGATCCCCGTGACCGTCAGCTCCGGCCCATAGACGGGCACGTCGGCGCAAACCGTCTCGGCGTACAGAGAGGCGCCGGAGCGGAAGCTCAGGTCCGAACCCAGGCTGCCGCGCATGTCAAAGCGACGCAGCGGGACCTGACCGAAGCTGAACTCGAGGGGCACGCTCGGGCTCGACAGCGACACCGATCCGCCGCGGTACGAGCCATCGAGCGGGAAGCTGAATGCGCTGCCCGGATCGACGCGCTCGACGCCGTGGGCGTCCCGCTGGGCGCCGATCACCCATATGAGCACGTGGGAGCGGGTGCGGGCGATCGTCGAGGCGATCCAGTCGTAGCTGTCAAAGCCGATCTGGTTGACCGAGGGCAGGAAGGCGGGCATCGGCACGGCAAGCCGCGTTACGGTGATCGCGCTGACCCGACTCGGTCCGCGCGTCAGCGGCATCGGACCACCGTTCGAGGCTGTCCTGATCGTGATCGTCTGGTCGAAGGTCCCGGCCGGTGCGCCGGCGGCATTGAAGTTGCCCATCTTCACGCCGTTGTCGGTGTACTGGCCCTTAACGCGCACGCGATATGTCGTGTCGGGGCGCAGCAGGCCGCGGGGGGCGACGTAGAGGAAGTGTCCGTCTCCCGATTCCTGGATCGTGAAGGAGAAGCGTGGCGACGTCGTGACGGCGTGGTCGGGGTTGAGAATCGCGGCGTTGACCGTCTGGCCGTTCCGTCGCACGAGCAACCTCAGGTTGAGGACCGTGGCCGGTGAGATCCCGGCCAGACGCGTGGCCGGCAGGGTGGTGCCGCCGGAGGTGACGGGGAACACCCGGTCGAGGTTGTTGCCGAACTGCTGGGCAGGGCTGGTCGAGCAGCGCGGGTCGCGATGGTGCAGACAGTAGTCGTAGGGGACATAGTCGACGTAACCGTCCTCCCCCGCGGTCACGACTCCGGTGCGGCCGAGCGCCGGGGAGGCGTTGAGATCGTTGCGGTCGCGAAGCTCCGGTGCCCTGGGGGTCGTGTCGTACGACCACCGCCGGCGTCCGGTGTTGGCGTCGAGTGCGTAGAGCCTGCCGTTTGAGGAGCCGACGTAGACGGTGTCGTCGTGCGCGGGCGCGGGAGCGGGGGCGATGACCGGCGAGGAGCGAACGGGATCGCCGGTGTCGTAGCGCCAGATCAGCCGCCCCGAGGTCGAGACCTTGTAGACGGACCCGTTGGCGGAGGCGAAGTAGATCGCGTTGGTGTGCCCGCTGGCGTCGGTCCCGAGCGCGGGCGAAGCGTAGATGTGATCGCTGGTCGCGAACGTCCACCTCGGGATGCCGGTGGCCGGGTCCAGGGCGTACAGCTTGGAGTCGAACGAGCCGACGTAGACCGTGCCGTCCGAGCCGATAGCCGGCGAGGAGACCACGTAGCCCGGAGTGAACGTGCCCCATACCTTCCGGCCGCTGCGGTTGAGGCGGTATACGTGGAAGTCGAGCGAGCCCCAATAGCTCGAGCCGTCCGCGGTGAAGGCCGGCGTGGTCCAGATCGACTGCCCTCCCGTGAACGTCCACCGGAGATGACCGTCCTGGCGCAGTGCGTAGGCCGTGCCGCCGGTGTTCCCGGCATAGATGTCGTCGTTCGGCCCGATGGCGACGTTTCCCTCCCACCAGTCGACTTGCTGACCGCCCACCGGCGGCTTGCTGGCGCGGAAGCGCCAGAGGATGCGTGGCCGTCCGTGCCGGGGGGTCGTCACGTGGTAGAGGTGGTCGTCGCCGGAGCCGAAGGTCAGCGGTTGGGCGCGGTCACGGGTTGAGATCGCCGCGGCGGCGTCGATGATGCCGCCAGTGTGCAGCCGCCACCGCATCCGGCCATCTGGCGTGATCGCGTAGAAGTAGTGATCGGCGGACCCGACGTAGATCGTCCCGTCGGCGCCAATGACGGGCGTCGAGAAGATCCCACGCCCGGTCCTGAACGTCCATGGACGATCGCCGTGGTAGCGCGCCACGATCGTGCTCCGTCCGGAGTTGTGCTGGTCGTGACGCATCTCCGGCCACGGCGAAACGGCGCCCGAGGCAGCGGGAGCCAACGACAGCAGTCCGAGAACGGCTGCCGCGATCGGGAGACGAGGCCGCACAATCAGAAGGTAGCGGGCCCGTCGCGTTCAGCCTGAGCGCTTCAGCTTGCCGATCGTCGCGGTGGCACGACCGGTGCCATTGGCGTTCTTGGCCGTGAGCAGCACGGCGAGCGATTCCGGATGCCCCTGCTTGAGCGCGGTCAGCGCTACGTGCGGGAGCTTCAGCGACAGCCTGACAGTCACCCCGGCGTGACCCGAAGCGCGGACTGGTCCGAGGTGGAACGTCTTGGTGTGGCCGTGGCGGAGCTTCTCGGTGAGGACGCCGGTGAGGGACAGATTGACCGGCTGGTTGCACTTGGCCTTGAAGGTCAGCGTGCCGACCTTGCCGCCGTGCTTGGTCTGCTTCAGCGGGACAGTCTTGTTGGCGGCGGTAATGGTGCACTTGGGCACGGGCTTGGGGATCGGTCCGAACGTTGCGGTTACCGCGTGGTTGGCGTTCATCCTGACGGTGCACCTACCGGTCCCCGAGCAGCCGCCACCGCCCCAGCCGAGGAACCGCTGTCCCGCCGAAGCCGCCGCCGTCAGCGTCAATGTGGGCGAGGTGCCGTTGGGGTAGCTGCGCGAGCAGGTCCCCGGGCACGAGATCCCCGTCCCGGTCACCTTGCCTGCCTTCGTGCCTCCAAGGGCGACGGTCAGCGTATGAGCGAGGCCGCCGATGGTTCCCCCGGGGTTGCACGTCGAGCCGGTGTTGCAGTTGGAGGTCGAGCAACCCGAGCCGTCATCGGTGCACTGATTGACCGGAATCGGCTTGGCGGCAGGAGGCTTATTGGGATCACCCGCACCGGCGGAGATGTAAGCGCCGATGGTGGCGAAGTACTGCCAGTTGCCGGCGTACGTGCCATTCGAAACCCCGAACGGAACACTGGCGACGAGCCGCCAGCAATAAGCTCCGCCGGGATACAAGCCCGTAAAGCTGCCGGTGATCTCGGTCTGCGGGTACTGCAGCGAGGCCGGGCTCGAGGTGAAGATCGTCGTCGGATTGCTGCAGTCCCCGGCCGAGTCCGCCTTCGCGACTTCAGCGACAACACTCCCGCTGTTGCCGTTGTTCTGGACCCAGCCCGTGAAGTTGACGCTGACTGCTCCGCCCGCGACCGGCTGGCTCTGATTGCTGATCGATGGTGTCTGATAGAAGACGCCGATCTGGGTGTTCTGGGTCCCGCCACCGGTGTTCACATTGCTCGGGTCGACGACGGTGTACAGGGTGGGCACGAGCGTCGGGTCGAACTCGCCGTCGGCGAGCTGAACGTACCCATTGAACGTGTGCGTGCCGGCGGTCGTCGAGACGACGGGCACCTGGATCTCGACGGTCCCGCCCTGCGGTATCGGCCAGAACGGGGGGTTGGCGTGAAGCGGGTCGAGCGAGTACCCGTGGGAGCTGAGCTGCAGGTTCTGGGGGCAGTCCTGGGTGTCGCGCGTGAATGAGCTTGCGTTCGGCAAACCGAGGTAGCAGAGGACCGGGTGCGTGGCAGACACGGCGGGCGCGGTGCCCGAGGGCGTGATCAGATTGATGTCGGCGTAGATGCCGGCACAGGTATTGCCGATCCCCGTCAGGTCGATGGCCACGTAGTAGACGTCGCCCGCCTTGGGTGGATTGGCGGGGTCCGTGTAGTAGCTGAGGTACGAACCGGCTTCGTACTCGACGTCGCCGGTGATGCAGTTGTTGTCCTGCGATTCGACTAGGGGTCCGGACTGCCACCCGGCGCTGGCGGCGGCGAGCGCCGGTGCGCAGCCCAGCGCCAACAGCGCCAGGCCAAGAGCAAGTAGCAGTTTTAACGACCGCGAAGCGGTCGGTGAATTATCCGGTCCCATCATCGGACCCCCCAGTAGGCCAATGAACTGGCCAGAGCCTACAAACTGCGCTGCCCCTGGCTAGTGATTTTTCTCACCAGGCGGTCAAGAGGCGTGCCGGCCTTACCCCGCTGAGGGCGAGGCTAACCGACGCTCAGCTAGGCGCCTAGACAATCTAGTCGGGGCTCGCGGCGCCAGCCACCAGCTCGTCCTGATGCTCGGCCAGGGCGGCGATGACGATCTGGAGGTGTTCGTCGAAGTCGACCCCCAGGGCCTCGGCGCCTTCGCGGAGCTCGTCGCGCCCCACGGCGGCGGCGAATGACGGCTGCTTGAGTTTCTTCTTGACCGATTTGGGGGTCATCCCAATCAGCCCGTCGGGTCGGACGTAGGCCACGGCGAGGATGAAACCCGAAAGCTCGTCGACGGCATACAGCGTCTTCTCCATTGGCGTCTCGCGCGGCACACCCAGGAAGTCGGCGTGCGAGGCCACGGCGCGGATGAGCTCGGGTGGGTAACCGCGGGCCTCGAGCTCGCGCAGGGCGTAGCGGGGATGGCCGTCGTCGAGGTTTGGGTAGCGCTCGTAGTCGAGGTCGTGGAGCAGGCCCGTGAGCCCCCACAGCTCGACGTCACCGTCGAACCGAGGTGCATAGGCGCGCATCGCCGCCTCGACCGCGAGCATGTGGCGGCGCAAGGAATCGGACTCCGTCCACTGGCAAAGAAGGTCCCAGGCGTCCTGGCGCGAAATCCCCTCCTGCATGGCCTCTACCCTAGCTAAGCGCTCGGGAGGCAGCCACGCCCCCGAGTCCAGCCCGTCCGCTCCGAACGCCGAACCGGTGCCGTCGGAGCCAGAACCGATCCGGGTCTCACGGGCTGGGCGGACACGGTCGGCGTCAACCGCTACGCTGGGGGCCCCCCGATCATCTCCGACAGCGACGGGGCAGCCACCTATGGAGAAGTTCGTAATCGAAGGCGGGGTGCCGCTGTCTGGCACGATCACTCCCGCGGGTAACAAGAACGGCGCGCTGCCAATTCTGGCCGCGTGCCTGCTCACCGAGGACGTCGTGTACCTGCGCAACGTGCCGCGGATCAGCGACGTCGAGGCGATGATGCACCTGCTTCGCGAGCTCGGCGCCGGCGTCGACTGGCAGGGCCCGGGGGAGGTGCGGGTCGATCCCGGCAACGTCGACCAGACGGCGATCCATCCCGGTTTCGCCGAGCGAATCCGGGCTTCCTTCCTGCTCGCCGGACCCCTGCTGGCCCGCTTCGGACGCGCCCGAATGCCGCCTCCCGGCGGCGATGTGATCGGGCGGCGCCGACTCGATCCGCATCTCGATGCCTTCCGAGCCCTCGGCGCGGCCGTCGAGCACGAGGGCACCGATCTCGTGCTCACAGCTCCGCCGCTCGGCCTCAGTCCGTGCGACTTCCTGATGGACGAGCCGTCGGTGATGGCGACCGAGAACGCGCTGATGGCCGCGGCGCTGACCCGCGGACCCACCGTGATCCGCAATGCGGCCTCCGAGCCCCATGTCCAGGACCTGGCGCGCATGCTGGTGGCGATGGGCGCCACGATCGACGGGATGGGCTCGAATGTGATGACGGTCCACGGGATGCCCAGCCTGCACGGCTGCACGCATACGATCGCGCCCGACCACATCGAGATCGGCTCGTTCATGGCGCTGGCCGGGGTCACCGGTGGCGAGCTGATCGTCAAGGACACCCGCCCCGAGGATCTGCGGATGATCCGGCTCGTGTTCGAGCGTCTCGGGCTCCGTACCGATGTTCAGGGCTCCGACGTGATCGTGCCGGCCAACCAGCAGCTGATCGTCCGCAACGATGCCGGCGACTACATGCCCAAGGTCGAGGACGGACCGTGGCCGGCATTCCCGGCCGATCTGACCAGCATCGCGCTGGCCCTGGCCACCCAGGCCGAAGGCTCGGTGATCATCCACGAGAAGATGTTCGAGAACCGCCTGTTCTTCACCGACAAGCTCGTGATGATGGGAGCCGCGATCACGATCTGCGATCCGCACCGGGCGATCGTCGTCGGCCCCCGGCAGTTGCGCGGTGGGCGCGTCGAGTCGCCCGACATCCGTGCCGGCATGGCCATGCTGATCGCGGCACTGTGTGCCGAAGGAACCACCGAGATCGGCAACATCGGCCAGATCGACCGGGGCTACGAGCGGATCGACGAGCGGCTGCGCCAGCTCGGAGCACGGGTCACGCGCGTCGACGACGTGCCCGTGCCGGCCTGACCTCGAGCCAGCCGGCGAGGTTGGCGGCCAAGTAGCCTCGTCCTGGACGCCCATGACTGACCGGATTCCCAGCGGGACGCGCGACGTGCTGCCCGACGAGATGCGTGAGTTGCGCGCGATGACCGACCGGATTCGCGGTGTGTTCGAGCACTCCGGCTACGGCGAGATCTACACGCCGGCGCTCGAGTTTGAGCGGACCGTCGAGCAGGCCAGCAACGCCGGCGCACAACCTGCCTACCGGATGTTCGACCACCACGGCAATGTGCTCGTGCTCCGCTCTGACATGACGATCCCGATCGCGCGCGTGGCCGCCACTCGCTACGCGCATGTCGAGCCGCCGCTGCGGTTCTGCTACCTCGCGCATGCCTACCGCGGCGTACGCCCGCAGCGCGGGCAGTCACGCGAGTTTCTCCAGGCCGGGGTCGAGCTCATCGGCGCTCCGGCCCCGGCGGGGACCGCCGAAGCGCTGACCGTCCTCTGCGCGGCCCTCGATGCGGCCGGACTGCACGATTACCGGGTCGGGGTGGGCGATGCGTCGCTGTACCCAGGGTTGCTGGAGGCCGTCGGCGTCCCGTCGGGGCTTCACGAGCGGATCCTCTCAGAGCTCGTGGGGGGCGACTTCGTCGGGGTGCAGCGCGAGGTGCGCGCGCTCGAACTCGGCGCCGAGGCCGCCGATCTCCTGCTTCGGGTACCCCACCTGCGCGGCGGGCCCGACACGCTCGAGAACCTGAACGGCCCGCTCGACGATGCGGTCAGCGGCATGCGCGAACTGCACGCGTTGCTGGCACCGAACGTCGCCGAGCGCATCATCTTCGACCTCGGCTTGGTGCGCAGCTTGGGCTACTACACGGGGGCTGTTTTCCAGGTCTACGATCCGGCCCACGGGGTCCCGATCGGCAGCGGCGGCCGCTACGACGAGTTGCTGGCAGCGTTCGGCCGACCGCTTCCCGCGGTGGGGTTCGCGATCAACGTCGAGCGCCTGCACATCGCGCTGGCCGGCGAGGAACGGGGGTTGCGGCGATGAACGACCTGCGAATCGCGGTCCCCCGTGGCTCCCTGTTCGCCGACACGCTCGACCTGCTCGACCGGGTGGGCGTCGACACCCGCGAGGTACGCGAGAACGACCGCAAGCTGCTGTTCGAGGACGCCGGGATCATCACCATGCGCCCGTCGGATGTCCCCACCTATGTCGAGGCCGGAGCGGCCGACCTCGGGATCACCGGCAAGGACGTGCTCATGGAGCAGTCCGAGCGCGAGGTCTACGAACTCGCCGATCTCGGCTACGGACGGTGCACGATGGTGCTGGCCAGCGTCGTCGGAGAGGATCGCGCCACCGAGGCGCTGCGCCGGCTCGGGGTCATGCGGATCGCGACAAAGTACCCGCGGCTGGCCACGCGCTTCTTCCTCGACACCGGCCGGCAGGCCGAGATCGTCGAGGTCAAGGGGTCGGTCGAGCTGGCACCGTTGACCGGGCTTGTCGAAGGCATCGTGGATCTCACCGCCACCGGCGCGACGTTGCGTGAAAACGGCCTCGTCGTCCGCGAGGAGATCGCCGTGTGCACGGCGCGGCTGATCGCCAACCCCGTGGCCCACAAGCTCAAGGCGCGGACGATCGACGGGATGCTGGAGCGGATCGATGCAGTGTGAGCTGGTCGAGTACAGCGGCGAGCCGACGGCGCTGGCGGCTGAGTTGCGCGCGCTGGTGCCGGCCCCCGAGATGGTCCAGAGCGTCGTGACCGAGATCGTCGCCGAGGTCCGGGCTCACGGAGACGAGGCGCTGCTCGACTACACGCGCCGGTTCGACACCGTGGGCGCCGAGCCGGCGCCGCTGCTGGTGGAGGAGCACGAGCTTCGTACCGCCGCGCAGGCGCTCGACCCGGCCGTCGAACGCGGCTTGCTGACCGCGATCGACAACGTTCGCCGCGTCGGCCGGGCGGCCGACCGCGAGCCGCGCACAGTCGAGTTCGACGACCACGCCGTGGTCTTGCGCAGCGCACCGGTGGGCCGTGCCGCCGTCTACGTGCCGGGGGGGCGCGCCACGTATCCGAGCACCGTCGTCATGGGCGTGGTGACGGCGCGGGTCGCCGGGGTGGCCGAGGTCGTTGTCTGCACTCCGCCGGGACGGGATGGGCAGGTGAGTGGGGCCGTGCTCGCGGCCTGCCTGCTCGCCGGTGCATCGACGGTGTATCGGATGGGCGGAGCGCAGGCGATCGCGGCGCTGGCCTACGGAACGCCATCGGTCGCCGCGGTGGATGTGATCGTCGGACCGGGGAATCTCTACGTGCAGGAGGCCAAACGTCAGGTCTTCGGACAGGTCGGGATCGATGGCTTCGCCGGGCCCAGCGACCTGGCTGTGGTAGCCGATCCGGGCGTGGATCCCGAGCTGGTCGCGCTCGACCTGCTGGCCCAGGCCGAGCACGGCGATGGGACGCTGGTGATCGCGATCTCGACCTCCGCCGAGCTCTTGCGGGCGTTGGCCGGCCGGCTGGTTCCGGCGCCGGACACCGGCGCGGTGGCCCGTCTCGTCCAGGCGCCCGACATCCACCATGCGCTGGGCCTGGCCGAGGCGCTGGCCCCGGAGCACATCGAGCTCGTGGGGGCGGACGCCGAAGCGCTGGCTCCGGAGATCACGCGGGCCGGGTGCGTGTTCGTCGGCGCCGCCGCGGGGACGGCGTTCGGTGATTACATCGCGGGGTCGAATCACGTCCTGCCGACCAACGGGGCGGCCCGCTTCGCGTCAGCGCTGGGACCGGCGCAGTTCCGCCGCAGCTTCACCGAGGTGCGCATCGGCGACGCCACCGAGATGGCGAGGGAGGCGGCGCCGGTGGCGCGCGCGGAAGGCTTCGAGGTGCACGCGCAGTCGATGGAAGCGCGCATTCGCGACAATGAGAGGCCATGAGTCGTACGGGCGAAATCGAGCGCGTGACCGCGGAGACCAGCGTCGCCGTTGCGCTGGGGCTGGACGGCACCGGTGACGGTAAGCGCGAAACCGGCGTCGGCTTCCTCGACCACATGCTCGACCTCGTGGCCCGCCACAGCCGCCTCGATCTGAGCGTCAGCGCCAACGGCGACCTGCAGACCGGTGCCCACCACACGGTCGAGGACGTGGGTATCTGCATCGGCCAGGCGCTCGACCAGGCGCTCGGGGACCGGTCCGGGATCATGCGCTTCGGGGATGCCACCGTGCCCATGGACGAGTCGCGGGCCGCCTGCGCGATCGACATCTCGGGACGCGGCCTGTGTGCGTTCGAGGCCAACCTCCCGCCCGGGACGATCGGAAACTTCGACCACGAGCTGACCGAAGAGTTCTTCCGCGCGGTCGCCTCCAATGCCAAGCTCACGCTGCATCTGTGCGTCGAGGTGGGCACCAACGCCCACCATATGATCGAGGCCCTGTTCAAGGCCTTCGCGCGAGCTCTTCGCACAGCGGTGGCGCTCGACCCGACCGAGCCCGGTGTACCCAGTACCAAGGGGACGCTCGGATGAGCCGGCCGGTGCAGATCGCGGTAGTCGACTACGGAATGGGGAACCGTCGCTCGGTGCAGAAGGCGCTCGAGCATGTCGGCGCCCGGGCGATCATCTCGCGTAACCACGATGAGCTGCGCGCGGCCGACGGCCTGGTCGTCCCGGGCGTGGGTGCGTTTCCGACCGCGATGCGCAACCTCGACGAACTCGGGCTCGCCGAGGTCATCCGCGAGTACGCGGCGATGGCGCGCCCGCTGCTGGGGATCTGTCTGGGGATGCAGTTGCTGTTTGACGGCTCCGCCGAGCTCGGGAACACGCGGGGACTCGGGCTGATCCCCGGCCAGGTGCGCTGGCTGGCCACCGGCGGCCTGCGGATTCCGCACATCGGCTGGAACGAGGTGGCGTTCACCCGTGCCTCGCCCCTGCTGAGCGGCCTGCCCGAGGCCGGGTGTCCCTTCTACCACGTGCATTCCCTCGCCGTGTGGCCTGAGAGCGAGGAGGACGTGATTGGCACCTCCGATTACGGACAGCGCTTCGCCACGATCGTCGAGCACGGCTCGGTGCGCGGCGTTCAGTTCCACCCCGAAAAGTCCTCGGCGCACGGTCTGCGCATGCTCGAGAACTTCGTCGGCCTGTGCGCCGAGGAGACGGCCCGCCCGGTCGCCGCCGCGCGCGCATGATCCTGCTGCCGGCCATCGACATCATCGACGGAAAGGCCGTGCGGCTGGCCCAGGGTGACTTCGAGGCCAAAACGGTGTATGACGCCGATCCGCTCGACGCCGCGCGGCGGTGGGTCGCGGCGGGTACGCGCGCGCTACACGTGGTCGATCTCGACGGTGCTCGCTCGGGGACCTCGGCCAACCTCGAGCATCTCGAGCGGATCGCCGCCGAGTTCGATCTGATGATCCAGTACGGCGGCGGCTTGCGGACGATGTCCGCAGTCACCGACGCCGTGCAGGCCGGTGCCACCCGGGTGGTCCTCGGCACCGCCGCCCTGAACGACGTCGATCTGCTCGACGAGGCGCTCGCTCGCTTCGGTGATCGCGTCATCGTCTCGCTCGACGCCCGCAATGGGCGCCTCGCGACCTCGGGCTGGACCCAGCAGACCGATGTCCCGGTCGACTCCGTGGTCGAGCGCCTCGGACAGCGCGGGGTGCGGCGGTTCGTTTACTCGAGCATCGGACACGACGGAATGCTCGCCGGCCCCGACCTCGACGGCGCCCGGCGCGTCGCCGACGCGGTGCGGGGAAGCTTTGTGTACTCGGGCGGGGTCTCCTCGGTGGCGGATCTACGGGCGCTGGCGGCGCTGCGTCAGGTCAACCTCGGCGGCGTGATCGTCGGCAGCGCGTTATACGAAAACCACTTCACGGTGGCCGAGGGCCAGGCGGCCTTGGATCGCTGATGCACTACAAGCGGGTGATCCCGTGCCTCGACGTCGACGGCGGACGGGTGGTCAAGGGGGTCGGTTTCCTCGACCTTCGCGATGCCGGTGACCCCGTCGAGCTCGCCGGCCGCTACGACGCCGCCGGCGCCGACGAGCTGGTCTTCCTCGACATCACGGCCACCTCGGACAAGCGTGCGACGGTGGTCGAGCTGGCCCGGCGGACCGCCGACGATGTCTTCATCCCCTTCACGATTGGGGGTGGGATTCGCTCGGTGGCCGATGCCCAGGCCGTCCTCGATGCCGGGGCCGACAAGATCTCGGTCAACTCCGCGGCGCTCGCACGTCCCGATCTGATCGACGAGCTCTCGGCCCAGTTCGGCGCCCAATGCGTGGTCCTGGCCGTCGATGCCAAGGCGCGGCCGGAGGGTGGCTGGGAGGCCTACCTCGCCGGGGGCCGGGAGGCCACAGGCCGCGATGCCGTGGCCTGGGCAGCCGAGGCGGCGGAGCGCGGCGCGGGGGAGATCCTCCTCACCAGCATGGACCGTGACGGGACGACAGCGGGCTACGACGTGGACCTCACCTCGGCCGTGGCCGGCGTGGTCGGCGTGCCCGTGATCGCCTCGGGCGGCGCGGGTGAACTCGACCATCTCACCGAAGCGGTGCGGGCCGGAGCCGACGCCGTGCTGTGCGCGTCCATATTTCACTACGGTGAGCACACGATCGCCGAGGCCAAGCAACACATGGCGCAGGCGGGCGTGCCCGTCCGTCCGGTAGGCGCCGATCAATGATCGGGACCGTTCGCTCGCTCGACGAACGCTGCTAGCTCGTGGTTGAAGCGCTCGGCGTCCTCGATGAACGGCATGTGGCCGCTGCCGGCGTACCAGGAGGCAACGGCGCTCTTGCAGCTTTCCAACGCGAGCTCTGCCATCGAAGGCAGGACGATCGCGTCCTCGCGGCCGTGGGTCACCAGGACCGGCACAGACAGACGCGACAGGACGTCGGTACCGTCGATCTCGCGCGCGATCAGCGCGCCGCGAACCGCGGCCGGAACGACCATGTTCCAACACAGCGCCTTGCTCCACGGGTCCTGGTCGAGCGCCTGAACGGTGCAGGAGCGCAGGAAGCGGCGGATTGCGTCGATGTTCGCGCGGAGATCAGGAGCGCAGGCATCCTCGGCGTTGTCGAGCATGCCCGGACCGAAGTGGTCGAACGACGGGGGCCGCAAGAGCACGCCGGCGCCGACGAGATCGATGCCAGCGATACCGGCATCTCCATAGGCGCGGAGGTAGTCGGCGACGATGAAGCCGCCATAGGACCACGCGACGAGCACCGGCTGATGGAGGCGAGTCTGTTCAATGACCGCTGCCAGGTCGTCCGCCCATAGCCGCTCGTCCGCGTAGCATCCAGAGTCGAGCGGCTTCTCGGACATACCGTGCCCGCGGTTATCAAACGTCACCATCCGGAAGCGCGCGGCGAGCGGCTCGCCGACCTGGGCACTCCAGCACAGATCGCACTGTGACCAGCCGTGCACGAACAGGATTGCCGGCCCGGCTGGGTTCCCCCACTCACGGGCGTGGAGCGTGGTGCCTCCGCCACCGCGGATGTTGTATTCACGAGACGGCTCGACCGTAATCGCGTGCGCCGACTCGAGCGTGAGATTCTGTGCCATTCGTGCCTCCTGGGACCGTTGAACGCTCCTGCCCGGGAACGTTGGGCTTCGATCCTAGGTGCGGCTCGCGACCTCGTCATCGGCGCCAGCACCCAACCTTGGGACCGTTCTCTGGGGGGATACACCCACCCCCGTCAGCGCATCCGTCGGCCACCTGGCGTTCGCAGTTCGATAAACGCCACTGCCGCAGCGGCGCGAGCAGACTTGCCCGACAGGCGCAGCTTCGCGTAGACGTTCGAGAGATGGTGCTCGACGGTGCGGACGCTGAGGAACAGGCGCTCGGCGATCGCCTCGTTGGTCAGCCCCGCCGCCACCAGTTCGAGCACTTGCAGCTCGCGTGGACTGAGGTCGCCGACAGCAGCGGAGAGAGCTGGAGCCCCGGACGTGCCAATGAACTCACGAAACTCGGCAAGGAACTGCTCCCACGCCGGTTCCTCGCCGAGCAGGATGTGATTCGCGGAGTCGAGCACGACCAAGCGTGCCCCCGGGATCAACGATGCCAGAAGCCGGCCCTCCTCGACAGGCACGACCTGGTCTCCCCGCGCGTGGATCACCAGCGTCGGGGTGTCGACGGCCTGCGCGGCCGCAACCACATCAACGGCGCCGCGAGCCCTAAACAGCCGGACCGCTGCGTCCGCCGAGGTCGTCGTCCGCAGGAGCTCGTCATACCAGGCCATCTGCTCACGCGTGCCGTCGGGCAGAAAAAGCATGCTGAACACATGCCGGAACGCCGGCTCGTCGCTGGCCCAGCCGGCGCGGATCGCCGCGACCAGCGCTTCTTCCTGCTCGGGCTGCCCACGCAGCCGACGGCCCCGAGCGTAGCCGCCGTAAAGCACGAGATTCGAGACGCGCGCTGGGTGCCGCGCGGCGTACGCCACCGCTACCGCTGCTCCCTGGGAAACGCCCAACAGCGCAAATCGCTCAACCCCGGCGGCGTCGATGACCGCCTCCAAATCGCCCACCCAGGTCTCGAGCGACAACTCCGCCACCCCCGCCTCAGAGAGACCGCAGCCGCGCTCGTCGTACCGCACCACCGTGTGTAGCTCGCCGAGCCGCGCGAGCCAATGCCGCCAGATCGGGCTTCCCCAGTCCAGCTCGAGGTGCGTCAGCCAGGTCGCGACCCTGACCAGCGGCGGACCGCGTCCGTGCACCGCGTAGGCAAGGCGAACCCCATCCGGCGCGGTACAAAAGCGGATCTCAGCCACGATCCCGGGCCCTCTCGACCGCGCCCACGTCGGTAACCAGCGGTCTCAGCCCAGCCTCCAGTGGCCGCAGAAAATCCCCGGCGCCTGGCGGCGATATTGATGTTGTATTAAGTGCCCGGCTGGGAGCGGCCGCGGTTAGGCGGCCTCTTCCACGTAGCCCGCAGCAGCGCATGCATCGCAATACGCGGCAGGCGGGACGCGGGGCTCGTAGCAGCCGGGGCGGCAGCAAGTAGACGACCGCTTGGGCCGGCCCCGTCCGATACGGGCAGCGGCGGCATCCTTGAGCTCCTCGCGCATGCGATCGAGCTCCGCCGCGTGCTCCGCGCAGAACCGACGGCCCTTCAAGGCCGGCTGCTGACAATGACTTCCACTACGACAACGCATACACACTTGAGCATAGCAGGGCGCACCCGAACGCTTGTTCCGTGCACCGTTAACTGCGGGAATTCTTGCCCTGACCATGGTCGTGGTGCTTGCTCGAATTGTGCGAGCGCTTGGGCAGCATCTGATACATCATCGAGTACCCGCTCAGATAGATGGCGCCGTAGTCGGCGACGACCGGATTGAAGGCGCCGTCGGGGAACGAGAAGACCACGCGGCCGGAGCGCGCATCGAGACCAAGCGTGTGGCGCGTGCCGAGGACCGAGTAATAGACGACGCCGTCGACGATCGTGGCCGAGCCCGAGATCTTGCCCCCCGAGGGGTGCGACCAGCGCACCGAGCCCGACTGGGCATTGAAGGCGTAGAAGTTGCCGTCGTAGGAGCCCATGTACACGGTTGGCCCGAGGCCCGGCGTGTCCTCCACAGCGGCCGAGGCATAGACGTAGGAGCCGGTCCCGGTGGCCCAGGCGAGCTGCCCGGTCCGCTCGGCGAACGAGTAGACCCGGCCGTCGGTGTTCCCCATGTAGACGCGGCCGAAGGCCACCGCCGGCGTTGAATAGAAGGTGCCCGAGCCGAAGCCGAAGTGGGCTCCGTTCGTGCTCACCGCCCAGATCTGGTGGCCGTTGCCGGCGTTGAGCGCGTATGCACGTCCGGCATAGTCGCCGAAGAAGACCATGTCGTCGTCGTAGGCGGGGCCGCCCTTGACCGCGCCGCTCGCGTGATACGTCCAATTCACGTGCCCATCACGGGCTCGCAGCGAATAGACGGTTCCCCCCTGATCGCCGACGAACACGTTCGGACCGATGACCGTGGGGGAGGATTCGCCGCCGGCCGCCAGCCGGTGCGACCATACGACGTGGCCCTTCTTCATCGACAGGGCGAGAAATTCCCCGCCGCCCGGGCTGTGGCCATGGGTCGACAGCGTGATCACGAAGATCAGGTGGTGCTTGACATCGACCGCCGGCGACGCCGCGGCCAGGGTCGCCACCTTGTGCTCCCAGATCTTGTGGCCAGTGAGTTTGTTGACCGCCTTGACCGAGCCATCGTCATCGAGCGAGTAGAGCGTGTTCTGATAGATGACGGGCGGAAACTCGAGCAGCGCATAGTCGTTGTAGCGCCAGCCGACGTGGAGCGGCGGATGCAGGCCCTTGGCGCCCGGGAACGAGCGGGTCCGCGTCTCATCGAAGCCGTAGCGTCCCCAGAGGAAGTTGTTGACGACCTTCTTGTGCTTCTTAGGCGCGACCACGGCCGTGGTGGTCGTCGTCGGGGTCGTGAACGAAAGGTTGGGATGAGAGACGTTGCCGGGCGTGTGGAGCAGGACGAACGCGGCCGCGCCTCCTGCCAGGACGAGCAGAATGGCCACGGCGATCAGCGCCCGCCGCCACCAACGCCGCGGACGGGGACTCGGCATCTGGGGGATGCTAGCCACCCGGGTTAACGACAAGACCTGTGAGATGGAAGGCTTAACCGGGACCCACGCTGTCCGTGCGCCGGGCTGCGCGCGAAGATGGGCCCGTGGAGATCCCGCCTCCAGCCATCCTCATCGACCGAGTTCGGTCGCTGCCCGCGGCCCAGCCGCTGCTCGCGGGAATCCGGTCGGCCCCAGGCGTCTACCTGGTCGGCGGCGCGGTCCGGGACCTGCTGTTGGGCGACGAGCCGGGTGACCTCGACCTGGTAGTCGAAGGCGATCCTGTGGCCATCGCTCGCCGGCTCGGCCAGCCTCGCGTCCACGACCGGTTCGGGACATGCACCGTGCTCTCCGGCGGGTTCGACTACGACTTCGCCCGTGCCCGGACCGAGAGCTATTTCGAGCCCGGCGCCCTACCCGACGTCGCCCCAGCGGGCCTGGATGAGGACCTGAAGCGACGAGACTTCACGGTCAACGCGATGGCGATCGCGCTCGGCGGCGAGCAGCCGGGGCGGCTGGTCACGGTGCCGCACGCGCTCGACGACCTCGACGCTCGGACGCTCCGGATCCTGCATCCCGAGAGTTTCATCGATGACCCCACGCGGCTCCTGCGGCTGGCTCGCTACGCGAGCCGGCTCGCGTTTGGAATCGAGTCCACCACGCGCGAGCTCGCCGAGGCGGCAGTGGCCCACGGCGCGCTGGAAACGGTCAGCGGGCCCCGGATCGGCGCTGAACTGCGCCGGCTTGCCCGCGAGCCGGATCCGATCGCGGCCCTGCGCGGGCTCGCCGCGCTCGAGCTCGACACCGCCATCCAACCCAGCCTGAGGCTTGACGACGAGGCGTTGGCGAGGCGGGCCATGGCGCTGCTCCCACCCGATGGTCGCCGCGATGATCTGGCCCTGGGTACGGCGGTGCAAGGTGTTCGGGCCGATGCGCTGGCCGCGCTGCTGGACCGCCTGGCCTTCGAGGCCCAGGATCGCGATGTCATCGTCGCTCTGACGACGGCGCGGCCGCTGGCCGTTGCCCTGGCGGGTGCCGAGCGACCGTCCGAGATCGCCGAGGCGGTCAGGCGGCGCCGGCCCCGAGCTCGTCGCCCTGGCCGGCGCGCTCGGCCCGGAGGCCCAGGCGTACCAGTGGCTCGAAGTGCTCCGGCATGTCCGCCTCGAGATCGATGGAACCGATCTGCTCGCGGCCGGCATTCCTCGCGGGCCCGCGGTGGGCCTGGGTCTGCGCGCCGCGCTGGCGGCAAAGCTCGACGGCGCAGCGCTGACTCGGGCATCGCGAGCTCGCCTACGCCCTGCAGGCGGCGCGAGGCAAGGGGTAGCCTGCCCGAGCGATGCTTGCTAGCCCCAACCAGCTGCAGTGGGACGGCGAGGCCGGACACTACGAGGTCTACTACGTGACGCTGACCGACCAGCGGAGCGGGATCGGCGTGTGGATCAGGTACACGATGATCGCGCCGCTGCCGGGGACCGGCGAGGCCGCGACGTGCTCGCTGTGGTTCCTGGCCATGGAACCCGACCAGCGCCGCGTCGCCGGTGGCAAGCTCAGCATCCCGGTGGCGGAGATGCACGCGCAGAGCAATCCGTTCGAGCTGTGCATAGGCGAGGCGACGCTGAGCGACCGCGCAATGCGGGGCGGCCTCGAGGACATCGAGTGGGACCTGCGCTGGACGCCGGGCACGAAGCACTACGAGCATGTGCACCCGCTGCTGCGGCGAGCCAGGGTTGCCCAGACCGTGCTCGTGCTCCCGCATGCCGATCTGGCCATCGATGGCACGATCAGCTTCGCCGGCCGCCAACTCGAGCTCGAGGGCGTGCGGGGAGGCCAGGCGCACCTCTGGGGCTCCAAGCACGCCAGCTCGTGGGCGTGGACGCACTGCAACGACTTCGAGTCGCTCGACGGCGAACCAGCGCCGTCTACGTTCGTGGACGCCGTGTCGGTGTTCGTAGCGCGTCTGGGGCGCGAGGTCGGACCCAATACTCCGGTGGTCGGGTGCATCGACGGCGAGGACTTCACCTCGACCTCAGCGCGACGGGTGCTGAGCAACGACAGCACCTTCGCCCTGACGGGATGGCGATTCGAGGCCGTGGATGGGGCGCGCAAGCTGGTGGCCGAGGTCGACGCCGACCGCGACCTCCTGGCCGGCGTCACCTATCACGATCCCGACGGCGAGCTCGCCTACTGCTACAACGGCGAGACGGCGTCGATGCGCGTGCACGTCTTCGAGCGCGCCCGGCGCGTGGGCGGCTGGGCTCACCGCAAGACGCTCGTGGCGCCCGGCCGGGCCCACTTCGAATACGGCCAGCGCAATCCGATCGCCGGGATCGAGCTGCTTACGTCGTGAACGTGCCCGACCCCTTCTACCTGGCCGGCGAGCATTTCGCGATCGACCTCGCCGGCGCGCGGGCACTGTTCACGACGCGGCGAGGCGGCTTCTCGCGCGGACCGTACGCGCAATTGAACCTCGGACGGTGGACCAACGATGACCCGGCTGCGGTGGAGCGCAATCGCGTCTCGCTGGCCGACCAGGTCGGAGGGCGGCTGGCCTATGGCCGCCAGGTGCACGGCAACACCGTCACGCGCGTGGGGGATCCGCCGGCCGAAGGTACCGAGCCCGATGAGGCCGACGGGCAGGCGACGTCGCGCGCGGGTATCGCGCCGATGGTGCTGACCGCCGACTGCCTACCGATCGCTGTGGCCGGCGACAGCGCGGCTGCGGTGCTTCACGCCGGGTGGCGCGGTCTGGCCTGCGGCGTGATCGCCGAAGGAGTGCGGGCCGTTCGCGAGCTCGGCGGCCCGTGGGCCGCTGGCAGCGGCGATCGGCCCCGGGGCCGGACCGTGCTGCTACGAGGTGGGGGAGGAGGTTCACGCCGTGTTCGCCGAACGCGGCGATGACGTCCGTCGCGGGCGCAACCTCGACCTGAAGGCGGTCGCGCGCCTCGAGCTCGCCCGCGCCAAGGTTGAGCATATCCACGACATCGGTATGTGCACGATCTGTTCGGACCCGTCGTTGTTCTTCTCGCATCGACGCGACCGGGGGATAACCGGACGCCAGGCCGGAGCTGTAGCGCTGACCTCGGAGGACCATGGCTGAGCTGATTCAGGGGCTCCGGGTCGACGTCGTGCGGCGAAACCTCGAGCGAGCCCGAACCGAGATCGCCGCCGCGAGCCCGCTGGGGGACGAGGTCGAGATCCTGGCCGCGGTCAAGTACGTCCCGCTGGAGGAACTCGGGGTGCTGGCGCAGGCGGGCGTCGCCCTGCTGGGCGAGAATCGTGCTCAGGACCTGGTCGCCAAGGCCGACGCCCTTCCCGGCCAGTTCACCTGGGACTTCATCGGCACCCTCCAGAGCCGAAAGGTCCGACAGGTGCTCCCCTACGTGCGCTACATCCATTCCGTGGCCAGCGACTCGGCGCTGACCCAGCTCGGGCGCCATGGCTCGCCCGAGACGAGAGTGCTGGTCGAGGTCAATCTGTCGGGCGAACCGGGCAAGGATGGTGTCGCGGCGTCGGAGTTGGCGGACTTTCTCGCCCGTTGTCCGGTCACGGTGATCGGGCTGATGACGATGCCGCCGCTGGCCCAGTCGCCGGAGGACAGCCGCCCGTATTTCCGCCAGCTGCGCGAGCTGGCGGAGCGCCATGGTCTGCCCCAGCTGTCGATGGGAACCAGCCAGGACTACCTGATCGCGGTCCAGGAGGGGGCTACGATTGTGCGCCTCGGCACAAGTTTGTTCACCGAGCGGGGTTGAGGCCTCACGTCAGAGCGTCATAATCACGGCAGGGAAATCTTCCGCTTCACCGAACCCTTTCCACGATCATGGCCTTTCGGGATACCTGGCACCGCACGCTCGTCTACTTCGGCCTCGCCGAGGACGAGGCGTACGAAGAGGAAGTCGAGCCCTACCAGGAGCCCGAGCCGGAGATCCAGGAGACCTACCGCGAGCGTCAGAACGTACGACGGCTGAGTTCATCGCGCCGCCGACGCGATGACTTCGACGACATCTTCCCCGACGATCCCGGCACCGAGCGGCGCGCCACCGCGCTACGTCCGGTCGGCGGGCGCGCCGGCAATGGCCGCAGTGGCGACGTCAGGGTCCACTTCGTGGCTCCCAAGAGCTTCAACGACGTCCAGGACGTGGCCGACAAGTTCAAGGACACGATCCCGGTGATCCTCAATCTCCAGGGGACCGACGCGGACCTCTCCAAGCGTCTGATCGACTTCTCGAGTGGTTTGACCTATGCGCTCGATGGCGGTATGCAGAGGATCGCGGACAAGGTGTTCCTGCTCACGCCCCGCAACGTGGAGGTGTCCGCCGAGGAACGCGCCCGGCTGGTCGAGAAGGGTTTCTTCAACCAGAGCTGACGCCGGCGCGTCGCTGACGGGTCCGAGGTGGAGCTGTCGGGTCGCGCCAGGCCCGCCGACGGTGCCTGCGCCCTCCGGCCGCGTCCGCCCCCCGGTAGATTTGCTAAGTAATGAGAGTCGGCCTGATCGGAGCTGGCAATATGGCGCGCGCGCTGGCCCGCGGCTGGGGTGACCCCGTGGTGTGCTCGGACGCCGGCTCGGGGCGGGCGCGAGCCCTGGCCGACGAGCTCGGAGGCGAAGCAGTGGCCACCAACCGCGAGGTGGCCCAACGAGCCGATCTGGTCATCCTGGCGCACAAGCCGGCGCAGCTCACCGAGGTGGCGACCGAGATCGGCGGGCATGTCAAAGCCGTGGCCTCCGTGCTGGGCGGCACCGATCTGGCCGCCCTTCAGGCGGCCTATCCGGGCGTGGGCGTTCTGCGCGCCATGCCGAACACGCCGGTTGAGGTCCGTCGTGGCGTGGTGTGCTACAGCGCTCCCGATGACATCGACCCTCAGCTCCATCGCGACGTGGTGGGACTGTTCGAGCGCGTCGCCATGGTGGTGCGGCTGCCCGAGCGGCTGATTGGTCCGGCCGCCGCCGCGATGAGCGTGGCCCCCGCCTACTATGCCCTGCTCGTCGAGTCCCAGGTCGACGCCTCCGTCCGCTACGGATTGGCGGCCGAACTCGCCAGCCGTCTGGTCGCCGAGACGATGGCCGGGACGGCGGAGCTACTGACCGCGCGCGGCTACAACACGCTCAACGTGCGGCGCGAGGTGACGTCCCCGGGTGGCACGACGGCCCGGGGTCTCGATGCGCTCGAGCGAAATGGCGTGCGGAGCGCCTTTCAGGCCGCCGCGGACGCGGTTCTCAAGGGCGGTCGCTGATGGTTGCCTTCGCGCTGACCCGCATCGACATCGCCAACTACGTCGATGCGCTGTTCACGGTGTACATCCTCCTGATCTTCGTCTACATCCTCTTCAACCTGCTGTTCGCCTTCGGCGTGCGTCTGCCCTTTGCGCGGTGGACCGACGCGGTGTTGGGGTTCCTGCGCGATGTCTGCGACCCCTACCTGAAGATCTTCCGCAAGGTCATCCCGCCCATCGGCATGTTCGACCTGAGCCCGATGATCGCCATCATCCTCCTGTACTTCGTGCGCACGATCGTGGTTAACCTGATCGCCGGCTGACGGGCGTAGGTCGGATGGCCACCCAGACTGAGGCGCCGGGATCGCCGGCAACACGCGTTCGCGCGTTCGCGCGGGCTGGGCTCGTGCTGCTCATCGTCGTCGGTCTCGATCAGCTGACCAAGCACACGATCGCCGCGGGTATCCCCGAGGGCGAGTCGCGCAAGTTCCTCCCCGCCATCAACTTCGTGCACGTGCGCAACAAGGGCGTCGCGTTCGGCTTCTTCTCCGGTGGCGGCGTCCTGGTTCTCCTCTTCACCGCGGTGGCGTTGGCCGTACTCCTGATCTATTTCTGGCGCCGGCCGATGAGGCCGTGGCTGTGGCTGCCCACCGGCATGCTCGTGGGCGGCGCGATCGGCAACCTGATCGACCGGGTGGCCAACGGGCAGGTCACCGACTTCATCAAGCTGCCGGCGTGGCCGGCGTTCAACGTCGCCGACATGTCGATCACGTTCGGCGTTCTTATCCTGTTGTGGGTACTCGAGGGCAGGCGCGGAGATGGGGGTTGAGCTCGAGGTCCCGGCCGAGGCCGCGGGCATGCGGCTCGACCGGTTCCTCGCCGAACCCCTCGGATCGCGAGCGAAAGCCCAGAGCCTGATCGACGCAAAGCTGGTGCGCGTCGACGGCCGCGCGCGCCCCAAGCGCCACGTCGTCGCGGGCGGCGAGCGGATCAAGGTCGATGATGCGCCGCCTCCGATGGCGGTCGAGCCGTCGTCGGCCCCCTTCACGGTCGCCTACGAAGACGAGTATCTGCTCGTCGTGGACAAGCCGGCCGGCGTGGTCGTCCACCCCGCTCGGGGCCATCACGCCGGGACGTTGGCACAGGCCTTGGCCGGACGGGCGGCGGGCGGAGAGGATCCGTGGCGGGCGGGGATCGTCCACCGCCTCGATCGGGACACGTCGGGGTTGCTCGTCGTGGCCAAGAGCGACTCCGTGCACCGCGCCCTGAAGGCCGAGCTGAGCGCCCGGCGCCTGCACCGCGAGTACCTAGCACTGATCGACGGGCAGCCGCCGGCGCGAACGGGCACGATCGACGCCCCGATCGGGCGCGATCGGCGGGATCGACTGCGGGTGTCGCTCGACACCGACGCCCCACGCGAGGCGCGCACCCACTACGAGATCGAGCGACTGCTCGCGGCCGCGACGCTCGTGCGGGTCACGCTCGAGACCGGCCGCACGCATCAGATTCGCGTCCATTTCGCCGCCATCGGCCATCCCGTGTCGGGCGATCCGCTCTACGGGGTCGCCGGTCGCTACGGCCTCGAGCGCCAGTTCCTCCACGCGGCTCGGCTGGCCTTCGAACACCCCGTGACCTCGGAGGCGATCGACGTTCAATCGGGACTACCCGCGGACCTGTCGGCGGCGCTGGAGCGGGCGGCCGCCTCGGGCTGATCCAGGCGAGCCGGGGCGTACGACATGCGCATCTTGCTCACTATGTTGAACACATGCGCATGTCGAACGGTCCAGCGACGTCGCCGAGCGCGCCCGCGGAACGTTTCCGACGGCGCCCACGGAACGCTCCCGACCGCGCCCCAGGAGCGCGGGCGCGGCGGGGGTTAGAAAAGACGGCGGGGCGACCCGTCCAAAGCCGCCCCGCCGCACATTGCGAACCGAGCCACCGGAGGTAGGGGAAGGGAGGTTCGGCCCGCGCGGGCGGGTCATCACCGGAGGTAGGGGAAGGGCGATGACCCGCTACACCTGAAAACGTACCGTGTTGACGAGACTTGCGTAAACTTTTTGAAGGAAATTTTTTCTGACCTTCGATCCCGTCCGTACGGATCGTGCCCTGCCTCGGACACCCGAGGTTCACGAGAACCGGCGATCGGGCCTACAAACGACATACAAAAAAGGGAGTACGACGTGGCTCAAATCGGAATCCAAGAGCTGCTGGAGGCCGGCGTGCACTTCGGCCACCAGACGCGGCGCTGGAACCCCAAGATGCGCCGTTTCATCTTCGGTGAGCGGGACGGCATCTACATCATCGACCTGTTGCAGACCGAGGCGCTGCTGGAGAACGCGCGCCGGTTCGCCGAGGACCTGGCCCGTCGCGGTGGCGTGGTGCTGTTCGTGGGGACCAAGAAGCAGGCCCGCGATGCCATCCGCGACACGGCGGCGGCTGCGGACATGCCCTACGTAAACCACCGCTGGCTGGGTGGTCTGCTCACCAACTTCCAGACGATCTCGGCCCGCATCAGACGGCTGCACGACCTCGAGCGCTACGAGTCCGAGGGCCAGTTGCAGCTGCTGCCGACGCGCGAGCGCATGGCGGCCCAGGCCGACCTCGAGAAGCTTCGGGCCAACCTCGGTGGCGTGAAGAACATGCAGCGCGTGCCCGACGCGGTGTTCGTCATCGACCTCAAGACCGAGGCGATCGCGGTGCGGGAGGCCCAGCGCCTGCGCATCCCGATCATCGGCCTCGTCGATACCAATTGCGACCCCGACGGAATCGACTACGTGATCCCCGGCAACGACGACGCGATCCGCTCGTGCGCCGCGGTGACCGGGGCGATCGGCGACGTCGTCGCCGGCGGCCACGCCGTGTTCCGGGCCGAGGAGGAGCGTGCCCGCCTGGAGCGCGAGCGGCGGGAGGCCGAGGAACGCGCCCGCCAGGAGGCCGAGGAGCGCGCCCGCCAGGAGGCCGAGGAGCGCGCGCGCCAGGAGGCCGAGGAGCGGGCGCGGGTCGAGGCCGAGCAGGCCGCGGCCGCCGAGGCAGCAGCAGCAGCGGCCGCATCCGAGGCGGCGACCGCACCCGAACCGCCCGCCCCCGCGGCGCCAACCGCCCCGGCACCTGCGGCGCAAGCCGCCCCGGCACCTGCGGCCGAACAGGCTCCGGCACCCGCGGCCAAGCAGCCCCC
This sequence comes from uncultured Solirubrobacterales bacterium, assembly GCA_963734775.1. Taxonomy (GTDB): domain Bacteria; phylum Actinomycetota; class Thermoleophilia; order Solirubrobacterales; family Solirubrobacteraceae; genus Palsa-465. The sequence goes on from CAVTJE010000015.1 coordinate 30,109, forward strand.
GGCGCCAGCACCCGCAGAGCCGCCGGCGGCGTCTGCACCGGAGCCGGTTGCCTCTGCGCCCGAGCCAACCCCGCCCGCGGCCGAGGCCCCCGCCACCGAGGAGTCGCCACCGGTGGCGCCGACGGTCGACGAGCCGCCGCCCGCGGCCGAGGAGGATGCGGCGCCAGCAGCCGCGGCGCCGGCGTCGGCCCCGGAAGAGCCGGCAACAGCGGCACCCGCGGACGCTCCCGCCCCGCCGACCACAGAGGAGACCGCCGGGCCGACCACAGAGGAGACCGCGGGGCCGACCACAGAGGAGACCGCCGCGCCGACCGCAGAGGAGACCGCCGCGCCGACCACAGAGGAGACCGCCGCGCCGACCGCAGAGGAGACCGCATGAGCGCGGTCAGCGCCCAGGACGTAAAGGCCCTTCGTGACCGCACCGGCGCGGGCGTGCTCGCGTGCCGGGAGGCGTTGACCGAGGCCGATGGCGATATCGAGAAGGCAATCGAGCTCCTGCGCGCCAGCGGCGCCGCCCAGGCCGCCAAGCGCGCGGGCGCCGAGGCCCGCGAGGGTGTCGTTCAGAGCTACATCCACGCGGGTAACAAGATTGGCGTGCTCGTCGAGGTTGACTGCCAGACCGACTTCGTGGCCCGCAACGACAAGTTCATCGAGTTCGCCCGCGATCTGGCTCTGCACATCGCCGCGGCGGCCCCACTGGCCGTGAACGAGGAGGACGTCCCGTCAGAGGACCGAGAGCGCGAGGAGCGGATCGCCACCGAGCAAGCCGCCGATCGTCCCGAGAACGTCCGCGACCGGATCGTTCAGGGCAAACTCGACAAGTGGCTCGACGAGGTCGTGCTGCTGCGCCAGAAGCACGTCAACGAGGACAAGCACGGCGGCAAGACGATCGAGGAGCTTCGGGCAGAGCTGTCAGCCGAAACGCGCGAAAACGTCGTCGTCCGGCGGTTCTCGCGCTTCGCCGTCGGCGGTTAGCGAGGTCTCGAGCGGTGAGCGACGACGGACGCAGAGCATCGGTCTACAAGCGGGTGCTGCTCAAGCTCTCGGGCGAGGCGCTGATGGGCGATCTCGAGTACGGGACCGACCCCCAGCGCGTCCAGGCAATCGCCCGCGAGGTCGCGGCCATCCATCGCCGCGGCGTCGAGGTGGCGATCGTCGTCGGGGGCGGCAACATCTACCGCGGGCTGGCCGAGGCGGCCCGCGGCATGGACCGGGCCACGGGCGACTACATGGGCATGCTGGCCACGGTGCTCAACGCGCTGGCGCTGCAGGACGCGCTGGAGAAGGAGGGGATCCAGACGCGCGTGCAGTCGGCCATCACGATCTCCGAGGTCGCCGAGCCGTACATCCGCCGCCGCGCGATCCGTCATCTGGAGAAGGGAAGGCTGGTCATCTTCGCGGCCGGCACCGGCAATCCGTTCTTCACCACCGACACGGCGGCGGCGCTGCGGGCGGCCGAGGTTCACGCCGAGGTGGTCCTGATGGCCAAGAACGGGGTCGAGGGTGTCTACAGCGCCGACCCGGCCATCGACACGTCGGCCACGTTCATCCCGGAGATCACGCACAAGGAAGCGCTGACACGCGGCTTGCAGGTGATGGACTCGACTGCGTTTGCGCTCTGCATGGATAACAATCTGCCGATCATCGTCTTCAACATGGCCGACGGAAGCAATATCGACAAGATCGTTTCGGGAGAGAGAGTAGGGACGGTGGTGAGGACATGAGCGAAATCATCGATGAACTGCTCGCCGACGGCCGCGAGCGAATGGGCAAGTCCGTGGAGTCGACCCGCCATGAGTTCGGCTCGGTGCGCACCGGCCGGGCCAGCCCGGCGTTGCTCGACCGCATCGCGGTCGACTACTACGGAACCTCGACGCCGCTCAAGCAGCTGGCCACGATCAGCGCGCCGGAGGCGCGGCTGCTGACGATCCAGCCCTACGACAAGAGCTCGATCAAGGCGATCGAGCGGGCGATCCTGGAGTCCGATGTCGGTCTGACACCCAACAACGACGGCAACCTCATCCGGCTCGGCATTCCCGAGCTGACCGAGGAGCGGCGCAAGCAGCTCGTCAAGGTCGTTCGCCACATCGCCGAGGAGGGCCGAGTCGCGATCCGCAACATCCGCCGCGACGTGATGCATGACCTGCGCGAGCTCAAGGAGGCGGGCGAAGCCGGCTCCGATGACGAGCACCGTGCGGAGATCGAGCTCCAGAAGGTCACCGACGGGCGTATCACGGAGCTCGACGACGCGCTCAAGCAGAAGGAAGAGGAGATCCTGGAGGTCTAGGTGGTGGCGACGGCCTCTGAGCCACGCGCCGGTGACGGCTCCGAGGCACGCGCCCGCTACGTCGCGATCATCACGGACGGCAACGGGCGTTGGGCCAAGCAGCGTGGCCTGCCTGTCGTGGCCGGACACGAAGCGGGCGCGGACACGGTCAAGGCACGGCTGCGCGATGCTGCTCGCGTCGGGGTCGAGGAGCTCACGGTGTACTCGTTCTCGACCGAGAACTGGCGCCGGTCGCCCGCAGAGGTGTCGGCGCTGATGGAGATGTTCGGACGCAGGATCGAGGCCGAGACGCCCGACCTCGATCACGAGGGGGTGCGCATGCGGTTCGTCGGCCGCCGCGCCGACCCCGTTCCGGCTCGGCTGATCGAACGGATGCAGTGGGCTGAGGAGGTGACCCGGGACAACGACCGGATCACGCTGTTCGTGGCCTTCAATTACGGCGGCAGGGCGGAAATCGTCGATGCAGCGCGAACCTTTACCGGAGGAGACGAGGCGGAGTTTCGCAATCACCTCTATGCACCCGACATGCATGACCCCGATCTGATCATCCGCACCAGCGGCGAGCAGCGCATCTCGAACTACCTTTTGTGGCAGGGCGCGTACTCGGAGCTGGTGTTCCGCGATGAGCTTTGGCCCGACTTCTCGCGTGAAGCCTTCGAACAGAGTCTCGAGGAGTTCGCGGCGCGCAAGCGGCGGTTTGGAGGCAGGTAGCCATGCCGGCGGGAAGGCGATCGCGCCCGCCGTCTAGGGGGCGAGGCTCGCGATCGGGGCGCACGAGTCGCGGGTCAGGCGCCGATGCGCAGTCGGGCGCGTTCTATGACCAGCACGCGTCGGGGGCTGCGCCGCGCCAGAGGCCTGAGCCGCGGCGAGCGCCCAGGCCGTCACGCCCCCGCCCCGGGGCCGGTCAACCTCGGCAGGGGGGCGGGTCGGACCTGTTTGCCCGCGTCCTCGTGGCCGTTCCCGCAGCCGTCCTGGCCATCGTCTTCATCGATATCGGCGGTCTTGCCTTCGCCCTGTTCCTCCTCGTCGTCGGGCTCGTCTGCATGCACGAGCTCTACCAGGCCCTGGCGCGGTGGAGGCCACTGCCGCTGGTGGGTTTCCTCGGCCTCACGGCGATGGTGCTCGCGGCTCACTTCGGCAACCTACGAGACGTGGTCGAGGCCGCCATGGCGACCCTGCCCGTTCTGTTCCTGTTCGCTATCGCCAGAGCCAACCGCGGCCAGGTCACGGTCTCGATGGCCGGGACGCTGCTGGGGATCTACTGGCTCGGTTTCGCCTTCGCCCACGCCGTCCTATTGCGTGGACTGCCCCACGGCAACGGGGTGATCATCGACGTTCTAGTCGGGACCTTCCTGGGCGATACGGGCGCCTATCTGGGCGGCCGGTTGTTCGGGCGCCGGCCGTTGGCGCCGCAGATCTCGCCCAACAAGACGGTCGAGGGATTGTTCTTCGGCATGTTCGTGGCCATCGTGGCGGTGTTCTTCGCCGGCCTCTACCAGACGTGGCTCACCCAGGGCGATGCCCTGCTGCTCGGCCTGGCGGTGGCCGTTCTCGGGCCCGTGGGAGACCTGTTCGAGTCGGTGATCAAGCGTGACGCGGACATCAAAGACACGGGCACCGTGTTCGGCGCCCACGGCGGCGCACTCGACCGTCTCGACGCGGTGAGCTTCACCGTTGTGGCCGGTTACTACATCTGGCTCGGGGTGATGCATTAGTGGACCCTGGACCGAGCCGTCGTGCGTGAGGTCGGCCTCTCGGTGCCACGTCGCGCCGTGGAGGACGTGCTCGATCGCCTGCTCCCGATCGTCCCCGGTGGAATCCGCGAGGTGTCCAGCGGCCGTCGGGTCGAGCTGCGCATGCGCGGACCGGAGATCCCGGAGCGAGACGCGCTCATCAGGGCGGTGGGGCGCTGGCCGTACCGCCTTTCGGAGCGCGAGGTGCCCGACGACTGGCGCGAGCGGCGGGTGCTCGACTACGAGCAGGACGTGATCGGCGGGCGCCTGGTCGTGCGGCCCGAATGGGCTCCGGCGCCGGCACGGGGTCTCATCGACATCCCGATCGCCGACAGCGCCGCGTTCGGGAGCGGCGCCCATCCGACAACGCGGGCGTGCCTGGAGGCCTGGTTGGAGATCGAGCCACGGGGCTCATTCGCCGATCTGGGCTGCGGGTCGGGTGTCCAGGCGATCCTGGCAGCGCGTCTGGGATGGTCGCCGGTGGTCGCGGTCGATGTGGTGGCCGAGTGCGTGGACGCGACGCGGGCCAATGCCGAGGCGGCCGGAGTTCGCATCGACGCGGGGGTCATGGACCTAGCCGCGGCGGGGGTCCCGTCGGCCGACGGGTTTGCCGCCAACGTCCCGGCCGCGCTCCACGCGAGCGTGGCGGCGAGTCTGCCCGACCCCGTACCTGTGGTCGGTGTCGTGAGCGGCTTCGGAGGGGACGAAGCCGAGGCGGTGACGTACGCCTACGGGCGGCGCGGACTGCACGAGCGGAGGAGCACAGAGGTCATGGGTTGGTCGATCGTGGTACTCGGACGAGACTGATCAGAGCTTGCGCGGCCCGCCAAGCACTGAGAGACTCCCGCCACTGCACACAAGGAGGGGTTGGGGATGGCCGAATACATCAGGTTCCGGCTCACGTCGGCGAAGCTGGGCGTGACCATGGCGCTGGCGGCGTTGATCGGCGGCGTGGCGGACAGGGCGCAGGCGCAGTCGGCGGCTCCGGGCAAGCCGGCACCGTTGTTCGTGAAGCTGACCGGCATCACGGGCCCGGTCCGCACCGTGCTGGCCAAGATCGAGCAGAAGTGCATCACGCTTGGCAACGAGATCGGCAGCCTCGAAAAGAAGGTGCGCACCGACTACTACACCAAGGATCAGATCGGCAAGGTGTACCTGAAGGACGCGACCGCGAACGCGGAATTCCTCAAGATCAGGGACGCCACCACGGAGTTCGTCAAGAAGGCCGATGCCCTGGCCGAATTCGTGATCAAGGGCGAGACCGTGGCCAACTCCAACGAGCTCGGCGGACACACGGCACAGGAGTTCATTCAGGGCACGGGCGGCGTTGTCACCGGAGCGGTGACCGTGCAACCCACCAGTGGCCCACAGATGCTGCTCCAGGGATCCGGGAGCGACGCAGCGATCATCGTCGTGGCCAAGCCGAACACCAGTCCGGGCGGTGGAGTCGACGTCATGATCCATAACTCGGGTGCCTCGGCGCTGCCGGCGGTACAGGACGTGAACGGCCAGGCCCCCACCCCGATCACGATTCCGGCCGACAATGGCATGAAGCTGACGACGATCACGGGCACCGAACAGTTCCACCTGCAGACCTTCCCGGCGCCAGGCTTCAACCAGGTGCTGACCCTGACCCTGAGCGGGGAGATCACCGGCAACGGGATCTCGATCGTGGGTCAGATGCTCGGCGGGGCCGGCTGATCGAGGCGACACGCCACCAGCTCTCCGGCGAGCTTCCGCCGCACGGGGACCGCCGCGGGCTACGTCCTCTCGGCGTCGAAGGAGCTCGAGCCGGGGGCGAGGGCGATGCTGATCCTCGCCGCGGGGCTTTTTCGCCTCGACGTGATGTTGCGTGGCGACACGATGAGGATCATCGTCCGCAACCTCTCGAGCGGCGAGCTCGAGATCGAGTCCTCGGTGGGCGACTACGAGGGCGGTGCCGTCGTAGTCGGAGACGTTTCGGCCGTACCGGCCGGGGCGCTCGAGTGTCGCCTTCGCCCTGGGCCACGGCGACGATCGCGTCACGGTGAGCGTCCAGATCGGCACGCTGCGGTTCTCCGAGCGCGGGAGCGTGCGCATCAGCGGGCAGGCGATCGTCCGCGAGGCCCCGGCCGACTAGCGCGGCGCCGGCCCTAGAATCCGGGCCGTGCCGCGCCGTCTGGTCATCCTCGGGTCCACCGGCTCGATCGGCATCCAGGCCCTCGACGTCGTCGCGCGTGATCCCGATCGTGAGCTCGAGATTGTCGGTCTCGCCGCCGGGCATGACTGGGAGAAGTTGCTCGAGCAGGCGGCGGCGTGCGGGGTGCATCGCCTCGCCGTGGCCGACCCCGACGCCGCCGCGAGAGCGGGGGAGGCATGGACGGACGGTGAGCTGTTGAGCGGGCCGGACGGCCTCGTCCGGTTGATCACCGAATGCGACTGCGACCTCGTGCTCAACGCAATCGTCGGGTCGGCCGGACTCGTTCCAACGGTCGCCGCGCTCGGTGAGGGCATCGATCTGGCCCTGGCCAACAAGGAGTCGCTGGTCGTCGGAGGCGAGCTCGTGACCCAGCTCGCCGAGGCGACGGGCGCCGCGATCATCCCCGTCGATTCCGAGCATTCGGCCCTGCACCAACTGCTGTCCTCCGAGCAGCCGGGGACCGTCGATCGACTGATCCTGACCGCGTCCGGCGGCCCATTCCGGGGCCGCACCGCGGACGAGCTCGAGGACGTGAGCGTCGAGCAGGCCCTGGCCCATCCAACGTGGGCGATGGGGGGAAAGATCACCATCGATTCGGCCACGCTGATGAACAAGGGCCTGGAGCTGATCGAGGCGCATCATCTGTTCGGGACGGCATACGAACAGATCGAGGTCGTGGTCCATCCACAGTCGATCATTCACAGCCTGATCCAACTGTGCGACGGGGCGACGCTGGCGCATCTCGGCTATCCCGACATGCGCGTGCCGATCTCCTACGCGCTGCACTATCCGGACCGAGTCGACGTGCCCGTCCGCCCGCTCGATCTCGTGGCAACCGGTGCGCTCACCTTCGAGCCCGTCGACGAGGACACGTTTGCCTGCCTGCGGCTGGCCCGAGAGGCGGCCCGCGCCGGCGGCACGGCTCCCTGCACGCTCAACGCCGCCAACGAGATCGCCGTCCACGCCTTCCTCTCCGGCCGGCTGCGGTTCCTGGACATCGCCGCCGTGATCGAGGCGACGCTCGGCGAGCTCCCGGCCCGGGGTGTCCATTCGTTCGACGCGTTGGGCGAAGCCGACGTCCAGGCCCGCCGCGTGGCCGCCGAGTTCGTCGAGGCCCGCTCCGCCGCCTAAGAGTCGTCTTTAAGAGTCTGATAAGCCAGGGCGTTGGCCTGCCACACTGGAGGCGATGTCGTACGTCCTGGCCTTCCTCGGCTTCGCCGCGCTGATCATCCTGCACGAGGCGGGCCATTTCACCGCGGCCAAGGCGGTCGGGATGCGCGTCGAGCGCTTCTCGCTGTTCTTCGGCCCCATGATCTGGAAGTTCCGCCGCGGCGAGACCGAGTACGGGATCGGGGCGATCCCGCTGGGCGGCTACGTCCGGATCACGGGAATGAACCCGAACGAGGACATCCCGGAGGAGGCGGTGGCGCGGGCTTACTACAACCAGCCCGTGTGGAAACGCATCGTGGTGATCCTGGCCGGCCCGGGGGTCAACCTGCTGATCGCGTTTGTGATCATCTGGGCGTTGTTCCTCTCCAACGGCCAGACCGTGGCCTCCAAGCAGGTCGCCCTGGTCGAGAAGAACATGCCCGCCTCGACCCTGCTCCATCCAAAGGATCAGCTGGTGTCGGTGGACGGCATCAGCGGCAGCCCGACGGCCATGCGCAACCAGCTCGGGACCCATCTGTGTCGTGGCGAGCAGGTCAACGGCTGCCTCGCCGCCACGCCGGCAAGGATCGTCGTACGCCGCAACGGACAGTTGCTCGCTTTCGAGATCAGGCCGCGCTACAACGCCCAGCAGAAGCGGCCTCTGGTGGGATTCGAGTTCGGCGACACCCAGCAGTCGATTGGCCCCGTCCACGCGGCCTCGCTGGCCGTGACCGGCATGTGGAACGTGACCAAGCAGACCGTCTCGGTCATCGCCCGCATCTTCGAGCCCCAGGAACGCAAGCAGGTCAACGGGATCGTCGGCGGCTACACGGTGACCCAGGAGTCGTTTGCCCACAGCACCACCCTTGCCCTCCAGGTCCTGGCGCTGATCTCGCTGTCGTTGGCCGTGATCAACCTGTTCCCATTCCTGCCCCTCGACGGCGGCCACGTCTTCTGGGCCGTGGCCGAGAAGGTGCGGGGCCGCCGGATCCCCTTCGAGGTCATGGAACGGGCTGGGATCGTCGGCTTTGCCCTGATCCTGCTGCTCTTCGTGATCGGGCTCAGCAACGACATCTCGACGCTCACCGGCAAGGGCTTCAACGTCCACTAGGCCCTCGAGCTACCCGCGTCTGCGGCCGTCGCGGCTGCGATAGCGTTAGCCGCACCGAAGCATCCCCGAGACAGACGAGGAGAGCATGGAGAGCAGCACGATCACGCCGGCAGCAGGGCGGGCGGTCGACGCGCCGACGCTGACCGAGGCGCTGCGGCGCACCGCGGCAAACCACCCCGAGGTGGTGGCGGTTCGGATGCCCGACGACAGCGTCTCGCTCACGTGGTCCGAGCTGCTCGCGCGCGTCGACGCGCTGGCCGGCGGCCTGGCCAAGCTGGGGGTCGGGCGCGGCGACACGGTGGCGGTCATGCTCGGCAACCGGCCGGAATTTCACATCGTCGATCTCGCCGCGGCGATGCTCGGCGCGACCCCGTTCTCGATCTACGTGACCTATCCGGCCGAGGAGATCGTGTACCTGTGCACCGACGCAGCCACCCGCGTGGCCATCGTCGAGCAGACGTTCCTGCCCGTGATCCTCGAGGCCCGCGATAGCCTCCCGGCGCTCGAGCACGTGATCGTCGTCGACGGCGAGGCGCCGGCAGGGCACGGTCGCGCTGGCCGAGATCGAAGGATCGAACCCGGAGTTCGACGTCGCCGCCACGGCGGCCCACATCGCTCCCGACGATGTGGTGACGCTGATCTACACCTCGGGGACGACCGGCCCGCCCAAGGGCGTGCAGCTCTCGCACCACAACATCATGGTCTCGGCCCACGCGGTCGACGAGATCATTCCGTTCCCCACCGGCGCGCGGGTGATCTCATGGCTGCCCGCCGCCCACATCGCCGAGCGGATGGCGCATCACTACATCCCAGTGATCTACGCCGGCACGATCACCTGCTGCCCCAACCCGCGCGAGATCCTCTCCTACTTGCCCCAGGTCCGCCCGACGTGGTTCTTTGCCGTGCCACGCATCTGGGAGAAGCTCAAGGCCGGCCTGGAGACGATGCAGGCCGCCCAGCCCGAGGAGCAGCGCCAGGCGGTGGAGCGGGCGATGGCGGCGGCGGTCCAGCGCGTCCGCCTGCGCCAGCAGCGCCAGCCGGTGCCCGACGAGCTCGAGGCCGCGGTGGCGCGCGCCGACGAGCAGATGTTCTCCAAGCTGCGCGAGATGCTCGGTCTCGATCAGGTCCTCGCCGTCAACGTCGGCGCCGCGCCGACGCCGGTCGAGGTGCTCGAGTTCTTCCACGCCATGGGCATCGAGCTGGCGGAGCTCTGGGGTATGTCGGAGACGTGCGGGTTTGGCACCTGCAACCGCCCGGGTGATGTCAAGATCGGCACGGTCGGCCCGGCCTCGCCAGGCGTCGAGCTCAAGATCGCCGACGACGGCGAGGTGCTCGTGCGTGGCGACTTCGTGATGCTTGGCTACCGCAACCAGCCCGAGAAGACCGCCGACGCGCTCGACTCCGACGGCTGGCTGCACACGGGCGACATCGGGCAGATCGACGACGAGGGGTTCCTGAAGATCGTCGATCGCAAGAAGGAGATCATCATCAACGCCGCCGGCAAGAACATGTCGCCGGCCAACATCGAGGCGGCGATCAAGACCGGCAGCCCGCTGATCGGCCAGGCCATCACGATCGGCGACGGTCGCCCCTACAACACCGCCCTGATCGTCCTCGACGCCGACTATGCCCCCCAGTGGGCCGGGCAGCAGGGCATCGAGGGCCGGACGCTGGAGCTGCTGGCCGACAATCCGGTCGTGCTCGAAGCCGTCCAGGCCGGGATTGACGAGGCCAATTCCCACCTCGCCCGCGTCGAGCAAATCAAGAAGTTCACCGTCGTGCGCGGCGACTGGGCCCCCGGCGGCGACGAGCTGACCCCGACGATGAAGCTCAAGCGCCGCCCGATCGCGGCCAAGTACGAGGCCGAGATCGAGGGCATGTACGCCGGGTAGCGCCCTGCGCCATCCTCATGGACCTGCAACTCAAAGACAAAGTCGCCGTCGTCACCGGGGCTAGCAAGGGGATCGGCCTGGCCGTGACACGGCGGCTCACCGAGGAGGGGGCCACCGTCATAGCCGGCGCCCGCAGCGTGGAAAGTCTTGGCGGGCTGCCGGACGTCACGCCGGTCGCCGTCGATCTCGCCGACGTCGAGGGGCCGGGGCGGCTGATCGGCGAGGCGATCGATCGCTTTGGGCGGATCGACATCCTGGTCAACAACGTCGGTGCCGCCCACGTGCGTCTGGACGGCTTCCTCAGCCTCACCGACGACGATTTCGAGGCCTCCCTGCAGCTGAACTTCTTCGCCGCGCTGAGGGCCACGCGGGCGGCGATTGCCGACATGACCAAGCGCGGGGCGGGTGTCGTCGTCAACGTGACCTCGGTCAACGCGTTCTTTGAACCCGACGGCATGGTCATCGACTATGGCGCGGCCAAGGCGGCGCTCCTCAACGTCGCCAAAGCGCTCTCACAGGAGTTGGGTCCACGCGGGATCCGCATCACGAGCGTCTCGCCGGGTCCGGTGGCGACGGACCTCTGGCTCGGCGATGGCGGCGTCGCCCAGACCGTCGGGCACGCCACCGGGGCGGGGGCGCAGGCCATCCGCGAACAGGCCACGGCCGGGATGCCGACCGGACGCTTTACGACCCCCGACGAGGTCGCGGCGATCGTCGCGCTGCTCGCCTCGCCTCTGATCGACAACGTTACCGGCGCCAATTGGGTCATCGATGGTGGTCTGATCAAGACAACCTGAAGGCCCAGCTCGCCGACCCCCCGAAAACGTCCGCCCCAACCATCACCATGCCCGACTCGTGTCTGAGAACGGCTGGGGAACAGGACTGCGGAGCTGGCAGCAGCGGGCGCTGGCCCAGATGGGCGTCTGGGAGGCCGGGGCGTTTCTCCTCTCGGCCGCCCCGGGAGCGGGCAAGACCCGGCCCGCCCTCGAGCTGGCGCGGCGCGAGCTCCGTCGTGGCAGCGCTGGCATGGTTGTCGTGGCGTGCCCCACGGCGCCGCTGACTCGCCAGTGGGCGCGCGCCGCCAGCGACCTCGGCATCCAGCTGGCGCCCGACGCGGCGACGCCCAAGCCGCCGGCCGGGTTCCACGGCGTGGCCGTCACGTACGCCCGGATCGCCAAGGCCCCCCGGCGGTGGGCCAAGGCTGCCGGCGCGGGCACCCTGGTGGTCGCCGATGAGGCGCACCACCTCGGCGAGGAGCTGACCTGGGGGCAGTCGTTCGCGGCCGCGTTCAACGCCTCACCCCGCTGGCTGCTCCTGTCGGGCACGCCGTTTCGCTCCGACGCCACCCCGATCCCGGGCGTGCGCTACGACGCGGGCGGAATGGCCGAGCCGGACTTCTCCTACACATACGCCGACTCGGTGACCGACGGGGTCTGTCGGCCGGTGCGGTTCGTCGCCTACGACGGGACGCTGTCCTGGCAGAGCGGGGACGACGTGATCGAGTCGAGCTTCGAGACCGTGCTCCCAGCGCGCGAGGCGAGCCGGCGCTACCGCACGGCGATCTCGACCGAGCTGCCCGACGGCCTGCCGCGCATCCTGCGCGAGGCCGACGAGAAGCTCCACGCACTGCGGACCGGCGGCCACCGCGACGCCGGCGGCCTGGTCGTCGCCGCGGACTCGAGCCACGCCCGCCGGATCGCCGCGCTGCTGCGCGAGGCCACCGGCCGGGTGCCGGTAGTCGTGCTCCACGCGGAGGCGCGAGCGGCGGCTAAGCTGGCTGCCTTCACAACCTCGCGCGAGCCGTGGATCGTCGCCGTCAACATGGTCTCCGAGGGGGTGGACATCCCGCGCCTGCGGGTCGGGGTATACGCGACCGCGGCCAAGACTCCGCTGATCTTCCGCCAGATCGTGGGGCGGTTCGTGCGGACGCTGAGGGGCCGGCCGGCGGAGCCGAGCTGGCTGTACGTGCCGGGCGACCCCGTCCTGCGCGACCACGCGGCGGCGGTCGAGGAGGAGCTGCGCGTTGCGCTCAGGGCTCCAAGTGAGGAGCCCGAATTCGACCGGCCCGACCGCGTCCAGACCGAGGCGGCGCAAGCGCCGGAGTTCGTGCCCCTGAGCGCCGACGTGGCCGCGCAGATGACGCTGTTCGGCCCAGCGCCGTTGGTCGCGCCAGCGGGTCGGCCGGCCACTTCTCACGCGCCCGAGCCGCGGGCCGAGATCCCCGCCTTCGAGCGCCGGGCCCAACTGCGGGGTGAGCGCCACCGTCTCGTCTCAGAGCTGACGCGCCGCGACCGCACGAGCCAGCGCGAGGTCAATGCCTGGCTGAACCGCAAGCTGGGTGTCGCCAGCGTCGAGCAGGCGACACTCGGGCAGCTCGAGCGCTCGGTCGAACTCCTGGTCGGGAGGCTGACGGCGCCGAGGCGCTAGCCGTTAGCGTCGGGGGCGCCGACGCCCGAGATCGAGCTCCACAGCAGCTCGATCGGATGGTGGATCGGCAGCGGGTGACCGAGCGCGCGCAGGTGCATGTCGAGCTGCGCCGTGCAGCCGGGGTTGCCCGCCGCGATGGCCTGGGCGCCCGTGTCGATGAGGTGCTGGGCCTTGCGCGCGCCCAGTGCCGCCGCCGCCTCGGGCTGGACCAGGTTGTAGATCCCCGCCGATCCGCAGCAGACGGCCGACTCGGCGCCGACCTCCAGAAGCTCGAGTCCCGGGATCGAGCTCAGCAACTCGCGCGGCTGGCTGCGGATCTGCTGGGCGTGCTGAAGGTGGCACGCGTCGTGATAGACGACCCGCAGGTGGACCGACGAGCGTTGGGCCCGCGGCGGCGTCGAGGCGAGCAGCTCGCAGACGTCGCGGACCCGGGCAGAGAACGCCGCCGCTTCTGGCGTGCCGAGCAGCTCTCCGTATTCCTTCATCGCGGCGCCGCATCCCGCCGCGTTGACGACGATGTAGTCGAGGTCGTCGAGCTGGGCGAAGGCAGTGACCGTCGCGCGGGCGCGGAGCACGGCGGACTCCTCCTCGCCCGCGTGGAGCTCGAGGGCCCCGCAGCAGTTGGGCAGCGTCGGAGCCAGGACGTCGAAGCCCTCGGCGGCCAGCGTAGAGATCGTGGCGCGATGCACGTCGGCGAAGAACACCCGCTGTACGCACCCGAGCAGCACGCCCACACGCCCGCGGCGCTCCCCGACGGCCGGGGTGAACTGCGGCACGCTCGAGCGGCGCGCCTCGCGGGCTGGGGTGCGCGGCGCGACCCTGGCCAGGATCGAGAGACGTTCGGGGAGCCGCTCCGCGCCCAGCTTGCGCGCGGCAGTCAGCGCCGGCGCCATCACACGAAGGCGCCTGGGGTGGGGGAGGGTCTCGAACAGCAGCCGGCGAAGCGCTCGCTCGCTCGGCTTGCGCCGGTGATGTCGCTCGACCTGCGGGCGCGTGCGCTCGATGAGGCGGTCGTAGCGCACCCCCGAGGGACACGCGGTGACGCAGGCCATGCACCCGAGGCAACGGTCGAAGTGGGTGACCATCTGGTCCGAGATCTCGCTCCCGGGCTGGAGCGCCTCGTCGATGAGGACGATCCGTCCGCGCGGTGAGTCCGGCTCCTCGCCCCACAGCACGTAGGTAGGGCACGTGTCGAGGCAGAACCCGCAGTGGACGCAGTCGTCGATGACCGAGCGCTCCGGAGGGCGGTGGGCGTCGAATCCGGTGGAGACTTCGAATCATCAGATCCCACCCACGAAGGCGCCGGGGTTGCACGTGCACGCCGGATCGAAGCGCTGTTTGATGCGGCGCATGAGCTCGAGCTCGGGGCCGCTGGTCGTACCCCACGGGTCGGCCGCGGCGCGCACCGACTCGGGTGCGTCGAGTAACACCGATGTCGCGCCGGCCGGCAAGCTGGCGCGCAGTGCCGCGACCGCGTCGGGGGCGACCTCGATATAGCTGCTGCCGAGCGCGGCCCGGCCCACCAGCGTCCCCCCGCAGCGTTCGGTGGTCTCGAGCACCGAGGCCAGGGTACTGGCGCGCGAGGCCACCCGGAGGAGCGCGGCGCCGTCACGAGCGCGCTGACCGGCCCGCTGGCGAGCCCACAGCCGCTTGTCGTCGGTGGCGATGTCGACACCCTCGAGCCCAGTGCCGCGCAGGAGCTCCGCCGCCCGGCCGGCGCGCCGCAGCGACTCCGAGCCGCCACAGCGCGCGAGGATCCCGCCGCGACCGGCCCGCCAGGCGACATCGAGCGCCTCGAGCTCGAGTGGGGCTCGTGCCAGCGCCAGGGCCGCGGCCATGAGCGCGGCCGGATCGTCGCTCGAGCCCAGCGCACTCGTGGTCCCCGCCGGCAAAGGGTGCAGGCGCACGCTCACCGACAGGATCATCCCCAGCGTTCCGAACGCGCCTGAGAACAGCTTGGCGATGTCGTAGCCGGCGACATTCTTGATCACCTTGCCGCCGGAGCGGGCGATCGTGCCATCGCTGAGGGCAACGGTCATCCCGAGCACGAGGTCGCGCGGGGCGCCGTAGCGATGCCGCAGCGGTCCCGAATCCCCGGTCGCGATCACCCCGGCGATCGTGGCGCTGCGGTCTCCGCCCTGGCCGAGGGCCGGGTCCAGGGCGAGCATCTGGCCGGCGCCGGCGAACGTCTCCTGCGCGCGGCGCCAGAGGCACCCCGGCCTCCAGCACCGCGGTCAGATCGCCGGCGTTGTGCTCGAGGATCTCGGTGAGCCCGGTGCTTCGCAGCTCGAGGTCGGGCGCGGCCGTCACCGTCCCCCAACCGAGCTTGGTCCCCGCGCCCCAGATACGCACGGACTGCCGCCCCGCCGCCGCGGTGGCGAGGGCACCGGCCGCCTCCTCGAATGTCTGTGGCTCGAGTTGGTCGGGCATCTAGAAGCGGGTGGCCACGCCGGTTCGCTCGAGTGGGTGCTCGCGATAGGGCCCTGGGACCTCGCCGCATAATCTCGGAGTCGGCATGACCTTGCCCGGATTGGCCAGTCCGGCGGGATCAAACGCGCAGCGCAGCCTGTGAAACGCCTCCAGATCGGACTCGGAGAACATCGCCGGCATATACCCCTTCTTGTCGACACCGACGCCGTGCTCGCCCGTGATCGAGCCGCCGGCCTCGACGCACGCCTTGACGATCAGCCCCGCGAGCTCCTCGGCGCGGGCCGGCTCTCCGTCACGCGCGGCGTCGTAACACACGAGCGGGTGGAGGTTTCCGTCGCCGGCGTGGAACACGTTGGCGACCTGGAGCTGATACTCCTCGGCCAGCGCCTCGATTCGCCGCAGCACCTCGGACAGCCGCGTGCGCGGGATCACGCCGTCCTGCACGTAGTAGGCGGGGGCGATCCGTCCCATGGCGGCGAACGCGGCCTTGCGTGTCTTCCACATGAGCTCGCGCTCGCGCTCGTCGCCGGCCACGCGCACATCGATCGCGCCGGCCATCGTGCAGAGTTCCATCACGTGGTCGAAACGGGCCGCGCACTCCTCGCTGGGGCCGTCGAGCTCGACCAGCAGCGCCGCCCCGGCGTCGAGCCGGTAGCCGGCGCCGGTCGCCGCCTCGGCGGCCTTGATCGAGAGCTTGTCCATCATCTCGATCGCGGCCGGGACCATGCCGGCGCCGACGATCTCGGTCACGGCGTCGCCGGCGGCCCCCGTGTCGGCGAAGAAGGCGACCAGCGTGCGCGCCACCTCTGGCTTGGGGATCACCCGCAGCGTTATCCGCGTCGCCACGCCGAGCGTGCCCTCGGAGCCCACGAAGGCCCCAAGGAGGTCATAGCCGGGCGCGTCGCGGTCGAGCTGGACGAGCGAGCCGTCGCTGAGCACGACCTCCAGGCCGATCACGTAGTTGGTGGTGAACCCGTACTTGAAGCAGTGCGCGCCGCCCGAGTTCTCGGCCACGTTTCCGCCGATCGAGCACACGACCTGACTGGAGGGATCGGGCGGGTAGAAGTGGGTCGGGGCGACAGCGTGCGAGATGGCGAGATTCGTCACGCCGGGTTCGACGACGACGACGCCGTCGTCGAGGTCGACGCTGATGATGCGCCGCATCCGCGCCAGCACGATCAGGACGCCGTCGGATACCGGCAGGGCGCCGCCCGACAGCCCCGTCCCCGCTCCGCGGGCGACCCACGGTACCCCGGCGTCGTAGCACGTGCGCACGACCTCCCTCACCTCGGCGCCGGTGGCGGGAAGAACGGCGGCCAGCGGCGTCTGGCGGTACTGCTTCAGACCGTCGGAGCGGTAGGTGGCCAGCGCGTGGGGGTGCGTAACCACGTGCTGGGTCCCGCAGATTCCCTGCAGGCGGCCCACAAGATCGGCGCCGGAGGCCATCAACGAGAAGTATTCCCGATTGCCGCAGCCCGAACGTGGATCCCGGGCGTGACCCGGCGGCCCGCAGACGGGCCGGGCTGTATCCGAGCGCCCACGTGGTCGGGTTGCCCATCACCTCGAGGAGACGAGCCCGCCGATCGCCGCTTGGACCTCCTGCTGTGCGTCAGCCGCCATGGTGGGCGGGAAACCGCCACGTCGTTTGGCTGAACGTGTCCCCCTTGCGAAACCCGAGCCCACGTAGCGGCCGAAGGCGAAAGACGATGGCGCGACCGGCGCCGTGGCGGAACCCGCCGTCCGCCACCGCGAAATCCCAGATTTCGGTCCCATACTTCGCCGCGAACGCAGCGGCGACGGGGCGCAGTGCAACGTCGTCGGTGATCCGCTCGGCCTCTCCCTCGAGGACCACGTCGAGGCCGCCCGGGGTCAGGTCGCTGCGCCCTGCGGTCAGCAGGCAGGAGGAGTTTTCGGCCAGGTTGCGGGCCTTGCGCTCGTCCGCGCCGGTGGAGAACCAGATCGCGGCGTCGTGCCAGACCGCGATCAGCGGGGTGACGTGGGGCCTGCCGTCGGGGCGGACGGTGGACAGCCAGTAGGTGTCCGCGGCCACCACTTGCTCCAGCCCGGCGGACCAGGGGGTCGGGGTGGCGTCGGGATGGCTGAAGCCGTGAATCTCGGCTGTCACTGCGGGGGAATCGGTCATGCCGAATAGGACCGCGTCAGCCGGCCGAACTCATCTATTGCACGCTGATCCTGACCGGCCGACCGACGATCTTGGATCCGAGCTTGCCGATTGGCAGGAATGGATCTGAATCCGGATACGTGTAGGCCAGGCGGATCGTGCCGCTCCCGGGGAACTTCATGCGCAGGTCGAAGTACCCGCGGCTGCTGGTGATCCTGACCGTCTTGATCGTCTTGAAGGCCCCGCGCGAGGCGCGCTGGAACTGGATCTGAGCCGTCTGACGCACCCCGGTGTCCTTGGCCATGAACGGCGCCGCGCGGGCGCAGCCCCAGACCTCGACCTTGCGGCCGCGCCGCATTGAGGCGTGCGGCAGATAAAGGGGCAGCTGGTAGGCGTAGAAGTCGGCCTTCGGCTTGCCGTTATAGAAAAGGATCCCGCTGTCGAAGCCGTTGGAGCTCGGCGTCGGGTCATAGAGCAGGTACTGCATCGTCGAGGCGATGCGGCGACTGCGCCAGCTCAGGTACTCGGTCCAGTTGTTGTAGTAGGCCGCGGTGCTCGGGGATACGTACGGGCCGTCGTTCGGGGGGCGGGTGATGTACCCGAACTCGTCGACGTAGATCGCGTAGCGCTGGCTCGAGCCGTAGTCGCGCATGATCCGGTCGAGGGTGCGCTCCTCAGTCGGGATCTTGTTGAAGCTCACGTAGTCGGGATCCTTGGAGCCTTCCTTGGTCGGGGGGAGGTCGTCCGGATACGGGTGCTGGCCGAAGCCGGTGACCTGAAACAGCCCAGGGTTGCTCGAGCGGAAGTGGCGGGACGCGGCGGCCGTGGTCGGGCACCCCTCCTTCCTGGCCGCCGAACCCCGCATCGGGCGTAGCGAACCGTCGACGCAATACAGGTGGCGGACGAACTCGAGCGGCTTCATCTGGGCGAAATCCCCGGGGTGCCCGGCGGGGTTGCTCTTCGTCGGCGTGCTCCGCTGCCCGCGCGCGGTGAGCTCGCCGATGATGATCTTGTCGTGCCCATGGCCGGCCTTGTGGAGGGCATTCCAGCCCGCCGCCACTAACTTGCGATACATCATCGGCGCGACGTCGACGTACGAACCGTTGACGGCCTGTGGCCCGAGGTCCTCGCCGAAGTTGGGTTCGTTCCAGATGGTCCAGAAGCTGACGCGCGGTAGCGACTTGCCGGGGGTGGCCGGGTCGGGGTACTTGCCGTCGTAGCGTCGGCCCATGGCCACCATGAACTGGCCGAAGTCCGTGGGCGACGGCCGCCAGCCCCGGTCGGTGTGGGTGAGCAGGTGGTGGGGGATGTTCTTGCCCTCGGCCCACAGGGGAACGCCCGAGGAGACCGTGAAATCGACCTGGATGCCGTACTTCTTGGCGTCCCTGACGATGTCGTCGAAGCGAACCCAGTTGCCGGCCGGATAGGCGGCGGGGTCGCTGGCGTTGAAGTGAGGCTTGTGGCGCGCGAGCGGGTCGGGGGCGACCGAGCTCCAGTTGACGATCACCCGGACCGTATCGGCGCCGAGTCGGCGGAAGGTACGCATCGTCCCGTCGGGATTGCTGGCCAGATGGATCCCATCCTCGATCATCGCGATCTGGTCGTGCGAGGCCAGGGCGGGGGACGGCAGCGCGCCGAGCGCGAGGGCACCGGCTGCGGCGGCGAGCATCACGGCGGGCAGGCGGTTCAGGCGCATGGCAGTGAGAACAGGTCAGGCCGGTGGGAGTTGCGCGTCCGACTTAGCTAAGCGTGATCTCGACGTCGCGGCTGTAGATCGTCGGGCCATGGGGATAGGCCCAGGCCAGGCGCACGGCTCCACTCGAGCCGAAACCCACGTGCGTGTCGAAATACCGGCCGCCCAGCGCGATCGTACGCACGACCTTGAACCGGGTCGAGGATCCGGACCGGAACTGGATCTCGACGTGCTGCACCGACCCCGTCTCGAGCTGCGCGTAACGCGCCGGGCGCACGCACCCCCAAACCTCGAGCGCGTGGTCGTGCTTGAACGTGCGGACGGGGAGGTAGAGAGGCATCCGGTAGGCGAAATAGGTGGCCTTGGGGACCCCGTTCTTGAACTTCAGCCCCGTGGCGAAGCCCTCGAAGCCGCTGGCCTGGAGCGGATCGACCAGGAGGTACTGGTCGAAGGAGACCACGCGCGGATTGCGCCAGGAGATGTACTCGGCCCAGTTGAGGTAGTACGCCGCCGTCTTGGGATCGGTCGAGATCTCGCCCAGCTCGGGTGGGTTGGTCTGGTAGCCGAATTCGGTGGAGTAGATCGGCAGACGTCGGGTCGACCCGTACGTGTCCATGATTCCGTCGAGCGTGCTCTCGAGCTTCGGGAGCGCGGCCAGGTCGGCGTAGTCGGGCTCGTTGGGGGTGACCTGGTCGGGCGGGATGCTTCCCTGGCCATAGGGATGATCGGCGAACCCCGTGGCCTCGAACAACACCGGGTGGGCCCGGGGAAACCGCTTGGAGGCGGCCGGGGTGGTGGGACAGTGGCGCAGGGCGGCTTGCATGCCGCTGAGCGGCCGCAACGAGTCATCGACGCAATACAGCGCGCGGATGAATCGAAGCGGAACCATGCCGCCGAAGTTGCCGGGGCTGTTGGCCAGCATCGTGCCCGCGGGGCGCCGTCTCGCCGATGAGGATCGTGTCGTGTCCGTGGCCGGTGGCGTGCAGGGCCGTCCAGGCCGCGTCGGCCAGGCGGCGGTAGGCCCAGGGGGAGACCTCGACCCTGTTGGCATCGATGGCCTGGGGGGCCAGGTCGGGACCGAAGTTTGGCTCGTTCCAGATCGACCAGAAACGCACGCGCGGCAGCGGCGTGGTGGCGCCGGTGGGCTCGTAATGCCCGCTATAGCGGGTCCCCACGGCGCGCATGAAGGCGTCGAAGTCCTGTGGCGAGGTCTTCCACTGCGGATGCACGCCCGGCTTGGGCGGATTCGGCCCGGCGGCCCACAGCGGTGGCTTGCTCAGCGTCAGATCGACGCCCACCCCGCGCGCCGTGGCGTCGCGGACGATCGCATCCCACGGAGCCCACCCCACGGCCGGATACGCGGCGGGATCGGTGGCGTCGAAGTGGGGCGCGACGGGGGAGTTGGGAGCGGGCGCGATCTCGTTCCAGGGCACGAACACCTTGATCACGTCGACGCCGAGTCGCTTGAGCCTGGCGACTGTCCGGGCCGGGTTGGCGCGCAGCTGCGGCCCGGATTCGAAGATCGAGATCAGATCGTGGCCGTGGACCTGCGAGGCCGGAGGCGTGCTCGAACCGCAGCCGGCGAGGGCGGCCGCGATGCCGATCGTCAGCGCGATGGCGCGGAGATTGCACTTGCGGCGCCGCAAACGCAGCAGGATAACGTCGCGGAGTTGGTTGATTCCGCGGCGCGGGGTCGTGGAATCGACCATCTAGACTTGGCGGCGCCATGCTGATCCCGGCCCGCACGGGCGGAGCTCCGTTGGCCCCGACCGACTCGGCCGCGCTCACGACGAGCATCCCCGCCGAGGTCTGGATCGTGGCCGCCATCACCGGCGTGGCCGCTCTGCTGCGCTTCGCCATGCTCGGCAGCCAGAGCTACTGGGTCGACGAGGTCCAGGCCGCGCACGAGCTGCACATGTCGTTCGGCGCCATGCTCAGCGCGATCGGCTCTGGCGAGCCCAATCCGCCGTTGTACTTCGTCGTCGGCTGGGTGTGGGCAAAGGTGTTCGGCGTCTCTGCGGTGGGGCTGCGGTCGCTGTCGGCGCTGCTCGGGTGCGCCATCATCCCGATCACCTACCTGTGCGGGCGCGAGCTCGTGTCCAAACGGGCTGGCCTCGCCGCGGCCGCGCTGGCCTGTCTGAGCCCGTTTCTCATCTGGTACTCCCAGGAGGCTCGGGAGTACATGCTGCTCGGCGTACTGACCGGTCTCTCGGTGCTGTTCTTCGCGCGCGGCTGGCGGCAGCCCTCGCGCCGCAACCTGGCCTGGTGGGCGGCGTTCTCGGCCCTGGCCATCCTCACCCAGTACTTCGCCATTTTCCTCATCGCGCCCGAGGCGATCGCCCTGCTCTACCGGGCACGCAGCCGGGCCTGTGCCGTCGCGGTGGCCGTTGTCGCGGCGGCGCAGCTGGCGGTGATACCGCATTTCCTCGGCCACGCCGACCATCCCCACGAGTGGATCGGCACCCTGCCGCTCAGCATCCGCATCAAACAGGTACCGGTGGCCCTCGGGCTCGGGACCCTGTACCAGAGCAGCGCCGTCAACTACGGGCTGATCGTCGCCGCCGTGCTGATCGGGTTGGTGATCGTCCTCCTCGTCGTCGGGTCGGGGACCCGGGAGTTGCGCGGCGCGGGGCTGGCCGGCGGGCTGGCTGCCTGCGTTCTCCTGCTGCCACTGCTGCTGGCCGTCCTCGGTCGCGACTACTACATCGCTCGTGCCCTGATGCCGGCCTGGATCCCGCTCGCCGTGGTGGTCGGGGCCGCGTGCACGATCCCGCGCGCGCGCAGCCCCGTCGCGGCGTACACCGGGGCCGGCCTTCTCGTTGTGCTGGTGGGCGCATTTGTCTACGCGCAGATCCGGATCGACACCCACTGGCAGTACCAACGGCCCGACTGGCGCGGCGTCGCCGCCGCGCTCGGCGCGTCCCGCGGGCAGCGGGCGATCGTCGCCTATGACGGCGGGTACGCCGCCGAGCCGCTGAGCTTCTACCTGCCCGGCGTCCCCTGGAACCAGCCGCCAGGAGCGGCCACGGTGCGCGAGATCGACGTCGTGGGCAGCGCCTGGCAGACCGTCCCGCGTACGCTCCCGCCGGGGGTGCGTCTGATCGGCCGCAGGTCGCTCGACGGCTACCAGGCGGCCCGATTCGCGCTGGCGACGCCGTGGCACGCCACCCCCGCGCAGCTGGCCGCGCGCGCCGGATCGCTGCTCGGGCCCGGCCAATCCGGGGCGTCGGTGCTGATCCAGCGCCCTGCGGCCTAATCTTGGCGGCCATGCGCCGCCCCTTCCTCATCGCCGTGGCCCTCGTCGCACTGGCCGCCAGCCACTCGGCTCTGGCCAGTCCGGGCTCGGCGGTGCTGGCCGATTGCAACAGCCATGGCAAGCTGACGCGGCAGTACACGACCGCGCAGCTGCGCAACGCGCTGGCCACGATGCCGGCGACGCTGAAGGAGTACACGAACTGCAACGACGTGGTCCAGCGTGCCCTGCTCGCCTCGGTCAGCGGCCAGCACCTGTCCGACACCGGCGCGAGCGGTTCCGGCGGCTCGTTCCTCCCCACCTGGCTGGTGGTGATTCTGGTAATCCTGGCCCTGGCCGCGGTGACGCTGGCGGCGGTGGCGATCCGTCGGCGCCGCGGGGGACCGCCGGCGGCCCGCTAACTACACTGGCGACATGGCCTCAAAGCGCCAGATCCACGTCGGGGGGGTGCCAGTCGGTGGCGGAGCCCCGGTCGTCGTCCAGACGATGACCAAGACCGAGACGGCTGATCTCCCCGCGACGATGGCGCAGATCCATCGGGTCGCCCAGGCTGGCGCGGACCTGGTGCGCGTGGCCGTCCCGCGCGACCAGGACGTCGAGGCCCTGAAGACGATCGTCCGCGAATCGCCGATCCCGGTGATCGCCGACATCCACTTCAATTACACCCTGGCGCTGAAGGCGCTCGAGGCGGGAGCCCACTGCGTTCGGCTCAACCCGGGGAATATCGGCGGGCCGGAGAAGGTCGCGCTCGTCACCGCCCGCGCCACGGAGCTGGGCACGCCACTGCGGATCGGCGTGAACTCGGGCTCGCTGCCCAAGCACCTCCATGCGCTCGAGCGCGAGAACCCGGTCGAGGCGCTCGTCGGTGCCGCGGTCGAGTTCGTCGAGCTGATGGAACGGCTCGAGTTCCCGGACTTCAAGGTCTCGATCAAGTCGACCAACGTCCCCAACACGATCGCCGCCAATCGGCTGCTCTCCGAACGGATCCCCTATCCGCTGCACCTGGGCATCACCGAGGCGGGCACGAAGTGGTCGGGCTCGCTCAAGTCCGCCGTCGGACTCGGGACGCTGCTCGCCGACGGGATCGGCGACACGATCCGCATCTCGCTGTCCACGTTCCACGCCGAGGAGGAGGTCAAGGTCGCCTGGGAGATCCTCAAGGCGCTGCATCTGCGCCAGCGCGGCCCGGTGCTGATCGCCTGCCCGACCTGCGGGCGACTCCAGTTCGACATGGACACGGTGGTGGCCGACATCGAGCGCCGGCTCGAGGCTTACGAGGATCCGGTCGAGGTGGCCGTGCTGGGCTGCGCGGTCAACGGGATCGGCGAAGCCTCCCACGCCGACTTCGGGATCGCCGGGGCCAAGGACTATGGAGTCGTGTTCAGCCAGGGCAAGGCGTTGCGCAAGGTGCCCACGGGCGAGCTCGTCGACACCCTGTTCGCCGAGATCGACAAGTACGTCACCTCCAAGCGCGTCGACGTCGACGCCGACGAGGCCGCCGAGGGGGCCGAGTTCCTGGCCAAGATCGAGGCCGAGCACGCCGGTGAGCTCACGCCCGAGCGGCTGGCGGCGATGGAGGCCGAGGCGGCGCGGGCCGAGGAGCCGGTGCGTCTCGACGAGGACGTCTCGCCCGTGACCGGGCGCAGGTTCACGCGGGCCTGACCAGCTGTCATTGAGTCCAACGTTGTGCCCGATTATCCGGCACAACGTTGGACTCAAATGAAAAAGCGACGGAGGCTCAGCCGACCCTGGCGAATCCCTCGGCGACCTTGGCCCAGTTGACCGTGTTCCACCACGCGTCGATGTAGTCCGGGCGGCGGTTCTGGTACTTGAGGTAGTAGGCGTGCTCCCAAACGTCGACGCCGAGCAGCGGCGTCTGGCCGTCGCTGACGGGGTTGTCCTGGTTGGCGGAGGAGACGACGGCGAGGCCCGAGCCGGCGTGCACGAGCCACGACCAGCCGGAGCCGAAGCGGTTCACGCCGGCGTCCTTGAACTTCGCCTGGAAGTCCGAGAAGGAGCCGAACGCGGAGTCGATCGCGGCCGCCAGCGCGCCATCGGGTGCGCCGCCGCCGTCCGGCGACATCCACTCCCAGAACAGCGAGTGGTTGAAGTGGCCGCCACCGTTGTTGCGGACGGCCGTGCGCTTGTCGTCGGGGATCTGCTGGAGGTTGCGCAGGACCTCATCGATGGGTTTGTCCGCCCACTCCGTGCCCTCGAGCGCGGCGTTCACCTTGTCCACGTAGGCCTGGTGGTGCTTGTCGTGGTGAACCCGCATCGTCGCCTCGTCGATGTGAGGCTCGAGCGCGTTGTAGGCATAGGGGAGAGGCGGGACTTCGTAGGCCATGAGCTGGCTCCTCGCAGACGATTTCTCCTGGGAAAGTCCCGTTCTATCAGATGTTTGATGGGCGATTACCTCGACCCGGCCCGCCGTGTACCCCTTCCGGGAGCCGAGAGCTAGACTCGCGTCATGCGAGGGTGGGGCGTGGGTCTCTTGGTCTTTGTGCTTGTCGGTGCCACGACGGGGACCGCCGTGGGCAAGCAGTGGAGGATTCAGACGCTGCCAAGGGTCGGCGATCAGGTCGCCGGCGAGCTGGCCGGCGTGTCGTGCGCGAGTGCGGCCAACTGCTTCGCGGTGGGGACGTTTTGGGATCGGAACCAGACCGACCGCGGGCTGATCAACCGCTGGAACGGCACCCGGTGGTCGCTGGCATCGACGACCGGTCGCCGGAACGTCGTCGGCTGGAACGGCATCTCGTGCCCGGCGGCGACCGTCTGCACCGCGGTCGGCGGCCCGGCCACGCTCTGGGCCGGCCGCCTCCGCGGCAAGTCGTGGCAGCTCGAGCATCTGCCCACGGTGTCAGGGCCGGTGCGCTGGCTACGCGCGGTCTCGTGTGCGAGCCGGAAGTTCTGCATGGCGGTGGGTCTGCACGGGCCGCTGACGAACAGCCGGCCTCTGGCCGAGCGGTGGAACGGGCGGCGGTGGTCGCGCGAGACCGTGCCGCAGCCACGCGCCGGCTTCGGGGGCGAGCTCAAGGGCGTGTGGTGCGGCGGGCCGGACGCGTGCATCGCGGTGGGGGATTACGGAAGCGGCGTCGGGCGGGGCGGCCAGAAGGTTCTGGCCGAACGGTGGAACGGGCGCGCCTGGAGTGTGGTGCGGGCTCCCAACCCGAACGGCGACCTGATCGAGCTCAACGGCATCTCGTGCACATCGAAATCGTGGTGCGAGGCGGCTGGAGACTACTCGCGCTCCGCGGACGGAACCTTCTTTGGTCTCGTCGAGCAATGGAACGGCCGGCAATGGCGCCTGGAACACGTAGCCGGTCCCGCCGCCCGGCCAAACGATGTTCGAGTTCGAGGCGATCAGCTGTCGGGCACGGGGAGCCTGCACGGCCGTGGGCGACTCGGCCGACAAGAACGACCGCGGCTACGTGCTCGCCGAGCACCTCGTCAAGGGCACGTGGTCAGAGCAGCGAACCCCCAACCCGCCGGGGCTCGGGGCGACGATGTTCGGCGTGTCATGCGTCAGTGGCGGCGCATGCGAGGCGGTCGGATCGCAGCAGGCGGGCGGGGTGTTCTTTCCCCCGGTCCAGTTCGCCGAACGATTCTCGTAGGCTTCGCGGGCCTGCCATGACCCGCCTATCCCGTTACTTCCTGCCCACCGAGCGCGACCCGCCGGCCGATGCCGAGGCGGTCTCGCACATTCTCATGGTGCGCGCCGGCCTGATCCGGCAGGTCGGGGCGGGGCTGTGGTCGTGGTTGCCGGCGGGCTGGCGCGTGCACCAGAAGATCGTGCAGATCGTGCGCGAGGAGATGAACGCGATCGGCGGTCAGGAGCTGTTGATGCCCGTGCTCCATCCGGCCGAGCCGTGGCGGCGGACGGGCCGCTACGAGATCGATGAGCTGTTCAAGCTCAAGGACCGCCGCGGCGCCGACATGGTGCTGGCCATGACCCACGAGGAAATCGTCACCGGCCATGTGGCGGCGGCAGTGCGCTCGTATCGCGACCTGCCGCTGATCCTCTACCACTTCCAGATCAAGGAACGCGACGAGCCCCGGCCCCGCGCCGGCATCCTGCGGACCCGCGAGTTCATCATGAAGGACGCCTACACGTTCGATCGCGACCTCGAGGGGCTCTCGGCGCAGTACGACAAGCACGTCGTGGCCTACGGCCGCATGCTCGACCGCTGCGGGCTCGAGTGGTACCGAGTGGAGGCCGACGTGGGAATGATGGGCGGGGTCGGCGCCCACGAGTACATGGCGCCGTGCGCGGCGGGCGAGAACGACGTCGCGCTGGCGCCCGGATATGCGGCCAACCTCGAGGTGGCCAGCGCAGAAGCCCAGCCCGTGGAGCTGCCGCCTGAGCTCGCGGCACCCGAGCTTGTCCACACCCCGGGCATGACCACCGTTCAGGCGGTGGCCGACGCGCTCGGTGTGGCGTCCGGCGCGTTGCTCAAGGCGTTTCCAGTCTTCGTCGACGGCGCCGGCGGTGCGGAGATGCGCTTGGTCATGGTGCGCGGCGACCATCGCGTCAACGAGATCAAGCTGCGGATGGCGCTGAAGAGCGACTTTCGCGCCGCCACTGCAGCCGAGGTCGCCGACCGGCTCGGCCCGCCGGGCTTCATCGGCCCGGTCGGTGCGCAGATGCCCATCCTGCTCGACGCTGGGGTTGCTCCCGGCGGCTACGTCACCGGGGCCAATCAGCCCGACGCCCACCTCCGCGGGGTCGAGCCGGGACGCGATTTCCCGTTCGAGACGGTCGACGTGCGTACGGTCGTGGCCGGCGACACCGTCGCCGGCGGCGTGGTCCGCGTCGAGCGGGCGATCGAGGTCGGCAATATCTTCAAGCTCGGCACGCGCTATTCCGAGCCGCTGGGCGCCAAATACCTCGACGAGAACGGCAAGGAGCAGCTGATCTGGATGGGCTCCTACGGCTTCGGTCCGGCCCGCGCCGCGGCCGCGGCGATCGAGCAGTACGCCGATGAGCACGGCATCTCGTGGCCGCGGTCGATCGCGCCCTTCGACCTCGAGCTGGTCGTCCTGGGTCGCGAGGGCAGCGAGGAGCGCAACCTGGCTGAGGAGCTGTACGGCGAGCTCACCGGGCTGGGTCTCGATGTCCTCTACGACGACCGCGACGCCGGTCCCGGCGAGAAGTTCGCCGATGCCGAGCTCCTCGGCTGCCCGGCGCGCGTCACCGTCGGGCGGCGAACGCTGTCCGGCGGCGAGGTCGAGGTCCAGGTGCGCCGCGGCCGGGAGGCGCGGACCGTGCCCCTGCCCGACGCGGCTTCGGCCATCGCTGGGCTGTGGCGCGAGCTGCCATAGCTGACTGCCGTGCGCCCGATCACCAAGCGTCGGCTATTCGGGATCGACCGCTCGGGACCGAATCCGCCGCAGACCCGTTCCGACCAACCGCTCAACCCGTGGACGCTGCCCAACGCCATCGGATTCGTCCGCCTGGCCCTGATTCCCGTATTCCTCGTCGTCGCCCTCTCCTCGGACGACGGCGTGGATGCGTTGTCGGCCATCCTGTTCGCCGTCATCGGCTGGGCCGATTATCTCGACGGCTTCGTCGCGCGGCTGACCGGCCAGTACAGCCGCCTCGGGGCGTTACTCGACCCGATCGTCGATCGCCTGCTGGTCGTTTCGGGCATGGTCGTCGTGTGGCACTTCAACCTGCTGCCGCGCTGGGCGATCGCGGTCGTCGTCGCTCGCGAACTGTTCATGCTCGCGCTGAGCCGGTACGCGCTCTCGCAGAGGATCGAGCTCAAGATCAACTGGGCGGGACGGCTGGGGGTGGCCCCGATCATGGGCGCGCCGTTCTTCGCCATGCTCGGAATCCATTGGCTGGCGCTGATCCTTCTCTACGTGGGGATGGCGCTGACGCTCACGGCGACGGTCCTCTACGTGCGTACCGGCCTTCGGGAGGTCAGGCTGCGCAAAGTCTCAAGCTCAGCTTGACCCTCCGACAACCAGGGGTATACTCGCGCTTCGCCTTGCCACCCAACCGCCTAGGCGGGGAGGATCTGATCGTATGGAGACGTTTCCCGATCTTGGCTCGCTCAGCGACCAGGAGCTCAAGGATCTGATCAAGCAGCTGACCGAGGAGGAGATGGAGATCTCCTACCGGCGCAGGATCCTGCACGGGAAGATCGACATTCTCCGCGCCGAGCTGGTCAATCGCCTACGCAAGAAGGACGAGAGCGGCGAGCTGGTGATCTCCGGGGCCGACGTGCAGCAGCTGACCGACATCCTCGCGGGGCGCGTGCCGGCGGCGGAGTCAGAGTAAAGGCGCCGAGCGCCTTGGCCCAGCACTGCCCAGAGTGCGGATTCGCCAACGCCGACGGTGCGAACTACTGCCAGAGGTGTGGCGCCTTCCTCGCCCAGTCCGAGCCGCCGCCCGGCGCGACGACAGCGACCTACCGAGTGGGGGAGACCGGAGAGCTCGAGGCCGTCGAGCTCGAGAACGTCGTCGCGTCCGGCGCGGCCCTCGTAATCCGGGCCGGGGGCGGCCGGGCCGGTGAGAGCTTCGCGCTCGAGAAAGACCGGCTCACCATCGGCCGGCGCCCGGACTCCGACATCTTCCTTGACGACGTCACCGTGTCTCGCGACCACGCGATCCTCGTGCACCGCGGCAGCGACTACTACCTCGACGACCTTGGTTCGTTGAATGGCACCTACGTCAACCGCAGCCGGATCGAGTCGCATCGCTTGTCCGACGGCGACGAACTCCAGATCGGTAAGTACAAGCTCGCCTTTCTGAGCCGCTGATGTCAGTACCCGAGACCCGCAATCCCGACGTCGAGCTCCCCGATCCCGCGGACAGCGATTCGCGGCCGCCGCGCCACAAGGCGGTGACGATTGGGGCGGTCTGCAAGGCCCTCCATCAGGAATTTCCGGACATCTCGATCTCGAAGATCCGTTATCTGGAGGATCAGAAGCTGATCTCACCGCGCCGCACTCAGGGCGGATACCGGCTCTATAGCCAGAACGACGTCCAGAGGCTGCGGACGATCCTGCGGCTGCAGCGCGACGAGTTCCTCCCCCTTAGGGTCATCCGCCAGGAGCTGGCCTCCGGGCGCAGCGACCGCGAGGTCGCCGCGCCCAGCGATGGCCGGCCGCTGCGGCGCGCTGTCGTCGCCGTCCGTGACGCCGGAGCGATGTACTCACTCGAGGACGTCGTGGAGGAGACCGGAGCAGATCCGAAGCTGGTGCGCGAGCTGGTCGAGTTCGGGGTGATCAAGGGCGAGGCTCGCGGCGGGGCTCGCTACTTCGACGAGACCGAGCGCGAGATCGTGCGCGCGGTGTCCGAGCTGGCGCGCTACGGCGTTGGTGGGCGCAACCTGCGCGTGTTCCGCAGCTCGGCCGACCGCGAGGCACAGCTTCTCCAGAGCATCCTCGCGCCGGCCCTGCGCTCCCGCAACCCGGAGCGGCGCAAGGAGGCGATCGAGGCACTCGAGAACCTGGCCTCGGTGACGACCCACCTCAAGCACCTGCTGCTGATCCGCGATCTGCGCAAGATCGCCACCTGAACCTCGAGGGGGCGGCTTGGCTCGCGATCTGCGCTCTTACGTCCGCGAGATCCCGGACTTCCCCCAACCCGGGGTGGTGTTCAGGGACATCACGCCACTTCTGCTCGATCCGCTGGCGCTCGACGCCGCCGTCGCCGGACTCGAGGCGTTCGCCGAGCCGCTGGGGATCGACCTGGTGGTGGCGCCGGAGGCCCGGGGGTTCATTCTCGGCGGAGCGCTGGCGCGCCAGCTGCAGGCCGGGTTCGTTCCCGCGCGCAAGCCGGGCAAGCTGCCCAGCAAGACGATGAGCGCCGAATACGACCTCGAGTACGGGATCGATGCACTCGAGGTGCACTCCGACGCCTTCGCCGGCGGCCCGCGCGTGCTCATCCACGACGACCTGATCGCGACCGGTGGGACCGCGGCGGCGCTGTGCGAGCTGGTGTCGGGGTTGGGTGCCAACGTCGTGGGCTTTGCCTTTCTGGTTGAGCTGAGCTTCCTGGGCGGGCGGGAGCGACTCAGGGGCCATGACGTGTACGCGCTGATCGATTACGAGCGGTGATGCGCTGATGGCCGCTGCCCGGCGCTCGCGCACAATCGCCGCACCCCTGCAGCGGATCTGGGAAGTGCTCGAGGATCCGCACCACATGCCGCGCTGGTGGCCAGGGGTCAGGCGCATGGAGGGCGTCGAGGACGACCGCTTCACCCAGGTGTTTCAGACCAAGAAGGGTCGCTCGGTGCGACTCGACTTCCACGTGCTCGAGTCGGAGGCGCCGTGCCGGCGATCCTGGGAGCAGGAGTTGATCGGCAGTCCGCTGGAACGGGTGCTCGCGGAGTCGATCACCGAGGTCGAGCTCGAGCCCGCGTCGGAGGGGACGCTGGTGACGATCGAGCAGCGCCAGAAGCTCAGGGGCTATTCGCGCACGGGTGGGTTCATGTGGCGCCGCGCCACTGTCTCGAGGCTCGACGAGGCGCTCGACGGGCTGGCCCACATCTGCGCCGAGAGCTGACAGCAAGAAGTGACGGCCCGGTCCGTCGGGCCGTCACTCTGGCTGTTGAGCGGCGTCGATCCCTAGAGCCACCGCCCCCCTGTTTGACAGGTGATGGCCCGGTCCATCGAGCCGTCACCCGCGTCGGTCTGTTCTCGATCCGTCGAGAACTGCCTGCGCCCCCATTTGTGAAATTCGTCAATCCGTTGCCGGCCGTTTGTCCGGCCCCCGGCTACGCCTCGTGGATCGTTGTGGCGGTCATTTCCTGTTTCGTGTCCCTGTCTGCTCTCGCTCGGTGGGTACATGATCGGGTCTCGGGGGCTCCGTGACCATCGTCCAGTCGGATGAGCCGCAGGACGAGCCGTGGGTCCTCCGATCGGAGGAGGAGAGGCCGACGATCGGACGCCGTCGGCGGCCGTTCGTTCAGACGGGGATGGCTGGCGGTGGCGACCGTGCCACGGCCCGGCGCCGGCTCGACGTCCAGGCGCCCGCCGGCGCTCTCCATTCGGACGCGCTGGGAGGCGAGCCCGATGTGGCCGTGGCCGAGGCGGTCGGCGAGCACCTTGACGTCCACGCCCTTGCCGTCGTCGGTGATCGTCAGCACGCGCTCGCCGTCTGAGTCGTGCAGGGTGACGGTGACGTGGCGGGCCTCGGCGTGACGGACCACGTTGCTCAGCAGTTCGCGGGCGACGCTGAAGAGCAGGCGGTCCTCGTCATGACGATGGTCAAGGTCCTCGAGGTCGAGCGACAGCTCGAATTCAGCCCGCAGGGCGGACACCTCGGCCACCTGGCGTATCGCGGCCTCCAGCCCGACCTCTTCGAGCACGTGCGGGTGGAGCTCGAAGATGGCCGAGCGCAGCTCATGCACGACCTCGAGCAGGTTCTCGTCGGCCCGCCTGAGCCCCTCGTCTTCGGGCAGGTGTGCGGTGGCCGCCTCGAGGTCGTGGCGGGCGGCGAGGAGCGACTGGATGGGACCGTCGTGCAACCCCTCGGCCAACGCGCGGCGCTCGCGCGACTCGGCCGCCAGCACCTCGGTGACCAGGCGCTCCCGATCGTCAACGAGCCCGGCGATCTGCCGCGACCGGTGCGAGATCCCGGCCGACAGCGCTGCGCAGGCGATCCCGATCCACGCCAGGATCCCCGCGTGCAGGGCGACGAACCCGGTCACGTTGCCCTGGTTGGAGCCGATGTCGAGGATCGGATCGAGGGAATACGCGGCCATGACGAGCACCGTGACCAGCAGCGTGGTACGCCACTGATAGCGGAACGCCGCCGCCACGGGAACGAAGAAGTAGCCGAGGCGGGTGAGCGAGAACGGACCGCCCGAGAGGCTGTCGAGCGCGGTGATGACCAGTACGTCGATGACCATCACGACGATCGCGCCCGGGTCACCGAGCGTGTGCACGCGGGTGAACCAGATCAGCCCGACGCTCCACACGGCGTAGACGCCGAGCACGATGAAGAAGCCCGTCGAGTGATCGCGCGGCGGCGGTAGTTGCTCGGCCCCGGCGAACAGTCCGACCGCGGCGAGCCTCAGCCAGGCGATCCCGTGGTCGGCCCGGCTCGTGTACTCACGTCCGATGGCCTGCAGCTGCGGACCGCTGCTCATTCGATCAGGCCGCGCCGCATCGCCTCGGCGACGGCGGCGGCGCGGTCGGAGACCCCCAGCTTCTCGTACATATGACCGACATGCGTCTTGACCGTGGTCGCCCCGAGCACGAGCTCGGCGGCGATGGCCGGAACGCTCTTGCCCTCCGCCATCAGGGCCAGGATCTGCGATTCGCGCTCGGTGAGGACGGGCCCCTGCCCGGCCGCGTGGCGTCGAAGCTCCTTGACCAGTCCCGTGGCCAGCGTCGGCGGCACGACCGTCTCGCCCCGCGCGCACGCGAGGACGGCGTCGAGGATCTCACTCTGGCGCGACTCCTTCGGTAGATAACCGGCCGCGCCCTGCTCGATGGCCCGGTAGACCAGCGCGCTGTCGCTGAACGCCGAGAGCACAAGGACCCGCGTGGGCAGGCCCTCGCGCATCACGGCGTTGACCACCTGTGCACCGTCGAGCTCGGGCATGCGGTAATCGATCACGGCCACGTCGGGGCGGTGCTCTTGGATCGCCTCCAGGGCCTCGCGGCCGTTCTCCGCCTGGGCCACGACGATGACCCGCCCGCTGGACGAGAGGCCGCGAGCCACCCCCTCGCGGTAGACGGGGTGATCGTCGCCCACGACGACACGGATCGGTCCTGCTTCCGCCACGGGTGCGATCGTATTAGTTTGAGACGACTCTTAGGAGACGCCGGTCAGGGCGCCCTGAAGCACGATCTTGCCCGGCTGCTTCGGTGCCTGCTGCGTCTCCAGGGTGACCAGGAGGGTCTTGTAGTGGCTGGCGTTGGTGGGCAGAGCGCCGGCCGTCGACAGCTTTCCGTTGCTGCCCACGCCCGGGTTGACGAAGCCGAGCAGGTGGTTGTCGGTGCTCGAGTTGTAGAGCCACACCGCGTAGGCGTCGTGCTTCGAGTTGGCGGGAACGCTCTGGCCCTGGACGATGATGGCCGTCTGGGTGCCTTTCTTGACCACGAAGGCCGCGCCCTTGGCGGTGCTGGTCTTGAGCGGCGGCGTCAGGTTGATCTGACCGACGATTTGCGGCGAGCTTGTCGCTGCCGACGTGGTCGCCGTCGTCGTGGCGGCACTCGACGTGGTCGGGGGCACCGAGGCGGCGGCAGTGCTCGTGCTGCTGCTGCTGCTGCTGTTCCCGCTCGACCCGCCCGTGGCCAGCACGACGATGACGGCGATGATCGCCACCGCCGCCACGACGAGCAGAATGGCCCCGCCGCGGCGCGAGCTGCGGCGTCCGACTGACTCGTCGTCGCCGTCCGCGCGCTTTTGCCGGGGCTCGGGCCGGCCAAGCGAGGCCGCGGCGCGTTCGCGATCTCGGGTCGCCTCCGCCTCTGCGCTGACGGGCGCGGTCTGCGAGCGTCCGCGCTCGACGGGAATCTCGGGCAGCGGGTGGGTGGCCACCGGCGCGAGCTCGGAGGCGACCACGCGGGCCCACGCGCGCTCGTGCGGCGAGTCGGCCAGCCGGTCCGCCGTGGCTTCGCTCACCCGGGAGGGAAGCTGCCCCAGGAGGTAGTCGGTGATCAGCGCGCGCTGCTCGGAGGCGACGTCGGTCTGGGGCCCGAGCGCGTCGAACGCGGCGAGGGCACGCTGTCTCACGGCGGCGCGATCGATCGATAGGAGCTCGGCGATCTGGTCGTATGAGCGGCCCCTCTGAAGGACGAGCTGGAGCACCGCACGCTGATCGGCGGGAAGGTTGTCGAGTGGGGCCACCACGCCGTAGCGTAGACAAGCCCACCGCGGAATGGTGCGGCGCATCGAACCAATAAGGTGCACGTCGATGAGGATCCCGATGCCCGACGAAGCGGCGGTTGGCTTCGACGCGCTCTACGGACTCGAGCTCGTCGAGGTGACGGGCGAGGTGGCCAGCGGGCGCGTGGCCGTCAGCGATGAGCTTCGGCAACCGGCCGGGCTGGTCCATGGCGGCGTGTACGCAGCCATCGCCGAGAGCCTGGCCTCGTACGGAACCGCCGTGGCGGTCATGCCCGAGGGCCGGCTGGCCATGGGCCTGTCCAACCACACGAGCTTT
The DNA here is from genome assembly GCA_963734775.1 of uncultured Solirubrobacterales bacterium. Classification (GTDB taxonomy): domain Bacteria; phylum Actinomycetota; class Thermoleophilia; order Solirubrobacterales; family Solirubrobacteraceae; genus Palsa-465. The sequence goes on from CAVTJE010000015.1 coordinate 64,513, forward strand.
CTGCGCCCGATTACGGAGGGCACGATTCACGCCACCGCACGCCCGCGCCATCGCGGCCGGAGCACGTGGGTGTGGGAGGTCGAGCTCGCCGACGACGACGACCAGCTGTGCGTGCTCGCGCGCGTCACGATCGCGGTTCGCGAAGCGCCGCCGGGGTGAGCGTCGGATGCACGAGACGCCCGAGGACCTGAGCGAACTCCAGGAGCTTCTGGATCGAAGCTTCGCCGCCGCCGGCTCACATCTGCTGAGCATCATCACGCCGGAGCGCCGGGTCGGCGCGGACGAGCTGATCCAGCGGTTGACCGGGATGACGCTCCTCGTTCTGGCTACGGTGACCGCCGACGGGCGCCCGATCGCGGGCCCGGTCGATGGCATCTTCTATCGCGGCTCGTTTCATTTCGGCAGCTCGCCCGAGTCGGTTCGCTTCCGCCACATCCGTGCGCGCCCGTACGTCAGCGCCACCCATCTTCCGGCCGAGGAGTTCGCGGTGACCGTGCACGGTCGCGCGATCCCGGTCGACCTGCGAGCGCCCGAGGGCGCCGGTCTGCGCCAGACGCTCCTCGAGGTCTACACCCCTCGCTACGGGGAGGAGTGGGAGGAGTTCCTCGACTCGGGCCCGGTCTATGCGCGGATCGAGGCCGAGCGGATGTTCACGTTCCGGATGGTTGAGGGCTGAGGCGCCTTCGACTCACGGGGCGCCGTGGCCCAGGAGGTCCTGGGCGAACTCCTTGAGACGAGCGTCGTCGACGTTCCCGACGCGGACCATGTGGGTCCAGGCCAGACCGACGAGGCCCCTGGTCCCGGGCCGGCGGGCGAGGATCACGGCCTGGCCCGCGGCCGCGAGCGCGGGCGTGAACGGCGCCGCCACCGCGTTGGCCAGCGCGGTCAGGCCCGCCGGCGGCTGACGACCGCCGTACACGATCACGATGTTTCCGGCCTGGAGCGCCTGGAGCAGCTGATTGTCGTTCAGCTCCCCCCGGTCGTGCTGCACGGCCTCGGGGACGTGCGCTCCGCTGGTCGGTGGGTTCGAGTTGTAGGGTGGGGTCAGCTGATCCGGCCTGAGGCGGGCGTGACCGAGATCGTGGTACACGACGCCGATCTGAGCCGTCGAGCCCGAGATGCCGGCCTGATCGCGCTGGGCGAAGAACCCAGACAGCAGCGCGATCAGCCCGATCGCCAGGAGCAGCGATGCGACGCCGATCGCGGTGCGCTCCAGCGCAGTGCTGATCGTCACTCGGTGGCGGGTGCCACCCTCGAGCGGGACCCGCCCACGGGTGCCCGCTCGACGTCGACGCCAGCGGCGCCGGCTAGCTCCTCGATCGAGAGTCGTATCTCCTCCGCCAGGGCCTCGACATCAGCGAGGCCGTCGTAGTCGGCCAACAGCCCGAAGTTCAGCTGCCCGTTGTAGCTCATGATCGCGATCCCCAGCGCCGTGTTCTCCGTCAACGGGACCATCGGGAACAGCGCATCGAGCTCACGGCCGAGCATGTACAACGGCATCTGCGGCCCCGGGACGTTGGTCACCACCAGGTTGAACAGCCGTTGGCGCGCCTGCAGCCGCGCGGCCTGGTCCAGGATCGTGGGAGGGGCGAAGCCGGACAGCCCGGTCAGCACCTGAGCTCCCACCGCCTGGCCCGAGTCCTTGAGGTCCTCCATCGCGTGGCTGATCTCGAGCAGCCGCTGCACCGGGTCGAGAATCCCCACGGGAAGGGGGGCCCACATCGCGGCCACGCGGTTGCCGAGCGCGCCCCGCTCGACATTGGCTCGTACCGACACCGGGACCATCGCCTTGAGCACGACGTCCTCCGTGTCGTAGCCGTGCAGGCGCATGAACCGGCCGAGCCCGCCCGTGACGGTGGCCAGGACGACGTCGTTGACGGTGCCGCCGAGCGAGTTCTTTATCGCCTTGAACTGGGCCAGATCTCCCCGCACCCAGGTGAAGCGGCGGTGGGGGCCGATGTGCACGTTGAACGGGCTCGATGGTGCTGCGTGGAGACCGGTCCAGGCCATCGCGCCCACACCGACGAGCGCGCCGCCCATCCTCTGGGCCACACGCCGCGGGCCTCGGAACGCGGCGCGAACGCCGCGGACGATCTCGGTCGGGACGGTGGCCCGCTCGAGCAGCGCGTCGGCGAGCAGCTGCGCATCGCTGGGCAGCGGCCGCGGGACCCATTCCTGCTCCGGCGGCGCCACCGGCATCGGATCCGGGGAGGTGTCGAAGAGGATCGTGGCGATGTCCACGCCCGAGATGCCGTCCACGAGCGCGTGGTGGGTCTTCGACAGCACCGCGAAGCGATCGTCTTCGAGCCCTTCGACCAGCCACAGCTCCCACAGCGGCCGCCGGCGGTCGAGGGCCTGGGAAAACACCCTCCCGGCCAGCCGTTTCAGCTCCTCGGAGCCACCGGGCCGCGGCAGCGCCGTGTGACGCACGTGGTAGGTGATGTTGAAGTGTGGATCGTCAACCCACACCGGCCGGCCCTGATTCAGCGGTACGAACGCGAGTCGCTGGCGGTAGCGGGGCACGAGATGTAGCCGCGCCCCGATCTCCTCGACCAATTCCTCATATTCCGGTGCGGTTCCCTTGAACACCATGCAACCGGCCACGTGCATATGCGCCGAGTCGCGCTCGAGATGCAGAAACGAACTGTCGAGTCCGGTCAGGCGGTCTGGGTTCGGCACGTCCCGAGATTCTTGCAGGCTGACATTCCACGCCCGCCGCCACCGACTCTGGCACGTGGCGAGCCTTAATTTCGTCCTAGTTGGTGGCGGTAAGTGTGACCGCCGTCACACTTCTCGGCGGTTGGTGCTGCCATCCTCCCGGCGTCGTATTCGATCTGCCGAATCGTCCTTGCTCGGTGCGAGGGCGAACGGGGAACCCACTGCCGGGTCTTTGTTCTACACCCGGCCGGGGCGAATCGGCCGCGCAGCGAGGGAGCTGTCTGCGGCCGTAGCGACTGACTGAAACCAAGCGCCGAGTGGCGTGTGGAGGTCAGCCGCGAGCCCGTCAGCTAACTCCGTAGGCGTCTGGTCGATGACTCAAAAGGAGGTCCTCTTGACGAGGTCCAGGCGCAGAATGCGCAAATTGCGCCCGACCCACGCGGTCGCTGGCGCATTGTTGTTGACAATCCCGACGTCGGCGGTCGCGCTCTCCGCCGGAGCTGCTGATGCCCAGAGCGCAATCCAGATCAAGTTGGGCGATCGCCACTTGGCCTTTGGCCAGGACCTGCGGGTCACCGGCAACGCCTCCTCGGCGGAGGCTGGTCGGCGCGTGTTGCTGGAGTTCGCTCCCGCCGGCGGCAAGCGCTGGCAGCGACTCAGCTCGACGACGGCAAAGCGCAACGGCGGCTTCAAGTTCGTTGTCGCGCTGAAGAAGTCCGGGCTGGTTCGCGCGGTGGCCGAGAACCCGCTGCCGCAACGCACCGCCTCGGTGCGCAACCCGCAGACCCTGACGCCGGTGGCGCCGAGCCATTCGCGGCAGATCGCCGTGGCGTCGAAGCTGCACGTCCGCGGCCGGGCGCGCGACGTCCTCAGCGGCGAGACGACCGCGGTGAGCGGTCGGCTCCTGCCCGAGGTCGGTAGACGCAAGGTCTACCTCGAGGGTCGCTCCGGAAGGCACTGGCACTGGCTCGCCTCGACCCGGACCGGCCGGCACGGAGGCTTCCGCCTGCATTACCGCCCGGGCGGGCTCGGGAGCAAGCACCTGCGTGTGAAGTTCACGGGCGACCGCCTGAACACCGGCAGCGTTCGCGGCGCGGGCAGGGTGACCGTGTTCCGTGAGAGCCTCGCCTCCTGGTTCGAGGACGCCGGGGCAACTGCCTGCGGCTTCCACGCCACCTACGGCGTCGCCAACAAGGTGCTGCCGTGCGGCACGAAGGTGACGTTCCGCTACGGCGGGCGCCAGGTCACCGCCACGGTCGAGGACCGCGGTCCCTACGTCGGTGGCCGCGAGTGGGACCTGAACCAGAACACGGCCGCCGCGCTGGGCTTCGGCGGGGTCGGCACGGTCTGGTCGACGCGCTAGTCGTCTCGCCGCGGTGAGCGCACCTCACCGCTTGGGTAAGCCCCCGCCGGATCGGTTCAGCGTCTGGCGGGGGACATACCCTGATTGCCATGGCCCGCTGCGTCGCCCATCTCGACATGGACGCGTTCTACGTCTCGGTCGAGCTCCGGCGTCGTCCCGACCTGCGGGGCAAGCCGGTGATCGTGGCGTGGAGCGGGCCGAGGGCGGTGGTCACCACGGCCTCGTACGAGGCACGGCGCTTTGGCGTCGGCTCGGCCATGCCGGCGGCCCGAGCCCGCAGGTTATGTCCCGATGGGATCTTCCTCACGCCGGATTTCCCCTATTACCGCGAGGCGTCGGCCCAGGTCATGGAGATCGTGCACACGCACGTGGAAACCGTCGAGATCGTCGGACTCGACGAGGCCTACCTCGAGCTCACGGGCCTCCCCGCCCCGCACGCCGCCATGCGCCGCGTGGCGGCGGAAATCGAGCAGCAGACGGCGCTCGCGTGCTCGATCGGCATCGGGCCGAGCAAGCTCGTGGCCAAGGTCGCCTCCGACGCCGAGAAGCCCCGCGGATTCGTCGTGCTCACGCGCCAGCAGGCGTGCGAGCGGTTCGCCGGCGCGCGGTGCGGCCTGGTCCCGGGGATCGGGCCGAAGACGGTGGCCCGGCTGCAGTCCGTTGGGATCAACACGCTAGGCGAGCTGGCCGCAGCGCCGCCGGCCCCGCTGGCCGCGCGATTTGGCTCGCGGTTCGCGGGCGAGCTCCAGCGGCGGGCCCGGTTCGAGGACGACGCCATCGTTACCCAGGAGCGGAAGGTCATCTCCGAATCGCGGGAGACGACCTTTGACTACGACATCGCCGATCCGGTGCGACTCGAGCAGGTGCTCGACGACCTGGTGGAGCGCTTGTGCGCGGGGCTCGTGGGCCAGCAGCGGTGCGGGCGCACGATCGGGATCAAGATCCGGCTCGACGATTTCTCCACCCACACTCGCGCGCGCACGCTGCCCGAACCGGTGAACTCCACCGATCGGGTGGGGCCGGTGGCGCTCGATCTGCTGCGGCGGTTCGCGCCGTCGCGGCCGGTGCGGCTGCTGGGCGTGCGCGTTGCCGGGCTGGCGCCGGCGGTGGAGCGCCCCGATGAGCAGTTGACGCTGGCGCTCTAGTACAGCGCGGAGGCGAGGCGGCGCCGCGACTCGCGGGCCAGTGGATGCTCGACCCCGAGCTCGTCAAGGATGCCGACGATCACGCGGCGGATGTCGTCGCGAGCCCCGTCGGCCCCGGGGAGGGCGTCCAGGAGCAGGTCGAGCGCACGCTCCTGATCTCCGGTGTCGAGTGCGGCGAAGGCGGCCTGGAGGTCGGCCGGTCCGTCGCCGTTGGCCTGCTCGAGCTTGATCCGAGCGGCCAGGCCGTCGGCGGCGAAGTTGCCGGGTACGCCGGAAAGCAGCTTGAGCGCCTCGTCGTCCTCGCCGCGTCCGTGGAGGATCTTGGCGAGACCGAGCACCGCGTCGGCGCGACTGGGCTCGAGCTCGACCGCCTGGCGAAGCGATTGCTCGTCGCCCAGTTCGACGAGCCCGTCCGTCTCCGAGGGCAGGAGCGTGTCGAGGAAGCGCTCGACCGCGGCGGGCGGCTGGGCACCCACGAACTCGCTCACGACCTCGCCGTCGCGGAACGCCTTGACCGCGGGGATGCCCTGGATCTGGAAGGTCCTGGCCAGCATCGGGTTGGCGTCGGTGTCGACCTTGACGAGCTCGATCTTGCCCGCGCGCGCCGCGACGGCACGCTCGAGCACAGGTCCGAGTTGACGACAGGGCCCGCACCACTCGGCCCAGAAATCGACCACCACCGGCAGAACCTTGGAGCGGTCGATTACCGCGGTCTGGAAATTGTTTTCGGTGACGTCCATCCCTTTGGATGGTAGCGAGGGCGATCGGGCAAATCGGGCGCGCGGCGCCGCCGTCCCGTATGTACTAGAACCCGCTCGGTGGCCGACAAGGTGATCGAGCGCGACGGAGTACGACTGGCCGTTCAGGACGATGGCGACGGCCAGCCCGTCGTGCTGCTCCACGGTCTCACCGCGACGCGCCGCTACGTGGTCATGGGCTCGCGAGCACTCGAGCGTTCGGGGCACCGCGTGGTCGCCTACGACGCGCGCGGCCATGGGCGCTCGTCGCCGGCCCCGTCGCCGGGCGCGTATACATACCGCGACCTCGGCCTCGACCTGGAGGCGGTGCTCGACGCAGTTGGGGATCGAGCGCGCGGTGCTGGCGGGGGCGTCGATGGGCGCCCACACGCTGCTGTGGCTGGCGCTGAGCGCCCCCGCGCGCGTGGGGGGGCTGGTAGTCATAACGCCTGCATATGAACCTGGGCGAGAGGCCGACGCCCGAACGCCTCGCGCGGTGGGACGCGCTCGCCGACGGACTCCGCCGCGGCGGAGTCGAGGGGTTCGTCGAGGCGTACGGAGAGCCGAAGGTCCCTGAGCCCATGCGCGAGACGGTGCTGACCGTGATCCGTCAGCGCCTGTCGCTGCACGAACATCCCGACGCGGTGGCCGACGCGCTGAGCGCGGTGCCGCGCTCGCGCCCGTTCGGCGCGCTGTCGGATCTGCACGCGATCGCGGTGCCGACGACCGTCGTGGCGAGCGCCGATGCAGCCGACCCCGAGCACCCGCAGGCGGTGGGGGAGGCCTACGCTGGCGCGATCCGCGGAGCCGAGCTCGTGCTCGACGAGCCCGGACGCTCGCCCATCGCCTGGCAGGGGAGCCAGCTCTCGAGAGTGATCGCCGAGCTGGCGGCGAGGGTATGAGCGCGACGGCCGGTTACTCGGGCACCCCGCTCGTGCGCAAGCTCGGGATCAAACCTGGTGCACGCCTCGGGCCTGATCGGTGCGCCACCGGACTTCGACGCGACCCTGGGGGAGCTGCCCCCTGGCGTAGAGGTTCGGCGTCGTGCCCGGCACCCGCTCGACGTGATCGTGGCCTTCAGCGAGCGCCGCGCGACGCTGGTCCGCCGGCTGCCCGCCCTGCGCGCCGCGCTCGACCCGGCTGGAGGCCTGTGGATCGCCTGGCCCAAGGGCAGCTCCGGGCTCGACACCGACCTCAGCGACAGCGTGGTGCGAGAGCTCGGGCTGGACGCCGGGCTGGTCGACAACAAGGTGTGCGCGATCGACCAGACGTGGTCCGGGCTTCGCTTCGTCTATCGCCTACGCGATCGGCCTACCTAGGCGTTCAACCCAGCACGACGGTTCGTGGGCGAGCGTTCGCCGGCGCCAGGTAGCCGTTGCCCTGGAAATGCACGACCTCGCGCAGGTGGACCTCCCCGTGGCTGCCTCGGGGCCGGTGCTTCAACGTGGTCTGGACCGAGAACGTGCAGTTCGGCTGCACGGGGGCGAGGTCCGAGGCCACCTGACGCTTGCCGAGCAGGAACCTCACCGTCACCGACTGCGTGCAGCCGAGCGACGCGGGGATCCGCGACGGACCATTGACCCTGCCCGATGTGGTGAAGATGAACGGAGCCTTGGCGTCGCGGTGAGGGCTAGTCGTCGCACGCACGTGCGGCACCGGCCGCGGGTTGGGCAGCGTCATGAACGATGCGTCGGCTCCGCCCTGGGTGACCGATCCGTTGTGCAGCGCAACGATCCGGTAGTGGAAGGTGGTACCCGGCGCGAGGCCGACCATCGGCTGGGCGACGATGACCGGAGCGTTGCCGGCTGGAATCGTGCGCGGGAACGTCTGCACCCCGTAGCCGCCCGTGAGCCCGTATTGCACGGCCCAGATCGTGGCTGCACCGTGCGGGTTCACGACCCCCGTGACGGTAGCCGACGTCGTGCGGATGGCACTCGCCGGCCCGGTCGCCGCGCTGGGCGGGGGATTGCCGGCGGTGCGGAACGTGTGGTCAGTACCGAGCGTGCCGCCCACCTTGTTGAGCGCCACGAGGCGGAAGTGATAAACGGTGCCGGGGAGCAGGTTGCGCGCCGTGATGTGCACGGCCTCGTTCTTCTTGCCGCCCGCGATCGTCTTGCCGTCGCTGTGGCTGCCGTAGCTGGTCGTCAGGCCCCATTGGAACACGTAGACGGTCCTCGAGCTGTGGGGGTTGACCCGACCCTTGAGGATCGCGGAGGTGGTCTTGATCGAGGTCGCGGACACACCGGAAATCGAGGGCGAAGCCGCCATCGCCGGAGCCGCCAGAACGCCACTGACGACCATTGCTCCTGCCAGCAGCTTCAGCAAGCGATACATACGGCTCCTCCCATGGACGATCGTGTGGGGGCTGAATACCCGGCGTGGGGGAGAAAGTTGCGCTCGAGGGCGCCGGTCGGGGACGAGTGGGGTCTCGGGACTTGACAGCATTCGGCGGTGCCTCTAATTTAGAGGCATGACTGATCCAACACCATCGATACTGCTTACGGCGCTCGGCCACCCCCAGCGGGACGAGCTGCTGGCCGACGACGTCGTGTTCTCGAGTCCGTTTGCCGACTATCGCGGCCGGGAGGACGTCTCCCATCTATTTGGTCTGATCGCGCGCGTGATCGAGGCTCCCGAGGTGGAGGGGGCGGCGAGCGATGGCACGTGGACCTACACAGCGCTGACTGGCGCCGTGGACGGACGTGCCCTCGACGCGGTCGTCCGCGAACGCCACGACGACACCGGCCGATTGCTGCACGCCGTTCTGTTCCTGCGACCGTATCGATCGCTGCGTGCGGCGATGGACGCCATGGGTGGCCTCCTCGCGGCCGAACCGCTGCCAAACGGGCCATGAGCCCAACGCCGCGACCCGGCCGACCCGTGGCCGGCTCGCAGACCGGGCGGCCGATCATGGCCGCCTTCGACCTGGTCAGCCGTCGGTGGGCCTTGCGGATCATCTGGGAGCTGCACCAGGCGGCCGAGCCGCTGACGTTCCGAAGCCTGCGCGACGCGAGCGGAGGGATCTCCTCGAGCGTGCTCGACCACGCGCCTCGCCGAGCTGGGCGAGGTCGGCATCGTCGCGCACGCCGGCGGCGGGTATGTGCTGACTCCGCTCGGAGAACGCCTGGTCGCGAGTCTCGAGCCCTTCCACCAGCTGGGCGCGGGAGTGGGCCGCGGGGCTGCAGCGGCCGTCCTGAGCGCAGCTCGACTACGAATGTCGCTTCACGCGGGCGTGGTGGAGTGCGCGTACGCGGTTGAAGATCAGCGCAATCGTGCTCGTCACAAGGTCGGGATCACGGATCTGCACGTAGTGATCGCTGCCGGTGGCGAAGATGTGCGGGGTCTGTGGCTCGAGCGACACCAGCCGGTCCTGCGTGATCGGCCAGACCTGGAGCAGCTTCCTGGCCACGTCCTTCGGGAAACCGGGCGGCAGCGAGAACTGCTCGGTCTTGCTGATCACCGCCAGCGGCATCCGGGGCAGCGGCCTGGCCCGTTCGACGGTTCGGATCGCGCCGTCGATATCGATCGTCTCCCACCCACGCTTGTGCTGCAGTGGGGTGCCCGGGAAGTTCAGGAGATGGTCGTAGCGCGGCCAGAGCGGACCGAACAGCGGCTTGATGTCGGTGTTGAACGCGTCGACCAGCACCATCCCGATCACCTCATGGCGGTAGGTCTGGGCGAAGTAGCGGTCGATCAGACCGGCCATCGAATGGGCAACGAGGACGATCGGCGCGCGCAGTCCGGCGCGCATCAGCAGCTTGTGCAGGTCCGACGCGATGTTCGACAGCTTGCGCGGCATCGGCACCGGGGTGCTGCGCGTCGTCAGCGCGGCCGGCTGCTTGTAGCGAATCGTGCCCGGCCGGTCGTAGATGCACACGTGCGTGAAACGAGCCACACCCTGGAACACCGACGGTGATGACGGCACCGGAAACTCGGTCTGGGTCAGCGTCCATGGGTCAGACGAGTCGTGGATCCCAGAGTCCATCACGACGGTCGGGCTGCCACGGCCGGCGCACCGCAGGTACAGCTTACGTCCGGCGCCAATGCCGATCTGACCCGAGAAGTTGCCACGCCTGGGATTGCCGACCGCTCCCGCCAACCCCGGCGTGCACAGGGTCAAGAGCGCGACCGCGGCGAGCGCGACCGCTGGCCGTATCGCGTTGCTACGACGGCTCACCCGGTGAATCCCTGAGCCAATTCAGCCACGGGCTGCCATTCGCGCCACGTCGCGAGGCGGCGCTCGTAGTCCGCTTCGGCGATACCCAACGGCGTCGTGCCGAAGAACACCCGTAGAGGCGGGGGGTTGGCGTCGACGACGCGCATGATGGCCGCGGCTGAGGCCGACGGGTCACCGGGCACGTTGCTGGCCCGCCACTGCTGTTGACGCTCGCGCAGTCCGTCATAGGCGGGGTTGGGGTCTGAGCGTTTGGCCGACGGTCCGCTCCAGTCCGTCGAGAAGCCGCCGGGCTCGATGAGCGTGACGTTGATCCCGAACTCCTTGACCTCCTGGGCGAGCGCCTGGCTGATGCCTTCAAGTGCCCACTTCGATGCGTGATAGATCCCCACGCTCGGGAACGCCGAGATCCCCCCGATCGAGGACACCTGGACGATGTGACCGGTGCCCTGTTCGCGTAGCAACGGCAATACGGCCTGCGTTACCCATAGCGCGCCGAAGAGGTTGGTCTCAATCTGCGCGCGAGCCTCCTGCTCGGAGATCTCCTCGACCATCCCAAAGTGGCCATAGCCCGCGTTGTTGACGACGATGTCGAGGCGCCCGAAATGCTCGTGGGCCCGACTGACGGCGCCGAATGCCGCCTCGCGATCGGTCACGTCCAGGGCCATTGCGAGCAGCGCGTCGCCGTGTTCGGCTTTGAGGTCGTCGAGCGTGCTCGTGTCCCGCGCGGTGGCGGCGACACGGTCGCCACGCTCCAGAGCCGCCTTCGTCCACTCGCGACCGAAGCCACGCGACGTTCCAGTGATAAACCACGTCTTGCTAGTCATGCGTCGATCGTACTGTCGGAGTGCTTGTCGGAATCGTGGCCAGAAGCGTCAGGGTTCTCTTCCGTCACCCGACTGAATCTCCGCTCCGCCCCCCGGGAGGATCTCAGCGGGCGTAAGCTCGCCGGCGATGGCTCGTCACACGCTCGGTCCGCGCCGTTCGGACTCGGTCGAGTCCTACCTTCGCGAGACTCGCGCGATCGCGCTCGTCGCCGTGATCGCTCTGGTCGCGGGCATTGTGTCTGACGCAGTCGGCGGGCATTTCTGGGAGCGACACGCGCTCGTTGCCGGCCTGGTTGCGAGTCTGGTCGTCGTGATGCTGTCGGTCGCCGTTGTCAACGAGGCGCTCGAGCGCCGTCGGAGCCGGCGCTGGACCGTCCTGGCCCAGTACGTGATGTTGCAGCTCACGCGCAACGCGCGCGTCATCTGGACTGGTGTGGCCGAGCTCGCGGGGCTGATGCCATCTGGCACGCGCACGGCGGCTGTGCTGGACGCCGGGTCCCGCGCGGTGCGCGACACGCCACGCTTGACCGATGCCGTCAGGGAGCTCGTCGCGGACCCGGAGCGGCGTCGGCGCCTATACGAAGGATGCGGCCGATTCGTTTCCGACGGCGATGAGGTGCTCGGGCGTTGGGCCGGCGTGATGCTCAATGTCGACGCCTACGCGGAGGTCATGGACCGCCATGTGGAGCTGGCCCTCGAGGTCTCTTGGCTCGACAGTCTGCTCGAGGACTCCGACGCGCCCGCCGAGCACGACAGCACGCAGCCGAACAGCCGCAGCCATCCGGCCGTCCAGATCGAGGGTCACATCGATGGCGATCGTCTCGTGACCCGTCTCGTGTCGATCACGCAACTCGCCGAGGACCTGGACCGGCTAACGCTCAAGGTCGCACTTCGACTCGTTCCGGCTGAATGGTGGGCCGAGCGCCTCGGAACGACACCCGCTATCTGGTCTGTTGATCCCGAAGCGGGACCAGCCGAGCCGGCCGCCCGCTGACCGTGACGATCGTCCTAGGTCTCTTCGCTGCCCTGCTTTGGGGACTTCCGGACGTGCCGCTGGCGGTCGCCGTACGACGCGTCGGCGAGCTCCCGGTGTTGGTGTGGTCCCTCGCGATTGGCATCGTTGCGACCCTGCCGATCGTGGCGGCAACGGGTGCGCCGCATCTGACGACACGCGGCGTCGGCCTCGCAGTCGCGGCCGCGGCGGTGACCGTGCCGGCGTACCTCACCGCTTTCACCGCATTCCAGACCTGCCCGGTCTCCGTTGTCACCCCGATCCTCTCCTGCGAGGGAGCCACAGCCGCCGTCATCGCAGTCATCTTCGGTGAGCGACTCGACGCCGCGCTGGCGTTCTCCCTGGCCCTCGCTGTGCTCGGTGTCGTCCTCGTCGGAATCAGCGGCGGAGACCACCAGCGCGCGCATGCGCGCGGCGTGGCCTTCGTCTGCCTTGCAGCCCTGATCTGGGGCGTCGTACTCGCGCTCGGCGCCCCCGTGTCCCGCGAGCTCGGCGTCTGGTGGGGATTCCTGCTCGTCCGGGTCCTTGCCCTGGTGTTCGCGCTCGCCCTCGCACTCGGCACGCGCCGAGGGCCAGCGCTGGGACCAGCGTTGCGCCGCGAGCCGTGGCGCATCGCTGCCTGGGGGCTCGGTGACGCTGGCGCCTACTTGTGTTTCTATCTCGCCGCCCACCGCGGGCCCGTCGCGGTCGCCAGCGTCCTCGCCGCGCAGTTCGCGCTCTTCGGGGCCCTCTCCGGGGTCCTCCTCCTCGGCGAGCGCCTCCGCGCCCATCAGTGGCTCGGCATTGCGATCGTCCTCGCCGCGGTGAGCGCGATCTCCATCGTCGCCGGTTGAGCCGCCGCACGCCGCGGCGCCCACTCGGGTCCCGACAACCTCGCCAGCGGCCGGCGAGCGCCTTCGCCCATACCAACCGTGCACTCGGGCTATTGGGCGAGCTGCGAGAGCTCGACCAAGTTTCCATCCGGATCCCTGATGTAGATCGATGTGAGCGCGCTGGTCGCTCCGGTGCGTGACACCGGCCCGAGCTCGACTTCGATTCCCGCGTTTTCGAGCCCACGAAGGGCATCGTCGACAGAGTCGGCAACGAGGAAGCACAGATCGGCTGATCCTGGCGTCGCGACGGCGGCGTTGGGGCTGATCTCGGCCCCGCGCTGGTGCAAGTTGATCTTCTGATCACCAAAACGAAGCGCGATCCTGCCCTCGCCGAACGTTTCGCGGCACATCCCCAGTTTCTCGTAGAAGGCGACGGTCGCCTCGACGTTTGCGACCGTCAGAACCAGGTGGTCGAGCGACTGAATCCGCACATGCGCCAGCGTACCCTGGCTGCGAGCCTGCTCTCAGGCCAACGTGGCCAAGCCCGGCCAAGACACGCCGGCTTTGCGCAAGGGCGGGCACCCCCGGCAGCTCGGCAAGACCTCTCAGGGCATCCGCCGTTGCACGTCGACCGAGGCGTCGGCCGTGACCGGCACCTTCAGCCAGCCCTCGTCCGATGACTCGATCAACGCGAGCATCTCGTCGCGTCCCAGAAACGGCCGCTCGATCCGGGTCGCGGTGAGTTCGACGCCCTCACGAGGACGGACGCGGTCGCCCGGGCGGACCTCGGCGGCCGGGACCGTCTCCCAGCTGTCGGCATGGCCAGTCCCCTCTGAGAGGACCCGTTCGATCGTCCCGGTGACCTCGTCGGACTCGGGGTCGACGGCTGGCCTGAAGCGCGCGATCACCTCTCCGCCCGGCGAGACGAGGAACTTCTCGAAGTTCCAATCGACGTCGCCCGCCCGGCCGTCGGCGTCCGGAGTGTCGACGAGCTTCTCGTACAGCGGGTGTCGGTGGCGGCCGTTGACATCGACCTTCTCGCTGATCGGGAAGGTCGTGCCATAGGTGGCCGAGCAGAACGTCGCGATCTTGTCCTCGCTCTCGGGCTCTTGGTTGGCGAACTGGTTGCACGGGACGCCGAGGACCGAGAAGCCGGCGTCGCCGTAGCGTCCCTGGAGCCGCTCGAGCCCGGCGTACTGAGGCGTCAGCCCGCAGCGCGATGCGACGTTGACGACCAGCACGGTACGGCCGGAGAGACCGTCGAGGTCGAGTTCGGCGCCGTCTAGCCCGCCGAGTTCAAGATCGAAGAAGTTGTTGTCCATTGGCACCTCTGCTTGAGTCGTGTTCGGTTGACCGGTCACACGGGGACACTCCATCGGGCTCAGCGGGGCGTCGGCGAGGCCGGGGACTTTGCGGACGACGGTGCTATTGGCTCCTCGGCCGGCGGACCCGTCGAGGGCGGCCCGGGCTCGGGCGTCCGGGACATCGTCGTGCGAAGCGGCACCTCTTTGAGCAGCCACGAGAGCAGGAACGGGATCACTGCCAGCGCCACGCCCCACAGAAAGACCCCGTGCAGCGCCTGCGCGAACGCCTGCAGGAACTCGGCGTGGATCGGCGGCGGCAGGAGCTTGGCCTGGGCCGGGTTGAGGTGGACGCCGCCGCCCAGGTGCGCCGTCACCGACGGCGGAAAGTGCGACAGCTGGTCAGCGAGCCGGGTCGCGAAGATCGTCCCGAAGATCGCGACCCCGAAGGCGCCGCCGACCGACCTCGAGAAGGTCGCGGTCGATGTCGCCACGCCGATGTCCCGGGGGTCGACGTCGTTCTGGACGACGAGCACCAGAACCTGCATCACCAGTCCGATCCCGACTCCGACGACCAGCATGAACACGGACGCAAGCCACGGCGCGGTGCCGACCTTGAGCAGCGAGAGCAGGTACATGCCGGCGATCAGGATCGCGGTGCCGGCGATCGGGAACACCTTGTAGCGGCCGATCGCGGTGATCACCCGGCCGGAGGCGATCGTCGCGACGAGCAGTCCGGCGATCAGCGGCAGCAGGCGCAGGCCCGAGCTCGTCGGGCTGGCGCCGTACACGATCTGCAGAAAGAGCGGGATGAAAATGATCGCGCCGAACATCGCCATCCCGATCGCGAAGCCCATCGCGTTGGCGATGCTGAACACGCTCGAGCGAAACAGCCTCAGCGGCAGGATCGGCTCCGGGACGCGGTTCTCCCACCAGATGAACGCCGCCAGCAGGACGGCGCCGGCGACGCCGAGGCCGACGATCATCGCCGAGCCCCACGCGTATTGGGTGCCGCCCCAGGTCGTGAGCATGATCAGCGCGCCGACGCAACCGCTCAGCAGCGCGGCTCCGATGTAGTCGATCTTGTGGCTGCGATGCGGTGTATGCAGATGCAGCCGCGTGATGACGATCGCGATCGCGACTACGCCGATCGGCACGTTGACGTAGAACACCCATCGCCACGAGAGGTTCTCGACCAGAAAGCCGCCGAGCAGCGGCCCCGCGACCGACGCGACGGCGAACACCGAGCCGATCAGGCCCATGTAGCGACCCCGCTCGCGCGGCGGGACGATGTCGCCGATGATCGCCTGCGCACCGACCATCAGCCCACCGGCGCCGATCCCCTGCAGCGCCCGGAAGCCGATCAGCTCATCCATCGTCTGGCTCGCCCCGGCGAGGATCGAGCCGACGAGGAAGATCACGATCGCCGCCAGGAAGAGCGGCTTTCGCCCTACCGTGTCACCGAGCTTGCCGTACAGCGGCGTCGAGATCGTCGCGGCCAGCAGGTACGCGGTGACCACCCAAGAGAGGTGGTTGAGGCCGCCGAGATCGCCGACGATCGTCGGCAGTGCCGTGGAGACGATCGTCTGGTCGAGCGCCGCCAGGAACATGCCCAGCATCAGCGCCCCGAAGACGGTCCACAGCGCGCGCCCTGTCAGCCGTTCCTCCTGCACGCTATCCACCCGGGGGCTGGTCACGGACGACGCCGTAGGTGTGCGAGATCCGGAAGCGGACGACAAGCCTGCGTCGCAAGCACGCCTTCGCGGTGCGTCGCGATCACCTCGAGCATTCTCTCGTCGAGCGCCAAGTCGCTCAGCACCCGTGACTTTCAGATGCGGGGGCGCGAACGGGGACGCTCAGGAAGATACGGACATAGAGATGATTGAAGATGCTATACGGTCACGCGTCCTCTACTGATCAGAGACGCCCTGTGTCGCCCCCGGACACGTGCGCTCGAAACGGTCACGTGGCCGCCCTCCAACGCGGCGCCGAGCACGAAGCCACAGTAGTCCTCGCTCGGTCCGCCGGTCTCGCCATCTGACCTCGTCCGTGCGCGCATCGTTGTGCGTCACCCGGGCCGCGGTCACGACAGGCCCAGCGCGTTTGCGAGCGATGCAAAGCAATCGATATGGCCGTCGACGGAGTCGAAGCCGAGGCCCATACTGACGATCGAGAGGTGCGTCCCGCCTGCCTCGCGCCAGGCATCGATCGCGGCGGTAATGTCGCCCCGGCCACCCTGCGGACGCACCACGTACTCCGCCCCGAACTCCTCGACCGACCGGCCGAGGCTGTGCACGCGCTCGCGTAGCCGTTTCCACACGTCGACGGTGTGGTCGATGTCCCCGCCGATGAAGATGAAGCCGTCGGCCAGACGGGCGGCCCGATCGTACGCCGCCTCGGAGGATCCACCGAGCCAGATCGGGATGCGGTGTGCCGGCCGGGGCACGAGTGCGGCACGGTCGACGCGGTCAAACCGGCCCGAGAAGTCGACGACGGGTTCTGTGAACAGCCGGCGCAGCAGTCCGATCTGCTCCTCCTGCCGCGCGCCGCGGGTACGGAACTGCTGCCCGAGGGCCTCGTACTCGACGTGGTTCCAGCCGACCCCGACACCGAGGCGTAGTCGACCGCCGGACAGAAGATCGAGATCGGCTGCCTGGCGTGCCACGAGCGCCGTCGGGCGCTGGGGGAGGACCAGGACCCCGGTGGCGAACTGGATTCGTTCGGTGATGCCGGCCAGATAAGCAAACATCACGAACGGATCGTGGAACGGGTCGTGCTCGGTATATGGCCCCGTCAGCGGTGGTGTTCGATCAGCATGAACGGCCCCGAGCACGTGGTCGTAGGCGAGAAGGTAGTCAAAGCCCAGGTCCTCGACCCCTGTCCCAATCCGCCGAACAGCCGTCGGATCTCCTCGAAGCTCGGTCTGGGGGTAAACAGCGCCGATTTGCATGAACTGCGCCTCCTCGGGTTGGGTGGACTGGTCTGCGCTCAGCTCGACGGCGTCGGCTGCCGTGTTCTCCTCGACGTGGGGGACGCGCTTGGTGCCCGGATCGCTTGTTGGTGCCCGGATCGGGGCGACCCGGCCTCCGGCCACGTTCGCTGCCGCCCATTGCGGGCGTCAGTCCTCATCCGCCGTGGCGCGCGGCCTGCTCCACGAGTTGCCCGAGCTGAGCGATCGATGCGTCGATCGTGAACCGTTGCTCGATGCGTACGCGGCCCGCGCGGCCGAGTTCCGCGGCTCTCCCGGCGTTCATTCCAACGATGTGCCTGATTATCGAGAACAACGTTGGACTCAGTAAAACGGGTTGCGGGGGCGGCGGCAGTCTTGCCGCCGGTCTAATGCTCGATAATCGGGCTTATGTGAACTCAGGTCGAGAGAGGGGGCGTTAACGGGGGCTCGGGAGCGGTCAGCGCGTGGAGCTATGCGGCTCGCGCGGTAGACGTCGATTCGGCGCGGGTCGAGCTTCCCACGCCGGCGGTGGGCGGCAGGTGCTTGGGACAAGCATGTTTGGATCGTCTGACATGGCGTCTGAGGAGCGAGTTCTACGTGCTTTGACCTCGACGTGAGCGTCGACTTCGACGGGAGCGTCATGCCCAACGATCGCGTGAAGTCCTACCCGGCGCGGTTCTCGGGACCGCGGTCTTCGAGCACTCGGTTGTGAGATCGACATGGAGTCGAGCCTTAGGCGTGCAGGCGTCGCGGTCGAGATCCCGTGACTCCGGCGGCTAGGGACGATTCGATCCGAACGGCCTCGTGCTCAATGTCATGAGCACGATCTGACCATCTACCGTCGCGGCCCTATGGCTGGTGAAGGCGGACGCCCTCCGTCAGCCGCGCGGGTCGTTGTCCACGAGGCGCAGCTGCCGGCTGCTCGTTGTGGGCTGCGGGCGTGTGAGGGTGACGGCGCCTTCGAAGATCTCGGGCTCAAGGAATGCGTGCATGAGCTTGTGGTGCGCGCGGTGGCGGAGCGCTTGTGCCTCGTGGCGGATGGCGGCGGCGTACTCGGCGGGCTCCGACGGGCGCTCTTCGGGTAGTCGGCGGGCGAGGATCTGCTCGGCGGCCCAGTCGTAGACGGTGTTCGCAGCGGCTTCGACCTCGAGCATCCGGTAGGGCACGTATTCGGGCGCCCGCTTCTTGCTGTAGCCGGCGCGGCGGGCGGCCCGCTCGAGCTCGCGGAACTCGCGGCGGCCCTCGTACACGGTGACGATGCCGGTCTCGGGGTCGAACTCGGCTTCGACCTGTCTGGTCCTCGTTCTTGCGCGCGATCTCCCTGACCCAGCCGGAGGCGCGGTGGCGGACGATCAGGATCTCGAGCTCGGCGGTGTGCTCGCCGGCCGCCGCGAGCACCGTCAGGCGCGCTCCCGGCTCGACGGTGACCCGGGCGCGGACGTGAATCTGCACGGTGCTGTTGCCGCGGCTGCCGGGCTCGGGGATTGCGTCGGCGCGCAGCATGCACGGTCAGGCCCGGGTCGGCCTCGATCTCGACTGCCGTTCCGGGCGGTGACCGCGGGTCGGGTCGGCGAGCAGCGTGACGGTGCGCTTCTCGCCGGGATGCAGGCGCACGGGCGACTGCTTGAACCACAGCGCCTGCGCCGGCGCGGGCGGTGGCGCAGGCGCGTGCTCGCCGGGGGTCGACCCGTGTGGCCGCCTTGTCTGCCTGCTCCTCCGTCGGCTGCGCGGGAGCCTTGGCCGCCGGGTTCTCGCCGGGCTCGGCGGCCGCCAGTGCCGGGCTGGTCGAACGCGGCCTTGAGCAAGTCGTTGAGCGCGCGCAGGCCGACCTGGTCGCGGGCGGTCACGGCGCGCGGCGGCGCCGATCAGGTGCGTGCCGGCGCGCCGCTCCTCGGCGGCGACGATCGGTTTGAGCACTCGGTCGATCGCCGCGTACAGGGCCGTGCGACGATCGGGTGGTGCTCGTTGAGCCCGGAGCGGTCGACCTTGACCACGAGCTCTGGACGGGGTCTGTCGAGCGCGTCGCGCTGGAGCTGCTCGATCGCCTCGCAGAACACCTCGCCGTACAGGTGCCGCGTGCCTGGGCGGCCCTCGAACCCCGCGAGCGTGGTCTCGTGCGCCGCGCGCCCGGAGCGGATCACCAGCCCGCCGCGGCGGGTCGCGCGCGAGAACCCCTGCGACAGCGGCTCCTTGGCGCGGCGCACGACGATCCTCGCCGTCACGTTCGGGGCGACCTGGACCTCGCCGTCGAACAGGACCGGCCGCTCCGGGTCGGGCTCGGGGGCGGGATAGGTGATCAGCTGCGGCGTCTGCTCCGGCTGCTCCAGGTAGACCGCGCGCGCCGGATCCTCGAGGATCGGCCGCAGCTGCACCAGCTGCGCGACCAGCGCGCGCAGCCTCCCCGTCGGCGGCAGCCGCGCCGCAACCAGACGGCACCGTCACCCGCGTGCCCGACTCAGCGACCCCGAGCGCCTTCAGGTCGGCGGTCGTCGCTGCCGCCTCGCGCACGTGCACGAACGCATACGGCTCATCGCCCGGAGCCGGGAAGAACCACGACTCCACCATCATCCCGGCGCGCACGCCCTCGATCCGACCGGCGCCCTGCGCCAGCCACACATCCCTGAGCCCCCGGCCGAACAGGCCGCGCTGCCCGGCGCGCGGCGGCTCGACCCCGAGCGCACCCAAGCGGGCGTCGATCAGCCCGGCATCGACACCCTCACCGTCATCGGTGCAGCGCAGCTCGTGCTTCCAGGAGAGCAGCGCCGGCGAGCGCAACGAGCGCATCCGCGCCCGCCACAGCGACAGGAACTCGGGATCGGGCGCACCCGACCGACAGCACGATCCGCCCCGACGCCCTGCCCGCAGCGGCGATCGCCGCATCCGCGTTCGTCACCAGCTCGGGAATGATCTGCACCAGATCGACCCCGCCCTGCGCGAAGTTCTCACGGAAGTAGCGCCCGCGCACGTGGCCGAGTCGCACCGCCGAAGGATCAAGCGCCGCCACAGGACTCATACGCACCGCAGTGTCGTCGACAGCGCGGACAGAACGTCGACGCCGATGCCATCGGTCCGTCCGCAACGGTCCCTATCGTCCCGATTGCGATGACCGAACCCGTGAAGAGCGTCCGGGTCACGAACGCCGAGCTCGCGACCGTCCGCGAAGCGATGCGAGAGCTGCACCGCCTCCTCGACCAACTCGAACAAGGCGAACTCGACAAGGTCGTCCTCACCCAGCGCAACCAAATGCGCGCCGTCCTGCTCACCCTCGAGCGCTACGCCGAACTCGAGCGAAACGCCGCTTAGCCCGTACCGCCGGTCAGCCACTGTCATTCGACCGCCGTTCTACAACCTCCTCGATCGCCTGCACGCGAAGGCCGATCTGGAAGACGCCAGCTCGATGACCCTCGATCCGTCAGCTGGTGCCCGCGGCAGGCTGAGATCTGCTCGGAACCAAACGTCGACTTCGAGCAGATCAGCCGCCGGGATACGCTGTTCTCGTGCGTAGGTACGTGCGCCCTAAGCATTTCTAGGGAACGCATGGCCGGTCGCTTCAGGGTGGCGGTGGTAACAGCGACCCCGGTGGCGGTGGTGGTGGCACGTTCGCGGCCGCCTCCACCGTGTCGACCCCGAGTGGCTTTACGACTCCGTCGAACAGCCTCTCGCCCGAGGGCGGGGTAATCGTCAGCTTCGACACCGACAGCTGACGTGGTCCGTGACTGTCGGCGCGGGCGGCCCGGCTGCAACCCGTGACCCACCCTCAACACTGCGCGACCGGGTGCCGACAATGTTCGAAGGGTGCGCATGTCACATCGAAGCCGCTGTAGGGTTCGTCGCACGGTACTGACCATCGCTGCCATCACGGCAGTCGCCGCGGCCGCCGCACCATGGGCAGCGGCGAGGCAGGCAGAACCGACACCCAGCGGCGGTGCCGGCCTGGGCGGGTTGGACCCCAATCACAGCCGTCACAAGATCCCGCGGCCGCCGGGCAAACGCGCACGCGGCTCCTGGCTGCACGACGTCATCATCACCGAGTACTGGCCGGCGCCGGAGAGGTGGTTCATCGGCAAGAAGGTTCGGACGCCGGGGCTGAAAGGCAAGCACCGCATCGATTGGCTGTACTCGGCGACCGGAGTGTCGATGGAAGGCGAGGGCCTCGGCCTCGACGGCCGCATGTACCACATCGATGCGCTCGGAGACGCCGGATGGGTGACCCGCAGTGGTGCGCTGACCTCCTCGTCGGACGGCTGGGCCGCCGGCCCGCCGTTCTGGCGCGCCGGCGCCTACTGGCGCAATGGCCAGGGCTCCGTTACGTTCCCGCTCGCGGCCGGCGGATGGTACGCCGGACGCGGTCGCCGGTACGTGCCCTTGCCCGGTGTCACCTTTGCCCCGGGTGGCTCCCTCCCGCTCCATTTCTATCGATCGATCGCTGTCGACCCGCGTGTCATACCACTCGGCAGTCGCGTGTACATCCCCGCCTACCGGCACGACGGCTACGGCGGTTGGTTCATTGCCCAGGACACCGGCGGGGCGATCATCGGTGACCACGTCGACGTGTACCGCTCGCCGCCGGCCAGTCCCAATGATGGCGGTCAGTACCTGACTCGGCAACGGCTGTTCGTCGTCAAGCCGAAGCATTGACGCGAGCCAGCTCCGACTGCAACCCCGTCGGCAGGCTGCCAGCCGAGCAGGCGTCGGCTAAACACCAGGTCGCGAGGCGGTGGGGCAACGTCGCCGCATCGATATGGCGCAAAACGAAGGGCACGCGGGGGATCGCCGACGTCGTCCACGGGAGTAACAAGACCTTCTCCTCAGCCTGCTGCGAGGCCAAGCCCGGCTACGACATGGCGTCGGGCTGGGGTCTGCTGGTACCTGACCACCTACCGCGGATCGTGGCCCTGCAGTCCGGCCCCGCGCACTCAGTAGCCGCCCACTAGACTCTCAATCCATGCCCAAGCAGCAGCGCACGATGCGGATCGAGCAGCGCAGTCAGCTGGCCGCGATGCAGCAGCTCGAGAGTCGTTCGGACGAGGAACTCGAGGCCGAGACAAGGTTCAAGGCCGCGGCTCAGGCGATCCTTGGCGCGCGCGCCGCGGAGCGCTACGACGCCAAGGCCGCTCGCGCACACTTCCAGCGCGCGCTGGCCGCCGCCCGCCCACAGGAGCGCATGCAGCTGCGCCGCATGGCCGACGCTTCGCTGGCCCTGGCCGAGCGCCGGCCCGACGATCTGAAGAAGGCCACTGAGCGACTGGGCGTCGAGGCGCCATCCTCACGTCAGTTGCGTGGGCTCAGGCTGATGGGCCTGCTGGCGCCGCCCGCCAGCGCCGGCATCCTCGTCCGCATCCGCGGGATCGTCCTGATCATCGTGCTCGTCGTCGCCATCCTGGCGCTCGGGTTCGGAATCGTGAAGCTGATCTCGCTGCCCTTCGGCGGCGTCTCGCTCGACCTCAACATCTTCTACGGGCTCGTGCTGGTTGCCGTTGCCGTGGGCATCCTCGCCTACTTCGGGCGACGCAGACAGAAACGGGCACAGGCCGAACGCGCCGAGCAGGCGGCGGCTCGCGCGCGCTGACGATCCGCGACAGCGCGATGTGCGGTCGCTACAGCCTGGCCACGCCCGATCCGTCGGATCTGCGGGCCCGTTTTCCGATCGGCGATGCAGTCGAGGTCACGCGGCGTTACAACGTCGCCCCCGGCGACCACGTGCTCGCCGTGACCACCAGCCGCGAGGGCGAGCCCCGCGGCGAATTGCTGCGCTGGGGCCTGGTGCCGAGCTGGGCCGAGAGCCCGAACATCGGCCTGAAGATGATCAACGCCCGGGTCGAGACGGCGGCCGAGCGCCCGGCCTACCGCCGCGCGTTCGAGCGTTTCCGCTGCCTGATCGTCGCCGACGGGTTCTACGAATGGCGGCGCGTGTCCGGCGGTCCGAAGGAGCCCTTTCACATCACCCGCGAACGACGAGCTGCCGTTCGCATTCGCCGGGCTGTGGTCGATCTGGCATGGCAACGACGGCAGCACGCTGCGCACATGCACGATCCTCACGCAGCCGGCCAACTCGGCCATCGCGCCGCTCCACGACCGCATGCCGATCATCCTCGATCCCCGGCAAGAGGGCGCATGGTTAGCCGCCGCCACGCCACCGACCAGCTCCCCTCGGTGCTGGCCGGGATGCCGCCTTCCCGGACCGCTCTGCGCGCCGTGAGCTCGGCCGTCAACGACGCTCGCTACGACGGCCCCGAATGCCTTGCCCCGCCAGTCCCGAACGGCCAGGCGACCCTGTTCTAGTGCCCCTCTCCCCCCTGCTCAACTCATACGACCACGTCGTGCTCGATCTCGACGGATGCGTCTGGGTCGGCGAGACGTGCACCCGCGGAGCACCGGAGGCCGTGACCGCGCTCCGTGCGGCCGGCAAGTCGATCATGTTCGTCACCAACGACGCCCGTCGCTCGCCCGAGGACTATGTGCGCAAGCTGTGGTCGCTCGGCCTGAGGGCCTCGCTCGAAGAGGTGGTCACGGTCGGTGGGGCGATCCAGCATGTCCTCGCCGAACGCGTCGGGCGAGGTGGAACCTACGTGGTCGGATCACCGGCGATCTTCCGCCACGTGGTCGACGCCGGCCAGCACATCGTCAACGGTACCGACGGGGTGACCGAAGCCGAGTTCGTGGTCGTCGCCGCACATGACGAGCTGACCTTCGGCGAGCTCAAGGACGCCACGCAGGCCGTGCTGGCCGGCGCGGAGATGATCGCCGCCGGGCGCGACCGCACCTTTCCGACCGACGAGGGGATCTGGCCGGCCACGGGGGCCATCGTCGCGGCGCTCGAGTACGCAACCGGTGCCAGCGCGACGATCGTCGGAAAGCCGGCGGCACAGATCTTCCTGACGGCGCTCGACCGGCTCGGCGAGGGAAAGGCGCTTGTCGTGGGCGACCGTCTGGACTCAGACCTGGCAGGCGCAGAGGCGGCCGGCCTGGACGGAGCAATCGTGCTCACCGGCAGCACGACGCGCGCGGAGGCAGAGGCGGCCAGCGAGCCGGCGCCGGTGGCCATCGCCGAGGACCTGCACGCCCTCCTGCTCTCGACGTGACTCTGTCGCTGATCGTGAACCCGTCGGCCGGCGGGGGGCGCGCCGGCCGCGTGCTGCCCTTGGTGCAGCAGGAGCTGACCCGTCTCGGCCTTGAACACCACGTCGAGCGAACGCGCAGCCTCGAGCACGCGAGGGAGTTGGCGCGAAACGCCGCGCAGGCCGGTGAGATCGCCGTTGCGCTGGGCGGCGATGGGCTCATCGGCGCCGTCGCCGATGCGCTCCAGCACTCCGACGGCGTGGTCGGGGTCTTGCCGGGCGGGCGGGGAAATGATTTCGCGCGTGTGCTGGGAATCCCGCTCGAGCCCACCGCGGCGTGCGCGATTCTCGCCGGTGGCGTCGTGCGCCAGCTCGACCTCGGCCAAGCCGGCTCGGCGACGTTCATCGGCATCGCGAGCTGCGGCTTTGATTCCGACGCCAACCGGATCGCCAACGAGACCCGAATCATCCGCGGCAACCTCGTCTATGCCTACGGCGCACTGCGAGCACTGGCGGGATGGCGCCCGGCGAGCTTTCAGCTCACGATCGACGGCGCCGCCCCACGTGAGGTCACGGGATACACGATCGCGGTGGCCAACTCGAAGGCGTACGGTGGCGGGATGCTGCTCGCGCCAGACGCGTCGTTGAGCGATGGGCTCCTCGACGTCGTGATCGTCGGAAACATCCCCAAATTGCGGTTCCTGCGTCTGCTCCCGACGGTGTTCAAAGGCGAGCATGTGCGGCAGCCCAACGTCGAGGTGCTTCGGGCTCGTGAGATAGAGATCGCCGCCAGCCGGCCGTTCACGATGTTCGCCGATGGTGATCCGATCGCCGATCTGCCGATCACGGTCCGGGCACTGCCCGGCGCGATAAGTGTGCTCGTGCCGGCATGACCGCGCTGGACGCGAAGATCATCGCCGCCCGAGCGGTGGGTGAGCTGGCACGACGGGCCGGTCGCGGGGGCGGCACCAGTCTCCCCGGCAAGGTGCTCATGCGGCTCGAACCCCACGCCATCTCCGAGCTCGCCGCGAGGCTGCCGCGCGGCTCGGTCCTCGTGTCGGCCACCAACGGGAAGACGACCACCGCGGGAATGATCGCCTCGATCTTCGGCCGTGCCGGGCTGTCCCTCGTGCACAATCGCGCCGGCGCCAATATGGCGGGCGGTGTGGCGTCGACGCTGCTCGCCGCGGCGCGGCCGGGCGGTCGAATCGAAGGCGAGCTCGGCCTGTTCGAGGTGGATGAATTCTGGCTCGATCGCATCACCCCGGAACTCGCTCCACGCGCGATCCTGCTCTCCAACCTATTCCGCGACCAGCTCGATCGCTACGGAGAGCTCGAGACGATCGCCGATCGCTGGGCCGCCGTGGTCGGCAGCCTGCCCGGCGCCGCCCGCCTGGCGCTCAACGCCGACGATCCGCTCATCGCCGATCTGGGGCGCCACTCGCCACACGTAACCTACTTCGGAGTACAGGACGGCTCGGTGACGATGGCGGAGATGCAGCATGCGTCAGATTCCAAGCACTGCCGGCGGTGCGGCGCCGCCTACGTCTACGACGCGATCTACATGGGCCACCTCGGCACCTACCGCTGCCCGTCGTGCGGCCAGGAGCGTCCGGTTCCCGACATCGCCGCCGAGGACATCGTGCTCGACGGGACGCGCGGGGCGGCGTTCACGCTCACCACGCCCGGTGGCGCGGCGCGGATCAACCTCCCCCTCCCCGGTCTCTACAACGTCTACAACGCGCTAGGTGCGGCGGCCCTCTGCCTGGCCCTCGATGTATCGCTCGCACACGTCGTGGCCGGCCTGGAGGCTGTGACGGCCGCGTTTGGCCGAGCCGAAACCGTCTCCATCGACGGGGTCGAGGTGTCGATCCTCTTGATCAAGAACCCGGCCGGTGCCAACGAGATCGTACGCACGCTCGCGCTCGAGGACGGGAACCTCGAGCTCCTCGCCGTGCTCAACGACCGGACCGCCGACGGCAAGGATGTGTCATGGGTCTGGGATGCCGATTTCGAGATACTGGCCAGCCGCGTGGACCGGACAACGTGCAGCGGTACCCGCGCCGCGGAACTTGCGCTGCGCCTGAAATACGCCGGCTTTCCGGCCGACCGACTGCATGTGATACCCGAGCTCGCGCAAGCGCTTGACTCCGCTCTGCGCAGCGCCGGTGATCGACGGCTGTTTGTGCTTCCCACCTACACGGCCCTCCTCGAGCTTCGCGACCAGCTGGCCTCGCGGGGACACGTGGCGCAGTTCTGGGAGCCCCAGGGAGCCGGCCCGAGATGAGCACGCGCGGAAGCTGCGCCGAGCTCAGCGTCATCTGGCACGACCTCGAATGCGGCGCATACACGGAGGATCTCAGGCTATGGCGCAGGCTGGCCAGTGAGTACGGATCACCGATCCTCGATGTCGGCGCCGGAACCGGGCGCGTCACGCTCGACCTCGCCGACCGCGGTCACCATGTGATCGCCCTCGACAGCGACCAGATCTTGACCGACGAGCTCGTACGCCGCGCCGGCGACCTCGACGTCCGGGTCGTCGTCGACGACGCCCGGATGTTCCAGCTTGACCAGCGCTTTGCCCTCTGCCTGATGCCGATGCAGACGATCCAGCTGCTCGGAGGAGTCGAGGGGCGCGCTCCAGTTCCTAGAGCGCGCGCGACAGCACCTTTGCCGGGGCGGCCTGCTCGCCGTGGCGATCGCCCAAACCCTGGATCTGTACGACGTCGCCGACGAACCGTTCGCCCCGCTGCCCGACATTCGCGAGCTCGATGGCGTGATCTACTCGAGCCAGCCCACGGCCGTACGGGCCGACGCTGGTGGCTTCGTGCTCGAGCGTCGGCGCGAGGTGGTTGCCACCGATGGAGAGCGTTCGACGAGCCGGGACGTGATCCGGCTTGACCTGCTCACCGCGGACCAACTTGGTCGCGAGGGCGCGGCGGTGGGGTTGCGCCTTGTCGGCGTCGAAACGATTCCGGCCACGCGTGACTATGCGGGCAGCGAGGTGGTGATGCTGGCTGTCTGATCCGGCCCCCACGCTCCGCGTCTGCGCCTTGTACCCCGACCTCATGAACATCTACGCCGACCGGGGCAACCTTCTGCTTCTGCAGCGGCGCTGCCAGTGGCGGGGACTCGGCTTTTCCCTGACCTCGGTTGGCTTGGGCGACGAGCTCGACCCCGACTCGGCCGACCTGTTCTACATCGGCGGCGGCCAGGACCGCGACCAGAAGCTGTGTGCGCTCGACCTGGCCAGCGTCAAGCGCGATGCGCTCCACGCCGTGGCCGGACGCGGTGGCATGATCCTCGCCGTGTGCGGCGGCTACCAGTTGCTCGGCCACTCCTACCAGCTGGGCGATGAGAAGCTGCCGGGGGTCGGGCTCGTCGACCTGCGGACGGTGCGGGCCGATGGACCCAGGCTGATCGGAAACGTCGCGATCGAGGTCGAGCTCGAGCCTGGCGTCAAGCAGGTTCTCGCCGGGTTCGAGAATCATGGCGGGCGGACCCACCTGGGTGCCTCCACGCATCCGCTCGGCCGAGTACTGAAGGGGCATGGAAACAACGGAAGCGACGGCGTCGAGGGTGTCCGCGAGGGCAGCGTGATTGGAACCTATCTCCACGGTCCCCTGCTGCCGAAGAACGCCTGGTTTGCCGACTGGCTGATCGCCACCGCGCTGAGGCTGACCGAACCGATGACCCCGTTGAACGACGACCTCGAAGCCGCCGCTCACCGTGAGGCCAGGCGGGCAGCGGGCATTTAGTCGACATGGCTCGCAGTCGCTGGCGCGCTCTGGTCGCCCTCGCCGCCGTTCTCCTGGCCGCCGACACGCTCAGTGCGTGCGGCGACGCCAGGCCCGACGCGACCGCGGCGCCCAGCCAGATCACCACCACGGCAGGTCAGCTTCCCGGTACGGGAAGGCCGCCGGTAACGATCGGCGACAAGAACTTCACCGAACAGTTCCTCCTCGGCGAGCTCTATGACGAGGCGCTGACGGCCCAGGGGTACACGATCATGCTCAATCGCGATATCGGGCCGACCGAGGTGACGATTCCGGCGCTCTACAGCGGCCGCCTCGCGATGTACCCCGAGTATCTCGACACCTGGGACACCACGGTGGCCGGGATCAAGCGATCCTTCCGCACCCGGCGTGGGGCATACCTCGCCGGGCGCCGGTACGCCCGTGCCCACGGGCTCGAGCTCCTCGACATGACCCCGTTCTCGGATACCGATGCGCTCGCCGTGACCTCGTCCTATTCCCTGCAACAGGGACTGCGTACGATCGGCGACCTGCGCAAGGTGTCGGCCGGCCTGACCCTCGGCGCACCGCCACAGTTTCAGCAGAGCCCATCGGGGCTGCCGGCGCTGGAATCGGTCTATGGGTTCACCCCGGGCGCGTTCAAGCCACTGGCCATCGGTGATCAATACGCCGCCCTAGATCACGGCACCGTGGAGGCTGCGGACGTCAATACCACCGACGGGCAGCTCGTCGGCGAGGATTACACGCTGCTCCGAGATCCCCGCCGCGTGTTTGGCTTCGGACAGGTCGTGCCCGTCGTATCAGCACGCGTGCTACGCGCCGAGGGCCCGGCGTTCGCGACGACCGTCAACCAGGTCAGCTCCCTCCTCACGACGCCGGTGATACGACGGCTCAACGCCGCCGTCGACGTCTACCACCAGGACCCGGCGACCGTCGCCAAGCACTTCCTTCAGGCCCACGGGCTGATCGCGTCCAGCTGACGCCTGCTGTCAGCTGCCGCTCGAGCCGAACCCGCCGGCGCCCCGCTTGCTGGTGGCCAGCGCCTCCACCTCGAGCACCTCGGGCGCCCGCACCTCGACCAGCACGAGCTGCGCGATGCGATCACCCGCCGCGAGGCGACAGCCCGCCGCCCGATCGGTGTTGAGCAGCAGCACCTGGATCTCCCCCCGGTAGCCCGAGTCGATCAGCCCCGGCGCGTTGACCAGCGCGATTCCGTGGCGGGCGGCGATCCCCGAGCGCGGCAGCACGAGTCCCGCCTGACCATCGGGAATCTCAACCGCAATGCCGGTTCTCACGAGCCGCCGCTGGCCGGGCGCCAGCTCACAATCCTCGAGCGCGTGGAGATCGAGGCCGGCATCGCCGGGGTACGCACGCCGGGGGATCGTCGCGCGCTCGTCGAGGCGCTGGACCCGCAGCGTCATCCGGCCTGGCGACCCAGCGCGAACGGCGAGAAGCGCGCGGCTACGCTCGGCGTCAAGCGGGCACTGACGCGCACCCCCTCCGGCGTCTCCTCGCGCTCGAGGTCGCCGGCTATCTCATGAAGCTCGGCGATCTTCGCGCCGTCCTCGTAGGGGATCAGGAGTTCGACCTCCTCGAGGCGGCGGGCGAATTGGTCCTCGATCCGCTCGAGTAGCGCCGGGATTCCCTCGCCGGTCAACGCCGAGACGAGCACGGCGTCGCGATGCCGATTCTCGAGCTCTGTTCGGCGCTCGCTCGATACCTGGTCGGCCTTGGCCAGCACCAGGACGCGTGTGGCCTCTTCGGCATCGATCTCATGCAGGACGTCCTCGACGGCCGCCGTCATTTCCAAGAGCTCCTCCTCGTCGACCGAGGCATCGACCACGTGGAGGATCAGATCGGCCAGACGTGTCTCGTCGAGGGTGGCACCGAAGGCGTCGACGAGTTGATGGGGCAACTTTCGGATGAAGCCGACGGTGTCGGTGAGCAGATAGTCGCGGCCGCCAACACGGAGGACCCGTGTGGTGGGGTCGAGCGTGTGGAACAGGCGATCGCCGACCCCCGCCGAGGCGCCGGTCAGGGCGTTCAGGAGGGTCGACTTCCCCGCATTGGTGTAGCCGGCCAGCGCGATCGACGGCAGATGGGCACGCTCGCGTTCCGCGCGCATAACCGAGCGGCTGGAGGCCACGTGGGTCAGCTTGCGCTTGAGCGCGGAAATCCGGTCGCGGGCCAGGCGGCGGTCGGTTTCGATCTGCGTCTCGCCCGGGCCCCTGGTCCCGATACCGCCGTCGATGCGCCCGGCGCCGAGGCGCTCGAGGTGCGACCACAGCCCGCGCATTCGGGCCAGGTTGTACTCGAGCTGCGCCAGCTCGACCTGAAGCTTGCCCTCCGCCGAGTGAGCGTGGGCGGCGAAGATATCGAGGATGATCGCGGTCCGGTCGATCACCGGCACCCCGAGCGCGGTTTCCAGGTTGCGTTCCTGGCGCGGCGAGAGCTCGTCGTCGCAGGCGACCAGGTTGGCGTCAGCAGCGCCCAACTCCGCCTTCAGCTCGTCGAGTTTGCCGGCGCCCAGGTAGGTGTTCGGGTGCGGCTGGTCGCGCCGCTGCACCATCTCGCCGACCCCCGCCACTCCGGCGGTGCGCAAGAGCTCGCGCAGCTCGGCCAGCTGGTCGTGCTGTCCGTCGGAAACGGCCGCGATCAGGAACGCCCGCTGACGCGCGCGGCCAGGTACCCGCTGACCGTCGGCGGTGAATGATGATCCGTGAGTGCGCCCATGCCGGCTTCGCTGCACTACGCGGATGGTAGCCGCGCTAGAGCCGCCGGATGCGCTCCACCGCCTCGAGCAGGCGGTCGTCGGGCGTGGTCAGAGAGATCCTGAAAAAGCCCTCACCGCTGCGTCCGTAGGCGCCGCCTGGCGAGATGACCACGGCCGCCTCCTCGAGCACGTACTCGCAGTACGCCGCCGCGGAGTCAAATCCGGGCGGCACGGGAGCCCAGATGTAAATCGTGCCTCTGGGCGGCGTGACGTTGACGCCTGCCTGTGCGAGCGCCTCGCAGACGAGATCGCGCCGGCGCTGGTAGACGTCGCACATTGCGCGTACCTCAGCGTCGACCTCGGGTTGGAGTGCCGCGACGCCAGCGAGCTGCACCGCCTCGAACAGGCCCGAATCGATGTTGGACTTCAACCGCCAATAATGGGCGATCGCCTCGGCGTTGCCGACGATCGCCGCGCACCGCCAGCCGGTCATGTTGTAGCCCTTGGACAGCGAGAACACCTCGACGCCAACCTCCTTGGCCCCCGGGGTGGCCAGGAACGATGGGGCGACATAGCCGTCGTAGGTCGTCTCGCTGTACGCGTTGTCGTGCACGGCGAGGAAATTGCGTTCGCGCGCGAGGTCGACGATCTGTTCAAACAGGCCGTCGGGCACAACGGCGCCGGTCGGGTTGTTCGGATAGTTGAAGAACATGAGGCGGGCTCGCTCGAGGTCCTGGTGGCTGATCGCCTGTAGGTCGGGCGCGAATGACAGCTCGGGCCGCAGCGGGATCAAAACCGCCTCGCCGCCCGTGAGCAGCGGGCCGCCGGTATAGACGGGATAGCCCGGATCCGACGCCAGGGCCACGTCGCCGGGATCGAGGAAGGCCAGGTTGAGGTTGAAGATGCACTCCTTGGCACCGATGCGCCGGCATCACCTCGGTCTCCGGATCGAGCTCGACGCCGAATCGCCTCTGGTAGAAGGCGGCGACTGCCTCGCGGAACTCGGGCCGCCCACGGTTGGAGGGGTACGTGTGCGTGCTCGGGTCGGCCACCGCCCGTTGCGCAGCAGCGACGATCGGCGCGTAGGTCGGCGTGTCGGGGTCGCCGATGCCGAGGCTGATCACATCGATGCCGGCTGCGCGTTTGCCGGCGACCTTGCGCTCGAGCTCGGCGAACAGGTACGGCGGAATTCGTTCCAGGCGACTACTCGATCGCATTGAGCTCCTCGATGAATTCGTCGGCCAGCCGACCTCGGTACACCGGGACGGCCCAGCCGGTCAGGTTGATGTCCATGTCGGGCCCAACGGCGACGTCGAGCTCCCCGCCGTCGAGTACGACCGTCACGGGCGAACTGCCGCCCTGGAGCACATAGGCGACCGCCGCGCCGGTGGCTCCGGTGCCGCTGGCTGATGTCTCCCCCACCCCGCGCTCGAAGATACGCGCGTGCACTCGATCGGGGGCGATGGGGGTGAACCACGACACGTTCGTGCGATTGGGGAACAGCTCGTGGTGCTCGATCGGCGGTCCGAGCGTGGCCAGGTCGAGCGCGGTGAGCTCGTTCTCCTCGTCAACCCGGATCGCGCACTGGGGATTGCCGACCTGCAGGTGCTGAAAGCGCCATGTGCGACCCGCGGCTTCGAGCTCGCCGCGGCCGTCGTCGGCCCCTGAGGGGTAGTCCGCACTGCGGACGCGGGCTCGACCCATGTCGACTGTGCATGTCCGCTCCGAGGTGATCGTGGGTCGGAGCTCTCCCGCCGCGGTTTGGATCGAGAATGTGTCCGAGTTCGTCCACCCGTGCCGGCGGAGATACAGCACCGCCTCGCGGGCGCCGTTTCCCGACACCTCCGCCTCTGACCCGTCGGGGTTGAAGATCCGCACCCGCGCCACGAAGGCCGGGTCGTCGGGCTCCGAGAGGAGAAGGATTCCGTCGGAACCCACGCCTGTGTGCGGCGCGCAGATGGCTTGGATCCGCGCCTCGCTGAGCGCGAACGGCAGGCCGGCGGCCTCGATGATCACGTAATCGTTGCCCAGGGCGTTCCATTTCTCGAACTCCACGCGGGCGCAGTCTATGTACCGTCGCCCTGCTATGGCCCAGCGCCTGCGACACCTGTCCCCCCTGAGCCTCGTGGTCATGCTGCTGGCCGTCTCCGTCGCGTCGCGCATCGCGCTGCTCGATCAACCGTGCCGGCAGCCGTGCCGCTCGGCCAGCGACCACGTGCTGATCTTCGACGAGAGCTACTACGTGAACGCCGCGCGGGTGATCGCGGGCGTCTCGCCGCCGGACGACGCTCGTTATGCCGGGAGCCCGCTCGGAGATGACCCCAACGCCGAGCATCCCCAGCTCGCC
Source organism: uncultured Solirubrobacterales bacterium (assembly GCA_963734775.1). Taxonomy (GTDB): domain Bacteria; phylum Actinomycetota; class Thermoleophilia; order Solirubrobacterales; family Solirubrobacteraceae; genus Palsa-465. The sequence continues at coordinate 97,365 of CAVTJE010000015.1, forward strand.
AAGCTGATCATCGCGGGCTCGATCGAGCTGTTCGGCGACGGTCCGTTCGCGTGGCGGATCGGAAGCATCATCTTCGGCGCCCTGGCCCTTCTCGGCCTGTTCGTGCTCGTGCGCGCCGCCGGTGGTTCCGAGCGGCTCGCCGCCGGCGCGTGTGCGCTGATGGTGTGCGACAACCTGTTGCTCGTCCAGGGCAGGATCGCCACGCTTGACATCTACGTGCTGGCGGCGATGCTGTGGGGAGCGGCCTTATACCTGCTTGGGCGGCCCCTACTCGCCGGCGCGGTCATTGGTATAGGTGCGTGCTTCAAACTAGTCGGGCCCTACATCCTCCTCGTGCTGGGCCTGTTCGAGCTGTTGCGCTGGCTGAGCGGTGAGGTGAGCTCCGGTGGTGGCGGAGGCTTCGGACCCGCGATGCGGTTGTCCGGTGGGTCGCGAAGCTGGCGCGCACGGACCGCTTCGCAGTCGCGTTTCTCCGGTGGATGGCGGGCGTTTGCCGGCTGCACGGCCGTCGCCGTCGTCGTGTTCTTCGCGCTGCTGACAGTCATGGACCGGATCGCGCCCCCGTTCGACGCGTATGCAGGCAAGCCCGTCGCTGGGGGCCCGTTCGGGCACCTGCTCCACATGATCACCTACGGCGCCCAACAGACGAGCCCCGGTGGGCCGACCGGAATCGCCTCGTACCCGTGGCAGTGGCTGATCGACCTCAAGCCAATCGTGTACCTGAACATCAACCCGGCCAAGCCGGCTCCGGGCCTCTACCACATCCACCCGGCCGCCCACTTCCTCGGCATGATCAGCCCGGTGATCATGTTGCTCGCCATCCCCGCGTTGCTTCTCAGCGCCAGTCAGGCCTGGAACCGACTCGATCGCCTCGCGCTTCTCTCCGTGGCCTGGTTTGTCGGCACATTCGCTCCGTTCGTCCTGCTCAGCGTCATCTGGCATCGCACCAGCTACCTGTACTACATGGCGATCGTCATGCCGGCGATCTACATCGCCGTGGCCCGTCTCGTCGCCCTGGCGCCGGGCAAGCTGCGAGCCGTCTGGCTGGTGGCCCTGGCCTTGGCGGTGATCCTGATGTTCCCGTTCACACCATTGCCATGAGCCACAGCCCGGCGACCTCGGCGGCGACCTCGGCGGGCCGTCGTCCGGTCACGTCGATGACGTGGACGCCGGCGAGCTTGCGCATCCACGTGAGTTGACGTCGCGCGTAGTTGCGCGTCCGGCGTTTCATGCCGTCGATGTCGCCGGCCAGGAGCTCGTCGAACCCCAGCGCCTTCCTGGCCGTGGTCGAAGCGCCGGCAGCGTTGGCCCGGCGGACCTCGTCCTGTGCGCCGGCCGCGAGCATCACCTCAACCCGCGCATCGATGCGTTGGTAGAGCTGCTCGCGGTCCATCGTGAGCCCGATCAGCAGCGTGGGTCGCCGGACCTGGTCGGTCCACAGCTGCGATTCCCCGTCGGGAGGTTCGAGCTCGCCGGTATCGAGGAGTTCGAGCGAGCGCACGATGCGCTGGCGGTCGCCCGGTTCGATCTCGGCGGCTGCCCACGGTGCCCGCTGGGCGAGCGTGGCATGAAGCGCCTGTGGCCCGTGCCGCTCGAGCTCGGCCAGCCACCGTTCGCGGACGCCCTCGGGGACGGGCGGCCGGAGACCCAGCTCGCTGAGGGCGGCGCGGAGGTACAGCCCGGTCCCGCCGACGACGATCGGTCGCTGGCCAGCGGCGAGCAGCCCGTCGATCTCGGCATGTGCCAGCTCGGCGTACTGACCCGCGCTGAAGGTTGCATTGACGGGGAGAAACGAGATCAGCCGGTGCTCGAGCTGGGCCCGTTCCGCCGGGCCGGCGGCTCCGGTGATGATCTCCAGCCCCGCGTAGACCTGGAGGGCATCGGCGGAGACCGCCACCGGTCGCTCGCCCTGCGCTCGCAGCTCGTGGGCGAGCGCGATCGCCACGGCGGTCTTTCCCACGCCGGTCGGACCGAACAGGGCGATGACTTCGGCTCTGGGCATCGACCGTGAGTATCGTGAAGATAGACTGCGCGCGCCGTGACGGTGCTCAGCGGAACAGTGCTCGTAACTGGTGCGACGGGGGGTCTCGGGCAGGCCATCTCGCGTGCCTTCGCAGCGCGGGGCGCAAAGCTGGTCCTCAGCGGCCGGCGGCGAGACGTGCTCGAGCCGCTGGCGAACGAGCTCGGCGGACGAGCGATCGTGTGCAATCTCGCCGAGCGTGGTGAGGTCGATCGCCTGCTCAGCGAGACCGGCGACGTCGACGTCCTCGTGGCAAACGCCGCGCTGCCCGCGAGCGGAACCCTCACCGAGCTCACCCAGGAGCAGATCGACCGGATGCTGGAGGTCAATCTGCGGGCGCCGATCGCTCTTGCCCACGCGATCGTGCCGGCCATGATCCGGCGAGGACACGGCCACCTCGTGTTCATCTCCTCACTGTCGGGCAAGGCGGCCTCGCCTTCCTCATCGATCTATTCGGCGACCAAGTTCGGCCTCCGCGGCTTCGCGCTCGGTCTACGCGCCGACTTGGCCCCCCACGGCGTCGGCGTGTCGGTGGTGCTCCCCGGGTTCATCAGCGACGCCGGCATGTTTGCCGATAGCGGGGCCACACTCCCCACCGGAATGGGAACACGGACGCCGCAAGACGTCGCTGCCGCGGCGATTCGCGCCATCGAGCGTGATCGCGCCGAGATCGAGGTCGCCCCACTGCTCCTTCGTGTGGGGGCCAACCTTGCCGCTGTCGCCCCGGGCCTGGCGGGCGCGGGAAGCCGACGGATGGGTAGCGACAAGATCGCGGCGAACATCGCCGCCGGGCAGCGCGACAAGCGATAGCGGCGCTGGCGAGCGCGACAAGCGGTGGCGGACCGGCTCTGGCTACTTGCGACTCAGCGAGTGCTCGTCGGTGACGCTGGCCAGCGTGGCGATGATCTCGTCAGCGAGCCGGGCGCCGCCATCCGCGCGTTCGGGTGTCGCCTGAACCCTTACGACGATATCGTCCCCGTCGATCTCCTCCAGCAGCACGGCGGCCGCCGACCGGGTCGGCGTCGTGATCGCATTGTCGAGCAGCGCCTGAACCTGGCTCGGCCGCACACCCGACTGCAGCCGCACCTTGACGTCGACCGGGTTGGGCTCGCGCAGCGGAACCACGGCGGCCGCCAGCACGACGTTATTGGGGATCATGATGCGGTCCTCGCCGCGCGCGAGCGTCGTATAGAGCAAGCCAAGCGAGCTGACGATCCCCTCCGTGCTCCCGCCCACCGCGCCGGCCTGAAGTCGCACGCGCTCGCCCACCCGGAAGGGCCGCGCGCTCAGCAGCACCATTCCGGCGATCAGGTTGCCGAGCGTCTGCTGGGCCGCTAGACCGATGATGACGGCCGTGAACGCGCTTCCCGCGACCAGCGTCGCCGGGTGCACACCCGCGATGCGCAGCGCGACGAGCAGCGTCACCGCGATCGTCAGCAGCCGGATCAGGAAGCCGACCGTCCCCGCGGTCGAGGGGTCCATGCGGCGGAAGAACGTCGGTCCGGCCACCTGGCCTATGTCGCGGGCCAGCCACCAGCCCAGGACGACCAGGGCGACGACCGTCGCGATCCGGACCGGCACGTCGCCCTGCTTGCCAAACAGCTGCGTCCGGTACGAGTAGACGATGAGAATGCCGACCAGAAGCGGCAGCAGCAACAACGCCTGACGCCGCGCTCGCCTCACGGCGCGCTGGCTGACGTCCATCGCCAACCCGACTCGCTCCCAGGCATCGCTGCGCGTCTCGAACATCCGCTCGAGATGTAGGTCCTTGCGCTTTCGGAAGCTTCCTTTCATGTTTCAGATCAAATGGTTCTCGCCGCGAGTCTCATTACCTACCACCACCGCCTCCGGACCGTTTCACCCGCTCGCGATGGACTTCATGAGCATCTTCAGAAAAGCCGCTGCTGCTCCTCTTTGGCTCTAGTCGGATAGTGCTGTTCGGGCGGAACGATCCGCCAACGCATCCGCTGGCCGGGAGAGAACTCAGGGCCCTTGACCATACCGGCAAGTCGCTCGCGCTCAGCCACCGGGGCATACGCACCCCTGCGATAGAGCGTCCGATACATCGGGATGAGATCGGGTCTGTGGGCTTTCAACCACTCGAAGAACAGGCCCTTAACGTCCCCGCGGAGGTGGAGTGCGATTCCGGTCACGTACGCGGCGCCGGCTTCGGACGCCAGCTCGAGGATCTTTGCCACCTGGTCAGGTTGGTCGTTGACCCCGGGCATCAGGGGCGCGACGAGCACGCCCGTACGAATCCCCGCTCGCGTCAGTTCCTTCACCGCCTCCAGGCGGGCGCGAGGATTCGGTGTGTGCGGTTCCGTGGCTCGCCACGCGCTCTCGTCGAGCGTCGGTACCGAGACGGCGGCACTGAACTCGGTCCGAGCCGCGATCTCCCGGAACAGCGGCAGATCGCGCAGGAGCAGCGGGGATTTGGTCAAGATCGAGCACGGGTTGGCCGCGTCGCGCATTGCTTCCCATATGCCCGGCATGAGCTTGTACCGACCCTCCGCCCACTGATACGGATCGGTATTCGTGCCCAGCGCCACGTGCTCCCCCTGCCATGAATCCCGTTTCAGCTCCGCCCTCAGCAGCTCGGGGGCGTTGACCTTGACGACGATCTCTCGCTCGAAGTCCTTGCCCGCGTCGAAGTCCAGGTACTTATGCGTGGGGCGCGCGAAACAGAACACACACGCATGCGTGCAGCCTCGATACGGGTTGATGGTCCAGCGAAACGGCATCTGCGAGGCCGGCGGCACCTGATTCAGGATCGACTTGGCCCGCACCTCGTAGAATCGGGTCGGCACGGAACCCGGCACCTCGAAGTGCCGCACAACGGCCTCATCGCGATAGCCCGGCAGTCGCGTTCGATCCTCGTTGTCGAGTGTGAGGTTGTTCCAGCGCACGAACACATGTTCGCATACGCGTCGGATGCGACCGCTCGAGCAGAACGGCGGCTAGACCCGGCCCAGGCTCCAGTGCGGCTTGGTGCCGAGTCGCAACAGATGGGCAAAGTGACCGAGCTGCACCCCGACCGCTTCGAGCGAGACGGCCAGCTCTGGATCCGGCTCTGCGGCTTCCGGGCTGAGAAACTCGAGCAGCGCGATCGTCTTGGAACCGTCCCGCACCGGGACCAGCAGGGCTGAGCGCATCCCCTCGGCCACAGCGAGCTGGAACCGCCGATCGTCTCGGAAGCTTTGCTCGGTCAGAGTTGTCGCATGACTCACGGTCAGTGCGCTGCCGAGAATGCTGTGCGCGATCTGCTCGGATCGTTGCCAAGTCTGTGTCTCAAATGACCTGAGGGCATCGGACTGTGTCCACATGGCCGCACAGCGGAGGACGTTCTGCTCGCCAGGAGACCAGGCCGTGACCGTGGCCCAGCCGCCCACTGAGCCGAGCACCTTGATCGCATCCTTGAGGCCGGTCCGCCAGTCCGATGCCGCGGCGATCGAGGCCGCGATTGCTCGTTGGGCGGCGGGCGTCCAACGCCGAGCGGAACGCGCCGTCTCCTGGCTTCCGGCGACAAATTCCTGCGCCGCGGCCAGCGCTTGTTGCGAGGCCGACAGCTCGTTCCTCAGCGCGGCGACGGCCGAACGTTCCGTGCTCAGAGCGGCCGCCGTGGTCTGGGCCTCGAGACGCATCCGCTCGATCTCCTGACGGGCGCGGGTGAGCTCGCTCTGAGCGTCGAAAGCCCGCTGACGGTGGTCGGCAAGCTCGGTCGCGTTCTCAACGGTGCCTCGGCGAACCGTCTCGAACTCAGCGGCTAGGTGTTCGACCTGGGCGGAGCGCTTGCGCTCCTGGGTCAGCTCGACCCGCAGCCGTTGAACCTCGCCCGTCAGCCGCTCGTGATCGGCCGTGGCCTCGACGGAGCGCTCCTGCTCGCGCTCCAGCTCGGCCTCTAGGCGCTCGACTTGAATGGAGCGCTCGCGCTCCTGGTCGAGCCGGAGCTGCAGATCCTGCAGCTGCGCGCCAGCCTGCCGGTTGGTGGCGAGCTCGGCTTCGCGGTGGGCGGCCAGCTCGTGCTGCTGCGAGAGCTGTCCCTCCAGCCGCTCGCGTTCAACCGTCGCTCGGTGGCGCTCGTGGTCGAGCTCGGCCTGGAGCTTGCGGACCTCATCCGCGATCTGGCGGGTGGCGGCCAGCTCGTTGTCGGCCTCTGCGGCCTGGCGTCGATGTTGATCGAGTTCGGCCTGGAGGCTTTCGACTTGCGCCGCCGCCTCGTCACGTGCTCTCGTCAGCTCCGTTTGCGCGTCCTGCGACCGCTCTCGCTCCTCGCCCAGCTCGTGCTGGAGCTGCTGGATCTTGGACTCAGCAGCTTGGCGGTCGGCGGCGAGCTGGCCGTCGGTTTGTTCGGCGTGGCGTCGGTGTTGTTCGACCTGACCCTGGAGGCGTTCAACCTCTGCGGCCTGCTCGCGGGCTTGGTCGAGTTCGGCTTGGAGCAACGCGGCCTCTTGGGCCGATTGCTCGCGTGTGTGGGCGAAATCAGCTTGTGAGGCTGCGAACCGCTGGCGCTCGTCGTTCAGCTCGGCTTCGAGCCGTTGGATTTCGGTTTCGGTGGCCTGGCGGTAGGCGTTGAGTTGGCTCTCGTTCTCGTCGGCGTGGTGCTGGTGTTGTTGCAGCTCCTGCTGGAGTTTTTGGACGTCGCTGTCGTGCTGGCGGGCGAGGTTGAGTTCAGCTTGCACGGCGGCGAGCTGCGCGGCTGATTGTTCGAGCTGTTCGCGGAAGTGGTCAACTTCCGCCGCGCGCTGCACGCGCTTCGTGGAGCTCGGCTTGGAGCGCGGCGGCTCCCGCGGTTGATTGTTCGATAGCTCTCGTCGACTCGGCCTGCACCTCGCTGACACGCCGGCGCTGAGCCTCGAGGTCTGCCTTCGAGCCGATGTATCTCGTTCTCCGCCGCCTGGCGGTCGGCGGCGAGCTGGCCGTCGGTCTTGTTCGGCGTGGCGTCGGTGTTGTTCGACCTGACCCTGGAGGCGTTCAACCTCTGCGGCCTGCTCGCGGGCTTGGTCGAGTTCGGCTTGGAGCAACGCGGCCTCTTGGGCCGATTGCTCGCGTGTGTGGGCGAAATCAGCTTGTGAGGCTGCGAACCGCTGGCGCTCGTCGTTCAGCTCGGCTTCGAGCCGTTGGATTTCGGTTTCGGTGGCCTGGCGGTAGGCGTTGAGCTGGCTCTCGTTCTCGTCGGCGTGGTGCTGGTGTTGTTGCAGCTGCTCGCTGGAGGCTTTCGACCTCGGTGTCGCGCTTGGCGGGCTTCGTTGAGCTCGGCGTGGAGTCGATGTATCTCGCTCTCCGCCGCCTGGCGGTCGGCGGCGAGCTGGCCGCGGTTTGTTCGGCGTGGCGTCGGTGTTGTTCCAGCTCCTGCTGGAGCCTTTGAACGTCGCTGTCCTGCTGGCGGGCGAGGTTGAGCTCAGCTTGCACGGCGGCGAGCTGCGCGGCTGATTGTTCGAGCTGTTCGCGGAAGTGGTCAACTTCCGCCGCGCGCTCACGCGCTTCGTGGAGCTCGGCTTGGAGCGCGTCGACTTCGGTTTCGGTGGCCTGGCGGTAGGCGTCGAGCTGGGCGTCCGTGTCCGCGACGTGGCGTTCGATCTCGGTGGCGTGCTGGCGTGCTTGCGCGAGCTCGGTCTGTAGGCCGTTGACCTGCGCTGCCGCTCGCTCGCGTTCGTCGTTGAGATGGGCCGCGAGCTGTCGGTTCTGGTCTTGGAGCTCTTGTCTGACGGGTTCGGCGTCGGCTGCGTGGACCCGAACATTGTCGAGCTCCGCCCGGAGGCTCTTGACTTCGGCCGTTGAGCGATCGCGTGCCTGGACCAGTTCGGCCTGTATCTCGGCGAACCGTCGCCGCTCGTCGTTGAGTTCGACCTGGAGCTGCTGGATTTCGGTGTCGGCGGCTTGATCGCTGGCGGCGAGCTGCGCCCGGATCTCTTGGATCTCCCCTTCAGCGGCGTGGCGCCGGGCCTCGGCCTCGTCGACGTCGCGCCGGTATCGCTCAACCTCGCCCTGCAGACGCTCGACCTCGGCCGCTGCGCCGGTCAGCTTCTCGGTCTCGAGACGCGCCTGCTCGAGCCCGGCCAGCGCGGCGTCCCGTTCGGTGATGGCGGCATCGCGCGCGGCGGTCAGGACCTCGAGTTGGACGCCGGCGCCGTCGAAACCGGTCTGGGTGGAGTCGGCGGTGGGCGTCTCCGTGTCGGGGCGGTCCGGCTCGTGCACGATTCCCCACTCGTCGAGCAGCTCGCGCTTGATTTCGCCGGCGTCGAGGCGGCTCCAGCGCTCGATCCGCATCAACCGCGCGCATTCGCCCCGGGCGACCTGAGCCTCGGGCAACGGCGCCGCCACTCCGCACACGGCGATGGGATCGCCGGCGCGGTCGCGCACGGCGAACCTCAGAACGGCAAAGGCCGGGCGGCCCTCGTAGGGTCCGATGGTGTATTCGAGCTGGAGCGGTTCGCGATCGGGCGGTATCCCCTCGACCACGCGCGGGCCGTCGACGACATCACGCGGCGGCAGCTCACGGTCGGTGTGGCCAAGCAGGAGCTGCTCGTCGGTGCTGAGGAGCTCGGTGAAGCGCCGGTTGGCATGGAGATAGCGTCCGTCGAGGTCCTTGAGCCAGATCAGCGCCGGACTGTCGTCGAAGCGCTCGGAAACAAAGCCGCCCCGCCCACGTCCCTCGTCCTGCTCCGGGAGCGTGAGCAGCGCGTGCCGTTCGCCCTGCACGTCGCGGACGGCCTCGATCTCGACCGTGACGCCGGCGATGGAGACGCTGGCCCGATCGAGCCCGCCGCCGAAGATGTTGTTCAGCTGTCCGTCGCGAGACAGCGCGTCGGGCCAATCGCCGTAATGCTCGCGGAACGGATCCGTGGCCCGCTCCAGGCCACCGGCGGAGTCCATGAGAGCTACCGCCGGGAGGCTGGCCACGGAGCCGTCTACTGCCATCGCGCACCGATGCCGGATGAAACCGCCACTCAACGGTCATCGGCGCGCGGGGATGTTTGTTCGGCCGGCTCCGGCTCCGGGTGGACAGATGTCGGGGCCGGTTCAGGCGGCGCCGCGGGCGACCAGTGACTGCAGGCCCTGCAAGGTCTGGCTGCTGGCGGCGGTGATCTCGACCTCGACTGACTCGCCGGCGTGAGCCGCGCCGCTGAAATTCACGACCTTGTTGTGGCGCGAGCGGCCCCGCAGGCGGGTCGGATCGGTCCGCGATGGTCCCTCCACGAGGACCTCGAGGGTCCGGCCGACAAATCGCTGGGAGCGCTCCCGAGCTCGCCGCTGAACCACCTCGACCAGCCGCTCCATCCGCTCGACCTTGACCTCGTGCGGGATCTGGTCGGCCAGCGTCGCCGCCTCGGTCCCGCGGCGCGGCGAGTAGATGAAGGTGAACGCACCGTCGTAGCCAACGTCCTCGGTCAGCTCGAGAGTCTGGCTGAAATCCTCGTCGGTCTCACCGGGGAAGCCCACGATGATGTCCGTGGTCAACGAGCAGTCCGGCACGTGCTCGCGGATCAGCGCCACGCGATCCAGGTAGCGCTCGCGTGTGTAGGTGCGGCGCATGCGCTTCAGCACCGCGCTCGAGCCCGATTGGAGCGGCAGGTGGATGTGTTCGCACAGCGAGGGCAGCTCGGCGTGAGCGCGGATCACGTCCTCCCGCATGTCCTTCGGATGCGGACTGGTGTAGCGGATCCGGTCGATCCCCTCGACGCCATCGAGCTGCTCGAGCAGTTGGGCGAACGTGACGCGCGCCTCCCGGGGTAGGTCGCGACCGTAGGAGTTGACGTTCTGGCCCAGGAGGGTCACCTCGACCACACCGTCGGCCGCGAGCTGTTCAACCTCTTGTCGCAGTTCGGAGGGGTCGCGGCTGACCTCGCGGCCGCGCGTTGAGGGGACGATGCAATACGAGCAAACGCAATTGCACCCGACGCTGATTTGCACCCATCCCTGAAAGTCGCGCTCACGTTTGGCCGGCAGGTGACCAGTGAACCCTTCGAACTCGAAGTACCCCTGTGCGGTCAGTGAGTCGCTGGTCAGAAACTCGGCCAGCCGGTGGACCTGGCCGGGACCAAAGGCCACGTCGACGAAGGGAAAGCGAGCGAAGACTTCCTCCTTGACCGACTGAGCCCAGCAGCCGCCCACGCCGATGATCCGGTCGGGGTCCTCGCGCTTGAGGCGCTTCGCCTCGCCCAGGTGGGCGATGAACCGATCGTCGGCCTTCTCCCGGATAGAGCACGTGTTGAACAGGATGAGGTCCGCGTCGGCGCGGGCCTCGACCTCGTGGTAGCCGAGCGACTCGAGCATGCCCTTCATGCGCTCGGAGTCGTGTTCGTTCATCTGGCAGCCAAAGGTGGTGACGTGGTAGCGCTTGTGCATTGGAATTCGGGTCTCGCCCTCCCCGCATGATGCCATCCCCGGGTTCCGATCACCCGGGCGCGAACCCGGGGAGCACGAGCTCGAGGCGCGCGCCGTCGCCATTGAGCGGTGCGACGGCGCGCACCTGCCCACCATGAGCCTCGGCGATGGCGCGGACGATGGCGAGGCCGAGGCCCGCGCCGCCGTCGGTGCGTGCCCGTCCAGGCTCGACGCGATGAAAGCGCTCGAAGATCCGCTCGCGTTCCTCGGGCGGGATTCCGGGTCCGTCGTCGACAACAGCAAAGCGGACGCGATCGGGCGAGGCCCGCTGGACCTCCAGCCGTACCCGGCCTTCCGGTGCCTGTGTGTGGGAGATAGCGTTGCCGGCCAGGTTGCGGAGCGCCTGGGCCAGTCGATCGGGATCGGCCTGCAGCGAGCCGTCCGGGACCGGCCCGAGTTCGAAGCGGCGGTCGGCCGTCAGGCTGACGCCGTCCCACAAGTCTTCGACGAACGGTCGGAGCGTCACGCTGTTGACGTGGAGAAAGTCAACGCGTTCGGAGCGGGCCAAGACGAGCAGATCGTCGACCAGGCGGCTGATGCGGGTGATCTCGGACTGGACCAACCGCTCGACGCGACGGACCTCGGCCTCGCTCGGGTTGCGCTGCGCGGCGAGGACCTCGAGCTGGCCGCGGATCACGGTCAGCGGAGTGCGCAATTCGTGGGAGGCATCGGCCACGAACTCACGCTGGCTGGCGAACGCTTCGCCGAGGCGGCTCAGCATGTGGTTGAACGCGTCGGCCAGAACCCGCACCTCCTCCCCCTCGCGCTGCGAGGTCTCCATTCGCGGCTCGAGATCGCCAGCATCGACGCGCGCTGCCACGGCGGCCATCCGCCGCAACGGGGCAGTGACCCGGACGCCGGCGAGATACGAAGCGACGAGCGCGAGGGCGAGAACGATGCCGCCGGCGATCAGGAAGGCGCGGGCGATTCCGTGCTGGGCGCGCTGCACCAAGGCCAGGGGCTCGCCCGCCCCGACCACCACCGTCGTGGTGCCGAGCGAGAGTGATCGCTCGAGGACGCGGACATGCCCGACATCGGCCACCTCTTGCGTTGAATAGCCGAGCTGCGTCCGGCGCAGCTTGCGGCCGGACTCGTCTTCGGCCGCTTGTTCGCCTTCGGTCTCACCGCGCTCTGGGCGGGGGCTGCCGAACACCTCGGGATGGTTGCTGATCGGCGCCGCGCTGGGAGAGAGCACGAACAGCAGCGTCGAGGTTGAGCTGTAAGGCTGGGCTCGCATGTATCCGCGGGCGCTGGCCGCTATCCGCTCCGGTGGCTGTCCGTGCAGCGGCCGGAGGAACTCCGTGAGCTGTGTGGTATCGCCGGCGATGTCCCGCTCGATCTCTCCCCGTAGCTGGTCTCCGGTGCTCGTATAGACGACAGCGAAGACCACCGCTGCCGAGATCAGCATCACTCCGGCGACCCACGCCGTGAGCCGCCAGCGGAGGCTCGAGGGCAGCCGCGACCTAATCGCTCGCATCGAAGCGGTAGCCGACCGACCGAACGGTGGCGATCGGGGCCACGCGCGTTCCGTGCGTCAGCTTTCGGCGCAGATACCCGACATACACGTCGACGACGTTGGTCCCGGGGTCGTAGTCGTATCCCCACACGGCGCGCAGGATCTGCTCCCGGGAGAGCACCTGTCCCCGGTTCTGGAGCAGGTAGACCAGGAGCTCGAACTCGGTCGTCGACAGCCGAACTGGCTCGCCGGCCTGACGCACATCACGAGTGATCAGGTTGACCTCGATGTCACCGCCACGCAACATCGTTGACGGCGCGTGCGCGGCGGCCCGCAGCTGTGCGCGGATCCGGGCCGCCAGCTCACTGAGCGAGAAGGGCTTGGTCAGGTAGTCCACCGCGCCGGCGTCGAGGCCGGCGATCCGATCCTCGATCTCGCCTCGCGCCGTGAGCACAATGACCGGGAGCCCGGGTTTGGCTTCGTGTAGGACAGACAGGACTTCGGCGCCGCTGCGCTGCGGGAGCATCATGTCGAGCACGACGAGGTCGAACTCGTCGCTGAGGGCCTTCTCGGCCCCGCTCTTCCCGTCTAACGCGGCGGAGACGGCGAAACCGTGCGCGTTCAGCCCTCGCTCGAGGAAGTCGACGATTCCGGGTTCATCTTCGATGACAAGAATGCGGCTAGGCATGGGCTATGAGTGAGTTGGCGCCCTCCCGGCAGGACCGTTGCATCGGCCGATCATATGTGGATGTTCCTGCATTCTCGGCGCAAAAGAGGTTTCTCATCGAGCCGTGAAGCCGGGTTGATCCAGCCCGCCGACACTGGTTTCGTGCCGAGCACCGATCCTGCACTGGCCAGGGCACGGAGACCAGCCGCTAGCCGGCCGACGAGCGGCGAGCTGCGGCGACGGTTGCTCGGGGGCGGTACGGACGGAAACGAGCAGCTCACAGCGATCACTGGGGCGATCCTGATTGCGTTGCTGCTCGTGATCGGTGTCACGATCGTGCGGATCAGGCAGCTGATCTCGGTGCATCTATTCGTCGGCTTGGTGCTGATCGGCCCAGTGGCGCTCAAGGTGGCCAGCACCGGTTACCGGTTCGCGCGGTACTACACCGGCAGCTCCACCTATCGCGAGAAGGGGCCGCCGCCAGCCTTTCTGCGCGCGATCGCGCCGATCATCGTGCTCACGACGATCGTAGTCTTTGTCACCGGCCTGCTCCTGCTCTTCGACGGAGCGAGCAGCCGCGATCAGTACCTCGAGCTGCACAAGGTCAGCTTCATCGTCTGGGGCGTGTTCACCGGCATCCACGTGCTCGCCCACCTACCGGCGATGACGACGTCGCTGCGCGGCCTGACGTGGGCTTCGCAAGACGGCGAGGCCGTGCCGGGTGCAGGTGGACGGACGCTAGCCCTCCTCGGCGTACTCGCAGGCGGCGTCGTGCTGGCGGTGGTCCTGATACCCGATTTTGCCTCGTGGACGGCGGCCGGGGCCATTCCCCACCATCACCATCACTAGTCGGTTAACGGGCGTATTCCACCGCGCGGGATTCCCGGATCACCGTGACCTTGATCTGACCGGGGTACTCGAGTTCCTTTTCGATCTCGCGCGCTATCTCGTAGGAGAGCAGCGTCGCGGCGTCATCGTCGATATCGCCCGGGGCGACCATGACCCGGATCTCGCGTCCGGCCTGCATGGCGTAGACCTTGTCCACGCCCTTGTGGCGGGTGGCGATCTGCTCGAGGTCGCGCAGTCGCTTCACATACTGCTCGAGCGACTCGCCGCGAGCGCCGGGGCGGGCGCCGGACAGCGCGTCGGCCGCCTGCACGATGACCGCCTCGATCGTCTGCGGCTCGACCTCGTTGTGGTGGGCTTCCATCGCGTGAGCCACGGCTTCTGACTCGCCGTACTTTCGCGCCAGTTCGCCTCCGACCAGAGCGTGCGGCCCCTCGATCTCGTGGGTTACCGACTTGCCGATGTCGTGAAGCAGAGCCGCGCGGCGAGCCGTCTTGCCGCCGGCACCAAGCTCTTCGGCCATCATGGCCGCGAGCTGCGAAACCTCGATCGAGTGGGCAAGCACATTCTGGCCATAGCTGGTGCGGAACTTGAGCCGCCCGAGCAGCTTGATGAGCTCCGGGTCGACGCCCTGCACCCCGGCCTCGAACACGCCCTTCTCGCCGAGCTCGACGATGTGGCCCTCGAGCTCGGACTTGGCCTGGTAGTACATCTCCTCGATCCGGGCAGGGTGAATCCGCCCGTCCTGAAGCAGCTTTTCCAGCGTGAGCCGGGCAATCTCACGTCGCACCCCGTCGAATCCGGATAGCACGACGGCGCCCGGCGTGTCGTCGATGATGAAGTCAACTCCGGTCAGGTTCTCCAGTGCGCGGATGTTGCGACCCTCCCGGCCGATGATCCGCCCCTTCATGTCGTCGGCGGAGAGCTGAACCACCGACACGGTGGTCTCGGCGGCGTGGCCGGCGGCCAGACGCTGCATGCACACCGAGAGGATGTTGCGAACTCGGCGGTCCGCCTCGCGCTTGGTCTCCTCCTCGATCTGCCTGATGCGGCGGGCGGCGTCGTGCTTGGCTTGGTCCTCCACCTCCTTGAGGAGTATCTGCTTGGCGCGCGCGGCCGATAGGCCGGACACGCGCTCGAGCTCGCGGACCAGCTCGCGCCGGCTCTCGGCCAGCTCGTGCCGGCCGTCGGCTGAGCGCGGCGCGCTCCTGTTCGAGTTGGGCCTCGCGCTGCGCGAGGTTGTCCTCGCGACGCGCGACCGCAGCGGTTCGTTCGGGTAGATCGCTGTTGGTGGTCTCCGGGCGCTCGGCTTCCGACTTGGGCGCGCCCGATCTTGCGTGTTCCACACGACCGCTTACCAGCGCATATACGACCGCGGCGGCGACGATTCCCACCGCGATCAGTGCTGCCGCACCGATGATGTCCATGGTCGTTCCTCTCCTGGCGTTCCCGGCGAACCGGGAACGTTCACTGCTTTAGTTTTTGGAGCGACCGAGCGGCCCGTGTGACTCGCACCGGATGCCGGGTACAGACGACTACGTCGCCTTCAGTGGGCGGCTAGCTGGCGGTGTCTGCGGAAGGTTTAGGCGGGTCTAGTGACCCGGTTGTCGTTGCCGTCAACTCTGAAGTCCGGAATCCAAGATCTACGAAATTTGCTGGTGTTTTGGCGGCCTTCGGGCCGTTCGTTCGCTACTGGCATCGTAGTACTGGCGGGGTTCCGGTGCAATCTGTGAAGGCGCCAGACCAGTGGCGCGGCGCCCGGCGGCATCCACGATCGCCTGTGCCGCGCACGGCTCTAATTTGACCTGGCGCCGATGCTCAGTGCAGGCGGAAGCTGAAGCGCGCGTGGCCGTTACAGAGCTGATGGGTCAGCTTGTTCTTGGTCCGGTCCGACAGCGAGCCGGTGATGGACCGTTTCGACATCGACCCGCTGATCACGGCCTTGGCGTCGTGGGCGTGGTCATAGAACGTGCCGCCGAACCGGCCGCGGACGATCGGCATGGGCGGAAAACCGAAATCGCGGTCGATCACTTTCTTGCCCTTGGGACATGCATCGACGATCCTGTAGGCGAGTCTCCGCACCGACAGGTTTTCGACGATGCGGAAGGCGATCTTCTGTCGCTGAGAGGTGTGACCGTGGTAGTTGGTCCCGCTCAGGCGACCGTAGGCGACGGCCGACAGGCCGATCGAAATCGCAGCCGCGACCACGGGAACGCCGAGCCGCGCCCGGCGCAGATTGATCATCAGCGCTTCTCCAACCCTCTCCAACAGCCATGAGGCTAGCGAAAGCTGATTTCGCCGGCATTCCGCGCGTACGCGGCAAGGGCGTCGAGCGCAAGGTCGCTGTCGTAGCCCTTGCGGAGCAGCATGCCCAACGCGCGGTCGCGATCGCGACGTTCTTGCGGCGGTTGGGGAAACCTCCGAGCCAGCAGTGACAGCGCCCGGTCGAGCTCCGTGCTCGATTCGCGCTCGCCCACGACCTCGGCCACAAGGTCGCGGTCGATGCCCCGCTCGTGGAGCGAGCGGCTGATGCGGTCGGGTCCCCACTGCTCCAGCTCGCGCTTGTCCTGCGCGAACAGACGCGCATAGCGGGCATCGTCGAGGTAGCCGTCGGCGCAGAGGATTTCGATCGCGCTCTCCACGACGCCGGCATCGTTCCCGTGCCCCGACAGGTGCCGTCGCATCTCGCTGACCGTCCGCTCGCGCCGGTTCAGATAGCTATAGGCGTGCCCGAGCGTGCGCTCGAGCCGATCATCAGCGCCGAGCACGGGTCTCCCCTACGCTGCCCGGTTTTCGATCTCGACCGGCTCGACCGGCGCCAGCGGCGCCTCCTCGTCCGAATCGATCGGCCGGACGAGGTCGCGGTCGAGTCCGAGCGCCGCGTAGATCTTCGCCTCGATCTCCTTGGCCGTCTCCTGATGTTCGTCCAGGAAGGCCTTGGCATTCCCGCGCCCTTGCCCCAGGCGCTCATCGCCGTAGGAGAAGAACGAGCCGGACTTGGTGATGATGTTGTGCTCGATGCCGTAGTCGATCAGGCAGCCCGAGGTCGAGATCCCCTTGCCGAACTCGATGTCGAACTCAGCCTGCTTGAACGGTGCCGCCACCTTGTTCTTGACCACCTTCACCCGGACGCGGTTGCCGACCGCCTCGGTGCCGTCCTTGAGCGTCTCGATCCGGCGGATGTCGAGTCGCTGCGAGGAATAGAACTTCAGGGCCCGACCGCCGGGCTGCGTCTCGGGGGAGCCGAACATGACGCCGACCTTCTCGCGGATCTGATTGGTGAATACGCACAGCGTCTGGGTCCGGTTCAAGTTGCCGGCCAGCTTGCGCATGGCCTGGGACATCATCCGGGCCTGGACGCCAACCGTCTGATCGCCCATCTGTCCCTCGAGCTCTGAGCGTGGGGTGAGCGCGGCCACGGAGTCCACCGAGATGACGTCGACCGCCCCGGAGCGGATCAGCATGTCGACGACCTCGAGCGCCTGCTCGCCGTAATCGGGCTGCGACACCAGCAGCTCGTCGATGTCCACGCCGATCTGCTGGGCGTACAGGGGGTCCATCGCATGCTCGGCGTCGACAAACGCGCAGACTCCGCCGAGCTTCTGCGCCTCGGCGATTATGTGGTAGACCAGCGTCGTCTTACCGGAGGATTCAGGACCGAAGATCTCGACGATCCGGCCGCGCGGTACGCCACCGATCCCCAGCGCGATGTCGAGCGCGAGCGCGCCGGTGGGAATGGCGTCCACCGCGACTCGGGCGCCGGGGTCGCCCATCCGCATGACGGTGCCCTTGCCGAATTGCCGCTCGATCTGGGTCAGGGCCCCCTGCAGGGCCGCTTGACGCTTGGCGTCGGACTTCGCGTCCGTTGCCGCACCGGCCTTCGCGCCGACCTTCTCTTGCTCGCTCATCTCGGTTCAGGCTCCTTGTCTCACGCTTCTGAACCCACCACGGTAGGACGGGTGGCGGACGGAACGACAAGCTAGATCCGGTGCCTGTCACGGAACAAGACGCAGTGGTGACAGGACGCGAACAAGTTCGTGACAATCGTGAACGGATGGGCGGATGGACGGGTTTTGCGGGCCGCGTTTGGCCCTGGCTGGCGCGTTGGCTCTGCGCGATTCGGTTCGGCTGTGCCTGGCGGCCCCGCGCGTTCGGTTCGGCTGTGCCTGGTTTGGCGTTGGGAACGGCGGCTGGGGAAGGTGGAGCTGCGCTCTGCGGGGCCGACAAACGTGACAACGTCGCCGGCGCCGGCGGACCGATGCACTTTCCTCGCCCTGAGCCCGAGTTTTGTTCGTTCATGGACCCGGCGCCGGTGGTATGTCACATTCCTCGGCCGTCTCGCCGCCCTCGCGACCTGTAAAACGTGGCAAACCTCCCGAAGCGCCCGCACCTTGGCCACGTAAGCAGGTGGGGCATGCCGATGTGCACGCGGTCGGCGCGCGGCGTGAAGCTTGTCACGTTTTTCAGCCAGCTAGTCGTGATTCCCGGGCCGTCCGGCGCACCGGCACGGTTGCGCAGACCGAACGCCCCCGACCATCGTGCCCCCACCATCGGCCGTCTCGCGCCAGCGGGCCGCGGAGGGCGAGCGTGACGTTGACGCGCGTCCGGGCCCCGCCGGCCGCCCAGGCTGCCCGAACCCGGCCACCCAAGGCCACGCCCTATCCGCCCAGCTTCACCCGAGACAGCCCGACGTACTGCGCGCCCCGCGGCGATAGCCGGGAGCGAAAGAGCGTGACGGCAGACCCCTCGAAGGCGATCGCCGGCGGCTCGGGCAGCGACGCGCCACCCACGCGGCCGCCCTTCCTCACGCGCGCCACCGTGACGTGGGCGAGGAACGGGCGCTTCTCGGGGACGTACCAGCCGCCCGCCTCGAGCTGGCGGGACAGGAGGGCCTGGATCTGGACCAGGCGACCGGACTCGTCGGACAGCGAGACGGTCAGGACGCCGGGGCGCCGGGGCGGTAGCCACAGCGCCTCGCTCACGGTCAACCCCGCCGGGTCGAGCGACGATGCAGCGGCGCAGGCGGCGCCGATGGCCGGCACGTCGCCGGCCCGCCGCCAGCCGAGGAAGCACAGCGTGACATGCATCGATTCGGGCGCCACGGGGCGCAGGGCCGGAGTGGCCGCGAGGATCGGCGAGCGCCAGGCGGCCAGATCGTCGCGTACACGGTCAGGCAGCTCGAGGGCGACGAACAGGCGGACCCGTTCGTCGTCGGTCACGAACGCTCGGCCGAGAGATCCACCGTGCCGGCGGGCTGTGGGCCGTCGCTCTCGCCCTCGAGCAGGCGGCGCAGCAGGTGCATGGCCACCGTGGTCGAGCGGTCGCGGATGTCGGCGCGATTGCCGGGCAGACGGGTGCTGCGGGTGATGCGAGCCGCCAGGGGCGCATCGGTGCCGTCTGCCCCGGGGGATCGGTGCCGTCTGCCCCGCGCGCGGCCACCGAGAAGCACACGAGCCCGACGGGCTTCTCCTCGGTACCTCCGCCGGGTCCGGCGATGCCCGTGATACCGATGCCCAGGTTGGCGTCGAAGCGGTCGATGGCACCGTCGGCCAGGGCCTCGGCGACCTCGACCGAGACCGCGCCGACGCGGTCGATCAGCGCCGGATCGACGCCCACCACCTCGGACTTGGCCTCGTTGGAGTAGACGACGGCGCCGCCGGCGAAGTAGTCCGAGGATCCGGCGACATCCGTGATCCGGGCGGAGAATAGGCCGCCGGTGCACGACTCGGCCACGGCGAGGCGATGGCCGCGGAGCAGCGTGGCCACCTGGTCGTCCACGGTCGACCCGTCGCGCGAGTACAGCGTGTCGGCGTGGCGCTGGGCGATGAAGTCGATCAGCTCGTCGTAGGCCCGTTGGCCCGGGGGCTCGTAGCGGGTGGCCACCTCGATCTCCCCCCGGCGCAGGCAGGTGGTGATCTCGAGCTGTTCGAGGGGTACGTGGGCCGCCTCGGCGGCCCGCAGGGTGTTGGCGATCTCCGACTCAGGGATCCCGAACAGGCGCACGATCCCGCGGCGATAGGTGGTGGCGTCACGGATCGCCGCCTGGAAGGCGTTGGTGGCGCGGGCGGTCTCCCACATCGGCTGAAGCTCGCGCGGTGGCCCTGGGAGCACGACCACGGTCGGCCCCGAGCGATCGAGCGGCGTCACCACGAGCCCGGGCGCGGTGCCCACCGGCTCGCAGGACCGTCGCGTCCTCGGGGATGACGGCCTGCTTCTGGTTGGAAGCCCGGATGGCGTCGGCGTCGAGCCCGGGCCAGCGCTTCATCATCGGACGGAGAATCTCGGCGATGCGCTCCTCCAGGCGGGCGTCGAGGACCATTTGGCGGCCCGCGAACCGGCCCACGATCTCGGCCGTGAGGTCGTCCGCGGTGGGTCCGAGGCCGCCGCTGGTGATGATCAGGGCCATGCCCTCGCGCTCCATGTAATGCAGCGCGGCGAGGAGGTCATCGGGACGATCGCCGACGATCTCGATCATGGCCGGATCGACGCCGATCTCCCTGAGGCGCTCGGACAGCCAGGGGCCGTTGCGGTCGGTGATGATCCCGGTCAGGACCTCGGTGCCGGTGACGAGAATGGCGGCGCGCGGGTTCATGGGCATGTCGGCGTGGTCGAGAGCGGAATCTGGTGATGGCCGGATGGATCGATCGCATAGCGGATCGCGCTCGACGATGGCGCGATGTTGACGCTTTGGCCGTTGACCTTCATCCGCACGGCATTGTTACCCAACGTCAGCAGCAGCTTGGGCGCCGTCTCGGTGGGGATCGTCTGGCCCGGACTGAAGGTCTGCTCGTTGATCAACTTCGTGCCCGTTCCGTTGACCAGGCAGACGTACACCGGTCCCGTCGCGACGAGGTGGAGCTTGACCGTCGTCGGCTTGGCCGGCGCCTCCTTCTTCTTCTTGTGGTGGCGCTGCTGAGGCTTATTCACGTGGACGCCGGCCGGCGGCTGGGGCTTGTTCTTGGAGCCGTTGGTTCCCAGCACGTACAGGACGACGACCACGACGACCAGCACCACGCCGATGATCGCCCATGGTGGCAACAGGGGGCCGCGCGCGGAGCGTTCGCGCTCGCGCCCCAGCGAGGAGAGCGGACGAAGGTCATGATCGGTCGGGCGCTCATAGCGGCGGCGAAACTCGTCGACGAGCATTCGGCTGTCGAGCCCGAGGAAGTCGCCGTAGGTACGGATGAAACTCTTGGCGTAGACGGGCCCGGGGAGCAGGTCCCACTCCTCGTTCTCGATTGCGCGCAGGTATTTGGCGCGGATCTTCGTCCGCGTCTCGACCTCGGTGATATCGATGCGAGCGCGCATCCGCGCCTCGCGCAAGGTTGAGCCGATATCGGCCATCGCCCCAAGGCTACCTAGGGCATGGCGGATCTAACGGGCGCGAAATCCGGCCTGCAGACCGGGGCTCAGGACTCGCGTGCGATCGACACGGCGCCCTTCCAATCGAAGGTCTCGCTGGTGCAGCCGTCGTCGGCGAAACAGGCGTCGTGATGCTCAGGAGCGTGCGAGCCGGGCGCGATCTTGGTCTCGAAAAAGTCGTCCGGCTTGAGGCCCTTGAGCTTGGCGTACGGCACCTTGAACTCGGCTCGCACCTGCTTGGCGATCGTGTTCGTCTCGGGTAACAGCAGTACCCCGAAGCCGTAGTCCGTGTCGAGGTAATCCGAGCAGCTCGTGCCCGGCGCTGTGGGGAGGCTCGAGGCGCCGGTGAAGTCGTGGCCTGACCAGTAGCCATCGGCCAGATTGACCGCCCCGACCCTGAACGTGATCGGCCGGCCGGGGCGAACCGCGCCGACGAACAACGCGGCCTTCTTGTCGTTGGGCCGATCGCGGCCGTCGCACGTCGCGCTGCTGCCGCAGCCGATAAAGGAAACGGTCGCCTTCTCGTCGTTGCCGAGCGACTCTGGTTGCTCCTCGACCTTGTCGCCGTCGACTCCGTTTCGAGAGAAGGTCAGCTTCATGTGATAAGTCACATGCCAGGAGAAATCGGTGTTCTCGACGCGGTCGACGTTGCCGCAGGCGACGGGAACGATTTCGCGTGAGCTCAGGGTTCCCCGCCCCCCGTACTCGACCTTGTACGAGGCCACGAGGGGTTTGGCGTGCTTCTTGGCGCTGGCCAGAGAAGCGGACCACGCCCCAATCAGCATGATCACTACCCCAACCAACACCGCATGCCGGCCCCGCATCGACTTGAGGCTACAACGTCAGGAGCCGTCGGCCAAATCCGAACGTCCAGCCACCGTCGGGACGCCGTCAGCCTCGGCCAGGTGGGCGAGGATGCGGGGCACGTCGGCCTCGGTGATCAGCACCTGGCGGGGCTTTGAACCCTCGTAGCCCGAAATGATCCCGCGGCGCTCGAGCATGTCGATGAGCCGTCCAGCCCGCGTGTAGCCGAGCCGCAGCCGCCGCTGGAGCATCGAGGTCGAGGCGGTGCCCATCTGCGCCACCAGCGCGATCGCCTCGTCGAGCAGCGGGTCCTCGTCGGGGTGGAACTCGGGGTCGTCGGAGCTGCCCGTCGAGTCCGCGGACTCGACCTCCTCGAGCAGCTCCTCATGGAATTCCGGCGCCCCCTGACGGCGCCACCCATCGGTCAGATCGGCGATCTGGTCCTCGTCGATATAGGCGCCCTGGATGCGCTGCACCTTGCTCGAGCCGACGGGCGAGAACAGCATGTCGCCCTGGCCCAGCAGCGACTCGGCGCCGTTCTGGTCGAGGATCACCCGCGAGTCGGTCTGGCTCGACACCGCGAAGGCGATCCGCGAGGGGACGTTGGCCTTGATCATCCCAGTGATCACGTCAACCCGCGGCGACTGAGTGGCGAGCACGAGATGGATGCCGACGGCTCGGGCCTTCTGGGCCAAGCGGATGATCGAGTCCTCGACATCGGCCGGCGCGACCATCATCAGGTCGGCGAGCTCGTCGATCACGCACACGATGTAGGGCAGTGCAGGCTCTCCGCGCTTCTCCCGGGCGCGATTGAGCTCGGGCAGATTCCGCGTTCGGGCCAGCGACATCGTGCCGTAGCGCTGTTCCATCTCCTTGACCAGGTTCTGAAGTGCGTTGGCGGCCATCCGCGGGCTGGTGATGACCGGGGTGAGCAGATGCGGGATGGAGTCGTAGTGATTGAGCTCGACTTGCTTGGGGTCGACGAGCACGAGGCGGACCTCATGAGGCGTCGCGCGCAAGAGGATGGAGGCCAGCATCGCGTTGACGCAGGCCGACTTTCCGGCTCCAGTCGTCCCGGCCACGAGCAGGTGGGGCATCTTGGCCAGGTCGGCCCCGATCGCTCGCCCGGCGATGTCCTTGCCGAGCCACACCGTGAGGGGCGACCAGTCAGGGGGAGCACTCTGGAACACGTCGCCGAGGTGGACGATCCGGCGCCGCGCGTTGGGCACCTCGACCCCGACGGCCTGCTTTCCGGGGATCGGGGCGAGGATGCGGATGTCGGTGGCGGCGAGCGCGTAGGCGAGGTCGTCCTTGAGCTGGGCCACCTTGGCGACCTTCGTGCCCGGCGCCAGCCGCAGCTCGTAGCGGGTGATGTGCGGTCCCGTGACGCGCCCGATTACCTTGGCGTCGATGCCGAAGTGGCCGAGCGCCTCGAGCAGCGTCCTGGCCACCTGCTCCTGTCCCTCGGTGTCGGGCTTGGCCGCCTCGCCCGTCGAGCGCGTGAGGAACCGGGCGCCGGGAACGCGCCACTCGAACTCGGGATCGTCGGTGATCGCGGATCGATAGCGGCCCTGGGGGGTGAGGTCCTCGGGGCGAACCTCCCGTGCGTCCTGGGTGGCGCCGGCATCCTCTGGGACCGGCTCCGCCGCGGCGACCGCACCTGCGGTCTCGGACTCCGGCACCCCCTCGATCGGCGGCGCCTCCACATGGGTGGCCTTAACGACAAGTTCGTCGGTGTCGTCGAGCTCGGGCGGGAGCAGCGGCTCGACGGTCTCGAACTCCTCGACCGGCCTGGGTTCTGCCGTGAGGGCGCGGGCCGCCGCGGTTGCCGGTCGGCGGGCCACGACCGCGAAGTCATCCGTCGAGCGCTTGATGGTCCGCCCCGTCCCGGCCAGGCCGGCGCCGGTGGCGCGGATCACGGAGGCCAGCGTCGCTCCGGAGACGAGGATGAGGCCAGCCACGAACAGGAACACCGCCAGGATGTCGGCTCCGAGCGTCGAGATCAGGTGCGAGGTGGCCCAGAACTCACCCTGACCGACCACGCCACCGCGCGCTTCGAACGCCTTGGCCTGCCAGAACGCCGATCCGTGCAGTGGTCCGGGGCCGACTCCGAGCGTGCCGGCGGCCAGCGCCAGCGTCACCGCGGCGGTGAGGCAGAGCACGCCGGTGCGCAGGGGCCGGCCCGGCGGGCGCAGCTCGCGCGCGAGGACCAGCGCGCCGGCGGCGACCAGGGCCACCGGGACGGCGTAGCCAAGCGCTCCGAAGACGAAGCGCATCCCGGTAACGGCGCCGTTCCCGAGCGCCCCACCCGACCATTTCAGATACGCCACCCCGCCCAGGAACACGCCCACGGCGATGAGGGCCAGCCCGAGTACATCGATGTGATGGGGCTCGAGGTGTGGCCTGGCAAGCGCGAACGAGCGGCTCGCCAGCAGCGAGCGCCTGGCGCGTTTGAGCGGCGGCTTCTTTCGGGCCGTGGAGCGGCGTTTGGCTGGCATCTCGTCCGACGAACTGGCTTCGACGGCCGCCGGCGGGGTCCTGCCCCGGTATCAAGCGCCAGTAAAGATGCACGACGCAGGAAATTCCGCGCCGTACCATCTAAAGACTGACCATGGTCGACTTTGAACGCCCGCCGCGTGTACTCGTCGTGGAGGACGACGACGCGATCGCCCAGGTACTCCAACGCTCGTTGCGGATGGAGGGCTACGACGTGAAGATCGCCGGTGACGGCATCAGCGCGCTCGACCTCGCCCATGCCTTTCTGCCCGATCTCGTGATCCTGGACCTCGGGTTGCCGCGCCTCGACGGCATCGAGGTCGCCAAGACGCTGCGCAAGAGTGACGACGTTCCCATCCTCGTGCTCACCGCGCGCGATGCCGTCGAGTCGCGGGTGCAGGGACTCGATTCGGGCGCCGACGATTACCTGGTCAAGCCGTTTGAGCGCCAGGAGCTGCTGGCCCGATTGCGGGCCCTGCTCAGGCGCCGCCCCCCGCGCGGCCAGGCCGCGCTCGCGGTCGGTGATCTGAGGCTCAACCCCGATACCCACGAGGTGACGCGGGGAGACCGGACGATCGACCTCACGCAGCGCGAGTTCGAGTTGCTCGAGTATCTGATGCGCAACGAGCGGATCGTGATCTCTCGTCAGCGGTTGCTCGACGAGGTTTGGGGCTACGACCCGTTTTCGATGACGAACACGATCGAGGTGTTCGTCTCCAACCTGCGAAGGAAGCTTGAAGCCGGTGGCGAGCCTCGGCTCCTACATACGATTCGCGGCGCGGGCTACGTTCTCCGCGTATAGACGGCTGCCGATCCGCTGGCGTCTGGCCGGCGGATCCGCGGCGCTGACGTTCGTGATCCTGGCTGGGTTTGCGTCGATCGTGGGCGTGCTCACGACCAACCAGGTCCGCGGCCAATTCAACGACGAGGTCCGCTCGGCCGCCGATCAGCTTTCGCAGGAGCTCAACAACCATCTCAGCTTCTCGTCCGATTCCTCGGCGCTGTCGGGGTGCACTCGCGTGGTTCGCCTGAGCGACTTCGCCAGCCCCGAGCAGGCCCAGATCAGGATCTTCGACAACGGTACGGGCGACCTTCTGTGCACGCAGAACCAGGTCAAGATCAAGGGCGTCAAGCCGCCGCTCAACCCGGCCGTGTTCAACACCGCACCGTCGCAGACCCACGGGCAATTCAGCGACGCGGGCTACCGGGTCGGGGTGCGCCAGCTCGGCGCCCAGCCGATCGGCCATCTGACGCTGCTCTACGCGCGCCCGCTGTCGGACATCGACCACACGCTCGCGCGGGTCCGCTTCTTCCTCATCCTCGGCGTACTCGGCGGGACCGTCCTGGCCTTGCTGGCCGGGCTGGCCACCGCCCAGCGAGCCATGCGCCCGATCGCCGAGCTGAGCGATGCCGCGCGCGGCATCGAGCGCACGCGCGATCCGCGCCGGCTCATCCCCCACCCCGAGGCCAAGGACGAGGTGGCCGAGCTGGCCATGACGCTGGAGGGCATGCTCGCGGCGCTCGACGCCGCGCGTGGGGAAACCGAGTCGATGCTCCACCGCCAGCGAGAGTTCGTGGCCGACGCGTCGCACGAGTTGCGAACGCCGCTGACCAGCGTGCTGGCCAACCTCGAGCTGCTGGCCGAGGAGCTCGAGGGCGAGCAGGCCGAGACGGCGCAGGCCGCGCTGCGCTCGACGCGCCGGATGCGCCGGCTGGTCGGCGACCTGCTGCTGCTGGCCCGGGCCGATGCCAAGCGGATTCAACCGCGGCGGCGGATCGATCTCGGCGAGGTGATGACCGAGGCGGCGGCCGAGGTGGGGCCGATGGCCTCCGACCACGAACTGTCAATCGACGCCGGCCCGGCCAGCATCGCCGCTGCCGAGGACGAGATCCACCGCATGGTGCTCAACCTGATCGAGAACGCGATCCGCCACACGCCGCCGGGGACGCATGTCCGCGCGTCGACAACGACCGCGCACGGGTGTCGCCGTGTTGATCGTCGAGGACGACGGCCCGGGCATCCCCCCCGAGCTCCGACGGCGGGTATTCGAACGATTCGTGCGCGGTGCCGGCGACGGAGGCAAGGGCGCCGGCCTCGGGCTGGCCATCGTGCGCGCGGTGGCCGAGTCTCACGCTGGCAGCGTCACGTTGGAGACACCGGACGGAGGTCACGGCACCCGCTTCGTCGTGCGTCTGGCCCAGTCCGAGACAGTGATGGGCACAGTGGCCGACGGCGGCGAGGACGCCGAGGTTCAGACCTCGACGACCACGGGCAGCACCATCGGCCGGCGGCGCAGCCGGTCATAGACGAACGCTGCCAGGTCATCGTGGAGCGTCTCCTGGAGGACGTCGATCTCGTGGATGCCGTCGGTGGCCGCGTGCGCGAGTGAGCGCTCGACTTCGGAGCGGATCTCCTCGACCAGCTCGTCGGCCTGCTCGATGAACGGAACGCCGCGGAAGATGACCTCGGGCGGCGCCACCGACTCGCCTGTCTGCTCGGAGACCGTGGCCACGAGGATGAAGATCCCGTCGGCCGACAGCATGCGGCGATCGCGCAGCGCCACGTCGGCGGGGTCGCCGATATCGACGCCGTCGACGAAGATCATGCCCGACTGCTCGGGTTCGACGAAGCGGGCGCCGGCGGCGTCGATCTCGAGCGGGAGGCCGTTCTCGCCCCGGAACACGTTCTCGGGATCGATGCCGACGGCGTCTGCGAGCTGAGCATGAAGCTGGATCCGCTTGTAGTCACCGTGTATCGGCATCACGTAGCGGGGCTTCACGAGGTTGAGCATGAGCTTCAGCTCCTCGGTGTAGCCGTGCCCGGAGGCGTGGATCGGTGCGTCGCGTGGCGTGATCACATCGCAACCGATGTGGTACAGGCGGTCGACCGTTTCGTTGACCGCGCGCTCGTTGCCGGGGATCGGTGTGGCCGAGAACACGACCGTGTCGCCTTGGTGAAGCTTGATCATCCGGTGATCGTTGTGGGCCATCCGCCGCAGCGCCGACAGCGGCTCTCCCTGCGATCCCGTGGAGATGACCACGATCTTGTGGTCAGGCCAGTCCTCCACCTCCTGGGGCTGGACCAGCATCCCCTCGGGCAGCTCGATGTGACCGAGCGACCGGCCGATGTTGACGTTCTTGCGCATCGAGCGCCCGACCAGGGAGACCTTGCGGCCCAGCGTCGCCGCGGCGTCTATGACCTGTTGGACCCGGTGGATGTTGGAAGCGAAGCTGGTGACGATGATGCGACCCTCGGCGCGGGCGAACACCTCCTCCAGGTGCGGTCCGACCTCGCGCTCGGAGGGCGAGAAGCCGGGCCGGTCGGCGTTGGTCGAGTCGCCGCACAGGAGTAGCAGGCCCTCGCGCCCGAGCTCGGCCAGGCGGGACACGTCGGCCGGGGGACCGTCAACCGGGGTCTGGTCGAACTTGTAATCACCGGTGACGAGCACGGTGCCGAGGCCGGTTCGCACCGCGACGGCGCACGAGTCGGGGATCGAATGGGTCATGTGCACGAGCTCGATCGCGAACGGTCCGACGGTCAGGTCCTCGCCGGGCGCGAGGTCCTCGAGCTCGCAGTCGCGCAGGTGGTGCTCATCGAGTTTTGAGCGCGCCATGGCGATGGTGAGACGGCCTCCGTACACGGTCGGCGCACGGATGCCGCCCAGCTCACGCAGGAGCCACGGCAGCGCGCCGAGATGGTCCTCGTGCCCGTGGGTGATGATGATCGCGTCGATGTCGTCGGCCCGCTCGCGGAGATAGCCGAAATCGGGCAGCACGAGATCGATCCCCAGCATGTCGGCGGTCGGGAAGCGCAGCCCGGTGTCGATGACGACGATGCGGCCGTCGTGCTCGACCACCGTCATGTTCTTTCCGATCTCGCCCAGGCCGCCCAGCGGCAGGACGCGCAGGGGCGAACTCACGCGGCGGCAGTCAGCAGGCCGTGTCGCTCCAGCATCTCGCGCACGGTCGCGGTCTCACGCTCGTCGAGCTCGACGTAGGGCAGCCGCGGGCGGCCGACATCGAGACCGAGCAGGTTCAGAGCGGCCTTGTTCGTACAGGCCGCCGGGGCGACTCCCATGTCGCGATACACGTCGTGGAGGCCGGCATCGATCTCCCGGCGCTGCTCCGGCTCGTCCACCATCCGTCGCATCTCCTCGCCAAAGATGTGGCTCGAGGTGAGAATCCCGCCCGCCTCGCCCAACTCGAGCACCTCGACCAACATGTCGTCGTTGCCGGCGTAGATCTGCATTCCGTCGATCTTGGCCAGGTTGGCCTGATTGGCCTGCTTGACCCCGGCGATGTTGTTGAGCTGGCCCAACTCGGCCACCAGGTCGTTGGGGAGATCCGAGGCGGTCCGCTGGGGAATGTTGTAGAGCAGGATCGGTAGATCTGTCGCGCGCGTCACCTCCTCGTAGTGGCGCACGATTCCGCGGCGGTTCGGCCGGTTGTAATACGGATTGACCGAAAGCAACGCGTCGGGCCGCAGTGCGGTCGCCCGTTCGGTGAGCTCGACGGCGTGGCGGGTGTCGTTGGAGCCGACGCCGGCGACCACCGTGGCGCGGCCGCGCATCTCATTGACGGCCAGTTCGATCACCCGCAGGTGCTCATCGTCGGTCATGGTCGCGGCCTCGCCGGTCGTGCCGCACACGACCAGGCCGTCAGACCCGTGCTCGATCAGGTGGTGCATGAGCCGGACGGCGGCCTCCTCGTCGAGGCGACCATCGTCGTCGAACGGGGTGACCATCGCGGTCAGAATCGCGCCCAGCTGCACTGGCATGCGCGGATTATCGCAGGGGTATGGGCCTCTAGGGCTCCTGCTTGTGAGCACCCCACGTCAGCACGGACAGCGGGCCCAGGACCAGGCCACGGTCTTCATGGGGAGGCGCCGGCACGGTCTCCACCGCGGGTCGGGGAGGCTGCGAGACAATGTGGGCCACCGGCGCTCCCGTGATCCGCTCGATCCGCTCCGGCAGGCCGGCATGCAGCCACTTCGAGAGCCGCATGGGCAGCGTGGAGACGACGATCTCGTCGTACTCCTTGGGGTCCCACGCCTCGGACACGGCGACGATCGGGTCGGGGTGCCCGACGGTTCCCTGTGCCTCGAGCCCGGCCGCGGCCATCTGGGCCACGGCATCGTCGAGCTGCGCGCGCGCCGTCATGTGGCCGCCGCCGAACTGAGTGGCCGGGATGACGAGCATGAAGCTCGTCGGCTGCCTGTCGGCGCGCCCACGCAACTCATGCAGCAGTTCGTCGGATGTCGCGGTCACATTGGCCACGACGAGCACACTGCGCTTCCACGTCATGACGACCTCCAAGATGCTGCAAACCTATTGGTACAAGATACCGCGCTGCTAGTGCGTCAAACGCTGTATGCGCGGCGGTTTGGCGGGCTCCTGCGTTAAGAATTCGTATAGGTGAGCTCTGACGCGTCGTGCTCGCCCTTGCCGCGGACCAGCGGGCCGTCGTAGGCCCCCGGCTTGGGGCGCTGCTTGCCGCCGGGCAGGGCCAGCCGGATGATCGTCCGCTGGACCATGCCGAGCTGCCGGTGAAATGGGCCGCTGTTGTACGGCAAGCCATAGCGCACGCAGATCTCGCGGACCTTGGGCGCGATCTCGCCGTAGCGCGTGCTCGGCATGTCGGGATACAGATGGTGCTCGACCTGGTAGCCGAGGTTGCCGCTCATGACATGGAACAGCGGGCCGCCATCGATGTTGGCGGCGCCGGTGAGCTGCCGGACGTACCAGCCGCCCCGCGTCTCGTCGGCCACCTCTTCCTGGGTGAAGGTGTAGGTCTGGTCGGGGAAGTGGCCGCAGAAGATGATCGCGTAGGACCAGATGTTGCGAATCACGTTCGCGGTCACGTTGGCGGTCAGCGTGCGGACGAACGGCTCGCGGAACGAACGCCGCGCCACGAGTTGCTTGAGAATCTCGCCACGCTTGGCCCGCTCGGCGCCGGAGCTTGCGCGCCACGCGGGTGGCCTGAATCCTCGGGTTGTGGCGTCCACCGTTATTGCGCGCCTCCAGCGCGAAGTACGCCGCGTCGACGCCGGTCGCGACCAGCGCGCTGATCAGCGGCCAGGCGATGTAGTCCTTCTGGATCTGGGTGCGCGCCTTGCCGGCGATGCCCTTCAACTCCCGGCGGACCTGCTTCATGCTCTTCTCGCCCGCGCGGATGGCGGTGAAGTCGAGGTCGTGGACGGCCACGCCCCACTCGAACAGCATCATCAGCAGGATGTTGTAGACGGGCTGGAGCAGGTACACCGGGTGCCAGCCCTGCTGGGGGTCGATCCGCATGACCTCGTAGCCGAGGTCACGGTCCTTGCCCAGGATGTTCGTGTAGGTGTGATGGATGAAGTTGTGCGAGTGGCGCCACGCGTCGGCCGTCGAAGCCGTGTCCCAATCCCAGGCCCGCGAGTTGATCACGGGGTCGTTCATCCAGTCCCATTGCCCGTGCAGGACGTTGTGTCCGATCTCCATGTTCTCGAGGATCTTGGCCAGCCCGAGGGTGGTGGCGCCCAGCACCCAGGGGAAGCGCCACCTGGACGCGATCATCTCGAGACGGCCGATCAGGGCCAGGCGACGCTGCAGCGCGATGACCGAGCGGATGTACTTGGCGTCACGCTCGCCGAGCGAGGCCTTGACCTGCTCGTGGAGTTCGTCGAACTCGCGCCCGAGTGCCTCGATCTGCTCGGGCGTGAGACGATGCAGCGGGTTGTCTGATTCCACGATCGCCACGCGACCGTTCGTTCGATGACCGTCCTTCGTGGTCGTCGCCATGGGTGCGTTCCTTCCTGTCTAGAGGTCGATCTCAACCGGTCCCTCGGGCGCGCTGATGCACGTCCGGATCATTTCCCCGGTCTGCCCGTAGACGTTGCCGTTGCGCAGATCGCGTACGTGCCCCGAACGCAGCTCGCCGACGCACGTGTGGCAGATGCCCTCGCGACATCCGTAGGGCAGCTCGAGTCCCGCCTCCTCGCCGGCGACGAGAATCGGCACGTGGCCGTCTGACTTCGTCCGGCAGTCGGAACCGAGGAAGGTGATCTGGCCACCGTCTCCGTCCTCGCCCTGGCCCAACGCCAGCCTCGGCTGAAAGCGCTCCACATGCAGCTGCTGGCCCTCGCCGTGCTGCTCCCAGTGGGCGCGGAAGTCGTCGAGCATGTCCGCTGGGCCCGACATGAACGCCTCGCGCCGGCGCCAGTCAGGGCAAAGACGGTCGAGGTCGCCCGGGCCCATCCGTCCGTTGTCGCGGGTGAGCTGCTCATGCAGCTTGAAGCCGTCCCGGCGCCGGTCCAGTTCACGCAGCTCGGCGCCAAACATCACGTCGTCGGCGAAGCGCGCTGAATGGAGCACGACGACGTCGCCGAGCTCGTCGTAGCGATCGAGGTGGCGCAGCATGCTCATGATCGGGGTCACCCCACTGCCGGCGCTGATGAACAGCAGCTTCTGAGGCGTGGGCTCGGGGAGGACGAACTCCCCCTCGATTTTGCTCAGCGACACGATCGTCCCCGGCTCCGCCACTTCGACGAGGTAGGGCGAGACCTTGCCCTCGTCAACCCGCTTGGGCGTGATGCTGATCAGCCCATCCGCACGGTAGGGGTCCGATGTCAGCGAATAGGCGCGCCAGTGACGAACGCCGTCGATGTCGACTCCGATGCGGATGAACTGCCCGGACTTGTGGCCGGGCCAACGATGGCCTGGCTTGATGAAAATCGTCGCCGCGCTGGTCGTCTCCTGTCGGACCTCGACGACGCGGCCGCGCAGCTCGCGCGTTGACCACAGCGGATTGATCATCTCCAGGTAGTCGTCCGGGAGCAGCGGCGTGCTCAGCGCCTCGAGCACTTTCAGGGCTCGCCGCCGAGCCGGATGAACATTTGGAGGTGCACCTTTTTCCGGCATTACAGGTGAGTAATATCCAGGTGGGTGCAGTTCCTAACAGGGTTGCCGTCTGGACCCGCCGCATCAGCACATGGCCTCGCACCGCGGTCGCCACGGGTAGCCGCTCTCACATGGCGGGGCGTCAGGCGTCCTGGAGGAGCGCTTCGAGCCCAACCGTGGGTGAGTCAGCGAGCGTGCCTACGCGCCGGATGGCCAGGAGCACCCCGGGCATGAATGACTCACGGTCGACCGAGTCGTGACGGATGGTGAGCGTCTGGCCGACGTCGCCGAGGATGACCTCCTGGTGGGCGACCAGCCCCGGCAGGCGTACCGAGTGGATCGGCGGGGTGCCGCCCTCGAGACCTGACGCCATCAACGCCGCCGTCCGTGCCGCCGTGCCGCTCGGGGCGTCGACCTTGCCGTCGTGATGCAGCTCGATGATCTCGGCCTTGGCCATGTGCCTGGCCGCCTGCACCGCGAACTGCATCATGAGCACGGCGCCGATGGCGAAGTTGGGAGCGATGAAGATGTTGGCGCCGGTCAGCCCCTCGAGCTCGGAGATGTCGAAGCCGGTCGTCCCGATCACCACGTGGACGCCGGAGGACACGGCTTGGCGCGCGTTGGCGATGACGGTGCTCGGCACGGTGAAGTCAACGAGCACATCGGCCTGACCCAGCACGTCGGCGACGGCGCGGCCAAGCGTCGGATCGGCACGCCCGGTGAGCGTCATATCCGACTGTCCCTCGACCGCGCGGCACACCGTCTCCCCCATGCGCCCCGCCGCGCCGGCCACGGCGACGCGAATCACGTCACGCCCACTACGGCCACCGGGGCCAGCGCCTCCTCGAACTGGGCCTCGTCCGGTCCGATCCCAGCGCTCGACAGTCGGTCAGGCACCCACAGCTCGTGGGCCAGCGCCGCGAGGTCATCCCGGGTCACGGCGTCGATCCTCCGCACTACCTCGTCGAGCGAGAGCAGCGGGGTTTCGGCCAGGATCTCTGAGCCGAGCCGGTTCATCCGCGCGCTGGTCGACTCCAGGGCCAGCACCACGCGCCCCTTGAGGTTCTCCTTGGCCCGGTCGAGCTCGTCGGCGCTCGCCGGGTCGTCCTGCATGCGGACGAGCTCAGTGCCGACGATGGCCACGGCCTCCGAGAGGTTGTCCGGGCGGGTGCCGACGTACAGACCAACCTGACCGGTGTCCTGGTAGGCGCTGGTGAACGAGTAGACGGCATAGGCCAGTCCGCGACGCTCGCGGACCTCCTGGAACAGTCGCGAGGACGAGGTGCCGCCGAAGATCGTGTCGAGCACGCGCAGCGCGAAGCGGCGGTCGTCGTGGCGCGAGAGGCCGGGTCCGCCGATGCACACGTGGTACTGCTCGGTGTCCTTGCGCTCGAAGCGCCGCCGGGACTCCTCCGACGGGGGCGTGTCGAGCTCCCACCGGGGTGCGTCCGGCGCGGCGCCCGGCACCCGCTCGGCGGCCAGCGCGACAAGCTGATCGTGGTCGATCGACCCGGCGGCGGCGATCACGACGTTCTCAGGTGCGTAGCGCGACGCGTGGAAGCGAGCGATGTCGGCCGCGGGCGTGTCGGCGATCACCGGTGCGCGGCCGATGATCGCTCGCCCCAACGGGTGCTCGCCGAACACGGCCTCGCCGAGCACGTCGAACACCTTCTCCTGCGGATCATCCTCGTACATGGCGATCTCCTCGAGGATCACGGCACGCTCGGACTCGATGTCGTTCAGCGCCGGGCGAAACACCATGTCGGCCATGACGTCGAACGCCTCGGGCAGGTGCTGGTCGATGACGCGGGCATAGACCGAGGTGGTCTCCTTGCCCGTCCCGGCGTTGAGCTCGGCCCCCATGGCGTCGAAGATCTGGTCGATCTGGAGCGAGCCGTACTTCGACGATCCCTTGAAGAGCAGGTGCTCGAGCAGATGCGATAGGCCGGCCTCCGAGTCGGTCTCGCTGCGCGAGCCCGTGCCGATCCAGAACCCCAGCGACACGGACCGGACGGAGGGCATGGCCTCCGTCACGATCCTAACGCCCGACTCGAGCGTCGTCAGCCGGTGTTCCTGCGCCACGGGTTGGCGGACCTACGAGCGGGGCCGCTCGGGGTCGCGGTCGCGCACGCGTCCACGGTCGCGGTCGCGATCTCGGTCGCGATCCCGATCGCGGTCCCGCGGGCCACGATCCCGGCCGCGCTCCCGGCCGTCCCGATCGCCGCGGTCGCGCCGGGGACCGCCATCGCCGCTGCCGACGGTGGCCAGCTCCTCGACGGTCTTGCCCGCGACCTCGGGGTCGTCGGCCAGGCGCAGTCCGATGCGGCCGCGCTCGCGGTCGACCTCGACCACCCTCACGTCCACGTCATCGCCCTTGTTGAGGACCTCCTCGACCGTGGCGATCCGCCGCCCGGGGGCGATATTGGAGATGTGCAGCAGCCCGTCGGTGCCCTTGGAGAGCTCGACGAAGGCGCCGAACGCGGTGGTCTTGACCACCTTGCCGCTGAACTCGTCGCCGACCTCGACCTCCTTGGTCATGGCGCGAATGCGGTCGACCAGAGCGTCGCCGCGCTCGCCATCGGCGGCGTAGACGAGAACCTGGCCCTCGTCGTTGACGTCGATCTGGGCCTCGAACTCCTCCTGGAGGGAGCGAATCGTCTCGCCGCCCTTGCCGATGAGCAGGCCGATCTTCTCCGGATCGATCTGGACCGTGGAGATCCTCGGCGCGTGCTTGGACAACTCGGTCCGAGGCGCATCGATGACCTTGGCCATCTCGCCGAGGATGAACTGGCGAGCGCTCTTGGCCTGGGTCAGCGCGTCGCGCATGATCTCGAAGGTCACGCCGGTGATCTTGATGTCCATCTGCAACGCGGTGATGCCGCGCTCGGTCCCGGCGACCTTGAAGTCCATGTCGCCCAGGTGGTCCTCGACGCCGGCGATGTCGGTGAGGACGACGTAGTCGTCACCTTCCTTGATCAGGCCCATGGCAATGCCGGCCACCGGCTGCTTGATCGGCACGCCGGCATCCATCAGGGACAGCGTCGAGCCACACACCGAGGCCATCGAGGACGAACCGTTGGACTCGAGGATGTCCGAGACGACGCGAATCGTGTAGGGGAACTCCTCCTGGCTGGGGATCATCGGCACGAGGGCACGCTCGGCGAGCGCGCCGTGGCCGATGTCGCGGCGCTTGGGTCCGCGCATGAAGCCCGCCTCCCCGACCGAGAAGGGCGGGAAGTTGTAGTGATGGAAGTAGCGCTTGGCGGTCTCGAGGCCGAGCGTGTCGAGCCGCATCTCCTCGCGCGTCGTCCCGAGGGCGACGACGCTGAGGGCCTGGGTCTGGCCGCGCGTGAACAGCGCCGAACCGTGGGTCCGGGGCGCCACGCTGACCTCGATCGAGATCGGCCGGATCTGGTCCTGGGTCCGTCCGTCTGGGCGCTTCTTCTGGACGGCGATCCGCTCGCGGATCAGCGTCTTCTCGAGCTTGTCGAAGGCGCGTTGGGCGTTGGCCCTGTAGTCGGCGTAGGTTGCCGCCTCGGGATCACCCGCGTACTGCGTGATCACCTGCTCCTCGACCGCGGCGCAGGCGTCCTGGCGCTCGAGCTTGTCCTCGACCTGCGTGGCGGCGTCGAGCGCGGCGCCGTGCGAGACCTTGATCTGCTCGTAGAGCTCGGCGCTGACCTCGGGGATCTCGACCTCGATCTTGGGCTTGCCCGCCTTCTCGGCCAGCTCGCGCTGGACGGCGCAGATCTTCCTGATCTCTTCGTGGGCAATGTCGAGTGCATCGAGGATCTCGGCCTCGGGGATCTCGTTCGCGCCGGCCTCGACCATCAGGATCGCCTCATCGGTACCGGCCACGATGAGGTCGAGGTCGGCGTTCTCGACCAGGTCCTCCTCGCTGGGGTTGACGACGAAGTTGCCGTCCACCTTGCCGATCCGCACCGCGCCGACGGGCGTCGGGAACGGGATGTGGGAGACCATCAGCGCCGCCGAGGCGCCGTTCATGGCCAGGATGTCGTATGGGTTTACGTGGTCGACGGAAACCGGGATCGCCACCAGCTGGGTCTCGTAGCGCCAGCCCTTGGGGAACAGGGGGCGGATCGGGCGGTCGATCAGGCGCGCTGACAGCGTCGCCTTCTCCCCCGCGCGGCCCTCGCGCTTGAAAAATGAGCCGGGGATCTTCCCGGCCGCGTACATCCGCTCCTCGACATCGACGGTGAGCGGGAGGAAGTCCACGTCGCGGACGTTGCCCGCGGTGGCGGTACAAAGGACCATCGTGTCGCCCGAACGGACGACAACGGCGCCGGAGGCCTGCTTGGCCAACTTGCCGGTCTCGAACGAGATCTCCTTGCCCTCGACCTCGACGGAGACGCGCGTAACGGCGTCAGACATATTCAATTCCCTTCTGCTCCGCCCTTCGGTCGGCGGAGTGCTTCGTTTCTCTTCTTTAGTCCGAACGGTGATGATGGTAGCGGGCGCGACCCCGGGTCAGAGCGTCGCGTCCACGGCCACGGCCACGAAGAGCAGAGCCAGGTAGAGCAACGAGTAGTGAAAAAGCACCGCGGATCGGGCCGGGGTCGCGTCCCGCCACAGTCGCCACGCCAGACCACACAGCACCGCGCCCAAGACCACGGCCGCGCCCAGATAAACCGGCCCGAACGTGCCCAGCGCTGCCGGTACGAGCGTCATCGCCACCAACCCGATCGAGTAGACCATCACCTGCCGTGACGTGGCTCGGGGACCGCGCACGACGGGCAGCATGGGCACTCCTGCCGCCGCGTACTGGGGCGCCAGCAGCAGCGCCAAGGCCCAGAAGTGCGGCGGTGTCCACAACATGACGATCGCGAACAGGAATGCAGCGCCAAGACCTAGCCGCCCGTTTGCCGCTGCCCAGCCAGCGAGCGTAGGAATTGCTCCCGCCGCGCCGCCGATGACGATGTTCTGAGGCGTCGCGCGCTTCAGCCACAGCGTGTACACGAGCACGTAGAAGGCGCCGCCCAGCACGGACAGGGCCGCTGCGAACACGTTGTCCAGGATGGCCATGACCAGAAACGACAGCCCGCCGAGCACGAACGCGAACGCG
Organism: uncultured Solirubrobacterales bacterium; assembly: GCA_963734775.1. Taxonomy (GTDB): domain Bacteria; phylum Actinomycetota; class Thermoleophilia; order Solirubrobacterales; family Solirubrobacteraceae; genus Palsa-465. The sequence continues at coordinate 134,358 of CAVTJE010000015.1, forward strand.
GTCGCCCGCCTCGGCGAGATCCGCCCGGCCGCCACCGGACGCGAGGCCGTGCGCGATCCCATCAGGCGGTCGATGTCGCGGTCGAGCACGTGGTTGAGCGCGCTGGCGCCACCGCAGGCCAGCGCGCCACCGAGAGCCAGGGCGAGCAGCGGCAGCGGCGCCGGCGCGCCATCGGCCGCGGCGACCATCGAGCACACGGCGGTGAGCACGAGCAGCGACATGATCCGCGGCTTGGTCAGGGTCACGTAGTCGCGCCAGCCGGCCGAGGCCGTTCCGCTCCGCGCGCGCCCAACTGAGCCAGCGACGGGGATCGTGTCGGGAACGGCCATCTGATCAGCTCCCTCGCTTCGAGGCCAACGTCCGCAGGTCGCTGGTCACGAACCGGGTGGCGAACGGATACAGGTACGCCGAGCGCTCGTGACCGCGGCGGTCGATCAGGTAAAGCGCCTCGGTGTGGGCGATGTCCCCGTTGCGCGGCGGGGCAACGAAGATGTGGTACGCCTTCCATACGCGCGCCAACGATGCGTGGCTCCCCCGTAGCCAGTGCCAAGAGCCGGTCTGGGCCAGGTCCCACTTGCGTGCGGCGGCACGGGTGCTGGCCGGCGTATCGAGCGGATTGACGCTGATCACAACGACGACCGGCCGCTGGGCCGCGGGCAGTGCGCGCTCGGCGGTGGCGAGCGCCCGTCCCTCGAGCGGGCAGGCCTGGTTGCAATGAGAGTCGAAGAAGGTCAGCGCCACGGTGTGACCACGCAACGAGGCAAGGGAGAACGGCCGACCGCTCTGATCGCGCAGCGTGGTGATGGCCGGCGCCGGCGCGGCGCCGGCGGCCCACGTGGCCTGACCGCGCAGCAGCGGATGGGGCACGGCCAGGCTCGCGGCCGGCGCGACACTCCTCGCCGCAAGCATGTGCCCGGCTACGGCCACGGCGCCACCGATCAGGACGGCGCCGAGCACGACGGCGACGATCACCCCGGGACGCACCGCCCCGCGATCACGGTGTCGGCCGACGCCGGCGCGGGTCTCGATCACGGCACCGGCTCGGCGGGCGGCGGTGGGCTGCCGCCGGGGGCTGGCGGGTCGAGCTCGGTGGCGGGGCGCTCGCGCTCGAGGCTGCCCTCGGGCACCTTCCGAATCGCCTTCATGTACCACACGACGAGCCCGATCAGCAGAGCGATGGGCAGGATCAGCGAGAGCAGCGAGCCGGCGAGAAAGCTACTGGCCAACGGGATCGGCATCGTCGTGTCCTCCTCAGGTGGTTAGAGCGGTGCTGGTTGGGCGCGGCGTGCTGTCGGGCTCGAGCCAGCGATAGAACCCGATGACAACGGTGATCGTGTAGGCGATCGATCCGGGCACCCACATGACGCCGCCGGCGATCTGCTGGTCGGTGAGGGCCGAGATCCCGCCGGGCCGGTGCACGAGGGCGGCGTAGTGGGCGTACAGCGGGTGCGTGATCACCACCAGCGCGATGGCCAGGATCCAGCCAACGACCATCGCCCCCACCACGTAGGCCGCCCGGGCCACCCAGACCAGGCGCGGACGCAGCGGTCCCGGATCGACCACCCGGGCCCAGAACAACAGGCCGGTGAAGAAGAACATGGCGTGCTCGAGGTTGTGCACCGGCCGCGAGGTCAGAGTCGCGTTATAGAGAGCGGGGATGTGCCACACAACGATCGTGGCGTTGAACAGCACCCACGCCGGCAGCGGGCGGGCCAGGGCGCGCAGCGGCGCAGTCCAGCGCGCGCGGGCGATTGTCCGACCCACGGTGGTGCGCGTGTGCAGCGGGAGGGCGCGCCACATCCGCGGCCAGGGGCGGCCCAGCAGGATCAGCGGCGGTGCCACCGTGAGGAGCAGGATGTGCTGGGTCATGTGGACCCAGAACAGCTGATCGGCGTACGTGTCCAGCGGCGAGTCGAGCGCGACTACGATTGTGGTCAGGCCGGCCACGAACGACGCCGTGCGCAACCACTGGCGGGGGTCGCGCTTGGGCCACCCCCGGCCGCCCAGCCAGTAAAGGAAGCCGGCAATCGCGACGTAGGCGATCGACGGATCGATGGTCCAGCTGGACAAGTTCATCCGACCGCCGTCACCCGACCAGGCTCACTAGACCACGTAGAGAACGATGTACGCCAGCACGCCGATCCCGACGAAGAACGCCCAGTAGAACGAGCACGCCTCGATCCCGGCCCTGAGGAGCACGATGTCGTCGGCGGGCACGCCCTCGGCCAGGGGCCGGTGGATGCCCTCCTCGGTGCGCGCTCGCCACAGGCTGGCCATCTGGGTTTCGATCCAGTACAGCCCGAACAGCGCGGTCAGCGCGTACAGCGCCGTCCAGGCGATGAACACGCTGGCGTAGGCGCCGCTGGCGGACCCGAATCCGAGCGTGAAGTACTCCACGATCTGCAGGGCGACGGCGATCAGGCCGAGGACGAGGGCGACGATCCCCGAGGACAGCGTGTCGGCCACCCGGCCGGTCCCGAGGCGGAAGATGATCGCGCTGAGCAGGAGCAGGGCCATGATGCTCGTTCCGAGGCCCAGCGACGGGTTGACCGCGCCCACCTTCCAGGCATGGTTGACGTTGAGTGCGCGCAGATAGAAGTAGGCGAACAGGAAGGCCATGAAGAAGAAGGCGACCACGCCACACAACATGCGGCCGCTGATCCAAACCGCTCGCGGCTGCCAGTCGCGTGGCTCGGGCTCGATGTGCGCCGCGACAGGTGCCGACGCCGCGCCATCTGGAAGTGGTGTGGATGAGGCTTCCATCGCCTATGCGGCTCCCGGTGCCGGGGACAGGGGCGCCGCTGCGGGTGTACCGTCGACGCCGTAGGGGTAGGGATCGGCATCGAACACGGGGATGCGGTCGAAGTCATGGACCGGAACCGGCGTCGGCAGCTGCCATTCGGCCGACTTTGAGTGCCACGGGTTGGGCTCGGCCGGCTCGCGCTTGAACAGCAGCGACGAGATCACGTTGTAGAGGAACACGAGCATCGACAGCCCGATCACGAACGCCGAGATCGACACCCAGTCGTTGAGGCCCTGTAGGTGGGTCGGATAGGTCACCACGCGCCGCGGCTGGCCCATGAAACCAAGCGCGAACAGCGGCGCGAAGGTCGAGTTGAAGGCGATGAACAGCGTCCAGAAGTGGATCTTCCCCAGCCGCTCGTTGAACTTGAAACCGAACATCTTCGGCCCCCAGTAGTAGATAGCGGCGAAGAAGGTGAAGATCAGCCCGCCCATGATCGTGTAATGGAAGTGCGCCATCGAGAAGAAGCTGCCGTGCGTCAGGACATCGCTCGGAACGTCGGATAGGAACACGCCCGAAACGCCGCCCCAGAGGAAGTTGAACACCCATCCGAGGCAGAACAACATCGGCACCGTGAAACGTATTCGGCCTCGCCACAGGGTGCCCATCGCGCACAGGAAGATGAAGCCGGTGGGCAGCGAGATGAGCTCGGTGGAGAGCATGTAGAACGGCCGCAGATCGGCGTTGATGCCGCTGACGAACAGGTGGTGCTGCCAGACGAAGAAGCTGAGGAGCGTCACTCCGAGCATTCCGGCCACGGCCAGGCGGTAGCCCCACAACGGCTTGCGCGCGAACACGGGTAGGAGCTCGAGGACGATTCCGAAGCCCGGGAGGGCCAGGACGTACACCTCGGGATGCCCAAAGACCCAGAACAGGTTCTGGAACAGATACGGGCTGCCGCCGCCGCCCGGGACGAAGAATGTGGTCTGGACTGTGCGGTCGAAGGTACCCATCAACAGGGTGGCGATGAGCATCGGCGCCGCCAGCATCATCAGCACCGATGTCGAGGCCACGCCCCAGCAGAAGATCGGCAGCCGTGACCACGTCATGCCCGGGGCCCGCATGGTGATGATCGTGGCCAGGAGGTTGAAGCCCAGCAGTGTCATCGATACGCCGACGAGGGCGAAGAAGCCGATGTAGGCGTCGTAGCCCGCGGTGTTCTGCGCTCCGAGCGGCTGGTAGCCGGTCCAGCCGGTCTGGAAACCGCCGAAGAAGATCGTGGTGACGAGAATCACCCCGGCCGCCATCAGCAGCCAGAAGGTGAAGGCCTCGATCCGCGGGAAGGCCATCCGTCGCGAGCCGATCATCAGCGGCACCACGTAGTTGGCGAACGGGCCGAGGATGCCCGACGTCATCACGCCCATCATCATCGTGCCGTGCAAACCGACGAGCGTGAGGTACTGGTTGGGGCCGAAGACGTGGTTGGTCGGCGACAGCAGCTCGGTGCGAATGAACATCGCGTTCACGCCGCCGACGAAGAAGAAGATGCCGACACCGACCATGTACTGGATCGCCACCACCTTGTGGTCGGTGCAGAGGCGGAAGTAGCGCCCGATCCCCTCCCCCTCGCTCTCGTGCTCGGCCAGTGTGGGCGGATGCCCGAGCATCCGCCGGAGGGGGTAGTTGAGGAAGCCCAGGCCGGCGAGGAAGCCGATCACGCCGAACAGGTAGCCGAGCATGATCTGGATGTCGTTCTCGCCGACGTCGGCGGCGAAGAAGTCGAGGCTGGGCGCATGAATCAGGCCGCCGATCCAGTAGCCGATGAACCAGCCGATGATTCCGGCGATGATCGCGGTCAGCAGGTTGAACCCCATCAAGCGCCGCCACACCGGGCGGTTGACGGGGGCCGGGGCGGCAATCGAGCTCATCCACCTCTCCTCTGCGGGTCCGGGAAGTACGTGGTCGAATAGGGCGGCAGTGACTTGGTGGCCTGGGCGTTGGCCACCTCCTCCTTGTGAATCCAGGTGTTGAACTGACGCTGGCTGACTACGTAGCCGCTGTTGTCGAACATGTAGCCGTGCCACACGCCGCACAGCTCGGCGCAGCGGACGGCGAAGTTCAGCGGACCCCGCGTGGTCACGTAGGCGACGTTGTCCTGTCCGGGATTGGCGTCGGCCTTGACCCCGAGCTGATACGCCCAGAACGAGTGGATCACGTCAAGCGAGGTGACGTGGAACTCGACCTCGGTATTGGTCGGGAGCTCGAGATGCTCGGTCTCGACGCCCCCGTAGCCGGGGAAGCGGTAGGTGAACGCCCACTGCTGCGCGATGACCTGGACCTGGAGCGGGGGCCGGCCCTTGTACGCGGCCGGGGTGGCGATCGGGTTCGGGCCCTGACCGCCCCCAGAGCCATCGGCCAGAGAGCCGGATCGAACCGTAGGCGGCGAGGAACAGGACGATCGCCGTGGTCACGATCAGCCACCAGAACTGAACGCTCGAGTTGCCGCGCACATCGGGGCCGTCGACGACGGTGCCGGGGTTGCGCTCGCGGAACACGACGAGCGCGTAACCGAAGTACACGAGCACGGCAAGCGCGACCGGCGTCGAGATGCCGAACAGCACGGTGTTGTCGGTGACCTGGCCCGCCGACTCGACCGTGCCGTTGCCGGGCGGCATCCCGGGCGCCAGCACGAACACCACGATCGGCGTCAGGATCACCGTGGCCACGAGCCAGATGAGGAAGATGCGCAGGAGATGGTGCTTGCGATCCATGCTCAGCGCGCCTCAGACCACCTTGATGAAGCCGTCCATGTAGCCGACCGTCTGCATCGGTCCACCGAAGCCCTGGATGAAGCCCGCGGCGCAGGGGACGAAGCACTGCCAGCGATAGATCCCCTTGCCGGGTGTGCGGAAGGTGAACTGGATCGTGAAGTGGTCGGTGCTGAGTGGGCACGGCGCGTTGGCGCATGGGTTCTTGGCGCTGTCGGCGATTCCCTCGAGCGGCACTGAGACTCCAAGCTCTGGGATCGCGAAGATGTGTGAGGCCGCAGTCGGGGCGATCGTCTTCGTCGGCTTGCCGTTGAGCAGGAACTTCCCGCCGACAACGCCCTGGGCCTGGGAGATGAACGGGTTGCGCAGCCCCGACTGGCCATCGAACTGATAAATCGTCACGTGCACCAGCGTGTTGGCCGGCAGGACGAACGTGGTCGCGTGGCGCCAGTCGGTATCACTGGCGTTGGTCGCGTAATAGGAGACCCATGTCGGGTGAGGGTCAGAGAGCTCCGCCGCCGCCACCGTGGCCAGATACAGGTTCGTGGCTCCGGTCGCGGTCTTCGTCGCCGGGGCCGAGGCGTCCCCGGGTGAGGTCGTGAGGAACAGCCCGACGTACAACCCGATGAGGACGCAGACCGCGACTGACGCAATCACAACCCCGATCAGACGACGCGATTTGCTGTTCATGCTCTCCCGTTTCTCGGTGCGCTTAGGTGTAATTAACAGCGCTCTTACAGGATCCGGGCCGGGGTTATACAACCCTCCGCTGGGAGCAAAACTGAAAATGACAGCAATGTCATCAGGCCGTCATCTGCACGTCATCCCGCGAATGACTATCGTGCCGGGCGTCAGTCGATGCGAATACTGATCGTTGAGGATGAGGCTCGAATCGGCGCGTTTCTGGCCCGCGCCTTTGAGGCTGAGGGCCTCGGCGTCGACGTTGTCTACGACGGCGATCAGGGTTTGGAGCACGCGCTTACCGGCACCTACGATCTGATGATCCTCGACCTCATGTTGCCCGGGCCTGAGCGGACTCGAGGCACTGCGCGAGCTCCACCTGCGGCGCTCCGAGCTCCCGGTCCTGATCCTCTCGGCCCGGAGCGATCTACCCACCAAGCTGCGCGGCTTTGCCCTCGGGGCCGTCGACTACGTGGCCAAGCCGTTCTCGCTCGACGAGCTTCTCGCCCGCGCCCGGGTGCACATGCGCCGAAGCCGCACACACCGACGACGGACAGCGTGATCAGCGTTGGCGGAATGTCGCTCGACCTCGCACGGCGCCAGGCCCGCGTCGGCGACACCGTGGCCGACCTGTCGGACCGCGAGTTCCGCCTGTTGCATTTCCTCATGGAGCACGTAGGTCAGGTGATCAGCCGCGAGCGGCTCCTGTCAGAGGTTTGGGGCTACGACTTCGATCCGCGTTCGAATGTCGTAGACGTGTGCGTCCGGCGCCTGCGTCGGAGGTTGGGTCCCGGAGCGCCGATCGAAACCGTTCGCAATGCGGGCTACCGCGCCGCTGCGTGACCTCGGCGCCTTTGTGCGCCGGTACAACGTAGAGCTCCTCTGGCTCCTCTTTGCCATCGCCAACTATGCGGCGATGATCGCCTCGCCGACCTGGGAGACGATCCCGTTTCACTTCATCTGGATCAGCCTGACTCTCGTCTACGGCTTCCGCGTCTGGGACATGAAGGCGACATTGATCGTCCTGGCCGGCGTGATGCTCGTCACCGGTGCGTCGATCCTGCTCGACGCCTTCGAGGGTTCGGAGTTGTGGGGGGAGCTGTTCGAGGTCCCGCTGATGGCGGCCATGTTCCTGGCCATGGTGTGGCACGCGCGGCGCCGCGTCGATGCCCTGGACATCGCCGAGAAGCGCTCGGAGCAACGCCGGTCGCTGCTCGAGCGCCAGGAGGCGTTCATCCACGACGCCTCACACGAGCTGCGGACGCCGGTGACCATTGCCCGCGGTCATCTCGAGCTCGTGCAGGGGCAGGCGGGCGATCTTCCCGAGCTCGACGTGGCGCTCGACGAGCTCGGCCGGATCGACGGGATCATCGAGCGCCTGCTCGTGCTGGCCACGGTGGATCAACCTGATTTCCTACGCACCACGGAGATCGAGCTCGAGCCGTTCCTGGAGGACGTGTTCGTGCGTTGGTCAGATGTCGTGCCCCGCACGTGGCGGCTGGGACCGCTGGTCCCGGGTCGTCTGCTCGTCGACGCCGAACGGCTGCGCGCGGCCCTCGATGCCCTGCTCGAGAACGCGGTCAAGTTCACCGGTGAGCGCGACGCGATCGAGTTGCGCGCCCACGCCCTGGCCGATGACGCCGTGGTCATCGAGATCGAGGACGAGGGCGTCGGTGTCCCGGCCGATGCGCTCGAGCGGATCTTCGACCGCTTCGCCCGCGCCGACTCGGCCCGCACGCGAACCACCGGTGGGGTCGGGCTCGGCCTGGCCATCGTCGACGCCATCGCCAAGAGCCACGGGGGACGCTGCACGGTGACCAGCGACGAGCACGGCTCGATCTTCGCCCTGCAACTCCCAGGCTTCGCTGCGGCGGCGAGTGAAGTACCGAGCCCGGTGGGCCAGCCCTAAGAGCCGGTCGAGCTCCCGCCCGCCAGCTCGTCCAGCCGCTCGGGCTCCACCAGACCAGCCAGCATCTCCCCGCCCGCGAAAAGCGTCGGTGTGGTCACGACGCCGGCCCGGACGCCCGATTCGAAGTCACGGCGGACTCGCGCCAGCACCGCCTCGCTCGCGGCGATCGGCGTCGAAGCGGGGTAGGTCGAGCCCGAGGCCGCGGGCGCGCTCCCATAGATGCGGGTCCTCGAGCCGGCCCTGGTCGGCGAACAGCGAGTCATGCATCTCCCAGAAACGGCCCTGGGCGCCTGCCGCCTCGGCGGCGCACGCCGCCGCCCAGGCCCGCGGATGGCTGGAGCGGACGGGGAAGTGCCGGAAGACGCGGCGCAGCGAGCGCGTGGCCAGCCGCTGGCTGAGCGCGGCGCAGTACGGGCACTCAAAGTCGGCGTACTCGATCACGACAGTCGCCGCTGTCGGCCCCCGGATGTGATCCTCCGGGTTGGGCGGGGGTACGGGGGCTGACCCGAGCCGGCTCACGTCGTCGGGACCGTGGTCCCCGCTACGGCGTCTAGACCGCCTCGAGACCGTCGAAGATCAGGTTGGCTCCCGGCAGGTCGCCGGGCGAATCGGCCTGATAGCTCCACTTGACGGTCTGGTCGGGCCCGACGATGACCAGCGCCCGCTGCGGGAAGCCGGCTGGATGGTAGACGCCGAAGGCACGGCAGGTTGCGCCCTTGGGCTCGAAGTCCGACAGCTGCTCGATCGTCACCCCGAGCCGATCGCGAAACGCGGTCTGCGAGTAGTGGGCGTCGCACGAGACGCCGTACAGCGTGGCGCCGCGGGCCTTGAACTCTTCGAGCATCTCCTCGTAGAGGTTCAGCTGATCGGTGCACACGGGACTGAAGGCGAACGGATAGAAGACCAGCACCGACGTCTGGCCATCGAGATCGTCACGCGTGAACTTCTTGCCGCCCTCGCCGCGTAGCGTGAACTCGGGGACCGGGATCCCCGCCTCGATGATCGACTCGCGCCCTTCCGAGGTGGTGGTCACTTCCGCAGGCCGAGCTCGCGCACCAGGGCCCGGTAGCGCTCGAGATCGGTGCGCTGGAGGTAGTTGAGGAACCTCCGTCGGCGCCCGACCATCATCAGCAGGCCGCGGCGCGAATGGTGGTCCTTGCGGTGCGCGCGGAGATGGTCGTTCAGCCCGTTGATTCGCTCGGTGAGCATCGCGATCTGGACCTCGGCCTTCCCGGTGTCGGCCGGGCTCGAGCCGAACTTCTCGGTCAGCTGGTGCTTGCGTTCCTTGGTCAGTGTCATGCGCCGGCTGAGGCTAGCAGACGGTCACCGGCACAGCTCGCGAGTGCGCTCGACGTCGAGGTGCATCTGCTCGATCAGCGCCTCGACGGAGTCGAATCGCCGCTCACCACGGAGCCGGGCGAGAAAGTCGATCTTCAGCATCTGACCGTATAGGTCGATTTCGCGATCGAGGATGTAGGCCTCCACCAGCACCGCACGGCCGGTCCCGAAGGTCGGGCGCACGCCGACGCTGACGGCAGCGCAATCGCCTCCGGCGCGAGCCACATAGACCCCATGGCCAGGGCACACGAGCGCCTCGTCGGGCACGATGTTGGCGGTCGGGAAGCCGAGCGTCCGCCCCCGGCGGTCGCCCTCGACGACCTCGCCGCGAAGCTGGAACGGAGAGCCGAGAAAGCGCTGAGCCAGCTCGACCTCGCCGGCGAGGACGAGGGCGCGGATGTGGCTCGAGGAGACGATCTCGCCCTCGACCTCGACGAGCGGTACCACGCGTGTCTCGAAGCGGCCGTCCGCTGCCAGCAGGGCAGTGTCGCCGGTGGCCTTGTGGCCGAAGCGGAAGTTGTCGCCGACCGACACGCGCGTCGCCTCCAGGCGCTCGACCAGGATGTGATCGATGAACTCGTGGGGCGTCTGATGGGCAAAGCTGTCGTCGAAGGGGATCACGACCAACTCCCGCACCCCGAGCTGGGCGATCAGCTCGGCCTTGGCGTCCAGGCTGGTCAGCAGCTTGGGGGCCGCCTCCGGGCGCACGACACGGAGTGGATGGGGCTCGAAGGTGAGCACGGTGTCGCTCCCGGCGATCACCTCGCGGTGGCCGAGGTGGACCCCGTCGAACTCGCCAACGGCAATCCTCCGGGGCCGCGGCTCGGCCTCGGTGAGCAATGTGACCCGCATCGGCGCGGAAGCCTAGAGCGTCCTACGACGAGGCTCAGCCGCGCAGCCCGACGACGGGCTTGAGCTCGCCCTCACGAGGTCCGGGATCGGCCAGCGCGATCAGGCCGTCGCCGTCGGTCAGGCGCACCGTCTGCGTGGCCCGGCCCGGCACCGCCATCCCGTGGCCGGCCCGCCGCGCCTGTTCGGGGTCGAGCCTCACCTCGGGCATGAAGCGCAGCGCCCGGCCCAGCTCTACCAGCCCCTCCGGATCCGCGCCGTCCACGTCGAACGGACCGATCCGGACGCGTCGGAGCGTCTCGCAATACGCGTCGCCGAGGTCGGCGATCAGGCTCCGCACGTAGGTTCCCGACGAGCACTCGATGAGAAACCGCCGGCGCTCACCCGCGCGCTCGAGCTCCTCGAAGCGGTAGACCTCGACCTCGCGCTCGGCAAGATCGACCACGGTCCCGGCACGGGCGAGCGCGTAGGCGCGCCGCCCGCCGACCTTGACGGCCGAGAACGCCGGGGGACGCTGACGGATCACGCCGGTGGGCAGGTGCAGGTCGCCCTCCGGGATCATTCCGGTGGCGGTGATGTCGCCGTCGGGATCGCCGGTGGTCGAGACGGCTCCGAAGCGTGCCGTCACCAGATACACCTTGCCCAGCGCCATGAGGAAACGCTGAACGCGAGTGGCCCGGCCGACGAGCACGAGCAGCAGCCCGGTGGCGAAGGGATCGAGCGTTCCGGCGTGGCCGACCTTGACGCCACGACCAAGCCGACGGCGCACCCGCGCCACGACGTCGTGAGAGGTGATCCCGGCCGGCTTGTCGTAGAGGATGATCCCCGCGGCCAAGAGTCGCTAGACAGCCGCCAGCTGCTCGGCCATCTCGCGGCGCAGGAAGTTGACGACCTCCTGGCGATCCATCGAGGTTGAGAAGCCGGCGGCCTGCCGGTGGCCGCCACCACCCACGGCGCGAGCGATCTGGGAGACATCGACGCGGTCGTCGGTGGCCCTGAGCGAGACCTTGCGGCGGTCGCCGTCGTGGTCGCCGGAGCGTTCGCGGATGAGCGCGGCCACGGCGGTTCCCTCGACGGCGCGCAGGTAGTCCACCACCCCTTCCGAGTAGCTCTCCTCCGCCCCGGACTCGCTGAAGTCCTGGGCGCTGAGCTCGGTGATCGTGAGCTGGCCGTCGTCGTAACGCTGGACCTTGGCCAGGCCGCGTGCGAGCAGCGCCAGCTTGCCGTACGGGACGCCCTCGTAGACCCGGCGGTAGATCCCGTGGACGTCGACGCCGAAAGCGATCAACTCGGCGGCCATCAGGTGCGCGCGCGGTCCCGTGTTCTCGTACATGAAGCGGCCGGTGTCGGTGATCAGCCCGACATACAACGCCTCGGCGATCGTCGGCGTCGGGGCGACGCCGAGCCCGTGCATCAGATCCCAGACGATCTCGGCCGTGCACGATGCCTCGGGGTCGACCAGGTTGACCGTCCCGAAGCGCGTGTTGTCGTGATGGTGGTCGATGTTGAGGATGTGTGCCCCCGGGCGCCTGAGCGCCTCGGCCGGGTTGCGCTCGAGGTTGCCGCAATCGAGAAACACCGTGGTGCGCTCGTCGAGGTCGGCCGGCGGCGCGCTGACCAGGCCCGGAAGGGGGAAGAAGCGGTACTCGTTGGGGAGCGGGAACTCCGCGGCGTCGATGAACATCACGCAGTCCTTGCCCAGCGAGGTGAGGATCTCCTGCATCGCTATCAACGAGCCCAGCGCGTCTCCGTCCGGGTTCTCGTGAGTGACGACGATGAGCTTGCCGGCAGCGCGAAGCTCTCCGAGCACCTGGTCGCGGCTTGACCTATTTCCGTTTTCAGCCATGTGACTCCTCATCGATCAAGTGAGTGATTCGCATCCCGCGATCCACTGACTCGTCGTATTCAAAATTCAATGTCGGGGTGTGCTTGAGGGTGAGTTGCGAGGCGATAGCGCCCTGGAGAAAGCCGTGCGCTGACCGGAGACCTTCGAGGCTCGCCTCACGCGTACGCTCATCGCCGAGCACGCTCACGTACACGCGCGCGTGGCGCAAGTCAGGGCTTGTCTTGACTCCGGTCACGGTTACGAATCCGACGCGAGGATCCTGCAGGTCCTTGGCAATGGCATCACTGAGGACAGCCCGGACCGCCTCGTCGACACGCCGCATGCGTCCTTGAGCCATCCTATCCGTCCGTCGTTCCTTTAGACGTCACGTCCCTCAGATCTTCCACCGAGGCCAAAATTCGTTCTACCCGCACGCCGTCCGGGCAGCGTGAATCGAGCCACCGCTCGACCTTGTCAACCGTAGCCGAGAGCCGCGTCGCCGAGCCTCCGGTCAGGGCGGCGATCAGCCGAGCGCGCTGCCATAGGTCCTGGTACTCGATCTCGGTCACGGCCAGGCCGAGCCGGCCTTGCAACTGTGCCTTGATCGAAGAGAGCTCCTTGCGCTTGCCCTTGAGGCTCTCCGCATCCGGGAAGTGAAGGTCGATCACGAGCACGGCGACGAAGCCGCTCGCGTCCACGGCGGCGGGATCAGCCGAGCGCGCGCTCGACCTGGCGGGTGGCGTAGGTCTCGAGCACGTCGCCTTCTTTGATGTCCGCGAAGTTGTGCAGCACGATGCCGCAGTCGAAGCCGGTGGCAACCTCGCGTACGTCGTCGTTGAAGCGCCGCAGGCTGGCGATCTCGCCGTCGTAGACGACAGTGCCGTCGCGAATCAGCCGCACCTTCGAGCCACGCGTGATCTTGCCCTCGGTGACGTGCGATCCGGCGATCGTGCCCACGCGGGAGGCTCGGAAGGTCTGGCGCACCTCGGCCGTGCCCAGCGCCTCCTCGACCTCTTCCGGGAGCCAGCATGCCCTGCATGGCGCTGCGGAGATCGTCGATCGCGCGGTAGATCACCGAGTAGTGACGAATCTCCACGCCCTCGCGCTCGGCCACCGAGCGCGCGTCGCCGACGGGGCGGACGTTGAAGGAGAGGATCACCGCGTCGGACGCGGCAGCCAGCATCACGTCGGACTCGGTGACGGCGCCGACCGCGCTGCGGATGACGTTGACCGAGACCTCCTCCTGCGGAAGCTTGGCGATCTCGTCTTCGATCGCTTCGAGCGAGCCGGCCACGTCGGCCTTGAGCAGCAGGTTGAGCTCCTGCAGCCCGGCCTTGAAGATGTCCTCGAGCGAGATTCGCTTGCCCGCGCGGCGGGCGAGCGACTCGGTCTTCAGTCGGGTCGCGCGTTCGCCGGCCAGCTGGCGCGCGCGGCGCTCGTGCTCGACCACACGAACGTGCTCGCCCGCCTGGGGCACGCCGTCGAAGCCGAGCACCTCGACCGGCTCGCCGGGCAGAGCCTGCCCGACACGGTTGCCGAGGAAGTCGTTCATGGCCCGGACCCGGCCCCAGTTGGCCCCGGCGACGACGGCGTCGCCCACCTCGAGCGTGCCGCGCCCGATGAGGATCGTCACCACCGGTCCGCGCCCCGGATCGAGCTTGGATTCGATCACGGTGCCGGAGGCCGGGGCGTTCGGATTCGAGCGCAGCTCCTCGATCTCAGCCATGACGAGGATCGTCTCGAGCAGGTCGTCGAGTCCCTCCTTGGTCTTGGCCGACACGTTGACGAACTCGATGTCGCCGCCCCACTCGACGGGCTGCAGGCCAAGCTGGGTCATCTCGGTGCGCACGCGGTCGGGCTGAGCGCCCTCCTTGTCGACCTTGTTGATGGCGACCAGCATCGGCACGCCCGCTTCCTTGGCGTGGTCGATGGCCTCCTGGGTCTGCGGCTTGACGCCGTCGTCGGCGGCCACAACGATCACGGCGATATCGGTCACCTTGGCGCCACGGGCGCGCATGGCCGTGAATGCCTCGTGACCCGGCGTGTCGAGGAAGGTGATCTCCCTTTCGCCGTGGTGGACCTGGTAGGCGCCGATGTGCTGGGTGATGCCACCGGCCTCGCCGGCCGCCACCTCGGTCTCACGGACGGCGTCGAGCAGCGACGTCTTTCCATGGTCGACATGGCCCATGATCGTCACCACCGGGGCACGCTCCACGAGCTGCTCCTCAGCGTCCTGGTACTCGGGCTCGACGATCGTCTCGTCCTCGGAGTGAACGATCTGGACGTCCTTGCCGAGCTCGGTCGCCAGCACCTGAATGGCCTCATCGGACAGCGTCTGCGTGAGCGTCTTGAGCTCGCCCAGCGCCATCAGCTTCTTCATCACCTCGGGCACCGGAACAGCCAGGTACTCGGCCACGTCCTTGACGGTCGATCCCGAATTGATCTGGATGGCATCGGGCTCTACTACCGCGGTGCGGGCGGACGGACGCGCCTCGGCCTCTTCGTCGTAGACGCCTCGGCGTCGGCGTCCCCGTCGCTGGCGGCGCGGGGGCTGGTTGGACTGCGGCGGCGGGGCTCCTCCCGGCGCTCGGCGCGAGGCCTGCGAGTCGATCACCACGCGCCGGCGACCACCGGCGGTCCCGGGGGCGCGCTCGCCCTGCAGCGAATCGCGCGTGGGCCGCTTGTGCTCGCCGCGGGCGGGCGGTCGCTCGCCGTTGGTCGGCGCTGGGCGCTCGTCCGGCGTGTCTCCGTCGTTGGCCTTCGCCGCGGGCTCCTGCGCCGGCGCTCCCGACGAGCCGGCGGTGTCGCCGTTGCCCAGGGCACGGAGCGCTGCCTCCTCGTCGACGCTCGACGACGCGGCCTTGACGTTCAGGCCGGCCGCCCTCAGCCTCTCTAGGACCTCCTTGGCCGGGAGGCCACGCTCCTTGGCGATCTCGTGGACACGTTTGTTCATCTGGTAAGAGTCTAGATCGCCTACGACGCCGCGCCCTCGGCCGCCTGCGAGTCGGTGTCGGTGTCGGATCCGGACTCGCCGGCCGCGGCCTCGCCGCCGTTGCCCGGCGCGGTCGCCTCGACCTGGTCTGTGTCCTTCCCCGCCAGTGCCTGGTGAGCCTCGATGCCGCAATACCTCGAACCCGGCAACGCGGCGTTCGGGCAGCGCCGCCCATTGGAGAGGATGGCCGCACAACGACCCTGGGCCTCCTCCTCCTCGTACCCGTGCTCGGCCTCCTCGGCGGCGAACTCGGTCTCCGAGCGGATGTCGATGCGCCAACCGGTGAGACGAGCGGCGAGACGCGCGTTCTGTCCCTCTCGCCCGATGGCGAGCGACAGCTGGTCATCGGGGACGATGACGGTGGCCTGCTTGTTGGCGTCGTCGACCAGCACCTCGCGCACGCGCGCCGGCGACAGGGCCTTGGCCACGAAACGGGCCGGCTCATCGTTGTAGGGGATGATGTCGATCTTTTCGCCGCGGAGCTCGGACACGACCATCCGAACGCGGGAACCGCGCGGTCCGACGCACGCGCCGACCGGGTCCACGCCGTCGACGTGGGAGACGACGGCGATCTTCGAGCGATAGCCGGGTTCGCGGGCGACCCCGGTGATCTCCACCAGGCCGTCGGCGATCTCGGGCACCTCGAGTTCAAACAGCGACTTGATGAGCTCGGGATCGCGCCGCGAGACGATGATGCTCGGACCCTTGGTCGAGTTCGAGACGTCCTTGATCACGGCCTTGATCCGCTGGGAGTGGTCGTAGCGCTCGCCATCGACCTGCTCGGACTTGGGCAGGAGCGCCTCGACGCGCTCGCGCAGCTGGACCAGCGTGTAGCGCGAGTCCGACTGCTGGACGATGCCGGTGATCAGCTCGCCCACGCGATCGCGGTACTCCTCGAACATCATGTCGCGCTCGGCCTCACGAATCCGCTGGAGAATCACCTGCTTGGCGGTCTGGGCGGCGATCCGTCCGAAGTCGTCGGGAGTCACGTCCTCGGTGTCGATCTGGTCCTCGTACTCGCGGAGTTTTTCGAGGTCGATCTCCGGCTCGGGCGGCTCCCGCATCTCCCCCGTCTCGGGGTCGACGGTCGGCTGCTGGTCGGTCGTGGCCTCGACGAGGAGCTGCTCCTCGAGCTCGGGCGGAATCTTGAGCTCCCACACGCGGAAGTCGCCGCTGTCGCGATCCATCTCCACCTTGGCATAGGGCGCCGAACCCGGCGTCTTTTTGTAGGCCGACAGGAGTGCGTCTTCCAGCGCTTCCATCAGCTTGTCCTGGGAGATGTTCTTCTCCGCCGCTAGGCCGCGCACGGCTTCCACGATTTCTCTCGACATGGCTCAGTCTCCGGGCACTAGGTTGGAGCGGGCAATCTGGTGGTACGGGATCGTCACGACCCCGTCTCCCGCTGCGATCGTCACTTCCTCCTCGGAGGCACCGACGAGCTCGCCGGTAAGGCTCTTATGACCATCTCTCGCCTCGCGCAGTCGCACGCGCGCGTGCCGGCCGAGGAAGCGCGTGTAGTGCTGAGGCTTGGTGAGCGGACGGTCCTGTCCGGGCGAGGACACCTCTAGCGCGTAGTGCTCGCGGTAGTCACCGAGCGCCTCGCTGACGCGCTCGCACAGCGCGAGCGTGACGCCATCAGGGTGATCGATGAACAGGCGAAGTTTGGCGCCCGAGACGACCTCAGCAAGTAGCACCTCGACTCGAGGCTCGCTCGTGGCGAGCCGCTGCTCGATCTCTGTCTGAAGTGCACTCACTTGCTCCTCCGTCATCTACGTCATAAAAAAAGCGGGCCAGCGCCCACTTCGGGTACTACCACCGGACCGAGGCCCGGTGCCAAAAGCTGTGACGTCAGGGTAGCACCAGGCTTGGCCTCGGGCGAAGCGCCGCGCAGCAGGGATTTAAGTTCAGGATCGGGCTGCCGCGGCGCGGGCGCGGTCGCGATAGAGCCGGTAGTCGCGGCGGCTGGGCTGCAGGCACGCGGCCAGCGCGAGGGGCTTGCGCGCCTCGGCGTGGCGGCCCAGCATCTGCAGGGATCGGCCGAGGCAGAACAGCGCGTAATCGTTGGTGGCCGCGCGGTCGATCACGGCCTGAAACTCGACGGCAGCCTGCTCGTAGCGCTGGGCGTGAAACAGCGCGCGGCCGAGGGCCTCGCGGATCGAGGTCTTATCCGGCGCGAGGTCGCGTGCACGGGAGAGCGGGATCGTGGCCTGGTGGTTGTGGCCCGCCTCGAGTAGCTCGGTTCCCCGTCGATAGAGCTCATATACGTCGTCCATGGCTATGAGTTTATGCCCGTCTCGGATGCGGTTCGGCGCATAACCAGCTTGGGCGGCAGCGCCCACAACGCCCGCAGCATCCCCGCGACGCCGAGACCGGCGCGGAGCTCGCCTCTGAGCGCCCGGCGCTGGGCTCGAGTGGGACGCTCCCGGGTGGCGCCGAACCGAATCAGGCGCAGCGCGCGAACGTACGCCTCGGCCTCGGGCGCACCGTGGAAGCGCTGTTCGAGCGTGGCCAGCGTCGTGCCGGCAGCGATCGGCCGGCCGCAGCGTTTGAGCGCCCGCTCGAGCTCGGCCAGCTGCTCGTCCGGCTCGGGCTCGTGCAGGACGACGGTGGCCCTGGCCAGGAGGGCGACCGCCACCAGCCCGACGCCGAGGACCACGAACAGAAACACGGGGCCGCCCCCACTCTCGCTGGGAGCCGTGGTTGAGGCCGACCGTCCCACTCTTCTCGACGTCTTTGGGAGCCGCCCCCGTTCGCGCCCCGGGGCTGTTGCCCTTGCTGGCGATGACCGGCAGCACGGAGCGGCCGCCCCGGGCCGGCGCGACGGCAGGCGTCGGATCGAAGCGAACCCAGCCGTAGCCGGGGAACCACGCCTCGACCCACGCGTGGGCGTTGAGGTCCGTGACCTCCCAGTCGTGATCGGCGCTGTTGTAGGACCCGGTGGTGAACCCCGCCGCGACGCGCGCCGGCACGCCGCCCATGCGCAGCAGCATGGCCATCGCCCCGGCGAACTGCTGGCAGTAGCCGACCCGGCTCTTGAACAGGAACGTCTCGAGCGGGTAGAGACTGCGGGGCGGGTTCTCGTCGTAGCGGAAGCGCGAGGAGAGCAGGTAGTGCTCGACGTTCATGACAAAGTCATACGGCGTGTCGGCCTGGCGCGCGAGCCGCTGCGCCAGTGCGTAGGCCGGGGCATAGGGCGAGATCGCCATCGCGCGCTCGGGAGGCGCGATTGTCGGTCCGTACGCGCCTCCGGGCGGTGCTCCGAACGGCTCGAAGAGCACGGGCTCCTCGGCCGCGGGTCCCTGGGCCCGGGCCCTGACCGGGACGCCCAGCGTCAGGTACGCGGGGATCAGCTGCTCGGGGTAGTCGGTCCCGGCGCCCTGGAGCTGGTCGGCCGTCGGGTGCGGGGCGTAGACCTTGACCGTGTAGCTGTCACCCGGACCGAGCTGCGAGCCCGACGTCCATGTGCCGTCGCTGGGGCCGGCGAGGACGTTGCCGGGAAGGTGCGCTGGAGCGGCCGCGACCCCGGCCGCGATCACGTTGAACGTCTTCATCGAGCGCACGGTGACCTGGATGGTCTGGGTCCAGCGGGTGCGATTGGCGTGGGTCACCGTCGCTTGCGCATCCGAGGCCTGAACGCTCGCCGACACCCAGCCCCGGCCGTCGAAGGCGTCGAGGTTCTCGGCCTTCCAGTAGTCGGGTGTTGTCGCTTTGACGTCCATGACCTCGGTGTTCGAGCGCGGCCAGTGCAGCGGTCCGTAGCGCTGGGACCAGTCGAAGCGGTCGACGTGGGCGGGCGCCAGGTTCCCGGCCAGGGCCTCGTAGTTGAGCCAGGACGAGTGGGGATCGAGCCGCGGAGCGACGAGCATTCCCACCAGCACGGCCACCGCGGCCACGATTCCGGCCATGAGCGCCTCGCCCCGGCGGACCCGCTCGCCCCACATGAACACGGCCAACAGCGCGAAGAGGATCAGCCCCTGGGCGTAGGGCAGCTGAGGACGCACGAGCGTGCAGGGGACGACGGCCAGCGCGAGCAGCGGCACGACCACGGCCGTACGGCGCGCGTCACTGATCGGTCGCGGCGCGAACGCGAGCATCAGCGCCGCATCGATAAGGAGGATCCCGCCGCCGAGAACGGTCACCATGCGCAGCCATTCGTTGACGCCGTTGTAGGGGACAAGCGCGTCGGGCAGCGCCGACAGCCCGTTGCCGATGGCGTTGGCCGAGATCGCGATGCGGGCGTGCGTCACCCAGCGCAGGGGCAGGCCGGCGAGCGGGAACATCAGGACCACGGCCACGACCGCAAGGGCGATGAGGATCGGGCGGCTGCGGTCTCTCAGCTCGTGGCCTACGCCCGCGATCACCACCGCCACGGCCAGGAGCCCGACGAGGCGCCAACCCGGCGCCGGGTTCATCAACGTGCTCCAGCGGATCGTGCCGTACAGCGCCAGAGCCGTGAAGGCGGCCAGGCGCAGACCCGGACGCTCGGCCGGCCGGACGTCCTGTCGGCTCGCACGCGCGTTGGCGCCACCGGCGGGAACGAGGACGGCGACGTCGGAGTTGACGCTCATCACACGGCCTCGCGCAAGGGGAGTCATGCGTGTGCGGACGACGATGCCCGCACACCCCGCGACCTCGAAGCTGGCGCTCTGCCCCGCGCTGGCCAGCGACCGCGGGAGCACCAGCACCCGGGGGCCGCGCGCGCTCGTGGTCAACACCGGAGGCATCTGTTCGAGCGGCCGGGCCACGACGTAGAACAGCGCGCCGAGGCGCGCGCCGACCTCGAGCACCGGCGCCGGCACGCGGCGCCCCCCTTCGACCATGGCCAGTCGAATGTGGGCTCGCGACCAGGCGACCAGATCGGGCTCGACCGCGATCGCCCGGCGATCGCCGGGAAGCAGGAGCCGGCAGCCGCCGAGGCGGCCCAGCTCGAGCGTGAGCGAGGCGGCCGCCCGCACCGCCGCGTCGAGGTGCTCGACCGGGCCGTTGCCGCGCGCGTCGAGCACGACCAGCGGTCGGGTGTCGCCGTCGGCCCGGAGGCGCCGCTCCAGCAGTCCTGCCCCGCGCGCCAATGCCGCCCAGTGGATTCGCGAGGCCGGGGTGCCGACCCGGTAGGGCCGCAGGCCGTCGACGTCGACCGCGGCGAGGGGCTCGGCGGGCGCTGAGCTACCGGCGCTGTCCGACCGCTGCGCCCGCCGCCGGTTGCGCCAGCGGACCGGCTCGGTGTAGGGAAGCACGAGTACCTCCTGGCGCCGACCGACGCCGCGGCAGTCCCAGCTCGATAGGCCGAGGGGATCGTGCACGGTCAGGCAGGGCGGATCGAGCTCGCGCAATCCGCGGCGGGCGAACCGCGTGACCACGCGAACGCGCGCACTGTGCTCGCCGCGGATCATCGACAGGGGCAGGCTGAGCGTGACCGGCGCACCGGCCAGCTGATCACGCAGCTCGGCCCCAGGCAGCCCCCACCGTCCGCGGGTGATCTCGATCGTCGCCTCCACCGGCTCCCCCTCGATCACGTGGTCGCGCAACAGCTGGCGCTCCACGGTGGCGTGGCGTGCGCTCAGCCACACCCAGGCGGGCAGGACGAGTCCCATCGCGACGAACGCCGCTCCGACCACGAACAGCGGTGCGGCATCGAACGTGAAGGCAACGAGGATCAGGACGAGGCCCCCGACCGCCACGCTCGGCGCACGTCTCACCAGTCAGCCGCCCCCTTCATAGGGCCCGGATCGACGAGACCGCGTCGTCGATGACCTCGTGCGCGGCGCTTCGCGGCATCTCGGGGGCGAGCACCAGGCGGTGGGCGAGTACCGGGTTGGCCGAGAGCCTGAACGTCGTCGGGAAGAGCGTGATCGCGGCCGTGCATCATTGCGTGGGCCTTGGCCGCCCGCAGGAGCATCAGACCGGCCCGGGGGCTCGCGCCGAGGTCGACCCGGGGATCCTCGCGCGTCCGCCACAGCAGCCGGACGACGTAATCGCGCAGCGGTTCGGCGGCGCGGATCCGAATGGCCGCGTCCTGAGCCGCGAGCACCTCGGCCGCCGTGACCACCGGACCGAGCGATAGCACCTGGTCTCCGCCCTGATGGCCGGACAGCATGTCCGCCTCGGCACGCCGGTCGGGATAGCCGAGGCTCAAGCGGACCATGAACCGGTCGACCTGGGCCTCGGGCAGCGGATAGGTGCCCTCGTACTCGATCGGGTTCTGCGTCGCGATGACCAGGAACGGACGGGCCAGCTCGTGGGAATGGACATCGACGGTGACGCGTCGTTCCTGCATGCACTCGAGCAGGCCGGACTGGGTCTTCGGCGAGGCGCGGTTGATCTCGTCGACCAGGACCACGTTGGCGAACACCGGTCCGGGGCGGAACTCGAACCGCTGCTCACGCTGGTCGTACACGTTGGTGCCGACCACGTCGGCCGGCAGGATGTCGGAGGTGCATTGCACGCGCGCGAATTGGCAGTCGATCGAGCGCGCCAGCGCCCTGGCCAGCGCGGTCTTCCCGACGCCGGGATAGTCCTCGACGAGGACATGGCCCTCGGCCAGCAGCGCGACGAGCAGGTGCTCGAGCGTTTCACGCCGGATCTGCACGGCCTTGGCGATGTTCTCGGCGATGCGCCGAGCGATCGCCGACAACGTCTCAGACTCGTGCTGCGCTACGGGGGTCGGCTCTCCGGGCTCCACCTCGCTCCTTCCCTACCAACCGAATTCGCTCCACTTCGTCGAGGACAGCTTCGGCGACGTGATCCTTCCTGGCCTTTGTCACCCGCCGCTCGTGGCCGTCCGCGGCAAGGATCGTCACCTCGTTGTCGGCGGCATCAAAACCGATACCCGTGACCGAGATGTCGTTGACGACGATCGCGTCGAGACGCTTGCGCTCGAGCTTGTCGCGCGCATAGTCGGTCGCCCCGGTCCCGTGCTCGGCGGCGAAGCCGACGATGACCTGATCGTCGCGCCGCGTGGCCGCCAGCGCGGCGAGGATGTCCTCTGTCGGCTCGAGCTCGATCGTCGGCGCGCCGCGGTCCTTCTTCAGCTTGGTCGAGGCCGGGGTCGACGGACGGAAGTCCGCCACGGCGGCGGCCATGAGCAGGACGTCGGCGGTCTCGAAGCGCTCGCGGCACACGCGCGCGAGCTCGGCCGCGGCGGCGACGGGCACGACCTCGACGCCGGCCGGCGCCTGGAGGGCAACGTTCGCCGCCGCCACGACGACATCGGCGCCACGGCGTGCCGCCTGGGCGGCGAGCGCGAAGCCCATGCGTCCCGAGGAGCGGTTCCCGATGTAGCGCACCGAGTCGATCGGCTCGCGCGTGCCCCCGGCGGTAACGAGGACGCGCACACCACGCAGCGTCGGCGTGGCCAGGAGTGTCTCGCAGGCCTCGAGCAGCGCGGGCGGCTCGACCAGACGGCCAACGCCGTACTCACCGTGGGAGGCGAGGTAACCCTCGTCCGGTGCGATGAGCGTCATGCCCAGATCGCCGAGTCGGGCGATGTTCGCTTGCGTGGCGGCGTTCAGATACATCCGGTTGTTCATGGCCGGGGCCACCGCGACGGGGCATGGCGCGGCGAGCGCCGCCGTGGTGAGCAGATTGTCGGCCTGGCCGTGGGCCAGCTTGGCCACGGTGTTGGCACTGGCCGGAGCGATCAGAAACACCTCGGCGCGTTCGACCAGCGACAGGTGGCTGATCGGGGCCCGGTCGGGCAGCGGCTCGCCCGGGTAGGACCCGCGCGCGGGGTCGGGCTCGAACTCGCTCACCAGCACGGGTGCGCCGGTGATGCCCTCGAACGACGCCCGGCCGACGAAACGCTCGCTGGTCGGGGTCTGGATCACCCGGACCGCGTGGCCGGCCCTGACGGCCAGCCGCACGGTTTCGAGCGCCTTGTAGGCCGCGATCCCGCCGCTTACTCCGAGGAGCAACCGGGCCACTTTTCCCGGCCTACCTGTAGTGGTACTTCAGCTTGCCCTGAGCGACTTCCTCGAGCGCGATCGTCAGGTAGTTCTTCGAGCGGGTGTCCACCATCGGGGGCGGGAACTCGTCGAACGTGCCCTCGCCAAGGTTGTGGTAGTAGGAGTTGATCTGGCGCGCGCGCTTGGCGGCGACGATCACGCTCGCATAGTCTGAGTCGACGTGTTCGAGCAGCTTGTCGATCCGAGGTGAGATCAAGATTTGGTCCGTTTCAGTTAGGGGCCTTACAAGGTTAGCGTCCTGTTGCGTCGGCTAACCCGGTAGGCAACCGCGCACGATTTCCGCCAGCTCGTCGGTCGCCTGCTCGAGCCGGTCGTTGACCACCACGTGGCCGAACTCGGGCTGGGCGGCGAGCTCGGCCTCGGCGGTGCGCAGTCGTTCGTCGACCTGGTCGGAGGAATCGGTGCCGCGGCCGACCAGCCTCGCCCGGAGCGCCTCGAGCGACGGCGGGGCGATGAACACGGCGATGGCCTCGGCCATCGCCTCGCGGACCTGTCTGGCGCCCTGGACCTCGATCTCGAGGACCACCGGGACGCCGGCGTCGAGGCAGCGCTGGAGCTCGGAGCGCAGCGTGCCGTACCGGTTACCGGAGTAGGTGGCGTGCTCGACGAAGTCGCCCGCCTTCACCCGCGCCTCGAAGGCCTCGGGCGTCAGGAAGTGGTAGTCGACGCCGTCGCGTTCGCCCGGTCGTGGCGATCGCGTCGTGGCCGACACCGACAGCTCGAGTTCGGGGACGCGCTCCAGCAACCCGCGGATCAATGTCCCCTTGCCGACCCCCGAGGGACCGGTGATCACGAAGACCTCGGCCACGGGGCGGCGGGGGTCTACTCAGCGGCGCCGCATCAGGTCGACGAGCTCGCGCCGCTGCCGCTCGGAGAGCCCGCCGATCGTCTTGCTCGGGGAGATCCGACACTGCGAGAGGATCTTGTTGACCTTGACCCGGCCGTACTTCGGCACCGCGAGCAGGAGGTCGAAGACCTTGGCCGTCTCGAGATATTCCGGGGGCTCGAGCAGAAGCTCGTGGATCGGCTGGCGACCCGCCTTCAGGTCGCGTTTGAGCTGCGCCCGACGGCTGCGGATGTTGTTGGCGCGCGCGAGCGCCTCCATCCGCTGCACTAGTGAGCGCTCCGGCGCAGCCACGGGCTTTGCGGGAGATTCACTGACCGGCGGCATGGGCGGCGACTATACATCTTGGGGCCACGCGATCAAGGCAAAAGTCCACAATTCGACTACACCTCAGGTTGAGGTCGAGCATTGTCGAGCCAGGTTGCGGGAATAGGGTGTGTTTGCAGGGTCTTTTATGCGCCGATAGCAACTAATGCTCCAGAATCTCGCTCGTTGTAATGAGGGGCATTCTTTTCTCGCTGTTTGGGCACAGTTCGGCCAGCTCGGAGCCTATCCGGAGCGCCGCTGCGGGGTCACGAAAGTTTTCCGTTCCCACACCCACGAGTTGTGCGCCGGCTCGCAGCAGATCGCGTGCGTCGCGCCCACTCTGAACACCGCCCATGCCGATGATCGGGATCTGGACCGCGCCCGCCACCGAGTGGACCTGTGCCAGGGCCACGGCGCGGATCGCCGGCCCCGACACGCCGCCTGTCGTGCCCCCCAGCCACGGCTCGCCGGTGCGAGGATCGAGCGCCATGCCGCGGATCGTGTTGATGAGCGAGACGGCGCTGGCGCCGGCGTCCTGTGCGGCCCGGGCGACGGCGGGCACGTCGGAGGCGTTCGGCGTCAGCTTGACGATCAGAGGCTTGTCGGTCAGCGGTCTGACACGATCGAGCAGGGCCGCCACCTCGCCGGGGTCGGCGCCCATGAGCAGGCCGGTCTCGACGTTGGGGCAGGAGACGTTGAGCTCGAGCGCGGCCACCTCGGGGCGCTCGGCGAACGCGCGGACGAGCTCGGCGACCTGGTCGCGGGTGAACCCCATCACGTTGACGATCAGCGGCACCGGCAGGGCGGCCAGCCGCGGGAGGTCATGCTCGAGGTAGCCACGAAGGCCCTTGTTGGGCAGGCCGATGGAGTTGATCAGACCGCCGGCGATCTCCCACAGCCGCGGAGGCGGATTGCCCTGCCGGGGCTCGACCGTGACGGTCTTCGAGACGAAGGCTGCGAACGGGAAGCGCTCGATCAGTGCGGCCCCGAACACCTCGTGGGCGGCGATGGCGTCGAACGTCCCCGATCCGTTGATGATCGGGTGCTCGAGCTCGATGCCGCAGAACGTGACGGTCAATGTCCGGATCCCGCGAACGCGGCGTTTTCGAGCTCTGCGGCTTCGAGCACCGGTCCCTCGAGGCACAGCCGGATCAGCCCGCGCCGGGTCGGCACGACGCAGCCGAAGCAGGCGCCGTACCCGCAGGCCATGCCCGACTCCAGCGCGAGCTGAGCCGGGACGTCGCGCTCGGCGCACACCGCGTGTACGGCCTGGAGCATCGGGGGCGGGCCGCAGGCGTAGACCTGGCGATGGAGGTCGGCGTCGAGCGCGCCAGCCAGCAGCTCGGTGACCAGGCCGTGGTGGCCGACGCTGCCGTCGTCGGTGGCGACCTCGGCGTCGCTCAGGAGCGCAGCCCCGCCGGCGTGCTTCGCGTCGCGGAAGCCGAGCAGGACGCTCGCGCCCGACCCGAGCTGGTCCTGCCCGAGCTGGTCCTGCCAGATGGCCAGAGGAGCGATGCCGACCCCGCCCCCGACGAGCAGCGGTGCCCGCCCATCCGGCGGAGCGGTGAAGCCGCGACCCAGCGGTCCGACGATCAGCAGCTCGTCGTCCGTCGCGAGCTCACACAATCGCCTGGTGCCCGGACCGACGGCCTCGAGCATGAAGTGCAGCACCGCTGTGCCGTCACGCGTCCTGGTGACTCTGAGGACGCTGAACGCTCGCGGGAGAAACGGTCGCTCGCCCTCCCCTCCCCCCCACCGCTCGCCCGTGGCGAGCATGTAGAACTGTCCCGCGGCGGGCGTCGGGCCCGCGTCGTCGAGGCATTGGAGCACGACGTAGGCGCCGTGCTGCTCACGGGCGATCACGGGCGCCGGGCGGCGGTTGAAGGGCGCGGTCAACTGACCTCGCTGAGGATATGCGCGTGGACCTCCTGGAGGGAGACGACATCGGGAGCGCCCCGGCGCGCGGCCGAGATGGCCCGCGCGGCCGCCATGCCTCCCGCCATCGTCGTGATACAGGGGATTCCCCGCGCCACCGCGGCCGCGCGGATCTCGTAGCCGTCGGACCGCGCGCCGGTGCCGACGGGGGTGTTGATCACCAGGTCTACGTCGCCCTGCTCGATCCAGTCGACGACATGAGGCGAGCCCCCGCCGATCTTGTTCAGCACCTCGGCGGGTATGCCCATCTTGCGGATCGCCTGGGCGGTTCCGTGGGTGGCCACGATCCGGAAGCCAAGGTCGTGCAGGATGGTGGCCACACCCGTGGCCGCAGGCTTGTCCCCGTCGGCCACCGTGATGAACACCGTGCCCGAGTCCGGCAGCCGCGCCCCCGCCGCCGCCTGGGCCTTGGCGAACGCGGTGGGGAAATCGTCGGCGATTCCCATGACCTCGCCGGTCGAGCGCATCTCCGGTCCGAGCAGCGCGTCGGCGCCGGTGAATCGGTTGAACGGCAGCACGGCCTCCTTCACGCAGACGTGGCCGTTGGTGGTCTGCTGGGGCAGGTCGAGGTCGGCCAGTCGCTCGCCGAGCAGGATCCGGCAGGCCAGCTTGGCCACCGGCAGCCCGATCGCCTTGGAGACAAACGGCACCGTTCGCGATGCCCGCGGGTTGGCCTCGATCACGTGCAGGCCCTCGACACCATGGATGGCGAACTGGACGTTGAGCAGGCCGACAACTCCGAGCGCTTGGGCGATCCCTTCGGTCTGGGCGCGGATCTGCTCCAGCATGTCGTCGCCGAGCGTGTGCGGCGGCAGCACGCAGGCCGAGTCGCCCGAGTGGATTCCGGCTTCTTCGACGTGTTGCATGACCCCGGCGATCCACACATCGCTTCCGTCACACAGAGCATCCACGTCGACCTCGATGGAGTCCTCGAGAAAGCGATCGAGGTAGATCGTGCGGCCCGACTCGCCGCCCACCCGGTCGAGATATTCCCTCAGGCCGGCCACGCTGTAGACGATTTCCATCGCTCGACCCCCGAGCACATAGCTGGGGCGTACGAGCAGCGGGAACCCGACACCGACGGCCAGATCGAGTGCCTCCTCCGGGGAATGCGCGGTGGCGTAGGCCGGCGCCCTGTAGCCCAGTCGGTCGAGCAGGGGACCGAAGCGCGATCGGTCCTCGGCCAGGTCGATGGCATCGATGCCGGTGCCGAGGATCTCGACGCCGGCCGCGTGAAGGCCGGCTGCCAGCTTCAGCGGCGTCTGACCGCCGAACTGAACCACCACGCCCTCGGGCTGCTCGACCTGGCAGACCCCGAGCACGTCCTCGAGCGTCAACGGTTCGAAATACAGGCGGTCGGAGGTGTCGTAGTCCGTCGAGACCGTCTCGGGGTTGCAGTTGACCATCACCGCGTCACGGCCGGACTCCCGCACCGTATGGGCGGCGTGTACGCAGCAGTAGTCGAACTCGATTCCCTGCCCGATGCGGTTGGGGCCCGACCCGAGGATCACCACGCTGGCCCGCTCACCCCGCTCGACCTCGCCGGCGGCTCCGTCGCGCTCCCATCCCGAGTAGTAGTACGGGGTGCGAGCCGGGAACTCGGCGGCACAGGTGTCGACCGACTTGAACGTGCGGTGGCCGGCGAACGGCGCGCCGGGGTCGCGGGCGAGCTCGCTCAGCTCGTGCAGGAACCATGGATCGATGCTCGTTTGCGCGTGGACGGCCGCGATCGAGTGGCCGCGGCGCAGGGCCTCGAGCACGTGGTCGAAGCGCTCCGGCCCGGGGTGCCCGGTGGAGACGAGGAGCTCCTCGTCGTCGCTCGGCGAGGGCGGCGCCACGTCGAGCTCGCGCGACCGCATGGCCTTGGCGAACGCCTGCTTGAACGTCCGCCCGATCGCCATCACCTCGCCCACCGACTTCATGTGCGTGGTCAGGTCCGATTCCGCGCCGGGGAACTTCTCGAAGGCGAAGCGCGGCCATTTGACGACGCAGTAGTCGATCGCCGGCTCGAAGCTGGCCGGCGTGGCGCGCGTGATGTCGTTGGGGATCTCCTGCAGCGTGTAGCCGACGGCCAGCCGTGCGGCGATCTTCGCGATGGGAAAGCCCGTGGCCTTGCTGGCCAGTGCGCTGGAGCGCGAGACGCGCGGGTTCATCTCGATGACGACGATCTCGTCGGTGGCCCGATTGACCGCGAACTGCACGTTGGAGCCGCCGGTCTCGACGCCCACGGCCCGGATCACCGCGATCGCCTGGTCGCGCAGGGCCTGGAACTGCTTGTCGGTGAGCGTCTGCTGGGGCGCGACGCACACGCTGTCCCCGGTGTGGACACCCATCGGGTCGAGGTTCTCGATCGAGCAGATGATCACGACGTTGTCGGCCCGGTCGCGCATCACCTCGAGTTCGAACTCGCCCCATCCGAGCACCGACTCCTCGAGCAGCACCTGGCCGATCGGCGATGCGCTCAGCCCGCGACCGACGACGCGGTCGATGTCGGCTTCGGCAGTGACCACACCGCCGCCGCTGCCCCCGAGCGTGAAGGCCGGGCGGACGATGAACGGCAGTCCGATGGCTCCGAGGGCCGTGTGCGCGTCGTCGACCGTGTGGGCGATCGCGCTGCCCGGCACCCGCAACCCCACGCCGGTCATCGTCTCGCGGAACCGCTGGCGGTCCTCGGCGCGATCGATGGCGTCGTAGTCGGCGCCGATCAGCTCCACCCCGTGACGCTCGAGCGTGCCGTCCTCGGAGAGCGCCTTGGCCAGGTTGAGCGCGGTCTGGCCTCCGAGCGTGGGCAGCAGGGCGTCGGGCCGCTCGCGCTCGATCACCTGGGCCAGCGGCCCGGGCAGCAACGGCTCGATGTAGGTGCGGGTGGCGACCTCGGGATCGGTCATGATCGTCGCCGGGTTGGAGTTGACCAACACGACCTCGTAGCCCTCGTCCATGAGAACCCGGCACGCCTGGGTGCCCGAGTAGTCGAACTCGGCCGCTTGACCGATGACGATCGGGCCCGAGCCGATGAGGAGGATCTTGTTGATGTCGTCGCGACGGGGCATTGGTCAGGCGGCAGCCTGGATCTCCTCGATGAAGCGGTCGAACAGGTACAGGGCATCGTGCGGACCGGGGCCAGCTTCGGGGTGGTACTGGACGGTGGCGCCGGGCACGTCCTTGAGCTGGAGCCCCTCCACGGTGCGGTCGTAGAGGTTGATGTGCGTCAATTCCGCGGCGCCGAAATCGGTCTGCCAGCGCACCGGCTCGTCGTTGTCGATCGTCTTGGCCCCGCTCGGTCCGAGCACGGCAAAGCCGTGATTCTGGCTGGTGATCTCGGTCCGGCCCGTGGTCAGGTCCTTGACCGGGTGGTTGGCGCCGTGATGGCCGAAGGGCAGCTTGTAGGTCTCGAGGCCGACGGCGCGGCAGAGCAGCTGGTGGCCGAGGCAGATGCCGTATACCGGGAGTTGGCCGACAAGGCTCCGCACGGTCTGGACGATGTAGTCGAGGGCGGCCGGGTCGCCCGGGCCGTTGGCGAGAAAGATGGCGTCGGGCTGGTTGTGCGGTCAGTTCGGCGGGGCTCGCGGTGCACGGATGCAGCTCGACGGTGGCGCCGCGCTCGCGGAGGTTGCGCACAATCGAGAGCTTCACTCCCGTGTCGATCATCGCGATGCGGGGCCCATCCGGAGCGCCGTCCAGGACGGTGGTCCGCTCGGGGGTGACTTCCCTGGCCAGGTCGCGACCGCTCATCGTCGGCTCGGCCTCGATCAGGGCCCTCGCGTCTGATCCGCTGACCCGGGCTGGGAACAGGCCGCCGCGCATCGCGCCGTGGTCACGGATATGGCGGACGAGAGCCCGCGTATCGAGTTCGGTGATGGCGGGGACGCCACAGTCGGTGAGCCACGAGAGCCAGCCGCGCTCGGACCCGGGCGCGTCCTCGCGGTCGACCGCGGCGCGCATGATCGCCCCCCGCGCGTGGATGTGGCTGGACTCCATCGCCTCGGCCGAGATCCCGTAGTTGCCGATCTGGGGGAACGTGAAGACGATCAGCTGACCGGCGTAGCTGGGATCGGTCACGGCCTCCTGATAGCCCGACATGGCGGTCGTGAACACGATCTCGCCGACGGCATGCTCGTCGGCTCCACATGCCTCGCCGTCGAAACGCGCGCCGTCCTCGAGCAGCACGTATGCGCCGACGGGGACGCTCATCGACTGAGCACGCCGGCGTCGGCGAGCAGTCTCCCGCGATGGGCGATCGCCCCGGCGGCGATCGTGAGCAGCACGCGGCCCTGGAGCGTGCGGCCATGGAAGCAGCAGTTGGCCGACCGGCTGGCGTAGCCCTCGGCCCCGACCTCCCACCGGGCGTCCAGGTCGATTAGGCACAGGTTGGCCAGCTGGTCCACCTCGATCCGCGGGGTGGGAAGGTCGTATAGCTCGGCTCCCGAGGTCAGCCGCGCGACGATCGTGGACAGCTCGAGCTCACCCGGAAGAGCGAGCTCGGTGTAGAGCGCCGCGAACGCCGTCTCGAGCCCCGTCGTCCCCATCGGCGCCTGCTCGAAGGGCACCTCCTTCTCGTGCCGGGCGTGCGGCGCGTGGTCGGTGGCCACGCAGTCGATCAGGCCGCTGTCCACGGCCTGTACCAGCGCCTGGCGGTCGCGCTCGCCGCGCAGCGGCGGATTCATCTTGAAGCGGCTGTCCAGGGTGCGAACGAAGTCGGCGGTGAGGGTCAGGTGGTGCGGGCACGCCTCGCCGCTGACCCGGGCCCCGGCGCCCTTGGCCTGCTCGAGCGCCTGCACCGACTCGACGCACGAGAGGTGCTGAAAGTGCACGCGGGCGTCCTCGTAGAGAGCCAGCGCTCCGTCGCGGGCGACCATCGTCGATTCCGAGACCGACGGGATCCCGGCCAGCCCGAGACGCGCGGAGACGGCTCCCTCGTGCATGACTCCGTCGCCCGACAGTCCGGGATCTTCCTCGTGCAGGGCGATGACGCCGCCGCACAGACGCTGGTACTGGAGTGCCTTGCGCAACATGCCCGCGGAGACCACCGGCTTGCCGTCGTCGGTGAACCCGAGCGCCCCGCAGTCGCGCAGCTCGGCCATCTCGGTGAGCTCGTCCCCGTTCAGCCCGCGCGTGATCGAGGCCAGGAAGCCAACCGGGACCTGCGCCTTGCGCCTGGCGGCCTCGACCAGCGATCCGAGCACCGCTGCGTCGTCGAGCACCGGATCGGTATTGGGCATCGCGATGATCGCGCAGAAGCCGCCCGCGGCCGCCGCGGCGGTCCCGGTCTCCAGGTCCTCCTTGTACTCCTGCCCGGGAGTGCGGAGGTGGACGTGCGGGTCGACAAAACCGGGGAAGAGGTGCTTGCCGCCGGCCTCGATCGAGTTGACGTCGGCGGCGGTCCCGATGGCGCCGGGCTCCGCGATCTCCGCGACCCGGCCGGCCCTGATGAGGACGTCGCGCGGCTCGTCGAGCCCCGCGCGTGGGTCGAGCACGTGGGCACCGCGGATCAGCAGTTCGGCCGGCGGCCCGGGTCGGTGGAACATCCGTTGCACGCTCATGCCACTGCCGCCAGGGCCGGAGAGCCGACGAGCAACTCGTAGAGGACCGCCATCCGCACCGCCACCCCGGCCTTGACCTGGGCGCCGATGAGCGCCTGCGGCGAATCGATCGCCTCGCCGGACAGCTCGACGCCGCGGTTGACCGGCCCCGGATGCATGAGTAACTGCCCCGGTTTCAGTCGCTCCGTCGAGACCTGGTAACGCTCGGCGTACTCGCGCAGCGTGGGCACGTAGGACTCGCGCATCCGCTCGTTCTGCATCCTCAGGACGTAGACCACATCGGCCTCGGGCAGGCGGTCAAGGGTCGCGCTCGCTTCGCATCCCAGCACTTCGATCTCCCTGGGAATCAATGTCGGCGGGCCGGCGACTGTCACGCTGGCCCCCATCCGGGTGAAGGCCAGGATGTTGGAGCGGGCCACGCGTGAGTGCAGCACATCGCCGACGATCCAGATCCGCGCCCCGTCGAGCGAGCCGAGCTGGCGGCGCAGGGTGAACACGTCGAGCAGGGCCTGGGTCGGGTGTTCGTGCTTGCCGTCGCCGGCGTTGATGACGCCCGCCGTAGTCCAGCCCGCCACGAGCTGTGCCGCGCCGACGTGGGGCGAGCGGATCACGATCGCCGCCGGGTCGTAGGCCGACAGCGTCTGCACCGTGTCCTTGAGCGACTCGCCCTTGTCGACGGCCGATCCCACCGAGCGCACGTTGACCACGTCGGCGCTGAGCCGTTTGGCGGCCAGCTCGAAGCTCGAGCTGGTCCGGGTGCTGGCCTCGTAGAAGAGGTTCACGATTGTCCGGCCGCGCAGGGCGGGCACCTTCTTGATCTCCCGGCCCGCCACCTCTTCGAACGACTCGGCCCGATCGAGGATCCGCTCGATCCCGGGGCGGTCGAGGTCGTCGATCGAGATCAGGTGACGGCCGATATGCGTGTGTCCGGTCATGCTTGCGCTCGCTTGGGGATCGTGGTTGAGGTTGGGCTCATGCTGGAGTTCGCTCGGGGGCCGCTGGGGAGGTCGGACTCATGCTGCAGTTCGCTCGGGGGCCGCTGGGGAGGTCGGACTCATGCCGCGGCCTGCTTGGGTTCGCTCGCGGGACCGATCGTCACCTCGTCGTAGCCGTCGACCTCGTCGACGCGGACGTTGACGCGCTGATCCTGCGAGGTGGGGATGTTCTTACCGACGTAGTCGGGCCGGATGGGCAGCTCGCGATGCCCGCGGTCGACCAGCGTGGCGAGCTGGACGCGCGCGGGGCGGCCGTAGTCGAAGATCTCGTCGATCGCCGCGCGAACCGTGCGGCCGGTGTAGAGGACGTCGTCGACGATCACGATCGTCCGGGCGTCGACGGGGAAGTCGAGCTGGGTGGCGTGGACGATCGGGGCACTGGGCCGGATGGCCAGATCGTCGCGATAGAAAGAGATGTCGACGAACCCGAGCGGCACCGCCGGCTCGAGCAGCTCGCTGGTCAGGGCATGCAAGCGCTGAGCCAGCACCGCCCCGCGGCGGTGGATCCCGACGAGCGCGACGTTCCCGTCCGGGTTCTTCTCAACAATCTCATGAGCGATCCGCACCAGCGTGCGACGCATGTCGTTGCGATCGAGGACGACCGTCTTGGCTTCCAACGTGCTCCTTCCTGGCCTCTCTGGACCGGGTTAAAGGAACCGACTTTTCCAGCCTAGCAGTGGGGTCGGCGGCGTGTTCGATAAGACCCGCATGGCGGGTACTTTCGAGCACGCTACCCGCTCAGGCGCTGGTCTCACCGTCCCGAGGTGCGTACCGCCGATAGACCACATGCTGCATCCCGACGTGTTCGACCTCGCCGTCGTAGGTCATCCCGGCCTTCTCCATGACCCGGCGCGAGGCGATGTTGTAGGGCAGCGTGAGCGCGACCAGCTGGGGCAGGTGCAGGTCGCCCGAAGCCAGCGCTCGTCGAGGCGAGGGCCAGTTCGGTGGCCAGCCCCTCGCCCCAGCGCTCGGGAGCGATCGACCACGCCAGCTCGATCTCCTGCATCCCGGCCACGAATGTGTGTTGGAGGCCACCTCTCCCCACCATCTCGCTGGTGGCACGGTCGCGCAGGACCCAGAGCCCGAAACCATGGCGGTCCCAGTGGGCGACCTTGGCCGCCAAGCCCTCGATCACCGCGAGCTCGGTTGGGGGCTGCCCCGTGATCGATAGCCAGCGCGCCACACGCGGATCGCGCAGGTGTGCGACCAGCTCAGCGGCATGTTCGGGGCGCATGCGCTCGCAGATCATCCGCTCCGTCTCCACCCGATCGAGCGGCGGCGACGCGATCAGATACGACTCGTCGAGCGACATCGTTCAGCCTTGGCCGTCCGCCGTCAAGCCAGCGTGGTCGAGCTCTTCGGCTCGCGGCTCGCTCCAGCGGACGAGCTCGGGCTGCCCCCGCTCGGGCAGCGGGATCTCGATCGTGTCGAAGTCGCGGGGCAGCACGGTGGCGGGAAAGATCGCCCGGGCCTCGTCGCGCAGCAAGCCGACCGGGTAACGGGTGGAGAGGTGAGTCAGCGCGAGGCAGCTCACCTCGGCATCGCGGGCCAGCGTGGCCGCCTGCGCCGCCGTCGAGTGACCCGTCTCCGCCGCTCGCTCACGTTCTTCCTGCGCGAACGTCGCCTCATGGACGAGGACGTCGGCCCCGCTCGCCGCCACCCGCAGCGTCTCACACGGAGTCGTATCGCCTGAGATCGCGACCTTCCTCCCCGGCCTGGACGGGCCGAGCACCTGCTCGGGTGCCACGCCCCTGACCGTCTCGCCCCGCTGGACGCGCCCGAACTCGGGGCCCGGTATCAGCCCGAGCCGTTGCGCGGCGTCGGGATCGAACACTCCAGGCCGCTCGTCCTCGAAGATCACGTAGCCGAAGGCCAGGCCGCGGTGCGCCACCGGCACGGGCGCGATCCGGTAGCCGTCGCGCTCGAGCACGTCGCCGGTGGCCAGCTCGATGACCCGGAGATCGAAGCGCACGCGCCCGGCGGTCCGGAGCGCGTATGTGAGGAGCTCGCGCAGCCCGCGAGGGCCGTGGACGGCCAGCGGCCGGTCACGGCCGCGGAGGTCGAACGTCTTCAGCAGCCCGGGGAGGCCCAACCAGTGGTCGGCGTGGAAGTGGGTCAAGTAGATCTCGGTCAGGTCGGCCAGGCCAACCGAGCTGACGAGCTGGCGCTGCGTCCCCTCGCCGCAGTCGAAGAGGATGCGGTCGGCGCCGCGCCGAAGCAGCACCGCGGGCAGCCCGCGGCGCGCGGTCGGGATCGAGCCCGCGGTGCCGGCAAAGAAGATCGATAGATCCATCGCGGCGCAGTTTGTCAGTCGAGGATCACCAACTCGAACCTGACGCCGCTGGCGTCGATGTAGGCGGTGCCCATCGTGTGGTGGGGCGAGCGCCGGCGCTCGGTCGGGCTGCCGGGGTTGAAGATCTGAAAGCCATCGGCGGCGCGCTCGTGAAGCGGGATGTGCGAATGACCGAAGATGGCGCCAGCGCAATCCGGAAAGCGGCGCCGCAGCCGCTCGACGCGGCGGGCGGCCGGCCCCGCGTCGTGGATCACGCCGAGCTTGACGTCGCCCAATTCGACCGTCCGGGTCGCCGGAAGCGCGGCCCGCACCTCGCCGTCGTCGACGTTGCCGTGCACGGCTACCACGTTGCCGTGGGCCTCGACTGCGCGCAGCACCCCGAGCGTCGAGAAGTCTCCCGCGTGGATGATCAGATCGGCGCGGCCAAGCCGGGCCACGCACGCGTCGGGCAGCCGCCGCGAGCCGCGGGGCATGTGCGTATCGGAAATGATCGCCACTTCCACGACTGATCGAGTTCAGCATGGTCGATCGGCCGCACGAGCGACGGGCCCTGCTCTAAGCTCCCTGCGGTCCCGATCCCCGGGACCTCACGCGCCCGTAGCTCAGGGGATAGAGCGTTCGCCTCCGGAGCATCTATCCGCATCGGGTGCGAACTGCCAAATCTCCCGCATGTTTACGCTGTTTGGAGCGTCACGCCACCTGCCGCAGCTCGTCGGCGTGACGCGCCGTTTGGCCTCGTTCGGCTCGGTTTGGGCAGCCACTGGCCAGTGGCCATCGTCACCGCTGCGTTACGGTTGCCGTCGTGATGGCCTCGAACCCATCGCCGATGTTTCTCACGTTCTACCGCGCCGTTGACGAGGCGAACGGTGACCGTCTCGCGCTCAAGCGTGCCCGCCGCCGGATCCGGGCGAGCCGGCACCTCAACGAACGCGAACGACGCGAGCTGCTTGAGCATGCACGCTTCGTGCCGGCGAAATGTCCGGTCGCTGCCCTGGGTGAGGCGCACGGAGCTTCTGCGAGAGGCTTTCCCGGCCGGCGACCGGCTGCGGCTCATCCAGACCCAGGCGGCGAGCCGTACGGTCCAAGATCAGCTTGTCGCGCTCGGGTTTGAGGGCTCGGTGCTCAAGCGGGCCGGGTCGGCGTATCGCCCCGACCGCCCGAAGAGAGGTTGGGACGACCAGTGGAACGACGATCACGGCCAGCCACGTGATCGTGCAACCGACTAACGACAGCGGATCTGCAGCTTCCTCGGCGGGCAGGGGTGGTCCCCTTCCAGCGTGGTGCAGCGTCCACGTCTAAGCAGGTCGGTCAGATCCCAGCGAACTATCGTCAGGGGTCGGGGACGATCCTCAGCGGAACGACAGCGAATAAGGCGACCGAAGCTGCGTTGGCCGCCTACCCAGGCGGGATCGTCGACCGTGTCGTGAAGCTGAGCAACGGCGCGTACGAGGTCCACAACATCGGCGTCAACTGGCCGCACCACGTCTTCGTCAACCAGGACTTCAAGGTCATCGGCGCCGACTAGCCGATGCGAGAGCCAGCTCGGTGGCGATAACCGGCTAACTTGGTGGATCGGGCATCGCCTCGGTCGAGTTCCCTGATTTCATGCCAATCGCGATGAATTTGGGATTGCCGCACACAACGCTGGCGATAGGAGTACTGTCGGTAGGTGGCTGGCCCTGCGGCCAGAATTCTCAACCCAAGCCCGGATGCCACCAACGGCGTTTCTTGCGCCACGAGGCGTGAGGCGGGGGTTACTGGTTTTGACTGCGGGGCTGGTGCCGGACTCCTATCGGCGTTATCCCACCGGCCCGGTGGGTTCGTCCCTATCAAACGCGGCGGGGTCCCTGGCCCTCTTCCTTCCGCGCTACCGCAATGGAGGGACGGGAAGGCTCGAAGATGACGACGCGGACTGAACACAATCGGGCAGTACGGAGGCGAGCCGAGTTGACTCGCGATCGCGGACCGCGGCGGCTCGAGCCGGCAATTGACACCCGGCGACGCTTGAACAGTCGGCGAGCGGATGGCTGACCCGGACCGGCGCCGATCCGCACGGTCCAGGCGAGCTCCGGTCCGCGTACGTGATGCAATCGCGCGATTAGAAAGAGACTTACGATGCCCCATCCCGACCAACAGACGAGCGCAATGCCGCGAGCTGAGGTCTTAGCCAAAGGTTCGGAACGTAACCCCGAGGCCGCTCCGGCTCGTTCGGTGCGTCGTGCGACTGCGCGGCGCGCGAGCAATAGGCGCGCAACCGCGCGCGGCCGCCAGGGCGACACCGAGGCGAGCATTCTCGACTTCCTCGCTCAGCACCCGGGGAGCACCGCGGGTGATCTCGCCAAGGGCCTGAACCTCGATCCCGGAAGTGTCTCAACCCGCCTGACCCAGCTCGCGAAGGCCGGCGAGATCAAACGGGCATCACACGGCTACCGGACAAAGTAGGCGCGACTTACGATGAGGGATGACGATGGCCTTTGAAGTCGGCAAGCGCGTCGTGACCGAGTCCGAGTCAACGGACCGGCGACCGCGCCCGGGTGTCATTGAGGAAGTCCTGCGCGGCGACCCGTCGCCTCGCTATCGCATCCGCTGGGACGACGGCCGCGAGACCATCTACACGCCCGCGAGCGGCGCCCTTCGAGCCGAGAAACGCCCCAAGCGGCCCCCAAAAGCGCCACCACGAAAGCGCTAACCCCAACCTGAGCCGTGACGATCCACGCGCCAGGCACGACCCGGCGCCACCTGCGCAGCCGACGCCCGCAACCGGTCCCTGCGTAGCGCAGCTGCTGGGTGTAGACGGGCCGGTCGGGTTCGGGCAGGAGGCTCTGGCGAAACGATTAGCGCCACCCAGGGGGCAGCCGCTCTCTCGTCGTGTCCGCAGATCCGGCGAAGGGCTCGACTGCCCGATCGGTCAGGGGTTACCCCGTGCTGGACCCTATTCCCTGCGGGCGGCCGGGGCAATAGGAGCCCAGGGCGACAGTCAGCGCTTAGGTGGACGCGGACGGATCGGTCTCACTCTCGCCGACGCGGTGATCTGGGTGATCTCTGAACTCCAGATCGGGACTGCCGCATTCGTTCCCGGGCGCTACGGAGGGCAGGCCCGACCGACTGGCCGAGTTGACGCCGATTCCTGAAATGGCCGATCAGGCGCGGAATGTAGCTCATCCACCACCCGATGTCTCGCCGTAGCCGTTCCATGGTTGCCCCCGAGCCTACCGCCGCGCCAAGGGGCAGTACCAGCCCGGGGTCAAACTGACCCACCACCGCCACGGACCGACGCGGAACGGGAGCAGCGATCACTAGCTCGCTGGTCGGCTCGGAGCCTGAGCGATCTGCGGGGAGCGCGGGGTGTACGGCGGCTGGCTATCGGTGCTGCCAGGCGCGCCGGCGCCGCGGCTGTGCTGCGAGCGCTTCGGGGGTTCTGGGCCGAGCAGGCGCACGCCGATCAGCCTGCCCGTGGTCATGGACGCGCTCGATCGCGTATCCGTTTAGCTCGAGTTCTGAGACGACGGCGGCAGGGAATGCGATCCCGCTGGCGTGCAGCTCGGCGAACGCGACCGGCTGATCGCCAGCCTCACGGAGGCGCTCTAGCAGCAGCTGTTGCTGGGCGTCAGCGGGCGTCATCGACGGATTGTCGCCCTCCAGCGAGATACGGTGGGCACCTCTAGCGTTCCAAGCCACGCTGCTCGTCACCAGACGCTTAGCGATTGGGGGTTGATCGGCGCTGAGCACTGAGGAGGCCAGGCTGTCAAGATGTGACCATTTTGTGAACGAGAGATTGGAGTTGATCCGTTGGCGAGCTATGCGGAGGCGATCGAGGCGATCCCCGAGACGTCTGGTGCCGAGCGTCTTGTCGCCGACGTGCAGGCGATCGGGGCGACGGCTTTGGACGCCGAGCGCGTCCGTGATTCGGTTCCGCTTTGGTTTCACACGTTCGCGCTTGCCCCGGGGATCTACACGCCGGGCATTGCCCGCGATCACGGCTACCGCCTGGCGGTGCTCGGCGCGAACCGTTTTGCCGGCCGTAGCGTGCTCGACGTGGGCGCGTTTGACGGCTTCTACAGCTTCCTCGCGGAGACCCGCGGTGCGCGGCGCGTTGTCGCGGTCGACAATGAGCAGTACGTCGACTGGGTGCGATCTCGCTTCGGGGTGACGCTTCAGGGCGGCGCCGGGTTCCACGCGATCGCCGGGCTGATTGGATCCCGGGTCGAGTACCGGCGGATGGACGCGCTCGACGTGCATCAGCTCGACGAGCGCTTCGACGTCGTGTTGTGTTTTGGCATCTTGCACCGGGTGACCGACCCAATCGGATTGCTGCAGACGCTCGCGGGTGTGCTGGCGCCGGGTGGCGAGATCCTGCTCGAGACCTACGGCTCGCAGCTGCCCGTCGACGCACCCGCGATCGAGGTTCACGAGCCGGGCGACGTGTACGCGCGCGACGAGTTTGTCTACTGGGGCTTCTCGGCGGCGAGTCTGCGGCGACTGGCGCGGATCGTTGGCCTCGACGAGGTAGACATCGTCGACGAGCTGGAGATCGATCGCCACCCACGGATTCTCGCGCTGCTACGAGCGGCCGGCTGAACCGCGCCCCGCCAGCCCACCGCCAGCCGCCCGTTCGCGTCCGGCGTCTGCGCTGTTACCCGTCGCCGGGGTCGACAAGCTCGAGCGCCCCGAAGCCGGCTAGCGGTCCGTCCACGAGGAACATTTCGATCGTCAGGTCGGGCTCGACGTGGGCTTGGCTGAGGAACGCGAGCACCTTGCGTCCGGTGAGCTCTTCGATCATCTCGCTGTAGCGGACCTTCATCATCCGTTGGAAGTCGCGGCGCATCTCGAGCACGCGTTCGGGTTCGTGGCCTTCCATCATCGTGCGCTCGATCGCGGTGAAGCCACTGTCGGTGAGCACGCAGACGATCAGGTTGTCGAGCACGTAGGTCTTGGCCTTGATCGGTCCGCGTCCGTAGTGCTCGCGGATCAACGAGACGATCCGGTTGGTGATCTCGGCGAGCAACTTGCCGCCCGCGAGCGCGTCGAGCGCGGGATCGTCGTGAGCAGACCCGATTGGCCCGGCGTCGCTCACTACCGGCTCTACGGTGCTTCGCCTGTCTGCTCTGCTGCTCACTGGTGCTGGCGAGTTCGCTTTGCGGAGTCTCGGCCGAACCACGGCCGACCTCTTAGCCCGTTGGACGCTAGCACTGAACGCCGCTTTTCAGGGTCTGTGATCGGTGGCGGATCGGCTTGATCCCTTCTTTGGTTGCCGGGACGGACTTCGGGAGCGCGAAGTGGCATGGCCGGTGTCCGCGGGTGAGGAGCGATCCGCCCTCGTCGTAGGGCGCCTCGACCGGCTCGGCACCCTTCGGCCCGGGGCGCACGGGCTACGCGTGTTCGATGATTTCGAGTATGCGCCGAAGCCTCGGAGTCGTCCGTCGATGAAGAAAATCTCCAACGTGGTGTCAAGCTCGACCTGGACTCCGCTCACGAACGCCACGACATAGCGCCAAAACGCGAGCACCACTTGTCGGCGTCGAGTCCGCCGCACGTCGCCACGCGCCTGCTCGCGCGCGCGGCGGAGTGCCGGGCTCATGCTGGCGGGGTCGCGCCGCCTACTTCGGGCTGTAGCCGTGTGATGCTTTTTTGATCTCGCCGGCCTTCGCGAGCTGGTTCAGGCGGGCTGCGACATTTCCGGGATTGAGGTTCAGGGCCTTGGCGAGATCACCAGCGGTGCTCCCAGGGTGCTGGGCGAGGGCGTCGATGATGCTCGCGTCGGTGTCGCTCTCACGGCTGCGGGCGGTTGCGCGCCTATTGCTCGCGCGCCGCGCGGTCGCACGCCGCACCGAGCGAGCCGGAGCGGCCTCGGGGGTATGTTCCGAAGACTCGGTTAGGACCTCAACTCGGGGCGAATTCGCTGTTTGTTCGTCGGAATGTGGCATTGGTAGGCCTCTTTGGTCGTGCGGTTGCGTCAGGTACGCATCGCCAAGGTTGGAACCGTGCCGGTCTGCTTTTGTTGCGGTGCCATTCGCGTGCGGCCGAGGTGTGTTCGAACGTCTTTGCGTTGCCGGAACGAACCCGCGATCACGAGTCAACTTGCCTCGCCTATGCGCTGTCCGACTGGGTTCCGTGTGCGTCATCGTGTTCAAGCCATCCCGTCCCTCGATTGGGGTCGCGCAAGAGAAACACAGCTAGAACCCCTGAGGTTCATCAGGAGGGCCGCGGCCACCGAGTCGGTGGGTAACGTCGTAGAAGTACGTCACCGGCCCCGCAGTCAAAAACCAGTGACCCCCGGCCTCTCGCCTCGTGGCGCGGATCGCGCCGTTGGTGGCATTCGGGCTTGGGGTGAGAATTCTGGCCGCAGGGCCAGCCACTTATCGACAGTACTCCTATTGCGGGCGCTGTGTGAGCCAATTCCAAAATTCGTCGCAATGAACCTGGGAGCTTGGCCGAGGCCGGTGCCCGATCAGCCAAATTGGTCGGTTACACGCCTTGAGAAGGAGTATGGTCAAACGTAGGGCCGTTATCGGCCGCTGCTGCTCGATTCTCGCGCAGGCCCCCGGCGGGCAAGGACCTGCCTCTCGCTGACCTCACGGGCTGTTTCGTCCAAAGCGACAGAACGCCGTTCACAAGCAGGCTCCCCCCGTAATTCGCGGGTCCTGGTAGGAGGTCAGCCATGATGATTCTGGGAAAGCTGCTGCAGGGCGGCGCCCGGCACGCCGCATGGGGCTGGCATAGGTTCGGCCGTGGCGATCAAGCTGTGCGTGACACCGAGGCCTGGCAGCACGAAACCTTTGCTGAGGAACAAGCGCGATGGGAACGAAACGATCCGGCGTATGCCCGGATCTGTGAACGGGTCCGACAGGCAAAGAAGACGGGTGGGGAGCCTTCTCGGCGCGCCGATCAAGCCAAGGCGGAATGGGACGCTCGCGCCGCCATGCAACGCCAGGCGGACGATGATGCCCAGCGAGCGCACCACGCTTCGAAAGCCGACCACACGGCCACACGCCGCCCGGCGACCTCGCGGACTTCGTCCCAGCGCCGGAAGACCCGTTCCCTAAACAGCATTCGGACGCCGCGCTTGGCGATCCGCGCTCGTGAAAGTCACCACCAAATGCACACGACCTTCGCGATCGAGTCCAATTACTCGCCGGCCCCCGGGATCATGCCCGAGCCGGTCCACGTCCACGATCAACCCGCCAGGCCGGCCCGCCGCGCCGGGCACCCACCGCTAGGCCGCGCAACCAAACCGTTGGCCTCGCCCAGCCAACGAAGCGTCGTGCCCGCCAAGTTGATGCGCGCCGTCCGCGGTGACAAGCACATGACCGATGCCTGCCCGCCCGCGTATCGGCAAACGGGTGCGACCCGACGCGATGGCGACGGGTTGGTCCGCCCGAGCCACGACGGTCCGCTGCGCGCGGGCGCTCGATCGCCCGCGACACCCGAGCCACGTGAGGCCGAGCACTGCGTTCTGGCCGAGACACGAACGAACAAACGCTGACCCCATGCACAACCAACCGTTTCCACGCATGTGTCGTTCTTGTGAGGCACCCATGGGCCGCCAGGAACACACATGCTGGCGCTGCGGCGCCAGCACGGTGCCCAAGCGCGGGCCACGGAGTGCACTGCAGGAGATTCCCGGAGGTGCGTTCGCTCAACGCCAGCACGCCCGCCAATTCCGGACTCCCACAACGGTCCTCGGCAACGAACGCGCCACGACCCAGGAGCAACTGGACACAGAGCGCTGGATCGCCGAGGGCGGCAGCCTCGGCGCTGAGGCGATCGCCCCGCCCCCGACCGCCGCCGCGAGCGAGGCGTCCTATCGGGACGCCCTTGTCACGCGAGCGAAGCCGACAACATGAGCGAAAGGCGGCGCGAGCGCGTGGTGTGTCGGCCTGTTCTCGGGACGGCGGATAGTGCCCCAGCGCGTGTCGCGAACGTTTGCGGCGACCGCCGTCGCAAGAAGCCAATCCCCACGCAACCCCCTCAGGAGGTGCATTGCGATGCTGATGCAGTTCGATCCGTTCCGCGAGTTTGACCGGCTCGCCGAGCAGCTCACGGCGGGCGCGCGGACGCCGCGGCCGTTCCCGATGGACGCCTACCGCCGCGGCGACGAGTTCGTCGTCTCGTTTGACCTACCGGGCATGGCCCCGGGCACGATCGACCTCACCGTCGAGCAGAACGTACTCACGATCAAGGCAGCGCGGAGGTTCGACGGCCTAGACGGCGATGAGGTGATCGCCGCCGAGCGCCTGCACGGCGCGTTTACCCGCCAGCTGTTCCTCGGCGAAACGCTCGATTCGGAGCGCCTCGTGGCCAGCTACGAAACCGGCGTTCTGACGTTGCGAATCCCGGTGGCCGAGTCGGCGAAGCCGCGCAAGGTGCAGATCACCGAAGGCGCCGACGGGCAGACGATCGAGGCTCAGACCACCCAGGCCGGCGCGTAGCGTGGTCGGAAAGCCGCGTGACGGAGCTCCTCCAGCCGACCGGCTTTCCCATCATCACCGGTCGGCTTCCGGCCGTTGAGTCTGAGGACGTGTCGTGAGCCTCGCTGACGGCGTCTTGAGAGACCGCTGGGCGGCGCATTTGCCGAGGGAGTGCCAGGAGTAGGAACTTGTTGCGCCGCAGGTGGGGTACCTGCGTAGCCAGGACGACAGACGCTCCGCACAGGGAGCCAACGGTCCCATCGACCGCAGGCGCGGCTTGTCGCCGTTCCGACCTCGATCGCGGCGAGCTGCTGCGCTTGCTCGCCCGGTGACCTGCGGATCAGGCGTCCGTAGGCGTGGGCGAATCGCCAGTGCTGACGGGTCAATCCGCGCCGGTGTCAGCGTGGGGTCAGCCGTGGCGCTCATGGCATCTGTCCGATTCCGGTGGCGATCCCGATCTCGTCGAGCACGCGCCGCGACTCGGCCTCACGGTCTGGCGGGATCGCGTGCCAGCGGCGGCGGC
The DNA here is from genome assembly GCA_963734775.1 of uncultured Solirubrobacterales bacterium. Taxonomy (GTDB): domain Bacteria; phylum Actinomycetota; class Thermoleophilia; order Solirubrobacterales; family Solirubrobacteraceae; genus Palsa-465. The sequence goes on from CAVTJE010000015.1 coordinate 178,268, forward strand.
CGTCGACGACCTCCATGCGGGTCGGTTGGCCGCTCTCAATCGCGAGCAACTCGTGCGCCAGGTCTCGGAGCCGCGGTTCCCCCGGCAGTCGGGTGTGACTTTTCGCTCTGGATCGCGTCGAAGGAGTAGGCAATGCTCGGGCTCCATTGGTTCCATGGCACGCGCCACGGACGGAGCGCTGCGGAGCCCGAGCTTGCCCGATCTTGGTTGCCATCCGGTAGGTCCCGGCTGGGCCGGTCGGTCGGATTTCTGACTCGGCTCCAAGGTTGGGCTTGACTTAGCTGCCGCATAGACGTGGAAGGACAATGGTGGGGCGCTTTCCCAGAAGGCCGTGGGGCGGGTGGTCCCGAGTTGCCGCCCGCCCCATTTAGCAGTGGGGAGCGATGGTCGCGCATCAGCACTCGGAGCAGATAGCGAGGGGTGGCGAGGACGTCGTCACCACTTCGATGCGCCGCGGTCATGGCATCGGCCCCACTCCGAGATCGCGGCCAAGCTGATCCCACAGACGGCGCCTCTCGCGCGCGATGTATTCGGGCGTGCGGCGCTCGGGCAGCACCGGCTGCCAACGGCGCTGACCGAAGGGCCCGACCAGCTCGAGACCTTCCTGCGCGCGCAGATGACCCCGAGCAGTTCGCGGGTGCAGTCGGCCCTCGCCTTGCTGCCCGCGTTGCCTTGACGCTTCGCCGCGCGATCGACGCGGGCCCACCAGACGCGCTCATTGTCAGGAATGGGCACGAGTCAGGATTCGTTGCAGCGAGGCTAGATCACGGTCCGACAGCTTCGAGAGATCGCCGAGCGCATCGAGCTGGACGGGGCCACCATCCGGGCCGGCGAGCTCGACCTGGTGATGCTCGCGATAGACCTCGGGCCGTCTCGCCTTGAGCAGGAACTCGATCAGCCTGACGTCGCCCTTGAGCGCGAGCAGGAGCGCCGTCGCCTCGAGCCGCTCGGTCACGTCACCTTCGATGTCAGCCCACTTCAGGGCGAAGGGCTCGCTGCGCTGCCGCTCCAGGTAGGCGCTCGAGCGATGGATGCCCGCGCGGGCGCACCCGCCCCTCACGGTGCCGGTGTCGGCGAACCCCTCAAGGAAGGCCTTGCGCCAGTCTCGCCGCGGCTTACGCGCGCGTGCGCGCGCGCTGGGTGTCGCCTTTGTCGCTTTCGCGGAAGCTCTCACGCTGCCTCGCGACCACCGGGCGGCCACAGCTCACCCGGGTCCATCTCGAGCGCTTGGGCGAGCACGGTCTTGCTCGAGGAGTGCGGTTCGTGGCGTCCGTGCTCAGCGTTGCTCACGGTGCGGATGGTGAGGCCGGACCCGTCGGCGACCTGCTTGAGTCTCAGCCCGCGCGCTTCCCTGGCGCGATGGAGTGGGGTCGGATCTATGTGTGTCGGCATGCCCGCGACTATCGCCCGCCGCGGAAAAGTTGCCGCCCCGACCAGGCTGTCGACCGTCTCGCTGGCACTTTGCTGGCACCGCCCCGCTTCGCGTGCTGCGTCAGTGTGTTTCTGAAAGACGAAACCCCCGCCGTAGCAGGGGTTTCGGAGGTGCCGGAGGAGGGACTCGAACCCCCGACACGCGGATTATGATTCGCGCTGTTTCTATTGCGAGTTGTGTCGATTTGCAGCGGCTTTGTTTCGCTGAGTTTCGCTCAGTTGGGCTCGAATTCGCTAGTTCGGTGCACGGTTGGGTGCACGGCTGCGGCGACGACGGCGCTCAGTCGGTCGGCGGCGTCGTGCGCCGGGATGTGGTGGACGTAGCGCATGGTGGTCGCGATGTCGGCGTGTCCGGCGTATGCCTTGACCTCGTCGAGGCGGTAGGCGCGGACGGCCATCGTGCAGTAGCAGTGACGCAGGTCGTGCAGCCGCACGCGCTTGAGTTCGGCACGGTCGAGCGCGGACCAAGTCCGGCGGCGTAGCGCCGACTCGTCGATCACGCCGCCGGTCGCGTTGACGAACACGAGGTCGTCGGGGTCGGTGAAGTGCTCGCGCTGGGAGAGGCGATCGAGCGGCGGGATGATCTGGTCGATCATCGGCACCGACCGACGGCGGCGGCCCTTCGGGTAGGGCTTGAAGTGACCGCGGGTGTAGGAGCGGCGGACGTGCACGAGCCGGTCGGTGAAGTTGAGGTCGCGCCACCGCAGCGCGCGCAGCTCGCCGAGCCGCAGGCCGGTGAACGCCGCGACGACGAACAGCGCGGCGTCCTGTTCGTCGGCGGCGTGCGCGGCCAGCAGCGAGCGTCTCGGTGGGCTCGAGCACGTTGAAGTCGTCGGGCGGGCGCTGAGGCTGGCGCTCGACGAGGGCGAACGGGTTGGTCGTGATTCCCCAGACGCGCTGAGCGCGCTTGTAGATCGCTTCGCCGTACCAGCGCAGTTTGTTGATCGTGTTGGCGCTCAGGTCCTCGTCGAGCAGCTCGACACGCCAGCGGTCGGCGAGATCGACGGTCGATCGCTTCGAGCGGCAGGTGTCCGAACTTCGGCAGCAGCCGCGACTCGACGGCGGTGCGGTAGCCGAGCACGGTCGAGTGCTCGCGGCTGCGGTCGTGCTCGACGTAGCGCAGCCATTCGCGTGCTGCGTGCGTGAACGTCGCTCCTGACGTCGGCGCGACGATCGCGGTCGGGTTCTCGCCCGCGAGTATCTCGGCGAGCTTGACTTCGGCCTGCGCTCGGGTGAGGTGGCCGTGCGGTGGTCGCGATCGCGCGAGCCATGCCGGGCCGAGCTTGCGCTGCAGGCGCCGTCCGTCCGAGGTGCGGATGTGGGCGTAGTAGACGGGGCCGGTGGCGCGCTGGATTTGGCGCACGTAGCCCGTAGGCTTCGGGGTGCTCATGGAGCTCATTCCTCCGTGGGTCACGGTCGGGGGGCGATGCCATTCGTCGCCCCGGCCACTTTGGTCTACCCCCATGGTATCGGCGGTCTCGAACGCTTCGATTTGGTCGAGGCGGTATCGGTAGTACTTGCCGAGCTTGACCGTTCGGGATCGCGCCGCGGCGGGTGAGTGCGTAGACGTGCGCTTTCGGGACTTGCCAGCGGTCGGCGAGCTGGTCGGCGGTGAGCAGCTCGGTCATGGCTGCCACGCCCAGCAAGGCGAGCAGCGGCCGTCGTTCGCAAGCTCGCCCTTTCCGCTCACACGGCCGTGGCGCGGTCGGCAACCGAGCAGGCGCTCGACCGGCCGCGCCTCGGGAGCCGACTTCACGGCCGGCCAGGGCGCACGTGCTGTCTCCGAGCGCGCGCAGCATTCGTCGCAGTCGCCTGGCGGGGGATTCTCAGGTAGGTTGGGCACGTGCCGCCGGTGCTTCCGGCAACGTTGGCAGGAGCACGGTCGGCGTCTGCATGTTCGCGCATCGCAGGTCATCGGGGTGCAGCTCTCAAACACGCACCTCTCCGTGTCCCGCACGTCCCCCGAACGCGCGGGTGCGTATTCCAC
>CAVTJE010000016.1:0-256314 GCA_963734775.1 uncultured Solirubrobacterales bacterium
GTACCCGATGCGTTCCAAGTCTGAGCGGTCGAGTCGCACTGCACGGCTGCCATGAGAGTGCTCGCGCTAGCCAGGGTTGGACTCAGGCTGTTCCACGCCGTCTGCCACCCGCTGCCCGCTATCAGCGAATTCGCCCCAGCTCCGTCCGCCGGGTAGCCCGTGTACGCGGCCACGAACTTGCGGAACCGACCCACCGTCACTTCGTACCTGTCCAACGCGAACGTCGCAACGGTTGCCGCGGTCGTACCCGATGTGCCGCCTAGCGTGAAGCTACCCCCGGTCACCGTCGGCGCCGCGCAGCAGTTGTCATTCGACGACAAACCGCAGTTCGCCTCGAGGCCGACGCAGCTTGGCCCGCCGCTCGCAGTGGACACGCCCCCCCCGCCCTGCTCGTCCCTGGAGCCGCCGCCGCACGCGCCAATCGCACACGCGGAAACGAGAGCGAGCGCGCTCGCTGCTGTGTGTCGAGAGCGCGGCTGTACGCGCGTGCTCATCGCTGTCCTCCCTCTTTCAGGTAACGGCTCACGAGGCTGGCGGAGCCCGCGCAGTGGTTCAACGTCCATTTGCTCCCCGAAGAAGGCGTGACAGCCTAACTGAATCGCCCCGGGTTTCCCAGAGGCGCAGAATCTGGCTCACCCGACCTGTGCTTGTCTTCGCGGAACGGGCAAGCTCGGCCCGGCTGGCGATCGAATCTTCGCTCTCCGGCTTCGTGTCGTCGCCCTCGTCCGCCCAGAGGGGGCCCACTTTTTCAAGAATGAGCAACGTCGCGGGCCTCGGCCAAAGCCTTGTCTTTCCTGGCCAGCTCCCTTTCGAGCTTCCGCAGCCGCCGCACCTATCGCTTGGTCCCAGCTGGTTCGCCCGACCGCGCCGCCCTTGCAGCGCTAATTCGCCCGGAAAGGCAAGTCATTCCAGCTGAGGCCTCCGCGGCGATCAAGCTCTTGCGAACGACACAATGGCGCCCTTGACGATGCCGTCCAACCGCGCGTCGCTCGAAAATATGGCGCGCGATGTCAGAATGCCGGATTCAAGTTCTCCGGCAAGACGCCAAACGCGATATTCATGGCGGCAATTGGGAACAAGGTCAGTGCCCCGTGGCCGACGCTCGCGTAGAAGCGATGACTGCCATTGTAGGGAGCCGCAACCTCGGTCACATTGACGGGGGCGCCGACGAAGCTCATACGCTCCATCGTGAACATGATATCACCGTATTGGGCATCCATCTCGCCCACGAATCCGTAATAGCGGTCGATGGGTGTCGCCGATGGCGAATCAATCCAGCTCGCGATGTGGTCGACGCAGCAGTGGGTGGCGTCACAAGTGGTAGCGAGCGGAAACCAGGGAGGATTGTTCGGGTCGTAGTTTCCAGGAACCGCGCCCTTGCCGCAGGTATTATCCCGCGGCCCCGACGACGATACCGCAGCAGACACACATAGCTCGTGGGCGAAGCAGGCGGCATCTTGAGCGCCATGCGAGATGCCGGTAAAGATCGTATCTGACCAGCGAACGCCGGTTCCATCCTGCGTGAGAAAATATCCCCATCCTTCTCCTGGGTAAGATTTCTCGAAGGTGGTCAACGCTTGGAACACCTGATTCATGATCGCCTGGTCAGGTGTCACGTTTTTTGGGTGCCGTGAAGCAATCCGTCGAGGTTGTTGAGCCGACAATCGCCGTCGAAGTCCCGGCCTTTCGACCAGTCATTGACGGTGCAGTCATACACGTCCTTGACGCCTATGACATGGAAGCCTCGTTTGCCCAGGGACGCGTCGTATCCGCCCGAGACGACGCCAATGTTGAGCACAACCTTGCCCGCCATTTTGGCCGCCCGATTGTCTAGCCCAGCTGTCAGCCCAGCAGGCGTGGTGTGCGTGTGCAGGCCTGGTGACACGGTGACCCCTAGAGGACGCCAGGCGGGGATGTCTCCTCCGATGCCGCCCGCTCCTCCTGTGCCTCCGACGCCGGCCGTGCCTGCATTTTGGGCTGAGCCCGCGGCCCCAACAGCGCCGGCAGCGCCTGACCCCGAATCTCCAATTCCCGCCATGCCCGAGCTACTCATTCCCGCGGAGCCCGGGCCTGCTGCGCCGGCACCAGCCGTGTTGCCGGTGATGCCGATTTCGCCGCTGGCTCCAGCAGCCCCTCCCGTATTGGTGGCGGCTGAGCCTCCACCTTGGGAGCCACCTGCTCCGGTCGGAGGAGCACTACCTTGAGAGCCAGAAGAGCATGCGAGAAGACCGACGACTGGAATCAGAATTGCGATGCGCATTGCAATATCCGTGGGGTGCTAACGGGAAGATTGGTCCCGTGCACCCGACAACGAGGAATGCCAAGACAAACGCCGATGCCTGGCGAAACTAGGGACGGTTTTTCGATGACACTCTCGACCACGTATGCACGTGCGGGCTCATGAGCTCCTCCGTCGCGACTCGTGGACGTAACAATACGGTACGCAGAGAAAGCGCCGCGGGCCCTCACGTGCACACTCAAACCATTCTTCTGCCCACTGAATGCCCGCTGACCGGGGACTCCGTGTGCCGCTCTTCCTGATTTTCAAGGGGCGGGCCTAAAAGCTGCCGACGTGTACGACACGTACCGCGCGCAGGCGTCGAGGCGACGAGCGCGGGAGCCTCGAGCCGTTTCGTCAATTTGCGGAGCAGCTGAGCCGGGCATTGGCCCAGTCGGCGTGGTCGCCGTTGTTCCCGTCGTTGGCGTTGCTCACGAGCAGCCGCAGCTCATTTTTGCCGCTGACGTCGAGCGAGAGGTCTTTGGCAGCATCACCGCTCTTCACGATGCCCCGTTCGACGAGCATTTGCCCGTCTCCCCAGACCTGAAAGTCGACACTACCACCGCTCGCTTCATCGTCCACGCCCACGCTGGCGGAGAAGGTCGTGCACTTGCCACCGCGAACGCGCAACAGCGAACCGGCATGCGCGCCGATACCCTTGTCATATTTGACGCCTTTGATGGTCAACGTTTTGCCGTCATTCGCGGCCTGTTCACCGTTGCTCTTGTCCCGCTCGACGGGTCCAAAGAAGTTCGAAGCGTAGGTCCAACCGAGGTCACTGATGAACGCCGTGCCCTTGGGTAAGGCGGGCGGCGTGCCCACGACCTGCAGCAGCACGGTCGCTTCCGGGCCCACGCTCACGTGATAGGAATCGGTGAAGGGTTCCGAAGATCTTTGTGCGCCCAGAGGTCGCGCACAGTTGCGCTACCCATCTGCAAACCGATCAATGGCCAGTTGACGCTGATGTCCGCCGCGGCTTTCCCGCGATTCATCAGCGCGACGGCGCGTACGCCGCTGCCCGAAAGCGGCTTCGTCCACACCTCCAGTGTGCCGTCGGTTTGCGCGCGATAACTTCTGGTAGCCAAGCGGGTCTTGGTCGACCGCGATCACCTCCTGGTTGGTCAACACCGAGGTCACCGCGTCGGGCATGGCTCGCAAATCGTTCCCCAAAATCGAGGGCGCGGCCATCATCGCCCACAAGCTGAAGTGGGTCTTTGTTCTGGTGTCGGTGAGGCCATTGCCGACTTCGAGCGTGTCCGGATCGTTCCAATGCCCAGGCTGGGCAAGGGAGGCGAGCGCCTGGTTGATGTCGACGATCTGCATGATCCAATCCCAGCCGGAATTGATGTCACCAGCCGTCCGCCACAAATTACCCAGTGCAGGCGCCCAATTCGCGGGCGCGTACTGTCCGGCGGTGCAGATGCTGAACGTGATCGGGCGGCTTATCGCGGCTAGCGCATCGCGCCATTCTTTCCAGGCCGTCGCTGCGTCACCTTGCAAGCCGCATGCGTCGATCTTCGCGTAGTCGTAGCCCCACGCCGCATAGCTGTTCGCGTCTTGCTGGGCATGCCCCCGGCTCCCAGGACGACCGGCACAGGTCGTGGTCCCGACATCCGAATAAATGCCCGCCTTCAGGCCGTTGGCGTGAATGTGATCAGCAACGGCCTTCATGCCATCGGGGAAGGTCTTGGCATCTGCGGTGATATTGCCCTGCGCGTCGCGAGTGCTTGCCCAGCAATCATCGATATTCATGAACTCGTAGCCGGCCTGCTTCAAGCCGTTGGCGGCTGCCGCGTCCGAGATTGCTTCAACCGTCTTTTCGTCGATATTGCAGTGAAAGGCGTTCCAACTGCTCCAGCCCATCGGTGGCTTCGTCGCCAATGTGGCAGGCCTTACGTACCAAGTATCTCCCGTGCTGGCGGCGCCAGCGCTCGCCGCACCCCCCGCGGCTTGCACGCCTCCGCCTCCGCCTCCGCCGCCCAGCCCCGCACCCGCACCACCGACCGCACCCGTACCACCGATCGCGGCCGTACTACCAGCCGCCGCGCCGCTGCCCGCGGCGCTCGGCGCGCCGCCTTCGACCGAGCTATCGCTACCTCCCACCGCGCTTGGCACTATTGTGCCGGACGAGGGGGCACCGGCAGCAAGGCCAGCCGCCCCGGGGCCCGCGCTGGCCATCGGAGTGGTGCTCGAGCTACAGGCGCCTACCGTGAGCGCTGCGAGCAGAATCGACAGCTGTGACTGCACGAGTGGTAGGGATTTTCGGAGCAGGTTTTCGCGTCGGGGCATGCGTTCTCCTCGGCTGTGTGGCGCGCGCCGCTTCATCGAGTCCCCAATGCCCACCGGGCTCGAGTTCCGTGCCTCTCCTGGAACTCTACTGAACCTGCCCCGCGAAGGCGGCAGTTGGATGGCAGCGAAGCAACCTCGGTCGATCGGCCCGCGCGAGCGACCGAATTCTCCGGGGGCGGGCATACTATGTCGTTAGCGGCGTCGCGCAGCGTCTACGGCCAAACTAGTCCAATCGCGTTCGTGCGCATTGCGCGGGGGGAAGCGGGGAACGATCAGAGCGCCGAACGAACTAGCTTGTGCGGACATAAACGAGTGCACTAACGGCACCAACAAATTGCCCCGAATGCGGAACGTGCACGAATACACGCGGCAGCTACGCGTGCGCCTGAAGCGTGGGGTTTTCGGGCGACTGACGGTAAGACCTGCGCATGCTCGATTTCTGGACACGAACTGGACAAGGCGCCCTCGAAATCGCGTTTCTCTCGGCAAATCCGTGCGATCAGCGACGGCCTCCGGAGCCGTAGGTCAGTGGTTCGAATCCACTGGGGCGCGCTGATTCAATATGACAACTCCGCCGGCGGAGTCGCTTCCGGCGCTAGCGAGCAGTGTCCGCAATCGCCCGCGTGAAGTCATCGCTTAGGCTGCGACCACGATTGAAGCCACGGGACTCGACCAGCGCGAGCGCCTTACGGCAGTCTCCAGCTCGCTCTCTGACGCGTCCGCCAAAAGCGCGCGGAGGTCATCGAAGTCTTGAGGCCGATGGCGGTCATCTCGAGCCAACACCTTCATCGCAATGAGATGGGCACGGGTGGCAACGCGCACCGTCACCTCTTCGAGCACAGCAAGTTCTTCAGCTGCGGCGACAATCTCCGGTTCGGATGCCAGAGGACACAAGGAGAAGGTCGACGTACACGGACCGCTCGCTGTCTCGAGTGAGACGCACCGTCGCGATTCGACCTGTCTTTTCCTGCTCGAGCCAGCGTCCCGACGACATATCCGCGGTTCTGGAGATGAAATACGACCTGTTCGGCGGCGGCGTCGCCGTCAGCGGAGATGGCAACGTCGACATCACGGGTCGTGCGCGGCTCTGCGCGCGCCGAGACTCCAGCGCCGCCATGAGCGCCGCGCGGCACGCCAGCATCGCCAAGCTCCGCGAAAATGCGCTTCAGCGCACGCTCGACGGGGTTCAGCGACGGGGCCACGCCGCCGGGATCCCTGCTCCGTCGCCGAACTCAGCACCGGGACGTCGCGCATACCAGGCGCCAACACGCTCTTCCAAAGCCTGCTCAGATATTTCGGGAGCTTCGCGACGAAGCCGTTGGCGAAGCATGCGTTCCGCGACGTCGATCAACGCGAACGCAATGCGCAGCTTTTCGGTCGGCGTTTCGCGGCCCGGATCGGACATGACGCACACAATACCATGACCCGAGCGCTGGGCGAGGCGGTGCGGCGGGACACGAACTGGACAAGGCGCCCCTGACGTCGCGTTTCTCTCGCGAAGTCCACGCAAGAGGCGCGGGCCCGAGAACCCCCGCAGTTCTGACCACCCCCCATTCCTTTTACCGACGCGCCGTAGACAACGTTTGCACCTGTTTCGAGGCGCCGGCCCCCAAAATCAACCAACCACCCCGCATGTCGCCAAGTCCGCATGAGGCGCGACCGTATTCGACCGGCGCGCTCAACGGATTTGCATAGTTGCGAATCGGTCGAGACGGCGCCTTGCGACCGCGTGCGCAGACCGGCTACGGTCCGGCGCGGCGATGCTGACCGCTTGCGCAACAAGCCAACGGTCTAGTGCCCGCCCCGAGGCGCACCGACCGTTCGCGTGCCGGCGGCTCCGGGAAAGACTAGAGTGGACGTCGTTGCGCCCGCGCGTCATCGCCTGGCTCTGTGTCGTGAGTGCCTCGACGTCGCTCGGGTGCGCCGAGCAACAGTTCCTGCTGACGGTTCGTGATCAAGGCTCGCTCACGGTCGCGAGCGCGACCGTGCCCGTCACGCGTGCGCTCGGCGGTGAAGCGGCGCCGGGCCAGGGTGGCGCGCCCGTCTCGGACCGCGGCGTCGTACTCAGCACGGGGAACGAGGTCGCGTATCCGCGCGACGGCGACTCCGGATCGTCTCGCTCGATCCTGTGCGCGTGAGCACGACCGCCGCGCGCCTGTCCGTCGCCTCACGGTGCACCCGGGGCGACGCGACCTTCCGCTCGTGCTCTCGCTCCCCCGCGAGGAGCGTGCGAGTTGCGCGTCCGCAGCCGACCTTCACGCGCGCTGGGATACGCAGGGCTCGCCGTGGGCGCCATGGCGGCCGCCCTCGTGCCAATCACCGCGCTCGCGCACGACGCGGGGACACGCCACGCGACGCCGTTCGTCGCGCTGGGCGCAGGCGCTCTCGTCGCGGTAGGGGCGGTCGCGTCCTGTGTCGGTAGAAGAAACAATGTCGGTGAACACGACGGTGGCCAGCACTCGATCGGTGACTTTCTCGTGGCGGGTCCCCGTCAAGAACTCCTCGATCGCTCCTGTCCAAGCCCCGGTGTCCCCGAATGGGACGTGGTCGACGCCTTCGAGGGCAACGAACTTGGCGCCCGGGATCTCCGATGCGATGTACTCACCGGCCGCTATTGGCACAACCAGGTCGCCGCGCCGATGAAGCACCAGGGTCGGTACCCGAATCGTCGGTAGCACTGACCGCACGTCGAGTTCGCCGATCATGGTCGAGAGCGCGCGCAGGGATCCGGGGCTGGCCGACATTCGTGTCAGCGTCGACCACCACTCCCGGATCGCCGGATCGCCGGCAACGCTCGGTGCATAAGTCTCGATGTCCAGGCCATCGGGAAAGTTGGCGGCTGCGTCGTCAACGGACCGCTTCCATTCCTCAGCGGGAATCCCGGGCCAACCGGGCGCGGCCGTTGCTCGAGGGAAGGTCCCGAAGAGGACGAGAGCCGCTGTGCGCTCAGGGTAGGTAGCAGCAAACAGCGCGGCCATGGGACCACCCTCTGAAGCACCGTAGACCGCGGCGCGCTCACTGCCGGCAGCGTCCATGACAGCTCGGACGTCGTCCATCCGCTCCTCGAGCGTGGCGACACGGGCGTCCCGATCGGACATCCCAGTGCCCCGCTTGTCGAAGAGGATCAGTCTGCTGAACTCCGCCAAGCTCTCCGTGAAGTGGGCCCAGGCGGGATCGGTCATCTGGAACTCGAGGTGGCTGTAGATTCCGGGCACCCACACCAGGTCGATGGGACCGTCGCCGACGACCTGGTAGGCGATGCCGACCTCGCCGCTTCGGGCGTACCTGGTCTTAGAAGTCACCCATCAAGAATGCCAGGCCAGCGGTTCAATGCATAGCGGCGAAGCCAAAGGCGGCCGAGCCGAAGGCACGCGAGTCCTCAGCGCCCTCGACTGCTCCGGACCGGTGGTCACAAAGGTGATCCCGTTCGCCGAGATGGTGACCACTTCAGAAGCTAGAAGCGCTGTGGGTCGTCGAGGAATGACTTGGTCAACTCGTACGGATCAGTCTGGGCGTATTGGATCGGTTCCGGACCTCTAGGCGACATCTGAAAGATCTGGGCACCTGGGAAGGCGAGGAGGATGGCGAGGGTCAAGAGGTCCCAGGTTCAAATCCCGGCAGCCCGACCATAGAAGAGCAGGCCAGGGGTCACATTTAGCGCACGAGGCCAGCACGCCGAGGCCCAGTGGGCGCAAGAGGGTGCAACCGGTACCGGCACCCATTCGCTGACACCGATCAACTAACGGGGCGATCGTGGACCTTGCGGGTGGATGGTCTCGCCTCGGGCCAGCATCTCCACAAACTGCTCGATACGTTGGGCTCGGGTCTCCAGCTTCTTTGCGCTTCCGATCCGATAGAGGATGGAGTACCGATTCGCACTTGTGAGCGTCTGAAACATTGCCTGAGCGCGAGGATTGGCAATCAGGGCGTCCGCCAAATCCTCTGGAACCTCCACGCTCGCTTGTCCGGTGTAGGCAGTTTTCCACCGACCATCCGCTTTGGCCTGCCGAACCTCGGCTTCTCCTGACCGATGCATTCGGCCGGAGGCGCTCAACCTCTCGGCGATGGCGACGTTCCGTTGAGACCAAGGGCTCCGAGCGTTTCGGGGTGTGAATCGTCGCCGGTATGTCGCGTTATCACGACGGCCGAGCTGCCCATCGATCCAACCAAAGCAGATCGACTCCTCGAGTGCCTCGTCGTAGGAGAGCGTTGTCGGATGCGTCGTGCCTTTCTTGGCTAGGACGAGCCACACGCCTGGTGACTTGGAATGGTGACCCTTCAACCAGGTCCGCCATTCGGCAGCATCAGCGACCAAAAAACTCTGGAAGATCCACAGTTTCACGGTATCCCCTTGTGCCGGAGTGTCCCACCGTCCCGGCGAACGGGGTTACCTCCGAAATGCAGCCAGGAATCGCAAGTAGAAGGCTGCGAACACGAGGACGATGCCTACGTTCGCCAGCAGCCGGGCCGGCGTCAAGGGTTTGACGTACTTCCGGATATAGCCGAGGACGTCTTGATCTGTTTCATTCCCCCTGCCGGGGGTCGTACGGCGGCGACCCTTGACGTCATGAACGAATGGGTCGAAGAGCTTCTGGTCAGCGACGTGTACGCGGACAATTCCGAGAAGTTGCTTAAACGCACGGCTGACAACGGCACGTGTTCGTGTGGGCCGACGGTGCAACCGACTACGCGCCGTCACAAGCCCTCACCCAACTCAACAGCGTTTCCACATCGCGGACGAGCAATGAGCCGTCGCCTGGATCGACCCGATCCGGACACCGCCCGAAGTCGTGAATGTCGCTGGGGACTCAGTTGTCGGGCGTGACTGCATCCAATCGGCGCCGAACCTCCGACGTGTTTACGCCGAGAGCGCCCAGCGGCGCCGCCGCGGGATCTGGTGGTTGGAGAGTGAGGATCTGGGCCAGCACCTGCTGGGCCGTGACCTGGGTCTTCCGGCGGTTGGGCTTGACCGCTTCCTCAAGCACTTCTTTGCGGCGGGCGTCATGCGGAGGCGATCTTCTTCATGACGTCTCTGAACGTCGGCTTCTTCGGCAGGGCACGCATCGGCAGTGGGGGACGCCGGTGTCCGATCGAATGCCAAGGGCACCCAGGGCATCGTGATCGAGACGACCAAGGGCTTGGCGAGCTTCCTGAAGGCGCACGCCCAACACGACTTCGATCGAGGGGATCCTCCAACAAGCTGAGCAAGATGTCATCGGTACGAGTTCGGCGATCGACCTTGGCGACGAGCCTCCTCGCTGGCCGCAGATAGATGGCCATACGTGATGCACTTCTGGCACCACCGATTCGGTTGTCATGATGCCCAATTGTTGTATTTGGTGTGACAGATTGGCGTGTGACGCGCAAACATCTCCGATCTGCTGCCACGACCGGAGCCCTTTTCGGGCCGACGCGACGTGAGTCGCTTCGACTCTCTTGAGCTAGGCGATGGAGTGCCAGCAGCGTGTGAAGCGATCTCCGGGTCGATTCGACGAAGAGTTCGCGTTGAGATTCGAAGTCCATGTCTGTCAGTATGGACTGACAGACTGAAGTTTGTCAACCAAACCTGACACACCTGGAGTGCCCGAGATGACCGGATGATGGACACACCTTCTCGGGGCTCTGACGACCGGATGCTTGCTCTTCGCTCGCGGTTGGAGTAGCCTCGCGGTGGATCGGCCCCCGAGCACCCGTCCACGGTCCAGTTTGACGACTCCCGACGTCCGAGGCTGTCCCAAGACGCGCGGCGGGGTCCCGGTTGAGGGCGTCACCCACCGCCGGCAATGTGCACGACCAGGTGTCTTTGGCAAGCGCATTCTCAGGCGAAGGTCGTGGTAGGCTCTTGCCACTGGGATGTGGGATCTTCATGGCGACAAACGGCTTGAAGGCTCGCCTCCGCGAGGAGAGGAGAGTACAGCATGATCGGTGTCAGCGTTGTATTCGACTACGACGGCAACTTCGATCGCTCCCGGGTGGTTGAGGTGGCCAAGAATGCGCGCGAGATGTTCGAGGGCCTGCCCGGTCTTCGCCTCAAGGTTTTCACGTAGACGAGAAGCGGCAGCGTGCGATCAACTTCTACGTGTGGGGGAATCGCAGGCGGCGGCGGAAGCCTTCTTTACCGACGACCTTCGAGAGAAAGTGACTGGGTTGTATGGGGTATCACCCTCGCTGATTATCTGGAGATTGCCGAACTGTTTCGACGACTCATAGAACGATACGAACTACTCGCTTATAGGTCAGCCCGGCGTACGGGTGATCGATCACATACTTCCACGTTCCGTTTCGGGTTGACGACGGAGCCACCTCCGAAGTACGAGATGACATATCGATGCCAGCTCGAACAAAGTTCGAGTCGTTGCTGAGCAAGGCCGTATCATCGACGACAACAACGTGACGGGTCACCATCTTGATCGTCCCGCCGCGCGACGAAGCCTGACCACGTTCACGAATGGCCGCTGTCGCGGTACGAAGGTCCAACCGGAGTGGCCATGGTGGCATCTGTTTGTAAGAGGGCTACCAAAGCTTCAACGTCGCCAGCATTGAACGCATCCTCAACTAAACGATGAATGTCTGCGGCGTCCATCTCAAAAACCCTAGATCGAGGAACTCGCGTGCGCAGTGTCCGAGTACATTGATACTTCTCTGAGGGTCCATCGCTTAGCTGCTGGTCCTGGAGAGCTTCGGGAGTGCTGGCAGTCGGCCTGACTTGGAGTCCGTGACGTGGCAAAGCGTCGTCGACCGAGCTCTTCCAGCGGCACTTGATAGCGGCACGTCCGTCTCCGAGTTGGGGAGCTGGTTGTTCAGGCCCTGAGCATGACCGTGCCTGATGTGTACTGCAGATCCCTGGTGGACCGCGTCGATGTCGTAGTACTCCACTCCTATCTCCACCGTGCGGCTTGTCCTCGTCGAAAGCGACAGCGATCTGTTCGCGGCATTGCGGACGATATTGAGGGTCAGCTCGGTTGCGGCGCCAGGACCGAGGGCATCCAGGACCTGCTGCCGAGCCCGGGCGGCCACTGGATCGGCCGCGACACGAAGGCATCTACGACCTGGAGGGCCAGGGCCTGGGCGTCGGAGATACCGCTGGGATCCTTGTCATCGAACAGATCACTCCGACCCGCCTGATCGATGGCACTCACGCTGCTGCGGGACTGGCAGAAGGCGGCGGCGAGGCTCTCGCCCCGCGGAGCCTGACGGTCGGAGGTCACCGGATCGAGAGCTGGCAATTTGGCCACCTCGAGGAGAAATCTCTCGTGGGCCGACCCAGGGATCGGTCTCAACAGAAGTCGGGATAAGGACGCCATCCTCGCCGAACATCGCGCCAGGCGGCACCCGGCGCGAATGATCATGTCCTCGGTCCATACGGCAAGGACGAAGGCTGGGGCACCGGCACGAGTTCGGCCAGCCCGACTGCTCGAACATCAGTGGTCATGGATGCCACATCGGTGACCGCTTCGGCGAAGGCGATGCGCCGAATACTCGGCATGGCAGGAACAGCCGGGTGAGGCTGGCCTGAGCGATGGCAAGGGCCAGCTCCATCAGGCCGGTCGGCGTGGTCGAGGCGATTGCACCGATGAGTTCGTCCCATGGCGTGAAGGCGCTGGCGCCTGTTCTCGGCGATCACAACTCGACCCTACTGGTCATTTGAGACGTCATAAGAGCCCGCAGGCTTTTCCCTTACTCAGATGCGACCGTCCCAATGCGCCGGATCAGTGGGGCATGTGGCGATCTGCGGCTCGAGCCGCGGCGCGTACCCGAACCCACGGGACACGAGGTCCTGATCCGGGTCAGCGCCGTGGGTATCTGCGGCTCCGACGTCCACTACTTCGAGGAGCGGCTTCCTCGGCCACAACATCGTGCGCGCGCCCCACATCCTCGGCCACGAGGTGTGCGGACAGGTGGTGGAGTGCAGGCGAGGGCGCGACGCGCCACCGCATGGGACGCGCGTCGTCGTCGAGCCCGGGGTGTCGTGTGGCACGTGCGTGGAGTGCGGGAGTGGGCGCTACAACCTGTGCGGCGACGTCCGCTTCCTCGGTGCACCGCCCGTCGACGGAGCGCTCCGTCGTCACGTGGCAGTGCACGAGGAGCTCGCCTTCGCCGTGCCCGATGCGGTCAGCGACGAGGCGGGCACGCTGATCGAGCCGCTCGCGGTTGGACTGTGGGCGTGCCGGCAGGGCGCCATGAGGCGAGGCGACCGTGTGCTCATCGTCGGTGCCGGGCCGATCGGCCTGCTCACCGGCGCCGCCGCGCAGTGGCTCGGGGCGGGCGAGCTTTGTCGTCGACCCCAACGAGCGCCGGCTCGGCCTCGCCCGCCGGTTCGGCCTCGAGGACGCGTGGACGCCGGGCGAGCTCGCCCGCCGCGCCGAGGCGCTCCGCGCCGACGTGCTGATCGACTGTTCGGGCTCCCTCGCCGCGCTCAACCCCGCGCTCGCCGCCGTCCGCCCGGCCGGGACCGTCGTCGTGGTTGGCATGGCGCAGGAGCTGGTGGCGCTCGGTCTCGAGCACCTGCAGCGCCGCGAGCTTACCGTCGTCGGCTCGTTTCGCTACGCGGGCTGCTTTCCCGACGCGATTGAGCTCGCGGCGAGCGGCCAGATCCCGCTCGAGGCGATCATCACCTCGCGCTTCCCGCTCAGGAGACCGCGCTCGCGCTCACCGCCGCGCGGCGCGACCCCCGGGAGCTCAAGTCATTGGTCTTGCTCGGCTGATCAGTCGCGCTTGCCGCGCCCGTACATCAACTTGAAGATGCGCACGAGCGCCTTCGAGGTGCCGGCCTTGTACGGGAACATGTAGATGTCCTTCTTGGGCGCGAAGCGCGTGAGGAGGATCGTCTGGCGCTTGGTGTACTTCCGAATCCCCTCGGCACCGTGGCGCACGCCGAGGCCCGAGGTCTTCCACCCGCCCATCGGCGCCTCGAGCGCGATGTCGTTGGCCGAGGTGTCGTTGACCACCACGGCGCCGGCCTGAATCCGCCGCGCCACCGCCTCGCCCTTGACGATGTCCTTCGTGTACACCGAGGCCTGAAGCCCGTAGGGGGTGTCGTTGGCGAGGCGGATCGCCTCCTCGGCGTCGGCGACCTTCATGATCGGCAGCGTGGGCCCGAACGTCTCCTCGCGCATGCACTCCATGTCGTGGGTGACGTCGGTCGGCACGGTCGGCTCATAGAACGTGCCGGGGCCGGTGCCGCGGTGCCCGCCGGCGAGCACCTTCCGCGCCCTTGGACACGGCGTCCCTTACGTGCTCGTCGACGATGTCGATCTGGGGGGGATTGATGAACGAGCCGACGTCGACGCTGCCGAAGTCGCCGGGGATGCCCTGGCGCGGGTTCGGGCCTTGTCGGCCACGGCGAGGTAAGCGATCGTAGATCGGCGGCCTCGTAGGAGGTTGCGCACCCACTCGATCGAGATGCACGCTGCTTGCCCGCGTTCTGCATCGGCCAACGCCACGGCGGCGTGGCCGCGCGCTCCACGTCGGCGTCGGCGAGGACGATCGTCGGGTCCTTGCCCGCCGGGCTCGACGACGACCGCGGGTGGCGGTCTTGGCCGCGCGCTCCATCGCCGACTTGCCCGTCTCGGTCAGCCGGTGAACGTGACCGAATCGACCTCGTCGATCAGCGTGCTGCCGCGAGCGCCACGGCCGACGGCGACCTGGAAGACGTCGTCGGGCATCCCGCAGGCCTGGAAGCCCTCCGCGATCAGCAGCGAGGTGAGCGGGGTGACGCTCGAGGGCTTGACGATCACCGCGTTGCCCGCGGCCAGCGCCGGGATGGCATCGCCAATCGTGTTCGTGAACGGGTAGTTCCAGGGGCCGATCACATCGCCAGCCCGACCGGCTCGTAGCGCACGATCACCTTGCGCCCGACCAGGAACGGGTTGGTCGTCTTGACCTTCTCGTCGGCCAGGTACTTGCGGGCGTTCTTGGCCCAGAAGCCGAACGCGTTGGCGGCGTACCCCGAGCTCGGCCAGGGCGGCATCCTCGCGGGTCTTGCCGGTCTCCGAGACCAGCGTGTCGAGGAAGCGGTCGGCGTTGTCGAGGACCCACTTCTGCATCCGCCGCAGGATCCGGCCGCGGCCGTCGAAGCCGAGGGCCGCCCAGGCCTGCTGGGCGCCGCGGGCGCGCACAGCCATCTCGGCCAGCTGCTCGGGCGAGCATGCCGGCAGCGTGGCGATGACCTCGCCCGTCACCGGGTTCTCGACGACGATCGAGTCCGCACTCCCGGGGGTTCCGTTTTCTTCTGCTCCGTTGTTGTCGCCATGGCTACGCGGCGCGGCGGTAGATGCTCACGACGGCGGCGCCGCCGAGACCGATGTTGTGCTGCAGCGCGACTTCGACGTTGTCGACCTGGCGGCGCTCGGCCTGGCCCGGAGTTGCCAGGTGAGCTCCGAGCACTGGGCGAGCCCGGTGGCGCCGAGCGGATGGCCCTTGGAGATCAGCCCGCCGCTCGGGTTGACGACGGGACCATCGCCGCCGTAGGTCGTCGCCCGCCTGTCGACGAGCGTGTGGCCCTCGCCCTCGGCGGCGATGCCGAGCGCCTCGTAGGTGATCAGCTCGTTGGCGCTGAAGCAGTCGTGCAGTTCGATCACCTGCACGTCCTCGGGCCCGACCTGCGCCTCCTCGTAGGCCAGCTGGGCGGCCTTCTTGCTCATGTCGTAACCGACGATCTTGATGCAGTCGGCGTCGGGATCGAACGTGCTCGACATGTCGGTGACCATCGCCTGACCGGCGATCTCGATCGCCTGATCCCAGAGGTTGTGCTCGTCGACGAAACGCTCGGAGGCGACGATCACCGCGCCGGCACCGTCGCTCGTGGGAGAGCACTGGAGCTTGGTGAGCGGCTCGTGAATCATCGGCGCGTCGCGGATCTGATCGAGCGTGTACTCGGTCTGGAACTGGGCGTACGGGTTGTTCACCGAGTGCTTGTGGTTCTTGTAGCCGATCCAGACGTAGTGCTCGGGCTTGGACCCGTACTTGTCCATGTGGTCGCGCCCGGCGTTGCCGAACATCTGCGGGGCGAACGGCGAGGACTCCGGATCGCGGAGCTCGAACATCCGCGCGAAGTGCTTGTCCATCGCCGGGGTGCGGTCGGTGTACTTCATCCCGAGCGAGCCGCGCTCCATCTTCTCGAAGCCGATCGCCAGGGCGCAGTCGGCGAGGCCGCCCTTCACCGCCTGACGCGCGAGGAACAGGGCGCTCGAGCCCGTCGAGCAGTTGTTGTTGACGTTGAGCACCGGAATGCCGGTGAGCCCGAGCTCGTACACGGCGCGCTGCCCGTAGGTCGAGTCGCCGTAGACGTAGCCGGCGTACACCTGCTGGATCGCGTCGTAGCGCACGCCGGCGTCGGCCAGCGCCTTCTCGCCGGCCTCCTTGGCCCAGTCGGGGTAGTCGCCCTCCTTCGTCCCGGGCTTGTCGAACTTGGTCATCCCGACGCCGATCACGTAGCTCTTGCGGGCCATGGGCTCTCCTGTGGTTGGTCGCTCGTGGCCGCCTGCACGGCCGGAAGGACTTCGCGTGACGATGCTGAGAAAACCCCGCACGAGGACCGCGCGGACCTGCTCGCGGGTGAGCCGGCCTCGCTCGAGCCACTCGACGCTCGCGGCCTCGACCATGCCCGAGTACGCCCGCATCAGCGCCTTGACCTCACCGGGCGCATGGGCCGCCTCGAACGTGCCGAGCGCCTCGACGAGCCGGTCGGCGGCCCGCTCGCGCGCCTCGTCGAGGATCTGCCTCGACCTCGGGGTCGCGCCCGAGGCCCTGGGCGCCGACAGCGGCCAACCAGGCGCCCCGGTTGCGCTCCAGCATCGTCAGCCAACGCTCGGCCGACTCGGTGATCACGTGCTCGAGGCCGCGTCCCGGCGACGGCAGCGGAACCGGGTTCGAAGGCAGCTGCACGATCGAGCGGATCACCTCGAGGTAGAGATCGCGCTTGGTGCCGAAGTAGTGGTGCAGCAGGCCGCGGGCGACCCCCGCCTCACGCGCGATCAGCGAGGTCGATACCGACGTGTAGGTGCGTTCGGAGAACAGCCGCCGGGCGACCTGGAGGATCTGGCGGCGCCGCTCGTCGTGCTCGAGCCGCTGCCAGCGCGGCCCTGCTGGGGACGGTGGCTGACACCGGCGGGAGCCTACAGCAGTTGGCAGGATGCCAACAAGCGCTGCACGCCCGATCGGGCGGTCGTCCACCACGACCTCCGGCTGCCGATACCCCCGCCCCCTCTACGAGGTCATGCCGGTGAACTGGCCGCCGGTGATGTTGAGCACCTGGCCGCTCACGAAATTCGACCACGGGGAGCAGAGGAAGAAGACGCCGCCGGCGGCCTCTTCGGGCGTGCCCGGACGGCCGAGCGGGATCAGCATCGACGCCATGCCGCGGAGCTGATCGGGGACGCCGAGCTGGATCTTCTCGCCGTCGATCTCCATCGTGTTCGACTCCTCCTTGCTCGCGGTCAGGCGTGTCTCGATGTAGCCGAACGCGACGGCGTTGACGTTGATCTTGAACTGGCCCCACTCCTTGGCCAGCGTCTTGGTCAGGCCGACGACGGCGGACTTGCCGGAGGCGTAGTTGGCCTGGCCGGCGTTGCCCATCGTCCCGGAGATCGAGGAGACGTTGACGATCTTGCGGAACACCTCGACGCCCTGCTCGCGCTCCTTCTTGGCCGGCTCGCGCATGTGGGGCGCCACGGCGCGGCACATGCGGAAGGGCACGATCGAGTGGATGTCGAGCATCCGCTGGAACGATCTCGTCGCTCATCTTGTGGATCGGCGCGTCGATCGTGTAGCCGGCGTTGTTGACGAGGATGTCGACCTTGCCCCACTCGTCGATCACCGTCTGGACGAGCTCGTCGGGAACGCCGGGCTTGGTCAGGTCGCCGGCGAAGACGAGCGTGTCGCCGGCGATCTCACTGGCCGTCTGCTCGGCGACGTCGCCGTCGAGGTCGTTGATCAGCACCTTGGCGCCGTGCTCGGACAGCAGCTCGGCGGTGGCGCGGCCGATGCCGCGCGCCGAACCGGTGACGATCGCCACCTTGTCGTCGAGGACTTTCATGTTCGTCGCCTTTCGTTGCACTGGGGGACCGCGGCATGTTGTCAGTGACCGGCGGGCGACCGCCCGCGCGGTGAGGCAGGTTCCATGTACTGTTGGCATTCTGCCAATTACTCGCACCGGCGGTAGCCACATGTTTATTTGACCTACATATGGCGCCAGATGAACATGTGGCACCCCGGGTCCGGGGAGATTCGAGGCGCTGAATGCCCGATAGCCCGCTGAACAGATCCCGCTTTGGCCGCGCCACGCGGATTGGCACCATGGCCGCCGGCGCAGCGGCCCGGCAGCTGGGGACGCGGGCGGCGAACACGGTCCGCTCCGAGGAGGAGGCCGAGGAAGCGTTGGGGCGCCAAGCGCTCCAGACCGCCGACCGCATCGTCAACGTCCTCGGGGGGATGAAGGGCGCCGCGATGAAGGTCGGCCAGACGCTGTCGGTGCTCGACCCCGGCATGGTCCCCGAGGCGTATCGCGACGAGTTCCAGGCCAAGTTGGCCAAGCTGCAGACGATGGCCCCGAGCGTGCCTTTCAAGGACATGCAGCGGGTCATCGAACAGGATCTGGGCGAGCCGTTGAGCGCCGCGTTTGCCGACTTCGATCCCGAGGCGATCGCCGCCGCCTCGATCGGCCAGGTCTACCGGGCCCGGATCCACGACGGCCGGGAGGTTGCCGTCAAGGTCCAGTACCCGGGGATCAACACCGTCGTGGCCGCGGATCTGAAGAATCTCGGCATGGTGCTGCGGCTGGCGGCGCGGTTCGCGCCCGGGCTGGATACCAAGGAGATCGCCGAGGAGATCACCGAGCGGGTCAGCGAGGAGCTCGACTACGAGCTCGAGGCGGCCAACCACCGCGCCCTGGCGCGCGAGTATCGCGGCCACCCGTTCATCGTCGTGCCGGGCGTGATCACCGAGCTATGCCGCGAGCGCGTGATCGTGACCGAGTACATCGAGGGGCGCAGGTTCGCCGACATCCGCCGCGACGATGACGCCGAGCGCTCGCGCTGGAGCGAGATCCTGTTCCGCTTCTATGTCAACGGCCCCTACCGCCACCTGCTGCTCAACGGCGATCCCCACCCGGGCAACTCGCTGTTCATGGCTGACGGGCGCGTGGCGTTCATCGACTTCGGCTTCTTCAAGCGCCAGACACCGGAGGACGTCGACGACCAGCTCGACATCCTCAAGGCCTGCTACGCCCAGGACGCGGAGCGGCTGTTCGAGCTCACCGTCGAACAGGGCATCATCTCCAAGCTCCGGCGCGAGCTCGTCGGGCCGCTGATGGAGAAGTACCGCGCCGCCACCTGGTGGTTCCTCGAGGACCGTCAGGTGCGCCTCACGCCACAGGACGTCACCAAGATCATGCTCGAGCACGGCGATATGCGCTCGGGCTTCGGGGACCTTCGCCTACCGGCCAACCAGATCGTCACCCTGCGCGCGTTCGGGCTCGTGCTCGGGATTCTGTGCCAGCTCCAGGCGACGAACAACTGGTACAGGATCGGGCGCGAGGTCATCTTCGACGAGGATCCGGTCACCGAGCTGGGGCGGATCGAGGCGGAACATCTAAAGGCCCGTGGGCGACCATCAACTAGAGTGCGCCCCGGCTCATGAACGCGCGCGAATGGCTGGCCGCATACGCCGAGAAGCTCGGCACCGATCCTCCCACCACCGAGGAGTTCAAGGTGCTGCTCGACGTGGCCGGTGCGGCCGCCCACTCCTCCGAGCGTGTGGCCGCGCCCATCGCCTGCTGGCTGGCGGCGAAGGCCGGCGTGGCGCCCGACGAGGCCCTCAGGATCGCCAAAGAACTCGATGGCTGAGCGCGCCCACGACATCGTCCTCTTCGGCGCCACCGGGTTCACCGGCGCGCTGACGGCCGAGTATCTCGCCGCCCACGCCGATTCCGGCACGCGGTGGGCAATCGCCGGCCGCAATCACCAGAAGCTCGAGGAGCTCCGACAGCGGCTGGCCGTGATCAACCCGGAGTGCGCCGAGCTACCGGTGCTGGGTGCGGACGTCAAGGACGGACGCTCGATGCACGCGCTGGCCGAATCGACCAAGGTCGTGATCACCACGGTCGGGCCCTACATCAAGTACGGCGAGGCGCTCGTCGCCGCCTGCGCGCAGACCGGGACCGATTACGTCGACCTCACCGGCGAGCCCGAGTTCGCCGACCGCATGTGGCTGCGCTATCACGAGACCGCGCGCGCGAGCGGCGCGCGCATCGTGCACTCGTGTGGCTTTGACTCGATCCCCTACGACCTCGGCACGCTGTTCACTGTCTCGCAGCTGCCCGAGGGCGTGCCGGTCGACGTCCAGTGCTTCGTCCGCGTCGACGGGACCTTCTCGGGCGGGACCTACCACTCGGCGATTAAGCATCCTCAGCCGCCTGCGCGAGGCCTCGCGGGCCGGGCGCGAGCGGCGCGAGCGCGAGATCTCCCCCAACGGCCGGACGGTCAGAGGCAGGCCGGGCAAGCCTCATCGCGATCGTGTCGACGGATGGGTGGCGCCGTTCCCGACCATCGACCCACAGACCGTTCTGCGTTCCGCCCGCGCGCTGGACCGCTACGGACCTCACTTCACCTACAGCCACTACCTCGTGCTGGGCAGCCTGCCGGTGCTCGTCGGCGCCACCGCCGGTGCGGGCGCGGTCGTGGCCCTGGCGCAACTGCCGCCGACACGCGAGCTCCTGCTCAAGTTCAAGGACCCCGGCGAAGGGCCGACTCCTCAGCAGCGCGAGAAGGCATGGTTCCGGGTCCGCCTGGTCGGGACCGGCGGCGGGCACCTCGTGACCGCCGAGGTCAAGGGCGGGGATCCCGGCTACAGCGAGACGTCGAAGATGCTGGCCGAGTCCGCCCTGTGCCTGGCCCACGACGACCTACCGGAGCTGGCCGGCCAGCTGACCCCGGCGGTGGCCATGGGCCAGCCGCTGATCGATCGGCTGGTCAAGGCCGGGATCAAGTTCGAGGTACGAGCATGAGCGCCACGCCGGAACAGGCCACCCAGGCCGCCAACGAGGTATTCGGCACCCACGCGGGGTATCGCGCCCTTCACGCCAAGGGCGTGCTGCTCAAGGGGACGTTCACGGCGACGCCCTATGCGTCGCACCTAACCCGGGCGGGTCACATGCAGGGCGAGCCCGTGCCGGTCACCGTCCGCGTCTCCAACGGGGGCGGCGATCCGGGCGTGCCCGACTACGCGCCCGATGTCCGGGGACTGGCGATCAAGTTCTACCTCCCCGACGACTCGCGGACCGACATCGTCGCCCAGAGCGCCCCGCGGTTCCCGGTCCGCACGCCGGAGGCGTTCCTCGAGCTGCTGGTGGCGCAAAAACCGGGGCCGGCGATGGCGTGGAAGGTTCCGGCCTTCCTGGCCCGCCACCCCGAGGCGATCCCCAAGCTGCTGACCAACGTGCCTGCGCTGCGGCCGGTGGCCAGCTACGGGACCTGCCGCTACTACGCGATCCACGCCTACCGTTTCATCGCCGCCGATGGCAGCGAACGCTACGTCCGCTACACGCTCCAGCCCGAGGCGGGCGACCAGCGCATCAGCCCGCGCGAGGCCAAGCGGCGCGGGCGCGACTACCTCCACGACGAGATCATCGAACGGGTGGAGCGCGCCCCGGTTCGGTTCACGCTCGAGCTCCAGATCGCCGCTCCGGGAGACGACGTCAACGACCCCTCCTCGGCGTGGCCCAAGGAGCGCGAACGCGTGGCCGCCGGGACCCTGGAGCTGACCGGCCTCGACACACAGCGTGAGACGGGCGGCGACATCCTCGTCTTCGATCCCACCCGCGTCGTCGACGGGATCGAGTGCTCGGACGATCCGGTGCTGATGTTCCGGCCCAAGGCGTATGGCGATTCGGTTGCGCACCGCAGCGGCAGCTGATGGCGGCTGAGACGTCATCCAAGTGGACAGCGGCCGACATCCCCGACCAGACGGATCGCACGGCCGTCGTCACCGGCGCCAATAGCGGTCTGGGCAAGGTCACGGCGCGCGAGCTGGCGCGGGCGGGGGCGAGCGTGGTCATGGCCTGCCGCAACACCGACAAGGGCGAGGAGGCCGCCGGGGAGATCCGCCTGCAGGTGCCCGAGGCCAGGCTGCAGGTCCGCGCTCTCGATCTGGCCGACCTCGACTCGGTCAAAGACTTCGCGCAGGCCACCGACGGCAAGCTCGATCTGCTCATCAACAACGCGGGGGTGATGGCACCGCCGCGCCGCCTGACCAAGGCCGGGTTCGAGAGTCAGTTCGCCACCAACCACCTGGGGCACTTCGCGCTCACCGGTCGGCTGCTGCCGAGACTGCTCTCGGCCGACGCGCCCCGTGTAGTCACGCTGTCGAGCGGGGCCCACCGGATCGGCAAGATCCGCTTCGACAACCTGAACGGCGAGCGTCATTACCAGAACTGGCTCTGGTACGGGCAGTCGAAGCTGGCCAACCTGATGTTCTGCTTCGAGCTCCAGCGCCGCGCCACCGCGGCAGACGCGGATCTGAAGAGCCTGGCCGCTCACCCGGGGTACGCGGCCACCAACCTCCAGTTTGCCGGGCCGGCCACGTGGTACGAGAAGGGCTTCATGGCGCTTACCAACCGCGTATTGGCGCAGAGCGCGGACATGGGAGCGCTGCCGACGCTGTACGCGGCCACCGTGCCCGAGATCCCCGGAGGTTCGTTTGTCGGTCCCGACGAGATGTTCGAGCAGCGCGGTCACCCGCACATCGTCACGGCGGCGGGCAAAGCCTATGACGAGGACGCCTGGCGGCGGCTCTGGGAGGTGTCCGAGCAAATGACGGGCGTGCAGTTCGCGTTTTGACCGACCTGCGCGCAGACGGGGCCGCGGCGCTCGAATGGGCGGCGAACTACCTGGAGACCGTGTCCGAGCGTCCGGTGCTGGCTCAGGTCCGGCCCGGCGAGATCCGCGCGCGACTCCCGGCCCGCGCGCCCGATGAGCCCGAGCCGTTCGCCGATGTCCTGCGCGACCTGGACGACGTGCTGATGCCGGGCGTCACGCACTGGCAGCATCCGCGCTTCTTCGCCTATTTCGCCTCGAGTGCCGCCGAGCCGGGCATTCTGGCCGAGCTGCTCGCCGCCACGCTGAACTCGATCGGCTTTCTCTGGCGCACCGCTCCCGCCTCGACCGAGCTCGAGAGCGTGGTGCTCGCCTGGGCGGCCGACCTCATCGGCCTGCCGGAGGGCTGGCACGGTCACATCGAGGACACCGCATCGACGTCGACACTGACCGCGCTCACGGCGGCGCGGACGGCCACTGGGCGCGAGGTTGTGGTCTGCTCCGAGCAGGCGCACTCGTCGGTCGACAAGGCGGCCCATATCCTGGGCATGCGGGTGCGCAAGGTTCCGGTGGACGACGACTTCCGGATGCGGAACGATGCGATCGGCGATCTGTCCGATGCCGCCGCTATCGTGGTTACCGTCGGTACGACTGCGTCGACGGCCGTGGATGACGTTGGGGCGGTGGCGGATGCGGCGGGGGGCGCGGGGGCGTGGCTTCATGTGGATGCCGCCTACGCGGGCGCGGCCATGGTCTGCCCCGAGCACCGATGGGCGTTCGAGGGGGTGGATCGGGCCGACTCGGTCGTGGTCAACGCCCACAAATGGATGCTTACGCCGATGGACTGCTCGCTCCTGTGGACCCCTCGGCCCGAGGACCTTCGCCGCGCCTTCAGCCTCGTCCCCGAGTACCTGCGGACGCCCGATTCCGAGGATGCGCTCAGCCTCAGCGAGTACGGCCCGGTGCTCGGGCGCCGCTTCCGCTCGCTGAAGCTGTGGGCCGTGCTCCGCTGCTACGGGCGCAGCGGCCTTCAGGCCCACATCCGCGGCGGGGTTGCCCTGGCCGAGATGTTCGAGCGCTGGGTGGCCGAGGACCCGGACTGGGAGCTATGCGCTCCGCGGAACTTCTCCGTCGTGTGCTTTCGCCGTCGCGGGTCGGATGCGAGCAACCAGGAGCTGCTGCGTCGCGTCAACGCCGGCGGCGAGATCTTCATCTCGCACGCGGTGCTGAACGGTCGCTACGTGCTCAGGCTGGCCGTGGGTCAGATGAGCACCACGGCCGATGACGTGGCCCTGGGCTGGGACGTCCTGCGCCGCGAGGCCGCATCGCTGTGAAGCACGGAGCGGGCTGGTGCGACGCGCGCCGGCGGGCGTCTGCACAATCACCTGCTTCGTGCACCGGGCTTCGCGCGCGTCGATCTCAACCGCAACGGCCGTGGCTGTCATCGGGTGTGGACCAATCGTACGGCCCGCGCGCCAGCGTCGTCTCAAAGCTCTCGCTGGCCAACGGGCTGATCTACACCTACACCAAGGAGCCGGGGATCGTGGACCCCTGGTACTGGCCCGCGCTCGACTTTCGCGCCGGCAGGGTCGTGTACCGGCAGCTGGCCGGGACCGGCTTCCGCGCCTACAACAACAACTATGCGGGCCTCGCCCTCGCCCTACCGGGACCGCGTACCTGGGCGTGATCGGCGGGATCGTCGCCATGCGCGACACATCGCGCCACCCACCCGGGCTCAGGTGACGGTCAGCGTTAGGTGGCGCACGCCGGTGCGCTTGCCCGCGGCGGTGGCGTAGACGGAAAGGCGATAGGTCCCGGCCTTCAGCTTGTGTCCGTGGACCTTCTTGACGGTGTAGCTGCCGGCGCCCGCGGCTGCGCTGCCGCCCACGATCCCAGCGGGGCGGTAGGAGGTGTGGCGACGGCCGTGGACCTTCTTGTGCTCGACTCTCGACACCCCGACCACGAGCTTGGCGGCCTCGTTGAGCTTGACCTTGAGCGTGAAGCCCTGGCTTGGGGTGACGTGCGAGTGGGCGAGCGAGAGGTGCAGGAACTTCGGTGCCGTAGGCGTTGTGCTGAGGGACAGCGGCGTCCAGAATGCCTCCGTGGCGCCCGGTATCAGGAGCGTCGCCTCGGCCGGGAAGTTGCAGTTGCCGCATGCGGCGGAAATCGTGAATAGGTTGTGGTCGGCCGTGAACATGATCCTGTTCTCGCCGATGTAGCGGGGGTCCGAGAACACGTAGGGAATCTTGGTCGAGCCCTTGCTATTCGGGTCGAGCGGCGCGTAGAGCACGCGCGTGCGCGTCGGGCCGCCGGCGGGGTTGTAGGAATACAGGCCCGGCGTGTAGGTCTCATCGGCGCCGCCCTGGTAGGCGATGATCCTGCCGCCGTCGGGACGCCAGTTCGGCTGATCGAGGGTGACGCTGGTGCCGCTGGCGGCGGTCCCGATGACGACATCTGAGCCACCGCTCTTACCGGCAACGTCGAGCTCCTGGCCGCCGCTCGACGGGCACCCTTCGAACGCGATTCTCGAGGGATTGACCGGGTCCGGAGCGAAATTCTGCACGTCGTGGAGTCCGGCGCAGGATGGTTCAAACGGGATGTTCACCCCGCCACTGAGCGGTGCCTGGTAGATCCGCCCCGCGCAGGTGAAGTCGCCGCCGGCCAGCGAGCCGCTGCATCCCCACTGGTCGTAGAAGTAGTCCCCGTTCGAGGCCGGCTCGGGGTTCTGCGAGACGATCGTGCATCCCGCGGTGCAGCGCTGCGGCGGGGAGCTGATACGCGTGAGTTTCCCGTCCACGACTTTGTAGAGCCCGGTCGCCTCGATCCCGTTGTAATAGGTGGTGCAGGAGTAGTAGAAGCCGGACGAGCCGCAGGTGCCGGTGCTGCTCGATCAGTAGGCACTCGTGGAAGCGTCGAACATCAGGTATGCCGTGTGGCCGGTAACCCCCAACTCAGGGTCGCCGATGGACGACATTCCGGGCACCTGGGCAATCGATAGCAGCTGCTGGCGGTGCGAACCGTCGTCACGAGCGACGTAGATGGCCGTCGCCTTCGGGTCGGTGTAGAGGATGTCGGCGTGGGCGACGACCGGCATCGCGAGAGCCACGATCAGCCCGCAAGCCCCGAGGGCGAGCTTCAAATCCTTGAAGCGCACGCGGGAACTGTACGTGCGCGGCGCTTAACGCTACTTAAGTTCTGCCGAGCTCCTACCGAGCAGCAGGCGGGCCACGATCAGCTGCTGGATCTGCTGCGTGCCCTCGAAGATGTCGAGGATCTTGACGTCGCGGGCCCACTTCTCGAGTAGCTCGCCCTCGCCGTAGCCGACCGACCCGGCCAGGGCAACGCAGCGCAGCGCGATGTCGGTGCCGGTGCGACCGGCCTTGGCCTTGGCCATCGAAGCCTGGAGCGAGTTGGGCTTGCGGTTGTCGGCCATCCAGGCCGCCTGCAGTGTGAGCAACCGCGCCGCCTCCCAATCGGACTCCATGGCGATGAACTCCGAGGCGGCCGCGCGCTGAGCATGGGGTGGTGTGTCGTAATCGATCTCGACGCCTGCTTCTGACAGGAGTTCGCGCGTGCGCTCCAGACACGCCCGGGCCACGCCGATGGCCATCCCAGCGACCAGGGGGCGGGTGTTGTCGAACGTCTGCATGACGCCCGTGAACCCGCGCCGGGGCTCGATCTCGGCACTGCCGAGCAGGTTCTCCTTGGGCACCCGGCAGTCCTCGAGGCGGAAATTGGCCGTGTCCGAGGCGCGGATTCCGAGCTTGTGCTCGAGCCGCTCGAGTTGGAGCCCGGGATTGTCGCGCTCGACGACGAACGACTTGATCGCGGCCCGGCCCTGATCGCGATCGAGCGTGGCCCACACGACGATCAGCTCGGCGCGATCGCCCGAGGTGACGAAGATCTTCTCGCCGTTGAGCACGTACTCGTCGCCCTCGAGGCGCGCCGTGGTGCGGATCGCGGCCGAGTCAGAGCCGGCCTCGGGTTCGGTGATGGCCATCGCGGCCCACTTGCCGCCAAAGCGCGCCAGCTGGTCCTCGTCGGCCACGGCGGCGATGGCGGCCTGCCCGAGGCCCTGACGGGGCATGGTCAACAACAGCCCCACGTCGCCCCAGGACAACTCGATCAGGCCGAGCAGGCTGGCCATGTTGCTGCCGTTGCGGTTCTCTGACTGCGAGGGCCCCGAGGACCCGTTGGCGCCGCTCCCGACGCCGCCCGCGCCGGCCCCGTCGAGCGTGCCGCTCTCGTTCATGCCGTCGATCACCGCCGCCAGCATGTCGAGCTCTTTCGGGTAGGAGTGCTCGGCGAGGTCGTACTTGCGCGAGTTGGGGCGGAAGATCTCGGTCGCGACTTGGTTGGCCTGCGTGACTAGCTGACCGAACTTCGTGGGTATCTCCAGGTTGATGGCCATCAGATGAGCAGCGCCCCTTCCATGATCCCGGCGGCGCGGAGATCGCGGTACCACCGCTCGACCGGATGCTCCTTCACATAGCCATGGCCGCCGAGCAGCTGTACGCCCTCCGAGCCGATGTGGACGCCGTGCTCGGAGCACAGCCGTCGCGCGATCGTCGCCTCGCGCGCGAAGCTCAGCCCCTGGTCGACGCGGCTGGCGGCCCGATACGTGGCCAGCCGCATCCCCTCGAGCTCGATCCCGATGTTCGCCACCGAAAAGGCCACGGCCTGGCGGTTGGCCACCGGCTCGCCGAAGGCGACGCGCTCGTTGACATAGGGGATCACGTAGTCGAGCACGGCTTGGCCGGTTCCCACCGCGACCGCGCACCAGCCGAGCCGCGCCAGCGCCACCGCGTCGGCGTAGACGGCGGGGTCGGCCGCGCCCAGCAGGGCACCCGCCGGCAGTCTCGCGTGCTCGAGGATCAGCCTCGCCGTCGCCGCGGCCCGGATGCCCATCGCCGGCTCGGGCTCGATGCTGACGCCCTCGGTTCCCGGCTCGACGATGAACAGCGAGGGTCCACGGTCCTCGAGTTCGGCCGCGACCACGAACAGCTCGCCGTCGCCCCCTCGGGGCACCAGCGACTTGGCGCCGTCGAGCACGAAACCACCGCCGGCCGCCCGCGCACGCGTGTGAAGCTCGAACGGGTTGGGCAGCGGGCGCGGCTCGAGCACGGCGAGCGCCGCGGCGGGGACGTCGTCGCCGATGAACTCGGGCAGATACGTGGCCTGCTGATCGGCGTCGCCCCACAGTCCGAGTGCGGTCGACACTCCGGCCGGCGCGAGGCAGGCGACGGCAATGCCGAGGTCGCCGTGGGCCAGCGCCTCCGCCATCAGGACCGAGGTCACGGCCGAGCGCTGCTCCACCGCCCCGCCGAGCTCGGCGGGTACGCCGACCATGGTCAGGCCGAGCTCGCCTGCCTCACGGAGCAGCTCGGGCGCGGTTGCCAAGTCCGCGTCGGAGGCCGCCGCCGCGGCGCGGAGCTCGTTCTGGGCGAAGGCCCGCACCGACTCGGTCAGCATCTGCTGCTCGTCGCTGGGGCGCAGATCGAACAGGGCCCGCGGTTCCCGCGGCTGGCGCGCGGGGCGGGACAGCCTTTGGGCCGCGGCGAACGTCCGACCGGCCCGGGCGGCCGTCCGCGACGTCGTCTTCGACGCCCCGTGGAGCAGACGCTGCGCCGGGTCGCGGAGGCCGAGACGGTCGAGCAGATCGGAGGCGGCGAGCGCACCCAGCGCGCGTAGGCCGATGGTCATGCCTCGTTCGGCGAGGTTCGGGGACGACATCGGACTAGCTCCCGACGACACACCAAACGATGTGACATCGTTTCATGTAATCCTGAACGACACCGTTCACTCGACCCAGTGTACGGGTATTACCCGATTCCTCCGGTGCTCGGGCCACCAACTCGGTCGCCCGAGAGTTACCAGGCGTCGATGAACGGCCGGCGTTTGGCCAGCGGCGACTCCGACGGCGGGTTGTCGAACAGGGTGTTGATCCAGTCGCGCGTCCGGGCCGGGTCGATGACGTCGTCGATCTCGCCGTACTCGGCCATGCTGATCCCCTTGCCGCGGTCGTAGGCGGCCTGGACGGCGGCTTCGAAGGCCCGCTCGCGCTCGCCGGGGTCCTCGATCGCCTCGAGCTCGCGGCGCAGCCCCAGGCGCACGGCACCCTCGAGCCCCATCGCGCCGAACTCCGAGGTTGGCCAGCCCACGGTGAACAGCGGTGCCTTGAAGCTCCCCGCGGCCATCGCCTGGGCGCCGAGCCCATAGCCCTTGCGCAGCACCACTGTGCCCGTGGCGACCTGGAGGTTGGCTCCGGTGACGAACATCCGCGCGAAGTGCCGGACCGTGGCGGTCCGCTCGGCAGCCGGCCCGACCATGAACCCCGGCGTGTCGCACAGGAACAGGAGCGGTAGCTCGAAGGCGTCGCACAGCTGCATGAAGCGCGCGGCCTTGTCGGCGCCGTGGGCATCGATGGCGCCGCCCAGATGGGTGGGGTCGTTGGCGATCACGCCCAACGGCCGGCCGTTCACCCGGGCCAGGGCGGTGACCATGCCGAGACCGAAGCCGCGGCGCAGCTCGAACACATCGTCGAGGAGCGCGTCGATGACCCTCCGGACGTCGTAGATGCGCTTGCGGTTGGTCGGGACCAGGTTGCGCAGAGCGGTCTGGTCTTGGGGCGGGGCCGGCTCGGTCGGGCCGCGGAAGTACGACAGGTACCGCTTGGCTGTTGCCACCGCCTCGGCGTCATCCCTGACCCGCAGGTCGACGACACCGTTGGCGGACTGCACCTCGATCGGGCCCACGTCCTCGGGGGCGTGGCTGCCGAGGCCCCCGCCCTCGATCATCGCCGGTCCGCCCATGCCGATGCTGGCGTCCTCGCTGGCGATGACGACGTCGCAGCAGCCGAGCAGGGCCGCGTTGCCGGCGAAGCAGTACCCCGAGGCGATCCCAACCAGCGGGACGAGTCCGCTCAGGCGCGCGAACAGATTGAAAGCGCGGCAGTCGAGGCCGGCGACGATCGGCATGTCGACGTCGCCCGGCCGGCCGCCACCGCCCTCGGCGAACAGCACCACGGGCAGCTGGCGCCGCTCGGCCACCTCGAACAGCCGGTCCTTCTTCTGGTGGTTGCGCATGCCCTGGGTGCCGGCGAGCACCGTGTAGTCGTAGGACATGACCACGGCCGGATCGCCGTCGATGTCGCCGACGCCGCCGACGAGCCCATCGGCGGGCGTTCGCTCGATGAGCTCCTGCCGGGACCGGCGCCGCTCCTGGGCGGCGAAGATCAGCGGCCCGTACTCGACGAACGTGCCCGCGTCGACGAGGTCGGCCAGGTTCTCGCGGGCGGTGCGGCGGCCCCGGTCGTGGCGCTTTTGCACCGCTTCCGGGCGGGCGGCATCGAGGCCGATGGCGTGGCGCTGTCGCACGGCTTCGAGATCCTCGCGTTCTGTGTCCTGCGCTTCGGCGTGGTCGGGGGCGCGCGTGCCGGGGTCGCCGTCGGCGAGCACGGCCAGCTTTTGACCCTCCTCCACGGTGTCTCCCACCTCGACCTCGACGCTGCGCACGACGCCTCCGCGCTCGGCCACGACCTCGTGTTCCATTTTCATCGCCTCGAGCACGATCACCGCCGCGCCGGCGGGGACGCTCTCCTGCGCGGCGTGGGCGATGGCGATCACGGTGCCACCGAAGGGGGCGATCAGGTCCGTCTGCGACACGCGCGGATCATCGCACCGCGGCGAGCAGAGCCTCGGGCGAGGCGTTGTCGCTGGCGTCCTGCGCCAGATGCCTGTAGGCGATCTCGCCACCGGGTCGGATCACGACCGCGCCGCCGAGCTGGGTTGCGGAGCCGACCGTCTTGCCCTGGAAGACGCGGTTGCGCGCGCTGGTCAGCACGCCCTTGGCCACCACTTTCGGACCCACGAGTTCGCCGACGGTGGCGGGGCGGGCGCCGATCGCCTTGTAGGTCACGCGGTGTTCGTCGGCCAGGACGGGCATGTCGATGTGCAGGCGCTGGCGGAACCGGGCGGCGTCGGCCGGCGTGGCCTGGCCGATCAGCACGACCTTCAGGCCGGCGGCCTCGAACTGCTCACGAGCGCGATGCAACTGCACCGCGTGCGCGCGGCAATACGTTCACCCATAGTGCCGCAGCCACACGAGGGCGACCGGCCCGTCCCGCCACAAATCACCGAGTCTGACGTCGTGGCCCTCGTGGTCGGGGAGGACGATGTCGGCGAGGGCCTCGGCCTCGTCGTCGTGCATCGCGCTCATCGCTCGGGAACCCTACAGGGCATGACGCGGCAATCAGCGGGTTCGGCGGTCGGCCGATGCCGGGGGTGAACGGCTTGGATCGTGCGGCCGTTCGGACGATTCCAATCGAGCGGCACACGGATCGGGCGCACTGAAGCCGTGGCCCAGACGGATGACAGGGCGGGCCCAGCGAGCCCCGAGCCCGCGTGACTATATTGCCGCCCATGGGATCCGCCGAGCTGCTGTGGCGACCGACCGCCGAGCAGATTGACCGCGCGACGGTGACGCGCTTCGGGCGCTGGCTCGCGCAAACGCGCGGCCTGCAGTTCGACAGCTACGAGGCGATGTGGCGATGGTCGGTCGATGAGCTCGACGCGTTCTGGACGGCGTTGGTCGAGTTCTTCGACGTGCGGTTCTCCGAGCGCCCGACCGCCGTGCTGGGGGCGCGCTCGATGCCCGGAGCCCAATGGTTCCCGGGCGCGCGGTGCAGCTACGCCGAGCACATGTTCCGCGGCAAGCGAGATGAGGACATCGCGTTGCGGCATGCGTCGGAGCTGCGCGATCTCGATGTGTGGACGTGGGGGCAGCTGCGCTCGGCCACGGCGGCGATCGCGGCGGGCCTCCTCGCCCGCGGGGTTGGGCCAGGCGATCGTGTGGCGGCATATCTGCCCAACATCCCCGAGACGGTGGCCGCGTTCCTGGCCTGCGCCTCCATCGGAGCCGTGTGGTCCTCGGCGGCGCCCGAGTTCGGGGCGCGGAGCGTCATCGATCGCTTCGCCCAGATCGAGCCCAAGGTGCTGCTGGCCATCGACGGCTATCGCTACGGCGGTCGGGACTTCGACCGCAGCGCGGTGGTCGACGAGATCGCCGCCGGCGTGGGGACGGAGGTGGTCCGCCTCGGCTACCTCGACGGCTCGGGCTGGGAGGACGGGTTCCTCGGGCCGGCGGGCGAGCTGTCGTTCGCCTCGCTCGAGTTCGATCACCCGCTGTGGGTGCTGTACAGCTCGGGGACCACGGGTCTGCCGAAGCCGATTGTCCACGGCCAGGGCGGGATCCTGCTCGAGCACGTCAAGCACATGAACCTGCACGTCAACGCCCAGGCCGGCGACCGGGTGTTCTGGTTCTCGACCACGGGCTGGATGATGTGGAACTTCCTCGTCGGCGTGCTGCTGACCGATGCGTCGATCGTGCTGTTCGACGGCAACCCCGGCTACCCCGACCTCGGCCGCCTGTGGGAGCTGGCCGAGCAGACGGGGATGACCTGCTTCGGCACCAGCGCGGCGTTCATCTCGTCGTGCATGAAGGCGGGTGTCGAGCCGGGCGCCGGCCGGGACCTGGGCGCTCTGAGGGCGGTGGGCTCGACGGGGTCACCGCTGTCGCCGGAGGGCTTTCAGTGGATCTACGACCACGTGGGCGCGGATACCTGGTTGTTCTCGACCTCGGGCGGGACCGACCTGTGCACGGCCTTCGTGGGCGGAGTGCCGACGCTCCCCGTGTACAGGGGCGAGCTCCAGGCGCGAGCGCTGGGCGCGTCGGTGGAGGCATGGGATGCCGCGGGGCGGCCGCTCGTGGGCGACGTCGGCGAGCTGGTCATCACGGAGCCGATGCCGTCGATGCCGATCTGCTTCTGGGGGGACGGGACCGGGGAGCGCTACCGGGAGTCGTACTTCTCCATGTACCCGGGAATCTGGCGCCACGGCGACTGGATCGAGATCACCGACCGGGGAACGGCGATCATCTTCGGGCGCTCGGACGCGACCATCAACCGAGGCGGGGTGCGGATGGGCACGAGCGAGATCTACCGGGCCGCGCTGTCGGTGCCCGAGGTGGTCGACGCGCTCGTCGTCGATGTCCCGCGCGACGGGACCGAGGCGTGGATGCCGTTGTTTGTCGTCCTGCGCCCGGATGCCGAACTGAGCGACGAGCTGAAGGGCACGATCGCCCGCGCGATCCGGTCGGACTGCTCGCCGCGGCACGTCCCGGACGAGATCCGGCAGATCACCGAGGTCCCCCGCACGCTGTCGGGCAAGGTGCTCGAGGTGCCGGTCAAGCGGATCCTGATGGGCGCCGAGGCCTCGGACGTGGCCAGCCGGGAGTCGCTGGCGAACCCCGAGGCGCTCGATTATTTCGTGACGCTGGCAAAAGCGTAAAAAGCTTTGTCGCTTTCCGGGACTTAGCGGCGCGGTTGCGGGATGCTTGCTCGAAAAGACTCGCACCACCCAAAACCGTCTCACACCGACGCCCACTCACCCTTACGCAACACCCTCTATGCGGGACTTTTCGAGCAACGTGAATGAACAGGTTGACAGTCGGATAGCGGGGTTGGCGAAGAAACAGCGTGGCTGGGTGACGCGCGACCAGCTGCTCCGTCTCGGGGTCAACCGATCGTGGATCCATCGCCGGGTGGCGAAGAACCTGCTTGTTCCGTACCACAAGGGCGTCTATGCCGTGGGTCACTTGCCGCTGATGCCGATGGACTACGCGGCCGGAGCTGTCCTGGCCTGTGGACCGGATGCTGCGCTGAGCCACCTGTCCGCGGCCGAGCTGTGGGGCTGGCGGATGCCGTGGTCCGTGCCCTATCACGTCACCGCCCCCTCGAGCCATGTGCGCGATGGAATCGTCTGCCATCGCTGCAAGGTCCTGACTCGCCGCGACGTCCGGACCCACTACGGCATCCGCCTGACCAGCCCGGCGCGGACGGTCCTCGACTGCCAGCCGGTTCTGGGCGACGCGGAGTTCAGCCGGCTGCTCAGCGAAGCTCAGGTGTCCAAGCACCTCCGCCGGTCGGGTCTGACCGAAGCGCTGGCGCGATTTCCCCGGCATCCCGGCGGCTCCGTGGTGGTGGCGATCCTCGACGCCTCGGGCCCGACACGCTCCGAATTCGAGGTGGGCTTCCGCGCCTTCTGTCGGCGGTTCGGGCTGCCCGAGGCGCTCTTCAACGAGACGGTGGCGGGATATGAGCTGGACGCCTACTTTCCCGAGTATCGACTGTCGGTCGAGCTCGACGGCTGGGACTTCCACCGGACACGGGCGGCGTTCGAGCGCGATCGCAACAAGGACGCCGACCTGCTCCGGCTGGGGATCGCCACCGTCCGCATCACCTGGGAGCGACTCATGCACCGTCCGGAGGCTGAGGCAAGTCGCCTCGAGGCGATCATGATGAGCCGGCAACGGGCAGCCTGATCGTTCTTACGTTCCTCTCAAACTGTCCTGCTTTGGTTCTGGCCCAAAGGGGAAGAGACCGCCCGACCGCAGGAGGCGCCGTGTCCCGGAAGACCAAGCTTGTCAGCGTCATCGCCGCCCTGGCCCTCGTAGCCGCCGCCGGCGGAGCCTATGCCGCCACCCAGAGCAGCACGAGCCCGCGCCAGGCGCTCCTCAACGACGCGGCCAAGCGATTGGGCGTCTCCCCGGCCAAGCTGCGCTCGGCCCTTCAGGCCGCGCTGCTCGACCGGCTGAACGCGGCGGTGGCGTCGGGCCGGATCACCAAGGCCCAGGCCAATGCGATCAAGCAGCGGATCCAGCGGGGCGGACGCCTCGGCCTCGGACCACGCGCTTTCTTCCGCCACCGCTTCGGGCACCCCGGTCAACCGGGCTTCCCGCCCCCCGGCGCCCCCCGCATGGGCCCGCTGGCCGCGGCCGCGACTTACCTCGGCGTGAGCCCGCAGCAGCTTTTCAAGGA
This sequence comes from uncultured Solirubrobacterales bacterium, assembly GCA_963734775.1. Taxonomy (GTDB): domain Bacteria; phylum Actinomycetota; class Thermoleophilia; order Solirubrobacterales; family Solirubrobacteraceae; genus Palsa-465. The sequence continues at coordinate 34,253 of CAVTJE010000016.1, forward strand.
CCTCAGCTCGGGCAAGTCGCTGGCCCAGGTGGCGAAGTCCAAGCACAAGAGCGTGTCGGGGTTGACGACCGCGATGCTCAAATCGCTCAAATCCCGGCTCGACAAGGCCGTGTCGGCAAAGATGATCACGAGTGCCCAGGAGCAGCGGATCCTCAGCCACCTCTCAGCTCGGCTGAGCGATAAGGTCAATCACGCCGGTTACGGCCCCCGCTTCGGCGGCCGGCCAATGGGTCATCCGCCGTTCGGACCCGGCGCTCCGGCCACCCCGTGACCGGCGCCGCTCTTACGCACTTCTCATCAGCCTCTGAACGGATTCTTCTGGACGGATGCTGTACTGGGTTGACATGAGTGCCACTTTCGTCAGGAGATACCGATCATGAGTCGTATGAGCCGCTGGCTTCTACCAGTCATCGGCGGCGCCATCGCCGGGGGGGTGATCGCGTTGGCAGTGGCGAGCGGTAGCACCACCAGCTCGAGCACGACCACCACGGTCTACCGATCCACCGGCGTGTCGCTGCCTACCTCCCTGAACTCGGGGAAGGGGATGACGGTCAACCAGATTTATCGCGCCGCTAGCCCGGGCGTCGTCGACATCCAGGTCACCTCGCAGTCGCAGTCGGGTGGCATCGGGCCGTTCGGTCAGAACGGAAACCAGCAGACGCAGGGTGAAGGCGCCGGAGTCGTCTATGACTCCAAGGGCGACATCCTGACCGACGAGCACGTCGTGGCTGGGGCCACGAAGGTGACCGTGACGTTCCAGAACGGCTACAAGGCTTCCGCCAAGGTGCTCGGGACCGATCCGTCGACCGACATCGGCGTGATCAGGGTCAACGCGCCGGCGAGCCAGCTGCACCCGATCCCGTTCGCCAACTCAGACCTCGCGCAGGTCGGGGATCCGGTGGTGGCGATCGGCAGCCCGTTCAGCCTGCCCGAGACGACAACGGCCGGCATCGTGAGCGCGGTTGGTCGGAGCATTCAGGCCCCGAACAACTTCACGATCCCCGGCGCGATCCAGACCGACGCGGCGATCAACCCCGGTAACTCGGGTGGACCGCTGCTCGACGCCAACGGCCACGTGCTGGGTCTCAACGATCAGATTCAGACCAACTCCGGTTCGAGCGCCGGCGTCGGCTTCGCCAGCCCGTCCAACGCCGATGCGCGGGTCGCCAACGCGATCATCAACGGCCACCCGATCAAGCACGCCTACGTCGGCGTGGAGCTGAACGGGAACTCGACCGGTGGCGCGCAGGTCAGCTCGATCCAGCCCAACTCGCCGGCCACGGCCGCCGGGCTGCAGCCGGGTGACGTGGTCACCGGCATCAACGCCAAGAAGATCACCACCACGGATGGCTTCATCGCCACCGTCGACGGCTACAACCCGGGAGACACGATCACCCTGACCGTCCAGCGCAACGGCAGCGCGCAGCACATCCATCTGAAGCTGGGCACGCGCCCGGCATCGACACCCTCCGGCGGATAAACGGGGTTCGGACAGCCTCCCCGCCGATCAAGAGGCCCGGGCGCCAGCTCCCAAGCGCCCGGGCCTTATTTTTTGGCCGCGGCCGGAGCCTCAGCTAACCGCGGTGGAGACCTGGGTCACCGTGCGCTCCATGAGCTCGCGGTGGACCGAGCGGGTGCCGCCCTGACGCCGGCGCCAGCTTCCGTCGGGCTCGAGCGTCCACGAGTTGGTGTCGTCGGCGAAGCAGCGCTCGAGCGTGTCGTCGAGCTCAGCCCGTAGCTCGGCATCGTCGACCGGCGTGAGCAGCTCGACGCGGGTGTCGAGGTTGCGCGGCATCAAGTCGGCCGAGCCGATGTAGTAGCTGCTCTGGCCCCTACGGTGGAAGGCGTAGATCCGCGAGTGCTCGAGGAAGCGGCCGACCACGGAGACAACCCTGATCGTCTCGGAGACGCCGGGGATGCCCGGACGCAGGCAGCAGATGCCGCGCACATTGAGCTCTATCGGAACGCCGACCTGCGAGGCTCGATAGAGCGCCTCGATGCACTGCCGATCGACGAGCGAGTTCATCTTCATCTGGATCCGCGCTTCCTCGCCGGCGGCGAACGCATCGGCCGTGGCCTGGATCTCCTCGAGCAGGGGGATGCGCAGCGACCCCGGGGCGACGAGCACCTTCTTCTGGCGCTCGGGGTGGCCGTACCCGGTCAGTGTGTTGAACAGGTTGGCCACCTCCTCGCCGATCTCGCGGTCGGTCGTGAACAGGCCGAAGTCCTCGTAGAGGCGCGCGTTCTTGGCGTGGAAGTTGCCGGTGCCGGTCATCACGTAATGGCGCACCCCGTCGCGCTCGCGGCGCACGACGAGGATCGCCTTGGCGTGGGTCTTGAGGCCGGGGATGCCGTGGACGACATGGGCGCCCACCTCTTCCAGAGCTCGCGACCAGCGAATGTTCTGGCGCTCGTCGAACCGGGCCTTGAGTTCCACCATGCACACCGCCTGCTTGCCCTTCTCGGCAGCCTCGATCAGCGACGGCACCAGGGCGGAGTCGTCGGAGGTCCGGTACACGGTCATCTTGATGGCCAGGACGTTGGGGTCGTCGACCGCCTGCTTGACGAAGCGCTCGACGCTGGTGGCGAACGAGTGGTACGGGTAGTGCACGAGCACGTCGCCGCGGCGCATCGCCGCCAACACGTCGGGCGGCTCGTCGCGGTCCCCGGGGGACGGCCCGAAGGTTGGGTGCGTCAGCGGGGTCCAGGGTGCCTGATGGAGCTCGGGGTGGCCGTCGAGGCCGGCGAGCTGCCACAGGTCACCGAGGTCGAGCAGTCCCTCGACGTCGTAGACCTGGAGCTCGTCGACCCCCAGCCACTCGATCAGGCGCGAGCGCAGGGCGGGGTCCATGGTCGCGCCGACCTCGAGTCGCACGACCTCTCCGAAGCGCCGACGGCGCAGCTCGTCCTCGACGGCCTGGAGCAGGTCATCGGCCTCGTCGGATACCTCGAAGTCGGCGTCGCGCGTGACCCTGAACAGGTCGTAGCTGACGATCTGCATGCCGGGGAAGAGGGCGTCGAGGTTGTGGGCGATGATCTCCTCGAGCGGGATGAAGGTGTCCTTGGAAAGCTCGACGAAGCGAGGCAGAACCTCCTTGGGCACCTTCACGCGCGCGAATGCGTCCTGATCGACATCGGGGTCGTGGAGACGCACGAGCAGGCTCAGCGAGAGGTTGGAGATGTAGGGGAAGGGACGCCCGGGTCCGACGGCCAGCGGCGTGAGGACGGGGAAGATCTGCTCGCGGAATTGGCGGGCGATCTCGTCCCGGCCGGCGTCGGGGCTGTCGCAGCTGATGATGCGGATGCCGTGCTCGGCGAGCTCCGGCCGGACGACGTCGGTGAACACCCGTGCGTGGCGCTGGTCCTGCTCGCGGACCTGCTTGGCTATCCCCGCGAGCGCCTGGCTGGGCGACAGACCATCGGGACCACGGGCATCAACGCGCGCGTCGACCTGATCGTGCACTCCCGCCACCCGGACCATGACGAACTCGTCGAGGTTGGAGGCGAAGATGGCGAGGAACTTCAGCCGTTCCATCAGCGGCAGAGACTCGTCCTCGGCCAGCTGCAGCACGCGGTCGTTGAAGTCGAGCCAGGACAGCTCGCGATTGGCGTACAGCGACGGATCGGTGAGATCGGAGCGGCCGTCGGTGGCGGCCGTCGGCGTGTCGGTCGTGGTCATCTCGGTATCGGTCGTGGTCATCTCGGTATCGGTCATGCAACCCTCTCGTGGACAGCGGCGATTGCGCTCAATTCGGCCGGACGAAGGAGTACGACGAGCTCGCCCTTGGCCACGGCGGCCAACCCTCCCTTGCGCATCCGGGCCTGGGTCCCGGTGAGGTCGTGGAGGGTGAGGCTGAAGGACGGGTCGTGGCCGACGAGCAGCACCTCGCCTAGGCCGGCCGTCAAGGCGTGCACGTCAAACGGCTCGCCGCTGAGCGCGGACTCGATCGTGGGCGCGACCCCCAGCGGCTCGCAGGCCAGCTGCGCAGTCTGGCGAGCGCGCAGCTTGGGGGAGGTGAGGCACGCGTCGATCTGGGTTCCGAGCACGGCCAGCGCTCGCCCAGCGTCCTGCGCTTGTTGCACACCGCGGTCGGTCAAGGGGCGCTCTTCGTCGGGCATTCCATCGCCTGCCTCAGCGTGTCGGAGTAACCAGAGCACAGGCGAACTGTACGCGCATCCAAGTGACGATCTTGTTTAGGTCGCCGTCTAATGGACGTGTACGACGTCGAGCGACGGCGCACTGCGCTTCTGGTGATGGTGCAGACCGTCGACTGCGTCGGAGCGGATCGAGTAGCGGCCGGGCGCGAGTGCCAGGTGCTTGCGGGAGAGCGTCCAATGCGTCGTGCCCTTGGCCTGCAGCTCGATCGGCTTCCGGCACGGCCGCGGCTTGCTCATGGCGCCGTCCGCGGTGAGGAAGCGACAGCGACCGTGGGCCGCGCTGCGCGACACGCTCACGTACACGTGGACAACGTGCTCGTGCTTCTTCGTGCCGGCGCTGGCGCCCTGGCACGGATGCTCGGAGGCCGTGCCCTGGACGCTGAGCTCGTGGCGACCGGCGTGCGTGCTCGCCCTTGGTGATCTTCGACGTCGGCACAGCCGTGCACTTGGGCGGGGGTGGAGTGCCGAACGGCGGCAATGGTTTGGTCACCTGCGGCGTGCCGGGCTTGTCGTGGACGGGGAGGCGGAGCTGCAGGTCGCTCACCGAGATCGAGAAGGTGCCGTTGGACTCGCGCACGTACGGCGCGTCCTGGCCGAGCAGCTCGAGCTTGGGAATGTGGCCGGCGGCGAAGTGCCAGGCGCCGGGGTGGAGCTGGAAGACCTGCACCCCGTTGGGGTGGCTGGGATCGATCCGGTAGACGCCCCGCGCCACCAGCGTCTCGGTGTTCGTGGCCGGGTTGACATCCCAAAGCCGCTCGGCGATCTCGCCGAACTGACCCGTGACCCTGAGGTTGGCGATCACCGTGGGCGAGCCGAGCAGCGTGTAGCCGGCGCCCTTGGCAGCGGGCAGGCGGTAGGTGGCCACGCCCGTGCCCTGGTCGGTGGCGCTCACGGTGGCGCAGGCACCGCCGCCCGAGATCGGATCGATCTTGGCCGAGATGGCCGGGTTGCCGGCGCTGGAAAGGGTCGTGTGGGCGGCCTCGGAGTTGAAGTCGACCTCGCCGGGATGCAGGCCGGCCCACGTCGACGCGTGATAGGGCCCGCCGGACGGAGCGGTCGAGGGGCAGGTCTCGGTGAGTGCCGTCGCCCCGAGCACCGGCATCGCTGCGCTGCCCTTGACGTAGTGGTCCATGAACGTCTTCATCCGGTTCGATAACAGAGCCACGTCCGCGGCCTTGTTCTGGCCGCGCATGTGGCCGCCGTCGAAGTCGAACAGCCCGATCGGATCCGAGGGATACAGCGAGCGCTCGAGGTTGTAGTAGCGCACGCCCTCGTCGACGGGGAACAGATCGTCGGTGAAACCGTTGGCGATGAGCATCGGCGAGGGCGCCTGTTTGGCCGTTCCGTAGGCGCCGTCGAGCAGGTAGTAGGCCGAGTGGTAGCGCGCGATCTGGGTGGTGATGGTCTGGGCCTGGGAGCCGTAGGGCTCACCGGCGTCGATCAGCGTGTTCCAGGTGGTCAGGTCGGCCTGGGGGTTGGTGCCGGGCGGGGAGTAGAAGCCGCTGAGGAGGCCGAGCGTGTAGAGGCCGCCGACGAACGACTGCTTGGAGACCCCCACGGGCGAGAGGTCGGCTGTGGGCGAGGTCACCTTGTAGTCGAGCGTGCGGCCGTTGGGCATGAGCGAGTACGCGAGGTCGCTCCACGGAATCACCGGAACCGCCGCGGCGAGATGAAGCGGCGTGCCGTGGGGGCTCTTCCATGGGCTCAGCGACCCATCGGCGTTCATGATCCGGTTCTTCAGCGTGGCGAGCTCGAGGGACACGCCACCGCCGTACGAGGGCCCGGTGGCGCCGATCTTGTCGGGGTTGACCAGACCCGCGTCGACCAGATAGCCCGCCGCGGTCTGGATGTCGCGAACCTCGTAGCGCTCGTCGTCGAGGCGGATGTAGCCGTTCTTACAGCCGGAAAGGTCGGCCATTCGCGAGGCCGCGGTCCCGCACGAGTCGCCCCACCCGCGGGCGGTGAGCTGGAGCACCGCGTAGCCGTCCTTGGCCCAGGCGTCGGCCGTGGGCCCGGTGTAGCCGGCGCTCGTGGGGCCGGCCGCACTGCCGCCCCAGCCGTGGCTCTGCACCATCAGCGGGTAGTGGCCGTCGGTCCCGGACTTGGGCGCCGGGGGCAGGATCACATAGGCCTCGAGCGGGGTGCCGTCGAAGCTCTTGATCCGGACGTCGCCCGCGCCGCCCCCACCGTCGGTGCCGTGGCACACGCGCACGCCGTCGGTCTGCGTCGTGCACGGAATCGGATTGCCACTGACCGTCTTTCCCGACAACACGCCCGAGATGCTCGCCGATGCCGTGGCCGGCACCACGAGCGCGAGGGCAGCAATCCATGCTCCGACCAGTCGCGTCATGCGAATTTCATCCTAGCTGATCAGCCAATCAACAGCCGCCGCCCGAATACGCGCTCGAACAGCTCACTGTCGCCGTAGCGCTCGACGCTCCAGCGGGGCAGCGTCAGGTCTCCGGCCGCGTCGAGGTGGAGGTCGAAGCCGTCGCCGTTGGTACGCAGGCGCGCCTCGCTCACCGACTGGTCGCGACCTCGCTCGAGATGCTCGGCCAGCCGGACCATCATCGCGCAGCGGTCGAGCAGCTCCTCATCGCCGTCCTCCCCAAGGGCCGACATGTCACCGAGCTTCGGTGCTCCCTTGCGGTGATAGCGGCTGATCTGGGCGATGAGTGCGCGTTCGCGCGGGCTGAAGCCTGGGAGCTCGGCGCTGACGATCAGGTACTGCGAATGCTTGTGGTGGTCGTCGTAGGCGATCGTCATGCCGACGTCGTGGAGCATCGATGCGGCCCACAGAAGCTCGCGCTCGCCGGGGCGCGGCTCGAACAGGCCGGCGGCCGCGAGCGAGTCGTGCATCTGGAGGGCCAGCCGGGCCACGTGCTCGGAGTGGGTCATGTCTGACTCGTACTGGATGGCCAGGTTGCGCACGGCGGCCTCGCGAACGTTCTCGATCAGAGGCTCGCCGCCGGCCAGCAGCGTCCGGGCGAGGAACACCCCTTCGCGCAGGCCGGCCTCGGTGACCTCGATGCCATCGAACCTGCCAAGCGCGAGCACGGTTTCGAGGGTCACCGCGGCGGCGAGGATGATGTCGCCGCGACCCGGCTTGATTCCGGGCAGCAACCCCCGCTCGGCGACCGGCAGCTCGGCGAGCGTGCGGACGAGCTCGGACAGCGCCTCGCGCGTGATGACGAAGCCCTGGACACCGATGTCGGGCTGGCCGGCCAGGTGCTGCACCGCCGAGGCCAGGTTGCGGGCCGCGCCTCCCATCCCGACCAGTGAGTTGCCCACACGAGCCAGCCACGGGACGGAGGCCAGGGCGGCGCGGACGTGGGCGCGGATGCGCTGGAGCTCCTTCTTCTTGGCCGGGCCCGATCCGGGGAGAAACTTCTCTGTGAGGCGCACGGCGCCCAGCGCGAACGAGCGGAGGTCGCGCGCGCGGCGGTCCACGACCTCGACGAGCTGCATGCTGCCGCCACCGAGCTCGACCACGACGCCGTCGGCCAGCGTCGAGGTGTTGACGGCGGCGACGTAGCCGTAGCGGGCCTCGTCCTCGGCCGAGAGCACCTCGATGGCCAGCCCGGACGCCTCGCGGGCCTGCTCGAGGAACTCGGCCTGATTGCATGCGTCGCGGATCGCGCTGGTGGCGATCGCGGTCACGTCGCCGGGCTCCAGGTGGTTGGCCCGGCAGAACCGCGCGAAGACCGTGAGCGTCTCCAGGCCACGCGCGATCGCCTCGTCGCTCAGCCGTCCCGAGGCGTCGAGGCCAGCTCCGATGCGCACAGTCTCATACAGCTCGTCGGTGAGCTTCCACCACGAGCCCGGCGCGTAGGTGAAGACAACAAGCCGCCAGGAGTTCGAGCCGAGGTCGATGACCGAGACCTGCTTGACCGTGCCCGCGGCTTGGGCCGAGGCGCGCGTCGATCGCCAACTCACGCGCGCATCCTGCGGGGTCGGCGCCTCATGACGCCATCATCCGCAACGGCGCGGACGTTGACCCGGCCGGCGGATGGCTCAAGCGGCGTGCAGCCGCTCGGGCCGGGGATCCAGCGCGCCACTCCGGGCGATGGCCAGGCCGTAGGCGCCGGCCAGCTGGGCGAGCGACCGATCCCAGGCATGGTGGGTGGCGGCGAGCAGCCCGCACGTGGTGAGGCGCTCGCGGAGGGTGGCACGGCGGGCCAGGCCGCGGATCGCGGCCGCGAGCGCGGAGGCATCCGCGGGAACCAGACAGCCGTTGCGCCCCGTGTCGATGAGCTCGTGTCCGGCCCCCGTGTCGAGCGCGAGGACCGGGAGTCCGCTGGCCTGGGCCTCGAGGATGCTGGCGCCGAACGGATCGTCGGGGTCTGCGAACACGAACAGGTCAGAGCTCGCGTAGAGCTCGGCCTGTACCTCGCGGTCGAGCCCACTCGCGATCGTCACGGCCGGGCCGAGCCGCTCGCGCAGCGCGAGCTCAGCGGGGCCGCGTCCGGCGAGAAGCAGATGGAGGCGGGGGTCGTGGTCGTGGGCGATCAGAAACGCCTCGGCGAGCAGGTCGAGTCCCCAACCGTGCTCGAGACGGCCAACGTGGAGAACGTTCAGCCGGGCTCTGGCGACCGGCGGCAGCGCCTCGGGGGAGTAACGGGCGGGGTGAAAGCGATGGGGATCCACACCGCCGTGCCAGCGCGCCAGCGCGCCATCGGCCACGCCAACCTCGCGCAACACCTCGTCGGCGGCTGCGCTCGGGGACAGCACGACATCGCAGTCGCCATAGCCGTCGCGCAGGACGCTGGAGGCGCCCAGGCCGGCGTGGAAGCTCGCCACGACCGGGAGCCTGACCGCCCGCGCGATCAGCAGCGCCTCGAGGTTCGCCGACCCCACGTTGCAGAGATGCAGCAGGTGATACGCGCCGATCGGCCCGCGTGAGCCGATGACGTCGATCTCGTAGCCCGGAACGCCGCGCTCGCACATCTGCTCGAGCGCGGTCGCGAGCCCATAGTCGCCCGGTTCGGTGTCCACCATCACGGCCACTTTCCTGGTGCCGGGCAGTCGCACAGAATTCGTCATGACCAGACAGACTGGCCCGGCGACGGGCGGGTTTAGTGATCGATCGAGGAAGTTCCTGTGACCAGCGTGTGAACGCGTCGCTACGCGCCGTCGTAGCGCAGGAACCGCAGGCCCGTAACGACGGTCAGGGCGGTCATCAACACGGCGCTGCCGACGCACCACTGGCAGATCGCGTGGATCGTGAACAGCTCGCGGTAGGTGAGGTACATGCTGAAGCCGAAGCCGATCAGCGCGATGGTGAAGCCGACGGCCCGGCCGAGCTCATTGCGGATGAGCAGCGTGAGCAGGATGGAGATGTACCCGATCAGGCCAAGCACCGAGACGGGGATACCGTCGAGCTTGGCCCACTTCGACGCCTGCACCGTCTCGCAGCCGCCGCTCGACAGGCACAGGACCTTGAGGCCCTCGTAGTGGACGTAGGTGAGGTAGCCGGCGTCGCCGATGCCGACGAGGCAGAGAATGACGATCGCGATCTGGAGCCGCCGATCGAGCCGCGCCGATCGCTTCGTGGGCGCCGCCACGGCGGTCATGAGACCTGGCTGATCGCCTTTTGGAGGTCGCTGTAGCTCGGCACGCCGGTGCTCGGCGAGGCCTCACCCTTGGGGCCCTTGAAGATCAGGGTCGGCGTTCCGCTGACGCCGGCGGCGTTGCCGGCGGCGCCGTCCGCCTGCACCTGAGCGAGCAGTGCCGGATTGGTCCGCGCGGTCTTCCAGGCGTTGAAGTTGAGGCCCGGAACCTGCTTGGCCAGCCCGTCGAGGTAGCTCTCGGTCACGTAGCCCGAGTCCTCGGCACCCTGCTGGCGGTAGAAGAGCTCCATGTAGTCCCAGAACTTCTGCTGCTGACCGGCGGAGAGTCCGGCGACCTGCTGGGTCTGGAACGTGTTCGTATCGCGCGTGGCGGTCTGGAAGGCGCGGTAGAGAACCTTGACCTTCCCCTGGCGCACCTCGTTCTGCACAAGCTGCGGCCAGCCGCCGTTGAGCGTGAAGTCCTGGCAGATCGGGCATTCGAAGTCGCCGTAGTAGGTCATCGTGACCGGCGCCTTCGGGTTGCCGAGCACGGCTCCGTTTTGCGGGATGCCGCCCAGGAGCTTCTGCACAGCGTTGACGGTGGCGGTCTCCTTGGCGCCCGTCTGGAGGCCGGTGGTGCTGCCGCCGCCGCCACCGCCGCTCGAGACGGCGACGGCCACGGCCACGACGGCGATCGCGGCCAGCACGACGCCGGAGAGCATCCGCAGCCGGCGCTGTTTGCGGTCGCGCTCCTGGCGGGCTTGCTCTTCGGCCAGCCGCCGCGCGCGTGCTTCTTCCTTTTGCTTAGTCCGAGAGGCCATCGGGGTGGGGGAGCTAGGCCACAACCCCCCTCACGAGGAGGATAGCGACGAGCAAAGCCGCGGTGCCGCAGCAAATTGCCACCAACGCGGCGAGCAGTCGAAGTCGGATTTGGCCGGGGCTCATCAGCCGTCCGCCTGGTCGAGAATCAGGGCGGTGAACGGTGGGCCGCCCGGCGGGGTGATGTTGAAACCGAGCGCCCAGCGGCCGACCATGACCAGCGCCGGCGCCGAGCGCGAGTAGACCCCGGGCCGGGTCTCCTTGAGCTGGTATTCCTGCTGGGGCATCTCCATCTCCGTGTGGTTGAAGGTCAGCGTGACGTTGGCGCCGCGAACGGGGACGCCGTTCTTGGTGATCCGCAGGGCAAACGAGTCGGGGGCGGCCGCCTTGTTGGGTGTGACGAGCACCTGCAGCTTGTACCCGTTCTCGGTCACCGAGGCGGCGACGCGGCCCGGGCCCACCTTGGCCACGGCGGAATTCTGAAGCGCGAACGATGGGGGTGGCGGCGCCAGGCTCGACAGCACCGCGGCGGCGAACACCGCGCCACCGATGAGGATTACCTCCCCGCTGACCGTGCGGCGGAGCATGCGGGCTCCGGCGTTGCCGCGCTCCGGGTCGCGCTCGCCGGCGACGAGGGCCGGTGTCGTGCGCAGCAGGTTGATGGCGCCGAACACGAGGGCGGCGGAGAGCAGCCCGATCTTGACGAGGATGGCCACGCCGTAGCTGGTGTCCCACAGCGCGTTGATCGCCGGCATGTGCACGATCGTCGAACCGGTGCCGCTGGCGATGAGCAGGATCACCGAGACGAGCGCGACATTCGAGAAGCGCGGTACGACGACGTTCAACGCCCGCGCGCGATCAGCCGAGCCCAGCGTGAACCAGAGGACGAGCAGCCCGATCAGTCCGCCCAGCCACACCGATCCCGCGCAGAGATGGATGAAGTCGAACAGGAGTGAGAGCCCGCGCGGCGAGGTCTGCCCGGCGTGGCCGACGGCGCCGGGTATCTCGAGCACGGCGGCGGCGCCGAGCACCGCGCCGATCCCGGCGGCCAGCTCGGCCACCGAGCGCCGCTCGCGGTCGGGCCGATCGACCCACAGGGCGATCCAGCCGGCGATGCAGAAGAGGGCGAAGCACAGCTCGAGGTCGACGTAGCCGCGCCCGAACGCGGTGACGCGGTAGAGCGGGATCAGCGCGCCGAGATCGAACACCGAGCGCAGGGAGTCGTTGGCGATGGCGAAGTCGAGGTAGACGGGGATCGCGATCAGGCCGAGGATGCTGGTGACGATGAAGGCGATTGAGAGCGGTCGGAGGCTGGCCCCGGGGCGTCGCCGGACCAGCGGCCGGGCGATCACCAGGCGTAGCGCCAGCAACCCGATGGCGCTCATGATGAAGCCGAACATGAGCCAGCGGGTGATCAGCAGCTGCGGGGTGACGGCGGTGGCCGAAATGTGGGGCACCGAGAACTGCGGCGCGGGCCCTGGGTTGGGGCCGACGGCGTATGTGAAGGCGCCCTGGACCGGATGGCCGTCGACCGATATTGCCCGCCAGTAGATCAGGTACCAGCCCTCGGGCAGGTTCGTCCGCAGGGGGACGACGAGCGTGTCCGGGTCGGCGGGCGACCGGCGGACCGGTCCCGTGGTCTCCTGCGTGCCGGCCGCGTTGGTGACCGAGATGATGGCGAAGCGTGGCTCGACCGCCTCGTCGTAGGTGAGGGCGACCTGCTTGGGCGCCGTGTCGAGGATCCGGCTGGCCGCCGGCGAGGTCTTGACCAGGTAGGCGTGCGCCGAGGCACTCGACGCCAGCGCCGCGCACACAACGAACGCGGCGACGACGATCAGGGCGAGACGTTTCACGCGAGCGGTCGGTTGCCTCTGGTGCCGCCACCGATCAGCGCGAACCCCCCGGCCAACAGGCCGAGGGCGCCGACCACGAGGGCGACGATGGTCAGCGTCGAGGTGCCCCCGCCGCCGAGCGAGTCCTTGACCGCGATCGTCGGGGCCGGTGCCTCCGAGTTCTCGGAGCCCGACCAGTCGACGATCGATCCATCCGAATAGGTCTGCTGGACGGTGAACTCGTAGGTGCCGCTCGAGGCGGGCTGGGCGAGGAACTGGAACAGCGAGTCCTCCCCGGTGGGGACGTGACCACCGGTCCACGTCACGCGCTGGACGACGGCGTTCTCGCCCGATCCGGACTGCTGCAGCACGCGGTGCCAGCCGGGACTGGGCACGAATGAGTCGATCGCGAAGCCCGACGGTACGGTCAGCACGATCTTCGCCGTGGTCACGTTGTCCTTCTCGGTCGGAACGGCGAGGCTGTAGAGCTGGAGCTGGCCCGACACGGACACGGCGGGGCTGACCCGGGCATGGGCCATGGCGCTCGCCGGGACGAGCATCATCGCCCCGCCGGCCACAAGCGCCGCGCGGCGGAGCCTCACGAGCTCACCGGAAGCGTGAAGGGGGCGGTGATGACCTTCCCGCCCAGCTTCATCTGCAGGAACAGCCGCCATATCCCGGGGACCGGGAGCAGAACGCCGACCGTGAGCTTGCCGGGCGCGGTCGAGGTGCCGGTCACGCGCGACGCGGCGACCCCGGGAAGCGTCCCGCAATTGGGGGCGTTGGGGGCGCAGATGTGGGTGTGGAAGTAGTCGAGCGATCCCTTGTGGAAGAAGATCGCGTGAGCCAGCGCCCCGAACCACGGGGTGAAGGTCACCCTGTGGCCGTGCGGGTCGGTCACGGTGACGTGGACGAACTGGGCCTGGATGGCGTGGATCCTGGGATGCCCCTCCATGACGATGTGGTAGCCGTTGATCACCTGCTCGGCCTTGAATCGCGGGAGCTTCTGCGGGTGGTAGGCGCCGGGGACCGTGAGGTTGTGGAAGAGCTGGAAGTTGGGTTGCCCGCCGGGAATGTTCGGGTAGACGTCGACCAGCACCCGATACGGGCCCGGCGCCGGGAACGTCACCGTCTGGTGCAGCACGCCGTCGGGCCCCACCGGGGGATGCTGGTGGATGATGTAAGCCAGGTCGTCGCGGACGATGATCAGGTGCACGCCCGTATGCGGGCCCGGGCCGGTCTTGTACCGCGTGAGCGGCTTGCCGTTGGGCAGCCGCACGGTGAAGGAAACCGTCGTCGGATGATTTGGTTTGACGGTTCCGGTCGGCTTGAAGTCAGACAGCGTGAAGACGCGCGCCGGCGCGACCGTGGGGGTGCTGAGGGTGCCGCCGCTCGAGCTGCTTCCGCACCCGGCCAGGGCCAGCAGGCCCAGGAGCACCACGGGGCCGACCCCCACGATCGCAACGGCCCGTCTCATTGCAGCGCGGCGTCGATCGCCTTGGTGGCCGCGGCCACGCCGAACGCACCTTCCAGCCGACCGACGATCATGCCGTGGCTGTTGACCGTGTACATCCACGGTTCGGTCTGCAGGTGGAACGCCTTCAGCTGCGGGCGCAGGCCCTTGCTGGGGTTGTTGTCCACGTAGACCTCTTGATGGATGAAGGTCACTCTGTTACCGAACTTGTGCTGGAGCTGGACGGCGATGTCGGTTACCGGACCGCAAACCCTGGACGTACAGAGCTGTGGAGTTGAGAACAGCAGGACTATGGGGCGCGTTCCTAAGACTTTGCTGAACGACACCGAATGCATGTTCTCGGGCGGCACCCGGGTCGTCAGCAGCGAGACAGGGCCGCTCGTATCGGTGGTGATGGCCGGAGGGCGTTGGCCCACGTCGGGGATCGGCGAGCTCGAGGCGACGGCAACCTCGCCCGGGGCGCCGATCAGGCCCTTGTTCGTCCGCGTCAGCGTGAGCACCGTGTATGTGCCGGCGTGGGGGAGCGGGAGATCCGCCTCGTAGATCGCCTGGATTCCTCCCGGACCGCTGTTCTGCTTGCTGCGGTACTGGGGGGCGACGGTCATCGGGTCAGCCGGGGCCAGGTACGGCCCTCGGGCGGGTGAGGTCGGCGACTTGGCCAGGTACACCGCGGTGGGGGCGTAGATGAAGGCGCCCGAGTGGGCGTTGATGGCGAAGGCGAGACGCTGTGTTCCGGGTGTGAAGTTCGGTGTGGCCGAGCCGAACTGGGCACTGGACTTCACGAGCGTCGCCAGCTGCTGGAGCGTCCGGCCCTTGGCGGCCGGGAACTGCCCCTTGTGTGGGGTCTGAGCGGCCGGAAGCTCGTTTACCGCGGGCGGGGGCCCCGCGCTGGTCTGCGCCTGGCTCGCGGTCTGAGTCTGGGTGGTGGTGCTGGTGCTGCTGGTGGTGTGTGATGCAGATGAGCCGCAGCCGCCCAGCGCGACGACCGAGATTAGCCCCACTGCGATCTGAAGAATCCGTTTCATGCTCCTGATAATGCCGTGCCCGGAGGTTCGGCTCGCCAGGCGCCCGGGATTGCGCTCCGACAGCCCGTCTGATAGCACACATTTTCCGCGCAGGTCATTTCCCCGCTGTTTGCGTGTAAACATCCTGTAATTGGAAGTTTTCGGACCGGCTGTAGAACCGAAGGGTGCATTACAGTGGTGCGCATGTCGCGTGAAGGGACCGAAATGGAGCTGGCGCCGCCCGCTGTGTCGCAGCGCGCCAACAATCGGCTTCGGCTAGCCGTCATCGATCGTGACCCAGGTTTCATGCAAGTTCTCTCGAACCGACTGGGCTCGCTGGGCTGGGACCACCGGCCGCTCTCCACGGCGGTGACGCCCGAGTCGCTGGTGGCCATGCGGCTCAACGCGCTCGTCCTCGACGTCGCGATCCTGGGTCCCGGAAGCTGGGAATACCTCGAACGGATCTGCGCTCGGCTGCCGGGGCTGGCCGTCATCGTGTGCACCGGGCCGTCGTCGGTGGCCCAGCGCGTGCGGGGCCTGCGACTCGGAGCCGACGCCTGGGTGACCAAGCCCTGCCACGCCGAAGAGCTGATCTGCATCATCGAGGCGGCCGTGCGCCGCCATCGCCGCAACGAGATGCCCGAGCTCGACGCCGCCCACACCGTGGGTGAGATCACGATCCGCCCCGACCTCTACCAGGCCTACGCCGGCGAGCTCAGCCTCGAGCTCACGGCACGCGAGTTCGAGATCCTGCACCTGCTCAGCCAGTCCGACCGGGTGCTGAGGCGCGAGGAGATCTACGAGCGCGTGTGGGGCTACGCGATGGCCCACGGCGATCGCTCGGTGGACGTGTTCGTGCGCAAGCTACGCCAGAAGTTACGCACCGCCTCCCCCCAGTGGAGCTACATCCACACGCACTTCGGGGTCGGCTACCGGTTCGCACCCGAGCCCGACGAGCTGGGACTCGAGCGGCCCGCCGCCGAGCTGCTCGACGACGGCGCCGAGCTCGATCCCGCGCTGGCGAGCTGAGTCTCGGCCACGGTCTGTCGGCGCGGGCGAGGTCCCTGCGCTAACAAGTTCTTCACATACGCATCACCAGCGAGTAACGCTTGGCCGATGCGCAGCGAGCAGCATCGCTGCGCATGGTGCTCTCCGCGCGGCCGGGCCATGAGGTGCTACGCGTAGGTCCACTCGAGATCGTCCCCGACGAGCATCTGGCGAGGGCGGGAGGGCGGGCCATGATGCTGTCGGTCCGCGAGTTGCGCCTGCTGACCGAGCTGGCGCGCCGCGCCGACCGGATCATGTCCCGCGAGGAGCTCTTCCGGCTCGTGTGGGGCCGCGAGATGCGCGCTGGCGATCGCTCCGTCGACGTGTACGTGCGCAAGCTGCGCGTCAAGCTCGATCAGGCCCTCCCGTCGTGGCGATTCATCCACACCCACTTCGGCTTCGGTTATCGCCTGGCGCCCGAGCACCAACACCACGCGAACGAGCAGTTCACACGCGGTTAACACCCGGGTCGATGGTTGCACGGAGACTTGCCCCCCGAGATCAAGCGAACAAGGAGATGGTTTTGACTACACGTCGAATAAGTGCCGCTGGGCTGGTGGTTGCTGCCTCGCTCGCGATCGCAGCGTGCGGTTCGAGAGCAGCAGCAGCAGCTCGAGCTCGAGCGCCTCGGGATCCTCGGGATCCTCGAGCAGTGCGGCGACGATCAGCGGCGCCGGATCCACGTTCGCCGCTCCGATCTATCAGCAGTGGGGGTCGAACCTCAAGTCCCAGGGCCTGACCGTCAACTACAACCCGGTCGGCTCGGGCGCCGGAATTGCCTCGCTGCAGTCGGCGACGGTCAACTTCGCCGGCAGCGACCCCGCGATGAAGTCTTCGGAGATCTCCGCGGCAAAGGGTCCGGTGGAGCAGTTCCCCGTGGCCTTCGGGGCGATCACGGTGTCCTACAACCTCTCAGGCGTCAAGAGCGGGATCAAGCTCGACGGCCCGACGCTGGCCGACATCTACATGGGGAAGATCAAGACCTGGGACGACCCGGCGATCAAGTCGCTGAACCCGGGGATGAGCCTCCCGAGTACGTCGATCACCGTCGTGCACCGCTCGGACGCGTCGGGTACGACGGCAGGATTCACGACCTACCTGTCGGCGTACAGCCCGGCCTGGACCAAGGCCGCGGGCGCGCCCGACAAGACGGTCAAGTGGCCGACGGGGACCGGCGCCTCGGGCAACTCCGGCGTGGCGGCGGCGATCAAGCAGACGGCCGGCGCCATCGGCTACGTCGAGCAGGCCTACGCGCTGCAGAACGGATTCACGTTCGCGTCGATCAAGAACTCGTCGGGCAAGTACGTCGTGCCGAGCCTGTCCGCCGCGTCCGCCGCGGCGGAAGGGATCAAGGTCCCGTCGAACCTCGCCATCTCGACGATCAATTCGCCCAACCCGTCCGCGTACCCGATCACCTCGCAGACGTTCCTGATCGTCTACAAGGACATGTGCAAGGCGGGAGCCAGCCAGTCGGTGGCCTCGGGCGTGAAGAAGTTCATCACCTATGGCCTCGGCGACGGCCAGGGTGTGGCCAAGCAGCTCGACTACGCGCCGCTGCCGTCGAGCCTGCAGTCCAAGGCGCAGGCGCAGTTGAGTGACCTGAGCTGCAACGGATCGCCGCTGAAGTAAGGGTTCGGTGGAATCAAGCGCCGCAGTCGGCGGTGGCCGCTCGGGTCTCGAGCGGTCACCGCTGCACCGTCTACCCGATCAGGTTCTCAGGTTCGGCCTGAGCGCCCTCGCCGCCGGCGTTCTGGTCCTGATCGTCTATTTCTTCATCCGGCTCATCGGTGAGTCCTCGACGGCGTTCGGCCACATCGGGTTCTTCAACTTCTTCGTTCGCAACAACTGGGATGTGTCGCAGCTCGAACCAGGGCGGTGTGTGCGCGACGGCCTCCAACGCCGGCTGCACGTTCGGGGCCTGGGCCCTGATCCTGGGCACGATCATCACCTCGGCCATCGCGCTGATCATCGGGGTGCCGGTGGCGCTGGCCACCGCGCTGTACCTGACCGAGCTGTGCCCGCGGCGGGCGCGTCCCGTGCTGGCGTTGCTGGTCGACCTGCTCGCCGCGGTGCCGTCGGTCGTCTACGGCTTGTGGGGCGTGTTCGTGCTCATCCCCCACCTGCACGGCTTCCAGCAGTCCCTGGCCAATGCATTCTCGTTCGTGCCCTTCGTCGGTGGCACCGTGGCCGGTCCCAGCTACTTCATCGGCGGGCTGATCCTGGCCATCATGATCCTCCCGATTGTCTCGGCCATCTCGCGCGAGGTGATCTCCACCGTTCCGTCCGAGCACAAGGAGGCGGCGCTGGCGCTGGGGGCGACGCGCTGGGAGATGATTCGCATCGCCGTCCTGCCCTACTCGCGCGCCGGCATCACCGGTGGCGCGATGCTCGGACTCGGCCGGGCGATCGGCGAAACGATCGCCGTGGTGCTGGTCATCGGCAACTCGCCGACCCTTGGCCATTCGATCTTTCAGCAGGGCTATACGCTGGCCGCCGTGATCGCCAACGAGTTCGGTGAGGCGGCCTCGACGCCAGTCCACAGCTCAGCCCTGTTCGCGGCGGGCCTGGTTCTTTTCGTGCTCACGCTGCTGGTCAACATCATCGCGCGCCGATTCGTGGTCAAGGGCGCGCGCGGTAAACGGATCAGCGGTGGCGACGCATACGTCGACGAGCAGGCTGCGACGGTGGGCGCATGAGTGCGATCTCGGATGCCAGCGGGCTGCCGCACATCTCGGGCCGGCGCAAGCGCACCGATCAATTCATGCGCGGCCTGCTCGCGGTGTTCACCCTCGTGGCCCTGATACCCCTCGTGCTCGTCATCTACTTCCTGCTGCAAAAGGGTCTGAGCGCTTGGAACGGCAAGTTCTTCACCACCGACCCCAACGGGAACTTCCTCGGCTATCCCGGCGGTGTCAAGAGCGCCATCCTGGGCACGATCGAGATCGTGGCCGTGGCCACGCTGATCTCGGTGCCGGTCGGCATCGGCGTCGCCCTGTGGCTGACCGAGTACGGCAAGGACTCGTGGTTCGCCAACATCGTGCGCTACTTCGTCGACGTGATGACCGGCGTGCCATCGATTGTCTTCGGCCTGTTCATCTATGTCGTGCTCGTGCTCGGCGGCGTCGGGGGCTCGTTCGCGGGGTGGAAGGGCTCGATCGCCCTGTCCCTTCTGATGCTCCCGATCGTCATCCGCTCGGCCGAGGTGGTCCTGCTCCTCGTGCCCTCCAGCTTGCGCGAGGCCGCGCTGGCGCTGGGCGCGCCGCGGTGGCGGGTCATCACCAGGGTCGTGTTGCCAACCTCGCTCTCCGGCCTGGTCACGGGCTGCCTGCTCGCGGTCGCCCGTGGCGCCGGCGAGACCGCGCCGCTGCTGTTCACGGCCTTTGGGGTGATGGGCGCGACGGCCGATCTCGGACAGCCGATGAATGCATTACCCCTGCAAATCTTCGGTGACATCAAGTCGCCCCGCAACGACGTGGTAACGCGGGCTTGGGGAGCGGCGCTTACCCTCGTAGTCTTGGTCCTGCTGCTCAATCTGATCGCGCGATTTGCATCGCGGAGGAGTCGCATTGCATGATCCCTCCTGACGCCCAAAGTCCGACCGACACCCAGAACGACGAAACGCCAATGACGACACCGCAGCCCGGAGCTCAACCCCCCGAGGCCCCGCAGCCGGAGAGCGGCGCGCAGGACGCCCCCAGCATCAGCGAAGCTCCGGGCACCCAGGGGACGGACGCTCACAGCATCACGCTGCGAGACCTGCACGCGTACTACGGCGACCAGCAGGCCATCAAGGGCGTCGACCTCGACTTCGCCGCCGGTCAGGTGACGGGGCTGATCGGACCCTCGGGGTGCGGGAAGTCGACGCTCGTGCGCTGCATCAATCGCATGCACGAGGAGATTCCCGGTGCCTACGCCAAGGGCAGCGTCAAGCTCGACGAGCTCGACGTTTACAGCTCCGGGGTCGACGTGACCGCGGTGCGGCGGCTGATCGGGATGGTGTTCCAGAAGCCCAACCCGTTCCCGACGATGTCGATCTTCGACAACGTCGCCGCCGGCCTGCGCCTCACGGGCACCCGGGGGGGAAACCTACGCGAAACCGTGCACCGCGCGCTCAGGGCAGTCGGGCTGTGGGGAGAGGTCCAGAACCGTCTCGACGAGCCCGGCATCGGACTCTCCGGGGGACAGCAGCAGCGGCTGTGCATCGCCCGGACGATCGCTATCGAACCGTCGGTGATCCTGATGGACGAGCCGTGCTCGGCGCTCGACCCCGTGGCCACGCTCAAGGTCGAGGAGCTGATCGAGGAGCTCAAGCAGCGCTTCACGATCGTGATCGTCACGCACAACATGCAGCAGGCGGCGCGCGTCGCCGACTCGACGGCGTTCATGCTCAACGGAGAGCTCGTCGAGCATGCCCCGACGAACGAGATCTTCACCAACCCCAAGGACGAGCGAACGGAACGGTACGTAACGGGAAAGTTCGGGTAGGGCGCGATCGTGCAAGAGACACGTCATCAGTTTCGCGAAACACTCAAGGAGCTCGAGCAGCAGGCCTTGGGTGGCCTCGACCTGGTCACCGTCCAGCTCGATCGAGCGCTGGAGTCGATCAGCTACCAGGACGTAGAGCTGGCCGGCATGGTCGTGGCCGACGACGACCGGATCGATGGCCGCTATCTCGAGGTCCACCAGGGGATCCTCTCGCTGCTGGCACGCCAGGCCCCGGTGGCGGGCGATCTGCGCATCGTCGCCGCACTCCTGCACATCATTCGCTGCGTCGAGCGGATGGGCGACCAGTGCGTCAACATCGCCAAGCTGGTGCCGCTGTCGGGCTACGAGCCTCCCAAAGACAAGGATCTACTCGACGCGATCGAGCGCATGGGCCAGCTGGCGCGATCGCAGGTCTCGCAGTCCAAGGACGTGTTCTGCGGGCGCAACGTCGAGCTGGCACAGGATCTGGTCCGTCAGGACGCCGAGATCAACCGGCTCAACCGTTCGATCTTCCGCCGCGCGGTCGAGGTCGGCGACGACACCGAGGTTCGCGAGTGGGCGATGTTCATGGTCCTCGTGGCCCGGTGTCTCGAGCGGATCGGCGACAACACGGTTGACATCGCCGAGCAGACCGTGTTCGTGGTCACGGGACTGTTCCGCGAGTTCGCGGACGCATCGGCGCCCGCGTAGCGCCGGCCAACGCTCCAGCTCGAGGTCCACGCCGCTCGGCGGCCCGAGCCGGCCACGCTCGCGGTGCTGGCGCGTGAGCTGCTCGGCGTGAGCGCCGCGGCCACTCTGCCCTGACGCCGTTCGGCGCTCAGGCGGCGGTACGGCGGCGGCGCACCGTCACGACGGCCAGCGCCAGGGCGGTGAGCACGGCGGCGGCGGCCAGCACGACGATCAGCAGTGTCGGGCTGTCGGCGCCCGAGCTCGAGGAGTGCTCGCCGGCCAGGGGATGGCCGGCGGCATCGGCCATCTTCCGCACCGTGGTCAGCGCCGCCCGGGCGAGATCATTGCTCGCCTTGCCCGACGGCTTCGGAACCGCGGCCAGCGCGCTGAGAGACTTCGCCGGCACGCCGCGTACGCCGTAGCCGTTGTACATCACCACCAGCAGCGGCTGCTTGGTCTGAAAGCTGATCTCCTGGTCGAGGAAGTCGGCGTACTTCTGCGGCTTGCCGAAGAGGTCGGGGATCACTCCGAGATCGACCGGACTGGCGATCAGGGCGACCTTGATGGGGAAGCCGGCCCGTTTGGCCGCGGCGGTCTCGGCGTTGAGCGATTTCTGGAGCGCGGGCGACACCGGCGGCTGGTACGGGTAGAAGACGTTCTCGCCCAGCAGCACGTCGCTGGCGGGGTCGCCGTCGGCGAGCGCGGCGGCGGGGAGCAGGCAGGCCGCGGCCAGGAGCGTCGCGAGCATCGTGGCGAGGCGGATGCTCATGGCAACTCGTGGCGCTCGGGCGGCGTCACGCGCTGGCGACGGGTGCCGTCTGCGGGGCTGGGTCGGCGATCACCATCTCGCGGCGCTCGGTGGCCAGCTCGACATTGCAGGACTGACCGCCGAGCTCCTGCCAGCGCTCGGACACGGTGCCGCAGAAGCTGTCGAGGAAAGCGTCGGAGTGCAACGGGTCGTGGTGGAAGAGCAGCAGTTTCTTGGCCGCGGTGCGCCGGGCGAAGACCAGAGCGTCTGACAGCGGCGCGTGGCCCCATCCGATGTGCTCGAGGTACTCGCGATCGGTGTACTGGCAGTCGTGGACGAGCAGCGAGGCGCCGCGCGCGAGGGCGAAGCCGGAGATCCAGTCATCGTCGAGCTCGGCGAGCGGGGCGCCCAGCCCGGGCTCGTGGTCGGGGATGTAGCACAGCGTGGAGTCGCGGTCCTCGATCCGGTAGCCGAGGGTGGGGCCGCGATGGTTGACGGGTTGGGCGCTGATTCGGGCGGGGCCGATCTCCCACTCGTGCGACTCGGCTTCGCGGAAGGACATGAGCGATGGCAGCTCGCGCACCTCGACGGGCGCCAGCGGCGCGGAGATGTAGCGGGCGACGCGGTCCTGGAGCGATGCCTCGGGCGAGGGCGGGCCCCAGATGACGATCTCTGACTCGGGCCGGAAGGCGGGGGCGAAGAACATCAACCCCTGGATGTGGTCGAGGTGGAGGTGGGTGAGGAGGATGTGGATGGGTTGCTCGACCTGGGGCAGAGCCATCCCGAGGTTGCGGATGCCGGTGCCGGCATCGAGGATGAGCGTGCTGCCGTCGGACAGCGTGACCTCGATGCACGACGTGTTTCCTCCGTAGCGCATGGTCTCGGGTCCCGGGGCCGGGATCGAGCCTCGCGCGCCCCACACCTTGATCCTCATGACGCTGGTGCCTCACTTTCCGTTGCGGGCCAAAAGATGACGATTGCTCCGCTCGACCCCTCGGCGCCGACGATGGGAATGGCGCTGGCCTCGATCTCCTGGCGAGCGCCGCCCGGAGCCGAGATGCGGAAGTGGCCGTGGTAGGGACGGTTCGCGCGCAGCGCGGTGGTGGCGGGGATGTCGTCCGACTCGATCGGCTCGTCGTCGTTGCCGAACGGCCCGAACACGCTCGTCCAATGCCTCGGTCCGTGCGAGCCGCCCTCCTCGAAGCTCCGACCGACAAGCTTGGCCGCGGCCTCGTTGTAGAACAGCAGCGCGCCCTGCTGTCCGACCAGAAACGCCGGCGTAGAGATACTCGAGAGCAGGTTGCGAGCCAGGATCAACTCGAGCGGTCTTTGCGCGCTCATGGGCGAACAATAATGACGGCCTCCAAGTCCGTGCGGCAATCGCCGCTCACTATCCTGACTGCACCTTGGCTCCTCAGCGATCGAAGCGGCGCACCCGCAAGCGGCGCAGCGCGACGTCCGCGCCGCGGGCCGTCGCCTCCCCGCGACGCGACGAACGGGCAGAGCGCCAGGCCAGTACCGCCAGTGAGCGGACGCGATCTCGGCGCCAGCTCGGTACCGAGGGCGAGCGGCCGCCGAGTCCGTTCGGCGGGCTGCCTGTGTCCGAGATTGCGATCTTCGCGGGCCTCGTGGCCATCATCGTGTGGCTGGTCCGGGGCGGCACGGCGACGCTCGTCGTCGGTCTGGCCGTGACGGCGCTCGGCGTGGTCGAGTTCACCGCGCGCGAGCATTTCTCGGGCTACCGATCGCACACGTCGCTGCTGGCGGCGATCCCCTCGCTGGCCGTCGGCATCGGCGTGATCTCGGCCGTGGGCGACAAGGCCGACCGCGGTCCGCTGCTGCTGGCCGTGTCGGGCTCGCTGTTCGCGCTCCTGTTCTGGTTCCTGCGCCGTCGCTTTCAGATCGCCCGTCAGGCGCGGGTCGTTCGCTCGCCGCTAGCGCGTGAGGTCGTCCCAGCTGCCCACGTCATTGCGCCCGGACGGGCTCCGGCGGTTGCGCGCCGGCGTGCTCGCCCCCGGGCTCGTCGTCGGGGGTGGTGGGTGACGAGGGCAGCGACAGGGTGAAGATCGCGCCGCCGTCGGGGGCGTTGGCGGCGCTGACCGAGCCGCCGTGCTGTTGGGCCACCTGGCGCACGATGGCCAGGCCGAGGCCGCTGCCCTGCTTGCCGCGCGTGTTGGCACCGCGGAAGAAACGGTCGAAGACGTAGGGGAGATCCTGCTCGGGAATGCCCTCACCGTGGTCGCGGACCCGGACCCCCGCGACGGTCGACCTCGATCTCGACGGTGCCACCCGGAGGCGAGTGGCGGGCGGCGTTGTCGAGCAGGTTGTTGACGGCCCGCCCGAGGCGCTCGGGGATCCCGTCGACGATCACGGGCTCGAGCCGCGCGTCGAATGTCATGTTGGGCGCGTTGCGCCGCGACCGCGACACCGACTCGCTGACAATCCGGTCGAGCCGTGTGTCCTCCGCGGCGTCGGCGGGTAGGTCGCCGCGGGCCAGGTCGATGAGATCACCGACCAGCGAGCTCAGCTCCTCGCTCTGTTCGACGACGTCGGTGAGCAACCGCTCGCGATCCTCGTCGTCGAGGTCGGCGCCGGCCAGCAGCACCTCGATGTTGGTCCGCAGGCTGGTCACAGGAGTGCGGAGCTCGTGCGAGGCGTCGGCCACGAGCTGGCGCTGGGCGCGCACCGATTCGTCGAGCTCGGCTCGCGATCCTTCCAGGCGCTCGAGCATCGCGTTGAAGCGTGTCGCCAGCTGGCCAACCTCGTCGTCGTGGTGGACGGCGATCCGGCGTGAGAGGTCGTCGGTCTTGCCGATGATCTCGGCCGCCTGAGTCACCTCGGCCAGCGGCGCCAGCACGCGACGAGCGGCGACCCGGCCGAGCATCCAGGCCAGGGCGATGCCACCCGCACACAGGAGCAACAGGACCACGCGGAGCTGCGAGAGCACGTTGTCGACCGGCCCCAGCGGGCGTGCGAGCTCGACGGCCACCGGGATGGTTCCGTCGGCCACGGCGTCGTGGAACGTGAAGATGCGCAGGTGGCTGGTACCGACGTGCACGGTCTCGAGCATCCTGGCCGAGGGCGATGCGGCAACTTGGCGCGTAGTCGCAGTGACCGGCAGGATCAGGCCGCCGTTGGTCTTCAGGACCGTCCCGTCAACGCCCACGAGTTGTGAATAGGGAGCGCGGCCGCCGGCGTTGGGGGGAAGGCCGGGGAAAGGGGCGCCGAGGCCGAAGTTGCCGCTCGCGAGAACGAGCTCGGCCTGATCATGCAGCGCGCTGTCGACCTGGCTCAGGAGCTGGTCGCGGACGACGAAATAGCACACGCCGGCGGCGAGGAAGATGGCAATCGCCACCGCCGCGGCGGCTACGTACGAAAGCCTTCGGCGCAGGGACATGCTCAGTCCCGCAGGACGTATCCCACTCCGCGCACGGTGTGCAGCAGGCGGGACTCACCACCGGCCTCTGTCTTGCGGCGCAGATAGCCCATGTACACGCCGAGCGCGTTCGACGTGGGTCCGAAGTCGTACCCCCACACGTTTTCGAAGATCGTCGACCGGGTCAGCACCTGCCGAGGATGGCGCATGAACAGCTCCAGCAGGAGAAATTCGGTCTTCGACAGCTCGATCAGCCGGTCGCCGCGCCTGACCTCGTGGGCGAGCGGATCGAGCTCGAGGTCGCCGTAGCGGAGCACCTCGCCCTCGCCCTCGCCGTCACCGGATCGCCGGAGCAGGGCGCGGATTCGCGCCTGCAGCTCGCGCAGGGCGAACGGCTTGACCAGGTAGTCGTCGGCGCCCACGTCGAGTCCCGTGACTCGATCCTCGATCGCGTCCCGGGCCGTGAGCATGAGGATCGGCGTACGGTCGCCGGCCTTGCGCATGCGCCGGCACACCTCGAGGCCGTCGAGTCGGGGCATGGCCACGTCGAGAATCACGGCGTCCACGGGGCTGCGCGCGATCGCGTCGAGCGCCTCCTCGCCGTCCTCGGCCAGGGCGACCTCGTAGTTGTCCAGGCGCAGCGCGCGCTCGAGCGCCCGCCGGACCGCGGGCTCGTCGTCGACCACCAATACGCGCGCCATGGCTGCAAATGATGGCGCGTCGGCGTAAAAGTTCGTGAAGAAGCGCTGTCAGCGGGTCCGACGAGCGGACGGACTCGGTTATTTGGAGAACTTCTCGGGACTCGCTGACGTAGTTGAGCGTGAGCGTTTCGGCGGGACGCTGGCCACCGTGGCTCGATCCCGTCTGAAGCGAGCTGATCAGCACGTCCTTGAGCGTGATGACGATGAACTTCTGCTTGCCTCCGGACGTCTTCGTCACGGTGATCGTCGCCTGCTGGATGTCCTTCCCGCTGGCGGCGAGCTTGAACAGCTGTGGGCTGGCCTTGTCCTGGACCTTCGTGATCGTGATCACGTGCGCGGCGCGAGGCACCCTTACCCGTCCCGGTGCCAGCCGCCGCCCTTGACCGAGAAGCTGAAGCTCAGGAAGGGGAACTTGACGGCTGTGCGGCCGCGAGCCGAGCACCACCCCGCCCTCCGGGAGGCGCGGTCACCTTGACCTGCGGGGGCACGAGTGTGTAGGTGACGGTGGCGGTTCCGGGCGTCCCGGAGGGCCCTGCGCGCCGTTACGCCCGGGCGGGCCCTGCGGACCCGTGACGTTCCACGAGATCGGCTGGGGCGAGGTGACGCCCGCGGCGGGGTCGCTGCACGTCTGTCCCGCGCTGGGATCATAAATCCGTACGTTCGGCCCCGGCCCAGCTGGGACAACACCACCACCTGCCACAGCGGCGACCGAGTAGCAGGCGTGGATCACGCCGTCCGAGTCCGGCACGGTCGCCACCGCCACCGCCGCAGCTCCTCCGGCCAAGCCGACCGCCAGCAGCGTGACTGCTTTCCAGGATCCCCGGACCCGTTTGCCCACGATTGTGATCCTACGCTCCGATCCCGGCAGAATCAACCTGACGTGCCACGCCAGAAGCTCGACACCTACCGCGCCAAGCGCGACTTCGAGGCCAGCCCGGAGCCCTCGGGCGACGCGCGCCCGCGACGCCGCGGGACGCCGGTTCGTCGTCCAGGAACACCATGCCACGCGGCTGCACTGGGATCTGCGCCTCGAGCACGACGGCGTGCTCGCCTCGTGGGCGATCCCCAACGGGATCCCGCCCGATCCGGCCGAGAACCGGCTCGCCGTGCGGACCGAGGATCACCCGCTCGAATACCTCGAGTTCCATGGCGAGATCCCCAAGGGCCAGTACGGAGCCGGGACGATGACGATCTGGGATCGCGGGACGTTCGACGTGCACAAGTGGGAGCCACGCAAGGTCGAGGTCACCTTCCACGGCGAGCAGCTCAGCGGCCGCTACGGACTGTTCCCGATCGGGCGGGCCGGTGCCAACGAGAACGACTGGATGATCCACCGGATGGATCCACCGGCGGACGCCGAGCGCGAGCCGATGCCCGAGCACCTCCTGCCGATGATGGCCCGCCCCGGCGGGCTCCCGGCCTCGGAGGCCGACTGGTCGTTCGAGGTCAAGTGGGACGGCGTTCGCGCCATCGCCTACGCTCAGCCCGGTCGGCTGCGCCTGGAGAGCCGGAACCTCAACGACGTCACCGAGGCCTATCCCGAGGTCCGCGGCCTCACCCTCCAGCTGGGGATGCGCGAGGTCGTGCTCGACGGCGAGATCGTGGCCTTCGACGAAGACGGCCGCCCGAGCTTTGAACGACTGCAGCGCCGCATGCACGTGAGCGCGCCGTCGGCCGTGCGCCGGCTGGCCGCGAGCACGCCGGTCGTCTACGCCGTCTTCGACCTCATCTACCTGGACGGTCACTCGTTGATCGAGTTGCCCTACGTCGAGCGCCGGGCCCGGCTCGAGGAGCTGGACCTGGGTGGCCCGGCGTGGCGCGTGCCCGCCGCCCACCCCGGCCACGGCAGCCAGCTGCTCGAGGCCACCCGTCAGCAGGGCCTCGAGGGCATCGTGGCCAAACGCCTCGACTCCCGCTATGAGACCGGACGGCGGACCGGCGCATGGCTGAAGATCAAGCACACGCTCCGCCAGGAGCTCGTGATCGGCGGGTGGATCCCCGGCGAGGGTCGTCGCGCCGAGCGGATCGGCGCCCTGCTCATGGGCTATTACCGCGACGGGGCCTTCGTATACGCCGGACGGGTCGGCACCGGCTTCACCGAGTCGATGCTCGACGACCTGGCCAAGCGTCTGGGGCCCCTGCGCCGGCCCACGAGCCCGTTCGGCACCGGCCCCAAGCTCCCCCGCAACGCGGTGTTCGTCGAGCCCGCGCGCGTGGCCGAGATCGAGTTCCGCGAATGGACTCGCGAGGGGATCATGCGCGCGCCCTCGTACAAGGGACTGCGTGAGGACAAGTCTCCGCGCGAGGTCGGGTCCGAGAGCGGCGAGGACACCGGGCACGAGCCCGATCAGCCCGAGGCGCTGTTCGACGAGGTCCGCGAGCTGCCCGACGGGGCGCTCGAGGTGCTCACCGACGGGCGCCGGCTCAAGCTGACGAACTGGGACAAGGTGCTCTACCCCGCCACCGGGTTCACCAAGGGAGATCTGATCGCCTACTACGCTCGGATCGCGCCCGCCGTGGTGCCCCACCTTCGCGACCGTCCGCTGACGCTCAAGCGCTATCCCAATGGCGTCGAGAGCCAGTACTTCTACGAGAAGCAATCGCCCTCGCACCGGCCGGACTGGGTCGCCACCGAACCGATCAACGGGGTTAGGTACACGCTGGCGCAGGACCGCGCGACGCTCGTGTGGCTGGCCAACCTGGCCGACATCGAACTCCACACGTCGCTGTCGCTGGCCGGGGCACCCGAGCGTCCGACGATGCTCGTGTTCGACCTCGACCCCGGCGAGCCGGCGACGATCGTCGAGTGCTGCCAGGTCGCCCTCGTGCTGCGCGGACTGTTCGAGCAGCTGGGGCTGCAAATGTTGGTCAAGACGTCGGGATCGAAGGGCATGCAGGTCTACGTGCCGCTCAACACCGACACCGACTACGCCCACACGAAGCCGTTCGCGCGCCGGATCGCCGAGCTGCTCGAACAGCGGATGCCCGAGCTCGTCGTCTCGCGCATGACCAAGCGTCTGCGTCCCGGCAAGGTCCTCGTCGACTGGAGCCAGAACGACGTTCACAAGACGACGGTCAACGTCTATTCAGTACGCGCGCGTGAACGACCGACGGTGTCCGCCCCAGTGGCCTGGGACGAGGTGGCGCAGTGTCTCAAGGCTCGCGATCCCGAGCTGCTGATATTTGACACCGACCAGGTACTGAGCCGCGCCCAGGAGTCGGGCGATCCGTTCGCGCCGCTCCTCAGCGTCAGGCAAGAACTACCGCGTCTCGGATGACTAGGATGAGGACCAGATGGACCCGATCACGCTGAGAAACCGGTTGCTGGTTGCGACGGGCATGTGGCGAGAGGCGACCGGGGAACCCCTGCCGAAGCTGCCACCCGGCGACCCCGCCGACCAGATTCAGGAATTCGAGATCAAGCTCGTCGATCGCCTGTGGGAGACGGCCACGCCCGAGACGGCTCGGGAGGTGGCCGACCGGACCTGGGACCTCGTCCACGACCGTGGGGACAACGATCCGGTCAAACAGCGCGTCGTCGAGTGCCACGAGGCGCTCGCCCGGATGACGCGCCTGGGCGACTGAGTTCCGGGCCGTGGAGCACCAGCGTCACTACACGCTTCAACAGGCCAATGCGGCCCGCGGGTGGGTGACGACGCGCGTGGCCTGGATCCGCGACGCGCGCACCCGGCTGCTGGCCATCGGCTCGCGAGCGAGCGAGGCGCTGGCCGCGCTCGATCCACAGTCCGGCGGCTCCTACCCCGGTCGGGACGTCGCCGCGGCTCTGGTGGAGCTCAGCCGGGCGGTGGGCGAGCTCGAGGCCATGGACATCGTGCTGCGCGATCTCGACCGCGGGCTGATCGACTTTCCCGCCCTCCGTGACGGCCACGAGGTCTACCTCTGCTGGCTGCTCGACGAGGACGAAATCCGTTTCTGGCACGAGCCCGACGCGGGCTTCGCCGGCCGCCGCCCCCTCTAGGGGACCACCGGTTCGGCCGCCACCGGGTTGCGGGACAGCCCCGCGGCGGCGTACGCGTCCGCCTCGTCGAGTGTCTCGTGCTCGAGCAGGGCGCTGACCAGCGAGTCGAGGTTGGCCCGGTGCTCGCGCAGGAGCCGGCCCACTTCGGTGTGGGCGCCGTCGACGATCCGCCTGACCTCCTCGTCGACCAGACGCTGCGTCGCCTCGGAGGTCTCGGCCACACCGGGCAGCAGTGGGCTCATCCCGTCCTGGGGAAGCACGGCGATCGGCCCGATGGCCCGGCTCATCCCCCAGCGCCCGACCATATGGCGGGCGATCTGGGTCAGGTGCTGGATATCTGACTCGGCCCCGGTGGTCATGTCGCTGAACACGATCTCCTCGGCGACCCGGCCTCCCAGAGCGACCTTGATCTGCGCCACCAGATGACGCTCGTCGAAGTTGAAGCGATCCGCGTCCGGCGCCGAGAAGGTGACGCCCAGCGCGTGACCGCGAGGGATGATCGACACCTTGCGGACCGGGTCGGCCGCCGCCGTGAGCATCCCGACGATGGCGTGACCGGCCTCGTGGTAGGCCGTGCGCTTGCGGTCCTCGTGGCTGAGCATGACCTTTCGCTCGGCGCCGAGGACGATCCGTTCGAGCGCGTCGCTGAGGTCGAGGGGGGACACCTTCTCGTGGTTGCGCCGCGCGGCCAGGAGGGCGCCCTCGTTGACCAGGTTGGCCAGGTCGGCACCCACCATTCCCGGCGTGGCCGCGGCGATCGCCCCGAGGTCGACATTTGGCGCCAGCGGCACCGAGCGCGAATGCACGCGCAGGATCGCCTCGCGGCCGGCGCGGTCCGGGGGCAACACAGCGACGCGACGGTCGAAGCGACCCGGCCGCAGCAGCGCGGGATCGAGGACCTCGGGACGGTTGGTGGCGCCGAGCACGATCACGCCGACGCGGGGGTCGAAGCCGTCCATCTCGGTGAGGATCTGGTTGAGCGTCTGCTCGCGCTCGTCGTGGCCGCCGGAGATGTTGGGGCCGCCGGCCGAGCGCGAGCGTCCGATCGCGTCGAGCTCGTCGATGAAGATGATCGCCGGCGCCGCGGCCTTGGCCTGCTGGAACAGGTCACGCACGCGCGAGGCCCCGACGCCCACGATCATCTCGACGAACTCGGAGGCTGACATCTGGAAGAAGGGGACCCCGGCCTCGCCGGCCACCGCGCGCGCGAGCAGCGTCTTGCCGGTCCCGGGCGATCCGCTGAGCAGCACCCCGCGGGGGATGCGGCCGCCGAGGCGGAGATACTTGTCGGGGTTCTTGAGGAAGTCAACGATCTCGGTCAGCTCCTCCTTGGCCTCGTCGATCCCGGCCACATCCTTGAAGGTGACCGGCTGGTCGACCGCCTCCACGCGGCGCGCGCGCGAGCGCCCGAATGACATCAGGCCGCCTCCGCCGGCCGCCGAGGCGGCGCGTCGCATGATGAGCACGAACAGCAGCACGAGGAGGATCGTGGGGCCGAAGCCGAGCAGCAGACTCTCGATGAACGACGGGCCCGTATCGGCCGGGTGGGCGTCGACGGTGACGTTCTCCTGCTCGAGCAGATTGGAAAGCTGCGTGTGGTTGGCGAACGACGGGATCAGAGTGGAGAAGTCGGTCGTCGCCGTCGCGTCCGGGTCATCGGACGGATACTTGACCTTGTGCTTGAACTGCCCCTGGATCGCGTCGACGGTGGAGGAGATCTCGTCAACGTTGCCCGCCTTGAGCTGGTTGATGAAGGTCGGGTAGTAAGGGATCGCCACGCGCGAATTGGGCTTGAGCGCCTGCGATGAGATCCACAGGTTGAGCCCGAGAAGGGCGAGGATGAGGATCGGGACCAGCCACCTCGGATTGAGGCCCGACGAGGGCCGCTTGTCCGGTGGCTTGCCGCCCCGTCCGTCGGGAGCCGGCGTCACCCGCCACCAGGGCGAGTCACCGTTCGGCGGCGCCGATCGTTTGCGCTGCTCGACGTTCGTTCGTGATGGCTGTTCAGCCATGGTCTGATTGTCGCAAGCGGGCCGCACCAGGCCCTGGGACACCTACTCCTCCAGGCGCGAACGGAACAGCTGGGCGCCCTCGACCGTCGCGCCGGCCGCCGAGGCCCGGTCGGCGAGCCAGCGATCGGAGGTCACGACGCGCACCTGCGCGGGGTCGGGATCGGCCCGGAGCCGGCGGACGATCTCGTCGTCGGCCGCATTGGCCTTGGCCTTGGGGGCGTGGGCGATCTCGATCACGGTGGAGCGGATCGGCGGGGAGGGGGCGCGCTCGAACACGACTGTGACGTCCTCGTTCTCGGCGGCCGCCCAGCGCTCGAGCAGGTCGACGAGCCGGAGCATGGCTCGATCCCGATCCTTCCACCATCCATCGGGGCGCGTCCCGATGACGTTCATGCCGTCGACCAACCAGCGCATCGCCTCAGGCCTCGTCCCCGCTGGGGCGGCGACGGTCGCGCTTGCGGTCGGCCTGGCGTCGCTTGGCCTCGAGCCTGCGGCGTCGCGCCGCCTGGGTCGGGCGCGTGGCGCGCCGGGGGCGCTGGACGGCCAGTGCGCTCTCCAGCCGCCGGCGCAGCCGCTCGAGCGCGAGCTCGCGATTGCGCGTCTGGCTGCGGGCGTCCTGCGCCACCGCGGTGACTCTGGGGCCCAGACGCGCGATCACGCGGCGCTTCTGCTCCTCGGTCAGGGACTGTGAGCGCTCGACGTCGAAAACGGCCTCGACGCGCGACGCGGTGACGTTGGCGTGCTGGCCGCCGGGGCCGGAGGAGCGCGACGTGCGCAGCTCCACCTCGCGCAGTGGAATGGCGGCGTGGCGCCGGAGGGGCATCGGATCTTTCATGTCCCCAAAAGGATGACGGTTTGCAAGTTGTGAACGGGCGCGACTCGGACCGGCCACGCAGTCGTGGAGCGTGCTACCGTGCGGCGCCGTAAGGCCGCCAGAAGACAAGGCGGCGTAAGAAGAAGGTGCAGGCCTCGGGGTACGTGCAGAGCATTCCTCCGCGGTAGCAGCACTCAGAGCTACGGAGGAGTAACTCCACATGCCAACAGGAACGGTCAAGTGGTTCAGTGACGAGAAGGGGTTCGGCTTCATCACCCCCGATGAGGGCAGCCGGGACCTGTTCGTCCACCACTCGAGCATCAACGCGGATGGCTACCGCTCGCTGTCTGAGGGCGCCAAGGTGTCCTACGAGGAGGAGAGCGGGCCCAAGGGCCCGAAGGCCATCAACGTCGAAAAGATCTAGTCGACGGACGGCCGGGAGATCGCGCGAGCGCGCCACGAGCTCTCGGCCGACTCCACCCACCGTCAACCCCCTGTGTGACCTGTGGCGGATTGGGTCACGATCTCATCGCTGGCCACCGCGGGCGGCACGCTGGTCCTCGCGGTGGCGACGTTCAGCTCGGTCAGGTCGGCCAACCGCTCGGCGCGCACGGCCGAGCGCGCTCTGTTGGCCGGCCAGCGTCCGCTGCTCATCCCCTCGCGCGAGGAGGACCCGCTCGAGCGCGTGCGGTTCGGCGACGGCGTGCTCCTGACGGTCCCGGGCCACGGCGGCGCGGTGCAGGATGTGCGCGATCGGCTCTACCTGGCGATCGCGCTGCGCAACGGCGGCAGCGGCCTGGCCGTCATCCATGGCTGGCACGTCGAGGTGGGAGAGATGACCCCGAATGTGCCCGTTCCGCCGCTGGAGGAGTTTCGCCGCCAGCAACGCGACCTATACATCCCCGCCGGCGACACCGGCTTCTGGCAGGGCGCGATCCGCGACCGCGAGGATCCGATGTATGCGGACGTGCGCGAAGCGATACGCACAGGTGTGCGGGTGGTCGTCGATCTGCTGTTCGGTGACCACGAGGGCGGTCAGCGGACGATCGCCCGTTTTGGGATCAGCGACTGGCCGGACGTCGAGGGCGAGCGGGCCGAGGTGCTCCGCTACTGGAACGTCGATCGCGACGATCCACGCGAGCGGGGGTCAGGTTAAGAAACGGTGGCGGCTTTGGCACGAGGGCCAGCCCCGTCCACGCCGGTCCGTACAATCGATTAGCAGCTGAGCCTTGGGAAGCGAGCCACGCGGGCACGCATAGCGGGCTCAGCAGGAAGGGAACCACGTGAGTAAGACGGTCGAGGAACGTGAGCGGGTTATCGTCCGCTTCGCGGGAGATTCAGGCGATGGCATGCAGCTGGCGGGGAGCCGATTCACCGACGCAACGGCGGTAGTCGGCAACGATCTGGCCACGCTGCCCAACTTCCCGGCGGAGATTCGCGCTCCGGCCGGAACCCTGGCGGGCGTTTCCGCGTTTCAGATCCACTTCGCCTCGCGCGACATCCTGACGCCGGGCGACGCGCCCAACGTGCTCGTGGCCATGAACCCGGCGGCGCTGAAGGCGAACCTCCCCGAGCTCGAGCGCGGCGCGACGATCATCGTCAACGAGGACGCATTCACCAAACGCAACTTCGAGAAGGCCGGCTACGACGCCAATCCGCTCGAGGACGGCTCGCTCGCGGCCTACCGCGTGCATCGGATTCCCATGACCTCCCTGACCACCCGGGCGGTGGAGGCGATCGACGGCGTCGGGAGCCGCGATGCCGGACGAGCCAAGAACCTGTTCGCGCTTGGCCTACTGTCGTGGCTGTACGGGCGGCCGACCGACGTGACGACCCACTGGCTGGAGCAGAAGTTCGGCAGCCGTGAGGCGGCGCTGAAGGCCAACCTGGCCGCGTTCAACGCGGGCTGGTCGTTCGGCGAGACGACTGAGCTGCTCGACGTCCAGTACCGGGTCAACCCCGCCACGGACGTTCCGCCCGGTACTTACCGCAACGTCAACGGCACCACCGCGCTGGCACTCGGACTGATCGCGGGCAGCGTGCGCAGCAAGCTCCCGCTCGTCCTGGCCAGCTACCCGATTACGCCGGCGTCCGAATTGCTCCACGAGCTCTCGCGCCACGCCAGCTTCGGTGTGAGCACGATCCAGGCCGAGGACGAGATCGCCGCCGCCGGGATGGCGCTCGGGGCCGCCTTCGGCGGCCGTCTCGGCGTCACCGCCACGAGCGGTCCGGGGATGGATCTCAAGGCCGAAACGATCGGACTCGCGGTCGCTCTCGAGCTGCCGATGATCATCATCGACGTGCAGCGCGCCGGGCCGTCGACCGGGATGCCGACCAAGACCGAGCAGTCCGATCTGCTCATGGCCCTGTACGGCCGGCACGGCGAGTCGCCGCTGCCCGTGATTGCTCCGAGCACTCCAGGTGGCTGCTTCGACGCCGGCTTCGAGGCGGTGCAGATCGCGATCCGCTACCGCACGCCGGTGATCCTGCTGTCCGACACCTTCCTGGCCTCGTCCTCGGAGCCGTGGTCGGTGAAGGCGGTGGAGGATCTGCCCGAGATCGATCCCGAGTTCGCCACGGCCGACCAGGCCGAGAGCTTCCTGCCCTACGCGCGCAACGAAGATCTCGCGCGCCCGTGGGCGCCACCGGGGACGCCGGGCCTCCAGCACCGGATCGGCGGGCTCGAGAAAGCCGATGGCAGTGGCAACATCTCCTACGACGCCGCCAATCACGCGCGCATGACTGAGTTGCGCGAGGCCAAGGTGGCGGGGATCGTCGACAGCATTCCCCCCTTGACGGTCGATTCCGAGCCCGGCGCCACCCTGCTCGTGCTCGGCTGGGGCTCGAGCGAGGGCCCGATCCGCGCCGCGGTCAGGCGGGCCCGGCTCGACGGCTACAAGGTGGCCTGCGCGCACCTGCATCACCTCAACCCGCTGCCCGCCAACCTCGCCGATGTGCTGCGCTCGTTCGATCGGGTCCTGGTGCCGGAGACGAACACCGGCCAGCTCGCCCACGTGCTGCGGGCCACGTACCTGGTCGACGTCGAGTCATTCTGCAAGGTCCAGGGACAGCCGCTCTTCACCGGCGAGATCGAGCAGCAGATCGCGATGAGAGCGGATGACGATGGCCACGGTGGCCGAACGGAGGACGGACGATGAGTGCGACGTTGACAAACGGGCACGGCGACGCCGGCCCCGAGCTGACCAAGGCCGACTTCCAATCCGACCAGGAAACCCGCTGGTGCCCGGGGTGCGGCGACTACGCGGTCCTGTCGGCCGTCCAGCAGTTCATGCCCGAGCTGGGCATCCCGCCCGAGAGGATCGTGTTCGTCACCGGAATCGGGTGCGCCGGCCGGTTCGCCTATTACATGAACACGTACGGGATGCACGGGATCCATGGGCGCGCACCGGCGCTGGCCACAGGCCTGGCCACGGCCCGGGAGGATCTGTCGATCTGGGTCGTCACCGGCGACGGCGACTCGCTGTCGATCGGCGGCAACCACCTGATCCACGCGCTGCGCCGCAACGTCCCGGTCAAGATCCTCCTCTTCAACAACCAGATCTACGGGCTGACCAAGGGGCAGGCCTCGCCGACGTCCGAGCTGGGCAAGGTCACCAAGTCGACGCCGTTCGGCGTCGCCGACCATCCCTTCAACCCGATCGCGCTGGCCCTCGGGGCCGAGGCCACGTTCGTGGCACGGACCATCGACCGCGATCGGCGGCACCTCACCGAGGTGCTGCGCGCCGCCGCCACCCACGAGGGCGCGGCGCTGGTCGAGATCTACCAGAACTGCCCGGTGTTCAACGACGCCGCGTTCGCGGCTCTGACCGAGAAGGACGTCAAGGACGCCAACCAGATCCGGCTCGAGCCGGGGCAGCCGATCCGTTTCGGTGTCGAGCATGAGCGCGGCATCGCCCAGTCGCCCGACGGCGGTCTGCACATCGTCGACGTCGCCGAGGCGGGCGAGGACGCGCTGCTCGTGCACGACCCCCATCGGCCCGACGCCGGCCTGGCCTTCGCGCTCGCCACCGTGGCCCAGGACCCGACGGGCCCGACCCCCATCGGGATCTTCCGCGATGTCGAGCGCCACGTCTACGGCCGCGGTGACCGCGTGAGCGCCCAGACGGCCTCCGAGCAGCAACTCGAGGAGCTGCTGCTCGGCGCAGACACCTGGACCGTGCCGTAGGGCGGTTAGCCCTGCTCCGGGAGACCAGCTAGCCGGCTGAGTGTTCGAGCAGGTCGGCCATCGCGGCGCTCCCGCGGTCGATGACGGGGCGCATGTGCTCGTTCTCGTGGAAGCGCACGGAGTCGTAATCGTCGGGGAGCTCTCCGCGCAGATGGAGGTCGAGGGCCACCAGGCGCGGGTAGTAGCCGCCGCCCATGCAGTAGATGGCGTCGAACACCTGGCCGCCGATCTCGTGCTCGTCGAAGGTCGTGGCGTGCTGGAGCTCGAGCACTGTGCCCCCGCCCTCGCCGGGCGACAGGTGCAGCTCGATCTCGTCGGCGCCGCCGCCGATGGCCAGGTGCAGTCGCCGTGGCGGGTCGCAAGCGACGATCTCGCCCGACCCCATCATGGCCTGCTCGAACTTCCCGCCAACTCGGAGGTCGCCGCTCACGGGGACGTACCACCGCGCCAGCCGCTCGGGGTTCGTGCACGCGTCCCACACGTCTGCGATCGGCGCGTCATAGAAGCGCGTGAACACGGCCGCCCTCGCCTCGCCGGCGGCGATATGGCGGTGGCGGAGCTCGGGCTGCGGTTCGGCGAACTGGAGGTTCATGGGGTGTCTCCTTCTCTTTCGGTTGTCTGCCGGCGCGCGCGCTTGCCGCGGGCCAGCTCGGTGCCAAGGGCGTCGAGGCGCGGGGTCCAGAACCGCCGGTACGGCGCCAGCCACTCGTCGACCGACTGCAGCGCGTCCGGCTCGATCGCGTAGAGCCGTCGCGTGCCGTCCGGCCGCACGGTGGCGAACCCGTTGTCTCGCAGCACGCGCAGCTGCTGGGAAACCGCCGGCTGGGTGATGTCGAACTCGCGCTGAATCACCGCGCCGACCTCGCCGGCAGCCAGCTCCCCGTCGGCCAGGAGCTCAAGGATGCGCCGGCGGACGGGGTCTCCGAGGATGTCGAAGGCGTGCATGGCTGTGAAGTTATCAGTTATCAGGCGTGGTTTATATAAGTCAAGACTGAAGCATATCGGGATGCGTGCGTCACTGCGTGTGGGCGTTGGGAACGGCGGCTGGGGAGGGGGTGGGTTCTGGGACGCTGGCGCGCCCGGGTTCGGTCCCGGGAGGGCAGTTTTTGTGATCAGCTCACCGACGGCCCGCTCGCGTTCTAGGGGCTGGTCAGCTAAGCGCACCTATGTTTCGCTTAGCTGACCAACCTCGGTCGTCGGCGCGTTTTCCGGGCTCGACGTTCACCGACCCTTCTCCCTAGCCGCCGTTCCCGAAGCCGTCCACCGATCCGGAGCACACCCGGACTGAACGCTGGCGCGCCCGGGTTCGGGAACCGGCACAACGTAGAAAAGCTCGCCGCAGTTCTCGCGCTGTTCGACGTAATCGTCGTCCCACAACGGCAACGTCGCCGAGCGCCGGCGCCGGGGGGCGCTGATCAACGAAATCGTCGTTGGACACCCCGCAGCAGAGGCTCACCACCCGTTCCCCAGCATACCGTTCCCCGGAGCCAAAGCCACGGTGCGCCACCGCAGCGAACGCCATATAGGGTTGCGCCATGCCTACACGAACGCTTGGCCAACTATCCGGCGGCGGCTCGTTCTTCGAGGGACCGCGGTGGCATGAGGACCGCTGGTGGGTATAGGACTTCTACCGCGAGGGCGTATACACGGTTACCGAGGATGGCGAGGAGGAGTCCGTCCTCAGCGTGCCGGCGCAGCCGTCGGGGCTGGGGTGGATGCCCGACGGGTCGATGCTGATCGTCACCCCCGGCCGGCGCCGCTGATGCGGGTCGATCCGGACGGGAGTGCGTCGGTGGCCGCGGAGAACATGCTGTTCCCCAACGGCTCGGTGATCACGCCCGACGGTTCGACGCTGATCGTCGGCGAGACGGCAGGCTGTCGCTACACGGCGTTCACCATCGGGTCCGACGGGGCGCTTGGTGACCGGCGGGTGTGGGCGCAGCTGGCCCCGACGCCGGAGCTCGGGTCGTTGGAGGAGACGCTGCCCAAGATCGCGGTCGGGCCCGATGGCTGTACCCAGGACGCCGACGAGCACATCTGGTGCGCCGATGAGGTCGGCGGGCGCTGCATCCGGGTGGCTCCCGGTGGCGGGATCGTCGACGAGGTGCGGACTCCCGAGGGGCTCGGCTGCTTTGCCTGCGCGTTGGGAGGCCGCGATGGTCGGACGCTCCTGGTGTGCGCCGCGCCCGATTTCCTCGAGCACAATCGGCGCGAGACGCGCGACGCCGTTTTGTTGACGACGACCGTAGACGTACCCCATGCCGGGCTGCCATGACTAGGCCGATCGTCGGACGGCGAAGCGCGCCAAAAATAACTTTTCCTAACCAACCAACTTTGGGGGGACGGAGTTCGTTCAACGCGTGGAGCTTCCGCGCCCCCGGAGGATGACGAGACAGCACCAAAGCGCGTCTGTGCGCCCCGCGCAGCTGTTCTCGCCAGCGCTATGAGGCCGCCCATCGTGGCGGCCTCGTAGCCGCTGATCTGACCCGCAGCAGCCGGCCCGTCAGGCCACGTAGCCGCCGTCGGGCTCCAGTGCGAGCCCCGCGGCCTGCCACTCGAGCAGCCCGCCGGCCAGGTTGTAGGCGTCGAAGCCCGCTCCGCGGAAGGCTTCGGTCGCCATCGCCGAGCGGCTGCCGCTGCGGCAGTAGAACACCACGGGGCGGCCGGGGTCGATGGTCTGAGCCTGGGCGCCGAGCTGGCCGAGCTCGATCAGCCGGTCGCCGGCGATGCGGCCGGCCTCGTGCTCGTCGGGCTGGCGGACGTCAATCAGCTGGACATCCTCGCGGGCCAGCAGGTCGGCCACCTGATTGGGCGTGTAGTCGAAGCTCACGGTGTGAGCGTAGCGGCGGGCGGGTGACGGGCATCTTGCAGGTCCGCTAGATTGCTCGCCGATAAGACACCCAGCCGAGTCTCCAGGCCGCCAGCGGTCCGGGGAGCGGGGAACCCATCGGAGCCCATCGGCTCCAGGGGCGAATCGCCGGTAAACGGCGTAGCGCAATCTCTTTCAGCGCGAGCCCGACAGCTAACCCCGTAGGCGCACGAAAGAGAAGGGGTTTCAGTTGAGGCGCCGATACATCTCACGCGTTGGTTTTTCGGCTCGCATCGCCGCGGTCGGATTGATGCTCGGCGTGGCTCCGGTGGCCCTGGCTCCCGTGGCCGCGGCATCCGGAGGCCAGGGGAGCGGCGGGGGCGGGGTCAGCAGTGCGTCGCAGGACTCCAGCGGCCACAAGTACCGGGGCGACTCGCAGCACATGGGCGATCGCATCCTCCAGCGCGGCATGCAGGGCCACGACGTGCGGGTCCTGCAGGACTATCTCGGCATCCTCGGCTATCACTCGCCGATCACGGGCCACTTCGGCTGGCGGACGAGGAAGAACCTGATGGGCTTTCAGAAGGCGAACGGACTCGATTCCACCGGCGTGCTCATCTACGCCGATTCGCAGCAGCTGCGCAGGGTTGTGGCCGCCAAGCTGAAATCCGAGAAGCCGGGCAAGGCGACGATCAGCCACGGGCTGGCGGTGCCGCCGGCGAACGCCCCGAAGGTGATCCGGGAGGTCATCGCGGCGGGGAACCAGATCGCCTTCAAGCCCTATCTGTACGGCGGCGGACACGGCACTTGGAACTCGTCGGGCTATGACTGTTCCGGTTCGGTCAGCTACGCGCTCCACGGCGGCCACCTGCTGTCGACGACGATGGACTCGACCCAGTTCGAGTCCTACGGCGCGTCGGGTCGCGGCAAGTGGATAACGCTGTGGACGAACGCCGGCCATGTATATATGTACGTCGCCGGGTTGCGCTTCGACACCACCGCCCAGGGCGAGACCGGTGGGTCGCGCTGGACCTACCAGGGTCGCTCGAGCGCCGGCTTTATCGACCGCCACCCCCGCGGCTGGTGAGCTGACCGAGCGCTAGGACAGTCGCTCGATCAGCATCGCCTGGCCCATGCCGCCGGCGACGCACATCGACTCGATGCCGTAGGTCCCGTCGAGCGTCTTCAACCCGTTGATCAGCGTGGTCATGATTCGCGCGCCGGTCATCCCGAACGGATGACCGAGGGCGATCGCACCACCGAATGGGTTGAGCTTGTCCTCGGGGATGCCCAGCTCCTGCATGCAGGGGACGATCTGAGCGGCGAAGGCCTCGTTGATCTCGACGATGTCGACGTCGGCGATCGTCATGCCGGTCTGCTTGAGCAGGGCCTGGATGGCCGGAATCGGCCCCAGACCCATGATCTCGGGGCGGATCGCGGCGACGGTCGAGGCGATGATCCTCGCCCTGGGCTTGAGCCCGAGCGCGCTCGCCTTCTCCTCCGACATGACGAGCACGGCGGCGGCACCGTCGTTGAGCGGGCAGGCATTGCCGGCGGTGACGGTTCCGTTCTCACGGAAGGCGGGCTTCAGCTTGGCCAGCACCTCCATCGTCGTGCCCGGGCGCGGGCCGTCATCCTTGGTCACGACGGCATCGGGCACCTCGATCTCGTTGCCCTCCCGGTCGACGTCCTTGTGGGCCGGGACCGGGACACCGACGATCTCGGCATCGAAGTGGCCCGAGTCGCGCGCCGCCACGGCGCGATTCTGTGAGATCACCGCCCATTCGTCCTGCTGCTCCCGGGTCACGTGGCAGCGGTCGGCGACGTTCTCGGCCGTCAGCCCCATGGGGATGTAGACGTCGTAGAGCGAGCCGTCCGAGCCGTTCAGCTTCGGGTGCTTGGCCTCTTCCATCATGCCTGCGCCGAGCCCGGCGCGCGACACGGCCTCGACTCCGCAGGCCACGTACTGATCGCCCTCGCCCACCTTGACGGCGTGAAAGGCCATGCGGATCGTCTGGAGCGAGGAGGCACAGAAGCGGTTGACGGTGCACGCGGGTACGTGGTGGTCGATGCCGGCCAGCAGCGAAGCGTTGCGGCCGACGTTGTAGCCCTGCTCGCCGACCGACGAGGCGGCGCCCATCATCACGTCGGCGGTTTCGGCGAAGTCGACCTCCGGGTTGCGCTCGATCAGGGCACGCAGCGGGAGGGCGGCCAGGTCGTCGGCACGAACGGTCTTCAGCGAGCCCTTCACCGCCCGGCCTATGGGCGTGCGAATGGCATCGACGATTACGGCTTCAGGCATTCTCGAACTCCTCTAGTCCTTAATCAGGGGTAATTGGATCGTAGAAGGGGTCAGAGCCCGAGGCCGCGGACCCCGTTCTCGTCCCAGCCCAGGTGGTGGGCGAGCTCGTGGCGCACCGTCCGCGTGACCTGCGCCTTGAGGAGTTCGGGGTCGTGGCCGAAATCACGCAGCAGCGTGTCGCGGAAGATCACGATCCGATCGTGGAAGTAGTCCTGGACGACGGTGTCGCCCTGGTAGAGGCCGTACGCGCGCTGTCGTCGACCGCCGTCGGAGACGACCACGGCGACGTGCTCGAGCGCGCGGTGGAATTCGAGCGGGAGGTCGTCGATGGCGGACCGAACCAGGGCCTGGAAGTCGTCCTCGTTGTACGGGTCGAAGAGCTCCTCCTCGTCGTCCTCGCCCTCGTAGTCCTCGCTGTCGCCCCACGAGTCGGCGGCGGCGAGGCGCTCGGTTCGCTGCACGAGGGCCTCGAAATCCTCCTCTGACTCGGGCTCACGCCAGCCGGCCAGACGGATCATGACCAGCAGCGCCGCGCCGCCGATGATCACGGCTCCGGCGGCGAACACGGCCAGACCCTGGAGGAGGCGGAGGGGGAACGAATCGCTGAAGCCGGCGATCAGGCTCGCCGCGCCCAGACCGAGGATCAGGGCCGCGACGGCGGAGAACAGAATGCGGCGTAGGGTCGGGGGGGATCCACTCATGCTTTACCTCAGGGTACGAGCAATCACGAGACGCTGAATCTCGTTCGTTCCCTCGTAGATCTGCGTGATCTTGGCGTCGCGCAGCATCCGCTCGACCGGATACTCCTTGACGTAGCCGTAGCCGCCGAGGACCTGAATCGCCTCGACCGTCACCGCCATCGCCGTGTCCGAGCAGAACAGCTTGGCCATGGCCGAGTACTTGCCCAGGTCGCGATCGCCGCGATCGATCCGGGCCGCGGCCTGATAGAGCAACTCGCGGGCCGCCGCGCACTGTGTCTCCATGTCGGCGAGCTTGAATTGGATGGCCTGGAACGCGTTGATCGCC
The DNA here is from genome assembly GCA_963734775.1 of uncultured Solirubrobacterales bacterium. GTDB lineage: Bacteria > Actinomycetota > Thermoleophilia > Solirubrobacterales > Solirubrobacteraceae > Palsa-465. The sequence goes on from CAVTJE010000016.1 coordinate 77,243, forward strand.
TTGCCGAACTGCTTGCGCTCGCGGGCGTAGGCCACGGCGTAGTCGGTCGCTCCCTGGGCGATCCCGAGGGCCTGGGCGGCCACGCCGAGACGCGAGCGGTCGAGCGTCGCCATCGCCACCCGGAAGCCTTCGTTCACCTCCCCGACGATGTTCTCCTCGGGGACGCGGACGTTGTCGAAGATCGGCTGGCCGGTCGGCGAGCCCCGGATCCCCAGCTTGTGCTCGAGCTTGCCGACGCTGAACCCGGGACGGTCGGCCTCGACGACAAAGGCGGTGACTCCGTGCGAATGACCGGCTCGCTTGTCGGTCACCGCGAACACGATGTAGAAGTCGGCGATGCCGAGGTTGGTGATCCAGTTCTTGGTGCCGTCGATGACCCATTCATGGCCATCCTTGACGGCCCGGGTGATCATCCCGCCGGGATCTGAGCCCGCCTCGGGCTCGGATAGCGCGAAGGCCGGGGTCCATTCGCCGCTGGCGCAGCGGGGGAGAAAGCGGTCCTTGAGCTCGTCGGAGCCGAACAGCCTGATGGGCAGTGTCCCGAGCTCCTGGACCATCAGGATCAGCGCGGTCGAGGCGCACGCCTTGGCGATCTCCTCGACCGCCATGTTCAGCATCAACGTGCCCGTGCCGGTGCCGCCGTGCTCGGGGTCGAAGGGCAGGCCGAGGATGTCCTGCTCGGCCAGGAGCTGACGCAGGTCATACGGGTACTCGGCCTTCTCGTCGATCTCCGCTGCGCGGGGCGCGATCCGCTCGACGGCGATCTGGCGGATCGTGTCGCGGAAATCGAGATGCTCCTGCGGAATCGTGTACAGCTCGGCGAGAGCGGACATCTTCTTGGATCGTACGCGACGCCGGGAGTCAGCTCGCCGCCGCGCGGACCTCGTCCAGCGCTCCGGCCAGGCCGGCCGCGGCGCTGGCCAACGGCGGGTCCAGATCGCGGTCGGCCAGCACCCCGAAACAGACCTGTCCGTCGTAGGAAAGGATCCCGACGCTGAGCCCCTGGTTGGCGGGATTGAGCGGCACCACCGGGTAGAGCTCCCGCAGCGGCGCCCGATCGAGGTAGAAGCGTTGTTGGGGGCCGGGAATGTTGGACACGACGAGGTTGAACGCCCGCACCGAGCCCATCGCGCGCGAGAGCATCCCCGACACCAGCGGCGGCGCCCAGCCGGCGGCACCGACCATCAGGGCCCCGGCGCGGACCGCCGCGGACTCCTTCAGCGCGCGCGTCTGGGCCGAGACGGCGGCCACCCGGTCGGCGAGCTCGGGCCGTTCGACGGGGAGGTCGACGAACACGGTGGAGATCCGGTTGCCGAGCTCGTCGGCGCCGTCGTCCTTGCGGACGCTGACCGGGACCAGCGCCACCGGGCGCCGCTGCGCCGAGGACGGCCCGGCCTCGGCGAGGTAGCGGCCGAGCATGCCCGCCACCGTGGCCAGGATGACGTCATTGACCGTGCCACCGGTGCGCCGCCCGACGGCCTTGATCGTGGCCAGCTGGACGTGGGCGACGGCGTAGCGGCGATTGGGCGAGATGGCCCGGTTGAGCGGGGTCATCGGGGCCTGCGGACGGGTGCGGGCCAGCTCGACCGCGACCCCTGTAGCCGTGCGCATGTCGGCGGCGGTGCGGCGCGGGTCGGGGTCGAGCGCGCGCTGGACGCCCTCGATCATCAGCTTCGGCGCGCGGGCCAGCGGCCGGCCCGCCAGCCGCGCCACGTGCCGGCCGGCGTCGTAGCGGCGCGGTGACCACTCCTGCTCGGGGGCGGGAATCTCGAGGGGCTCCTGGCTGGGGTCGAGCACCACGGCCGCCATCCCGAGCGCGGCCATGCCATCGACCAGCGCGTGATGGACCTTGGCCAGCAGCCCCTTGCGACCGCCGTGAAGACCCTCGATCAGGGTGATCTCCCACAGCGGGCGCGAGCGGTCCAGGCGGTGGGAGAACTCGCGCCCAACGAGCGTGGCCAGCTCGGCGTCGCCGCCCGGCTCGGGAAGGCTGGCCTGGCGGATGTGCCAGTCGAGGTCAAAGCTCGTGTCGTCGGTCCATACCGGGCTGGCCAGACCGAGGGGCGGTTCCTCGAGGCGTTGGCGAAGCCGCGGCACGAGATGGATCCGGGCACCGATCCGCTCCGCCACCATGGCCCGGTTGAGCGGTGGCTCGGGGTCGAAGACCATCAACCCCCCGACGGCCATGTTGACCGCGCCGTGCTCAGCGGCGAGGGAGGAGCGATCGGCCGGCGAGAGCTCCTCGCTCATCGCGGGGGCATGCGCAGCGCCCCATCGAGCCGGATCACCTCGCCGTTGAGCATCTCGTTCTCGGCGATGTGGACGGCCAGGGCGGCAAACTCCTCCGGTCGGCCAAGACGGGGCGGAAACGGAATCGCACGCCCGAGCGCATCGCGCGACTCCTGAGGCAGCCCGGCCAGCAACGGCGTGTCGAACGTGCCCGGGGCGATCGTGCAGACGCGGATGCCGGCGCTGGCCAGGTCGCGCGCGGCGGGCAGCGTCATGCCGACGATCCCGCCCTTCGAAGCCGAGTAGGCGACCTGCCCGATCTGGCCATCGAAGGCGGCGATCGAGGCCGTGTTGACGCACACGCCACGCTCGCTCGAGGCGGCCGGCTCGTTGGCCAACATGGCCGCGGCGGCGAGTCGCAGGACGTTGAAGGTCCCGATCAGGTTGACCCCGATCACGCCCTCGAACGGTCCGAGCGCATGCGCGCCTCGCCGTCCGGCCACCCGCTCGGCCCAGCCGATGCCGGCGCAACACACGCTGATGCGCAGACCGCCGGGGAGGGCGGCGGCCGCCTCGACGGCGCGCAGCACGGTGTCGGGGTCGGTCACGTCGGCACGGACGAACGTCGCGCCGAGCTCGCCGGCGAGGGCGTTGCCGCGCTCCTCGTTGAGGTCGCAGATGACCACGCCGGCACCCGCGGCCGCCAATCGACGCGCCGTCGCCTCGCCGAGTCCCGACGCGCCGCCGGCGACTAGCGCGCCGCTGCCATCGATCTCCATGGCCGGAACCCTACTTCGCGCTGGCGGCTCAGCGCCGCCGCGCCAGCGATAGGGCGAACAGCTCGTCGGGGTCGGTGTACCAGCGCTCGAGCGCCAGCCCAGCGGCGCGATAGTCAGCTTCGAGCCGCGCGCGGGTGAACTTGGCGCTGATCTCGGTGCGCACCTCCTCGCCGGCGGCGAACTCGATGCGGAGGTCGAGGTCGCCGATCAGCACGCTGCAGGGGCGGGTGGCGCGCAGCCGCATCTCGACCCACTCGTGGCGCCGATCGAAGAACGCGATGTGCTCGAAGGCATCGGGGGCGAAGTCCGCATCGAGCTCGCGGTTGATCACGTGCAGGACATTGCGGTTGAACTCGGCGGTGACGCCCTCGGCGTCGTCGTAGGCCGCCTCGATGATCGCCGGCTCCTTGACGAGATCGGTCCCGAGCAGCAGGCGGTCGTCGGGGCCGAGCAGCGCGGCGATGTTGCGCAACAGCACCCGGCGCGTGCCCGGCGGGAAGTTGCCGATCGTCCCGCCCAGCAGCGCGACGATGCGCGGCACCTCGCGGCCGTCCGGGACGCGCTCGAGATGGCGCTCGAAGTCCCCGACCACGCCGTGGACCTTGAGGCCCTCGTATTCGTCGACGAGCTGGCGGGCCGCCTCCTCGACGACGGTCTCCGAGACATCGAGCGGCACGTAGTGCTCGAGCGTCCCCGCCCGCTCCATCGCATCGAGCACGATGCGCGCCTTGTCGGCGGCCCCGGAGCCGAGCTCGACGAGTTCGCCCGCGCGAGTGTGGGCGATTATCTCCTCGACGTTGCGCTCGAGGATGTGCTTCTCGGTGCGGGTCGGGTAGTACTCGGGCAGGTCGCAGATGCGGTCGAACAGCTCCGAGCCCCGGGTGTCATAGAAATGCTTGGGCGGGAGTTCCTTGAACGGACGCGTGAGTCCGTCGAGCACGTCGTTGGCGAGCATTCGCTCGTCCTGCTCGGAAAGCCAGGACTCGATGCGGAGGTCGTCGGATTGGAGTAGAGCTTTCATAGATCCCGTGCGAGTCGTAGGCCGGAGAAGATCTGGCGGCGTTGGGGGTAGTCCCAGTTGCGGAAGGTCGCGCCCACGACGCGGGCGCGAGTGGCCCACGAGCCACCTCGCAGGACTCGGTAGCCGCCGCCGAAAAAGACCTCTGAGTACTCCTTGTAGGGGTGGGCGGCGAAGCCGGGGTAGCCGACGAACTCGGTCGACGTCCACTCCCATACGTCGCCGATCATGCCCAGGCACCCAGCGGGCGAAACTCCGGCCGGGTAGGCACCCGCCGGTGCCGGGCCGTCCGAGACGTGGTCGACGTTGGCGTGGAGGCCGGGCTGCGGGGGCTCGTCGCCCCAGGGATAGATGCGGGCCCTACCGGTTTCCTGGTCCCAGGTCGCCGCCTTCTCCCACTCGACCTCGGTGGGGAGCCGGGCGCCGTTCGCGCGCGCGAAGGCGTCGGCCTCGAACCAGGAAAGGTGGACGACGGGCCGGCTCATCTCGAGCGGTTCGAGCTTTCCGAGGCGCCACTCGGCGCTGAGGTCCGCCGTCCAGGCTCCAGGTCGCGTGATGTCGTACTCCTCCTTCCAGGCCCAGCCCTCGTCCGACCACCACTCCCGGCGTTCGTAGCCGCCTCCCTCGACGAAGGTCAGGTACGAGGCGTTGGTGATCGGCGAGCGTGCGATCAGGTAGCCGCGGACGTCGGTGCGGTGGCGGGGACGCTCGTTGTCGTAGGCGAACGTGTCCGTCGGCGCCCCGATCGTGCACGGACCCTCGGGGACCTCGACCCACTCGAAGCCGGTGAGTGCCGCCGCCGGGGCGGCGGGATCGGGTTCCGTCGTGGGCAGCCGGTAATCGGGTAGCTGGGCCAGTTGGAGCGTCTGGAGCATCGTCTCGCCGTGCTGCTGCTCGTGGCGGAGGACCATCTCGAACACGAAGCCGTCGCCGATGCCGGCCTCATCGACGACGTCGTGCACGCGGGCGCGGACCTGCTCGAGGTAGTCGCGGGCCTCGGGCGGGCGCAGGAACGGCAGGTCGCCCCGCGCGGCGCGGGGGGTCTCGAAGGCGTCGTAGACCGCGGTGAGATCCTCGTACAGCAGCGGCCTGTTGCCGAAGCGGTGGACCAGCCACAGATCCTCGAAGGCGGCGATGTGGCCGAGGTCCCAGACGATCGGACTCATGAGCGTCGAGTGGACGCGCTCGAGGTTCTCCTCGGACAGGGGAGAGACAAGATCCAGGGTCCGCTGCCGGGCTTCGCTCAGCGCAGCGACAGCCTCCGCCGCTCTTTTCCCAGGTGATATGCGGAGCCCGCTCGACATCATTGACATTGTCGCAGGGCGTAGCGGAGGTACACGGCACCAGCTCGTTCGACGGCCCATTCGATGTGAAGCTCGGCCGGTTTGGGCAGCTCCGGTCCGGTGGTGATCGTGGGCCCGTTCCCGCCCCCGGTCAGCTTGGGAGAGAGAGTGAGGAACAGCTCGTCGACCACGTGCTCGGCCAGCATGGCGGCGAACAGCGTCGGTCCGCCCTCGCAGAGCAGCGACCTGACACCGAAATCGGTCCGCAGGTGGCGCAGGACGGTGGCCATGACGGGCTGGCCCGCGTCGAGGCTGACCGTGGTGACCTCGGCGCTCGAGCCGCCCAGGTCGGGCTCGGTGGGCGAGAACACGACGATCCGCGCGCCGGGTTCGGAGAACAGGTCGATCTCGGTGGGCACGTCGCCGCTACGGGTGACGATGCAGGCCAGCGGTTCGGGGGGGAGGCCCTGCTCCGTCCGTCGCTCGCGACGCTCGGCCTTGCCGAGGATCCGGCCGTAGCTCTCGGCGCGCAGCGTGCGGATACCGGCCATCACGGCGTCGACGCGCTCGCGAAGACCATGGAACATGGCGCGATCGCCGTCGTCTCCGAGCCCGCCCGAGCGCCCCTTCACCGTCGCCCGTCCGTCCGCACTGGAAACGAAGTTGACCACCGTGAACGGTCGGTCCTCGGGCGCGTGCGCAGCGAAATCGAGCGATCCGAGCAACTGCTCGACGTCGACGGTCCCCGCGTCTGGAAGCAGTTGACGGAACCGCACCGCCACCGAACCTAGCAGCCTGCCCAGGCCGGCCCGGCGGGGTTCGACTGGCCCGTAATGAAATGGTTAGGCTGGGCGCCGATGGACTTCAAGCAGCTGCACAGGGGGGAGCTGATCGCCACCGCGGGCGGGATTCTGCTCGGTGTCTCCCTGTTCGTGTCCTGGTACACGCTGGGCAACCGGTTCACGGTCCTGAACTCGTGCAAGGGACCCAACTCGACCTGCACGGGTTGGCATGCTCTGACCATCGTTCGCTACCTGCTGCTGATCACGGCCGTCGCTCCGGTGATCCTGGCCTACATCATCATCCGTGGCCACGCTCTGTCGTGGCCACGCGGGGAGCTGACCGCGGTGACCGCCCTGACGGCTCTCACCTTCACGGTGTTTCGGGGCGTCATCGACAAGCCAGGCACGCCGCCCGGCCAGATCGGTATCGACATCGGTTGGTGGCTGGCGCTGGCCGGCGGCCTGCTGATTCTTGCCGGCTCGATCTGGCGCTCGCAGGAGGGCGCCGCTCGCCGAAAGCCACCGGGAGTCCTATGAGCACATCCGACGAAGTAGTCCGACCTGACCGCAACCTGGCCCTCGAGCTAGTCCGCGTCACCGAGGCCGCGGCGCTGGCCGCCGCCCGCATGGTGGGGCGCGGCGACAAGGAGGGGGCCGATCAGGCCGCGGTCGACGCCATGCGCAACGTGCTCGACTCGGTCGCGATGGACGGCGTCGTGGTGATCGGCGAGGGGGAGAAGGACGAGGCGCCGATGCTCTACAACGGCGAGCAGATCGGAGACGGCAGCCCGCCCCAGGTCGACGTGGCCGTCGATCCGCTCGAGGGAACTCGGCTGACGGCACTGGGGATGCCCAGCGCGATCGCGGTGATCGCGCTAGCCGAGCGCGGGTCGATGTTCGACCCTGGCCCATGCGTGTACATGGAGAAGATCGCCGGAGCATCGGACATCGCCGACCTGCTCGACCTCGACCGTCCGTTGCCCGAGACCATCGCCCTCGTCGCCGAGCGCAAGAACATCGACATCCGCGACGTCATGGTCGTGATGCTCGATCGTGAGCGCCACCACGAGGCGATGCGCGAGGTGCGAGAGGCCGGAGCGCGGGTGCGACTGATCCTCGACGGCGACGTGTCCGCGGCGATGATGGCCGTCAGCGACAACTCGTCCGTCGATCTGCTGTGGGGAATCGGCGGCACTCCCGAGGGCGTCATCTCAGCCGCCGCGATCAAATGCACCGGAGGTCAGATGCTCGGCCGGCTGTGGCCGCGCAACGACGGCGAGCGCCAGGCAGCGCTCGCCGCCGGCTATGACCTCGCTCGCGTCCTCAACTGCGACGATCTCGTGTCGGGGGAGGACGTGTTCTTCTCCGCCACCGGCGTGACCGACGGCGACGTCCTCCAAGGCGTCCGGTATCAGGGCGGCGCCGGAGCCACGACGGAGTCGCTCGTCATGCGGTCGCGCTCGGGGACCGTCCGGCGCGTCTTCGCGCGCCACGACCGCGCCAAGCTGCGGACGCTCACCGGCGTTCGCTACGGCTGAGGCACTTCCTGGCCGGCGGGAGCGACCGTGCTCCCGTTGGCCGAGATTGCCTCCGGGCGCTCCACGTCGGTGACCGCGGACAGGCGGCCGACCTTCGACTCGGCCAGCTCGAGCCCGGCCAGCGAACGCAGGAAGGCGTGGGTGACGAGCACGTGGATCGAGGACTGCGTGGCCTCGTATACGGGTGTGCTGAACCCGACCGCGATGGCGGGATAGAAGTTCGAGACCTCGATGTCGATGCGCAGCGTCACGCGACCATCGACCGGTCGATCGCTGCCCAATCGCACGCTGAGGGACAGGAACCCGCAACCGCGGCCGGCCTTGGCCACGAGCAGGCCGTCGCGGATGCGCCAGCGCACACACCCGTGGTCGGGCGCGACCTCGTATTCGGGCGCCTCGAAGCGCAGCAGGGTGAACGGTCGCCCGAGCAACGTCACCGAGCGTTCGTTGGCTCCGTACGTGACGCGAATCAATCCGAGCGTCACGCGGGTCAGAAACCGCCAGTACGTCCGCGCCAGGTTCTCGAGGTTGGTCGGATTCCACAACCGCTCGAGGTCGGCGACCGAGACCACGAGCTCGGCCGACTGGACCGATCGCACGGCGCCGTCGCGCGCGATCACGGTTGACTGCCCGGGCGTGACGATGATCGCCCGGGCCGGGAGGCGGCGCCGCCGGCGGCCGCGGACCATGAGCAGCGCGGCGAGCGCTCCGACGATCGCGGTCACGGCTTGGGGCACAGCGCAATTCTCCCCCCTTTGGGCCCGTTAAGACATCAATGGCTCCAAAATCACGCGTGTCCCCGCGGCGAGCTCGCCGATTCCGGCCGGAATCATGGCCAGGGCGTCGGCCCCGACCAGCGAGGTCACGATGTGCGAGCCCTGGGGTCCGTTGGGGATCGCCACCGCCGTGCCGCCGTCTCGGTGCAGACGAACGCGAATCGCCTGCTCGCGAGCGTTGTTGCGCGGCACGGCGACGCCGAGCACGGCCTCGCGCTCACTGGCGGGGGCCTCGTCGGCTCCCTGCATCGCCGCCAGCGCCCAGCGGGCGAACAGCATGAAGGTGACCACGGCCGAAACCGGATTGCCCGGCAACCCGAACACGAGCTGGCGCCCTCGAGTCCCGAACCAGGTTGGCTTGCCGGGCTGGAGAGCCACGCGCCAGAAGACCTCGCGGACGCCCAGCGCCTCGAGCGCCGGCTTGACGTGGTCGTGCGGTCCGACCGACACGCCGCCCGACACGATGACGACGTCGGACTGCTCGAGCGCCACGGCCAGCGCCGCCTCGGTGACCGCGGGATCGTCCGGAATGCGCCTGGCCGGACCCGCCAGCGCGCCACAACGGGTGGCCAGCGCGGTCAGCATGGGGCCGTTGGAGTTGTGAATCTCCCCGGGGGCCAGGCGCTCGCCGGGCGCGCGCAGCTCATCGCCGGTGCACAGCACGCTGACCCGCGGCCGCGCGGCGACGATCAGGTCAGCCGCGCCGGCGGCGACGGCGGCCCCGATCTCAACGGCGCCGAGCACCGTGCCGGCGCGGAGGATCAGTTCGCCGAGGTGCATGTCCTCGCCGGCCGCCCTCACGTTCTCGGCCTCGCCCACAGCCGCCGTCGTCTCGATCTGGCCGTCGCGGACGGTCACGTCCTCCTGGCGGGCCACGGCCTCTGCGCCGACGGGCACGGCAGCTCCGGTCGAGATGCGAATGGCCTCACCGACGCCGAGACGTCGGGTGGTGGGCAGGCCGGCGCGCGACTCGCCCGCGACGGTCAGGACCCGGCCTGCCGGGCCGGCGGTTATGGCATAGCCGTCCATGGCCGAGCACGGAAACGGGGGCACCTCGCCGCCGGCCAGCACGTCCTCGGCCAGCACCCGACCCAGCGCGGCATCGACCGTGACGGCCTCGCGATCCATCCGTCCGGCCGCCTGGAGCACCCGCTGACGGGCCTCGGTCACCGAGATCAGATTGTCTGCCATCCCGACATTGTTGCCGAGCCCCCGCGTAATTGAGTCCGTGATAAAAGACCGGCCCATGGAGCACGGTCCGCCACGCCGGCGCCGGGCGCGACCGGTGGCCGACGCCCCGATCGATGCTCTACTCGTCGCGGCCGAGGATCTGGCCAAGGGCTGGCTGCTTGCCCTGCTCGAACAGTCCCCGCTCGAGGCGGCGGCGGGCATCCTGGCCGCCGACCTGGCGCGGGACGGCCCGCGAGTGTGCGACGCGGTGGTTAGGGCCCTTGCCGACGACGCCGACCTGCGCCGGATCGAACCCGGTGGTGCGCTCGAGCCGCTCGTCTCGCGCGCGGCCGAATTTGTCGGGGCCGGGGACGCCGGGACGGCCTCCCGCGCGGTGGACGCGCTGCATGCGGTCATCTGGAGCGGGCTGCGCTCAGAACTTCCCGGGCCGGACGCTGACCAGATCTCGGAGCTGTCCGAGCGGTTGACGCTCGTGACGGGGTTGGTCCGCGCCGCCGTGTTGCGGCGCGAAGCCGGGTCCGAGGTGGGAGCAGCGGCTGGGCCGGGGGCGGCGATCCCCCACGAGGACGCTGCACGCGCTGAACAGGGGCGCGTGGAGCGGCCGGTCACGCTGCGAGTCGCGTCGTCGGGCGACGTCGCGGTACCAGGCGGGACGCCGCCGGGCGAGGCGCTGTGGATCGAAGCCGTCAAGGACGAGATCGCCGGCGCCCTGCGCTCGGGTGCCGCGCTGTCGTTGCTCCTGGCCGAGATGGAGGAGGCCGACAAGGTGCTGGCGGTCGACCCCGAGGCGGCATCGGGCGCCACCTTCGGGCGGTTTGCCCAGGCTCTCCGCGCCGCCGTGCGACGGAAGGACATCCTCGTTTGCGAGACCGAGTCCCGGGCCTGGATCATCGCCACCGACACAGCGCGCATCGGGGCCCAGGCGCTGGCCCGGCGGGTGGCCGATGCGGTCAGAACCGGTGAGCGATGGCATGGCGCGCCGATGACCGCCACCGTCGGGGTGGCCGTGCTGCGCGAGGACGGCCTTGACCCCGACAGCCTGATCGAGGCGGCCGAGGAGGCCAGGTTCGCTGCTTCGGCCTCGGGCCTGCCGGTGATGCCGGGGCCGGAGCCCCCCGGGTCAAAGGCCCCGAACGGCGGCGACAAGCCGTAGCTGGACACGCGATTAGGATTCCGGCCGTGCCCAATATCTACAGGCCGGAATGGGACGGCGAAAAGCGCCCGGCCGGGTTCGGGAGCCGCCGCGCGAGGATCGGGCGCCAGCTCGGCTCCGAGCGCGTCGGCGCCAGCCTGTGGGAGCTGCCGCCCGGCGAGGCGGCCTATCCGTACCACTACCACCACTCCGACGAGGAGCTCGTGTTCGTGATTCGCGGGCGACCGACGCTGCGGGCGTCGGATGGGATGCACGAACTCGAGGAGGGCGACGTCGTGCGGTTCGTCCTCGGCGAGACGGGCGCGCATCAGCTCCTCAACCGCACCGAGGAGACCGTGACGGTTCTGTCGGTCTCGAGCCATGGCCACCCCGACATCGTCATCTACCCCGACTCGAACAAGCTCGGCATCGGACTCAGACGTCCGCGCGACGACGGCCTGCGGCGCTTCTTCCGCCTCGAGGACGCCGTCGGCTACTGGGATCGCGAGGCCGAGCCCGAGGAGGGGCTGGGCGGCGAGGTCTGACGAGGCCGGTTATTTCGAGAGCGGCACGGCGCCGATCGTGGCGACGCCGATCTCGACCGTGTGGAGCTTCTTGGCCGTCGCCAGGGTCAGGTCCCAGTCGGCGTGATTGGCGTACGGCCCGCGGTCGATGACCGGGACCGTCACCGTGTGCCCGTGGTAGTACAGCGCCACCTTGGTGCCGCAGGGCAGCGTGCGATTGGCCACGCCGAGGGTGTTCTTGTGGAGCGTGTCGCCGCACGCGGTCTGAGAGCCCTCGTCGCTGTACCAGGAGGCGATCGAGCGGCGGTAGACGGTGATCGTGAGTGAGGGGGATGCGGCCGCCGCACGGGCGCCCAGGCTGTGCTCGATCACCGCGCGGATGGCGAACTGACCACTGTGGTCGGTCGGCCAGGTGGCGGAGAAGTGGCCGTGCGGTCCGGCGGTCCCGTGAGCGGTCGGAGCCCACTTTCCGTGCGTGCCATGGCCGCGACGCTCGATCTCGATCACATCGCCGGCCGCGGAGCTGCCGGCGCTGCCGGTGAACCGCTCACGATCGCGGAGCATCCGGGCGGCGTGGGTGACGACGGTGATGCCGTTCCCGCTGACGCTCACCTTGCCGGTGGTCGGCGTCGCCGAGTTGGGCGAGTTGGCGCCCGCCGTCGCGCTCCCGCTGAAATCAAGGCCGCCACCACCCGAGGACGCCTGGCCGAGGGATGGAAGCGCAAGCCCGATCAGGCTTGTGCAAACCACTGCCACCGCGTAAGCATTGGCGCGACGAATCACGATCAGCCGGTCCGTCCCTCTTTGTCGATTGGTGCCTACGGGGTGAGCTGACGGGCTCGCGCCTTGTGAGCGCTACGGTCCTTTGCGGGACCGATTCGCCCCTGCGGCCCTGACGGACCGCAAGTGGTTCCCCCGCCGATCACCCGCGGACGGCTGATCGCTCGGCGAAGCGCGGAAGTATACGAAACTGTGCGGGCGTTGCTACCCAGCGTGCAAATAAGCTAACCCGCGATTACTCGGCCCCGCCGGACTAGGGCCGCGGCAGTCGCGACACAGCGCCGCGGAGGACCCGAGCGCTGACCGTCAGGCCGATCTCCGCCAGCTCCGCGGCGGCCTGGACGGCGGTTCCGAGCACGTCAGGGCGCCCGGCGGGGGCCGGCTTGCGGGCTCGCGGGGCAGCCGGCGTCCCGGCGGGCTGGGCGGGCTGACGCAACGGCTGCTTGCGCGGCGCTGTCCGGCGGCGCGGGCTCGACGGCCTGCTCTCGGGCGCCGTTTGCGCTTCGTTGGCCGGCGGACGGTCGGCTCCGTTGGCCGGCGGACGCGCGGCGCGCTTCTGACTGCGCCGGTGGGGACGCGTGTGGGGGAGGGCCCCGAGGACCTCGGAAGGTCGATCTTCGGTCATGACTGGGACATCATGGCGCATGGTTGGTCCGGCCGTCTGCCGGGCAGGATATTGCGAGCCGGCGTAGCCGGCGTTAACGGGTCTTTTCGTCGAGTTTGCGAGCGCAACTTGAAACGGCTGGCCACGTTCTACGTAATAGTCACCATCAGAACTACCGTGGACGCGGTGCGCAACGGCCCATCGGCGCGGGGTTCTGAGCCGATGCAAAGGGCGATTCGCGCCTTTGACTTCAAAAAAGATAGTACCTATACTTAAATTGGATGCTTGAGTAGCGGGCGTACGCCCTAGGTGGCGGCGCCCGCTCACTATCCTCAGTGCCGTTCGGCCTCTAGCGATGGGTACACACGAAGGAAACGGAACCAGATGTCAGTAGCGGAACTGCAGGAACTTGAAGAGATCAAAGGGCTCGTCAATCGCGGACAGCAGCTAGGCGTTCTGACGTACTCCGAAATCGCCGGCGCCGTCTCCGAGTTGGATCTCGACGAGGCCGACGTGGAGGAGCTGCACGGCTTCCTGGAGCGGGCTGAGATCGAGCTCGTCGAGGAAGTGGATCCGGCCCTGGCGGCCACCGAGGTCGAGCGGGCGCCCGACAAGCGCGGACGGCGCAAGCCGAAGACGGCGCTTGATCTCAAGCCGGATATGACCACCGACTCCCTTCAGCTGTTCCTGAAGGACATCGGCAAGGTTCGACTGCTGACCGCGCAGGAAGAGGTCGACCTGGCCAAGCGCATCGAGCGAGGCGATCTCGACGCGAAGCAGAAGATGGTCGAGTCGAATCTCCGCCTCGTCGTTTCGATCGCCAAGAATTACCGCAACCAGGGCCTCCCGTTTCTCGATCTCATCCAGGAGGGCACGCTGGGTCTGGTCCGCGCCGCGGAAAAGTTCGACTATCGCAAGGGCTTCAAGTTCTCCACGTACGCCACATGGTGGATCCGTCAGGCCATCGCGCGCGCCCTGGCCGACAAGGCGCGGACGATCCGCATCCCGGTCCACGTGGTCGAGAAGCTCAACAAGATCGGTCGCGCCGAGCGCAAGCTGGTCACCGAGCTTGGGCGCGAGCCGACGGCCGAGGAGATCGCCGAGGTCACCGGGATCGAGCCCGAAGAGGTCGAGTCGATCAAGCGTTCTGCCCAGGCGCCCGTGTCCCTCGAGAAGCCCGTGGGCGACGAGGAAGAGTCGGAGTTCGGTCAGTTCATCGCCGACGAGCGGGCCGAGTCGCCCTACGAGCGCGCGGCCGAGATCCTCACCAAGGAGGCTTTGCGCGAGGCCCTCGAGAACCTGAGCTACCGCGAGCGTCGTGTGCTGGAGCTTCGCTACGGACTCGGCGGCGAGCATCCGCGGACGCTCGACGAGGTCGGGCGCACGTTCAACGTCACCCGCGAGCGGATTCGCCAGATCGAGAATCAGTCGCTCAAGAAGCTTCAGTCGCTGGCTGAGGCTCAGAAGCTCCGCGACGTCGCTTAGCCTCCCCCACTGGAAGGGCGTCCATTGGCGCGTTCGCGCGCCTCAAGCCGCGGTCCGCGGGCGCCGATGCTGTCCCCAGCATGTTCGAGCTCCAAGATGCGCTGCATTACGTCGTCCGCAAAGAGGGGTCCGATCTTCATCTGAAGGCCGGCTCACGGCCGATCGTGCGCATTCACGGGCGGCTCGAGCCGATCGAGCAGTACGACCTGATCCACGCCGAGGACACCGAGCGGGTGTTGCGGGAGATGCTGCACGACCCGGACAAGCTGGCCGAGTTCGAGGGCCAGAACGAGGTCGACTTCGCCTACTCGGTCGAGGGCCTGGCGCGGTTCCGCGTCAACGCGTTCCGCCAACGCGGCGCGATCTCGATCGTGGCGCGCCTGATTCCCTTCGCGGTGCGGACGATCGACGAGCTCGGGCTGCCTCCGGTGATGACCGAGCTGGCCGACGAGGAGCGGGGACTGATCCTGCTCACGGGCACCACCGGTTCGGGTAAGTCGACCACGCTCGCGGCGATGATCGACCAGATCAACGACACCAAGCCGCGACACATCGTGACGATCGAGGACCCGATCGAGTACCTGCACACCGACCGCACGTCGATCATCAACCAGCGCGAGGTGGGGATGGACACGGAGTCGTTCAACCGGGCGATGCGCCGGGTCCTGCGCCAGGACCCCGATGTGATCCTGATCGGCGAAATGCGCGACGAGGAGACCGTGCGCTCGGCCCTGTCAGCGGCCGAGACGGGCCACCTGGTGCTGTCGACCGTGCACACGCTCGACGCCCCCGAGACGGTCAACCGGATCATCGACTTCTTCCCCCTGCACGAACAGAGCCAGGCCAGGGCGATGCTCGCCGGCACGCTGAAAGGAGTCATCTCTCAGCGCCTCGTCCCCACGCCGGAGCGCGACGGTCGCGTCGCCGTGTGCGAGATCCTGCGCATGACCGGTCGCGCCCGCGACATGATCATGGACCCCGAGGAGACCGGGCGCCTGCGCGAGGTGATTTCCGAGGGCGAGTACTACGGCATGCAGACGTTTGACCAGGCCCTGCTCTACCACTACCAGGCGGGCCGGGTGTCGATGGATGACGCCCTCCGCGTGGCCACGAGCCCGCACGACTTCAAGCTCCTGGTCACGGCCGAAGGCCGGACCGCCACGTCGATGGAGGACATCGTCGACGCCAGCCGGATCAATGCCGGCCCGGTCACGCTCAGACGCCCCCAGTCACCGCTGGCGCCCGTACCCGGGCCGCCGAGCGGATCGCACGGCCCACCGCCGTCCACACCCGCCCCGGCGGCGTAGGGCGCGCGCCTAGCTTCAGTTCGTGAAGCATTGGCGCTAAACTGGGGTTTCTGATGGCTACGAACGACACGTGCCCGGTCTGCCGGACGGCAGAGATCGTCTGCGGAAAGTGGACGCTGCTGGTGATTCGAGACCTCGCCGACGGGCGTTCTCGCTTCTGCGAGCTCGAGCGTTCCCTTCAGGGGATCAGCCCGCGGACCCTCTCGCTGCGTCTGCGCGCGCTGGAGGAGGAGGGCGTCGTCGAGCGCCAGACCTTCCCCGAGGTCCCGCCGCGCGTCGAGTACGCCCTCACCGACAAGGGCCGGGCGCTGGTCCCCCTGATCGAGGACATGCGCGCCTACGGCCTCGAGTGGCTTGGAGGGAGCTGCCCGGACGACGCCGAGGAGGCGAAGTCCGAGACGCTGCGCGAGCCGGCTGTCGTCGCCGCCTGACTTCGCCGGGGTGAAAGCCCGTGCAAGCCACGGGTCGCCGTGAAGGATCGCTCTCGCACAGGGCGAAACGGCGCATGTGAGAAACACCACCCTTCACCAGCAGCTCGAGGAATTCACGTCCGACGCGGCGGCTCAGCTCGCCGCCGAGACCGCCAACGGAGCGGAGATCCCGTTTGAGCTCGTCGAGACCGACGGGCGACCGACCGGCCGCGTACCGCTGTACTGCTACCGGCCGCTGACCGGCTCGTTCATCCGTGCGCATCTCGGGCTGCTCGCCGCGCTCGATACCTATGCCCCCGTCGCGCGGACCCTGAGCGGGCTCGACGGGCTCGAGGGGTATCTGCTTGGCCGCGGCGAGCCGAGGATCCCGAGCGAGACCCGCGAGCGTGCCGACGCCGTGCTGCGCTCGTTCCTGAGCGGCCTATTCGCCGAACGCAGCGAGTTCGGGTTCGATTCGGCGCGGTTCGAGACGGCCTACCTCGAGCTCGAGAACGCGCTGTACGAGGGGCGGTGCGTGAGCACGGTGATCGCGCCGCTGCTCGGTGTGGCGCTCGATCCCGAGTCCTCCGAGCTCCGGCTCGACGAGGAACTCTCGCTCGTGCGGGGCGAGACGCTTGACGATGCACCGAGCGACGCGGTGTGGGGAGACGGCGAGGAACCCAACGTGCTCGCCGTCCTGACCGTCACCCAGGAGCGTGCCGGCCCGCCACCGCTCTCGAAGGCGCGGTCGCGCTTCCGGCGCGTCCTCACCGCGCTGCGGCTGTTCGAACGCGGGGGGTACGCGCTCGGACCGATCGCCTGGACGCGGACCGATACCGGCCCCTGGCGGATGGTCGCGCTCGGCGGCAGTGGCCGTCCGCGGCTTCTCACCCTGATCGGGGCCGATCAGGAGGACGAGCTGCGGGCGTTCTGCAATCTCGTCACCCGCCGGGTCCCGGGTAGCGGCGAGCTTGCCTGGGCGCTGGCGCGCTTCGAAATGGGGTGCGAGCGGTTGGCACCGTTCGAGGCCCTGAGCGACTATCTGCTCGCCCTGCGTGCCCTGCTCGAACCCGAGGGTCCGAGCAGCGGACGCCTGGCTGGGCGGCTGGCGATGATCTGCGCCCGCCCCGAGGAACGGGCGACGCTGACCGAGCGCACCGCTCACGCGATCTCGCTCGAGCGCGCGGTCATCGCCGGGCTCGCGCCGGCCGGTCCCGGCGCCGACGCGCTGGTCGAAGAGCTGGCCGACCACCTTCGCGCGCTGCTCCGCGATGTCTTCTGCGGTCACCTCGACCCCGATCTGCGCGGCACCGCCGACAATCTGCTGGCCGAAGCTGTCGCGATCACGGTTTCGCGCTAGGCTGAAAGTCGGCCGCTCCCTACTCGGCCCCGCGAGGGGTCGGGAGTGTTCTGCCGCCAGGCTCAACACGTAAGTCCTGGGGCTCCCAAGCAGTTAGGGGGAGCGCGACCGCAGCGTCTCGAGCGGGCTTACTGCCCGCTCGTGCTGCCTCTGGCTCACGGGGCACGGCAACGGGAAAATGAGAACAGTCATGGAAGTCGAGCACGTCGATGTGCTGATCGTAGGCGCGGGCCTGTCGGGAATCGGCGCCGCCTGCCACCTGCAGACCAATTGCCCCGGCAAGACCTACGCCATCTTCGAGGCGCGCTCGAGGCTGGGCGGCACCTGGGATCTGTTTCGCTATCCCGGCATCCGCTCGGACTCCGATATGTACACCCTCGGCTACAGGTTCCGCCCCTGGCGCAAGGCCCAGGCGATCGCTGACGGGGAGTCGATCCTCGGCTACGTCCGCGACACCGCCCGCGAGAACGGGATCGAGGGCCGGATCCGCTTCGACCACCGCGTCGTCCGGGCGGACTGGCGCGCGCAGGACGCGTGCTGGCACGTCGAAGCCCAAACATCCGACGGCGACACGGTGGCCGTCACATGCGGCTTTCTGTTCATGTGCAGCGGCTACTACAGCTACGACAAGGGCTACGCGCCCGCCTTCAAGGGGACCGACGATTTCGCCGGCCGGATCGTGCATCCGCAGCACTGGAGCGACGATGTCGAGTACGAGGGCAGGCGCGTCGTGGTGATCGGCAGCGGCGCCACCGCGGTTACCCTGGTGCCGGCGCTGGCCGAGCGGGCCGGGCACGTGACGATGCTCCAGCGCTCGCCGAGCTACATCGTCTCACTCCCCGCTCAGGATCCGATCGCCAAGCTCATCCGGCCCGTGCTTCCGGCCCGGCTTGCCTACGCGCTGGTGCGATGGAAGAACGTGCTCGTGACCCTGCTCAGCTTCCAGCTCTCCCGCCGTCGCCCCAAGCTGATGAAGTCGCTCATCCGCCGCGGCGTGGAGGCGCAGCTGCCCGCCGGTTACGACATCGACACCCACTTCACGCCGCGCTACAACCCGTGGGACCAGCGCCTGTGCCTGGTCCCGAACGGCGACCTGTTCGAGGCCGTCAGCGACGGCCGCGCGTCGGTCTGCACGGCGGAGATCGACACGTTCACCGAGCGAGGGATCCGGCTCGCGACCGGCGACGAGCTAGAGGCCGATCTGGTCGTCACCGCCACTGGGCTGAACCTGCTGGCCCTCGGGGGGATCGAGCTGAGCGTCGAGGGCGAGCTGATCGACGTCGGCCAGACGGTCGGCTACAAGGGCATGATGCTGTGCGGCGTGCCCAACATGGCCGTGGCCTTCGGCTATACGAACGCCTCGTGGACGCTCAAGTGCGACCTCACATGCGAATACGTGTGCCGGCTGCTCAACCGGATGGACGCCCGCGGATACGGCTGGTGCGTCCCCGCCGAGCCGCCGCCGGGCATCGCGCGCGAGCCGTTCATCGACTTCAGCTCGGGCTACGTCGTGCGTTCGGTCGACAAATTCCCCAAGCAGGGCGCAACCGCCCCATGGCGGTTGTTCCAGAACTACGCGCTCGATGTCCTGACATTGCGCTTGCGCCCGCTCGACGACGGCACGATGGAATTCGGGGGTCGGGCACACTCTCACGCGCGGTCCGAGCCAGTCGCAGCCTGAGCCGCCGGCCCGGGTTATCCTGGGCGGCGTGCCGCCGACCAAGCCCACGGCCCCCAACGTCCATCCGGCTTGCATCAACGTGCCCCGCATCGGCGACGACGGCTTCGAGGAGCTGTGCCACCTCGTGACCGACGAGGACCCCGACACCGCGCTGTGCGGTAAGGACGTCACCGACTACCCGTGGAATCCGCCGTGGCCGCGTTGCGAGGCGTGTCTGGCGATTGCCCGCGGGGCCCTGAACTGAGATCGTCGGGTCTGCGCAGGCTGACGAGCACCAGCGCGGACAGCGCCGCGGCACAGCCGAGGAAGGCCAGCCCCGCCGCGCGCAGGCCGAACGCTTGGTTGGCCAGGCCGACACCGATGATCGGAATCGAAAGCGCGATATAGGCAACCAGGAAGAAGGCCGAGTTGAGCTCGCCACGCTGCTCGGGCGATGCCTGGGCGTTGACCGCGGACAGGCCGGCGCGGAAGCTCAGACCGCTGCCGAAGCCGGCCACCGCGGCCCCGAGCAGCAACAGCAGCAGCGAGTCTGCGACCAGCCCGCCGGCAATACCGGCCAGGCCGGCGATCATCAAGCCGCAGCCGGCCTGAAGTGCGCGCTGGAGCGAGAACCAAGACAGCGCGAGCTGTCCGGCCAGCGAGGCGGCGAAGACGAGGAACACGACCGCTCCCGACAGCGCGTGGTTCGGAAGCCCCAGGAGCTTGACGAGGAACACCGGCGCGATGGCCGAGAACAATCCCTGCGTCGCGAACGCGGCGAACGCCGCCGTGGCGGCGCGGACGAAGGTACCCCGCATCTCCGCGGGAATGTGCAGGTTGATGATCGGCGTGCGCCGGCCCGGCTCCGCTGGACTGGGCGTGTGCGGCTCCGGGATCAACCACACCGCCACCCCTGCGGGGATCAGCAGCGCGAGGTGCACGGCGTAAGGGAGGCGGAGCGGGTCGGGCGCGAGCGCCGCCAGGCTGCCGGCGATCAGAGGACCAAGCCCGAGGCCGCCCATGTTCACGATGGTGGCGACCAACGTCGCGCGCTGCTTTCCCGACGGGGGCGCCAGGTCGATGATGGCGGCCGTCGCCGTTCCGGTGAAGAGGCCAGCCGAGATACCCGACAGCACGCGTCCCACGAACAGCGCCGGCACCCCTTCGGCGACCAGGAACACGACCGAGCTGGCCGCAGCGATGCCGAGCCCAGGAATCAGCAGAGGACGACGCCCGACGCGGTCCGACCGCGGGCCGACGAGTAGCAGCGTGCCCAGCACGGCGAGTCCGTACACGGCGTATACGATGGTCACGGTGAGCGCAGCGAACCCGAATCTCTGCTCGTAGATCGGGTACAGCGGCGTCGGCAGGGTGGTGCCGATCATCGTGACCAGGAACGCATAGGCGACGCCGACCGTCGCCATCCGGCGGTTCATCGGTGGGATCCTTCCGTGCTACCCATCAGCCGGGAAGGAGCGCTCGTGGACAAAGGGACTCTCATCTGCGTCGTCGAGATACCGAAGGGCAGCCGTAACAAGTATGAGTACGAGCCGGCGCTGGAGACGATCGACAGGGCGCGGCAGGCGTTCCTCGACCGACTGTAGGAGCCTTGTTCCATCTCGAACTTCGCCAGTTCCCCAACGTCGCGCGTGCGTTCAACCTGAGTGACGAGGAGCTCGGGCGGCGGTTCCTCGGCCCGTGGCTCGATGGACGGGCGGTCGAGCTCGACGAGCATCGGTTCGTGCCTGACAGGGCCCGGCTCACCGTCTACGAGGGCCGGGCGCTGGCCACCGACGAGATCGGGATGGGCCGCGGCTGGGGGACCGTCACCCGGACCGGGAACGACGTGACCGAACGCGTGCTCGCGGCGGCAAGCGACCCATCGCTGGAACACCTCAAGGGCGAGATCGAGCAGCGCGCCCCGATGACCCTCCCCGGCGTACTCACCGTGGCCAACGAGCGCTGGCCCGAGCGCCGCGCGTCGGAACGCCTCGCGCTGGCCGAGATGGCGGTCTGGGAGCTCTTGCACCAGCGCCGCATCCGGCTGAGCCGCGACGGGGAGCCCGTGGTGCCCGAGGATTGGCAGCCGGTCATCCTCGCCTGGGAGACGTGGAGCGGGGACGCGGGACCGGCGCTGCTGATCGAGGCTTAAACACGGGCGGGGCTGGCCCCAAGGGGCCGCCCCGCCTTTTTACATCCGCCCCATCAAGCGACTACCTCGGCGATCATCTGCGCGCGCTCGGCCGCCGGCGCGAACAGAAACCGGCGGACGCGCAGCAGGCCCGCGATGTCGTGGACGTCGTCGTCGAGGTGGGGGACGAGCAGGGGCGAGGTGCCGTCGAGCGACGCGCTCAGCCGGGCGATGTTCTGGGCGTCGCGGCGGGCCAGCACGTGGTAGTCGTCGAAGTTCTGCGCCACCCTGCCGGCGAGCTCAGCCCCCAGCTTGCGCCGCAGGGCCGCTCTGACATCGTCCGGCTCGCTCGAGCCGAGCAGGTCGTGGTGGAAGCGGTTGACGACGACGCCCGCGAACGGCAGCCCGCTCTCCTGCAACGTGCGCCGAAACCAGATCGCCTCGTCGACCGGCTCGGTTTGCGCCGTGGTGACGAGTACGAAGGCGGTGGTGTCGGCGCGGAGCATCTGCTCGACCTGCTTGGCGCGCGCGCTGAAGTCGTCGGTCATGTCGCCGAGCAGCGCGAAGAAGGTCGAGAGATCGGTGAGCAGATCGACGCCGGTGACCCGGCGCAGAGCGCCGAGGAACGGGCTGGCGCCACGCCCGATGACCCGCATCCCGAGTCCGGTGGGTCGTATGAAGGCGCGCAGCGCGCGACCCTCGAGGAAGGAGGTCAGTCGCCCCGGCGCGACGAGGAAATCCAGCGCGTTGCGCGACGGCGGGGTGTCGAGCACGAGCAGGTCGAAATCGCCCTCGCGGTCGAGCTCATAGAGCTTGGCGATGGCGGTGAACTCCTGCGAGCCTGAGACCGCCGACGAGAGCTGGGCGTAGACGCGGTTGGACTTGATCTCCGCCGCTCGCCCGGGGTCCGGTGCGATCCGGTCGATGAGCTCGTCGAAGGTCCGCTTCGAGTCGAGCATCATCGCCCACAGCTCGCCACGTGCCTCGAGGCCCGCGGAAGACAGGCGGCGGGCCGAGACGCGCCGGGGCTCGTTGTAGAGCTCGTCGAGCCCGAGCGCGTTGGCCAGCCGCCGCGCTGGATCGATCGTCACCACGGCGACCTTGGCGCCCGCGGCGGCCATGCCCAGCGCAATCGCAGCCGACGTGGTCGTCTTGCCGACCCCACCCGACCCGGCACAGACGCACACGCGCTTGCCCTCGAGCAGCTCGGCGATGCTCATAACGACGCCCCGAGGATATCGGCCAGCTGTTCGAACTGCTCGCGCCCAAGGGCCTCACAGAACACGTACGGGAGCTCGATCAGAGGCAGGCCGAGCTCGCGCTCGAGGCGCCTGCGTTGTTCGCGCTGGATGTCCGCGCGCGCATGCTCGGACAGCGCCGCGCCCAGCGCGCTCCGCGCCAGGGAAGACCGGGTCTGGGTCAGGACGGCCGCGAGCTGGCCCGCCTCGGCGTCGTCGAACCGGGCCGGGTACAGCGCGTTGAGGACTACGGCGTCGAGCTCCAGCCCATCCTCGTCGAGCGTGTCGCGGAGGAGGACCGTCTCGTTGACGGGCATCTCCTCGGCGGTGACGACGGCGACCATGGCGGTGAATTCGGGGTCGGCGATCGTGGCGGCAATCTTTCCCCCCTGACGTGCGATCGGCCCCACCCGGGCGATCTCGGCGAACGTCCGAGGCGTGCGCAGAATGCCGACGCCGTGTCCGGTTGCCGGCGCGTCGACCACCACGAGGTCATAGGGCGCCCGCTTGGTCTGCCGCTCGAGCTGGGCCAGCTCCCACACCTTGCCCATACTCAGCAGCTCGCGCATTCCGGGCGTGGCCATGGCGAAGGCCTGGAAGATGCGTGTCGACCCGAGCGCGTGGCCGACCGGGCCGGTCTTGATGCGCAGATACTCGTCCATGGCCTGCTGCGGATCAACCGAGATCGAGAACAGGCCCGGCGCCAGCTCGCGCTCGCGGGCATGGGCGTCGTGATGGTCGAAGGCCCGCCCGATGCGCTCCTGACTGGCCAGCTCGGCCACGATCGTCCGCAGCCCGCGGCGGGCGCCGAGAAGCCCGAGCGCGATGGCGACAGTCGACTTGCCGACCCCGCCCTTGCCGGTGACGAAGATCAGCCGATGGTCAAGCAGGCGGGCCACGCAGCCGCAGAATACGGAGGAATTCCCCATTCCCCTGCGAATACAGGCGGCGAATGAGTTCACCGACTTATCGGAGAAGCCTCCCGTGACGGCCACCTCAAAGGTCATTGCGTTCGCCAACCAGAAGGGCGGCGTCGCAAAGACAACGACCACGCTCAACCTCGCCGTGGCCTTCGCCGAGGAGGGCCACCGCGTGATGTGCTGCGACATGGACCCTCAGGGGAACCTGACCATGTCTCAGGGCATCGATCCGGACACGCTCGAGAAGTCGATGTACGACGTGCTCGTCCATCACATCTCGATCCGAGAGGTGATCCGCAAGCGCGAGGTCGACGTCGCCTGTGCGTCGATCGACCTGGCCGGCGCCGAGATCGCCATGTCGACGATGATCGGTCGCGAGCGCTCCCTGCAGAAGGCGCTCAAGGAGGTCGAGGATGACTACGACTTCGTCTTCATCGACACGCCTCCGAGCCTTGGACTGCTGACCATCAACGCGCTGACCGCCGCGGACAAGGTGATCGTCCCCGTCCAGTGCGAATATCTATCAATGCGCGGCCTCATCCAATTGCAGAACACGCTCGCCATGATTCGCGAGAACCTCAACCCGGACGTGGACATCGAGGGCATCCTGCCGACCCTGGTCGACTCCCGTACGTTGCACGCCAAGGAGGCGATCGAGCTGCTGGAAGAGAACTTCGGCGACCGCGTGTTCGCATCACGAATCCGCAAAACGGTGCGTTTTGCCGAAGCGCCGGTGAAGGGCATGTCCGTCCTGAAGTACGATCCGGACGGCTTGGCCGCACACGCCTATAGGCAGCTCGCGAAGGAGGTCCTCTCAAATGCCAACCGGTAAGCGCGCGAGCATGCGCGAAGGACCTCTCGCGGCTCTGTTCCGCAAGACCGCCGAGGACACGAGCGCGCAGAGCGCCGAGCCCGAGAGCCAGGCGCCGCAGGCTCCCGAGACGTCCCCGGTTCGAGAGACCCCGCCGGCACCCGAGGCCCAGGCGCCACCTCCGGCGCCGCCCCAGACCGAGCGACGCTCGCTTCCACACCCGTCGTTCGAGGATCCTGCGCCCGACACCGAGCCTGAGGATCGCTACGTTCCGAGCCCGCAGGAGCGCCTGCGCCACGCGTTCTCCTCGGACATCCCCGACAACGTGCTCGAGCCGCCCGGCGAGCCGGCACCCACCCACGATGTGTACGCGCGCCCCGAGCGCGAGTCGATTCTCGGCCGCCCGGGGTGTCGGTGGCCCGGTGATCCGGGTCGTCGGCGTCGGCGGCGCCGGCGTCAACGCGGTCAACCGGATGGTCGAGGCGGAGATCGAGGCGATCGAGTTCCTGGCCATCAACACCGACCTGCAGTCGCTGCAGCAGTCGGCTGCCCACGAGACCCTGCACATCGGCGACTCGCTGACGCGCGGGCTCGGGTCGGGGTCCAATCCCGACCTCGGCCGCCAGGCCGCGCGTGAGGAGTACGACCGGATCAAGGCCATGCTTCGCGGCTCGGACATGGTGTTCATCGCCGCGGGCGCCGGTGGCGGCACAGGGACCGGCGCAGCTCCGGTCGTCGCCGAGATCGCCCGCGAGCTGGGAGCGCTGACCGTGGGGATCGTCACGCGTCCGTTCCAGTTCGAGGGCACACGCCGGCGCGAGCAGGCCGAGAAGGGCATCGCGGCGCTGGCCGCCGAGGTCGACACCCTGATCGTCGTCCCCAATAACCGCCTCCTGTCGGTGCTCGATCGCAACGTCTCAATGGTCGAGGCGTTCAACGTCGCCGACGACGTCCTGCGACAGGGCGTTCAGGGCGTTTCCGATCTCGTCACCCTTCCGGGGCTGATCAACCTCGACTTCGCCGACGTGCGGACGATCATGTCCGACGCCGGCAGCGCACTGCTCGGAATCGGCATGGGCACAGGCGAGCGCCGGGCGATCGACGCCGCCGAGCAGGCGGTGGCCTCGCCGCTCCTCGAGACCAGCATGGAGGGTGCCCGTTCGATCCTGCTCTCGATCACGGGCGGGAGCGATCTCTCCCTGTGGGAGGTCAACGAGTCGGCCAAGGCCGTCGCCGAGGCCGCCCACCCCGACGCCAACATCATCTTCGGCGCCATGGTCGACGAGAAGCTCGAGGACCAGGTGTGGGTCACGGTGGTGGCCACCGGCTACGGCAACGGCCGTCCGCGGCGCCGCGAGGACGATCGCGATCGTCTCGGCGTGGGCGAGCGGTCCGGCTTGCAGTCGCGCCCGGCCCGCGAGTCGCGGACGACGCTGCGCGAGCCGCGCGGTGAGCCCCGGGTCAGCCGAGTACGGCGCGAGCCCGAGACGGCCTTCGACCTCGAAGTGCCCGAGTTCATTCCCCGCAGATAACTCCTCTCGGTGTCATCGCGGCCGGCCATCCGGTCAGTGCCCAGAGCGGGGCCGATGTCCTGCGGGCGGGGGGCAACGCGGTTGACGCGGCGATCGGGGCGGTCCTGGCGGCGTGTGCTTGTGAGCCCCTGCTCACCGGGCTCGGGGCCGGCGGCTACATGCTCGTCGTGGCGCCCGGACAGGAGCCGGCGCTGCTCGACTTCTTCGTCGAGGCGCCGGGACGCGGTGCGGGGGCCGGTCAGCGCGGCGAGCTGATCCCCATCAGCGTGTCGTTCGGCGACGCCATCCAGGTCTTCAACATCGGGGCGGCGTCGGTCGGCACGTACGGCCTGCCGGCCGGGCTGGCGGAGGCCTCGGTGCGGTTCGGGAGGATGGCCCTGGCCGACCTGGTCGCGCCGGCGGTCGGGCTCGCGCGGGACGGGGTGGCGCTCACTACCGCCCAGGCCTACGTGGTCGAGATCCTCGCCGACATCGTGACGGCCACCCCGGAGTCCGCGGCGCTGTTCGCGCCCGAGGGCCGGCTCCTGGGCGTCGGCGACGTGATTCGCCAGCCCGAGCTCGCCGACGCGCTCGCGCGGCTGGGAGCCGACGGGCCGGCGCCGTTCTACACGGGAGACGTCGCCGCGGCCATCGCCGACTGGGTGCAGGCCGGTGGCGGCGTGCTCGGCCGCGAGGATCTCGCCGCCTACGAGGTCGTCGATCGAGCTCCGGTGCGGGCGTGCTATCGAGGTCGCGAGGTGCTCACCAACCCGCCGCCGTCGGCGGGCGGGATCCTCCTCGCTCACTCTCTCGGGCAACTCGAGTCGGACCGCCGGCCCCCCGACATCGAACGCATTACCGCGGCGATGGAGCGCACGCAGGCCGAGCGCACGCGCGAGTTTCTCGAGGGGCTGGCCGACCCAGGGTTCATGGAGCGCTTCATGAGCAGCCACCGCTCGCTCGGCTCGACAACCCATGTCGCGGTGATCGATGGCGACGGCGGCGCATGCTCGGTCACGTCGTCGAGTGGCTCGTGCTCCGGCGTGATCGTGCCCGGCACCGGCGTGCACCTCAACAACATGCTCGGCGAGCAGGATCTGAACCCGCTGGGATTCCATCGCCATCCACCGGGACGTCGCCTGCCCAGCATGATGGCGCCCACGGTGGTCCTGCGCGACGGTGTCCCCGAGCTCGTGCTGGGCAGCGCGGGGTCCAACCGGATCCGCTCGGCCATCCTGCAGACGATCATCCGGGTCCTCGACGAGGGGATGTCGGCCGGGGATGCCGTCCAGGCGCCGCGGGTTCACTTCGAGGACGGAGTCGTGTACGCCGAGCCGGGCGTCGACACCAGCTCACTCGAGCGAGCCGGGCGAGCAGTGGCCCGCTTCCACGATCGCAACCTGTTCTTCGGCGGCGTCCAGGCGGCCGAACGCGATGCGTCGGGCCAGTTCTGGGGCGGCGGCGACCCGCGTCGCGGCGGCGAGGCGATCGTCGTGGTGCAATCAGAGTCGTGAAATGTGTTGCGGCCGCGATCGTCATCGCCGGGCTGATCGCCGGCTGCGGGCTGAACGTCCAGTTGCCCGATCTGTTCCTGCTCACGCGCACTGGCCAGGGGATGCCGTTGACGCTGCTCGTCAACGACGGCGGCACGATCCGCTGTAACGGTGGCAAGGCCAAGTCGCTCTCCGACCCGCTGCTGATCCAGGCCCGCGACCTCGCCTCCGATCTCGACACCGACGCCAAGAAGTCGCTCAACATCCCGCGGGCGGCCGACACCGTCGCCATGTACCGGATCAGGCTCCAGGACGGAACGATTTCGTTCCCCGACACCGCGGCGGCGCGGCACAAGGAGCTGGCCGACGCCGAGCTGTTCGCCGTCACGGCGGCCCAGAAAGCGTGCGGGCTTGCCGGGATGAGAGTCCTTTCACGTGATGCGCCGTGGCTTAGCGTCGACTTAGGGGTCCAGATAACCTCCCGCGGCTCGTGCTGGCGTTTGCCACCCAACAACTGATCACGAACGTTCCAGGCCATCGTTCTGGGGATCCTCCAGGGCGCGACGGAGCTGTTCCCCGTCTCGAGCCTCGGGCACACGGTGATCTTCCCCAACCTGTTCGGGTGGGACAACATCGTCGCCTGGCAGTCCGAGCCCGAGTCGCCGTGGCTGGCCTTCGTCGTGATGCTCCACGTGGGCAGCGCAGTCGGCCTGCTCATCTACTTCTGGAGGGACTGGGTGGCGATCGTCAAGGCGTTCTTCGCCACGCTCGGCAAGCGACGAATCGAGACGCCGACCGAACGCCTGGCCTGGCTGATCATCGCGGCCACGATCCCGGTGGGGATCCTCGGGGCTGCTGTTGGAACACACGGTGCGCGTCGCGCTGGCCAAGCCGCTGTACGCGTCGATCTTCCTCGTCGTCAACGGCTTGATCCTGATCGGCGCCGAGCGGTTGCGCAAGGCGGGCGGACATTCGCGCGCTGGCTGCTCGGGAGGGAATCAAGAGCGACGGCGGTCGACGGCTCGACACGCTGGAGTTCCGCGAGGCGGGGGTGATCGGGATGGCGCAGATCGTCGGCCCTGATCGCCGGAATCAGCCGGGACGGGATGTGCATGAGCACCGGGCTCGTCCGGGGCCTCGACAACTCCGACGCGGCGCGGTTCGCCTTCCTGCTGGCCACGCCGCCGATCCTGGCTGGCCGGCCTGTACAAGGTCGGCGGACCTGACCGGGAGCCTCGGAAACGGCGTCCGCGGCCAGGCCGTCATCGCCGCGATCGCGGCGGCGATCACGGCGATCGTCACGGTCCACTATCTCACCCGCTACTTCAAGACCCGAACCTGATCCCGTTCGGGATCTACTGCATCGTGTTCGGCGGGGCGATGATCATCTACAACGCCTAGTACTGCCGTCGCTAGCCGAAGCGGACCTTGCCGTTGGAGCGGGCACGGGCCTGGGCGCGATCGACGAAGTCAAGGCGCTTGAGCGCGGCCCGGAACAGCCGCGTGACCAGCCGTAGGCGGGCATTCTCGGAACGGAGATCGAGCAGACCCTGCTTGGCGTCGAGCCCGAAATCGACCGTGGCCGCCATCGCGTAGGCGCCCATCTCGGCCAGCTCGATGGGGTCGGGCTCGTTGTCGGTCGCCCGCTTGACGAGATCGGCGTAGGCCTCGTGGGCGTCGTCGCTTAGCTTGGGGTCGACCGCCTCGTTGCGGTCGTCGACGAACTCGACCACGCCCGCGGGGTAGGCCAGGTGACCCTGGCGCTCCACGACGCGGAACGGTCGGGTGCCCCGCGTGAGCAGGTTCATGCGGCCGTCCTCCATCCGCTCGAGCACCTCCTCGATCCGCACCGCGCAACCAACCTCGCGGAGCCCGTCGTCGGACATCCAGACGATGCCGAACTCGCTCTCTTCGGCGAGGCACTCGTTCATCATCGTCTTGTAGCGCTCCTCGAAGATGTGGAGCGGGATCACCTCCCCGGGCAGCGCGACGATTCCAAGCGGAAATAGCGGGAACTCGTTCGCGAGCCGGTCCGGCATAGCTGCTGAGTGTAGGAACGAGGGTGTGCCAGTGGGCCTCCCCCTAGGGCTTTCGCGCTGTGAGCAGCAGGTTGTAGAAGATCGCCGGCGGCAGGACAGGCTCGAGCACGCGCTCGTCGAGTCTCTGCAGGATCAGATAGCCGTGGAAGGCGTACTGGCGCCACAGCATCGGCACGTCGTCGGGGGTGGCCGTGGCCTCGAGCGCGCGGTTGAACCACCCGAACCAGTTGGCCACCAGCTCCTCGCCGCGAACGCGGACGTCGGCGAACCCGGCTCGGCGGGCGTGAGCCGCCAGGTCGCCCGGCGCGAAGGCGTGAATGTCCACCCAACGCTCGAGGTCGTGATCCCCGTGATGGCCGTTGGACGACGCTGGCTCGGTGTCGTCGAGGGCGGAAGCCCCCATGGCTCGCCGCCACAGGGGCGAGAGCGCGCCTGCGCCCCGCTTGGGAATCGAGGCCAGGCGATCGCCCACGCGCGACGGCTCGCCGGCGAAGGCAATCCGTCCCCCCGGCGCCAGGACGCGATCGAACTCGGCGAAGGCGCGGCGCAGGTCGGGCAGGTGGTGCAGCACGGCGTGACCGAGTACGAGGTCGAAGCTCTGGTCGGGGAAGGGGAGCGACTCGGCGTCGGCCCGTGCCGTTCTCACGCGCAGGCCGAGACGTTCGGCGTTCGTGGCCAGGCGCGTGACCATTCCCGGCGAGATGTCGGTGCAAGTCGCCTCGCGCACGACGCCCGCCTGGAGCAGGTTGAGGCTGAAGTAGCCGGTGCCGGCGCCGATCTCCAGCGAGCGTTGATAGCCCCGCTCGAGCTCGGGGCCGATCAGCTTGCGCAGCTTGCCGATGACCTGCGTCTGGCCCACCTCGCCGAAGTCGATGCCCCACTTGGCGTCGTAGCTCGCCGCGGCGACGTCGTGGTACCGGGTGTTGACGTCGCGGATCTTGTCCGCGCTCCGAAGTGCCTCCATGGCGGCCGTCAGATTACCCTGTCGCCGTGCCATTGAACGCGTATGTTCAGCAGAACCAGCCGCCCGGAGTACCACCCCTCGAGCTGACGGGCGAGCGCACGCTGCCCGATGTGCCGGCCGAGAACTACTGGTTCCAGCGTCACCTGGCTGTCTACGAATGGATTGGCGCGCGGGTGGCCGGTCGGCACGTGCTCGACATGGCCTGCGGCGAGGGTTACGGGTCCGACGAGCTGGCCCGTAGCGGAGCGTCGGTGGTGGGGGTGGACGCCAACCCGGAAGCGTTCGAGCACGCTCGGCTGCGCTACCGCCGTCCGGGGCTGACCTTCGAGCGCGGGATGGTGGAGACGTTCGGCTCCGAGAGCGAGTTCGACAACGTGGTGTTCCTGCAGACGATCGAGCACGTGTTTGACCCACTCGCCGTGCTCGAGCATTTCCGCTCCATCCTTCGCCCGGGTGGCGTGGCCTTTGTCTCCACGCCCAACGTTCTGACGCTCGCGCCGGCCGGGGCGGCCAAATCCGACAACCCGTGGCATCTGAAGGAGTACCGGGCCCCCGAGTTCGCGGCCCTGTGCCGCTCGGCCTTCGGCTCGGTCGAGCTCCTCGGCCTCTTCCACGCCCGCAAGCTACGCGTCCACGCGCTGGCACTCCGGTGCGGCTGGGATGCCCTCCATCCCCGGCTGCGCCTGACCAAGCCGTTCTACGACCGCTTCACGCCGGCGATCTCGACCCGAGACTTCGCCCTTCGCCCGACCGATCTGGAGGAGGCTCTGGATTTCCTCGCCGTCTGCACGGTCTGAGGAGCCCCCCGTGCCGGTGGCTGGTCCACGCATGTCACCCAAACGGGGTGATGCCACGAGCCGTGCCGGTGGCGAGAATTCCCTTTTCGTCGCCCGATGTCACGGGCGGCTCACATCGAGGGACCTAACGAGAGGGCCAGAACGGTGACGAGTCCGGCGAAAGTTCGTTGTAGCACGGCCATCTTGACCGGGCTGGCGTTGCTTGCCCTGCCTTCGCTCGCAGGCGCTCGCGTACTCAGAGTCGGCACCTACAGGGGTATACGCGGTCAGTACAAATCGATTCAGTCGGCCGTGAACGCAGCGAAGACCGGCGACTGGATCTTGATCGGACCCGGCGACCACAAGGAGCACTCGGGACGCGCTCCGTCTGGTCATCCCGACACCACTGCGGGCGTGCTGATCACGAAAGGCTTTCTCCACCTGCGCGGGATGAACCGCAACACCGTGATAGTCGACGGGACCAAGCCGCACTCGCCGCGCTGCTCGCGCAGGCGATCAAACCAGGAGTTCGGTCCGCCCGGACTGAGCGCTGGGGCGGGCCGGCGTGGCCTCAATGGGGTGTTGGTATGGAAGGCAACCAACGTCACGGTCCAGAACTTGACCATCTGCAATTACCTGCACGGCTCGGGCGATACCGGCAACGAGATTTGGTGGAACGGAGGGGACGGCAGCGGCAAGATCGGCGGTTGGGGTTATAAGGGTTCCTACCTCACGGCGACGAGCACGTTCTTCCAGGACGAGACGACCGCGGCCCAGTACGGGATCTTCTCCAGCAACTGGAACGGCGGCACGTGGAACCAGACGTACGCCAGTAACTTCAACGACTCGGGTTACTACATCGGCGCGTGCCAGCAGCAGTGCAATCAGGTCATCAACCATGCCCACGGCGAGTTCAGCGCGCTCGGATATTCGGGCACCAACTCCGGCGGCAGCCTGGTGGTCAAGCACTCGGAGTTCGACAACAACGAGGACGGGTTCGACACCAACAGCCAGAACGCGGACCACCCATCGCCGCAGAACGGTGCGTGCCCGCACAACGCGATCAGCCCGATCACCCACACCCACTCGTGCTGGGTGTTCATGGACAACTACGTCCACGACAACAACAACCCCAACGTTCCGTCCGCGGGCTCGGCCGCGGCCGGTCCCGTCGGCACGGGGATGTCGATCTCCGGCGCTCGCAATGACACGGTCATGCACAACCGCTTCGTCCACAACAAGGCCTGGGGGATGATCCTCGTTCCCTTCCTGGACAGCGGCCCGCCGTGCACCGGCGGCACCATGAACGTGATTCCGGGGAGCTGTTTGTTCGACGAGTGGGGCGACGCCGTCATCAACAACAAGTTCTCTAACAACGGCGGCTACGGTCACCCAACCAACGGCGATATCGCCCAGCTCAACCTCCAGGGCGGCAACCCGACTAGCTGCGTGCGCGGCAACAAGCAGCCGGGCGGCGGACCAGCCACCACCAGTCCATCCAATCTCGAACAGACCCATCCTCACTGCAATGGCTCGCTCGCTGGCCCAAACCCCAACCTGCCTTTCCTGGCCGAGGTCCTGTGTGACTCGCAGATCTCCCTCACTCCCGGTGAGGCTCCGACCTGTCCAACCGGCCAGTACCCCCGCCGCACGCACGTGACCATGCATCCGCTCCCGGCGCACTTGTCGACGATGCCCAAACCGTGCTCGAACGTCCCCTACAACCCCTGGTGTCCGGCACCTAGGCCCAAGCCGGTCCCGCGACCCGTCGTGGGTTGCGAGAACGCGCGGCACAGTCGCAAGGCCGACAGCGTCGTCGGCCGCCTCAGAATTCCGGGTGGCCCGCCCGCTCTCCGGTCACACTCCCAGTGTTGAGCTGATCGTAGCCCTCAGTGAATGCAGGACTCACTGGGCGTCCCGAAGTCGTTGCGTTGGGACTTGCTAGGTGTCCGGAGCGGTGCAGTCCGACCGTCCTTCGAGCGAATAGGGGAGGATCTCCGTCGATGGCGCATCGAGTCGAACCCGGAGAGCTCGCGATCGTCCTGCACACCCACATGCCCTACGTGGAGGGCTTCGGGACGTGGCCGTTCGGCGAGGAGTGGCTGTGGGAGGCGATCGCCACCTCCTACCTGCCGCTGCTCGACGTGCTGGGACGGGCGCCGCTCACGCTGTCGCTGACCCCGGTTCTCTGCGATCAGCTCGAGGCGCCGGGGGCACTCGAGCGCTGCGTGAAGTTCCTCGAGGAGATCCGGCCCGAGTCGCACCTTCGCGACATCCGTGGGTTTCGCGCCGCCGGCCAGGAGGAGCTGGCCTCCGAGCTCGAGCGCTCGGCGGCCGAGTACGCCGCCGCGGCCAACCGGCTGGGCGAGCTGCCCGGCGGTCTGCTCGCGGCCCTGGGGGAGCACGCGAACTGGACCTCGTCGGCCTCCCATGCCGTGCTGCCGCTGCTGGCCACCGACGCTGCGGTCGCCGTCCAGGTGCAGACGGGGATCGCCTCGCACCGCCGGCGGTTCGGCGACTGGGCGGGGGGCTTCTGGTTGCCGGAGTGCGGCTACGCGCCGTGGTTGGGGGTGCTGCTCGAGGAGGCCGGGGTGCGGGCGACGTGCGTCGAGCTGACCGCGGCACTGGGATTCGGCGATGCGCGGCATCTGACGCCGCTGCAGACCGACGACGGGCCCGTCCTGTGGCCGATCGACCGGCGGGCGATCGCGCTCGTGTGGAGCGATGGCGGGTACCCCGCGGGCGGCGCCTATCGCAATTACCACGGCCTGACCGAGCATCACCATCGGGCGTGGCGAAACGACGGCGCTCCGTACGACCCTGCGGCAGCCCACGCGCAGGCTCACGCCGACGCGAGCGACTTCGTGGCCAGGGTGGTCCAGCGCGTCAGTCGCGGCGGGGTGTGCGTGTGCGCGCTCGACACCGAGCTGCTCGGGCACTGGTGGTATGAGGGCGTCACGTGGCTGAGCGCGGTCATCGACGAGTGCGAGCGCCAGGGACTCGGGCTCACGACCCTGGATCAGGCGCTCGAGGATCACGAGCCGGCGCCCGCCCCCGCCGACCTCGGGGTGAGCACGTGGGGAGACGGCGGCGATCTGCGCACGTGGAGCGGCCCCACGGTGGCGGATCTGGCCTGGCAGGCGCGGACGGCCGAGCTGCGGTTGCTGGCCACGGGGCGCCGGCCCAACGACCGCGCTCTGCGCGAGCTGCTCGCTCTGCAGGCCAGCGATTGGGCCTTTCTCATCACCCGCGAGTTGGCCGGCGAGTACCCGCGTGAACGGGCCCGCGGCCATGCCGAGGCGCTCGAGGCGGCGCTGACCGGCGCCGTTCCCGGCGCCGCGCTGCGCAACCTGGCCCCGGATCTGACGGGCTGGGAGTAGCGCAACCGCGACGGCCGAGCCGCCCCGGGCTGGGCTATCCCCAGCGAAACGTCTTCGGCGCTTCGCGGAAACGGATGAGACGGGCCGGGATCCCGCCCACGACGGCGTTGTCGGGCACGTCGCACGTGACCACCGAGCTCGTGCCGATGACCGAGTTCTCACCGACCGTGACCCCGCGCAGGATGCAGGCGCCGTACCCCATCCATACGTTGTGCCCGACGTTGACGTCGCGCTTGTAGATGCCCTGCTCGCGGATGGGGCGTTCGACCTCGACCATGCCGTGATCGAAGTCGATCATCATGACGCGGTCGGCGATGATGCACTCGCGTCCGATCGAGATGTGCTGAAAGGCCGAGATCGTGCACTCCTGACCGAGCACCGACTTGGCGCCGATCTGGACCTCGCCCTCGTGCGAGCGGATCTTGGTGCCGTGCCCGATCCAGGACCAGCGCCCGAGGGTCACCCGGGCCTCGCGCCCGATCTCGAACTTGACCCCCGGGCACACGAAGCACATGCCGTCGGTCTGGAGGCGGCCGCGCCAGCGCAGCTTCAGCCACAGCCAGCGCACGTACAGCTTCAGATAGCCCGTCGTGAGCATCCCGTGGGCCCTGGCGAAGCGCAGAAAGGTCCACACACCGCCGTGCAGCGGCGGTGGCGGAGAGCGCACGAAGGCCGGTAGCACCGTGGCCTTGCGGGGCGTCTCGATCTGCGGCGTGCGCACCGACTGCACGCCGGGATCCTACGTCAGCCGTCGTCAATCAGGCCTTGCAGAGGGCCGAGCAACCGGCGCGCTCGCCGCGAAACGCCGGGCAGCGCGAGCAGGCGATGGGTCGGCGGCTGCCCGTGCCGGTCGCGCTCGGACTGCTCATAGGCGATCGGCCGCCAGTACTCGTCGACGAGCGCGCACGGGTCCGCCCCATCGACGGCATCGACCTCGAGCTCGAGGTGCTCGGCCCACAGCCGCACTCGCGTAGCGCGGGCGAGGGACGGATCGTCGGAAACCAGGTTGAGCTCGGTGTCGTTGAACAGCGAGTGGGCGTTGAGGTTGGCCGAGCCGATCGTCAGCCATCGATCGTCGACGATCCCGACCTTGGCGTGGACGTAGAGAGGATCGTGACGGCCGTCGGAGACAGCGCGGATCGTCGCCGCCAGCAGGTGGTCGCCGGGGTCGGCACCGACGAGCACGCCGAGCTGTCCCACGGTGTCGTCGCGGCCGTTGTTGGGCTTGGCCGGGAGCAGCAGCACGACGCGAAAGTCCGCGCTCGGCGGGTTGCGGAGCTTGTCGGCCAGGATCGAGACGATCTCCGGCGCCCACAGGAACTGGTTCTCGAGGTAGATCAGCCTCTCGGCCGAGCGCAGCGCGCGGACGTAGCTCTCGAGGATGCTGAAGTCGCCGTGGGGGACGCGGTCGTACATATCCTCGGCCACCGTGCGCACGATCTGGACCGTGTGTTTGCCCTCGGCCGGCGGCGGCTCGGCCGCGGGCAGCGTCTCGCCGGTCAGCTCCTTCCATCGCAGCGCAAAGTGGTTGGCCACGTCGGCCACGGCGGGACCCCGCACACGCGCCGCGACGTCGTGCCACCCGAGCTGCCGGCGCGCCTCGTGCGCCTGGGAGTCGAAGCGGTCTCCCGAGTCGTCGGTGAGGTCGATCCCGCCCACGAAGGCGAGCTCGCCGTCGATCACGATCGTCTTTTCGTGGTGGCAGTGGAACGGATGCTCGCGCGGGTCGGTCTCGCAGCGGATGCGCGTTCCCCGGACGAGGTTCGTGACCACGTCGCGGACCTCTGACCGCGTGGGATGAAACGCCGGCACCGGGGCACCGGCCCACACCACGACCCGCACGTCGACCCGTTCGGCGAGCTCGGCCAGCAGTCGCCCGAGGACGACCTGGTCATCGCCGCGCTGCACGGCGAACGCGGGCTGGACATGCCAGCCGGTGATGTGCACGAATCGCTTTGCCTGGCCGAGCGCGCGTGTGATCTCGGGCAGTGCGTTCGCCCCGTCGATCAAGACCTTCACTTCGCAGCCTGGCCGAGGCCGGCACGGACCGTCGGCCCAGATCCCGTCGCCGCGCGGATCGAGCACGTGCTCCTGGCCCAGTCGCCGCAGGCGCAGGCGGTGCTTGAGCTGGACGGCCCGCTCGACGCCGTCGCCGAGCAGGGCATCGACGCGGGTGGGCAGCTGAACCTCCATGACGACGCAACTTCCCCGCTCGCGCTGGGGCTACTCATTCCCGGACCCACCCCTGGCATGATGGGCCGTCCCCATGTCAACCACCGACCAACCTCTCGCCGAGCGTCTGCTGGCGGGCGACAAGCGCGCCCTGGCCCGGGCGATCTCGCTCGTCGAGAACGACGATCCCGAGGGCTGGAGGCTTGTCCGCGAGGTGTACCCGCACACCGGCAGGGCGGCGATGCTGGGTTTCACGGGCCCCCCCGGCGGGGGCAAATCGACGTTGCTGGCGGCACTGACCAAGCTCTATCGGGCCCGCGCCGAGACCGTCGCCGTGCTGTCGATCGACCCCTCGTCACCGTTCACGAAGGGAGCCCTGCTCGGCGATCGCATCCGGCTCAGCGAACACTTTCTCGATCCTGGCGTGTTCATACGATCGATGGCCAATCGAGGGGCACTCGGAGGTCTGAGCGAGGCGACGCTCCAGGCGGCGTTGCTGATGGACGCCTCGGGGCGCGACGTCGTTCTCCTCGAAACCGTCGGCGTCGGACAGGCCGAGGTCGACATCATCGACCACGCCGATACCGTGGTACTGGTGCTGATGCCCGGATCTGGTGATTCAATCCAGGCCCTGAAGGCGGGCGTGATGGAGATCCCGGATGTGATCGTCGTCAATAAGGCAGACCACCCGTTGACCGACACGATGGTGCGGGAGATCAAGGGCGTGCTGGCGCTGGGGCCGCGCGAGGGCTGGCGGGTGCCGATCGTGAAGACCGAAGCCGTGCGGGACGAGGGAACCGAGGAGCTTGCCCAAGCGCTCGAGGAGCACCGCGCATACATCGACGGCCGAGGGCACGCTGTCGGCGCGTCGGCGTCGCAACCTGATGAACGAGGTGCTGTCCATCGCCACCTACCGGATGCGGCGCGAGCTCGAGGCCGCCGTGTGCGAGGACCCCGAGGTCCAGGAGCTGCTCGACAGCGTCGTCGCGCGCGAACTCGACCCCGCCACCGCGGCCACCCAGATCCTGGAGGCGCGAGAACACCAGTGAGCGCGCTGACCGCACCGTTCCTGGTTGCCTGCGGAGTGCTGTGCCTGGCCGGCGTGGCCAAGCTGCGCTCTCCGGCCGGAGCCGTACGCGCGCTCGCCGCCGCGGGGCTGCCCGCGCCGCGGGGATTGATCCGCGGCTTCGCCGTGGTGGAGATCGCCCTCGGCGCTTGGGCCGCGCTGTCGCCCTCGCGCGCTGGAGCCGCGGCGGTCGCCTGCCTGTACGCGATCTTCTCGGGCCTCGTCCTGCTCCTGGCCCGCCGGCGCGCGGCGTGCGGGTGCTTCGGGGAGGGTGATGCTCCCGCCTCGCCGCTTCAGGCCGTGCTCAGCCTGGGCCTGGCCGTGATCGCCGGTGCCGCCGTCGCCTCGCCGCCGCACGGTGTCGCCTGGCTTGTCGACCAGCAGGTCTGGTT
Source organism: uncultured Solirubrobacterales bacterium (assembly GCA_963734775.1). Classification (GTDB taxonomy): domain Bacteria; phylum Actinomycetota; class Thermoleophilia; order Solirubrobacterales; family Solirubrobacteraceae; genus Palsa-465. Next base: position 114,994 of record CAVTJE010000016.1, read on the forward strand.
CGCCGCGACCATGGCCCTCGCCACCGGCGCGGCCATATACGCGACCGTCGCCGCCTACACCGACCTCCCCGTGGCGTGGGGCGCATGGAGCGCCAGGTGATGCTGGCCGAGCGGCTCGCCACCCGGCTCGGCGCCCTGCTCGAGCGTCGCATGTCGCGGCGCAGCGCGGTGGCGCGAGCCGCCGTCGCCGGCTCAGCCTTTGCCGTGGCACCGATTCGCTATCTCGTCCGGCCCGGCACGGCGTGGGCGGTCATCGGGCCCGGCAACTGCTCGTCAGGCCTGTGCACCGACGGATACACGGCCTTCTGTTGCGAGATCGAGCACGGACGCAACACATGCCCCAAGGGGACGTATGTGGCCGGCTGGTGGAAGTGCACCTCCTACCAGGGTCATCACCTGTGCCGCGACTTTGGCGTGCGCTACTACATCGACTGCAACCGCAAGCCGGGGCACGTATTTCCCGGTGGATGCCAGTGCGCCCACGGCGACTGCAACAAGCGCCGGGTCGACTGCAACCAGTTCCGCTACGGCCAGTGCAACACCCAGGTCCACGGGACGACCGAGGTCGTGTGCCGCCTCGTCACCTGCCAGAACCCGGCCTCGGTCGGCGAGTTCAACTGCAACGACACGCTCATGATCGACGACAACACGTGCTCGCACGAAGCCGGCTGCCTCCGCGGTCTGGCCACCCAGCTACCCGGTGGTGGTGGGGTATGACCGCGCTGGTCGCCGCGGAGACGTTGCTCCTCGTCCTGCTCGTCGTGCTCGTCGTCGGTCTGTTGCGCAGCCACGCCGAGATCCTCCGCAGGCTCGGTCCTGCCGACGACCTCGCCGCTCCGCCACCCACGCCCCGGCGGCCCGCCGATCAACGCGCGCCGGCGCTCTCGGGGCCGACGCCGAGTGGCGATGTCGTCGCCCTGTCATTCGACGGGCCGGCAGCGGCCCCCACGTTGCTGGCCTTCCTGACCAGCGGCTGCAGCACCTGCGCCGGTTTCTGGGACAGCCTGGGCGAGCGCCGACTGCCGCCCGACGTGCAGACGGTGATCGTCGCGCACGGGAGCGAGCGCGAGCGTCCGGCCACGCTGCGCACGCTCGCCCCGGACGACGTGCCGGTGGTGATGTCGAGTCAGGCCTGGGCGGACTATCGGGTGCCGGGGGCGCCGTACTTCGTGCTCGTCGATGGCATGATTCGCGGCGAGGGGGTGGCGACGAACTGGCCGGCGGTGGCCTCGCTCGTGTCCGACGCGATAGCCGAGGAGGCCACCGGTGGGGACGGCAACAGCCGCGCCCGGCGGGTCGACGACACGCTGGCAGGAGCCGGAATCGGTCCCGATCATCCGAGCCTGTATCCGGCCGGGAGAACGCCGGGGCCATGACCGAGCTCGTCGTGCTTGGCTGCATCGCCGCGGTGACCGGGGCGGTGGCGTCGGCGTGGTCGCCCTGAGGCGAGTCGATGCTGGCCAGCATCACTCCGCTCGGTGAGCGGGGCAGGCACGCGAGTTGGGCGGTGACCGTGTCGGCCTTTGTGCTCGGCGCGACGGCGGCCGGCATGGCTCTCGGCGCGGTTCTCGGTGCGCTCGGTTCACTCCTCCCGGCAATGTCGGACTCGCGGCGCGAGGCCATCTTCGCCGGGGCGGCGCTCGTCGCCTTCGCCCTCGATGCCGGTCCGTGGCGGCTGCCGGGACCCGACCGCCAGGTCAACGAGCGCTGGCGCGACGAGTACCGCGGTTGGGTCTACGGGGTGGGGTACGGTGCCCAGCTCGGGCTTGGCGTGAGCACCGTGGTGTCGAGCGCCGCGACCTACCTCGCCATGTGTGCCGCGCTGCTCAGCGGGAGCGCCGCTCGCGGCGCGCTGATCGTGGGCGTGTTCGGCCTCGCGCGCGGGCTGACGCCGCTCGCTGCGGCCGGCGTCCGCGCGCCGAACCAGCTGCTCGGCCTGCACCGCTGGCTCGCACGGTGGCGGACCACGGCCCGGCTCGCCTCGATTGGCTCACTGGTGGCGATCTGCGCGCTGGCCATCATCGGAGTGCTGGTGTGATCCTCGACGCCCACGGCATCCACATCGAGCTGCCCGCGGGCTGGAGCGGACGAGTGTTCAGCCGCGCCGACGGCGTGGCCACGCTGCATGCGGCGAACTTTGCCCTGCCCCTGAACGACGGCGAGTTTGGCGACCGCAGCACCGGGCTGATGCGATCTGGCTCGTCGTTTCTGGCCCTGACCGAGTACCGGCCGGGATCGGGCCTGAAGCCCGGCCATGGACTGTTCTCGCCGAGCCGGATTCCGCGCCGCCTGGACCCGACCGGCTTCTCCGCGGCCCGGTTGGCCCACCCCCGGCCAGGACAGTCGGGGGTCCAGCATTTCTTCTCCACGGCCGAGCGTCCGTTCTGCCTCTACGCGGTGATCGCGGGGCCGCGGAGCGGCCGGCGCCGGCAGCTCGCGGTGCTGGACCACCTGCTCTCGACGCTGCACATTGCTCGGCGCTAGCCGCGCATTTTCGCGCCCGCCCTGGCCAACTGCCGCCCCGTGTGACACTCTCTCTCGGTAGTTGCCATGGAACAGAGCAAAGGGGGGTAGGGTGGAGCAACCTATCGATCGGCGGGCGTTTCTGATCGCCGCTGGGGCGGCCGGGGCCTCGGTCGCATTGCCCGGAGTGGCCGGGGGACGGGCACATATCGCGAAGGCCCCCAAGGGCTCGCTCCAGAGCGTGATGAAGGGGCACGTGTTCACTCGTGGAGCTCCGGGCTTCAACACGGCGAGAGAGGTCTACAACAAGGTGTTCGACTCGGTCGTGCCCCACTGGGTGGCCCGCCCGATCAGCGAGTCCGACGTCCAGAACGCCGTCAAGTGGTGCGTCCAGCACAACGTCGCTCTGCGCGCGCGTTCCGGCGGACACAGCTACGAGGCCTACTCCACAGTCCCCAACGGGGTGATGCTCGATCTGCGCAAGATGAGCGGCATCTCGGTCGACACTCGCGCCGGCACGGCGACGGTAGGGGCTGGCGCCCAGCTGCTCGACATCTACAGCAAGCTGGCCAACAAGGGCGTGACCATTCCGGCCGGCTCGTGTCCGTCCGTGGGCGTCAGCGGCGTCACCCTGGGCGGCGGCATGGGCCTAGCCGCCCGCGCCCTCGGCATGAGCTGCGACAACCTGATGGGCGCGCACGTGGTCACGGCCGACGGAAAGCTGCACCGCGTCACCAAGCAGAGCGACGCGAACTTCCTCTGGGCGCTGCGCGGCGGTGGCGGGGGCAACTTCGGCGTCGTCACACAGTTCACCTTCAAGGTCCACAAGATCCCGCGGAAGACGTCCTACTTCTTCGTCAGCTGGCCCTCGTCCCGGGCTGCGGACGCGATCGCGGCTTGGCAGGCCTGGGCCCCACACGCGCGCGATCAGCTCACCTCGATCTTCCACATCAACCCCGGCTCGTCGGTGAATGTAAGCGGCCAGTACATGGGCCCGGCCAGCGATCTGAACAGGCTGCTGGCGCCGTTGCGGAACTCGGGCGGGCGCATCTCGTCCGGCAACCAGTCGTACTTCAACCTGCAGATGATGTTCGCCGGTTGCTACAAGAAATACTCGTTCACACAGTGCCACACGGTCAACGCCTTCCCCGGAGGCGTGCTGCCACGGGTGGCGTTCCACGCCAAGTCTGACTATGTCGCGAAGGCGCTGCCGTCGAAGGCGATCAAGTTCCTGCTCTCACAGTCGAACAAGCCCGGGGCGGGGGCGTCCCTGTTCGACTGCTACGGCGGCGCGATCAACCGCGTCCATCCCACTGACACTGCCTTCGTGCACCGGGACCAGCTGTTCTGCATCCAGTACTACACGCAGGGCAGCGCCGGCTGGATCGACCAGACCAAGAATGGCATGCGACCGTACGTTTCGGGTCAGGCCTACCAGAACTACATCGACCGCAGGCAACCCAACTGGCAGAAGGCCTACTACGGCAAGAACTACGCGCGGCTGCAGTCCTTCCGCAAGACGATCGACCCCCACCACTTCTTCAACTTCCCGCAGGCCATCGGTCGCTAGCGCGTACTAGAGCGGGAAGCCCCCCTGCTCGAGCGTGCCCGTATACCTCGCCGCGTCGTGACCGGGGATGGCCACGCAATTGGTGAGATTGTGGCGCACGCGGTTTCTGTACCTGGCTGAGATCTGGGTCGCGCCGGATGCGCCGTTGATCCGCGCGGCGGCGGTGATGGTGACCTGGATCGAGAACGGAACCGACTCGCCCTTGGGGTACGTCCTGCCCCCGCACCGAAGCGGCGCGTAGAAGATCCCCTGGCCGGCGTAGACGCCCGGCTCAGTCCGCGTGAGCGTGAGGCGGTCGGTGGCGTGGCGCCGCTTACGGGCCAGTTGGACGGTCGAGCACGCACCGGAGCCGCAGGTCGGCGAGAACGTCCAGCGGCGTGTCACCGTCTCGCCCCTGTGCTCGCCGCGGATGTTGACGGCCCTGGTGACCGTGCCCTTCATGATGAATTCGCCCTCGAGACGCGCATTGCCGGGCGATGGAGGGGCGGCCGCGGCCGCGCTCGAAGCCGCTCCGCAGACGCAGACGGCACTCAGCACGATCAAGAGACGCCGGATCACGCCCCCCGCGCCCCTCGCCGGTGGTCGTCGCACTTCACCCGCCCATTGTCACAGGCCCCGGGGCCGGATGTGCCTACCAGGTCCCACCCTGGGCGCAGCCGCCCTCGCCCGCGGTGGAGCACGTCCGATCCACATTGCCGTCGACCTCGCTGAGCGTGTACACCGTCCCGTAGCTCGAGCGCGAGGTGACGGATAGCGTGTATGCGTTCTTGTCCCCGCCCGAGCAGGTGCCCACGGTCAGCGCGTTGGCTTGGACGAGGGTGGCCTCGATGGCCACGAGATCCGAGGGCCGAGCGCCGCAGTAGTCGCCGTGATCGAGGCGATAGGTCTCGATCGCCGTCTGCGCCGTGTGGACGTCTGACTTGGCCTCTGCGTCGTGGACCTTCGAGGCCTGGCCAAGGAAGGCAGGGATCGCGATCTCGGCCAGCGCACCAATGATCAGGATCACGATCAGCAGCTCGAGTATCGTGAATCCGCGCTCGTCGCCGATGCTGGTCCGGATCCGCCTGATCCTGCTCAACGCCGATGCTCCTCTTTGTTCGAGGGGCGGGACCGCGCCGGGCAGCGGCACACCCAGTTGTCTCGCCCCCTATCGGCTTGGCGGCGCGGCGCACTTGAGTCGGGCGGCCGTGGCTGGCCGCACGGATGGTGGCGGCACGGCCGCTGGGCTAGCCGCTGGCCAGCGCGAGTTCGACGAGCAGGCGAACGCCGTACCCGGTCGCGCCCTTGCCGGTGAAATACCGCCGACGGACGTTCCACGCCGTGCCGGCGATGTCCAGGTGGGCCCACGGCGTGTCGCCGGCGAAGTGGTGCAGGAACTCCGCCGCCGTGCTCGACATCGCCTCGCGACGCTCGGGACGGTTGGTGAGTTGGGCGTACTGGCCCTTGACGAGCTGGGCAAAGTCCGGATCCAGCGGCATCCGCCAGACCGGCTCGCCGGCGCGCCGCGCGGCGCCGTCGACCTCGGTCGCCCAGCCGTCGTCGTTGGCGAACAGACCCGCGTAGGTCGAGCCCAGGGCGACGACGATCGCGCCGGTCAGGGTGGCCAGGTCGATGAGCCGCTCGACTCCCTCCCGTCGCGCGTAGGTAAGACAGTCGGCGAGCACGAGGCGGCCCTCGGCATCGGTGTTGTTGATCTCGATCGTGGTGCCGTCGAGGGCGCGGACGATGTCGCCTGGCTTGACCGACGCCGGCCCGGGCAGGTTCTCGGTCGCTCCGATCAGCGCCAGCACGCGGACCGGTGCCTCGAGCTCCGCGAGCGCGGCCACCGCTTCCAGAACAGCGGCCCCGCCGGCCATGTCGAACTTCATCTCGTGCATCGTGGCCGGCGGCTTGAGCGACAGGCCACCCGAGTCGAACGTGACCGCCTTGCCGATCAGACCGAGGCGAGGGCGCCGAGGACGCCCCCGGCCCCTCGTAGTCGAGGCGGATCAGGCGCGCCTCCTGCTGCGAGCCCTGGGCCACGGCCGCGAACGCGCCCATGCCGGCCGCTCCGATCGCGTCCTCGTCGAGCACCGTCACCTCGACCGAGTGAAAGCGGCCCGCCAGCTCGACGGCGTAGTCGGCCAGCGCTGCCGGCGGCAGGTCGTTGGCGGGAGTGTTGGCGAGATCGCGGGCGCGGTTCTGCGCCGCGACGACGATCGCGGCGCGGTCGACGAGGGCGGACACGTCGTGGTGAGCGCTGACGAGCAGTCGCTCGATGGCGCGCCGCTCGTCGGGCTGGCGATAGCGGTCAAAGCGATAGTCGTGGAGCACCGTCCCCTCGACGATCGCGGCAACGATCGCGTCGTCGACGTGGTGCGGCACCTCCCAGCACAGCGTGGCGGTGCCGAGCTCGCGGGCGCGTCCGTGAGCGACCGCGGCCGCCTGACGCATCCGCTCGGCGTCGAGCTCCGAGCGCGCCCCCAGTCCGACGAGGATGAACCGGCGTTGTTCGTGGTGGGTCACGGCCAGGCGCCGAAAGGCCGTCGACCCCTCGCCGGTGTTCAGCAGCGCCGCGAGCTCGCCACCGGGGAGATCGTGGGCGACGCCCTCGTCCTCGACCACCCCGATCGCCACCGTGTCGGCATCGGTGTGCGTGGCGCCGGTCGTCGTGGCTTCGATTCGCACCGGCGCAACCTAGCGGACCCGGGGGCGCGACCAGCGTGCGACCAGCCTCAATAGCATTGATCTTCAGCCACCGAACCCGGAGAACCGAACGCCCATGCCCAAGACCGTGATCCTGTCCGCCGCGCGTACCCCGATCGGCAAGCTAGGCGGCGGCTTGTCGAGTCTCGATGCCACCGAGCTGGGTGGCACCGCGATCAAGGCCGCGCTCGATCGCGCCGAGGTCGCCCCCGACCAGGTCGAGCACGTGGTCATGGGGCAGGTCATCCAGGCGGGTCAGGGCCAGATCCCATCGCGCCAGGCACAGATCAAGGCCGGGATCCCCAAGGAGGTCTCCTCGGAGACCATCAACAAGGTCTGCGCCTCGGGCATCCGGGCCGCCGGGCTGCTCGATGCGGCGATCAGGGCCGGCGATATCGAGGTCGGCGTCGGTGGCGGGATGGAGTCGATGTCGAAGGCGCCATACCTGCTCAAGGACGCACGCTTCGGCTTTCGCATGGGCGACGCGAAGGCGATCGACTCGATGATCAGCGATGGCCTGACGAACCCGTTCTCGGGCAAGCACATGGCGCAGGAGGCCAGCGAGGTGGCCTCGGAGCTCGAGCTGACCAGGCCCGACATGGACCGCTGGGCCCTTCGCTCACACCAGCTCGCCATCGAGGCCACCGACGAGGGCCGGCTGCCCGAGGAGATCGTCCCGGTGACGATCAAGACCAAGAAGGGCGAGACCGTGGTCGAGATCGACGAGGCACCTCGCCGCGACACCAGCCTCGAGACGCTGTCCAAGCTGCCCCCGATCTTCGTCAAGGACGGCTCCCACACCGCCGGCAATTCGCCCGGTGTCAACGACGGCGGCGGTGCGCTGGTCGTGGCCAGCGACGAGTGGGCGAGGCGAAACGGCAAGCCGGTGCTGGCCACGATCGTCGCGCAGGCCCAGGTGGCCGACGACTTCCCCTACCTCGCCCGAACGCCGGCCAAGGCCGCCCAGAAGGCGCTCGAGAAGGCCGGCCTCAAGGCTGCAGGACATCGACCTGTGGGAGATCAACGAGGCGTTCGCATCGGTCGTGCTCAACTCGATGCGGATGCTCGGGATCGACGAGGATCGAGTCAACGTCAACGGCGGAGCGGTCGCCCTCGGCCACCCGATTGGTGCCTCGGGCGCGCGGATCCTCGGTTCGCTCGTCTACGAGCTGCGCCGGCGGGGCGGCGGGCTCGGTTGCGCCGCGATCTGCTCGGGCGGCGGTCAGGGCGACGCGGTGATCGTGGAAGTGAACGGCAGCTGAGAGGCAGGATGCCGAGCGGGCCGCATGCCCGAGCGGATGCCGACCGCGCGGCAGGCGCGAGTGCGGCATTCTTCGACCTCGACCGTACCCTGATGGAAGGCTCCTCGGCCTTCCAGTTCGGGCGTGCCGTTTATCGGGCGGGGCTGATGACCCGGCGCCGGCTGGCCGCCGACGCGTGGGCGAATATCCGCTTCCGCCTGCGCGGCGCCACCGACGCCGACACCCACGCCCTGCGCGACAGGATCTCGGCCTCCCTCGCCGGCACCCGCGTGCGCGACCTCGAGCGTCTCGCGCCGGCGGTGCTGGCCGGCATCCTGCCGCGGATCTATCCGCAGATGCTGACGCTCGCCTATGACCATCAGGACGCCGGCCGCAAGGTCTATATCGTCACCGCGGCGTCGCACGAGCTGGCCGAGTTGCTCGCTCGCGTGCTCGGGTTCGACGGCGCCATCGGGTCGCAGTTCTCGAGCGTGCGCGACGGCGTCTATACCGGTGAGCCCGGCGGCCTGTTCGTCTACCGCACCGGTAAGGCCACGGCGATCGAGGAGCTGGCCCGGCGGGAGGGGATCGACCTGGCCGAGTCGTATGCGTACTCCGACTCGGAATCCGATCTGCCCATGCTCCAGGCCGTCGGCCACCCGGTGGTGGTCAACCCCGACCGCGAGCTGGCCCGGACGGCACGTGAGCAGGGCTGGCAGATCCTGCGCTTCGACCGGCTGGGACGGTGGCTCAAGACGGGGCTCGGGCTGGCCACTGCGGCGGCGATCGGCGGCGCGAGCAGCGGATGGGTGGCAGCGCGCAAATCGAACCGTAGACTTCGCCCATGGCCACGAGTCCGCGGTTGAACGATCTGGAGCGTTGGGAGCGCGAGACGTTTGGTCGCGCGCCGGAGCGGGCGGCGCCGTTCTCGACGATTTCGGGTGAGCCGATCCGTCCGTTGTATACGGAGGCGGACCTACCGGCTGATGTCGATGGGTCGATCGGGTTGCCGGGGGAGTTTCCGTTCACGCGGGGTGTGTATGGGTCGATGTATCGGGGGCGGTTGTGGACGATGCGTCAGTTCGCCGGGTTCGGGACGGCGGAGGAGACGAACAGGCGGTTTCGGTATTTGCTTGATCATGGTCAGACGGGGCTCTCGACGGCGTTTGACATGCCGTCGTTGATGGGTCATGACTCCGATCATCCGCGGTCGTTGGGTGAGGTGGGTCGTGAGGGGGTGGCGGTCGATTCGCTGGTCGACATGGAGATGCTGTTTGCGGGGATCCCGCTCGATCGGGTGAGCGTGTCGATGACGATCAACGCGCCGGCGCCGATCATGCTGGCGCTGTATGTGGTGGCGGCGGAGCGTCAGGGGGTGTCGGCGGATCGCTTGGCGGGGACGATCCAGACGGACATTTTGAAGGAGTACATCGCGCAGAAGGAATGGTGTTTTCCGGTTGATCCGGCGATGCGGTTGGTGGGGGACATGATCGAGTGGTGCGCTTCGCATATGCCGCGGTGGCATCCGGTTTCGATCAGCGGGTATCACATTCGTGAGGCGGGGTCGACGGCGGTGCAGGAGTTGGCCTTCACGCTCAGGGACGGGTTGACGTACGTGGAGGAGGCGGTCGCGCGGGGGTTGGATGTCGACGCGTTCGCGCCCAGGTTGAGTTTCTTCTTCAACGCGCATATCGATTTCTTTGAGGAGATCGCGAAGTACCGGGCGGCGCGGCGGATCTGGGCGCGGGAGCTGCGCGATACGTTCGGGGCGCGCGATGAGCGCTCGTTGTTGATGCGGTTCCACACTCAGACGGCGGGGGTATCGCTGACGGCGCAGCAGCCGCTGAACAACATCGTGCGGACGGCGATCGAGGCGTTGGCGGGGGTGTTGGGCGGGACGCAGTCGTTGCACACCAACTCGTTTGATGAGGCGTTGGCGTTGCCGACCGAGGAGGCGGTGCGGGTGGCGTTGCGTACCCAGCAGATCATTGCTGAGGAGACGGGGGTGGCGAACACGATCGATCCGTTGGGCGGGTCGTATTTCGTCGAGGCCTTGACGGATCGGATGGAGGAGCAGGCGTACGGGTATTTCGCCAGGATCGATGAATTGGGGGGGATGGTGGAGGCGGTCAAGCGCGGCTATCCGCAGCATGAGATCGCCGATGCGGCGTTTCGCTATCAGCAGGAGGTTGAGACGGGGGTGCGCAAGGTGGTCGGGGTCAACGCGTACACCGAGGGTGATGACGGGACCACGGCGACCCTGAAGATCGATCCGGGGTTTGAGGCGCTGCAGGTCAGTCGGGTGCGTGACGTGCGCGCCCAGCGCGACGGTGCCGCCGCCGAGGCCTCGCTCGAGGCGCTCGAGCGGGCGGCGCGCGACCCGCACGCCAATCTGATGCCGTTGTTGATCGACGCCGCGCGGGTGCAGGTGACCGAGGGAGAGATGGTCCAGACACTGCAGAACGTGTTCGGAACCTACGCAGAAACTCCAGCGTTCTAGAATCCCGCGCCCCGCGGCTGCTGGCCGCGATCGGGTGCACCATGTCTGCCTCCACCGAAAAGAAGATCCGCGTCGTCGTCGCCAAGCCGGGCCTGGATGGCCATGATCGCGGGGCGAAGATCATCGCCCGTGCGCTGCGCGATGCGGGGATGGAGGTGATCTATACCGGGCTTCATCAGACCCCGGAGCAGATCGTCGAGACGGTGATCCAGGAGGATGCCGACGCGGTCGGTCTATCGATCCTGTCCGGTGCGCACATGACGTTGGTCCCGCGGATCATGGAGTTGCTCTCCGAGCAGGGTGTCGATGATGTTGTGGTCACGGTCGGCGGGACGATCCCGTCCGACGATGTCGACGCTCTGAAGGAGTTGGGAGTGGCCGAGGTCTTCACCCCCGGCGCGTCGACCCAACAGGCGATCGACTTCATCCGCGGCGCAGTGCGAGCATAGGGCCGCCGCCGCTGCGCGGCCGAGCGAAGAGCCTTGTGATCTGAACCGATTGACTCGTCAGTCAACTGGGTAATATCTGCGCCCGTGATAGTGAGTGCAAAGCACGAATCGGCAAGAGAGGCCGGAGGCCCAACGACATCATCAGATCGCGGGACCGGACGTCCTGCGGAGGATCCCATTTAGGAGGCCGTGTTGAAGATTTGCGTCCTGGTCAAAGAGGTACCGGACGCCGCCGTCGAGAAGCGCATCGACCCCTCGACGGGGCGAATGGATCGGTCGGGGGAGAAGAACCTCAACCCCTACGACACGCACGCCATCGAGGCGGCGATGCAGATTCGCGAGGGCGGCGCGGTCCAGGTGGACGAGGTCGTCGCCGTCACCATGGGCCCCGAGTCGGCGGTCCGGGCGCTTCACAAGGCCGTGTCGCTCGGCGCCGACCGCTCCCTGCATCTGACCGACGACGCACTCGCCGGGTCCGATGTGGCGGCCACCGGCTACGCACTCGCCAAGGCCTTGGAGAAGGAGGAACCGGATCTCGTCCTGCTCGGTCAGCAGTCCGATGACGGCGAGTGCTACACGATCGGTGCGGTGGTGGCTGACCACCTGCGGATGCCCTCGCTCACCCAGGTGATCAAGATGGGGGTCGACGACGGCGGGCTGCGTTGCGAGCGTCAGGCCGAGTACGGGTACGACACCGTGCAGGTCGAGCTGCCGGCCGTGATTTCCGTCGGCGACGCGATCAACGAGCCACGCTACCCCTCGTTGAAGGCGATCATGGGCGCGAAGAAGAAGCCGCTCGAGACCGTCGCCGCCGGCGACATCGGCATCGACACCTCGCTCGTGGGCGGGGACGGCTCGCGCGTCCAGTGCGGCGACTTTCACGATCCGCCGGCCAAGGCCGCCGGACAGATCATCGAGGACGAGGACACGAATGAGACGGTCGAGAAGATCGTCGCCTGGCTCGAGGAAAGGAAGCTGGTCTAGATGGCAAACGTGCTCACCTACGTCCTCCACTACGAGGGCGAGTTCAACAAGAATTCGCTCGGTGCGGTATCGGAAGGCGCCGCCCGGGCGGCCGAGATCGGTGGCGAGTGCCACGCCGTCGTCGTCGGCGGGGACGACCTGACCGACGAGCTGTGCCAGACGCTCGGCGCCTACGGCGCGACCAAGGTGTTCCGGGGCAAGGGCCCCGAGGGCCTGGCGCAGCCGGTCGTCGACGTGATGGCCAAGGTCATCGACGACCACGGCCACAGCTACGCGCTGTTCGGCGGCGGGCTGCTGGGCTTCGAGATCGGCGCCGGGCTCGCCGCGCGCAAGCAGGCGGGCGTGACGATGGAGGTCACGGCGGTCCGGGCCCAGGACGGCAAGCTCGTGGCCGAACGGCCGATCCTTCAGGACTCCAAGATCTCCGTGTCCCAGTACAGGGGTGATCTCGGGATCATCATCGGCCGCATCAACGCCTTCGAGCTGCGCCAGGGCAACGGCGCCTCCGCCGCTGTCGAGGACGTCGATGTCGAGCTGTCGCCGTGGTCGACCAGGGCCAAGATGGTCGAGCGCGGCGAGCAGCGCGGCGCCGATGTCGATATCGAGGGCGCCGACATCCTCGTTGCCGGTGGCCGGGGGCTCGGCAAGGCCGAGAATTTCTCGCTGGCCGAGGATCTGGCCAAGGCGTTCGGCGGCAACGCCGCCGTGGCCGCGACCCGCGCGGTGGTCGACGCCGGCTGGTACCCGTACGCCGCTCAGATCGGCCAGACGGGCAAGACGGTCTCGCCCAAGCTCTACCTCGCCGCGGGGATCTCCGGGGCGATCCAGCACAAGGTCGGAATGCAGTCCTCGGAGAACATCGTCGCCATCAACAAGGACGCCAACGCGCCCATCTTCGAGTTCTCAGACCTGGGGGTCGTCGGCGATCTGAACAAGATCCTGCCCAAGCTGACCGACGCGCTCAAGGCCAAGAAGGGCTCCTGACGACGATGTCCTCTCGCAACGGTCATCCAGCCCCCAGCGAGTTCCCGCCTCCCGTCGACCCGCGCAAGGAGTTCATCAAGCGCGAGCTCGACTCCGAGGACGAGCGGATCGACGTCGGGGTGGCGATCGTGGGCGGTGGCACGGCCGGGTTGGCGTGCGCCAACCGCCTCCTCCAGCTGCTCGGAGACGACCCCGAGGTGATGGAGATGCTGGGCGAGGTCCCGGTCGCCGTGATCGAGAAGGCTAAGACATGCGGCGGGCACAACCTCTCGGGCGCGGTCATGCGCCCGGGCCCGCTGCAGGAGCTGTTTCCCGAGCTCAGCCGCGAGGACTGGCGCAAGGAGCGCTTCGCCTTCGGCGAGGTGACCAAGGAGTCGGTCTACCTGCTCACGAGTCCGAAGACCAAGCTCCGGGTGCCGATCCCCGCCGTGCCGAATTTCAAGAACCACGGCAACGAGGTCGTCTCGGTGGCCGCCCTGGCGCGCTACCAGCAGCGTCAGGCCGAGGAGGCCGGGGTCTACGTCCTGACCGAGACCTCGGCCACGCAGCTGATCGTCGAGGACGGCACGGTCGTCGGGGTCCGTTCGGGCGACAAGGGCCGGGGTAAGGACGGCGAGCCCCTGGGCAACTTCGAGCCCGGCACCGACATCAAGGCCCGCGTCACGGTGCTGGCCGAGGGCAGCTGGGGCCATTTGACCGGCCCGGCGATCAAGGAGTTCGACCTCGGCGACGGCCGCGAGCCGCAGGTCTGGGAGCTCGGGGTGAAGGAGGTGTGGAAGGTCCCCAAGCCACTCGACCGCGTGATCCACACGTTCGTGCAACCCTGGCCGCTCAAGGTGGCGGCCAAATACGGGCAGTTGGGCGGAACCTGGCTGTATCCGATGAAGGACGAGAAGACGGGCGACGACCTGGTCTCGATCGGTTTTGTCGTCGACCTCAACTACCGGGACGCGACCACGTCGGCCCACGATCTGCTCCAGGCGTTCAAGACCCATCCACTGGTCACGGGCATCCTCGAGGGCGGCGAGCGGGTGGCGTGGGGAGCCAAGGCACTGCCCGGTGGTGGCTACTGGTCGATGCCCAAGCTGTCCATGCCGGGGGCACTGCTTGTCGGTGACTCGGGCGGGATGGTCGACACGGCGGCGCTCAAGGGGGTCCACCACTGCATCAAGTCCGGGATCCTGGCCGCCGAGGCGATCTACGCCTCGCTGAAGCGGGGCGAGTCGCTTCAGAGCTACGAGAGGGCCGTCGAACAGTCCTCGATCGGCCAGGAGCTCTACCAGGTGCGGAACACCCGGCAGGCCTTCCAGAAGGGGTTCCTCCTCGGCAGTCTCCTCGCCGGCCCGTCGATCATGTCCAAGGGCAAGGTGCCGCCCGGCCGGCAGGATTGGCATCGCGACGACGCCGAGCCGATGTTCATCGGCGACACCCGCGAGCGCTATCCCAAGCCCGACGGCAAGTACACCTTCGACAAGCTGTCGTCGGTCTACATCTCGGGCAATGCCACTCGCGACGATGCCCCCAATCACATTCGCCTGCACCGCAACGTCCCGCGTGAGATCGCCGAGACGTGGCAATGGATGTGTCCGGCCGGCGTGTACGAGATTCCCGACGACGCTCCCGCCAACGGGGAGGTCGACGTGATCGTCAACTACACCAACTGCGTACAGTGCGGAGCGATCACTGCCAAGGGTGGTCGGCTCACCCCGCCTGAGGGCGGCGACGGACCGCTGTATACGCTCACTTAAAAGGTCGAAGACACGGCGGCAACTTCTGCCGGCCACGGTTGTTGTATGGGTATGAAGCGCTGGCTCGTGATAGCTGGGTGTTCGGCCGTGATGGCGGTTCCGTCACAGGCGGCGACGCCGCCCACGGCCAGCGTCTCGGCGGGCAAGGCGACGCTGAGTGGCTTTCGCTGCATCCCCGCGCAGGATCCGTCAGCACGTGCGATGACGGTGTCCTCCGTGATGCGTCCGCTGGCGCACACCGTCCGCATGGCGGTCCGGTTCGACCTCCTGGAGAGCGCCAAGCGCGACGGTCCGGCCGCGCCGGTCCTCTACGGCGACCTCGGCAAGTGGAAGAGCATCGCCGCTGCTCCGCGCGGTCAGCGGCCGATCGCCAAGTGGATCGTCAACAAGCAGGTGCGAGGCCTCGTCGCTCCGGCCTACTACCGCTTCCGTGTCAGCTTCCGCTGGACCGGCGCCCATGGCCGCGTACTGGGCACGGCGGTGCGATCCAGCGCCGTGTGCTACCAGCCCGAGCGCCGGCCGGATCTCCAGGTCAAGTCGATCGCGGTCAACCGACGCCCCCGGCACCCTCGCACGGAGCTCTACGTGGCGCTGATCGCCAACAACGGAGTCACGGCCTCCGGCCCGTTCGAGGTGCAGTTTGTCGGGGGCAATCACGAGAAGACCAAACCGCTTGCCTCCATCGGGCCCCACGCCAAGGCCAAGGTGAGCTTCATCGGTCCGCTCTGCGATCCCGCAGCTCCGCCGTCGATCACCGCCGACTCGACCGACCAGGTCGACGATTTCAACCGTGGCAACAACACGCTGGCCGCGACGTGCCCGGTTTCGAAACCGACCCTGGCCGCTAGACTCGTTAAGACATGAAAACCGCAATTCACCCGGAGTACGTCGAGGCTCACGTGCGCTGTACGTGCGGCAATGAGTTCACGACCCGCTCCACTAAACCCGAGATCCACGTCGAGATCTGCTCGGCGTGCCATCCCTTCTACACCGGCCGGCAAAAGCTGGTTGACACCGGCGGCCGCGTCGAGCGCTTCCAGCGCCGCGTGGCCAAGGGCCGTCGCGCTACCCGGGCATCCGCCGGGGCGTAGCGCGGAGGAGTCGTGAGCGACGAGGTCGGGGGCACCGAAGGGCCGCTGACCGCGTCGCGCGACGCCCCCGTCGGCGGTCAGGCCGTGCTCGAGGGCGTGATGATGCGCGGCGTCTCGACGTGGGCGGTCGCCGTCCGCAAGCCGGCCGAGCAGGGCCTGGGCGAGATCGGGGTTCAGACGTTCCCGCTCGTGTCCTGGACCAAGAAGCGACGCATCTATCGCGCCCCGGTGATCCGCGGCGTCGTCGCGCTTGTGGAGTCGCTGGCCATCGGCCTGCGCGCGCTGGGAATCTCGGCCAACGCCCAGCTGCCCGAATCCGAACAGGAGATCTCGAGTGGCGTCTGGGCCGGCACGGTGATCATCTCGCTCCTGTTCGCCGTCGGCCTGTTCTTTGTCGTCCCGGTCGGTCTGACCAGTCTGATCAAGGATCAGCTCGGCTCCTCCGTCCTCTTCTGGGCCGTCGAGGGCGTGTTGCGGACCGCGATCTTCCTCGGCTACCTGGTCCTCCTGTCGCGCCTGGCCGATCTGCGGCGAGTGTTCGAGTACCACGGTGCCGAGCACAAGACGATCTCGTGCTTCGAGGCCTCGGACGAGCTGGTGCCCGAGCGGGCCAAGCTGTACTCGCGACTGCACCCACGTTGCGGCACGAGCTTCCTGTTGATCGTGATGATCATGGCGATCTTCGTGTTCGCCCCGGTTGGATTGCCGGCGTGGTGGATCCTCGTGCTGACGCGCATCCTCGGGGTGCCGCTGATTGCCGGTCTGTCGTTCGAGGTGATCAAGTGGGCCGGCCGCAACCGCCGCCGCGGCTGGGTGCAGGCGATCATGTGGCCGGGCCTGCAGCTGCAGAAGCTCACCACGCGCGAACCCGACCTCGACCAGCTTGCCGTGGCCATCGCCGCCCTGAAGGCCGTGCTGGAGGTAGAGACCCCGGGCGCCGCCTCGGCCCAGGACATGGTCGGCGTCGAGGTCGTGGCCTAGTTCCAACGGCAACGACGGTCCTACACTCGCCGTCGAGATGATTGACGAGTTGGTAACCCAGATCGAGGCGCGGTTCGGCGAACTCGAACGCGAGCTGTCCGACCCCGCCGTGATCGGCGACCGCGAGCGCTTCCGCGCCGCGAGCAAGGCCTATCGCGAGCTCGAGCCGGCGGCCAGGCTGGCCAGCGAGTACCGCCACGCGGCGGATGACTTCGCCGGCGCGCGTGAATTGCTGGCCGAGGACGGCGACGACCCCGAGCTGCGCGAGCTCCTCGAGACATCCCGCGCGCGCATCGAGGTGCTCGAGGAGGAGA
The DNA here is from genome assembly GCA_963734775.1 of uncultured Solirubrobacterales bacterium. GTDB lineage: Bacteria > Actinomycetota > Thermoleophilia > Solirubrobacterales > Solirubrobacteraceae > Palsa-465. Next base: position 132,004 of record CAVTJE010000016.1, read on the forward strand.
TTCGCCTGGCCATGGTCGAGCGCGACCCCAACGACGACAAGAACGTGATCGTCGAGATCCGACCCGGTGCGGGCGGCGAGGAGGCCGGTCTGTGGGCGGGCGACCTGTATCGCATGCTCACTCGGTACGCCGAGCGGCGGGGCTTCACGGTCGAGCCACTGTCGATCGGGGAAGGCACGTATACCTTCGCCATCAAGGGCGACGGTGCCTACTCGGTGTTCAAATTCGAGGGCGGCACCCATCGCGTCCAGCGCGTCCCGGAGACTGAATCCCAGGGGCGAATCCACACGTCCACCGCCACCGTCGCGGTGCTCCCCGAGGCCGAGGACGTCGAGATCGAGATCGACCCCGGCGACCTCCAGATCGACGTTATGCGCTCATCGGGTCCGGGGGGTCAGTCGGTCAACACCACCGACTCGGCGGTGCGGATCACCCACAAGCCCACGGGAATCGTCGTCTCGATGCAGGACGAGAAGTCTCAGCTGCAGAACCGCGAGCGCGCCATGCGCGTGCTCCGAGCCCGGCTGTACGAGCGCGCGCTGGCCGCGCAGCAGGCGTCGATCGACGCCAGCCGCCACGCGCAGGTCGGGACCGGGGAGCGAGCCGAGAAGATCCGCACCTACAACTTTCCCGACAAGCGGGTCAAGGATCACCGGATCAACCTGCTCGTGCACAACCTCGACGGGGTGTTGATCGGAGAGCTCGACGAGCTCACCGGGGCGCTGCAGGACGACGAGAAGCGCCGGCGGCTGGCCGAGGCGGCGGCCTGAGCAACGGGTCCGGCGGCCTGGTGGCGACGATCACCGGATCGATTGGAGCGGCGCTGCGCGACGCCACGGCCAGGCTGGAGGCCGCCGGCTGCGACACGCCCCGGCTCGATGCCGAGGTGCTGCTGGGGTTTGCCTGCAGCTGTTCGCGCGCTGAGCTGGTGATGCGGAGCTCGGAGGAGCTGGCGCCGACGGTGGCGGGGCGATTCTCGGAGCTGGTGGCGCGGCGGGCGGCGCGCGAACCCGTCGCCTACATCATCGGGTGTAAGGAGTTCCGCCACATCTGTCTGGCGGTGGATCGGCGTGTGCTGATCCCGCGGCCCGAGACCGAGCTGCTGGTCGAGGTTGGGGTTGCGTTGCCATCGCGTGCCCGGGTCGTGGACGTGGGAACGGGGAGTGGTGCCGTTGCCCTGGCTCTGAAGGATGAGCGTCCGGACCTGACCGTCGTCGGAGTCGATGCGAGCGAGGATGCGCTGGTTGTGGCTCGCGGCAATGCGGCGCGATTGGGGCTGGACGTCTCCTTTCAGCGCGGGGATCTGCTCGCCGGTCAGGACGGATTCGACGCCGTTCTGGCCAACCTGCCCTACGTCGCCTCGGACAGCCCATTGCCGCCGGAGATCGTCGAGTATGAGCCCGCCAAGGCGCTGTTCGCCGGGTCCGACGGGCTGGTGCTGTTGCGCCGGCTGGTGGGGATGCTCTCCGACGGCGTGGCGCTGGCGGCGCTCGAGGTGGGATTCGACCAGGCTCCCGCGGTGGCGGCGCTGCTCCGTGAGGCGGGGTTTGACCGGGTGGAGCGCCTCCGCGATCTGGCCGGTCACGAGCGCGTGGTGGTGGGGCGGCGGTGACCGGGGCAGACGCCGGCGCGTTCGACCGCTGCCTGGGCGTGGGCGGCGTGGCGGTGTTCCCCGCCGACACCGTGTACGGGCTGGCCTGTGACGTCAGCAACCGAGTGGCGGTCGAGCGGCTCTACCGGCTCAAACGCCGGCGGCTCGACAAGCCGGCGGCGGTGATGTTCTTAGACGTCGAGCTCGCGCTGGCGGCGTTGCCCGAACTGGGGCGCAGGACTCGCGCAGCGATGGTGGAGCTGTTCCCCGGCGGGCTGACGGTGCTGGTTCCGAATCCGGCCGAACGGTTCGCCCTTGCCTGCGGTGACGATCCGCGCACGCTGGGGGTTCGCGTGCCAGTGATCCCCCAGCTGGCGGGCGTCCGCTGGCCGGCGCTGCAATCGAGCGCGAATCTGGCCGGTGGCCCCGATCCGACCCGTTTGGCCGATGTCCCCGAGTCGATCCGGCGCGCCGCCGACCTGATCATCGACGGGGGAGAGCTGCCGGGAACCTCGTCGACGGTCCTCGATCTGCGCGTCTACGAGAGCCAGGGCGAGTGGTCGGTTGTGCGGCCGGGCGCGGTCGGGGCGGAGGAGCTCGAGGCCGCGCTGGGCTCGGGCCGGATCCGCTGATATCGTCGCGGCCTGTGAGCGTCGAGTTGCCGCCCGACTTCTTCAATCGTCCGCTGGCCGAGGTCGATCCGGAGATCGCCGACGTGCTCGCCTCCGAGCTCGATCGCCAGCAGCGGACGCTCGAGATGATCGCCTCGGAGAATTTCGTGCCCGTCTCGGTCCTCGAATGCCAGGGCTCGGTGCTGACCAACAAGTACGCCGAGGGCTACCCGGGCAAGCGCTACTACGGCGGCTGCGAGTTCGTCGACGTGGGCGAGCAGCTGGCCATCGACCGAGCCAAGGAGCTGTTCGGGGCCGAGCACGCCAACGTGCAGCCGCATTCCGGCGCCCAGGCCAACGCCGCCGCGTATCACGCGCTGCTCAAGCCCGGCGACACCCTGATGGGGCTCGAGCTCGCCCACGGCGGCCACCTCACCCACGGGATGAAGATCAACCTGTCGGGCCGGCTGTACGACATCGCGCCCTACGAGGTAAGTCGCGAAACGAGCCTGATCGATATGGACGAGGTGCGGCGGATCGCCCTGGAGCGGCGCCCGAAGCTGCTCCTGGCCGGGTGGTCCGCCTATCCCCGCCAGCTCGACTTCCCGCGCTTCCGCGAGATCGCTGACGAGGTCGGGGCCTACCTGATGGTCGACATGGCCCACTTCGCCGGCCTCGTCGCGGCTGGGCTGCATCCCAACCCGGTCCCGTACTCCGACGTGGTCACGACGACGATCCACAAGACGATCGGCGGCGGTCGCGGCGGGTTGATCCTGTGCAAGGAGGAGCACGCCAAGAAGATCAACTCGGCCGTGTTCCCGGGCCAGCAGGGCGGGCCGCTCGAGCACATCATCGCCGGCAAGGCGGTCGCGCTGCGGATCGCGCGATCCGAGCCGTTCCGCGAGCGTCAGGAGCGGACGCTCGCCGGCGCGCGAGCCCTCGCCGACGAGCTCGTCTCGGCCGGCGGTGGCGTCAGCGTCCTCACCGGCGGGACCGACGTGCATCTGGTCCTGTGCGACCTGCGCGAATCCGAGCTCGACGGCCAGCAGGCCGAGGACCGCCTGGCCGCGGTCGGGATCACCGTCAACCGCAACGCCATCCCGTTCGATCCGCGCCCGCCGGCCGTGTCCTCGGGGCTGCGGATCGGCACGCCGGCACTGGCCACCCGTGGTCTCCAGGTCGAGGACTTCGTCGAGATCGGCAAGATCATCGGCGCTGCTCTGCAGCCCGGGGACTTCGAGGGCCGGCGGGGTGAACTGACCTCCCGGGCGGAGGCGATCGCCGATCGCTACCCGCTGTATGCGGGCCTCCGGGACAGGGCTGTCGTTTAGTTAGTCTGCTCGCTGCGGGGGCGGGGTTTTGGCTGGGGAAGGGGTCCGGGCGGGGGTCGCTGTGTGCCAATTGTGTGCCAGTTTGGGACGCGTGCGGCTTTCGGCGTCATTGTGTGGGCGTGCCTCCGGTCCAGAACCAGCACAACGTAGAAAAGCGACTCGAATCTGCGGCGCGCGTCAACGTTAAGCCGGGTATAGCGACACTACGTCACTCAGCAGCGGACCACGACGCCGCTGTTCAACGTTATGCCTGTTGATGAGGCGACTCAGGCGCAGTTGATGACCCTCGCTCGGCGCCAGAACGGGGACGCAACGTGGCGTCAACTCAGACGCCTCGGGGTCAGCAAGGCCACGGTCGAGCATCGGGTTCGCAGCGGCATCTGGCACCGGCTCCATCGCTGCGTGTACTGCCTTGGCGATCCGGACCTGATCCCGCTGGCGCGCGAGTCGGGGGCGCTCCTCGCCGTCGGTGACGGTGCCACGATCAGCCACGAATCTGCCGCCGCCGTCTGGGGCCTGATCGATGGCCGGCCCGCTTTGGTCCACGTCACCCTGACCGGACGAAGGGCGCGATCCCGTCACGGCATAGACATCCATCATGTCGACCTGGAGCCACGGGATATCGCGACCCGCCACCACCTCGCCATCACGAGCGTGGCCCGGACGATCAGCGATCTGGCGGCCGCGACCAGCAGCTCGCACCTCGACTACGTCCTCGACGCCGCACTGACGAGGCGCCTCATAACCGAGGACTCGCTCAGACAGGCGCTCGAGCGCGCGCCGGCCAACCACAAGGGCGCCGCCACCGTCCGAGCGTGCCTCGGCCACACGGGTCTTACCCGCAGCGAAGGCGAGCGCCGGCTGCGCGCTCTGCTCAAAGCCGCCGAACTCGCGCAGCCCCTCGCCAACCAGTACGTCGCCGGCCTTCTGGTCGACTTCTACTGGCCCGAAAGCAATCTCGTGCTCGAGGTCGACGGCTTCAGATTCCACGGCAGCCGGGCCGCGTTCGAGCGCGATCGCCGGCGCGATCAGCGGCTGGCCGCGGCCGGGATTCAGGTCATCCGGATCACCTGGCGCCAGCTCGACCAGGAGCCGATGGCGGTGCTGGCGCGGGTGGCTCAGGCCCTGGCTCAACGGGCGGCCTGATCGCTACCAGTCGGCGCGGTCCTCTCCGACTGGCATCCTTGCACTCGAGCCATGCGCTACTGGGACGCCGTCTTTGCCTTCCTCGTCGCCGTGGCGATCGCGGCGGTGTTGACGCCGTTCGCCGCGCGCTTCGCCCTGCGCGTGGGGGCGCTGGCGATGCCGAGCGAGCGGGGGCTGGCGACGCGGACGACGCCACTGCTGGGTGGTCTGGCGATTCTGGCCGCCGTGCTGGTGGCCGCGGCGATCTGGATGCCGGCGCACTTCAACCTGCCCAAGACGGTGGGCCGGCCGGGGTCGGGCGGCACCGTCGACACGTGGGGGATCGTGGCCGGCGCCGTCCTGATCGCGCTGGTGGGGGTGATCGACGACATCCGCGACCTGCGGCCGCTGGTCAAGCTCGTGGGCCAGATCGCCGCGGCCGTGATCGCGGTCAGGGCCGGCGCCGTGGTGACCGACGTGACGCTGCCCTTCGTCGGCGCCCTGCAGTTCCCCCACGCCGGTGGCGTCATCAGCGCGGTGTGGCTGGTGGGGATGATGAATGTGGTCAACTTCAGCGACGGCGTGGACGGGCTGGCGGCTGGCGTGTGCACGATCGACGGAATCACGTTCGTGATCATCGCCTTCGACCTCCAGGGGGCGAACAGCGCCGCGGCCGTGCTGGCGGCCATCACCGCCGGCGCCTCGCTGGGCTTTCTGTTCTACAACTTCCCGCCCGCCTCGGTGTTCATGGGTGACTCGGGCTCGAACCTGCTGGGCTACCTGCTCGGGGTGGTTACGGTGATCGGGTCGCTCAAGACCAACGCGGTGGTCGCCCTGGTGGCGCCGCTGCTGATCCTCGCCGTGCCGTTCCTCGACACCGGCTTCGTGGTCGCCAAACGGCTCAAGTACAGGCGGGCGCCGTGGATGGCCGACACCAACCACTTCCACCACCGCATGGCCCGGATCGGGTTCAGCCAGCGCAAGACGATCGCCTACCTGTACACCTGGACGTTGCTGCTGGCCGTGCTGGCGCTGGCCCTGCGCTTCATTCCCTACTCGAACCATCGCGGCCACTATCGCCTGGGCTGGGCGCTGGTGATGGCCGCGATCCTGGTGACGGTCGCCGCGGCCAGCGTGTACCTCGTCTACGTGCTCGAGATTCTCAAGTTCAAGCACTGGCGGGCCACCGAGATGAAGGCGGCCGATCCCGACACGAGCGAACACGAGATCGACGAGCAGGTGCGCCGAGACCTGGAGACCGGCGAGTTCGACCGCGTGCGATAGTGCCCGCGATGCACAAGGCCAACCTCGAGGAACTGAAAGCGTTCACGACCCTCGATGGCTCCACCATCAGGGAGTTGGCGGGACCGGCCTGGACCGACGTGCGCAATCAGAGCCTGGCCGAGGCGACCGTCCCGCCGGGCGGCGAGACGGCCGAGCACTACCACCCGCAGACGGAGGAGCTCTACTACTTCGTGGCCGGCGAGGGGCGAATGCGTCTCGGCGACGACGAGGCCGAGGTACGCGCCGGCGACTGTGTCGTGATTGCGCCCGGAGCGCCCCACAAGCTGTGGAACGAGGGCGAGTCGCCCCTCGTGCTGCTGTGCTGCTGTGCGCCTGCCTACTCCGACGAAGACACAGTCATGACGGGACGCTGAACTGAGCGGACTCACCCGCACCGAGCGGATCGTCATGGCCGCGATCGTGCTCGTCACCGTCCTGGCCGGAATCGCCCGGTACGCCAACGGCGTCTCGGATGTCGTCGCGTTCGTGCTCGCGACGCGCCGCGTTGGCGGGGTGGGCATGGGTGGTTTCGATGGCCACCGAGCAGTTCGGAACCCGGTTCGGGCCGGCGGTCACCGGACTGCTGCAGTCGACGGTGGGCAACCTGCCCGAGTTCTTCGTCGTCGTCTTCGCCCTGAACGCCGGCGAGAAGGTGGTGGCGGAAACAGCCATCATCGGCTCGATCCTGGTCAACGCGCTGCTCGTCCTGGGCCTGGTCATCGTGCTCGGCGCGCGCCAGGCCAAGGACGGGGTCATGCGATTCAGCGCCCGCCTGCCCAACGACACGGCGACGCTGCTTCTGGTCGCCACGTTCATCATCGTCCTCGTCGGTCTGGCCAACTCGGCCCACGACCCTGCCAGCCACCACACCAAGACGATCTCGATCATCGGGGCGGTGGCGATCCTGTGCACGTACACGTTCTGGGTCATTCAGTACCTGCGCACGCAGCGCGCGACGCCCGGGATCGAGACCGAACACGAGCCCCGCATATCCTCGCGCGCCAGCGTGGTGCTGATCGTCGTCGGGGGTGCCGCCTCGGCGTTCGTGTCCGACTGGTTCATCCACGCACTGACGCCCACCATCAACACGCTTGGCATCTCACGGACGTTCGCCGGTCTGGTCATCGTCGCGATCGCCGGCAACGCGGTCGAGAACGTGGCCGCGGTGTTCCTCGGCGCCAAGGGCCACTCCGAGCTGGCCATCTCTGTGGTCAAGAACTCCGTGGCCCAGGTGGCCGCGTTCCTCTACCCGCTGCTGGTGCTCGTGTCACTGCTCACGGTGACGACGCTCACGTTCGCCCTTGCCCCCGTCTACATCGGCGCGCTGTTCGGCACCGCGGTGATCGTGTGGCAGATAACCGGCGATGGGGAGGCGACGGCGTTCGAGGGCGTGGCGCTGATCGCCACTTTCGTGATCCTCGCCACCGTGGCCGCGTTCGAGACGTAGAGGGTTGACCCGGACGGCCGTGGTATTCTTACGTTAACGTAAGATCCTGACACCGAGGAAGGCGAGAGCGCTGCAGACGATCCAGGCGACGCAACCACGAACCGGCCGGCGATTCGGTGTCCATGCCGAGCACGATCACTACAAATGGTGGGCGCTGTCGTGCACGAGCCTGGGCATGCTGCTGGCCACCATCAACTCGGGCACGCTGATCATCGCGCTGCCCGATCTGGAGCGCAGTCTCCACACGAGCCTGCTCGAGTTGGTGTGGGTCATCCTCGTGTACATGATCGCCTCGACCGTGCTCGTGCTCAGCGCCGGCCGCCTGTCCGATCAGTTCGGGCGCAAGAAGGCCTACATCGGGGGCTTTATCGTGTTCGCGATCGCGTCGCTGGGCGCTGGTTTCGCCGACAGCGGCACGCAGCTGATCCTGTGGCGAATCCTCCAGGGTGTCGGTGGTTCGTTCCTGTTCGCCAACGCGGCGGCGATCGTCACCGACGCCTTCCCGCGCGAGCAGCTCGGCCTGGCCATGGGCACCAACACGATGGTGGCCGCCGTCGGGCTGGTCATCGGACCGGTCCTGGGCGGCGCGCTGGTCGCGATCGCATGGCCGTGGGTGTTCTGGTTCAACGTCCCCTTTGCCCTCGGGGGCAGCCTGTGGGCGTTCCTGATCCTGCGCGAGCTGACCGGGCGCAGCGAGGACACGAGCTTTGACTTTCCGGGCACGATCACGTTCCTGTTCGGCCTGACCGGCCTCGTCCTGGGTATCACCAAGGGCGGGATCTCAGGCTGGAGCTCCCCCGTCGTCATCGGAGGCCTCATAGCGGCGGCCGTATTCCTGCCCGCATTCGTCTTGATCGAGCGCCACAGCCGCTCGCCGATGCTCGACCTCAGCATCTTCTCCAACCGTCTGTTCTCGGCCGCCGCTGCTGCGGCGTTCCTCAACGGGCTGGCGCGATTCGCGCTGATGTTCGTGTTCGTCTTCTATTTCCAGGGCGTGCAGGGCGACTCGCCCATTCTGGCCGGCGTCAAGCTCGCCCCCTTGGCTTTGGGGATGCTGATCTCGTCGCCCCTGGCCGGCATCTGGGCCGACCGTCGCGGATCGCGTGGGATGGCCGTGATGGGGATGCTGGTCAGCGCCGCCGGGCTGGCGCTCATGACCACACTGGGGCGTGACACCACGTACTGGGCCAGCGGTAGCTACCTGTTCATCGTCGGCATCGGGTCGGGCATGTTCAACTCGCCCAATACCGCCGCCATGATGGGGACCGTGGCCCCCCAGCGACGTGGCATTGCCGCCGCGGCGCGCGTGCTCGTGCAGAACACCGGCGCGGTCATGTCGATCGCCTTCGTGATCGCCATCATCACCTCGGCAGTGCCGAAGTCCGTCCTCTTCGCAGTGTTCAGCGGGCTGGCGAATCACATCTCCAACGCCGAGCTGACGCCGTTCATTTCCAACATGCATACTGCCCTGTGGTGCCTGTCCGCCATCTCGCTGCTCGGCGCGGTGGTCGCCGCAGCGCGACCGAGTCACGTCAAGGAGCCCACCTCCGAACCCGCCATCGCCGAGGCCAGGGCGGTCGAAGCCCAGTCGGCGGAACCCAGGCCGGTGCTGCGGTGAGCGCGACGATCGAGCCCGCGGCGGAGAAGCTCCGCATCGGCGAGGTGGCCGAGCTGACCGGCACCACGCCGCGGACGATTCGCTACTACGAGGAGATCGGTCTGCTCCCTGGGGCCGACGAGCGGACCCAGGGCCAGCATCGCTGGTTCACCCAGGCCGATGTCGAGCGAATCAACGAGATCGTTTCGCTGCGCGATCTGCTCGGGCTATCGCTCGACCAGCTGCGCCAGCTGCTGGCCGCGCAAGAGGCCCGCGCCGAGCTCAAGCGTGAGTATCACGCCACCGACGACCCGGTGGCGCGCAAGCGGATCCTCGACGAGTCGCTCAGCCACATCGCCACGCAGCTCGAGCTCGTCCGCGACCGCCAGCGCGAGCTCGAGAAGCTCGAGGCCGAGCTGATCGATCGCCGGCGGCTTATCCACAAGCGGCTGCGCGAGCTCGCCAAGTGACCGGCGGCGTAGATCGCCGCGCAATGACCGTGCTGTCGTGCGGTCATCTGTTCACCGACATCTCTCAGGGCTCGATCCCGGCGCTGCTGCCGTTCCTGATCGTCCAGGATCACCTCAACTACGCGGCGGCGTCCGCCCTGGTGCTGGCGGCGACGATCTCGAGCAGCGTGATCCAACCGCTGTTCGGACACGTCTCGGACCGCGTGTCCCTGTCATGGCTGATGCCGTTGGGTCCGTTCCTGGGCGGCCTCGGGGTTGCTCTGGCCGGGTGGGCCCCGACGTACCCGTTGACCTTCGCCGCGGTTGTGCTGAGCGGGATCGGCATCGCCGCCTTCCATCCCGAGGGCTCGCGCTTTGCCAATTACGTCTCCGGAGCCAAGCGGGCCAGCGGGATGAGTCTGTTCTCGGTCGGAGGCAACCTCGGGTTCGCGCTCGGGCCGGTGCTCGTCACGCCGCTCATGCTCATCTTCGGTCTGCACGGCACCGTGTTCGTCCTCATCCCGACCTGGGCCATGGCCGTGGTCCTGGTGCACGAGCTGCCGAGGCTGAGGTCCTTCCGGACCGACATCGCGGGCGGCCGCGTCCAGACCGGCGAGCACCACGAGGCGTGGGGCCCGTTCGCCCTTCTGGCCGGCGTGATCGCGGTGCGCTCGTTCGTCTACTTCGGGCTGGTCACGTTCATCCCCCTCTACTTCATCCATGTTCTGCACACCGGCAAGGCGCTCGGAAACACGGCGCTGTCGGCGATGCTGCTCGGCGGTGCGGTAGGGACGCTGATCGGAGGCCCGCTCGCCGACCGCGTCGGGCGGCGCGCGGTGCTCGCCGGCTCGATGGCGCTGCTCCCGCCGCTTCTGGTCGCCTTCATGGTCTCGGGGCCTGGCCTGGCCGTGTTCTTCGCCACGGTGATCGGCGCCGTCACGATCGCAACCTTCGCCGTCACGATCGTCATGGGCCAGGAGTACCTTCCCGGCCGTCTCGGCGTAGCCGCCGGCGTGACGATCGGGCTGTCGATCGGCCTCGGTGGCGTCGGCGCCCCGCTCCTGGGAATACTGGCCGACGCCCACGGTCTGACGTCGGTGTTCGTCACGATCGCCGTGTTGCCGCTGATCGCGCTCGCGCTTACGGCACTGCTGCCGGCGTCCACTCCGGAGCATAAGCAGGGAAAGTCGAGCTCGCCACCTCGCGTCGGAGGGTTAGCGCGGAGTGCGGGTAGCGAGCGAGCTTGAATTCGCCCTCGGTCTGGAGTCCCTGGTAGTAGACCATCATCCGCACGCGCCGATGGGACCGAACCCAGCCGAACAGCTGCCTGACCCAGCTCGGGTCATCGGCCCCCCACAGCGCGTACTCACCCAACGCGAACGGTAGTTTCGGGTAGGCGTCGTAGAGCGTCCTCAGGCCCGCGAAGTTGGGGAACTTGCTGTAGAAGTCGGTCGCCACCCAGTCGACCCAGGGGCGCCCGGGCCAGTAGTCGCGCGGTTGATTGCCCGCAACGTCGGGGTCGCCGGCCGTCTGCGGGCACCAGACCATCGCCACCTTGGGGCGCGGCAGGTCGTGATCCGCGCGCAGCGGGGGCATCCCCAGCTGGCGGAGGCGAGTGTCGATTGACACCAGCGAGCCTCCGCGCATGATCAGCGTGACGCGCTTCCAGGCGCGTTTGAAGGCCGCCGTCGAGTGATCGGCGTCCCGCGGCCCGCTCGGCCCGAACGCGTCGTAGAAGTTCCAGTAGCCATCCATCTCGGCCATCAGCCGCACGTAGACGACGAGCCCGCTGGCGTAGGCGGCCTGGTTCAGCGCGATCAACCATGCGTCGCCCTGACCGCGCGCGACGGCACCGGGCGTGATCATCTCGCGGCTGCCCGAGGCCGTCGTGATGTGGATCATCAACCGGGCATGAGCCCGCTCGGCGTCCGTGAAGATCCCGGGTAGATATTCGCCCCAGGCCGAGAACACCTGGTAGACGGCCGGATGCTTGCCGACCGCGCGCTGATAGGCCGAGATTGGCTGGCCGCCGACTCCGGCGAAGATCTTGCCCGCCGGAGGTAGGTACGCGTCGGCTGCGGCCGCCGAGGCGAAGGCCAGCGGAAGGATCACGGCGGCGAGCGGCGTAACCCTCAGCCAGCGGCGCGGTACTCTCCTGCGGGACGGTACTCCGCGGCGCGACATATGCCCTTAATCGGCCCGTACGCGCCCGAAACTTACCTCCACGCCCTTGATCCAGCGTCTGTCTTCAATGCAACACGTCTCACGCTGGCTGCCGCGGCTGGCCGCGCTGGCCGCTGCGCTGGTCGGAGTGATCAACGTCGCCTCGGCGCTGACGCCCAGTATCCGCTGGCGCGGGCATCTGTTGCTCGACTTCGAGCCCGTGGAGGCGATGCGGCTGTTCCACGTCCTCGCACTACCCGCCGGGGCGGCGCTCGTACTCGTGGCGCCGTATCTGCGGGGGCGCCGGCGTCGAGCCTGGCAGGCGGCCATCGTGCTCATGGTCGCGCTCGGCGCATTCGACCTGCTCAAGGGGCTCGACTTCGAGGAGACCGCGATCACCTGGGGGACGGCGGCGATCCTTCTCGCCGGTGGCCGCGCCTTCCCGGTCCGGCACGACCCGATCACGCTGCGCTCGGCCATCTGGCGGGTTCCGGTGCTGGCCGGATGCGGGCTGCTCGGCGCGGCCGTGGCCACCTGGGGCTCTCAGGGGCGGCCGTCGTGGAACGCGGTGGTCCGCGAAACGGGAGACCTGCTGCGGTGGCAGCCGGGCCCGATCCACTATCACCACCACTTCCAGTGGATCCCGCCCGGGGTTCACCTGCTCGAGATCGCCACGCTGCTGGCCATCGCGTATGTGATCTTCCGGCCGCTCGCCGCCCCGCGGACGCTGCCCGGGCCAGGCGCTCGGGCCGCTGCCGCCGAGCTCGTGCGCGCGCACGGAAGCGACACGCTGTCGTTCTTCAAGCTGCGCGCCGACAAGCACTACTTCTTCAGCCAGGACGGGCGGGCCTTCGTCGGTTATCGAATCGAGAACGGCGTGCTGCTGCTGTCAGGCGATCCGGTTGGACCCGAGGACGCGTTCGCCGCGCTGCTCGGCGAGCTCCGCGCCTTCGCCGACGTCCGCGGTCTCAAGCTCGGTGCCATCGGCGCCAGCGAGCACCTGTGCCCGGTGTACGAAGAGCTCGGGCTGAGGACGATCTACCTCGGGGACGAGGCGATCGTGGCCCTCGACAAGTTCTCGCTCCAGGGCCGGGCCATTCGCAAGGTGCGCCAGTCGGTGTCGCGGCTCACGAAAGCCGGGTACACGGCCGAGCTCCACCGGCTCCACGGTCTCGATCGGGCGACGATCGAGGAGATCGAACGGGTCCTCGAGCGAGGGCGGGAGGGGGCCCCCGAGCGAGGGTTCTCGATGGCGATGGACTCGATCGGCGGGTCGTGGTGCGGCGACACGCAGGTCGTGCTGGCCCGCGATGAGCATGGGGCGTGCAAGGGCGTGCTCCACTTCGTCCCCGTCTACGGCCGTCCCGTCGTATCGCTGTCGTTCATGCGGCGCGACCCCGACACTCCCAACGGCCTGACCGAGTTCCTCGTCGTGCAGGCGATCGAACTCCTCCGCGAGGAGGGGGTGGAGGAGCTGTCGCTCAACTTCGCCGCCTTCGCGAAGTGGATGCACAGTCCCGAGAGGCGTGCCGAGCGGGTTCTGGGAAAACTGGTCACGCTCGGAAACCCGTTCTTCCAGATCGAGAGCCTGTACCGCTTCAACGCCAAGTTCTTCCCCGTCTGGAAGCCGCGCTACCTCGTTTACGAGGGGGCCTTCGGGCTCCCTCGGACGGGCATCGCCGCGCTGTGGGCCGAGGGCCAGCTGTGGAAGCCGAACGTGCGCACCGGCGCGATGATTTCCGCCAAAGCGCGCTAACCTCACCTTTAGAAACGCGTGTCTGGAGGCTGCCTCAGCGGTGGTCGTTGATACGCGTTGACCGGTCTTTCTCAGGCGACGCGCGCGTCGGCCTGCCGGTAGCCTAGGCGCCCCTCGATCCCTGCTCACAGCTTGACCCGCAATCGACGACATCATGACCCCATCCGCGACCGCCGAGCCCTCTCCGGGTCATCTCACGGTGGCACCGCAGGGGGTGGATCGTGTCGCTGAGCGCGTCCACCGTCCCTGATACGCCCATGACTCTGGTCCGCTACTTCGACGTCGCCCTGCTGATCGTGGCTGCGCCGATCCTGCTGCTGATCGGCGTGCCTGCGGTCGGCTACGCCATCGGAGCAGGCGCGTGGATCGTTCTTCGCGCCGTCGGCGTCGGCCTCGAGCATGCGCTGCGCGGTAGCGACGCGCGGGCCCAGGTCGGGGCCAGGCTCGGCTACATGCTGGGACGGCTGTTCCTGCTCGCGCTCGCGGTCATCTTGGCGCGCCAGACCAGCAAGGACGACGGGCTCACGGCTCTGGCCGTTGTCGTCGTGGCCTTCACGATCCAGCTGGCCATCTCGGCCGGCACCCGGCCCAGGCTGTCATGAGCAACACCCGCAAGATCCTGCTCGGCATCGCCGGGTTCTACCTCTTTGGCCTCGTCCTGCTGGTGGTCATCTTTGGCATCGCCGGTCACAAGAACAACGTGTTTCAGATCCAGAACGAGTTCAAACTCATCAACTGGGTCGACCTGGGTGTATTCAGCATCAATCGCGCGGTGGTGTACCTGTTTCTGGCCGCCATCGCCACCGTGGCCACGATGATCTACATCTCGCGCCGCATGCATGCTCGCCCCAACCGCGTGCAGACCGGGGTCGAGGTGATCTTCTCTCTCATGAGGGACAACATCACGCGTGGAAACATGCCCGATTCCTTGGCCCGCAAGTGGTTCCCGTTCCTGGGTGCCCTGTTCCTGTTCATCTGGTTCAGCAACCTGATCGGCTATATCCCGCTGCCGACCAATACCGAGGAGACGTTCAACATCTTCGGGGTGCACATTCCCTCGTTCGCGCTGTATGCGGCCACGGCCAACATTTCCGTGCCCCTCGTCCTGGCGCTGGTCGTGTTCATCTCCTTCAACTGGCAGGGAATCCGGACGCAGGGATTTCTCGGCTACCTCAAGAGCCTGATCCCCTCAGGCGTGCACGGCCCGATGCTGCTGCTGATCGCCCCGTTGGAGGTGGTCTCGACCTTCATGCGGCTGATATCGCTGACCATCCGACTCTTCGCGAACATTCTCGCCGGTCATCTGATCATCCTGTTCATGTCGGGCGGTTTGGCGGTGATCCTCGGCCTATCGTTCCTGGGCTGGTTCACCCTGCCGATCGGAATCGCGGTCTACCTTTTCGAACTCGGGCTGGTGGCAACCCTGCAGGCGTTCATCTTCGCGACCCTCACCGCCATCTATCTCGGCGGGTCGGTCACCCATCACTAAACGATAAGGAGCTGAGCTCAAGTGCTTACACACATCGTCCAATTCGCCGCCTCGTCGGGGGTTGGAGCGGGCCTGGGAATCGGCATCGGCGGCGGCCTGGGTGCGGTGGGCGCCGGCGTGGGAATCGGAATCATCTTCGGCAAGGTGATCGAGGCGGTCACCCGCCAGCCCGAGATGCGCGATGAGATCACCAGCATCCAGTGGCTCGGATTCGCTCTGACCGAGGCGTGCTTCTTCTACGGCCTGGTAGCCGGCCTGATCTCGTACGTGCTCAAGTAATGCCCGCCGCCGTCGTCACCCCTGTCGCGTCGAGCGGCTCGTTCCTGATCACGCCCAACGTCGGGCTGATGATCTGGACGCTCCTGCTGTTCGGGATCTCCCTGTACATCCTGTACAAGGTCGCTTTCCCACGCATCACGGAGGCCCTCGACCGTCGCCAGCACGCGATCGAGGAGTCGATCGATGCCGCCGAGCGCACGCGTCATGAGGCCGACGAGATTCTGGCCGAGTACCGCGAGAGACTCGCGCAGGCCCGCGGCCAGGCCGACGAGATCATCGAACGCGCTCGCAAGGCGGCCGATGCGCACGAGCGTGGGTCCGAGGAGGACGCAAAGACTCGCCGCGAGCAGCTGATGGCCCAGACGCGGCGCGAGATCGAGGCCGAGACGCGTCGTGCCATCCAGGAGATCCGCGGCGAGGTGGCCGATCTCACGGTGATGGCGACCGAGAAGGTCACGCGCAAGACGCTGTCCGAGGAAGACCAGGAGCGGCTCGTGCAGGAGGCACTGAGCGAACTCGACTTCAGCTCGCTGACCCCCGGAACCCCCGACTATGGCCCCTAGCCCCGAGAACGGACGCTGATGGAAGAGATCGCCGAGGTCTACGCCCGCTCGCTGTTCGAGGTCGCCGAGGAGCACGATGGCCTCGATACCGTGCACGAACAGCTTGGCCAGTTTGCCGACGCGCTGTCGGACAACCGCCAGCTCGCCGTGTTCTTCTTCTCGCCCTACTTCTCCACCGAGGAGAAGAAGGACGGGCTAGCGCGGGCGGTCCAGGACGCCGATCCGATCGTGATGAACTTCCTGCAGGCGTTGATCGAACGTCACCGCATGCCGGCGATCTTCCGCGTCCGCTCGCGGTTCGAGGAGCTGTGGGACGACGCCAAGCGCCTGCTCCCGGTCCAGGTGACCAGCGCGGTCGAGCTCGACTCCGCCACCGTCGAGAGCATCGGACGCCGGATCGGCGAGCAGACCGACCGCGAGGTGCAGCTGACAAGCACGGTCGATCCCGACATCCTCGGCGGCATCGTGCTGCGGGTCGGCAACTTCATCCTCGACGCCTCAATCAGAAACCGTTTGAACCAACTTCGCAAGCAAGTCGCGCAGGCGTAGCCACAGGGCAGCCGCGCCTGTCAAGGAGCAATCCATGGAGATCAAGCCGGACGAGATCACATCAATCCTCAAGAGCCGCATCGAGGGACTCGACACGTCGGGGGCCGACCTCACGGAGGTGGGCACCGTGCTGTCGGTCGCTGATGGCATCTGTCGCATCCATGGCCTTGAGAACTGCATGTCGTTCGAGATGCTCGACCTGCCACACGATGTCACCGGTCTGGCGCTGAACCTCGAGTCCGACAACGTCGGGGCCGTGCTGTTCGGCGAGTGGGAGCACATCTCCGAGGGCGACACGGTGCGGCGCACCAAGCGACTGCTCGAGATCCCCGTCGGCGAAGAGCTGCTCGGCCGGCTCGTCGACCCGCTGGGGCGTCCGCTCGACGGCAAGGGCGAGATCGGCACCACGAAGATGCGCCCCGCCGAGCACAAGGCGCCCGGCGTGGTTGCCCGCCAGCCGGTGACGGAGCCGATGCTGACCGGACTGAAGGCGATCGACTCGATGATCCCCATCGGCCGCGGCCAGCGCGAGCTGATCATCGGCGACCGGCAGACCGGTAAGACGGCGATTGGGCTGGACGCGATGATCAACAACCAGGACCGCGACCTCATCTGCGTGTACGTGGCCATCGGACAGCGCAAGTCGACGGTCGTGGCGCTGGCCAACACGCTCGAGGAGGCAGGTGCGCTCGATAACACGATCATCGTGATGGCCGCAGCCGACGAGGCGGCTCCGATCAAGTTCCTGGCTCCCTACGCCGGGTGTGCGATGGCCGAGCACTTCCTCTACGACGGGCGCGCGGCGCTGGTCATCTATGACGACCTGACCAAGCACGCCTACGCCTACCGGCAGATGTCGCTGCTGCTCCGCCGCCCGCCGGGCCGCGAGGCCTATCCGGGCGACGTGTTCTACCTGCACTCGCGGCTGCTCGAGCGGGCGGTCAAGCTGAACGACGAACTCGGCGGCGGATCGCTGACCGCGCTGCCGATCATCGAGACGCAGGCCGGCGATGTCTCCGCCTACATCCCTACCAACGTGATCTCGATCACCGACGGCCAGATCTTCCTCGAGCCCAAGCTGTTCTACTCGGGCGTGCGGCCGGCCATCAATGTTGGCATCTCGGTCTCCCGCGTCGGTGGAAACGCTCAGATCACGCCGATGCGCAAGGTCGCCGGTCGGCTCAAGCTCGAACTCTCCCAGTACCGCGAGCTGGAGGCGTTCTCGCAGTTCGGCTCCGAGCTCGACCCCGAGACCCAGCGCACGCTGGCTCGCGGCGAGCGTCTCGTCAAGACGCTCAACCAGGCCGAGCGCCATCCGCTGGCGGTCGAGGACCAGGTGGTTCAGATCTTCGCGGCCACCAACGGCTACCTGGACCGGATCACCGTCGACAAGGTGGAGAAGTTCCTGGCCGGGGTGACGGACAACGTTCGCGGCAACGAGCCCGAGCTGCTGAAGCAGATCGCCGCAGGCGACTGGAGCGACGAGATCCAGGCGCAGCTCAACGCAGCCGTCGAGCAGTTCGCTCAGGACTTCGGATTCGACCTCGACGAGGAGGGCCATCCGCTCGAGGAGAGCGAGGACATGCCCCCGGCACGAAGCGAGCAGGAAGAGCCGGCCAGCGAGGAGAGGCGGGAGGAGGGAGAGCCCGTCCCGGCCTAAGCGCCCGACGGCCCGTTCACGAGTATGGCCGGCTCCCAACGAGACGTTCGAAACCGCATCGGCGCGGTCAAGAACATCCAGAAGATCACGCACGCGATGGAGGCAGTCGCGGCGGCCCGGCTGCGCCGGGCCGAACAGCGCATCGAGGCGCTGCGGCCCTACGCGGGCGCGATTCGCAGGATGACACGGGATGCGGCCGAGGCCGCCGGAAGGGTGCCGCAGCTGCCGATCCTGTCCGAGCACGAGCACCTCAGCACCGTGGGTCTGCTGCTCGTGGCCGGCGACCGCGGACTCGCGGGCGCGTTCAACTCGAACATCGTCCGAGCCGGGGCGGGAGCGGGCCGGGCCCACGAGGCCGAAGGACGTCGAGCGATCTACTACGCCTCGGGACGGCGCGCCGCATCGTCGGTCAGCTTCCGCGGCCTCGAACTGGCGGCGAGCTTCACAGGCTTCACCGACCGTCCCGCGTACGCCGATGCCCGCCGCATCGCTGAGACGCTGATGGCCGCCTACGTCGATAACGAGGTGGACCGGGTCGAGGTGTTCTACAACGGCTACATCTCCCCGATCTCGCAGGTGGTCCGGCGCGAGACGCTGCTGCCACTGCAGCAGGCCACGCTGCTCGAGGAGGATCCCGACTCCGAGGCGTCCTCGGAACCCGGCCAAGGCGCCGGCAAGCACGCCCTGGTGGAGTACGAACCCGATCCCGAGGAGATCCTCACGCGCCTCGTGCCGGACTACGTCGAGGTGTCGATCTACCGGGCCCTGCTTGAATCGACGGCGTCCGAGCACGGCGCGCGCATGACCGCGATGCGCAATGCCTCCGAGAACGCCGGCGATCTGATCGAGGGGCTGACGCTCGAGATGAACCGGGCGCGCCAGGCCGAGATCACGCAGGAGATCATGGAAGTTGTCGCCGGAGCCGAAGGGCTCTCCGGCTAGTGGACTGAGCGACTGGAGAACCAATGGCTGTCGAAACTGAAACCAGCACGGTGCAAACCACGACCAACACGGGCCGGATCGAAGAAATCCAGGGCGTCGTGATCGAGGCGGTGTTCCCGGACAGGCTGCCCGAGATCAACCACGCGCTGCGGATCCGGCGTTCGGACGCCAACAAGGAGGAGGAGCCGGTCGACGAGCCCAACATCGACTCGGCGGACTGGCTGACCTGCGAGGTCCAGCAGCACCTCGGCGACGATCGAGTCCGGGCTGTGGCCATGGACACCACCGACGGTCTGGCACGCGGGACCGAGGTCATCGACACCGGTGCACCGATCACCGTGCCCGTGGGTCAGGTGACGCTGGGGAGGATCTTCAACCTGCTGGGCGAGCCGATCGACCAGGGTGAGCCACTGCCCGAGAACACCGAACGCTGGCCCATCCATCGCGTAGCGCCGTCCGTGGAGGCGCTCACGCCGACGACCGAGATGTTCGAGACCGGCATCAAGGTGATCGATCTGCTTGCTCCCTACGCCAAGGGCGGGAAGGTTGGCCTGTTCGGCGGCGCCGGCGTGGGCAAGACGGTGATCATCCAGGAGCTGATCCACAACCTCGCCCAGGAGCACGGCGGCCTGTCCGCCTTCTGCGGCGTCGGCGAGCGCTCGCGCGAGGGCAACGACCTGTGGCTCGAGATGAAGGAATCCGGCGTCCTGGAGAAGACGATGCTCGTCTTCGGGCAGATGAACGAGCCCCCGGGAGCGCGTATGCGCGTGGCTCTGTCCGGCCTGACGATGGCCGAGTACTTCCGCGATCACGAGGGGCAGGACGTGCTCCTGTTCATCGACAACATCTTCCGTTTCGTGCAGGCCGGCTCCGAGGTCTCCGCGCTCCTGGGCCGGATGCCCTCGCAGGTGGGCTATCAGCCCACGCTGGAATCGGAGATGGGCCAGCTGCAGGAGCGGATCACCTCGACGCGGAAGGGATCGGTGACCTCGATCCAGGCCATCTACGTGCCGGCCGACGACCTCACCGACCCGGCGCCGGCCTCGGCCTTCGCCCACCTCAACGCCACGACCACGCTGTCGCGGTCGATCGCCGAGAAGGGCATCTATCCGGCCGTCGATCCGCTCGATTCGACCTCGACGATCCTCAAGCGCGAGATTCTCGGCGACGAGCACTTCGAGGTCGCAAACCAGGTCAAGGAGGTGCTGCAGCGCTACCGCGACCTCCAGGACATCATCGCCATCCTCGGGATCGAGGAGCTCTCGGACGATGACCGGCTGAGCGTGAACCGGGCCCGCCGGCTCGAGCGCTTCCTCTCCCAGCCGTTCCACGTGGCCGAGCAGTTCACCGGCACGCCGGGGGTCTATGTCCCCATCGCCGACACGATCCGCGGCTTCAAGGAGATCCTCGAGGGCAAGTACGACGACGTTCCCGAACGAGCCTTCTTCCTGAAGGGCACGATCGAGGATGTCGTCGCCGAAGCGCGCGGGGATGACGCCGAGGCCGAGCCGGCCAAGGAAGACGACAGCAAGGACGAGAACCAGGACGGCTGATGGCTCACACCAAGTTCAAGGTCGAGGTCCTCACCCCCGAGGGCGAGGTGTTCAACGACGAGGTCGAGATGGTCTCGACCCGGACGACGAGCGGCTCGATCGGCGTGCTGGCCCATCACACGCCGCTGCTGGCCATGCTGGACCCCACCGAGCTTCGGCTCTACAAGACGGAGTCGGATGTCGTGCGCTTTGCCCAGGCCGAGGGCTACATGCAGGTGACGAGCGAGCACGTGCTCGTCCTCGTCGAGGAAGCGCACGCGCCCCGCGATCTCGACGCTGGCCTGCTGCGTGAGCGCCTTCAGGAGGCCGAGCGCGAGCTGAGCGAGGCCAAGGGCGACAGCGAGAGGCAGCGCACCGCCGAGCGCGACAAGCGCCGGTGGGAGCAGTTCCTGCGCATCGCCGACGGTTCGTAACCTTAATCCGCCGCGCTTATCCTGAACTGGCATGGTTGACGAACGGATCCTGGCCGAGCGTTTGATCAGCTACGACACCTCGCGCCCTGATGCGATCGTCGCAGCCGCAGGATTTATCAAGGGATGGCTCGAATCCCGCGACATCGAGGTGCACACCCATGAGCACAACGGACTCCCCGTGCTGGTGGCGGAGGTCGGGCCGGCGTCCGAGGATGTGCCCTGCGTGATCCTCCACGGCCACATCGACGTCGTCCCCGGACTGTCGGAACAGTTCGAGCCGTGCGTGGACGGCGATCAGCTCTTTGGGCGCGGGGCGTACGACATGAAGGGAGGGCTTGCTGCGATGATGTGCGCGCTCAAGGATGTTGAGCCCCAGGAGCGCGTCCGGGTGCGCTTCGTGTGCGTCCCCGACGAGGAGTCCGAGGAGACCGACGAGCGCTCCACCGACCTCATGGTCAAGCGCGGTGTCAGGGGGAACTTTGCCATCACGGGCGAACCGACCAACATGCACATCGGAGTCGAAGCCAAGGGCGTGCTGGCCATGCGAATCGAGGTCCAGGGCCGTGCTGCCCACAGCTCGACCCCGTGGCTGGGCGACAACGCGATCCTCAAGGCGATCGACGTGTTCCGGGCCATCGAGTCGCTCCCGTTCAGCCGTGAGTCCTCGGAGATGTTCGACCGGCCGTCGATCAATCTGGGACGGATCGAGGGCGGCGACGCGCTCAACAAGGTTCCCGACGCCTGCACGATGGCGGTCGACGTCCGCTACCTGCCCGGGCAGGACCCCGCCGAGATCATGGACCAGGTGGCCAAGATCCCCGGAATCACGGTGACCAAGACGTTCATCTGGCCGCCCGTCACCGTCCCCCGCACCGACCCGTACGTGCTGGCCCTGCGGGACGCCGTCTCGCGTTCGACGCACGGCGAGGTCATGAGCGTCGGCCGCGACGGTGCCTCAGATGCGGCGGCGTTCATCGAGGCGGGGGTCCCCGCGGTCGAGTTCGGCCCCGCCGGAGCCGGCCACCACGGGCCCGAGGAGTGGGTCTCGCTGTCTTCAATGGCGCGCTACCGCCGGGCGCTGGGTGATTTCGTGCGCGCGCTTCCGCTCTGGCTCGAGGAGGCCGACCACGGCGCCGGCGAGCTGCGGGCGATCGAAGGCGGTCGGGCGTGAAGTTCATCCCCAGGACGCGGCGCGGGATGCTGTGGCGATTTCTGATCGCCGGCCTCCTGGTGGTCTCGTTCGCGGCGGCGACGACAGCGGTGGCCGGTCTGCTCCAGATCAACACGTTCACCAAGTACTTCAACGTCAATCCGTCCATCCGGAACGCCGAGGTGACGATCGCCGACCCCGGCCACCCGCAGACGATCCTCGTGATCGGCTCGGACCACCGCGCGGGCGAGCCGTACAACGCCGCCAACACGGACACGATGATGCTCGTGCGGCTCGATCCCAGCTCGTCGACGATCAACGTCGTCTCGGTCCCGCGCGACCTGAAGGTGACGCTCCCCGGCTCGACGGGCCCGTACACCTCGAAGATCAACGCCGCGTACTCGGTCGGCGGGCCACAGCTGCTGCTCAAGGTGCTCAAGCACCAGGTGTTTCCGGGGCTGAAGGTCAACCACATCGTCGACGTGAACTTCGGCGGCTTCGCGGCCCTGGTCAACGCGATCGGCTGCGTGTACACCGACGTCGATCACCGCTACTACAACAACACGGCGATCACCGACTACTCGAGCATCAACCTGCAGCCGGGCTATCAGAAGCTGTGCGGCACCGACGCGCTGTCCTTCGTCCGCTTCCGCCACACCGACAACGACATCGTGCGCAACGCCCGCCAGCAGGACTTCATCCGCTGGGCCAAGACGCAATACAGCGCCGCGGAGCTGGTCGACAACCGCAACAAGCTGATCAAGATCTTCGGCGAACACGCACAGACCGACCACAACCTCCACACCACCGACGGGCTGATCAACCTGTTCGACCTGGTTGCCTTCTCGGCCGGCCACACGATCAAGCAGGTCAGGTTCCCGGCCATCCTCGACACGTGCGACGTCTCCGCCTGCTACGTGACGGCCAACCGAGGCGCACTGCGCTCGGCGTTCAGTCAGTTCATGACGCCCACGCGCGCCGGCTCGGGGGGCGGCGGTGGCGCCCACAAGCCGAAGCGGCACAACACCCTGAGCGGGCTGACGGCCGATGTGGCGGACGGCCACAGCCAGGCCGCGGCATTGCCTCATGCGGGCATGACGGTCTATTACCCGCGCCTCATCGCCAATGGATCCCAGTACTGCACCGACAGCACCTGCACGGTCGGTCCGATCGCCAACTCCTACCCGCGCGCCTACACGATCCCCGATCACGGTGGACATCGCCACGCCGCATATCGGATCACGCTGGTCATCAATCCCGACCTCGGCCAGTACTACGGCGTCCAGGGGACGACGTGGGCCAATCCGCCGATCCTCAACGGAACCCACCAGACAAAGACGGTCAGGGGCAGGCAGCTGGAGATCTACTTCAACGGCCATCAAGCCGACGCTGGTCGCCTGGCGCACGTCGCTCGGCGTCTACTGGATCTCCAACACGCTGACCGACGACCTCAGCACCTCGCAGCTGACGGCGATCGCCGCCTCGCTGACGCGAGCCTGACGGTTCGCATCCAGACGACGGCGGGGCGCCGGCCGTGGCTCGCTCGCAGCCCCCTTGTACGCTCCCCGATCCATGGCAGCAAGCCCCCAGCCCATCGCCGTAATCGGCACCGGATACGTCGGCCTGGTCACCGCGGCCGGGTTTGCCGAGCTGGGGAGTGAGGTCTGGTGCGTCGATGTCGACGCGAGCAAGATCGACCGCCTCGAGCGCGGTGAGATCCCGATCTACGAGCCGGGGCTGCCCGAGGCGGTGGCGCGCAACCGGGAGCGGATGCACTTCTCCACCGAGCTGGCGCCGGCGCTCGATCGCGCCCGGCTGCTGTTCGTGGCGGTGGGGACGCCGCCCACGTACTCGGGTGACGCCGATCTGTCTGCCGTCAACGCTGTGGTCGCGGCGATGCCGGAGTCCGACACCCACGCTCTGGTGATGAAGTCGACCGTACCGGTGGGGACCGGGGCGGCCATCCGCCGCATGTTCATCGAGCAGGGCAAGCCTGACTTCGCGTACGTGTCGTGCCCCGAGTTCCTCAAGGAGGGTTCGGCGCTGGAGGACTTCCTCGCCCCCGACCGGGTCGTCGTTGGGGATGATCGCGACTGGGGCGGCGATGCTGTCGTGGAGCTGTATGAACCCCTGAAGACCCAGCTGGTCAGGACCGACATCGCTAGTGCGGAGATGATCAAGCTGGCCGCCAACGCGTTTCTGGCCACGAAGATCTCGTTCATCAACGAGATCGCCAACGTGTGCGAGGAGACCGGCGCCGATGTGCTCGAGGTGGCACGGGGGATGGGGCTGGATCATCGGATCGGCCCCCATTTCCTCAAGCCCGGAATCGGCTTCGGGGGCAGTTGCTTCCCCAAGGACGTCGCCGCGCTTAAGCAACTGGCCGGCAACTCCGGTTATCACTTTCAGCTCCTGACCTCGGTGATCGAAGTCAACGAGCTCCAGAAGCGACGGGTGATCGGCAAGTTGCAGAAGCACCTCGGCTCTCTGGTGGGCAAGACCGTGGCCCTGCTCGGTCTCGCCTTCAAGGCCAACACCGACGACATGCGTGAGGCATCGTCGCTGGTGCTGGCGGCCCGCCTCCAGGCCGACGGCGCGCAGATCCGCGCCTACGATCCCGTGGCCGAGCCCGAGGCACGCAAGCTATTGGTTGGGGTCGAGTTCGCCGACTCGGCGCTCGATGCGCTGGCCGGTGCCGATGCCTGCATCATCGTCACCGAGTGGCCCGAGTTCGCCGAGCTCGACTGGCGGACGGCGGCCGAGCGAATGTCAGGACGAGTCCTCATCGATGGGCGCAACTTCGGCGATCGGGATGCTGCCGAAGCAGCGGGATTCGTGTATGAAGGGATCGGGCGGTAGCGGCTCCTTGCAGGCTCTGATCCTGGCCGGCGGTGAGGGCACCCGCCTGCGACCACTCACCTCGACGATTCCCAAGCCGGTCGTCCCGCTGGTCGACCGGCCGTTCATCAGCTACATGCTCGAGTGGCTGGCCGGGCACGGGGTCGACGACGTGATCATGTCGTGCGGGTTCATGGCCGCGGGCGTGAGAGAGGTCCTGGGCGAGGGCGAGCGGCTGGGGATTCGTTTGCACTACCTCGACGAACCTCGCCCGCTGGGCACCGGCGGCGCCCTGAAATTCGCCGAGCGGCTCCTCTCCGAGCGGTTCTTCATGCTCAACGGCGACGTGCTGACCGACTTCGACCTGTCGGCCCAGCTCGAGCAGCATGAACGTACGGGCGCCCGCGCGACGCTCGCGCTGGTGCCGATGGAGGACCCGTCCGCCTACGGCCTGGTCCGGGTAGGCGAGGACTGCGCGGTGGAGGAGTTCGTCGAGAAACCGGGCCCCGAGCAGATCGACACCGACCTGATCAATGCCGGCGCCTACGTCATGGAGCGCGAGGTGCTCGACCGCATGCCGCCCGCCGGCTCGCACTTCTCGATCGAGCGCGATGTGTTCCCGGGCATCGTCGGACACGGGCTGTATGGCTACGTGGCCGAGGGATACTGGCTCGACATCGGCACCCCCGAGCGCTATCTCCAGGCCACCTTCGACATCCTCGAGGGCACCGTCGACACCGACGTCGGACGCCAGCTGGGCATGGCCCGGATGACGCTTATCGACGGCGCGCAGATCTCGGGACGGGTTGTGCCGCCGGCCCTGGCCGGCCGCGGAGCCGTGGTGGATGAGCACGCGATCGTCGGTGGCCGCGCGGTGCTCGGCATGGATGTGTGTGTCGGCCGCGGCGCCCACGTCGAGAGCGCCGTGGTGCTCGCCGGCACCAGGATCGGCGCCCGTACGACGGTCAGTTCGGCGATCATCGGGCCCGGCGTGACGATCGGCGAGCGCTGCCATATCCAGGGCGGCGTGGTCATCGGGGAGGGCGTGAGCATCGGGTCGGACAACATCCTTGCCGCCGGCGCGCGTATCTTCCCGGGCGTCCAGCTACCTCAAGGAGCGATCAGGTTTTGAGTGCGACTGCCGAGCTGACCCGCGACACGATCGCCTCAGTCGACCAACATCGACTGCTCGACGACGTGCTCGGCATGCCCGACCAGCTGCGCGACGCGGCGTGGCGCGTAGAGTCGGCGAACCTCGAACCCCACGATGCCCCCGACGGCCTCGTGGTGGCCGGAATGGGAGGTTCGGCCATCGGCGGTGCTCTCGCCCGGGCGGCGCTCGGCGATCGCGCGTCGCGCCCGATCGTGCTGGCGCGCGGTTACGCCCTGCCCGCGTGGACCACGCCGAACACGACAGTCCTGTGCTCGAGCTACTCGGGGGAGACCGAGGAGGTGCTGGCCGTGTACGAGGCCGCCGGCGCCCTGGGCGCACGGCGGATCGTCACGACGACGGGCGGCAAGCTGGCTCAGGCCGCGCGCGCCGACGGCGTCCCGGTCGTTCCGATCCCGGGCGGATTCCAGCCCCGGGCCGCCGTCGCCTATTCACTGGTGGTGGCACTCGAGGTGGCGGGCCTATGCGGGGCCGGGGAACGGCTTCATGCCGAGATCGACGTCGCCGCCGCCCACGCCGAGGGGCTCGTCGAGACCTGGGGTCCCGAGGCCGGTGAGGGCAGCCTGGCCAAGGAGCTCGCGCGCGGGCTGCACGGGACGATCCCGCAGATCGCCGGCGCCGGAATGACGGCACCGATCGCCTACCGCTGGAAGACCCAGATCAACGAGAACGCCAAGGTGCCCAGCTTCGTCCACGAGCTGCCAGAACTCGACCACAACGAGATCGCCGGCTGGGAGGGCGCGGCCGAGCTCGGTCGCTTCAGCGCCGTGTTCCTCGACGACTCCGATCTGCACCCGCGGATCCGCCAGCGCATCGAGCTGACCCGCGCCCTGATCGCTCGCCACGCGGCGGTCACGTTCCGCGTCGACAGCATCGGCCAGACACGCACCGAGCGCCTGGTCTCCCTGGTCCTGCTCGGCGATCTGGTCTCGATCTACCTCGCGGTTCTGCGCGGGGTCGACCCGTCGCCCGTGGAGTCGATCGAGCGGTTGAAGCGGACGCTGGCCACGGGCTGACGGAGCGACGCCGACGGCGTCAGAGCGCGATGCCCCTTTGCTCGTAGAGGCGCCTGTCGGCGGCTCCGAGCAGGTCGTTGACCGTCTCCCCGTCCTCGGGATAGGCGGCGGTGCCGATGGTCAGGTCCCAGTGGGCGCGAAGGCCCATCTCCGCTCGACGAACCGCGACCTTGCTGTTCGTGCGGTCGATCACTGGGATCGCACCGGCCGTTGTCTGCTCGACGAGTAGGAGGGCCATCTCGTCGCCGCCGATCCGGCCCACGACGTCGTCCGCCCGGGCCGAGGTGCGCAGCATCTGTGCGGCCTCCTTCAGCAGCGCATCGCCGGCGAGATGTCCCTCGGTGTCGTTGACGGCCTTCAGGCCGCGCACGTCGATATAGGCGAGGACGAACGGCCGCTCGTAACGCCGGGCCCGGGCCAGCTCGCGTTCGGCTGCCTCCGTGAAACCGCGGCGGTTGAGCACCCCGGTCAGGGAATCGGTCATGGCGGCGGCGCTGACGGCGGCGAACTGTCCAGCTTGGCGGCGCACGCGGCGTCCCGACCACACCGCGGCGGTTCCGCCGATCGCGGCGAGCACGAGCGAGATCCCAATGGCGAGCCACACGAAGCCCGGGATGACGCGCTCGATTCGCTGGATCACGCTCGGCTGCTGGAGCGTCGGCTTGACCGGAAGGGGCCCGGCCCCGGCCGCGTCGGAACCGCCGTTCGTGCCATTCAGAGCGCCCCCGGCGCTGCGAGCACCGCTCCGGGTGCCCGGCTGGGCGAACGGCGAAAGGCTGGCGGCGAGACCGGCGCGCAGGGGAACCCCGAACAGGCTCGTCGTCCGTCCGGCCGCGCCAGTGCCCGTAGCCGTGGTCAGGCCGAGCACGGCGGTGGCCGACGGGTCGAGCGGGGTGCCGAGCGCGTGGGAGCCCGCGGCGAGCTGCTGGGAGGAGAACGTCGAGCGCGACGGGCTCCGACTCGAGCTCAGCGACGGCCGCGGCAGGCCGGCCGACACGATCGACGGAAGTCGCGGCGCCGACGGGGTGCCCCGACCAGTCGCTGGGCCGGTCGGCCTGCTCGGACTCTGCCCGCCCTCGTGGTGGCTGGAAGTGCTGCTGCTGCTGGTGTTTTTGTTGTCGGCGTTGCTCGCGTGCTCGTGGCTGTACCCATTGCCCTGGCTGTGTTTGTCGTGGCCATAGGCGTGCCCGTGGCCGTGGTGACCGTAATACCCGCCCCCATGGTGGTGGGCGCTGCTGGTATGGCTTCGGCCCCCCTCGTCGCCTCGTGAGGAGCCGTAGTGATGGCCGGAGCCATGGCCGTAGGCGTGAGAGCCTCCGTGGCCATCGGGACCGCCGTGGCCGTGCGAGTGCCCGTACGCGTGTCCGTTGCCGCCACCGTGGCCGTGCCAATCGCGGCCGACATCGTGTCCGGGATGACCCGAAGCCGCGGCGGCAGCGAGGACGGCGCTGGTCACAGCAGCGCAAACGGCTACGCAGATCCCCTTACCGCGTGTTCCCATGGGTGGACGATGGACGAGTTGCAGACGTACGACATCTATCGGCTGCGGACGAAATTCTTTAAGTCCTTTCTTGAACAGGGCGCAATTTGGGAAGATCCTCCCAAACCTTGACACGGTCGTGGTAACGTTGGCCCGCATGGATGGCCTGACGATCCACGAGGCGGCGCAGACCACGGGCTGGTCGGCGCGGATGCTGCGCTACGTGGAGCGGACCGGGCTCGTGACCCCAGCGCGCTCGGCATCGGGTTACCGGTTGTACGGACCGGCGCAGCTGCAGCGGCTGCGCACGCTCAAGGAGCTGCTAACCGCGTTCGACATTCAACTGTCCGACGTCGCCTTTGCCGCCGCGATGGCCAGCAACGGCGAGCTGCGAGACGCCGTGAGCGGATGGCTCGAGGCTGAGCCGAGCCGCCCCGACAACGTCGAGGCCGAGGACTGGCTGCGCTTCGAGCAGGACAAGCACGAGAAGCTGCTCGCCGTCGCCGGATGAGGAGAACTTGATCACTACCACCGTGGAGAGCACATGAGCACGACCGCCGCCAAGACCGATTTCAAGGTCGCCGATTTGGAGCTGGCCGCCTTCGGCCGCAAGGAGATTCGCCTCGCCGAGCACGAGATGCCCGGCCTGATGTCCACGCGGCGCGAATACGCCGAGCGCCAGCCGCTGGCCGGGGCGCGGGTGACCGGCTCCTTGCACATGACGATCCAGACGGCGGTGCTGATCGAGACCATGGTGGCGCTGGGGGCCGAGGTGCGGTGGGCGTCGTGCAACATCTTCTCCACCCAGGACCACGCCGCGGCGGCGGTGGTCGTCGGTCCGAACGGCACCCCCGAGGACCCCAAGGGGGTCCCGGTATTCGCGTGGAAGGGCGAGACGCTCGAGGAGTACTGGTGGTGCACCGAGCACGCGGTGCGCTGGCCCGACGGAGATGGGCCCAACATGATCCTCGACGACGGCGGCGATGCCACGCTGCTCGTCCACAACGGCGCCGCGTTCGAGCGCGCCGGCGCGGTCCCCGATCCGGCCAGCGCGGAGTCCGACGAGTCCCGGATCGTGCTCGAGCTGCTGCAGCGCTCGCTCGAGGAGGATCCACAGCGGTGGACGAAGATCGCCGCCGGGATCAAGGGCGTGACCGAAGAGACGACGACCGGTGTGCATCGGCTCTACCAGTTCGCCGAACAGGGCCAGCTGCTGTTTCCGGCCATCAACGTCAACGACTCGGTCACCAAGTCGAAGTTCGACAACAAGTACGGCTGCCGCCACAGCCTCATCGATGGGATCAATCGCGCCACCGACGTGTTGATCGGCGGGAAGCTCGCCGTTGTGTGCGGTTACGGCGACGTGGGCAAGGGCTGCGCCGAGTCACTGCGCGGCCAGGGCGCCCGCGTGGTCATCACCGAGATCGATCCGATCTGCGCGCTGCAGGCAGCGATGGACGGCTTCCAGGTCCAGACCCTCGATGATGTCGTCGCCATCGCCGACATCTTCGTCACCGCGACTGGCGACCGCGACGTGATCACCGCCGCGGACATGGCGCGGATGAAGCATCAGGCGATCGTCGGCAACATCGGCCACTTCGACAACGAGATCGAGATGGCCGGTTTGGCCAAGATCGAGGGCATGGAGCGGATCAACATCAAGCCCCAGGTCGATGAGTGGGTGTT
This sequence comes from uncultured Solirubrobacterales bacterium, assembly GCA_963734775.1. Classification (GTDB taxonomy): domain Bacteria; phylum Actinomycetota; class Thermoleophilia; order Solirubrobacterales; family Solirubrobacteraceae; genus Palsa-465. The sequence goes on from CAVTJE010000016.1 coordinate 162,147, forward strand.
CCCCGACGGCCACTCGATCATCGTGCTGTCCGAGGGGCGCCTGCTCAACCTCGGCAACGCGACCGGGCATCCGAGCTTCGTGATGTCGAACTCCTTCACCAATCAGGTCATCGCTCAGATCGAGCTGTTCGGGCACACCGATCGCTACGAGAAGCAGGTCTACACGCTGCCCAAGCGTCTCGACGAGAAGGTCGCGCGCCTTCATCTGGACGCGCTCGGGGCCAAGCTGACCGAGCTCACGCCGGCCCAGGCGGCCTACCTCGGCGTGCCCGCCGAAGGCCCGTACAAGCCGGATCACTACAGGTACTGATCGAGGGCCGGCGGCCCTAGGCAGCGCCGCGACGCCGATCGCCATGGCCCGCACGTCGGTCCCGCCCCACGAGGTCGCCGATCTCAGCCTCGCCCCCGATGGCGCGGCGCGGATCGCGTGGGCGGGACAGCAGATGACCGTGCTCAGGCAGATTCGCGATCGCTTCGCGGCCGGGCGGCCGCTGGCCGGGGTCCGCATCGCGGCATGTCTGCACGTCACCGCGGAGACGGCCAACCTCGTGCTGACGCTGATCGCGGGCGGAGCCGACGTCGCGCTGTGCTCGGCCAATCCACTCTCGACCCAGGACGATGTCGCCGCGGCACTCGTGCTCGAGCACGGCGCCGAGGTCCGCGCCGTGCGCGGAGAGGATCTCGATACATATGCGCGCCACGTCCGTGCGCTGCTCGACGGCGGGCCGCAGGTGACGATCGACGACGGCGCCGACCTGCTCATGACCGCACACCAAGTCGGCGGCCCCCTGCTCGAAGGGCTCATCGGGGGCACTGAGGAGACGACGACCGGCCTCGTGCGCCTGCGGCGGCTCGAGGAGCAGGGCGGCCTCGCGCGTCCGGTGCTGGCCGTCAACGAAGCGCGCACCGAACGCGCGCTCAACGACCGTCACGGGACGGGGCAGTCGGCCCTGGACGGCGTCATCCGGGCCAGCCACGTGCTGCTGGCCGGCCAGACGGTGGTCGTGGTTGGCTACGGCTGGGCCGGCCAGGGGATCGCCGAGCGCGCCCGCGGTGCCGGGGCGGCGGTGATCGTGTGCGAGGTCGACCCCCTGCGCGGCCTGGAGGCGCGGATGGCCGGCTACGAGGTCATGCCGGCGCTCGAGGCGGCGGTGCTCGGGGACATCTTCATCACCGTCACGGGCTCGCGCCGAGTCCTGCACCGCGACCACTTCGAGCGGATGAAGGACGGCGCGCTGCTGGCCAACGCGGGGCATTTCGATGTCGAGCTTGATCTGGAGGATCTCCGCGAGCTGGCCACGGGCGGGGTGGCACAGGTTCGTCCGCTGGTCGAGCAGCATGAGCTGGCCGACGGCCGCCGCCTGAATCTCATCGCCCGCGGCCGGGTGGTCAACCTGGCCGCCGCCGAGGGCCATCCGGCCGCCGTGATGGACGTGTCGTTCGCACTTCAGGCGTTGTGCATGGAGGAGCTCGTGAGCCGGCGTGAGGCCTACGCTCCCGGAGTCCACGCCGTCCCGGATGCGATTGATCGCGAGGTGGGACGGCTCAAGCTGGCCGCTCTCGGGGTCGAAATCGACGAGCCGACGGCCGAGCAAACGCACTATCGCGAGTCGTGGAGTTAGCCACCGTCGGCCGCGTCTGACAGGATCCCGACATGCAGGCCGCAACCAATCGCAGCGTGAGTCGGGGCACGCGCAGCGCCGCCGGGGGTGCGCGGAGCGCCGCCCGAGGCGGCATCGACCTCGGTGGAACCAAGATCGAAGCCGTAGTCGTCGACGCGCGCAACAACGTGCTCGGCTCCGCGCGTCACCCGACGCCGACCATTGGCGGGCCGCCCGCCATCACGGAGCAGCTGGCCGCAGCCATCACCGAGGCCGCTCAGGCCGCCGACTTGGCCACCTCCGGCCTGCGCGGCGTGGGCGTGGGCTCACCGGGCGTGATCGACGTCGTCGCGGGCTCGGTCTCGACCGCCCGCAACCTACCCAACTGGGAGGGGACGTTCGCCCTCGGTCCGACCCTGTCCGAAGCGATCGGCACGCCCGTGTTCGTCGGCAACGACGTGCAGGTGGCCACCGACGCCGAGTTCAAACTCGGCGCGGGCAAGCCATACAAGTCGCTGCTCGGCGTCTTCTGGGGCACGGGTGTCGGCGGCGGTCTGATTCTGGCCGGCAAGCCGTGGCTCGGACGAGGCGGCGCCGGCGAGATCGGCCACATGGTGGTCAGGAACGGCGGTCGCCGCTGCACGTGCGGGCGGTACGGCTGCCTCGAGGCCTACGCCGGCCGGGCGTCGATGGAAGCCCGGGCGCGTAGTAAGGAGGCGAAGGGCTATAAGACCGACCTCTTCAAACTGATGAAGAAGCACGACCGGACACGTCTGACCAGCGGGATCTGGGCCCACGCGCTCGACCATGGCGACAAGCTCGCCAACGAGATCATCGACGAGGCGGTCGACGCGCTGGGCGCCGGAGTCGCCTCGGCGGTGAACCTGCTCGACGTCGAGGCGGTGGTGATCGGGGGAGGGCTCGGCGTCAGGTTCGGGCAGCCGTGCGCCGACCGGATCGCCAAGGCGATGCAGCCTCACCTGTTCAACGACGAACACCCGCCGAACGTGTCGGTCGCGGCGCTGGGCGACCTCGGCGGGGCGGTAGGAGCGGCTCTGCTCGCGCGCCAGACGCGCCGTCAGCGTTAGCCTCGCAATAAGGCTTCCTTGCCGGTTGACGGTTCGGCCTTGGCAGCGACGTACGAGATTTGGCAGGATTGCGTCGAGGCGCCCAAGGATTGGGGAGAGGAAAAAACGGACGAGAGCGCATCAAACCGGCCCGAACGCCCAGGAGGAGAGAGGATGAATGCCTGCGAGGGCGAGCGCTGAGCCCGCGGTAGGGGGGACCAGTCTCGTTGCGAGGGTCGCCGCCGGTGGGGCGCTGGTGGCCGTCGTCGTCCTCATCGTCCTCGTCATGTTCGACGGCGGCTCCTCGTACGCGCTGAAGGCCAACTTCACGAACGCGAGCGGCCTGGTTCCCGGCAACCTCGTGCTCATCGGACCGGCCACGGTCGGCTCCGTGAAGTCGATCAGCCTGACCCCCGCTGGCCAGGCCCAGGTGACGCTGGGCCTGAATTCCGGCGTCGGCGAGATGCCTCAGGGGACGGTGGCCAGGATCTACGAGAACTCACTCTCCGGCATCGCCAACAAGTACGTCGTGCTCGAGCCGGGCTCGAGCGCGTACAAGATCCCGAGCGGCGGGCTGATCACCTCGGAGAACACACAGTCCCAGGTCAGCCTCGACCAGCTGTTCGACACGCTCGATCCACTGACACGGACGGGGCTGCGGCAGTTCATCCAGGGCGAGGCCGCGAGCATCGACGGCCGTGCCCACGCGGCCAACCGAACCCTCAAGTACCTGGCGCCGGGGCTGTACAGCACGAGCCAGGTCACGGCCGAGCTGAGCCGCAGCGAGCCGGAGTTCGATGACCTGCTGGTGCAGGGCGCCAAGGCGCTGCAGCTGCTCGGCTCGCGCACTGCGCAGCTGACGCAACTCGTCGCCAACACAAACTCGACGACGTCGGCGATCGCCAGCCAGAGCCAGGCGCTCGAGCAGACGCTGTCGCTGGCGCCAGCGTCGCTGAACCACTCGACGCAGACCTTCGCCGGGCTGCGAAGCACGCTCGACGTGCTGACGCCGCTCGTCCGCGAGTCGATTCCCGCCAACCGCCACCTGACGGAATTCCTCACCGCGCTGCGCCAGCTGACCGTCGCCTCGATCCCCACCGTGGCGAGCCTCAATGCGCTGATCCGCAATCCCTCCGGCGGCGGCGATCTGATCTCGCTGTTCAAGGCGACCCCGTCGCTCGCCCGTCTGGCCGCGGCGTCGTTCCCGCGGATGATCAAGGAGTTCAACGACTCGCAGGCCCAGGTCAATTACTTCCGTGACTACACGCCCGACGTCGTCGGCGCGCTGACGAACCTCGGCCAGATCGGCGGCTACTACGACGCCAACGGCCACTACTCGCGCACTCAGCCGTTCTTTGGTGCCTTTGGCCTCAATACAGCCAATCAGCTCACCAACCGCTTCCCGTCCCAGCGCTTCCAGGGGCTCCAGAACGTCCACCAGCGTTGCCCGGGCGGTGCCGTGCAGCCGTCCCCGGATGGCTCGTCGCCGGTCGGGGTCCCGGGGTGTAACAAGGCCAACACGCCACCCGGGCCATGAGACGGCTGGCGACCATCGGAGCTGCGTTCGTGGCGGCAATCGTGGCCATCGCGGTGGTCAGCAGCTCATCGCAGGGCAGCGGCAAGGTCTACAACGTACGCGCGATCTTCGACGACGCGGCGTTCGCGGTGCCCGGCGAAGACGTCAGGATCGCCGGCGCGCCGGTGGGGTCGATCCAGGCGCTCGACGTGACCGCGAGCAAGAAGGCCGCCGTGACGATCGCCATCAACACCCCCGAGTTCACGCCGTTCTACGCCAACGCGCACTGCGCCATCCGGCCCCAGTCGCTGATCGGCGAGAAGTACATCGACTGCACGCCCGGCAGCTCGAGTCAGCCGCCGCTGCAAAAGATCACCAGCGGTCCGGGCAAGGGCTCCTACTACCTCCCGATCGCTCGCACAAGCTCGCCGATTGACTCGGACATCGTTCAGGACATCTCGCAGGAGTCGATCCGCCAGCGGTTCGCGCTGATCCTCGACGAACTCGGCACGGGCCTGGCGGCGAGGGGCTCTGACCTGAACGCGGTGGTCCGCCGCGCCAACCCTGCCCTCGGGCAGACCGACAAGGTCCTGAAGATCCTCGCCCACCAGAACAAGCTGCTGGCGCAACTGTCCACCGACTCGAACACCGTGCTGGCGCCGCTCGCGCGGGCCAAGCACGAGCTGTCCGACTTCGTGGTTCAGGCCAACACGACGTCCGTGGCGAGCGCCGCGCGCGCGGCCGACATCTCGCGCGGGATCCAGCTGTTGCCTCAGTTTCTCGGCCAGTTGCGGCCGCTGCTGGTCGACCTCGGCCAGCTAGCCGATCAGGGCACGCCGCTGATGAACGAGCTGGGTTCGAGCGCCAGCGACCTGGCACGCGAGTTCCAGACCCTGACTCCGTTTGCCAAAGCGGCGCGGCCGGCACTCATCGAGCTCGGCAACTCATCGGCGCAATCGCAGCCATCTCTGGTGGCCACCGAACCGCTGGCCCGGCAGCTGTTGAACCTCGGTAACCACGCCGAGCCGACGGCGAAGCTGCTCGACACCCTGACCGCGAGCCTCAACAACACGGGCGCGATCGAGTATCTGATGTCCCTTCTGTTCTACGGCGTCGGCGCCACGAACTCATTCGACAGCGTGGGGCACTTTGCGCGCACCGAGCCGATCATCGGTTCCTGCTCGGCCTACGTGAAGCGTCCCGTGCCGGGCTGTTCGGCCAACTTCTTCGGCGGCGGCTTCGCGTCCGACTCGGCGGCGCAGTCGGCGCCCACCGCCGACCTGGCCAAGGCACCGCCGGCCGCGAGGGCCAAGGTGACACACCTGGCCAAGACGGCCGTCCAGAAGGTCAAGCCGCGCAACAAACGCGACCTCCAGGGCCTGCTCGGCTACCTGATCGGACACCAGCAATGAACGGGCGCGCGCGACGCGAGCAGGGGATGCTGGGTAACCCGATCCTGATCGGCGCGCTCACCGTGCTGGCCACGATCGTCGCCGTGTCGCTTGCCTACCAGGCCAACAACGGACTCCCGTTCGTCCCCAAGTACTCGTTGCACGTGCAGATCGCCGATGCCAGCGAGCTGACCCACGGGGCCGAGGTGCACGTCGGTGGCGCGCTGGTCGGCCTGGTCAACACCATCAACGCGTCGCGCGCCTCCGACGGGCAGCCGATCGCCGTGCTCAACCTGAAGCTCGACAAGGTTGTCCAGCCGCTGCCGGTGAACTCGACTTTCGATGTGCGCCTGAAGGGGGCCATCGGGCTCAAGTACCTGCAGATCACGCCGGGCAACTCCAAACAGACCTGGTCCGATAACGCCACCGTCCCGGTCACCCAGAGCACGTCCGAGGTCGACCTCGACCAGGTGCTCTCGATGTTCGACCCGGCGACTGCGAAGGGCATTCAGAAGGCGACGGTCGGGTTCAGCGATGCCCTGGCCAGCCGCGGCAGCGACATCAACAACGCGATCGGGGCGTTCCTCCCGCTGGTGCGCGACCTCGGTCCGGTCGCCACCAACCTCTCGTCGCGCAAGACCGACCTCGCCGGCTTCTTCCGCGGGCTCGAGTCGTTCTCCAGCGCGCTGACCCCCGTCGCGCAGGCGCAGGCCGACCTGTACGTCAATCTGGACACCACCTTCCGCGCGCTGGCACCGGTCGCCGTCCCGTTCCTCCAGGACTGGATCTCGGAGACGCCGCCGACATTCAGCACGGTGATCGCCGACAGTCCGAGCGAGCAAGCGTTCCTGACCGACACCGCGCAGCTGTTCAAGGACCTGCGTCCGGCCGTCGCGCTGGTGCCGGCGAGTGCGCCCACGCTGTCGGATGCGTTCGTCGCCGGCGCCAACAACCTGCCCGGTACCAAGGAGCTCGACGAGCGTCTGCTGAGCCTGGCCAAGAGCCTGGAGAAGTTTGGGCAGACACCGGCCGTCAAGGGCGGCCTCGATCGCCTCACCCAAACCGTCAAGGTCCTGCGACCGCCGCTGTCGTTCCTGACCCCGATGCAGGCCACCTGCAACTACGTGTCGCTGTTCCTGCGCAACACGGGGAGCTCGCTGGCCGATCCGTTCGGCAACGGGACGGCGTTGCGGTTCAACGTCGTGATCGTCGATGACGTGCTCGGCAGCGAGGCGGTTCCGTCCCAGAAGCCGTACCTCACCGAGAACTCGAGCACCAACAACGAACACGGGGCGCTGCACGTCGATCCATACCCCAACACGGCCGCGCCCGGGCAGACACACGAGTGCTCGGCGGGCAATGAGCGTTACACGCCGCCGGCGGCGATCGGCAATCCGCCGGGCAACGTCGGCGTCCACACCCAGAAGACGACGAGGCCCAAGGGATGAGGCGTCACAAGCCCCGTGTGTCGAACCTGGCCGCCGGCGCCATCGGCATCGTCGTGATCGCCGTCGCCTGCTACCTCGTCTTCGGCGGGGGGCTGCCCTGGGCCGGCACGCCGTTCCAGCTCAAGGCGGTGTTCACGAGCCAGACCCAGCTCCACATCCCCTCGCCGGTGCGCATCGCCGGCGTCGATGTGGGCCAGGTCACCTCGGTGACGCGCGTGCCGGGCGCCAGCTCGGAGGCGGCGGTCGTGACAATGAGCATCGACAAGAACGGCCTGCCCATCCACGCCGACGCCACGGCGAAGATCCGGTCGCGGATCTTCCTCGAGGGCAACTTCTACATCGAGCTGGCTCCCGGCGCGCCCTCCTCGCCGACGCTCAGCTCGGGCGCGACGCTCCCGTCCAGCCATACCTCGGGGCCGGTCCAGCTCGATCGCGTGCTGGCGGTGCTGAACACCAACGCGCGCGCGAACCTGCAAACGCTGCTCCGCGGACTCGGCGCGGCGCTCGACACGACGGGGACGCCATCGGAGAACGCCAGCCAGGATCCGATCACCCGGAACCTGACCGGCGGTCAGGCGCTCAATCTGTCGCTGAAGTATTCCGCCGACGCCTTCCAGGCCTCCTCGATGGTCAACCAGGCCCTGCTGGGAACCCAGCCGCACGACCTGTCGGGCGTCGTCTCGGGCAACGCGCGCGTGTTCCGGGGCCTCGCCGCGGCCGGCGATTCTCTCTCCAGCTTCGTGACCACGTTCAACGCCACCATGGCCGCGCTCTCGGCGCGCCAGACCGAGCTTGCGCAGACGATCGCGTTGCTGCCGCCGTTCCTGCAGGCCAGCGAGACGTCGGATAGCGCGCTCGATGCCTCGTTCGGGCCAACCAAGGCCTTCGCCCGCGCGCTGCTGCCCGGCACCCGCGAGCTCGGCCCGACGATCGCCGCCGGCCTGCCGTGGATCGCACAGGCGACGGCGCTGATGTCGCCCAGCGAGCTGGGCGGGCTGGTCAAGTTCCTCACGCCGGCGGTCCAGAACACCGGGGCGTCGATTCCAAAGACCGAGGCGCTGATCAAACAGGCCGACCTGCTGAGCCGGTGTTTTGAGCACAACATCGTGCCGACGGGCAACCAGGTGATCTCCGATCCACCCGTCGGCACCGGCCAGCCGGTCTATCGCGAGCTGTTCCAGAGCGCGGTGGGGCTGGCCGGCGCGTCGCAGAACTTCGACGGCAACGGCCGCTACATCCGGGCCAACGCCGGCGGCGGCGGCATCCTGGTCCAGACGCCCCTGCTGCCCGGGGGCGGTGGGCCCGGCTTCGCCAACGCGGTCGTGCCGGTGCTCGGGACGCGGCCGGCGTTCGCCGGGAGGCCGCCCCCGTTCCGTCGCGACGTGGCCTGCTACCGCAACGCCGTGCCGTCGCTCAACAGCGCGAAGACGGGACCGGGCCCGTGAAACGCGCGATCCTGGTCCACCGGCGGGACTTCGCGGCCATCATCGCGCTGGTCATCGCCGCCGTCGCCGTCGTCGGCTACATCCTCGAGCACCAGCCCTCGTTCACGCTGGGCAAGAGCTACTACACGGTCAAGGCGCAGTTCGCCAGCGCCGCGGCCGTCACGGCGGGACAGGGACAGTCGGTCGATGTCGCCGGGGTTCAGGTGGGTCAGGTGGGCGGCGTGAACCTGCAGGACGGCCGCGCCGTTGTGACGATGAACATCTACAAGAAGTACCAACCGATCTACCGCGACGCCACCGTCCTGCTGCGCCCGCGGACGCCGCTGAAGGACATGTACCTGTCCCTGGACCCAGGGTCCAAGTCGGCGGGGGCGATCCCTGCAGGGCGGGATGCTCCCGGTGGCCAATACGCAGCCCGACATCGACGTCGACCAGATCCTGGCCTCGCTCGACTCCGACACGCGCAATTACCTGCTCCTGCTGCTGGCCGGAGGGGCTCAGCTGTTCCACAACGGCAACGCCGCCAGCCCCGCTCCCAGCCCTCAGGCCGTGGCGAGCCTGCGCGGCACCTTCCAGCGCTTTGCCCCGCTGAACCGCGACACCGTGACGTTCACGAAGCTGCTCAAGACGCGGACCCAGGACATTCGTCACTCGATTCACAACCTGCAGGAGGTCACGCAGGCGCTGGGATCGGTCGAGGGAACGCTGACCTCGCTGATCAAGTCCTCCAACACGAACTTCGCGGCCATCTCGTCGCAGGACGCCAACCTCGAGCAGGGTCTGACGCTGTTCCCGGGCACGCTCCAGCAGGCCTCGACGACGCTCGGCAAGGTGCAGAGGTTCGCCAACGCCAGCACGCCGGCGCTCAAGAAGCTGCTGCCGTTCGCCCACGCGCTCGGCCCGGCGCTCGCGGCCGCGCAGCCGCTGTTCCAGGACACGACCTCGGTGATCCGTGACCAGCTGCGGCCGTACTCGGTGGCGGTCCAGCCGCTGGCCAAGATCCTGGCTCCGGCGGCCGCCAAGCTGAGTGCCGCCACGCCACCGCTGACGCGGTCGGTGAAGGTCCTCAACGCGCTGTTCAACACGCTTGCCTACCAGCCCCACGGCCAGCAGGGCTACCTGTTCTGGGGCTCGTGGCTCAGCCACATCGCCAACAGCCTGACCAGCCTCCAGGACGCTCACGGCTCGATCGTGCGCGGGCTGTTCATCGGCACGTGCAGCGAGCTCCAGCTGTTCGAGGTCTCGCTGGCCAGCTCCAACCCGGCGCTCAAGCCGCTGCTGGACCTGCTCAACGCGCCGGACTACAGCAAGATCCACAGCAAGTTCTGCCCGACGGTGGTCCTCCCGTGAACAAGCAGGCCCCGAGCCCGGCCAAGATCCTGACCATGGTCCTGTTCGCGGCCTCGTGCATCGGGCTGCTCCTGTTCCTGTGGATCTCCTTCGGCGGCTCGGTCCCGTTCGCGCCCGAGGGCTACCGGATCGAGGCGGACTTCAACGACGCCGTCCAGCTCGCGCAGGAGTCCGACGTGCGGATCTCCGGAGTGAGCGTCGGGAAGGTCGTCGCGGTGTCGCTCGACCGCAAGCGAGGGCTGACCAAGGCCATCATCCAGATCGAGAGTCAGTACGCGCCGCGCCCAGCCGACACGCGCGCCATCCTGCGCCAGAAGTCGCTGCTCGGCGAGACGTACATCGAGCTCTCCCCGGGATCGCAGAACGGCCCCAAACTCGCCCGACGGCGGCACGTTGCCGCCGGCGCAGATCGCGCCCACCGTGCAGCTCGACCAGATCCTTTCCACGTTCGACGCGCGACACGTCGAGCGTTCTCGACCTGGCTGCAGCAGGAGGGGATCGCCCTGACGGGACGCGGCGAGGACTTCAACGCCGCCTTCGCCTACCTGTATCCCTTCGCCACCAACATCGATCGGGTGCTCAGCGTCCTGAATCGCGACAACGCCGACACGAGCACCCTGCTGCGCGAGGGCGGGCAGGTCTTCGGAGCGCTGGCCCAGTCACCGGCTCAGCTCCAGGGCTTCGTGCGCAATTCGCGCGCCGTGTTCGCCTCGACGGCGGCGCGCAACGTCGCGCTCGCCGACACGATCCGCGCGCTGCCCGCGTTCACGGTCGCCACGCGGCTGACGGTGGCGCGGGTGCACGAGTTCGCCGCGCTGGCCAAGCCGCTCATCGACGAGCTGCGCCCAGCGGCCCTGCAACTGACGCCAACGCTGCAGCAGACCACTATCTTTGCCCCCGAGCTGAAGACCCTGCTCGTGAACCTCGCGCCGCTGACCGAGGCGTCGAAAACAGGAGTGCCGGCGCTGGAGCGCTTCCTCAACGTAAGCGTTCCCTGGTTGGCGCGACTGAAGCCGTATCTCGGTAATTTCGTGCCGATCTTCAACTACATAAACGACTACCGCCGCGAGCTCGCCGCGTTCTTTGCCAACGCCACCGCGGCCACCCAGGCGACGGCTCAGAACATCGCGCAGACGGGGTTGCTCCACTACATCCGGATCTCGAACCCGGTCAATCCTGAGGTGCTGACCGGGTACCCGAGCCGGCTCGAGAGCAACCGCGGCAACCCGTATATGGCCCCCGGCGGCTATGAGCAATTGCTACACGGGCTGTCGGTCTTCGGCGAGTATCTCTGCACCAGCCAACCTCAACCCACCATTAGTCCGACGATACCGGCTAACCTAATGTCGATACTCAAGGACGTGTATTACACATCGAAACCAGGTGGGCCCGTTTGCAAGGGGCAGGGCCCGCTCGGAGAGAAGACCACGGGACAGCAGCAAGCTTTCCCAACGCTGAAGCCCCTGCCATGAGCAACGGCCGGCGCTGCTCGAATAACAGGAAGACCGTCCCAGCCTAAGGAGGAAGACATTGAGACGGAAAGTTCTAGTCATAACGGCGCTGTGCCTGTTCGTCGGCGCCGGAGCCGCATTTGCGGCCACCCAGTCCAACAACTACAAGGGCACCGGCTTTAGCTTCTCCGGTGGCGCGGGGAGCGCAAAGAAGCCCGCCGCCCGTCGGCTTCAAGGAGACGCTGAAGGCGACGAATAACGACAGCTCGAAGGCGGCCGCGGTCCTGACCGACATCAACGTGAAGATCTACGGCCTGAAGTCGAACGCCAAGTTCTTCCCCACGTGTAGCGCCAACAAGATGGTGGCGCTGAAGTCGGACTCGTTCTGCCCCAAGAAGTCGAAGTTCGCCACGGGCCTGGTGAACTCGCTGCTCGGCAACCCGAGCCTCGCTAAGTCGAACCGCACCAAGTGCAACCCGAACCTGGACGTGTTCAACGCCAATGGCAAGGGCAAGCTGTGGTTCTTCTTCACCACGCATTCGGCCAGCCAGTGCGCCGGCCTGACCACCGGTGCCACGGCGCCGTACCCGGGCTTCGTCTCCCAGCAGGGCAAGTATCAGCTCACCAGGGTTCACCTCCCGCCGGACGTTTCGACCAAGGTCGCCAACATCCCGAACTTCTACGGTTCGCTGATCAAGGAGACCCTGAACTGGTTCAAGGTGACCACCAAGGTCCACGGCAAGACGGTCGGCGACAACGCGTCGGTCGGCTGCCTGCACGGCAAGCGTCCGTGGTCGGTCCAGTTCATCGCCACGACAAACGGCCATGACCAGCAGAAGACGACGGTCAAGGGCTCGGCCAAGTGCTGAGGTCCTGAGCCTCGGCTGACTGCCGGGGTTCCGCAGTCTTACTCCGGCGTCGCCCCTCTGGTAGGGGCGACGCCGGAACTGTTTAAAAGGCCCGTCGCGCTAGACCGTTTCGAAGCGCTCGGCCCGCTGGGCCTCGCGCTCTGACTCCGAGAGCATCTGGACGAACAGCACTACGAGCGCGATCCCCATGACGATCGACTGCTCGAGCGCCATCAGCAGGCCGGCCATGTTCTGATCCTCGCGCGGGCTGAGACCCCAGTAGTGGGGGTGATGGGCGTAGAAGGGATAGATCGCCGTGGGGGCGAAGGCGAGCACGATGCCCAGCGCGCCGACGAGCAGCTTGGTGCTGCTCATATAGAGGATCGGCCCCATCCCGCCGAGGCGCATGCGACCGCGGATCGGCGAGAGCACGTGCCACCAGTACAGCGCGCCGGCCACGGCGAAGCAGAGGTGCTCCAGGGCATGGATTCCGCTGTGGCGGAGCGCGAGGTCGTACATCGCGGGCACGTGCCACAGCCACATGAAGCCGGCGTAGGCCGCCACCGCGAAGGCGGGATGGGCGAGGAACCCGGCCTTGCGCTCGACGATCTGGAGCCGGCGCGTGGCCGGTCGCAGCAGGACCTTGGTCAGCCCCAGGATGAGCAGGATCGGGGCGATGTCGAGGATCAGGATGTGCTGGAGCATGTGCATCAGCATCAGCTGATCCCCGAGTCCGTCGATGGGCGAGACGAGCGCGGCCAGTATCGCGGCCAGGCCGCCGCCGAACAGCAGCAGGCGGCCAACGCTGGGCGGATGGCGCTCGTCGCCGGCGCGCGCACGGCGCCACGCCTTCACGTAAACCAGCGCCAGGGCCAGCACGCCGACCACGACGGTCGGCTCGAATGACCAGGTGATCGTCGGATCCACGAAACGGAGATTCTGACAATCGACAAACGGGCAGTCGAGGATTAGTCTGAGGACTTAACGCATATCCATCCTTCGAGCAAGGAGGTCGGCCGATGCGCATCGAGGTCAAAGGCCGCAATCTGCCCGTGTCAGATGACCTTCGGGAGCACGTGAACAAGCGCTTCCGCAAGGTCTCGCGGCAGGTTTCGGAGCTGGCCGAGCTCGAGGTCGAGGTGTCCGAGGAGCGCAATCCGGCCATCGCCGATTCTCAGATCGCCGAGGCCACTCTGCATCTCAAGGGCGTCACGCTCCGCGCCCGCGACGCCTCGCCCGACATCGTGCACTCGATCAATCTGTGCGCTGAGGAGCTCGCCGTCCAGGTCAAGCGCCATCGCGATAAACGGCGCAAGCGCCGCGAATCCCGGGCCGCGGCGGCGGCAGCGCCCGACGAGAGCGCGAGCTCGGGCCCCCCCGTGACGGGGGACGTTTCGCCGGCGGCGTAAGCTTAGGACTCGATGAGGGGGACAAGGCTGTGGGGCGCGACGGTTACGGCTGTGCTGATTCTGCTCGGCGCGGCCGCGGCGGCCGCCGCTACGCCCAACCTCCGGGTCCGCGGCCGCCGGCTCGTCGACGGCGCCGGCCGCGGGCACACGGTCCAGCTGCGCGGCGTCAACCGCTCGGGCCTCGAGTACGCGTGCATTCAGGGCTGGGGATTCTTCGACAGTCCCCATCCGGATCAGATCGACGATGCGTCGATGATCGCCGCCATGAAGAGCTGGGACATCAACGCCGTGCGCGTGCCTCTCAACGAGGACTGCTGGCTGGGCGTCAACGCGACCGCCAGGTTCTCGGGCCCGGCGTACCGGCGCGTCGTGCGACGGTATGTGGCGGCGCTGAACGCGGCCGGCCTCTACGTGATCCTCGATCTGCACTGGGCCGCCCCCGGCACCTATCCGGCCACGGGCCAGATCCCCATGGCCGATGCCGACCACGCCCCGGCCTTCTGGCGCTCGGTGGCCAAGACGTTCAAATCTGACCACGCGGTCATCTTTGACCTGTTCAACGAGCCCTACGGGATCTCGTGGTCGTGCTGGCGCTCGGGCTGCCGGGCGCCGGCGGCCAACGGACGACCGGGCTATCGCGCGGCCGGGATGCAGCAGCTCGTCGACGCGGTGAGATCGACGGGGGCGCGCCAGCCTCTGCTTCTCGGCGGGACCGATTGGGCTGGCGACCTCAGCGGCTGGCTCAGCCACGAGCCCCACGACCCGGCTCACCGCCTGCTCGCCTCGGAGCACAACTATGGTGTCCTCGGGCCCTGCGACTGCGGCGTGTGAGGGCGCGGTCGCGGCCACGCATCGACGGGTGCCCGTGGTGTTCGGCGAGTTGGGGGAGACCGACTGCCGTCACACCTACATCGACCGGATGATGCGCTTTGCTGACCGTCGCGGGATCAGCTACCTCGGCTGGGCTTGGAACGCGGTCTCGGGGAGCACCAGCTGCGACAACGAGCCATCTCTGATCACCAGCTACCGCGGCACACCGACCGGCTACGGGGTCGGATTCAGGGATCATTTCCGCGCCCTCGGGGAGCCCCGTGGGCCGGGGTAGAGCGAGGGTTCACGTGTCCATAAACCGCTTACAAACCGCGCTAGAAGCCACTGCTACGCTAACGAAATGTCCTTCCTGGACCGCGCGCTTCGCATGGGCGAAGCCAAGAAGTTCAAGGTCTACGAGCAGCGCGTCGGCCGCATCAACGGGTTCGAGCCCGAGCTCGAGCATTACAGCGACGCCGAGCTGAGAGAGGCGGCCGATCAGCTCCGCGAGCGCGGGCGCGACGGCGAGAGTCTCGACGACCTTCTGTACGAGTGCTTCGCCCTCGTCCGCGAGGCCGGGAAGCGCTCGATGGGCATGCGTCATTTCGATGTTCAGCTGATCGGCGGCATGGTGCTCCACGACGGTGCGATCGCCGAGATGAAGACCGGCGAGGGCAAGACGCTGACCGCCACTCTGGCCATCGTGCTCAACTCGTTGGGCGGCCGCGGCGTCCACCTGGTCACGGTCAACGACTATCTGGCCCGACGCGATGCGATGTGGATGAAGCCCATCTACGACATGCTCGGGGTCACGGTCGGGGTGCTGCAGAACATGCAGCCCTACGAGGAGAAGCGCGACGCCTACGCCGCCGACGTGACCTACGGGACCAACTCCGAGTTCGGGTTCGACTACCTGCGCGACAACATGGCCACCTCGCTGGAGGAGAAGGTCCAACACGGCGGCAGGCCCAAGCCCGAGGAGGGCCAATCGCCCTACCACACGTACGCGATCGTCGATGAGGTGGACAACATCCTCGTCGACGAGGCGCGGACGCCGCTGATCATCTCGGGCGCGCCCGAGCAGGCCGCCGATCTGTACGCCAAGTTTGCGCGGCTGGCGCCCCAGCTCAAGCCGGGCAAGACCCCGGACGGCATGGACCCGCGGATGAAGAAGGAGTTCGTGGCCGAGTTCGACTACGAGTTCGATGAGAAGTACAAGACGATCTCGATCACAGAGCGCGGCGTGGCCAAGAGCGAGCGCTTCCTCGGCATCGACCACCTGTACCGCGCCGAGAACGGCCATCTGGTCAACCACCTGATCCAGTCGCTCAAGGCCGAGTCGCTGTACAAGCGCGACGTTGACTACGCCGTCGTCGACGGCGAGGTCAAGATCATCGACGAGTTCACCGGCCGCATCCTCGAGGGCCGGCGCTGGTCCGAGGGCCTGCATCAGGCGGTGGAGGCCAAGGAGCGCGTCCGCGTCCAGGAGGAGAACCAGACGCTGGCCACGGTCACGCTCCAGAACTACTTCCGCATGTACGACAAGCTCGCGGGCATGACTGGAACGGCGCTCACCGAGGCGACCGAGTTCATGAAGATCTACGAGCTGCCGGTGGTCCAGGTCCCCACCAACCGCCCGATGGTCCGCGACGACCGCAACGACCAGGTCTACAAGACCAAGGACGGCAAGTGGAGTGCGGTCAACCGCGAGATCGAGGAGCGCCACAACAATGGCCAGCCCGTCCTCGTGGGGACGATCTCGGTCGAGGTCTCCGAGCTGCTCTCCGAGAACCTGACGCGCAAGGGGATCAAGCACACGGTGCTCAACGCCAAGCCCGAGAACGCCGAGCGCGAGGGCGAGACGATCGCCGAGGCCGGCGCACCCGGGGCCGTGACGATCGCCACCAACATGGCCGGCCGCGGGGTCGACATCAAGCTCGGGGGCAACGCCGAGCACCTGACCCAGATCGAGATGGCCAAGCTCGGCCTCCAACCCGGCATGCCCGACTACGACGAGCACTACGCCAAGGCCCTGCCCACGATCGAGGTGCGCGTCGAGGGATTGCGCGAACAGGTGCTCGAGGCCGGCGGGCTGTTCATCCTCGGCACCGAGCGCCACGAGTCGCGGCGCATCGACAACCAGCTTCGCGGCCGCGCAGGCCGTCAGGGGGACCCGGGCGAGTCGCGCTTCTTCCTCTCCGCCCAGGATGACCTCGTGCGGCTGTTCGCCGGCGAGCGGATCTACAAGATCCTCGACCGCCTGGGCTCAACCGACGACGAGGGCAACGAGGAGCCGATCGAGGCCGGCATGCTCTCCAAGCAGATCGAAAAGGCGCAGAAGAAGGTCGAGGAGCAGCACTTCCTCATGCGCAAGCACACGCTCGAATACGACGATGTGCTCAACCAGCAGCGCGAGGTCATCTACAAATATCGCGACGAGGTCCTCGAGGGCCGCGACATGGGCGACGCCGCCCGCGAGGAGCTCGCCGGCCTGATCGAGCGTTTGATCCAGGAGTACACGGCCGGCGACTTCGTCGAGGACTGGGATGTTGAGGGCCTGCTGCGCCGCGTCGAGGAGATCTTCACCCCCAGCGCCCAGATCTCGAGCATCGATCCCCACACAATCGATCGCGACCAGCTGACCCAGCAACTCCAGGAGGAGGCGCTGGACCAGTACGAGCACCGCGAGCAGGAGCTCGGCGAGGAGCTGATGCGCGCGCTCGAGCGCTTCCTGCTGCTGCAGATCATCGACCAACGCTGGCGCGAGCATCTCTACGACATGGACTACCTGCGCGAGGGCATCCACCTCCGCGGCTTCGCCCAGATCGAGCCGTTGGTGGCCTACAAGAACGAGGCCTTCGAGCTCTTCCGTGACCTCATGAACAGCGTGTGGGGTGACTTCGCGCGGATGATCTTCCACGTCGAGGTGACGATCGAGGGCGACGGTGGTGGCCCGCCCGTGCCCGCGCAGCGCCGGCCCAGCCCGAGCTCGAGCTCCTCGACCGGGGGTCGCAACGTCACCTACTCGGGTGGCGGGACGGCCCAGCCGAGTGCCCTGGCCATGGCCGCGGCGGCCGGTGGCGGGGCGGTCGAGGAGTACACCGACGAGGATCCGCCGCCGCTACCGGTGGTCGAGCAGCGGCGCGTCGACGAGACCGAGCAGCTCGGCCGCAACGACCCGTGCTGGTGCGGGTCGGGCAAGAAGTTCAAGAAGTGCCACGGGGCCTAGTACGGCCGAGCGCAGTATGTCCGAGGTCGGGCGGATGGCTCGGCGTCTGTGGCGAGGACGCAGTGAGGGAGCGTGCCCTTAAGGCACGTGACCGAACGAGGACGACGCCACGGGCGGCGAGACGCCGACTGGACCGGACGTAATTGCGTGAGGTCGTACTACTAACGGCCGAGCCATCAGCTCGTCTCGACGTGCCTCACGTGGTCCGGCTTGATGATGAACTTGATCCGCTGATCGCCGGGACGACCGCCGGTGAACACATCCTCGCCGGTGTACTTCTTGGCCAGGGCGTTGGCGTGTTCGACGGCGTCGTCGAGACTCGCCTGCGCCCGCCCCTGGATCTCGACGAACTCGAATGGACCGTCGTAGACGAGTACGGTGACCTGGGGGTCGCGCTCGAGGTTGGTGGGCCAGAGCCGTCCGACGGCGCTGTTCACGGCCACGGCGCCGTCCTCGAGGTTGCACCAGATGATCGTGCTGTGGATCGAGCCGTCACGGTTCTGCGTCGAGATGACGGCATAGTTCGGCGCTTGCAGCAGCTCACGGACGCGGGGATCGTCGAGGCTGGCCATCTCTCCCATAAGCTAGCGCTCAGCGGCGACGCCAGCCCCCGCTGCTAGGGTAGGTCTCGTGTCCAGTGCAACGTCAGAGCCGCTGTCGCAACGTCTCGCGGCCATTCGCGATCAGCTGAAGTTGCTCGCGGACTATCTTTGACCCCGCTGGGCTGAGCGAGCGCTCGCACGCGCTCGAGCAGGAGATGGGCGAGCCGGGCTTCTGGGAGGACCAGGAGCGAGCGGCGCAGATCAGCGCCGAGCATGCGCGGACATCGCGCAAGCTGACCATGTTCGACGAGCTGCAGCGGGACGTCGATGATCTCGAGCCCTTGGCCGAGCTGGCCGAGGAGGATCCCGAGATCGGCACCGAGTTCGACGAGCAGATGCGCTCGGTCCAGGAGCGTCTCGATGCGCTCGAGGAGCAGCGGCTGTTCGCCGGCGAGTACGACGCCGGCGACGCGTTCGTGACCGTCAATGCCGGCGCCGGTGGCACCGACGCCCAGGACTGGGCCGAGATGGTGCTGCGGATGGAGATGCGGTGGGCGGAGAAGCGCGGCTTCGACGTCGAGCTGCTGGAGCTATCGCCGGGAGAGGAGGCCGGGATCAAATCGGCCACGTTCGTCGTCAAGGGCGAGAACGCCTACGGGCTGTACGGGAGCGAGAAGGGCGTCCACCGCCTGGTCCGCCTCTCGCCATTCGACGCCGCGCACCGCCGGCAGACGAGTTTCGCCGGCGTCGAGGTCTCGCCGGTCGTGCCCGAGAGCGCCGACGTCCAGATCGACGATGACGACCTGCAGATAGACACCTATCGCGCCAGCGGGGCGGGGGGCCAGCACGTCAACAAGACCGACTCGGCCGTCCGGATCACCCACCGACCCACCGGGATCGTCGTCCAGTGTCAGAACGAGCGCTCGCAGACCTCGAACAAGGCCGAGGCCATGGCCATGCTCCGATCGAAGCTGATCGAGCTCGAGGAGCGCAAGCGGCGCGAGGAGATCGCGCGCGAGAAGGGCGAGGCGCAGAACGTGAACTTCGGCTCACAGATCCGCTCCTACGTCCTCCATCCCTACTCGATGGTCAAGGACCACCGCACCGACTTCGAGATGGGCGATACCAATCGGGTGCTCGACGGCGATCTGGACGGGTTCGCTCGCGCCTACCTGCACAGGGCCGCCAAATGACGACCGCCGACGAGGAGTCGCTCGTAGTCCCGGGCCTCGACGGTCGCGCCGAGCCCGCGGCTCGCCGGCCGCCGGCACAGCCATCGGCTCCCTACCTGGAAGCGGTGACGGCCTACGGATTTCGCGGCTCGACCCGATTCCACGTCCCGGGCCATAAGGGCGGGGAGGGGGCCGATCCGGGTCTTCAGAGCGCGCTCGGGGCTCGGGCTCTGCTGCTCGACGTGCCCCAGGACATCGAGGGCATCGATGCCGGCCCCCGGCCGACGCCGTACGAGCGAGCCGAGCAGCTCGCCGCCGACGCCTACGGAGCGCGAGCGAACCTGGTTTCTCACCAACGGCGCCTCGCAGGGCAACCACGCCCTGTGTCTTGCCCTCGCCGGCCCGGGCCAATGGGTCGTGCTCCAGCGCAACTCGCACGCCAGCCTGATCGACGGGCTCGTCCTGAGCGGCGGGCTGGCCAGCTTTGTGGCCCCCGAATACGACCCCGAGCTGGGCATGGCGCACGGGATCACACCGGCCGCGCTGGCCGATGCATTGGAGCGGACACCGGCGGCACGTACGGCCTTCATGACCTCGCCGACCTACTACGGCATGGCCGCGGACGTCGAGGCCTGCGCCGAGGTCGCGCATCGGGCCGGCGTCGCGCTCGTCGTCGACAACGCGTGGGGGGCCCATTTCGGGTTTCACCCGTCGCTCCCGGAATCCCCGCTGCGGCTGGGCGCCGACGCGATGATCGCCTCGACGCACAAGATCGTGGGAAGCCTGACCCAGTCGGCGATGCTGCTGGTGAGCGACAGCCACCGGGTCGACACCGGCGCCGTCGGGCGGGCCGTTCGGCTGGTCCGTTCGACGAGTCCGAGCTCGCTCCTGATGGCCTCGCTCGACGCGGCGCGGCGGCAGCTGGCCGTGCATGGCGAGGCGTTGCTGGAGCGGACCATCGCCGCGGCCGCACGGGCGCGCCAGGCGATCGACTCGGTTCCCGGCTGCGTCGTGGTCAACGAGGGTTTTGTCGGGCGCCCCGGCATCGCCGGCTGGGACCCGTTGCGGATCGTGATCGACGTCCGCGCCACCGGCTGTACCGGTTACGAGCTGGCGGACGCGCTCCGGTCCGGCTACGACATATACGTCGAGCTCGCCACGCATGCCACGCTGGTGCTCGTCCTGGGGCTCGGGCAACCGGTCGAGCCGCTCGAGCGGCTGGCCCACGACTTTGCCGAAACCGTCAGGCGGATGGCGCGCCCGGGCAGCTCGCCGGTCGTCTCGAGCCCGCCGGCGTCGCTCGAGCACGGGACGGCCGTGCCCCCGCGCGACGCGTTCCTCGGGGCCAGCGAAGCGGTTCCGGTGGCGGATGCTGTGGGGCGGATCTCGTGCGAGGCGGTGGCCGGCTATCCGCCGGGCGTCCCCGCGCTGCTCCCCGGCGAACGCGTGACGGGCGAGGTGATCGACTATCTGCGCGAGTTGACGGCAGCCGGCGCCCGCCTACACGGTGCCGAGGACCCGACGTTCACCACGCTCCGGGTACTGATCGAAGGGGACGCGTAGCCGCCCGGGCCCCGCAGGGCCCGGGCAACCCGCGGTCTCCTATTTCGTAACGACGATCGTCCCGTGCATGAACGGGTGGATCAGGCAGATGAAGTGATACGTACCTGCCTGCGTGAACTTGATGGCGCCCGACGGCCCCTGCGGCGTTCCGTTGTCCCGATCGAGGACGCCGGTGTTGGCAAAGCCGTTGCCGTGGCTTGACTTGTTCAGCCGGATCGATCCCGGGGGATCGCTCGGGTAAACCGCGGCCGGATTCGGTCCTGTGGGGCCCGTGAACGAATTCGCCAATCCGTTCAGATACGCGTTCGGCCCGAACGAAGCCGTATGGACCTCGCGCGATCCGACGGGCATCGAGAACTTGACCGACGTGCCCTGCTTGACCTTGAGCTTCCCGGGGAAGAACGCGAACACCGTGACACCGCTGCGCCCTTCGGCGCCGAGATGCACGTTGTTGCCCTTGACCGTGGTCTTGTCGAGCTTCTTCGCGGTCTTCGTATACGCCACTTCCTCCTTGGTCAGGGTCGCAACGTCGGCCTTCGCGCTCGGGATTTTCTGCCCCTTCTTGCGCACGATGACGTAGCCCACCATGCCCGGGTGGACGTCGCAGAAGTACTTGAAGACTCCGGTCTTCGTGAACGTGAGCTTGTAGTTCTTCTGCTTAGGATTGAGCGGCAGGCCCGAATCGACTCGCTTCGAGCCGTTGTACGTCGTGCCGCCGCTCGGCGCAAACAGCACGCTGTTCAGCCCCACACTTGGCTGCCCGTTGAACCAGAATGGATTACCCGCGGCGTCTTTGGCGCCCGATACGGGAGCTCCGGGAACGAAGAGGGGCAGGTCCGAGCCCCCCTTGGCCGGCAAGTCGATCGTGTGGAAGCCGTTGGCCTGTGCCTTGGCGTCCCAAACCACCGAATCGCCGATGTTGATCGTGACCTTGTTGATCATGAAGTTGTTGACGCCCGCGCCGGTCGCTTTGGCGAGCTTGTTCTGGAACTTGACCGGCCCGCCGGGATACACCGTTTTTGTGCGCGCTGCCGCGCCGGGCGCGATCGCCAATACGGCGCCGCAAGCGAGAACTCCTATTCCCCAACTACGTCTCATCACACCCCCCCAAAGGGTCGTTTTGCACCTCGGGAACGCAACCGGCGCCCCCGAGGCGTAGGGCCATTCATGGCCCCTGTGCCATCCAAGCGTGGAAGCGTACTACCGTGGCCATCCGTATGCTCGCCGGGCGATGAGCACCGAGACCATCGCTGAGATCGTCGCCCGCGCCCTGGCCGAGGATGTCGGCGACGGTGATGTGACCACGACGGCAACGGTGCCCGAGCCCGCGCGCGCCCGAGCGCTGATCACCCAAAAGGCTCCAGGCGTTGTGTTCGGGCTCGAGGCCGCCGAGCAAACGTTCCGGTCGCTTGACCCCGGGATCGCTTTCGATGCCCTTACGGCGGAGGGCAAGTGGCGCGAGGGTGGGCCGGTGGCCGAGCTCGAGGGCTCGGCCCGAGCGATTCTCACCGGCGAGCGGACCGCGCTCAACTTCCTCGGGCGGCTGTCCGGAGTAGCGACGCTGACCGCGCTGTGCGTCCAGGCCGTGGAGGGGACCGGCGTGCGCATCCTCGATACGCGCAAGACCACGCCAGGCCTGCGCCTGCTCGAGAAGGCAGCCGTCCGCGCCGGGGGCGGGACCAACCATCGCACGGGTCTGTACGACGAAATCCTCATCAAGGAGAACCACGCCGCGATCGCCGGCGGGGTGGGGCCGGCGGTGGGGTTGGCACGAGCGCGAGCGCCCGAGTTGCCGCTCGAGGTCGAGTGTCGCGACCTGGCCGAGGTGCAGGAGGCGCTGGAGGCCGGCGCATCACGCATCCTGCTCGACAACATGACGCCCGATCAGCTGCGCGAGGCGGTGCGACTACGTGGCCGGCCGAGCCGAGCTCGAAGCCAGCGGCGGAGTGACGCTCCAGACGCTCCGGGAAATCGCTAGCACCGGCCTACAATTCATCTCAGTGGGAGCCCTAACCCACAGCGCCCCGGCGCTCGATCTGTCCCTCATCCTTGAGCCGCTGCCATGAACCTGCCGATGCTCGGGCCCGCCGACGGCCCTCTCCTACTTGAAAACATCCCCGCCCTGCAAGACGAGGTCCGCGCGCTGGCCGACGAACGCGAGGCGGTGATCCTCGCCCACAACTACCAGCTGCCGGAAATCCAAGATGTCGCTCACTACGTCGGCGACTCGCTTGGCCTGTCCCAGCGCGCCGCCGACACCAATGCGGAAACGATCGTGTTCTGTGGGGTGCACTTCATGGCGGAGACCGCGTCCGTCCTGTGCCCCGACAAGCGCGTGTTGATCCCCGACCTCGAGGCCGGGTGTTCGCTGGCCGACTCGATCACCGTCGAGCAGCTCCGTGACTGGAAGGGTCGCCACCCCGGCGCCGTGGTCGTGATGTACGTCAACACTACAGCTGAGGTTAAGGCTGAGACTGACTACTGCTGCACGTCGGCCAATGCGGTCAAGGTCGTCGAGCACATCTATCGCGAACACGGCGCCGACACTGAGATCCTGTTCGGCCCCGACATGTTCCTGGGGGCCTACGTCGAGAAGATGCTCGGGCGCCCGATGCATGTGTGGGACGGTGAGTGCCACGTCCACGCGGGCATCCGCCCGTCTGATATCAACGCGGTGAGGAGCGCCCATCCCGGCGCCGAGTTCCTCATCCACCCCGAATGCGGGTGCTCGACCAGCGTCATGGAGTACGTCGCGGCCGGAGACATCGCCGCGGAGGGAGTACACATGCTGTCGACCGGCGGCATGCTCCGGTACGCCCGCGAGACGCCGGGTAAGACGGCGATCGTGGCCACCGAGACCGGCATGCTGCATCCCCTTCGCAAGGCCGCGCCGGATACCGAGTTCATCGCCGCCAACGAAGCGGCCCACTGCCGGTTTATGAAGATGATCACGCTGTCCAAGCTGCGCGACTCGCTCCGGGACGGCGTCCACGAGGTGAAGGTCCCGGATGACATCGCCGAACGGGCGCGACTCCCGATCGAGCGAATGGTGGCGATCAGTTAGCCGAGGCCGCCGACAGGGTCAGCAGGTCGAGCCCCTCTTGCACCGCCTCTCGCACGGCGCGCAGCGACTCGCGCTTGCGTTCGAACTCCGCCGGCGTGTAGCAATGGACGTCGGCCGGCGCGCCCATCTCCAACCCGTCCCACAGCGAACCGGCCTGATAGACCCGCTCGAGCCACGGCATGCCCTCGTAGGCCGACGACACCAACACAACGACGAACTCCGACCCGCGTTCGCGCTGAGGCGGTGCGCCGCGCTCATCGGCGACGCGAGCGCCACTGAGTAGCGCCACATCGATCGTCCAGCGATCGTCGACGCGACTCACGTAACGCTGCAGCTCACGCCGGTTCAGGGCGGTGCCCAGCTCCACACTGCGATTTTCGCGCGTTCGGGTGGCTGAGGGCAAGTGAGAGTTGCCGGGCGACTTGACGCGGGCCGTCGCCATCGTGCGCTGAGAGGCTCAGTACTTGGCGATGGCGGCCATCATTGGGTTGAACAGGACCAGCGCCTGCCAGTTCTCGGGCCCGTCGACGAACATCGCGAAGGCCAGCTTATGGTGGCCTCGGCTGTTGCAATAGCCGGCGAGGTTGGTCACGTTGTCGAGCGTGCCGGTCTTGGCGATGCAGTGCCCCTGGGCCGGCGTCCCGGTGGCGATCGTCCGGACCGTCCCGCTCATCCCCATCACGGGCAGCGAAGCATCGAGGACGCGGCCGGTCGGTGTATGCCAGAGCTCGGTGAGCAGGTCGACGACCTGACGGGGCGAGGTGCGATCGACCGGAGCCAGGCCGGAGCCGTCGCCGATCCGCGGGTGCACGCCGTACGTGGCCGCGATCTCCTGGGAGATGACATGGGCGCCGGCGGTGAGCGTCCCGCCACTGCCGAATTGCTTGCCCAGCTGCTTGGTCAGCAGATCGGCGTACAGGTCGTCCGATGGAACATCCATGAGCTTCAGCAGGACCGAGAGCGGCGGGGAATGAACGACGGCGAGCGTACGAGCATCGGCGGGCGCACGGCCGGTCCGCGTCGACGCCGTAACGGCGATGCCCTGCGCGGTCATGGTCTCGGCGAGCTGTCGGGCCGCGAACGTGGCCGGGTTCAGCCGGGCGGCTGCGCTGCCGTGGTCGTAAGTGAGCGCGCTCAGCTGTCCGCCGAAATCGGGAGTGTCGGGCTTGTAGCCGGTCCGTGGGCCTCCGCGCCGGGTGTCGAAGTACGACTCGTCGGCGACCAGGTGGCCGGTGACCCGCCGGATTCCCGCCGAGTGCAACCGCTTCGTGAGCTGGGCGGCGGTCGGCCCGTAGCCGAGCTCCCAAACGCGGTTGAAATCACCGTCGCCAAAGGTCGGGTCGCCGCCGCCGCGCAGGTAGAGGTTGCCGTGCCATGTGCCGCCGCCGTCGAGATGGCCCCGGCCGAGGACGGTCGTGTCCAGGCGCGCGTGCGCGCCGAGCTTCTTCAGCAGCGCGACGGTGGTGTAGATCTTCTCCACCGAGGCCGGCGGCCGGGCGACGCCCGCCTTGTGGGCGAAGAGCAGCTGCTTGTTGGTTAGGTCGACGATGAGGATCCCGTAGTCGTGACCGGCCTTGGCCAGCTGCTTGCGCAGCGCGCGCTGGAGCGCGGTCAGGCTTGGCGTGACCGGCGCCGGGCGTGGCGCGGGCATCGTGCGGGTGGTCGTGTGCTCGAGCGCCGGCGCCCCATCGGAGGCGTTCGTGCCGCCGTCCGAGGAATGGCCGCCCCCGCCGCATCCGGACAGCACGGCGGCGCATGCGATGGCGACAGCGAATCTCCCCTTCACGCCCTCCATGTTCGCTCAAGGATGGCGGATCGCGGGGACGGATGCGTCTCTGAGCTGGGTCAGTCGAAGTCGGCGTCGGTGTGGGGCCCGACGACGGCGATGGCGAGCTCGTCGGCCACATCGCGCGCCACGGCCCGGACGTCATCGCTCGTGACCCGGTCGAGGCGATCAATCGTGGCATCGGGGTCGACGTCCTCGCGATAGACGATCGCCTGCTGCGCCGCGTACCGTGCCACGGCTCCCGTGTTCTCGAAGGCGATGGCCCGGGCGCCGGCGGCAAACGCTCTCGCGCGCTCGACCTCGGCCTCGGTCGGACCCTCCTCGCGAAGCTCGGTCACGATCTCTCGCATCCGCTTGTAGGCCTCGGTCATCTTGCTCGACTCCAGGCCGGCCGAGAGCTGGAGGATGGGCACGTCGGAGAGGGCGTGGGCCGCGGCAGAAACGGAATAGGCGAGACCGCGTTGCTCGCGGATCTCGTCGAACAGCCGTGAGCCCATCGATCCTCCGAGCAGGGTGGCGTAGATGGTCAGGGCGGCCCGCTGACTCGGGTCCGACACCTGGACCCGGGGCCGGTAGGACATCCGCAGGTGCGACTGGTTCGAGTCGCGCTCGCTGACCAGGACCTTCGGGTTGAACGACGGGGCGGGCTCGTATGGCTCAGGCTCGGGGACTGCCTCAAAGCGCCCGAACAGCTCGTCGAGCTGGCCGTTGGCGGACAGTGCCTCGAGGTTGCCGACCGCGAAGGCGGCGCCGCGGTTCGGTGCCCAGCGGCGGGTGCGGAAGGAGACCACGCTCTCGCGCGTGAACAGGTCACGGATGTGCTCGGTCGTGCCGAGGACCGGTCGCCCGAGGGGGTGATCGCCAAACGCGGCCTCGTCGATCAGATGCTCGGCGACGGTGGCCGGCTGGTCGCCCGAGCGGGCGATCTCCTGCACGACCACGCCCCGCTCGCGATCGAGCTCGCCGGCATCGATCCGGGGCCGGCCGACGAAGTCTGAGAGCAGGTCGGCGGCCTCCATCGCGCGGGCGGCCCGCGCCGTGATGTGAAAGGCGACGAGATCGTGGCTCGTGTAGGCGTTCAGCACCGCCCCGATGCCCTCGGCGGCCTCGTTGACGTCTCGGTAGGTGGGGTATTTCTTGCCACCCTTGAACACGAGATGCTCGAGGAAATGAGCCATCCCGTTCTCCTCGGGGCGCTCCGTCCGGGCGCCGGCATCGAAGGCGACGAGCAGCGTCACGGAGCGCGTGCCCTCGACGCCGATGCGATAGAGGGGGAGACCGTTGGGAAGGTCGTTGCGGGAGATCGAGGGCATGGAGTACTACGGTAGCGTGACGCCGCGGAGGCCAAAATGGCCGCAGAGCCCGTCGTTACGGGGCTTTGAACTCCTCTTTACATAAAACGCCTGCAAATCGCGTTGCAAGAGGGGTTTTTGGGGGACGGCGGAGGGGGTCTGCCGGTACGCTGCGCGAACCCTATGGCTACCTCATCTGAATCCCAACGTCGCGCCACGCGTCGCCCCGCAAAGGCGGCCGCCGCGCGGCCAAAGCGCTCCACGCCCGGGGCCGCCGCACCGGCGGTTATCGAGTTTCGAGGCGTCTCGAAGCACTATTCAGCGGGCGATATCGGCCTCGATCAGGCCACGTTCAGCATCACTAGCGGCGAGTTCGTCTTCCTGGTTGGCTCGACCGGCTCAGGCAAGTCGACCGTGATGCGATTGCTGATCAAGGAGCTCGACCCAACAGACGGTCGGATCGTCGTGGCCAGCCACGAACTGGCTCAGATCACCCACAAGCGGATCCCCTACTACCGGCGCAACATCGGCGTGGTGTTCCAGGACTTCAAGCTCCTGCCCAACCGGACGGTGTACGAGAACATCGCCTACGCGCTCAAGGTAACCGGAAGCGGCCGGCGCGAGATACGGTCCAAGGTGCCCGACGTCCTCCGCCTGACCGGTCTCTCGACCAAGCTTCACAACTACCCCGATCAACTCTCCGGCGGCGAGCAGCAACGAGTGTCGATCGCTCGAGCATTCGTCAACCATCCGCCCATGCTGCTGGCCGATGAGCCGACCGGCAATCTCGATCCGGTCACGAGCATCGACATCATGCGGCTGCTCTACCGGATCAACCGCACGGGCACGACGGTCCTCGTCGCCACGCACGACCAGACCCTGGTCGACAAGATGCGGCGCCGGGTGATCGAGCTGTCTCGGGGGCGGATCGTGCGTGACGAGGCCGGCGGGCTGTACACGCGCGACGAGACGACCCGCGAGTTCGCGCAGCGGCTGCGTGCTCCCGCGACACGTCCGCCCGGGATCTGACCATGCGCCTCGGCTTCTTCCTGCGCGAGGCCCTCCGGGCCATGCGCCGCAACGCGGCGCCCTCGTTCGCCGCCCTGGCCACCGTGCTCGTGACGATGCTCGTCCTCGGCGTGTTCATCCCGATCGTTCAGGCCGCCCAGGGGGAGGCCGGCAAGGTTCGCGGGCGCGTGTATGTCGAGGCGTTCATGAAGAGCGACGCGACGCCCGCACAGGAGGCGCGGGTGCGCAACGAGCTGCTGGCCATCCCGCACGTGAAGTCGGTGACGTTCATGTCCAAGGCCCAGGCGCTCAAACAGCAGATGAAGCAGAACCCGCAGGGGTTCTCGCTGCTGGCCGCGAACCCGCTGCCCGACACGTTCCACGTCTACGCCGACACTCCGGGCGACGTGCTCGCCGTACGCGATGCCCTGCAGCCCAAGGGTTCCGACGGGCAGGTCAGGATGATCGATCCGGCGATCCAGAACCTGTCCGGCTATGAGCGCCAGACGCGCAAGATCCTCACGATCACCAGCGGCGTGACGATCGCCGCAATCGCCGTGACCGCGCTGCTCATCCTCGCCTCGATCGTGCTCATCGCCAACACGATCCGGCTGTCGCTGTTCTCGCGTCGCCGCGAGGTCGAGGTCATGAAGCTGGTCGGAGCCACCGACTGGTTCATCCGCTGGCCGTTCGTGATCGAGGGCATCATCGTCGGTGCTCTCGGGGCGGTGGGAGCGCTGGCCGTCCTCGTGCTGGCCAAGGTCCTCCTGCTCGATCCGATCCTGGGCGACTGGACGCTGGTCGCTGCCCTTCACACGATCGCCTTCCCCGCTCTCCTGGCCATCCTGTTGGCCGCCGGCGTGGGCATCTCGGCGATCGGCTCCGGGCTGTCGTTGCGCCGATTCCTCAGGGTCTGAGCGAATTCTCGTGTAGCGGTGCCGGCGAGCCCGATGGATTGGGTTTCGCCGCCACCTGGCTACTCTCTCGGAAAGCATGTATCCGCGCCGCTCACGCCTGCCAAGGATCGCGCTTGGCGTAGCCGCCGCTCTCGCCGTGCTCGTGCTGGGCGTGTTCATCGGTGGCCATCCCAGCTGGGTTCCACCGTTTCTCCGTGGGACGCTGATCGACGACAGCGACGGCCAGCTCGTTCACCAGGCGATGGACATCATCACGCGCGACTACTACCGCAAGGTCAATCGCGCGGATCTGGTCAACAAGGGCCTCGCCGCCGCCGTGGCAAGCCTCAACGATCCGTACTCCCACTACCTCGACCCCAGCGACTACCACCACTTCCAGACGCAATCGAACCCGCACGTGGCCGGCGTCGGCATCGATGTGTTCGCGGAGGCACGCGGCCTGCGGGTGGTGGCCGTGTTCCCGGGAACACCGGCGGCGCGAGCGGGGTTGCGCCCCGGCGACGTGATCGTCGCCGTGGGCAACAAGTCACTGGCCGGGCGCGGCAATACGGGCACGAACCTGATCACGGGAGAGCAGGGGACCAATGTCAACCTGACCGTCCTCAGCGGCAATCGCCGGCGCCCGGTGACGATCCGGCGCGCCAACGTGCTCGTCACCAGCGGCGGCATCGTCAATTACCACGGGACCAAGCTCGGCGATCTGCGGCTGACGAGCTTCACCGACGGGTCCGGCGAGGCACTCCGAGAGCAGGTGATGAAGGTCGTACACGAGGGCGCCCGGGCGCTGATCCTCGATCTGCGAGACAACCCGGGCGGGCTGCTCGACGAGGCGGTCAACGTGGCCAGCATCTTCATCCCCGACGGCACGATCGTCTCGACCCGAGGGCGCAACCAGCCCGAACAGGTCTACACGGCCAGCGGCCATCCCGTGTCGGCCACGATCCCGCTCGTCGTGCTCGTCGATCGGGGCACCGCGTCGGCGGCTGAGATCGTCACCGGGGCGCTGAAGGATCGCGGCCGCGCCAAGATCGTCGGCACGCATACCTACGGCAAGGGCGTGTTCCAGGAGATCCAGCAGCTCTCCAACGGCGGGGCGCTCGACATCACCGTGGGCGAGTACTTCACGCCCAGCGGGCACAACCTCGGCGGCGGCGGCGTTCGCGAAGGGGCGGGGATCTCCCCCAACGTCTACGCGCTGGACAATCCGCACACGACCGCGGACGAGGCTCTGGGCGTCGCGGAGCGCACCGTCGCCGCCGAGCTGAAGTGAGTCCGGCGCCGGCACCGACGCGCGGCCCAGGGCGCGTGGCGGTTGTGCAGCGGCGAGGCAAGTTCTTCGTGGCCGAGCCGTTCTTCGGCCCTGGGCCCCGGCTGGCCCTGAGCCGTGATCGCGGCGTGGCGGTCGGGGATCTCGTCGTCGTCGTCCCGGCGCCGAGTCGCAACGGACGGGCGCGAGGCCGAGCGGTCGTCTCGCGCCGGCTCGGTCGGCCCGACGTGGCACGAGACGTCCTGGAGGCACTCATGATCGACCGGGGCCTGCGGCGCAGCTTCGACCCCGCCGTGGAGCGCGAGGCCCGCGCCGCCGATCGCGCCACGGTCCTCGACGACGGCCGCCGCGACCTGCGCTCGCTGCCGACGTTCACGATCGACCCGACGACCGCACGCGACTTCGACGACGCCATCTCGGCGGAGCGTGAGGACGATGGCTCTTGGCGGGTGTGGGTCCACATCGCCGATGTCTCCTCCTACGTGGCCCCCCGATCGCTGGTCGACCGTGAGGCCTACCGGCGCGCTACCAGCGTGTACGTGCCGGCGGCGGTCGAGCCGATGCTCCCACCCGAGCTCTCCAACCACGCCTGCTCGCTGGTTCCCGGTGAGGATCGCCGGACGGTCACGGTCGAGATGCGGGTGGTCGGGCGGCGAAATCCGGCGCCCGGCCTTCTATCGCTCGGTGATCCGCTCCGATCAGCGGCTCGACTACGACCGTGTCGATCGCATCTTCGCGGGCGTCGATCAGGGCGCTGCGCCGTGGGGTGACTCGCTGGCAGCGGCGCGCGCCGCCGCGGCGGGCCTCGGCGCTCGCCGGGCCGCTCGCGGCGCGCTGATGCTCGACGCGTCCGAGCCGGAGTTCGTCTTCGACGATCGCGGCAACGTGGTGTCCGCAGACCCGGTCGCCCAGACCGAGTCGCACCGTCTGATCGAGTACCTGATGATCGCCGCCAACGAGCAGGTGGCGACGTTGCTCGAGGCTCGCCGCATCCCCGCGCTGTACCGCGTCCACGAGCGCCCGGACGCGCCGGCGGTGGAGCGCCTGATCGAGCAGCTGGCCTCGCTTGGGGTACCCACGCCGGCGGTACCCAAGGGCCACCTCACGCCCGCAGCAGGCGGCCGAGGTGGTGGGCGAGGCTTCGCAGATCGTGGCCGATTGGGTGCAGCGCACGGGCCGGGGTGGGCGGGCGCTGCGAGGGCTCGTGCTGCGGTCGCTCAAGCAGGCCTACTACGACCCGCGCAACCGCGGCCACGCCGGCCTGCAGTCGCCGCGCTACTGCCACTTCACCTCGCCGATCCGTCGCTACCCCGACCTCATCTGCCATCGCGCGCTGATCTCGGCAATCGATGGCTCGGAGGTGGCCCCCGATGCGTCGTGGGTGGCGTCGGCCGGGCCCTGGTGTTCGGACCGCGAGCGCGAAGCGATGACGATCGAGCGCGATGCCGACGACGTCGCTCGCTGCTTCCTGCTCGAGCGCCAGCTCGCCGAGGCCGGTTCCGAGGCCGTGTTCGACGGCGAGGTGGTTGGCGTGATCGGCGCCGGGGCATTCGTCGCCTTCGGGTCCGACCTGGCGCTTCGAGGGCATGCTGCCCGTGCGGCGGCTGCGCGGCGACTGGTGGGAGCTCAACGAGGAGGGGACGATGCTTCAGGGCACGCGCACCGGCCGGGCGATCCGTCTGGGCGATGCGGTGCGGGTCGAGGTCGACGGGATCGACGCCCCGAGGGGCCGCGTCGACCTGGTGCCGGCATCTCCGGACACGATCGGGGAGGATTGATCGATGGCCAAGGGACAAAAGCGCAAGACCGCCAGCGGCGACGTGGCGACGAACCGGCAGGCGTCGTACCGCTTCAACCTGCTCGAACGGTTCGAGTGTGGGATCGTGCTGACCGGAACCGAGGTCAAGGCCCTGCGCGAGGGCAAGGCCCAGCTGAAGGACTCCTACGCGACCGTCCGCGATGGCGAGGTGTGGCTGATCGGCGTCTATATACCGCCCTACGGCCCGGCGTCGCGTGAGAACCACGAGCCGGAGCGGCCGCGCAAGCTGTTGCTGCACCGCTCGGAGATCGAGCGGCTGATCGGGAAGACGCGCGAGCGCGGCCTGACCCTCGTGCCGACGCGGATCTATTTCAGCGACGGGCGGGCCAAGGTCGAGATCGCCCTGGCCCGCGGCAAGGACGTGCACGACAAGCGCGAGACGATCCGCACGCGCGAGATGACACCGTGAGGTTCAGCGCGAGCTGCGCGAGGCGCGGCGGTAGCCGGGCCCGCCTCGGCTTGACGCTTGGTTATCCGTCCCGGGCGCGAGTACGCTTAGACCCATGACGATCGGCGCTGCCTTTGCCCTGATCGCGGTTGGCGCCATCCTCAAGTGGGCGGTGACCGCGAACGTCTCTTGGATCGACATCCAAACCGCCGGCACGGTCCTGTTCGTGATCGGCCTCGTCGCGCTGCCGCTCGCCTTGCTGCATACATTCTGGTGGCCGACGCGCCAGCGCGCCGACGACACCGACGCGCCCGCCTCAGGACCCCCGGTACTAGCGCCTCAGGGCGCTGCGGATTAGCCGAAGGTGCGCGGCAGGTTCGTCGCGTGCATGCCGACGACGAGCAGGGCGATCAGACTCAGATAGACGCCGGCGACCAGTGCGCGGTCGAGCGGCTTGACCGCGTAGTAGGACTGCTGGGCCGCGCCGCCGGCGCGGCGGTCCTTCCACCGCCGCATCGTCTCCAGCCCGGCGAAGAGCAGGATGACCAGCATGATCGGGTTGTGGAAGATGAAGACCAGCGGGATCAGCGCGGCGAAGCCGACGAACCACATCCAGGGGGCCATCGCGGCCATCGCCCGGCCGCCGTCGAGCGGTACCACCGGCAGCAGGTTGAAGAGGTTGAGGAAGAAGCCGGTGAAGGCCAGCGCGCGCCAGATGTCGTTGCCGGTGGCGTGCCAGATGAGGATGCAGGCCGCCGATCCGATGCTGCCGAGAATCGGTCCGGCCAGGCCAACCCGCGCCTCGGCGAGCGCGTTGTCGCCCAGCGAGCGCGAGGTGATCACCGCGCCGAGGAAGGGGATGAACATGGGCGCGCTCGCCTTGATGCCCTCGCGCCGTAGCGCGATCACGTGGCCCATCTCGTGAATCAGCAGCAGGACCACGAAGCCGGCGGCGAATGGCACACCCCATAGCCACGCGTAGGCGGCGATCGAGACGAACATCGTCCCCGCCGTGGCCAGCACCTTGAGCTTGGGCAGGAGCAGAAGGATGGTCTTGAACTTGGCGGCGAAGGCCACGATCGCGGCGATGATCGGCCCCAACGTGCGCTTGAAAAAGCCAGGCTTGCGCGGCTCGAAGGGGTCCCTGTCGTCCTGGGACAGATTGGCCGGAGGTGGCGTCAGCGGCGGGGGGGTCGCCGGGGGCGCCGGCATCCACGGGGTATTCGTTTCCATCCTTGCTCTTCATTGTGGCATCGGCAGCGTTGGCCGCCCGCAGCTCTTAGGGTCCTATTCGGTTGGCGCGGCGGTGATTCCAACGTTGTTGCCGATAATCGAGCACAACGTTGGACTCTCCGGGTCTCCCTCGCTTCGGCGCGCCCGGGCCTATACTCAGTAGGGCATACATAAACCCCCGGGGACGACAGGCTTCGACGTGGTTGATTCCGTGGGGGTGGTTGCGAGTCGAGGTCCCGGGAGGCCTCGTAAAACACCCGGGAAAACCATAAGTGCGGACACGCACAATTTCGACCTCGGTCTGGCTGCCGCTTAGTCAGCTGACCTAGGTTCGTCTCGGTCTTCGCTCGCCTGCGGCGGAGCTACCGGGATCAATTAGCAGGCTCGCTCGGTGAGGTCCGCTCCGGCCGATCCGAGGACAACTAACGGAGCTGGCCCTCGACAACCCCGCCGGCGTGGCGAGTCGAGGGTGAGATCAGAGCGCCGGCTACGCTCGTAGACGCCATCATTCACGCTACCGCGGACGCGGGTTCAATTCCCGCCGTCTCCACCTTTCACCGAAAAACCCCGCAAAAGTGGGGTTTTTCGACTTTCACGGCGGGAACGATTTTTTCGGCCTATTCGTGCTCGTCCGTCAGCACATCGGCCAGGGTTCGGGCGAGCGCTGATCCATGTCCCAATCCGCGTAGATGTCACCCGTGGTGAGGAGGCGCCCCAGGCGTCCTATCTGGTCGAAGCGGTCGCAGTCTCCGGGCCCACAGACCGGGCGTACCGCATCCGCCTCCGTCATCGAAACGAGTGACCCGCAAGCTGAGGCTAGTGCGAGCGCGATGACAGGGCCGAGCAACACACGCCACAGCAGCGCGGTCGGGCCGCGACGCCCGTATCCCGATACCTCGCTACGAAGCCACGCACCCATAACAACATGGCGCACAACCTAGACAA
The DNA here is from genome assembly GCA_963734775.1 of uncultured Solirubrobacterales bacterium. Classification (GTDB taxonomy): domain Bacteria; phylum Actinomycetota; class Thermoleophilia; order Solirubrobacterales; family Solirubrobacteraceae; genus Palsa-465. The sequence continues at coordinate 196,708 of CAVTJE010000016.1, forward strand.
TATGGATTGAGCGTCGTCCGGCCTGAGGTGTAGAAGGGGCCGGTTCCCCCAGCGCGGTTGTGTGGGGTGAACGTTCTTGCCGCGCGGCTGTAACCCGCGCGGCGGCCCACAATCGCATAGGAGGAACCAGCCATGGCGAAGGCTAAGACCGTCGTCGGTTTGGACGTGCACGCGACGAAGATCGTCGCGGCGGTGCTGGACGTCGAGACCGGGAGAGCTGTCCCGGTTTGCGATGAGCGGCGAGGTGGCCGCGGCTGCTGGGTTCTGCGCCGGGTTGCCGCGTCCGGTGCGGGTCGCGTATGAGGCCGGTCCGACCGGGTACGGGCTCGCGCGCGAGCTCGCGCGTCGTGGGGTGGAGTGCGTGGTCGCGGCACCGAGCAAGATCCCGCGCGCGTCTGGGGACAGGGTCAAGACCGATCGGCGTGACGCCGAGCATCTCGCCCGGTTGTTGTTGGCCGGGAAGCTGCACCCGGTCAGGGTGCCCGGACCCGAGGAGGAGGCGCTGCGCGACCTGGTCCGCGCGCGCGAGCAGGTTCGGGTGGATCTGATGCGCTCCCGTCATCGGCTCTCCAAGCTGCTGTTGCGTCACGGGATCCGCTTCGATGACGGGAAGGCGTGGACCGACCGCCACCGGGCCTGGCTGGCGACGATCACGCTGCCGTGGCCGGCGGCGCAGTCGACACTGCTCGACTGCCAGGGAGCGATCGACGCGCTCTGTCACCGCCGCGACGCGCTGGAGCGCGAGATCGTCGCGCTGCTCCCAGCCTCGCCGTGGGCGGTGCAGGTCGGGCGGTTGCGCTGCCTGCGCGGGGTCGACACGCTGACCGCGGTCGGACTGTGCGCAGAGATCGGCGACTTCGAGCGGTTCGCCAAGGCCGAGCAGCTGATGAGCTACATCGGGCTGGTCCCGTGCGAGACCACGACCGGGCAGCAGCGCCGGCTCGGGTCGATCACCAAGACCGGGTCCGGGCACGCCCGCCGGCTGCTGGTCGAGGCCGCCTGGCACTACCGCAAGCACCCCAGCGATCGGCAAGGCACTCACCGAGCGCCAGGACGGCCAGCCACCCGAAGCGATCGCGATCGCCTGGTCAGCCCAACGACGACTGCACCGCACCTGGACCCGCCTCGAGGCCCGCGCGAAGCGCCGCACGATCATCGCGGTCGCCGCCGCCCGCGAGCTCGCCGGGTTCTGCTGGGCGATCACCCAAATCGAATGAACCCCGGCGCGAACAGCCTCATCCCGTCGGCTGGGTCGGTGGCGGCCCGGCACGCGCGGGGAACCCGCGACTCAGCTATGAGCAACCCGCCCCCACCGGCCGGCCACGCCCGATCCTAGACAGCGGCTCCCCACGACGAACATGGTCCTGCGGTCCCAACCCGCGAATATCAGCCTGACCGCGCGTCGCGCACAGCAGCCGGACCGCCACCCACCCAGCCGACCCACACCACCCCAACCCAGGCGCCAAAGCGAGAAATCAGACGCACCCGGGTTGACAAACGACTCTCCATATCAGCTGACGACATCGAGTACGTAACGTCCGCTGCCCCACCGATCGACCAGCGGCACTGATGCCTGGCTGCTGGTTGCCTGCGGGGCGACGCTCTCGCTCGACGGGTTGGGCGAGGTCGGGTTCCCGATCCGCGCCGACTTCCCCAACGCCGCGCGGTTGCAGCAGCTTTCACGCTTGCGATGAGACCGTTGGTGGTAGCCCGATGCAACAGCGAGTCGCCGAGTGGGTTATGTGACGGCGGGGCGGGATGGTCGTAGTATCGGTGGCTGATGAGGAGACGAGCGAGGCGGAGCGTGTTGGCATTGATGGTGGCGGCAGGTCTAGTCACCGTCGCCGTCTTGGCCGGATCGTCTGCGACCGCCCGCTCGCCCCGGTCCCATCGACACCCGCGTACCTCGGTTCCGAGCACCTTCAAGGTGCCGACCACCAGGATCTTCACTGCGGCGCATACCGGAAAGCTCATCCGTTGTACCAACCACGGCGTCTCCGCAGGAGCGCACGTTCCACCACCGGGCCAGGGATTAGGTGCAGCCGCCGATGGCAAGAGGTTCTCCGTTGAGCTTGAACTAACCCGGCGTGCGGATGGCTCGCTCCGGGTTTCTTGCCAGGCATAGCGCCTGCCGGTTCGATCGACCAGCAGCGCGAAGGGCCGGCTGCTGCTCGCCGGGCAAGCGAGGGTGCCCGAGGGGCGCGGGAGCGCATCATGTGCCCCCGCGGTTTGGCTACGGGGCGAGGCCGGCGCTGGCGTGCATCATCGGCGCCCGCCGCGCGCGGACGGTGGAGATGATCTCCTCGGTGTCACGACGATCAGGGCCTTGAGGCGATGGCCGTGGCTAGTGTGCCCGGCGTGACGCATGACGGCGACGATCTCACCGACCGTCGGCGGGTCGGCGGGGGTAGCGCTGGCCCTTGTTGCCCGGGGCTATCGGGGTGCGGGACCCGGGCGTGGTCGCCGGCGAACGGCGTCGGCCGGCAGCGTCCAGCAGCGGTCGAGAAGACGACATGGCTCCCTCCTTTGAGAGCTGGAAGATTACGAGCCCAGCTCTACCGCCCATGCAGTGTCGCAGCCCGTAGAAGGAGCGAGACGAGAGCGCTGCTGGTCGATCGAAGCGGAGGCCGGACGCCTTGCGAATCGGTCGTCGAGGACTCATAGTCCGCGGTCACAGGACCTAATGAGAGGAGAGCGTGATGGCCGTTGCAGCACCTCGGTATGTCGTCCATCGTGCCGACGCGATCGAGTATCAGCCGATGCTCATCGACGGCGCGCAGGTCGGCGAAGACCATGTGCTTCGAAGCGAAGGATCTCACGGCAATGAACATGAGGCGTCCGTGTGGCGCACTGACGCACCTGCGCGGTACGACTACTTGTTTCCCGGGGACGAGTCGTTCTACGTCCTAGAGGGCTCGGTGGCCATCGAGCTCGTGGCGACGGGCGAGCGCGTCGAACTCAAGGCAGGCGACATCGCCTCGTTCCCGAAAGGCACACGGTCGGTCTGGTCGTTCAGTGAGCCGTTCAGGAAGTTCACCGTCATCTCAAACTGAACCAGCGGCTCCTTTTCTGCTTTGTGATCTTCGATCGCCATCGGAACGTCCTCGGGATTGGATTACCAACGCTACGTCGCGGAGGTCCGCGTGCCATCCGCAGTTCCCCGTACGCGTTGGGCGGAGAAGTGCTGCCGCCACATGCTCGATTGTTCCGCGGCGAGGTCGAGCGCTCGGACGTCAGGTGGCTCGGTGTCGTCCGCGGTCTCGTCTGTGCCTTTGTCGGCGGGCCACGACAACCCCAGCGTTCCAGCCGGGAGCGCGGCCGCCGGCCGGCGGCTGGATCGACTCTGGACTCAGACCGCTGCTGGCGAGCAGCCATGCGATCACGGAGTTGGAGTTCCACATCTCGCCCGCGGCCAGCTCGTCCCGACCCCAAACCGGCGTCGGGAGCGCGGGCACCAGATCAAGCAATCTGCGTGCACACTCTGGATCGTCGGTCAGCCGTCGCGGGCTATCGACCGCCTCGCCGACGTCCGGGATGACACCGTCGCGCCAGCGACGCACCTCGTAGCGGAAGACCCGAAAGCGCCGCGCCCAGTGCGCGCCAACCGACCCGCCAGCGGCGACGCCACGTCGCGCGCCGTTGTTGTCCGGGACCGGTGTCTGTTCAATTACGAAGCGGCCTTCCGGCACGCGCACTTCGAGCGCGGAGTGGTACAGGTCACAGGCCGGTCGACGTTCGAGCCGTGACATCACTGCTTCGAACACGCGACCGTTGAGACGCACGAAGTGACCGCCCGCTCCCAACGGCAGCCAATACAGATCGACGCCGTTGATGAATCGCGAACCGCTCACCCGCTCACGATCCTCAGTCGCCGTGACTCGGGTCAGGGATCCGCTTAAAGGTGTGCATGCGATCGGCGACGCCGCCACGCACCGTGCCTGTGTCGGACTCGACGATTGTCATTGCGCCTCACACCGCGCCAACGGCGCTCGCTGCGTCGGAACGTTGAGCATCGGGGCTGGCGGGGATCCGGGTCACGAGCGCTTCGACCTTCGTCTGCCAGGCGTCTTCCAGTGGACCCTTGAGCCCGGTCACCAGGATCTTGTCCTCGGCGACGTTGACCAAGCCTTTGCCCTGAAGGATCTCGTTCATGATCGGTCGAACGCGCTGCCACTTGGCCAGCTCCTCCTCGGTCGGCACCCGCCCTGTCTTCTTGTCCGGCTTCGGTGCCGCCTCAGTGGTGAGGATCGCGTAGGGGGTGCCCGCCGGGAGCTTCAGCTTCTTCAGAAAGCGGCGCATCCCGCCGATCGGCTTCCCGATCCGCCCGGGGGAGCTGAACACGTAGAGGTCAGCCGGCGATAGATCCGTCGGCGTCACCTCGCGGATGTGGTGGACGGCGACCATGACGCCTTTCGCGGCCATTTGCTTCTTGAACTCGGCCGCCACGGTCGCGCCGTTGCCGTATTTGGAGGCGTGCAGGTACTCGATTTTCATGGCGAATCCTCCGAGATGCTCGGGTTGGGCGCTGCTGGGGTGGGGGTGATCGCGACGGCGACGTCGGCTGTCTCGGCGTGAGTGCCGCGTAGTCGCTGTACCGCTCGATAGAGCGGGAGGATCAGGACCTTGTCGACCCGGTACTTGCGCGCGAGCAGCTGGTCGACGTGGTCGATGTCGCTCTGGGGCAGCAATTCGGCTTGCGCGGGCACCGGTGCGCCGCGCAACCGCCCGCTCGGGGAGCAAGGGGCGATCATCACTGTTGAGTTTCGACGGACGCGCTTGACCTTGAACGATTGCGCGTCGGTCTTGACCAGCAGTCGGCCGTTCTCGATCACGAACCACACCGGTGTCGCCACGCCGGTCCCGTCGCGTTTGAAGCTGATCAGGCTGAGGTACTTGCCGGGGAATGCACTGTCGAGTTCAGGCCCAGCAGGAGTAGCTGGGCGCTTAACCGAAGATCCGATCGTCTGAGGTTGCATGAGCGCTCCTTTCATGTAGCGCCATAGACCGGTCTCCGGTCCGTTGCGACAAGTGCAATGGACACGCTACGCGCTCCGAGTGCAGGAACCATCGAGGAAACGCCGCACAACGTGTCGGGGAAAAACACCAGATCGCGCCAGGGGGCCGTACCTTGCCCAGTGGGGTGCCCCTATTGACACGAAACCAGGGGCCCGACATCGGTCGCGCACCTGCTCGTCGCCGTGGCTAAGCGCTCGCGGGATGAGCGACTGCCCGTCACGTTGGAGGGTGTTTCTCGTGCTCAGGCTGGCCGCCGACGGACGCTTGCTCATCGATCATTGGGTCAACGAGCGCGTTGGCGATCGCGAGCGTGTCGGTCAGGCTCGCGACTCGCTTGGCCTTGCCGCCGTCGAATTCCCACATCTGGACGTAGGGGACGTGAAAGCTTCCGCCCGGAGCGTCGCCGTGTGCTTCGCCGATCACGAGAAGCCGGTCGCCGTGCTCGACGTATTCGTGCACGTCTACTCGGAAGTTCTTGGGCACGGTGCGCGGAAGGCTGTGCAGTTCTTCGACGTCGCTCCTGCCCGTCGCCGTCCCGCCGCCCGGAAGATCCTCGTTCCACCCGCGCCACGAAATGCCATCGTCCCACGACGCTGCCGCCGTGGAAATGTCACCTTCGGTGAGACCATCGTGCCAGGCGCGAGCGATGTCGATCTTGCCGACCGCGTTTCCGGCCACCACGTGCTTGTGCAGAGGCGGCCATAGTCCGGCGAGGTCTCCTGCGAGCGCGCAGTCGATCCTCTCGGCGAGCTGATCCAGATCCTCGATGTCCTGCCGCACGCCCTGCACGTAAAAGGTTGGTGCGCCATTGACGCCGCTGCGAGCGCCGCTGTTGAGGTCTCGGAGAATCTTCGTGGCAATCGAGGCACGGTCCATGTCCGCCTCCAGGCGAGCGACGTCCAGCTTCAGGTGGCGCGCCGCGGCGAGGATGGCGGCGGTGTCGAGCTCTCTGGCCCACGGGTTTGTGACTGTGTCTGTGAGCGCGTCGTGCAGTTCCCAGAATCGGCCCTGGAAGTCTGCCGCCTCGAGGGCTCGGGCAGCAATCGATGCGGCCGGATTACTGTCGACAAGGGGAAAGTGCCGGAACACGAGACACACCCGCCCCCCATCGAGCCATGCTCGGATCTTCCCGCGGAGTGCGTGATCATCGTTCGACTCGCCTCTCGACCCTAGGCTTCCGTATTCAACGACCACCACGGGGGCCGCGAGGTCGCCGCGCACGTGGTCGTGCGCCGGATCAATCGGCTCGGGAGGCTCTGAGCCTTGCGCCATGTGGGTGCGCCACTCGTGTAGAGCCACCCGGATCTGCGACTCGAGTGCGTCGCTCGATGGCTCTGGGGCCCCAGGCTTCGTATGTCGTCGTAGATGCATACGACGACCCTAGAGTCGACGAGGGGCTCAGGGCATCCCGGGCTCCCCCTCGTCTCGGTCAGTAGTTATCCGCTGGATCGGGAGCCCCGCAAATGCGTAGGGCGTAGATTGGACGCTGTGTCCTCGCAATCGAGGCGGTTTCAGCGATCCGAGCGCCGGCCGACGCCGGCGGGCGCCGGCCCTTTGCGGGATATTGCACCGCTCCCGGATCTCGCACACGGACGCTCGCGCGCGGGTCCGGTCAGGAGCGAGCGTCCGGTGTACGTCGACTTGTTGCCGCCGTGTAATGCTGGGTGTCCGGCGGGGGAGAACATCCAGGGGTGGCTTGCGCAAGTGCAGGCAGGGCAGCATGAGCGGGCCTGGCGCATCCTGGTCGACGACAATCCATTTGCCGCGATCCACGGGCGGGTTTGCTACCACCCATGCGAGACCAGTTGCAACCGCGCCAGTCTCGATAGCGCCGTCTCGATTCACGCGGTCGAACGGTTCCTCGGCGATCTGGCGACCGAGCGGGGTTGGCTGTTCGACCCCCCGTCGGTCCGTACCGGCAAGCGCGTATTGGTCGTCGGTGGGGGCCCCAGTGGGCTGTCGGCTGCCTATCACCTGGCACGGCTTGGCCACGAGGTCGAGATCCGCGATGCAGGCGCGGAGCCGGGCGGGATGATGCGCTATGGCATTCCGGCCTACCGGTTGCCGCGTGACGTGCTGAGCCGGGAGGTCGAGCGGATTGCGGCGCTGAGCGTGCGGTTCACGAGCAACCATCACGTCACCGATCTCGAGGCCGAGCGACGTGAGGGCGGCTTCGATGCGGCGTTCGTGGCGGTTGGCGCGCACCTATCGAAGCGGGTCGACATCCCCGCGATGGACGCCGGCCCAATTGTGGACGCGGTGTCGTTCCTGCGCGGGGTGGCCTCAGGAGAGCGGCCCGCGATCGGGCGTCGCGTGGCGGTCTACGGCGGTGGCAACACGGCGATGGACGCTGCACGGACGGCCCGGCGCCTGGGGGCGGAGGAGGCGCTGATCGTCTACCGCCGCACCCGCGAGCAGATGCCGGCGCACGAGGAGGAGGCGGAGGATGCCGAGCGTGAGGGGGTGCGGATCAACTGGCTGCGAACGATCAAGGCGTTCGAGGGCGAGGACTTGCGGGTCGAGCTCATGGAGCTCGACGACTCAGGGCTCCCGCAGCCGACCGGGCGGTTCGAGACGTTGGCGGCGGACGCGGTGATTCTGGCGCTGGGGCAGGAGACCGATACCGGCTTCCTGCACTCCGTGCCGGGGGTCGAGTTCGACCGGGACGGCACCGTCCGGGTGTCTGACTCATTGATGACGGGCTGCCCGGGCGTGTTCGCGGGCGGGGATATGGTGCCCGCCGAGCGCACGGTCACCGTTGGGGTCGGGCACGGCAAGCGCGCGGCACGGGAGATCGACGCATGGCTACGGGCTGAAGAGCTGGAGCGTCCAGCGAAGCATCCGCTCGTCTCGTTCGAGATGTTGAACCTGTGGTATTTCGGTGATGCGCCACGCCGCCAGCAGCCCGAGCTCGAGCCCACCGATCGGGTGGGCGATTTCGCCGAAGTGGTCGGAGTTCTCTCTGCCCAGGATGCGAATTACGAGGCGCACCGGTGCCTGTCGTGCGGGAACTGCTGCGAGTGCGACGGGTGCCTCGGCGCCTGTCCGGAGGATGCGGTGATAAAACTGGGGCCCGGGTTTCGGTACCGCTTCGATTACGACCGCTGCACAGGGTGCCGGGCGTGCTTTGAGCAGTGTCCGGTTCATTCAATCGAGATGTTTCCGGAGCCTGGCTGATGGGTGTGACAGTCGACGGCAACGAGGCGGCGGCGTCGGTCGCCTACCGGCTGAGCGAGGTCTGCTGCATCTATCCGATCACGCCGTCGTCGCCGATGGCCGAGCTGGCGGACGAGTGGTCAAGCCGTGGACGTCAGAACGTCTGGGGGTCAGTGCCCGGGGTGACGGAGATGCAGAGCGAGGGGGGTGCGGCGGGAGCGCTGCACGGTGCGCTGCAGGGCGGCGCGCTGGGGACGACGTTCACGGCCTCGCAGGGACTGTTGCTGATGATCCCGAACATGTACAAGATCGCCGGCGAGCTGACCGCTGCGGTTCTGCACGTGGCCGCCCGTTCCCTGGCCGCCCAGGGGTTGTCAATCTTCGGCGATCACTCCGACGTGATGGCCGTGCGCCAGACGGGGTTCGCGCTGCTGGCCTCGGCGTCGGTTCAGGAGGCGCACGACCTGGCGCTGGTCGCCCACGCGTCGACAGTTCGTACGCGCGTTCCGTTCGTGCACTTCTTCGACGGGTTTCGCACCTCGCACGAACTTAACACGATCGAGGCGCTGTCCGACGAGGACCTGCGAGCGCTCGTTTCCGAGGAGCTGGTCCGCGCCCATCGGGGTCGCGCACTCTCGCCGGAGCGGCCCTTCATTCGCGGCACGGCGCAAAACCCGGACGTGTACTTCCAGGCACGCGAGACCGTTAACCCGTTTTACGCGCGCGTGCCAGCTGTGGTGCAGGAGGCGATGGATCAGATCCGTGAACGCACCGGCCGCCAGTATCGGCTGGTCGACTACAGCGGTCATCCTGAGGCCGAGCGCGTGCTCGTCGTGATGGGGTCCGGAGGGGAGACCGCGCGTGAGACCGTCGCCTTCCTGCAGGCGCGCGGCGAGCGCGTCGGCCTCGTTCAGATCAGGTTGTACCGGCCGTTCCCGGCGCAGGCGCTCGTGACCGCGCTGCCAGCCAGCGTCCGCGGGGTGGCGGTGCTCGATCGAACCAAGGAGCCCGGGTCGCTTGGCGAGCCGCTGTTCCTGGACGTGCTCGCGGCGCTTAGCGAGTCCCACGCTGAAGGTGAACGTGAGGTCATGCCGCGCGTGATTGGCGGCCGCTACGGCCTGTCGTCGAAGGAGTTCTCGCCCGGGATGGTCGCCGGCGTGTTCGAGGAGCTCGGGCGCGAGCGGCCCAAGCGGCGATTCACGATCGGGATCAACGACGACGTCTCCGGCATGAGCCTGCGTTACGACCACGCGCTCGACATCGAGCCGCCGGAAACGGTCCGCGCCGTGTTCTTCGGTCTGGGTTCCGATGGGACGGTAGGGGCGAACAAGAACACGATCAAGATCCTCGGCGACGAGGAGAACCTGCACGCCCAGGGTTACTTCGTCTACGACTCGAAGAAGTCCGGCTCGCAGACCGTTTCGCACCTGCGGTTCGGGTCTCGCCCGATCAGCGCCCCGTATCTCATCGCACAGGCGAGCTTCATCGGCTGCCACCAGTTCGGCTTGCTCGAGCGCGACGAGGTGCTCGAGCGGGCCGCGCCCGGAGCGACGCTACTGCTCAATTGCCATCATGCGCCGGAGCGGGTCTGGGAAGCGCTGTCTCGCCCGGTGCAGGAGCAGATCCTCGCCAAACAAATCGAGCTATACGTCATCGACGCGGGCCAGATCGCCCGCGAGGCGGGGCTGGCGGGGCGGACAAACACAATCCTTCAGACCTGCTTCTTCGCCATCTCGGGAGTGCTCGAACCGGCACAGGCGACAGAGCGCATCAAGGCGTCGATAACGAAGACCTACGGCCGGCGCGGCGCAGAGGTCGTCGAGCGCAATCAGCGTGCCGTCGACCACGCGCTTGAAGGCCTTCACCGGGTGGCGCTACCCGAGCGGGTCAGCTCCGCGCGGGAGCCAGCGCCGACCGTCGGCGACAGCGCGCCCGAGTTCGTCCGCACCGTGACCGCCGCGATGATGGCCGGGCACGGCGATCAGCTGCCCGTCAGCGCACTGCCGGTCGATGGCACATATCCGAGCGGCACGACCAAGTACGAGAAGCGCAACATCTCAGACCTGGTCGCGGTCTGGGACTCCGAGCTGTGCATCCAGTGCGGTAACTGCAGCTTCGTCTGCCCGCACAGCGTGATCCGCTCGCGCTACTACGACCCGTCTCGCTTGCACGACGCGCCCGCTGGATTCAGGTCCGCTCCGCTCAACGCGCCTGGTCTGCCCAGCACGAGTTACACGCTGCAGGTGTACGTCGAGGACTGCACCGGCTGCGCGCTGTGCGTGGAGGCGTGCCCGGTGTCGGCGGGCGGAGATCCGGTCCACAAGGCGATCAACCTCGATCAGCGCGAGCCGCTGGTGGATGCGGAGCGAGAGAACATCGCGTTCTTCGAGCGGCTGCCCACTGCCGACCGCTCGCGCGTCGACTTCGGCACCGTCCGCGGCACCCAGTTCCTCGAGCCCCTGTTCGAGTTCTCCGGTGCCTGCGCGGGCTGCGGCGAGACCCCGTACCTGAAGCTCATCTCACAACTGTTCGGCGACCGGCTGACGATCGCCAACGCGACGGGCTGCTCGTCGATCTACGGCGGCAACCTGCCGACCACGCCGTGGACCGCCGACGTCGACGGGCGCGGCCCGGCGTGGTCGAACTCCCTGTTCGAGGACAACGCCGAGTTCGGATTGGGGCTGCGGCTCGCCGCCGACCGCCACACCGAACTCGCGCACCGCCGCCTCTCGCAGCTGCGCGAGGAGCTGGGAGCCGAGCTCGTCGATCAGATCCTAAACGCGCCGCAGCTGCGTGAGTCCGAGCTGCGCGAGCAGCGCGAGCGGATCCGCGAGCTCGAGCGGCGACTCGACGCGCTCGATGGACCGGCGGTCGCCGATCTGCGCAGCGTGCTCGATCATCTGGTCCGGCGCAGCGTGTGGATCGTCGGCGGTGACGGCTGGGCGTACGACATCGGCTCGGGCGGACTGGACCACGTGCTGTCCAGCGGACGCAACGTCAACGTGCTGGTGCTTGACACCGAGGTCTACTCCAACACGGGCGGACAGATGTCCAAGGCCACGCCGCTCGGGGCGGTGGCGAAGTTCGCCGCCGCGGGCAAGACGACGCCGACCAAGGATCTCGCGCTGCAGGCGATCGCGCTGGCCAACGTGTACGTTGCGCGCGTCGCGATGGGCGCCGATCCGCAACAGACGCTGAACGCGCTGCGCGAGGCTGAGACGTACGACGGGCCGTCGCTAGTGATCGCCTACAGCCATTGCATCGCGCACGGTTACGACATGCGCGACGGGCTCGACCAGCAGTACCGCGCGGTCGCGAGCGGTCACTGGCCGCTGATCCGCTACGACCCGGTGGTGCGCGGGGATGGCGGCAACCCGTTCCTGCTGGACTCCCCCAGACCGCGGATGCCGCTGGGCGAATACAGAAAAGGAGAGTTGCGCTTCCGCGCGCTTGCGGGCGCCGAGCCGGCCGAGGCCGAACGTCTGCTCGATCTCGCCCAGAGGGCGGCCGACCTGCGCTGGCAGACCTACGAGGAGATGGCGACGTACGGCGCTCACAAGTTCGCCTCCGACGCCCGCCGCAACGATCGGTGACGGACCTCGCGACCACCTACATGGGCCTGCGGCTCCGCAATCCGCTTGTGGCCTCGCCGTCGCCGCTGTCCTACACGCTCGATGGGGTACGGCGGCTGGCTGACGGCGGCGTCGGCGCGATCGTTCTCTTCTCGCTGTTCGAGGAGCAGCTGCGCGAGGAGGCCGAGCGCAACGCCGAACTTGTCGACGGCCCCTCTGAGAGCTTCCCGGAGGCGCTCGACTATGTCCCTGACATCATGAAGGAGGATCGCGGGCCGCGGCGCTATCTGAGCCTCATCGAGCGCGCTGTGAGCGCGGTTGACGTGCCCGTGATCGCAAGCCTCAACGGCGTCACCCCCGAAGGCTGGACCGAGTACTCCCGCGCGGTGCAGGACGCCGGCGCCGCCGCAATCGAGCTCAATATCTATTACCTCCCGGGCGACCCCCACGCCTCCGCCCGCGACGTCGAGCAGCGGCATATCGACGTCCTCAGCCGGGTCAAGAGCGCCGTCACTGTCCCCGTGGCGGTAAAGCTCACCCCCTATTTCAGCTCAACCGGGGAGATCGCGCTCCGCTCGCCGAAGCAGGCGCCGACGCGCTCGTCCTCTTCAATCGTTTCCTGCAACCCGATATCGACCCAGAACAGCTCGCGATCCTGCCCCAAGTCAACCTCTCCAGTCCCGCTGACGGCAGGCTCCCTCGGACATGGATCGCCCTGTTGCGCGGAAAGCTCAGCATCTCACTCGCGGCCACCACGGGAGTCGAAGTCGCAGCCGACGTCGCCCGCTACCTGCTCGCAGGTGCCGATGTGGTGATGACCACCTCCGCGCTGCTGCGCCACGGGCCCCAGTACGCGACCGAACTGCTCGACGGGCTCGCCACCTGGATGGAGCGCAAGGGATTCGAAGCAATCGATGAGCTGCGAGGGCTGCTCTCGGTGCGAGCCGACACCGATCCGGCCGCAAACCAGCGGGCCGGCTATGTCTCAGCGATGAGAGCCGCTAACGCAGGCGCATACGTCCCCTGGTAAGCATTAGCCGGCGGCGCCTCCCGCGCCATCCGTACTTTCCCTGCGCTGCGTGCGGGTGAAATCGGATGACGAGGAGCCACATAGGCGGACAATAGGTCCATGCTCGGGAGAAGGACGGTCACCCTCCACGGCCGGCCGGTGAGCACAAGGCGATTCCCGGGAGCCGGCTCGAGGTCTTCGAGGGTGTCGGGCATCTGCCGAAGCTCGAACCGCCGGGGCGGTTTATCGCGGTGCTCGAACGATTGCGACGACCTCGGGCCGGGTTGGACCCGACGAAGCGAGAGACATGGAGAATGAGTTCACGCTCGTCTACGACGGCTTTGATGCGAGCGAGGAGGAGCTGCGGGAAGCGTTGACCTCGATGGGCAACGGTTACTTCTGCATCCGTGGTGCCGCGGAGTGGGAGGAGCGTGACAATGTGCACTACGCCGGTACGTACGCGCACGGCGTGTACAACCGCGAGACCACGATCCTGGGCGGGCATCCGGTCCCCAACGAGGACCGCGTCAACCTGCCCGACGGCTCCTCGCTTGAGCTTTGCATCGAAAGCGACGATCCGATCCGCCTGGGCAACGTGGAGGTGCTGGACTACCGGCACGTCTATGACGCCCGTTACGCCCTGCTAACCCGCACGCTGCGCTTCCGGGATCGAGCCGGACGCGAGACGCGCCTGACGAGCCGGCGGTTCGTCAGCATGGGCAGGATGCACCTGTCGGCGGTGGCCTGGGAGCTCGTCGCCGAGAACTGGTCGGGACGAGTCGAGGTGATCTCGGCGCTCGACGGACGCGTTGTCAACCGAGGCGTCGCCCGCTACCGGCAGCTCGAGGGCCGCCACCTTGATCCGCAGGGCCCTCGCATCTACGCCCCGGATGTGATTGCGCTCAAGGCCCGCACACGAGAGTCGAGGATCGAGATCGCCGTCGCCGCGCGAACGCACGTGTACCGCGGTACGGAGACGCTCGACACCACTCGTAGCACGCACCAGATGGAGGACTACATCCACCAGATCCTGGAGTTCGACGTGCGGCCGAACGAGCCCGTCCGCGTCGAGAAGATGGTCGCGTTGTACACGTCGCGCGATCGCGCGATCGACGAGCCCCTGGCCAACGCCGGCAAGAGTGCCATTCGCTACCCGTCCTTCGACGCGGCCTACGAGGACCATGTGTACGCGTGGGACGAGCTATGGGAAGTCTGTGACGTCCGGTTGCCGGGAACGCCTCGGGTGCAGTCCCTGCTTCGCCTGCACATCTCGCATCTGCTGCAGACCTGCTCGCGCCTCACCTCGCACCACGACGCCGGCGCGCCGGCGCGGGGGCTCAACGGTGAGGCGTATCGCGGGCACGTGTTTTGGGATGAGCTCTACGTCTACCCGTTCCTGAACTACCGGCTGCCCGAGATCACGCGAGGGTTGCTGATGTACCGCTACCGGCGACTCGGCGAGGCTCGTGCGGCCGCCAAGGCTGCAGGCTTTTTGGGTGCCATGTACCCGTGGCAGAGCGGGAGTGATGGCGAGGAACAGACACAGGCCGTTCACCTCAATCCGGTGTCGGAGAAATGGGAGCCCGACCTCAGCCACAACCAGCGACATGTGGGCGCGGCGATCTTCTACAACGTCTGGCACTACTACCAAATCACCCACGACCTCGACTTCCTGCGCGACCACGGCGCGGAGGTCATGCTCGAGATCGCACGCTTCTGGGCGTCGACCGCACACTTCAACGCCGAACGCGACCGGTGGGAGATCCATGGCGTCATGGGCCCCGACGAGTTCCATGAGAAGTATCCCGGCGCGACCGTGAGCGGGCTGCGCAACAACGCGTACACAAACGTGATGGTGGCGTGGATCTGCGAGACCGCGCAGAGCGCCCTCGACCTCCTCCCGGCCAGCCGGCGCGACGTGCTGCGCGCACGGATGGGCCTCAGTGACGGCGAGATAAGCACGTGGCGTGAGATGAGCCGCAAGATGTTCGTCCCCTTCCACGGTGAAGGCATCATCAGCCAGTTCGAGGGGTACGAGGACCTGGAGGAACTCGACTGGGACGGCTACCGGTCAAGGTACGGCAACATCCAGCGCCTCGACCGGATCCTGCGCGCGGAGGGCGACAGCCCCGACCGCTACAAGGTCGCCAAACAAGCGGACACGCTGATGCTGCTCTACCTGTTCTCCGAGGATGAGCTGCGCGGTGTGTTCCAGCAGCTCGGCTACGAGTACACCGACGAAACGGCCCGCAAAACGATCGACTACTACGACCGACGCACCTCACACGGGTCGACACTCAGCTTCGTAACGCACGCTGGAGTGCTTGCCGCGAGCGAGCCGGAGAGCTCGTGGCGGCGGTTCCTCCTCGCGCTGGAGAGCGACATCGGCGACGTCCAGGTCGGGACCACGGGGGAGGGCATCCATCTGGGTGTGATGGCCGGCACCCTCGATCTCATCCAGCGGGCCTATCTCGGGACCCGTATCTGTGACGGCGTCATATATTTCAACCCCACGCTCCTCGATCGCCTGGACGGACTGTCGCTGCCGATGCAGGTGCGCCGCACACCGATCCATGTCTCGCTGCGCGGAGCCGAGCTGACAGTCGCCGCGCTGGCCGACGGTCACAGCGGGCCGATCAAGGTCGGCGTCGGCGACGTCGTCCGCGAGCTGCGTGAGGGCGAGAGCACCACGTTTACGATCGGCGTCGCGAGTCGATCTCCGGCCAGAGCTTCTGACGCGGGGCCCCGCGACGATCCGCACGAGCCGGTTGCCGGCTTCGATCCCGCCTGCGCGATCGAGCCTGGCGTGCCGGACTACGGATCCGATACCGCGATTCCCACGGACGCCGCGGGCGACAGACAGGCGTAGCGTGGCGGTCGTGACCACACATCTTCCATTGACCGGGTCCCCCGCCTGGACTGGCGTGCGCGTGAGCGAGGCAATGCGCCCAGGCGTCACCAGCTGCGGGCGCGATGCCACGTTGCCGACGATCGCGGCAATCATGAGCACGCAAGGCGTCCACGCGGTGATCGTTCCACCGATGCAAGACGGCGCTCCGCTGGTCGTGACCGACCTTGAGCTCGTGCGTGCCGTCGTCGAGCGCCCCCCCGACACGAAGGCTGGCGATCTGGCGCGCGAGCCGGTCGCGACGCTGTCCACCCAAGCGACGCTGGCCGAGGCCGTGGAGTTGATGGCGGTTCGTTACATCACCCACTTGCTCGCCACTGATCCGACCTCCGGCGCCCCAGCAGGAATTGTCTCGAGCCTTGACCTATCGGCAGTCGTGGGCGGCATTGACCCCCGTCCCGCCCGGATGCCCCGGCCTCCGTCCGCAGGCCCGCCCCCAGCGCGAGTGCTCAGTGAAGTGAGAATCGGGGACGTCATGCTCCCGGGCGTGGTCACGTGCGCGCCTGATGCCCCGCTCACCTTGGTGGCGCGGATCTTGGCCGACCAACGTGTGCACTGCGTCGCCGTCGCCGGCATCGACGGCCGCGGTGACCGCGACCCTCGCTTCACCTGGGGGCTGATTTCGGACATCGACCTGGTAGTCGCGCTGCATGGCGGCTCGCTCGCGACCCCAGCTGCGACGATCGCCGCGGGCGAACCGCCCGCCCTGCAGGAGGACGATCATCTCGACAGGGCTGCCGAGCTCATGGTTGACCACGTCACCACACACGTGGTGGCGGTCGGCCCGACTGGCCTGCCATCCGGCATCGTGTCGACGCTTGACGTCGCGCGCATCGTGGCCGCGAGTCGATGATCGTTTGCGGGTTTACCGCGCCCGCATCGGCGGCCGCTACTGAGCTGGATCCGCGGTAGCACCAGATGCCCGCGGACGCACCGCCGCTTTACGGTTGGACGACG
The DNA here is from genome assembly GCA_963734775.1 of uncultured Solirubrobacterales bacterium. GTDB lineage: Bacteria > Actinomycetota > Thermoleophilia > Solirubrobacterales > Solirubrobacteraceae > Palsa-465. The sequence goes on from CAVTJE010000016.1 coordinate 213,326, forward strand.
CGCTCGAGATCGACCCAGCAGGAGGAACATCGATGACTCGCCTGAACTACGTCCGCTTCTTCGAGGAGGTTGGCATCGACGACGTCCCACTGGTGGGCGGGAAGAACGCATCGCTCGGCGAGATGTACCGCGAGCTATCCGGCGAGGGCGTGCTCGTGCCAAACGGCTTCGCGATCACCGCCGAGGCATATCGATACATGCTCGACGCCGCCGGCGCGATGGATCCTCTCCGGGCCGCGCTGGAGGGGCTGGAGGAGGCCGACATGGCCGATCTGGCGCGACGCGCCAAGCGCGCCCGCGAGATCGTCTATGGGGCAGGGATGCCTGACGATCTTGCGGCCGAGATCCTCGCCAGCTACCGGCGTCTACAAGAGGAGTACGGCGAGGACGTCAGCCTCGCCGTGCGAAGCTCGGCCACCGCCGAGGATCTCCCGACGGCCAGCTTTGCCGGCCAACAGGAGACGTATTTGAACATCAAGGGCGAGGAGAGCCTGCTCGACTCGTGCCGCCGGTGCTTCGCGAGTCTGTTCACCGACCGCGCGATTCACTACCGGATCGATCAGGGCTTCGATCACTTCGCAATTGGGCTCTCGATCGGGGTGATGAAGATGGTGCGTTCTGATCTCTCCGCGTCAGGAGTTTTCTTCTCGCTCGACACCGAATCAGGGTTCCAGGACGTGGTCTTCATCACGGGCGCCTACGGACTCGGCGAGAACGTGGTCCAAGGGGCCGTCGACCCGGACGAGTTCTACGTCCACAAGCCAACATTCGAGACGGGCCACCGCGCCGTGCTGCGGCGCCTGGTGGGTGACAAGGCGGTCAAGATGATCTTCGTCGAGGGCGAGATCAAGCATACGGTCCGCAACATCCCGACCCCCAGGGCCGACCGGGAGCGCTACTGCATTGGGGACGAGGACGTCCTCGCGATAGCGGACTATGCGATCAAGATCGAGCGGCATTACGGCCGCGCGATGGACATGGAGTGGGCGAAGGACGGACTCGACGGCAAGATCTACGTCGTGCAGGCGCGGCCCGAGACGGTCGCCTCTCAGCACAGCGCCACGCTCGTCGAGAGCTACGAACTCGGCGATGGTCGCGGCGAGGTCCTTGTCGAGGGCCGGTCGGTCGGCGCGAACATCGCTGCGGGCACCGCCCATGTGATGGAGAATCTCGCGCACATGGGCGAGTTCAAGCCCGGCGAGGTACTGGTGGCGGACAGCACTACTCCGGATTGGGAACCGGTGATGAAGACCGCGGCCGCGATCGTCACCAACCGTGGCGGGCGTACCTGCCACGCGGCGATCATCGCGCGCGAACTCGGCGTACCTGCGGTCGTGGGCACCGGCCATGGCACCACCTCCATCGCCAGCGGCCAAAAGGTCACCGTCTCGTGCTGCGAGGGTGACACGGGCCGGATCTATAGCGGTGAGGTGCCGTTCCAGGTCGAGCGGACCGAAGTGTCGGAGATCGCCCGGCCCCGAACGAAGATCATGATCAACCTCGGCAACCCGGATCTCGCGTTCAAGACGTCGTTCCTCCCAAACGACGGGGTCGGACTGGCTCGGATGGAGTTCATAATCAGCGAGTACATCCAGGCCCATCCGCTCGCGCTGGTTCACCCAGATCGAGTCACGGACCCGCAGGAGCGCGAGACAATCGACCGACTGACCCGTCTCTATCCGGACGGTGAGAGCTTCTTCGTGGAGCGCTTGTCGGAAGGGATGGGCACGATTGCCGCGGCCTTCTGGCCCAAGCCGGTTGTCGTACGGATGTCCGACTTCAAGAGCAATGAGTATGCGAGCCTCCTGGGCGGCGCTGCCTTCGAGCCTCACGAGGCGAATCCGATGATCGGCTTCCGCGGCGCCTCCCGTTATGCCCATCCGGTGTACAAGGAGGGCTTCGCGTTGGAGTGCCGCGCGATGAAGCGCGTGCGAGAGGAGATGGGGTTCACCAACGTGATCCTGATGATCCCCTTCGTGCGCCGCGTCGACGAGGCTGAGAAGGTCATCGCGCAGATGGCCGAACTCGGCCTGCGGCGCGGGGAGAACGGACTCCAGATCTACGCGATGTGCGAGATCCCCAACAACGTCCTGCTGATCGACCAGTTCGCCCACACGGTCGACGGCTTTTCGATCGGCTCCAATGACCTCGCCCAGCTGACGCTGGGCGTCGATAGGGACTCGGAGATCGTGGCCTTCGACTACGACGAGCGTGATGAAGGTGTCAAGCTCATGATCCGTATGGCCGTCGAGGGGTGCATTCGCAACAACATCCACTCCGGGCTGTGCGGACAGGCGCCGAGCGATTACCCCGATATGGCCGAATACCTCGTCGAGATCGGCATCGACTCGATCAGCCTTGCTCCTGACACCGTCATCAAGACGACCCAGCGGATCCTCGAGCTCGAGAGCCGGCTCGAGCACAGTCAGAAGAACGACGACGCAGCGCTGACGACCCACGGCTCCAGCCGAGTGCCGGCAGCTCCGGCTGCCTAGGTGGACCCGACGCGGCCCCATACGAACGCCCTCACGGTGGTCCTCTACGGATCAGAAAGTAAGGCAGCGCCGACGGAGCGCATCGTCGTAGCCGTCGCGGGCTGAGCCTAAGGGCATCGGTGCTTGAGTGGGTGTCCAACGAAGGAGGAATGCAATGCAGACGATGAGCCCGCTCGACGCGTCGTTTCTTCATGTTGAGGATGCGGTGACGCACATGCATATCGGCTCGGTTGGGATCTTCGAGGGTCCCGCGCCGGAACCGGGTGAGGTGCGCGCGGCGGTGGCTGCGCGGCTGGCGCTGGTGCCTCGCTACCGGCAGAAGGTGAGGTTCGTGCCGCTCGCTCTCGGTCGGCCGGTGTGGGTCGACGATCCACATTTCAACCTCGACTATCACGTACGGCGCACTGCTCTTCCGGCACCCGGTGGCCACGAAGAACTGCGAAACCTCGTGGGGCGGGTGATGTCCCAGCAGCTCGATCGCGCCAAGCCCCTCTGGGAGATGTGGGTGGTGGAGGGTCTTGACGATGGGCGATGGGCGCTGATCTCAAAGACGCACCACTGCATGGTCGATGGCGTCTCGGCGACTGACCTACTGAGCGTGATCCTGACCAAGGAGCGCGAGCTCGCGCCCGAGCTGGCTGGAGGTTGGAAGGCTGAGCGTGAACCGGGCGCGGCCGAGCTCATCATGCATTCGCTTGCCCTGCGTGCGGCGAGCCCATACGAGGGACTGCGGACGGTGTTGTCGGCCGCACGGGGTCCGCGACGCGTCGCCCGCAAGGCTGTCGACACCACCCGTGGTGCCGTGAACCTGAGGTCCCTGCTCAATTCAAATCCGGCGAGTTCGCTCAACGGTCCGATCGGCCCGCATCGTCGCTGGGATTGGGCGAGGGCGCGGCTGTCGGACGTCAAGCAGATCCGCAACCTCCATGGGGGCACAATCAATGACGTGGTTCTCGCCGCGATCACGACTGGCTTCCGCGAGCTGCTGCTGTGTCGCGGTGAGCAGCTCGAAGGCCGCGTTATTCGCTCGCTCGTACCGGTCTCGGTGCGCGCGGAGGATGAACACGGGACCTACAACAACAAGGTCTCTGCGATGTTCGCGGAGCTACCCGTCGAGATCGAGGATCCCGTGGGCCAGCTGCGCTCGCTGCACGAGCAGATGCAATGGCTAAAGCACTCGGGTCAGGCGGTCGCAGCCGAGCGGTTGACCGCGCTCGGTGGGTTCGCGCCGGCGATGCTGCTGACGCTCGCCGGCCGGGTCGGTACCCGGCTGCCGCAGAGCAGCGTCAACACCGTCACAACAAACGTTCCCGGTCCGCAGCGGCCGCTGTACCTGGCGGGGCGGCGCATGCTCGAGGCATTTCCGTTCGTGCCGTTGGGGGGCCATATTCGGGTGGGGGTGGCGATCTTTTCGTACGACGGGGGGATCAATTTCGGCGTCACAGGGGACTTCGATACAGCTCCGGACATCGGCGTGCTGTGTGAGGGCATCGAGCGCGGCATCTCCAAGCTGGTGAGCACGACGCTGACAGCGGCCGGCTCAGGCGGCGATGGCGACGGTGCGGGCAGGAACCAGTCGACGCTCCGCCCGGCCGGTGCGCGAAGACGACCGATTGCGGGCCATTGATGACCCCGGCCGTCACCTCCTCTCCGCGATGTGCGGCCAGGCAGTGCATGAACACCGCGTCGGCTCGCCCGACACCTCCTCGTCGGGCGTGGCTGCGGCCAGCGCGCGGTGCCAGGCCCGCCGATCCGGGTCGACTTCCGGATCGGTCGCCTCCCGTGGTTCCTAAATCGGTCGGTGACGGCATCGCGCTCAATCGGACGGGACATGCGCCTTGGCCGGCCGCGACCGCGGCCGAGTTCGGCCCAGCTCGGAGCTGAATTGCAACGCAGCGACTGTGGATATCCCGCACTCACCGCGCCAGGATCACGATCGGGCAGTGTGCGTGTCGCACGAGGTAGTCGGCCGTGCTGCTGTCGACGTGCCGGTCCGTGGGGACGCGACCGGGGGAGTCAATGATCAGCACATCCACGGTGGCGCTGAACTCGGCCAACATCTCGCCGGGATCGCCGTACGTGGCGTCGGCCTCGATTCCCTCAAGCTCGCTCAGGTGGTGAAGCTCGTCGACCACCAGCTGGCCGGCGACCTGCGGCCACTGCCGAAGCGCGGGTTCCCGATCGCGAATGCTTCGGCGCGAGACCACCGACAGTGCTCTGATCGTCGCGTGATGGTGGGCGGCGAGCGTGCGTGCGATGTCTAACACCTGGCGGCTCATTGGCGCCGCGGCACACCCCACACCGATTCGGCTCAGGCATGAGTCTGAGCTGGAGGCCGCGTAGCCGCGGGGGGCGATAGCCACCGCGCACCGCGCGCCATGGAGGGTACGGCTGGCGTCGTCGCCGAGGAACGTCCTGCCGAGGGCACCTCGGTGGCATGATCCAATCACTATCAGGTCGGCTTCAGTCTGCTCGGCGAGGCGGTGGAACCCCCGCCCGACCGATGAGTCGTAGATCGTCGCTGGCTCGGCGGGGAAACGTGCTCGGTCGATCGCGTGGGCGACCAGCCGCTTGGCGCCCTCCATCTCTGCGGGCAGCACGAGCGGGCTGACGCTCGTCGCCACGGGCACGCCGTAGACGTGCGCGACCTTGACGTTGGCGCCCGGTGCGGCCAGCCGCCCCGCCAAGGCGATTGCATCGCAGCCGCCTTGGCGCCCATCGACTCCGACTATCACGTCTTCAAACATGTTCGGCGTCGGCGGCAGGCGACAGCATGCGTCCGATACTGGCGGGACCGCGGTGGCCGAGGATCGTGGCGAACCCGCAGTTAGCTGCGGGTTCCCCGTCAGTCGGTGGCTCGGCGAAGCGTCGCGGCGCCGAGCAGCAGCACTCCGTCGGCGTGACCGTGTTCGCAGCCCTGTTCGTCTACGTCCCACCACTGCAGAGTCTGCTCGGTACGGCCGCCCTGCCCGCGAGGGATGTGCTGCTCCTGCTCCCGTATCCGTTCATCGTCTGGGGAGCGGATGAGCTGCGGAAATGGTTCGTACGCCGGCGTGGGCAACGGGGCAGCACGACGCGAGCGCTGAATCCGACTCACGAGGATCCAGTCTCGCGCCGTACCCTGAACGCTGGCCCGGGTCGGTGACAAGAACGAGTAGTTTCTACCTACCCGCGGCCGGGCCGCGGCTCGTTACGTCGATTAATCTCAGGCAACGTGCAAACCTGCATCAAGAGCGGGATCCTCGGAGGCCATGTCTGAACCAGAGGCGAGATTACGTCGTCTGGCCGACGTGGGCAGGACGCTGGTCGGTGAGCTAGACCCCGAAGCCGTTCTCGACCACGTCCTTGCCGAGGCCCGGGAGATCACCGGCGCCCGATACGCCGCTCTAGGTGTTGTCGGACCCGCGCGGACCGGGCTCGAGCGCTTCCTCACCGCTGGGATAGATCCTGATACGCAACGAGCGATCGGCGATCTGCCGCGCGGCCGGGGCGTGTTGGGTGTGCTGATCGACGACCCGCGCCCGCTCCGCTTGCCAGACGTCGGCCAGCACCCTCAGAGCTACGGCTTTCCGCCCGGGCACCCACCGATGCGGAGCTTCCTCGGAGCCCCAATTGTCATTCGAGGCACGGCGTGGGGCAACCTGTACCTGACCGAGAAACAGGGCGGGGGGGAGTTCACCCAAGCCGATGAGGAGGCGGTCCAGGTCCTGGCGCAGTGGGCGTCGATCGCGATCGAAAACGCCCGCCTGTACGAGACGAGTGAGCAGCGACGCGAGGAGGCCGAGCGAGCGGTGCGCGGTTTGGAGGCAGCGCGGGACATCGCCGACGCCGTCGCGGGTGCGGAGGCGTTGGATCGCGTGCTCGAGCTGGTCGTCAAGCGCGGGCGCGCGCTGATCGACGCAGGCGCCGTGCTGATCATGCTCCGCGAAGGCCAAGAGCTGGTGGTCGCCGCCTGTGCCGGGCACACCGCCGAGGCGAGTGGCCGTCGTGTGGCGATCTCGGCGTCGACATCCGGTCAGGTACTTGAGCTTGACCAGCCCCGCCGAATAGCCGACGTTGAATCACAACTGCGGATCGCCCCCCGCGAGCTTGGCGTTCCCGACGCTCACACCGCCCTGCTGGTACCGATGCGCCACCGCGAGGTCGCCGTCGGCGTCCTGGCGGCATTCGACCATGGAAGCGGTGGGGACACCTTCAGCCTCGCCGATGAACAGCTGCTGCGAACCTTCGCCGCCTCGGCCGCCAACGCTGTCGCGTTGCGGCGCAGCGTCGAAGCGGACCGCTTGCGCAGCGCGATCGAGGCCGCGGACTCAGAACGCAGCCGTTGGGCACGCGAGCTGCATGACCAAACACTCCAGTCACTCGGCGCTCTGCGCGTACTGCTGGCATCCACCATGGGTCGGGGTGAGGCGAACGACAAGGACCAAGCCATCCGCCAGGCGATCGAGGACATCGAGCTTGAGATCGACAACCTGCGCGCGATCATCACCGACCTAAGACCCTCGCTGCTCGATGACCTGGGCCTGCCAGCGGCGATCGGTGCCCTCATCACGCGCCGGGGCGAGGAAGGCCTTGCGATCGCCAGCGACCTCTCGCTGCCCGATGGAACGACAGGCGAGGCCAGTCTCAGCCCCGATCTCGAGACGGCGATCTACCGGCTCGTGCAGGAGTCGCTGACCAACATCGTCAAGCACGCGCACGCCAAGCATGTCCGCGTCTCGATCCGCCAGGAGCAAGACGTCGTCATCGTCGAGGTCCACGACGATGGAATCGGGTTCGATCCCGAGACGCGGACCAAAGGGTTCGGACTGGCAGGAATGCGCGAGCGCGTGTACCTGGCCGGAGGAACGTTCGAGGTGTGCTCAGACGGTGGCACGCGCGTCCGTGCCCGCCTCCCGCTGGGAACCAGCGCCTCGGCTGAGGCGGGCTGGTCAGCCGATCAGATGGTTTCGTAAGGCGTACTGGACCAGATCAGCTCGCGTTTTCAGCGCCAGCTTCCGATGGATGTGGGCGCGGTGGGTCTCAACCGTCCGCCTGGACAGATGCAGCTTGCCGGCGATCTCGACGCTCGTATGGCCAAGGGCGATCAGTCGGAGAACCTCCGTCTCACGCGGGCTGAGGCCATCGCCGCTGACCGCTTGACGCAGGGCTTCGAACTGCGGCCGCGACATGGGGGCTGAGGTACTCCTGGCCGCGGGCAGCCTGCTTCACGGCCTCGGTGAGCTCGTCGTCGGCTCGATGCTTGAGCACGAATCCGACCGCGCCGGCGTCCAGCGCCTGCTGGGCAAAAACGGGACTCGGCTCCATGGTCAGAACCACGATCTCAGTCTCTGGAGCCTTGCTCCGCAGCTGACGGATGGTCTCGATACTCGAACCGTTCGGGAGCTGGAGGTCGAGGACGAGGACGTGTGGGGCGTGTCCGTAGACGTGACTGCAAGACGGCCACCAGATCGGCCGCCTCGGCCACCACGCGCAGATCCTTATCGCGATCTAGCACGAGCCGCAGACTCCGGCGGACACCGGTGTGATCGTCGGCCAGCACGACGCGGATGGGATGGTCCGGCCGCTGTGAGGTCCGTGCCTCGGGCTCGGTGGCGGCGAGATGGAGATGAGCGGTCATGGCAAACGAAACTACGCGCCCTTGTCTCCCGACCACGTCCGGGAAAAGATGTGAACCGGATGTGGTCGAGTACGCATCCAGCCGCGCGACGTGCGATCACGGGCGCGGCCAGCCGCCCGATTTCATCTCTGGCCCCACGGCGATCGAGCTCAACTGTGCGGCCATCACGTCTGCGCGCAGTGCTCCAAGCGCTGCGGCGTCCCTTCCGTCCGAAGAGCAGTCGATGCCGGCAGCGATGCTGGCGATTGTCGTCTGGATGTGTGCCGGCCGGTCTTCGAGAGTGCGTGGCGGTTCCATCTCGGTCTTCCGTTGGCGTTGCCTCAATCCTTCCGGTCCGAGAGCCCTGAAGATCGTGGTCCGAACACGATGTCCCTGCGGAAAAACCCGGATTACCAGCCGTGCCGATCACCCTAGCTTGGAGGGCCCCGCAACGCCGAGGAGGCCGATAGTGTCGAAGTCTGAAGCTTCATCCGTGTCCGGTGCCGTCGTCGCGCCACCGCTGGCCGATCGGACCGTTGGCGATGTGATGAATCCCGGCATCGTCTCGTGCCACCAGGACGCGACGATCGGGAGCGTCGCGCGCATCATGGCCACGCACCACGTTCACTGCGTGGCGATCATGAATCTCGCCCGCGATGAATCGGGAGAGCTGGTGGTCTGGGGAATCATCAGCGATCGTGATGTGATTCGTGGAGGTATCGAGGTTGGGCCCTACGTAGACGCCGCGAGCGTCGCTCGAGCAGCCGGTGGTCACCGTGAGGCCCGACCTCTCCCTCCGCGAGGCCGGTGAGGTGATGATCACGACAGCACATCAGCCACCTCGTCGTGATCGACCCTCATACGACACTCCCGATCGGGATCCTGTCGTCGCTCGATATCGTCCGCGCGCTGGCGTAGAGCGAGCAGTTGTCACGCGCGACGAGCCCGCAGCGCTACCACGACCTGCGCCCCCCGCGACGAGCAGCGGGCGGATCGGCGCGTCACGAGTTCCCCGCAGCGTCGACGGGTTTACTACCTACTGTCAACACCGCTGGGCACCGATGGCGGGACGGCAGGGCGCACATAGCGTTGGCCCATGCTCACTCTGGCGAGTCCTCCATCAAGCGACCGAAGTCGGCCCTGCGCTCTGGGGGATCGTCGCACTCGTGTCGAGCCTGATCGGCCTCGGCGTCTCACATACTCTGTCGCCGTCGGAGACCGTGGTCCCGGCCACCCGGATCCGGCAGATGCCACTCGCTCATCCCCCCAGGCCATGACCAGGAGTCAACGATGAATTCACTGATAGTCACAACATCGACAGCAATACCAGACACACGTCCCGCACCACGGCCCGCCGACGTGGTCGCCGGCCTATACCGCGACGGGGGTGAGTCATGAGCTCAAGCTTCTCCAGCGCTGATGCGGCCTGGCTGCACATGGACCGTCCTACCAACCTGATGGTGATCAACACCGTCCTGCTGTTCGATGAGCCGGTCGACTGGAAGCGGTTCAAGGAGATCGTCCAGAAGCGACTTGTCGATCGTTACCCCAAGTTCCGACAGCGGGTGGTGGAAAGCCGCCTGCCGCTGCGCGGCCCGCGGTGGGAGGACGATCCCGAGTTCGCCCTCGAGCATCACCTGCACCACTTCGCGCTTCCGGCGCCGGGCGACGTCACGGCTCTTCAGGAGCTGGTCGGCGACCTGATGACGATGCCACTCGATCGTGCCCGTCCTCTGTGGCACATCGTACATGATCGACGGGTTTGGCGAGGGCGCGGCGATGCTCACCCGGATGCATCACTGCATCGCCGACGGGATCGCCTTGGCCAGAGTCATGCTTTCGCTAACGGATGGATCCCACGATGACGTCGATGACCGAACGGCGAATGGCGATCAGGACCGCTCGCATGGTCTGCTCGGCGGAGTTGTCGCCTCCGCTGCACGCGTCGCGGGAGCCATCGGGTCGGCCACCGTCCAGCAGGTCGAGATGATGGCGCTGTCACCAGATCATATGGCCCGCGTCGCCGGGAAGGTGTCGCGCGATGCAACGACGGCGCTGCGCCTCCTCGTCACCCCTGCGGACGCGGCGACCGCGTTGAAGGGCGACCCCGGTGTCAGTCGGCGGGTGGCCTGGACCAAGCCGCTGCCACTTCCTCAGATCAAAGCAATCGGCTATGACCACAAGGCGACGGTGAACGACGTGTTGCTGGCCGCCATGAGCGGCGCACTGCGGCACTACCTCCACGAGCACGACAGCCCGGTCCGCGAGATCCAGGCCATGGTGCCCTTTAACCTGAGGCCGCTCGACGAGCCGTTGCCGCTCCGGCTTGGCAACAAGTTCGGGCTGGTCTTCCTGCCCTTGCCGGTTGGTACGAGTGGGGCCTACCGGCGGCTGGTCGAGGTCCATCGCCGGATGCAGGAGATAAAGAGCGGCCGCGACGCGCCTGTCTCCTACGGCCTGCTGAGCCTGACGGGATTGACGCCGGAGCCGGTCGAGCGGCGGGTCATCGACCTGTTCACGGCCAAGGGCACGGCGGTGATGACGAACGTTCCCGGTCCTCACGAACCGGTCTACATGGCCGGGACCCAGGTTCGTTCCGTCCTGGTATGGGCACCCACGTCCGGCCACATCGGGATGAGCGTGAGCATCTTCAGCTACTGGAACGAGGTGACGATCGGACTGATGGTCGACGCCGCCCTGATCCCCGATCCCGACGAGATCATCGAACAGGTTGAGCGCGAACTCGACGTGCTGGCGAAGCTTCCCGCCGAACGCGACACGTACCCACGGCGGGGCTGGCAACCCTCCGCGAGAACGGCCAGATCCAAGACCCAGGAGCGGGCCCATGCATAAGACGCTCATAGCACTCATGACGATGTGCAAGGGACTGATCAGGGCCGGCAGGTGCGTCGACAAACAATTCGTCTTCGTCGCGCATTTCGTCTACGGCGGCAAGGCGAACATCAAGAGCACCTCACCATGCAGCTGACGGTGAACGGCGGCACCGAGGCAGCGATCGACATCCGTGTCGAGCCCTGGCCTGCCGGGGGCTGGGTGGTGAGACTGGGCAGCACGCCAATCTCTCACCATGACACCGAGGAGGAGGCGCTCGACCGGGCTGCAGCATACCAGCGCGGTCTCGAGCGCGAGGAACGCGGCAGCCCGCCGGCTTGAGAAGCGGAGTTCGACCGGCCAGAGCCGAGCCGGTTCAGCCGGCCGGCCGCGGAACGGCAATGATCGGGCAGGCGGCGTCGTGGAGCAGCGCCTCGCCGGTGCTTCCGAGAAGCACCCGTTCTGCGGGACTCCACTGCCTCGAGCCCAATGATGAGCAGGTCGACATCGTGCGAGAAGTCGAGCAGCCTCTGGCCCGGGCGTCCGCGCACCACATCGGTCTGCGCCTCACCGGCGTAGTCGGCCACCGCGCCCCTTAGAGCGGCCTCGAGCGCTGTTTGCTCCTCGTCGAGGCTTGCCTGCCAGATCGGAGTCTGGGCGCCACCGCCCGCCAGCGCCGCGAAGCCGATCGGGGAAGGCGACCGTCGACGATGCCGCGGAGGTGCAGCTCAGCGTCCCCGAGGCGGCCAGCGACCCGGCCAATGTCAGTGCTGCGTGGGCCTCCGGGCTGCAGTCATACCCCAACCCCGATGCTTCATAGCCGACGACAATCACCGGGCTGTGGCTAGAAGCTGGCATCGGTGTGCTGAGGTCAGCCTTCGGGGACGAGCTCGGTGGGCAGGCAGCCGAGGTGGTAATAGACGCAACTGTTCGGCGTATCGCCGTCACCACTGAGAGCGAGGAGCGACGTGGAGTGAATGGTGCTGTCGGGCGACTCGAGCCAGATCGGCTCATATACGCCGACGCGATCGCCACACATCGCGCAGACGGGACGCGCGCTCGGCATGCTTGTTCGATCACTCACCTGGAATCAATCGATCACTCGACGTGGCAGCAGGCTTGAACACCGGCTACAACGCTAAGGTCGCGCGCGGCTCGAGCAATCCGAGGTTTGCCGCACCTTTATGAGGCGAACAACGGACTTCACCTCGTCGGATGCCCATCCCGCAGGCAGAAGGCAACGGTTCTGTCGCTGGCCTAGCTGGTCTTCAGCACCGCATACCAGACGCGCTCAGCGTCGCGGCGTCGTGTCCGCCGCGCGGCGGTGACGATCCCGGCGATCGTTGCTCGCACACCTTTTCTAGTCGCCGAAGGCGGCGTGGGCCGGATACTGGTGGTAGCAGTTCGTCCGACACACGGCCATCCTGCTCGGCACGCGCTTGGTGCGAATCCGTAGGGATTCCCCTCCATACCGTGGGCGCCCACGGATGGGAACGGACTCGCGCACCGGAACACTCCAAGCCGTGGCTGCCGAGAACATCTGTTGTGTTGCACCAGGCCGTAAAGTGACTCGTTGATGGGCGCTCGACACGTGATCGAGCGCGGCGACTTCGACGGGCTGTTCGACGCGCTGGCGCGCCGCGGCTACACGATCGTCGGCCCGACGGTCCGCGATCGGGCGATCGTCTACGACGAGATCCGCTCCGCGGACGATCTGCCGGTCGGCTGGACCGACGAGCAGGACGGCGGGCACTACCGGCTGCGCCGCGCGCGACGATCAGGCGCTGTTCGGCTACGCCGTCGGGCCGCACTCGTGGAAGAAGTACCAGCTCCCGCCCGAGGTGAAGCTGTGGCGAGGCACGCGTCGACGCGCGACGGCGGCGCTCGACGCGAGCTGAGCCGAGCCCGACGCGGATCCGCGACCGCTACGCGTTCTTCGGCGCGCGCTCGTGCGAGCTGCACGCGATCGGAATCCTCGACCGCGTGCTGCTGGGCGGCACGCACCGGATCCGGCGACCGCGCCGACCGAGGCGCGTTCGTCGTCGCCGTCCAGTGCGGGCAGGCCGGCGGGACCTGCTTCTGCGTCTCGATGGGCACCGGCCCGGTGGCCGAGCGCGGCTTCGACCTCGCGCTGACCGAGGTGCTCGACGGGACGCGGCACTACTTCGTGGTCGAGGTCGGCTCCGACGCGGCGCCGAGGTGCTGGCCGACGTGCTCGCACCGCGGCGCGGGCGTGCGCGAGGCGGCCGGGCCGACCGGTACACGCGCGGACGGCGGCGCAGATGGGCCGCGAGCTCGACGCCAGCGACATCAAGGAGCTGCTGTACCGCAACTACGAGCACCCGCGCTGGGACGAGGTCGCCGAGCGCTGCCTGACCTGCGGCAACTGCACGATGGTCTGCCCGACCTGCTTCTGCACGACGGTCGAGGACGTCACCGACCTCGCCGGCGAGCACGTCGAGCGCCACCAGCGCTGGGACTCGTGCTTCACGGTCGACTACTCGCACATCCACGGCGGCGCGGTCCGCGGCTCGCCGCGCTCGCGCTACCGCCAGTGGATGACGCACAAGCTGGCCACCTGGCATCGACCAGTTCGGCAGCTCGGGCTGCGTCGGCTGCGGACGCTGCATCACGTGGTGCCCGGTCGGGATCGACATCACCGAGGAGGCGCGGGCGATCCGCGAGAGCGAGGGCGCAGTCGGGTGCAGACGCTTGAGGAGCTGATCGCGCCAGGCGCCGATCTTCGCCGGGCTCGCGCCCGGCCACGCTCGAGCTGATCGCCGGCTGCGCTCGCAACGAGCATGTCGCCGCCGACACGCTCCTGCTGCGCGAGGGCGACCCGGCCGATCGCTTCTACCTGATCCGCCGCGGGGCGGTCGCGCTCGAGGTGCGACGCGCCCGGACGCGGGCCGCTGCATGATCGAGACGCTGGACACCGGCGATGTGGTCGGCTGGTCGTGGCTGTTCGCGCCCTACCGCTGGCAGCTCGACGGTCGCGCGACCGAAGCCGTGCGAGCTGGTCGCCTTCGACGGCGCCTGCCTGCGCGGCAAGTGCGAGAGCCGACCACGAGCTCGGCTACCAGCTGATGCGCCGGTTCGCGGCCAATCTGGTGCGGCGGCTGCAGGCGACCCGGCTGCAGCTGCTCGACGTCTACGGCCATGCTGCGATCGGCTGCCTGAGTCCGCCGGACCGGCTGGTGCCCGAGCCGTTCGAGGTGCGAAGCCGGCGCCAGGACACGGCCGACACGTGGACGCTCGAGCTCGCGCCGAGCTCGGGTCGCGCCGTTCGAGTTTGCTCCCGGCCAGTTCACGATGCTCTCGGCCGGCGGGGGCCGGCGAGGTGCCGATCTCGATCAGCGGCGATCCCGATCGCGCCGCAGCGGCTGGTCCACACCGTCCGCGCGGTCGGGCTCGCCACCGAGGCGATCTGCGCGGCCGCGGCCGGGCGGATGCTCGGCGTGCGCGGTCCGTTCGGCAGCCGCGTGGCCGGTCGAGGCGGCTCGAGGGCGGCGACGTCGTGATCGTCGCCGGCGGGATCGGCCTGCCGCCGCTGCGCCCGGCGATCCTGCGGCTGCTGGCGCCGCCGCGAGCGCTACGGCCGGCTGGTGCTGCTCTACGGCGGCCGCACGCCGGACCAGCTGCTCTACGCCGAGGAGCTCGCCGACGTGGGAGCCGAGCGCGGCCTCGAGGTGCTCGTCACGGTCGACAGCGCCGGGCCGGAGTGGCTCGGGCACGTCGGCGTGGTGACGCGGCTGGTCGGCGGGCGCGGCTCGACCCGGCGAGCACGGTCGCGATGATGTGCGGGCCCGAGGTGATGATGCGCTTCACCGTCGCCACGCTGCGGGAGCTCGGGATCGTCCCCGAGCGGATCTACGCCTCGATGGAGCGCAACATGCAGTGCGGGATCGGCCACTGCGGGCACTGCCAGCTCGGGCCGACGCTCGTCTGCCGCGACGGGCCGGTCTACCGGTGGGCCGAGCTCGAGCCGTGGCTGGCGATCCGGGAGCTGTGATGAGCGAGGACCGCCAGCCCACGCTCGCGGTGTGGAAGTTCGCCTCCTGCGACGGCTGCCAGCTGAGCCTGCTCGACTGCGAGGACGAGCTGCTCGCGCTCGCCGACCGCTTCGAGATCGCCTACTTCCTCGAGGCGTCAGCAGCGCGACCGTCGAGGGACCCTACGACCTCTCGCTCGTCGAGGGCTCGATCACCACGCCGCACGACGCCGAGCGGATCCAGCGAGGTCCGCGCGCAGTCGCGCGCGCTGATCACGATCGGCGCCTGCGCGACCGCGGGCGGCATCCAGGCGCTGCGCAACTTCGCCGACGTCGAGGAGTTCACGCGCATCGTCTACGCCTCGCCCGACTACATCTCGACGCTGGCCACCTCGACGCCGATCAGCGCCCACGTGCCGGTCGACTTCGAGCTGCACGGCTGCCCGATCAACAAGCGCCAGCTGCTCGAGGTGATCAGCGCGCACCTGAACCGGCGCCGGCCGCGCATCCGGGCGCACAGCGTGTGCATCGAGTGCAAGCGGCGCGGGACCGTGTGCGTGATGGTCGCGCACGGCACCGCCTGCCTCGGCCCGGTCACGCACGCCGGCTGCGGCGCGCTCTGCCCGGCCTACGACCGCGGCTGCTACGGCTGCTTCGGGCCGATGGAGACGCCCAACACGCGCGTCGCTGGACGCCGCTGGCGCAGCTGGGCTGCGACGAGCGCGACCTCGTGCGCGTCTACCGCACCTTCAACGCCGCCAGCCCCAGCCGTTCCGCGCAGCGCCAGCGAGGCCCATGAGCGAGAGCTAGCACGGAGCGCGCACGATCCGCACCGACTACCTCGCCCGCGTCGAGGGCGAGGGCGCGATGTACGTCAGGCTCGACGGGCAGCGAGGTCGCGAGACGTCAAGCTGCGCATCTACGAGCCGCCGCGCTTCTTCGAGGCGTTCCTGCGCGGCCGCGCGTTCACCGAGGCGCCCGACATCACCGCGCGCATCTGCGGCATCTGCCCGGTCGCCTACCAGATGAGCGCGGTGCGGCGATGGAGGACGCCTGCGGCGTCGCGATCGACGAGGGCCCGATCCGCGATCTGCGCCGGCTGCTCTACTGCGGCGAGTGGATCGAGAGCCACAGCCTGCACGTCTACATGCTGCACGCGCCGGACTTCCTCGGCTACGCGGGCGCCGTCGAGATGGCCCGCGACCACCGCCGAGATCGTCGAGCAGGGGCTGCAGATGAAGAAGGCCGGCAACGCGGTGCTGGCGCTCGTCGGCGGCCGCGAGATCCATCCGATCAACGTGCGCGTCGGCGGCTTCTACCGCGCCCCGCGCGCGGCCGAGCTGCGCGCGCTGGTCGAGCCGCTCGAGCGGGCGCGCGAGACCGCGCTGGAGACCGTCCGCTGGGCGGCGACGCTGCCGTTCCCCGACGTCGAGCTCGCGCCCGAGCACGTCGCGCTCCGCGACCCGGCCGGCTACCCGATCGACCGCGGGCGGATCGTCTCCGACGGCGGACTGGACATCGCGCCCGGCCGAGTTCGACGAGCACTTCGTCGAGGAGCACGTCGAGCACTCGACCGCGCTGCACGCGCGTCTGCGCGAGCGCGGCACCTACCTGACCGGCCCGCTGGCGCGCTACAGCCTCGCCTCGGCGACGCTGCGGCCGCTCGCGCCGCGAGGCCGCGCGCGAGGCCGGGCTCGGACGCGACGTGCCGCAACCCGTTCCAGAGCATCGTCGTGCGCGCCGTCGAGCTGGTGCAGGCCGCCGACGAGGCGCTCGCGCTGATCGACGCGCTACGAGCGAGCCCGACGCGCCGGCCGTCGAGGTGACGCCCGCGCCGGGCCGTCGGGCACGGCGCCACCGAGGCGCCGCGCGGCATGCTCTACCACCGCTACGAGATCGACGACGACGGCACGATCCTCGACGCGCGGATCGTGCCGCCGACCTCGCAGAACCAGCGCGCGATCGAGGAGGACCTGCGCGCCGTCGTCGAGCGCCACGTCGACCTGCCGACGAGCAGCTGACGCTCCGCTGCGAGCAGGCGATCCGCAACCACGATCCGTGCATCTCGTGCGCGACCCACTTCCTCGAGCTCACGATCGACCGTGGCTGAGCGTCGGGTGGTGATCATTGGCGTGGGCAATGAATGGCGGCAGGACGACGGGGCTGGCATCGAGGTGGCGCGCCAGCTTCGCGAGACCGCGCGGCACGCGGGGGTAGAGGTGCGCCAGCACCCGGGCGAGCCGAGCGGTCTGCTCGAGCAATGGCGGGGCGCGGATGCGGTCGTACTCGTCGACACCATGCACTCGGAGCTCCCGACCGGCACCTTCCTTCGCCTAGACGCCAGTCGGGCACCGCTGGTCGCCGGCCTGGAGGAATCATCGTCGACCCATAGCTTCGCTCTCGGCGAGGCCATCGAGCTGGGGCGCGCGCTGGGTCGGCTCCCGCGTCGAGTGATCGTCTACGCCGTGGAGGGAGAGCGGTTCGAGATGGGCACCGGCTTCTCGGAGAGCCTGACAGCGGCCATCCCGTTGCTGACCGAAGCAGTGCTCGGCGAGGCTATGACGATGGTCTGAGACGGAGGTCAGCGCTTGAGTTGGGCGCCCCACTGGCGTGCTCGCGCCAGCTCGCCTGCGGCTGGCGGCCCTTCCGAATCCTCGACGAGGAAGCTTTCCGTGTCGGGGACCTCGTATCCCTGCTTACGCAGCCGCTTGGCGATCCCGCGGGAGGCAACGCCGGTGAGCCAGGGCGACCGATCCAGCCGCGTGTCGAACGTGCGTCGGACCTCCGACAACCAGCACCTCGGGATCGCCAAGCTGGCCTGCGGCCTCGTCCACGGACAGCACCCGAGCGCCGCCAAGCCCTTCGGCCACCGCCTCAGCGATCCGCCGCGTGTTGGCATAAACCGACTCGTAGACCACCACTGCGTTCATGACCGGTTCCCTTCTGAGCGTTGGTCTGCTCTGTCGCTCGTGACGATGTTCGACGGGATGAGCTGCTCGAACAGCTCGAAGTAGCTCTGGAGGTTGTGTAGGCCGAGGAAGTGCTCGCGGATTCGTGCGTGGGCGGCCAGCCCGATCACCTCGGCTCGCTCTCGATGGCTCAGGAGGTCGAGCACCGCCGAGCCGAACTCGGCCAGGTCGCGAGGGTCCGATACGAGGATCCCGGACTGGCCGTCGATGATCTGATCCTGAATTCCCCCGATGCGACTGGCCACGACGGGCCGTGCCTTCCACATCGCCTCTGCCACGGTGAGACCGAAACCTTCAGCGAGGCTCTTCTGGACCACGACATCGGCCCCGCGCTGGAGCGCGTTGACGATCGCCGCGTTCTCCTCGATGTCGGCCATCGGTAGCGCCGCCAGGTGGACACGACTCCTGACCTCGGGTGAAAGATGCGCCCACGCCTCGGAGACCTCGGCGACCACCGCGTCGCCCTCGGGGTCGTCGGCAACGCTGCCCGTGGCCGGGCCCGCGAGCACCAGGTGCGCCGAGGTCCCTCCTGCGATCGACCCGGTGAAGGCGCGCATCACGCCGAGTGGGTCCTTCAGGCGATCCCAGCGCGATATCTGGGCGACGAACGAGTCCGCAAGGGTGAGCGGCGAGACCTCAACCATGCTCGCGCGCCGATCCACGCGGGCCGGTGTCCCGTCGGAACGGGTGAACGTAGGGTCCCGGGTGGCGCGGTGGGGGAGGATCCCGGTGCGCGACAGGATAGCCAGGCTCTGCTGCCGGCTCTGGTCCTGGTTCTTGGGCGAGAAGACGTCGATCGAGGGTTGGATGACCGTGATGCGATCCCGCTCGAGGCCGTCCCAGGCAAAGTTGGCGCGCGAGAAGACGTACGCGTCGGCCTCCTGCACGTACCGTCGGAGAAAATCCCAGGCTGCGCGGGCGGGCTGATTGGGGTGATCCATGCCAACGTGGCAGCGCCATATCACCCGGGCGCCGGTGCGGCGGACCGCGTCGGTCATGCCAGCGGTTTGCGGATCGTGGAGGATCACGATGTCGTCAGCGCGGACGAGCCCCACGAGCTCCGCCGCGCTGTCGGCGAGGGTCCGTTCATAGATTCCGCGCTGCCGGTCGCGTAGGGGCCCACCATCGCCCGCGAAGCCGTGGAGGTGGTTGTGCAGGCGTTTGGTGACCTGAAAGAACTCGGGCTCGCCCTCGATGACAAGCCAGCGGGCATCCACCCCGCCGCCTCGGGAGTAACCGAGCAACATCCGCAGCAGCTCGGCGACCCCGCCTCCGGTGGCCGTCGAGCTTACGTTCCAGACCACGCGTCCGGTCAGCTCCTCACGGCCCTGCGTCATCAGGTCGAGCAGGCTCGTGTAGTCATCATTGGTGAGGATCGACGCGAAGCAATGGGGGTCCATCGCCGCCACCGGAACGTGCCTGAGTCCCACGGCCCGCCATCCTCACGTCGTCTGCGCCACGGGTACCAGGACCCGTTCGGCCAAGTCGACCAGCCGGCTCGAGTAGCCCCACTCGTTGTCATACCAGGCGATGACCTTCACCTGCGTGCCGTCGACCACCGAGGTGAGACCGCCGTCAAAGATCGCCGAGTATGAGGAGCCGACGATGTCGGAGGAGACGATCGGGTCCTCGGTGTATGCCAGGATGCCACTGAGCACGCCACGATCGGCAGCGCTGGCAAATGCCCGGTTGACCGCTTCCCGGGTCGTTTCGTCCAGAGCCTCGATGGTCAGGTCCACCAGCGAGCCGGTCGGCACGGGCACGCGCACGGCCAGACCGTTCAACAGGCCGTCGAGCTCGGGGATCACCAACCCGAGTGCCTTGGCCGCGCCGGTCGAGGTCGGAATCACGTTCACCGCCGCCGCCCGGGCTCTCCGCAGGTCCTTGTGGGGACCATCGAGCAGGTGCTGGTCGGAGGTGTACGCGTGAACCGTGGTCATTAGGCCATGCCTGATGCCTACTGCCTCGTGGAGCACCTTGGCCACCGGAGCAAGGCAATTCGTCGTGCAGGACGCATTCGAAACGATGTGATGTGTGTCCGGGTCGTAGACGTCATCGAAGTTGACTCCGAGCACGACCGTGGCGTCCGGCGGCTCGTCGCCCTTGGCCGGGGCGGACAGAATCACCTTGCGCGCGCCGGCTTCCAGGTGCTCGACGGCTGACGAGCGGGTGCGCAGGTGTCCGGTCGACTCGATGACCACGTCGACGCCGAGCTCCTCCCACGGCAGGTGTCGGGCATCTGATTCCGCCAGCGCGCGAATGGCACGACCATCGACCTCGATGCCGCCGTCCACCGCGTTCACCTCGCCCGGGAAGCGACCGAATACCGAGTCGTACTTCAGCAAGTGGGTCAGGGTGCGCTCGTCGACCAGATCGTTGACAGCAACGATCTCGAGCGTCGAGTCCCGCCCCACGGCGGAGCGCAGAAAGCAGCGCCCGACCCGTCCGAATCCATTGATTGCCACACGTACCGACATGTCAGCCTCTCTTGTTCGTTGTTGTCGATTGCGACTTCGCCGTGGGCAGACCGCGGCTACGGCTCTCCTCGATCTCGCCGAGCATTCGCCGGATCTCCTCGTGAAGGCGCATCCGCAGATCGGTGTGAAGGTTCGGATCCACCAGCACGGCCGTGAGGAGGTCCACGACCTGCGCGTCGTCACCCGAGAGCTCGGTCCGGTCTCGATGCGTCTTGTCGCTCGACATCGCCTATGTCTTCAGCGACGGCATCGGTGGGGCCGACGGCGAGGACTCGACGCGAATGCGAGCATCGACGATCACCGCACCGGCGGGGCCCGCGATGAGCGGGTTGCAGTCGAGTTCGGCGATCTCGGGGTGAGCCTCGACCATCGCGCTCACCCGCAGCAGCACGTCCTCGATCGCCGCCACGTCGCAGGGGGGTGTGCCTCGGTAGCCATCGAGCAGCGGAAAGGTGCGCAGTGAGCGCAACATCTCGCGGGCGTCCAGGTCGGACACGGGTGTGATCCGGACGGCGACGTCGTGGAGCAGTTCGGCGGCCGTACCCCCCGCGCCGCAAGCGATCACGGGACCGAAGCTGTGGTCGTTGACCACGCCGACGATCAGCTCGACACCCGGGGGCGCCATCGGCTGAACAACCAAGGCTTCCAGCCGGTGGCCGGCCTGCTCAACGCCCGCCCTTATGTCGGCGGCCGCCCGACGCACGGCGGCCGGGTCCGAGAGACCAAGCCGGACTGCACCGGCGTCGCTCTTGTGCACCAGACCGGGCGCGTGAGCTTTCAGAG
Organism: uncultured Solirubrobacterales bacterium; assembly: GCA_963734775.1. Classification (GTDB taxonomy): domain Bacteria; phylum Actinomycetota; class Thermoleophilia; order Solirubrobacterales; family Solirubrobacteraceae; genus Palsa-465. Next base: position 234,472 of record CAVTJE010000016.1, read on the forward strand.
CCACGGGCTCGCCCAGTTTGATCGCCACCGCCGCCGCTGCATCGACGTCGCCAACCACATGCGTCGCTACCAGCGGCAGCCCGTACGCCGTCAGCAGCCGCACCACCCCGGCCGGCGAAAGCCATCCCGCCCCGCCGGCCAGCTCCTCACTGATGATCGCCGCCGCTCGCTCGGGGCGAACTCGAGCTGGTCGCTTCGTCCGACCGGCGGGTCGAGCGCGCCAGCGTCCGTACTTGGCGGCGAGGGCTATCGCCCTCGCGGCGTCCTCGGGAAACTCGTAACCGGGCACGCGCGTCTCGCCTGCGCAGAGCTCGTCGGGTGGACCCTCGGCGGTCATGAACACGGCGGCGATCGGCATCGCCGGAGTGACACGCGCCACCTCGCGGATCGCCTGCGCGACCTCCGCGGCCTGGGTCACCAGCGGCGGTACGAAGATGGCGAGGATGGCGTCGCACGCCTCGGCGGCGATGAGAGTGTCCAGCGTGCGGCGGTAGTCCTCTGCCGAGGCACTGGCGATCATGTCGATCGGGTTGCCCAGCGACGCCGCCGACGGCAAAAACTCCGCCAACCGCTCACGTACCGCGCTCGACAGCTCTGGTACGGGGATCCCGTAGGCCTGGCAGGCGTCGGCGCACATGATCGCCGGGCCGCCGGCGTTGGTGATGATCGCCACCCGGTCGCCACGAGGAACCGGCTGGGTGGCCAGCAGCGTTCCCACGCTCAGCAGCTCCTGCAGGGTGTCGGTACGGATGACGCCCGCCTGCTCGAACAGTGCGTCGACCGTCACATCCGAGGCCGACAGCAGCGCTCCCGTGTGTGAGGAGGTTGCACGGGCACCGGCTGCCGAACGCCCGCTCTTGACCGCCAGCAACGGCTTGCGCCGAGCAAAGCGCGGCGCCACGCGAGCAAACTTACGCGGATTTCCGAACGACTCCAGGTACAGCAGGGCCACATCGGTACCGGCGTCCTGCTCCCAGTAAGAGAGAAAGTCATTGCCCGACAGGTCGACCTTGTTCCCGACCGAGACAAATGAGGACAGCCCGATTCCCAACCGACCCGCGGCCTCGATGATCGCGATGCCGAGGCCGCCGCTCTGTGACATGAAGCCGACACGCCCAGGGACGGCCTGGTGGGGCGCAAACGTGGCGTTCAGGCCCACCGACGGCGCGGTGTTGATTACGCCCAGGCAGTTGGGTCCCACGATCCGCATGCCGGCGGCGCGGCAGATCGAGACGAGCTCACGCTGCCGGGCGGCTCCCGCCCCGCCGGTTTCGGCGAAACCGGCGGAGATGACGAGAAGACTCCGCACGTCGGCCGCCGCGCATTCGCGCGCGACGACGCACACTTCCTCGGCCGGTACGACCACGACGGCCAGCTCGATCGGTACGGGAATGTCCTCGACCGACCGATAGGCGGGTAGCGATTGGACGACCTCGCTGCGACGGTTTACCGCATACACGGGGCCGTTGAACCCGGAGCTGACCACGTTGTGCAAGATCTCGCCGCCGACGGTCCCGCGCCGTCGGGAGGCGCCGATGACGGCGACGCTCCGGGGCTCGAGAAAGCTGCGCACGGCGGCGATGGCGGCCTGGCGCTCGCGCTCCTCGAAGTGTCTGACGGCGTCGCCGGATAGTGACGTCGGGAGCTCAACCGTGATCGCATCTGGCCTCGCTCGCAGCTCGACGGGGAAGCCGCTCTCGCGGAACACCTCGATCATTCGGTGGTTCAGCGGCAGTACCTCTGCCCGGAACGTCGAGATCCCATTGTGCTCGGCCACCTCGGCCAGGTGCGCGAGCAGTGCCGTTGAGATGCCCTTTCCCTGCCATGGGTCGGCAACGAGAAACGCAACCTCCGCAGTGGTTGCCGGGTGACCGTTGAGCCGCACGTAAGCCGCGTGCGCGACGATGCGGCTCGGCGTGCCCGTCTCGGCTACCAGCCCGAAGCGGCCCGCATAATCGACGTCGAGCGACCAGTTGGTGACCCATTCGAGGTCCGGGGCGCCGAAGAACCGAAAGCCGATCGACTGGCGGGATATGCCGGCCAGGAACGTCCTGATCGCATCCTCATCGCCCGGCCGGACGGGCCGTACGTGGACGGTTGATCCGTCTCGCAGAGCGATCTCGGCCTCTCGGTCGCTTGGATAAACGGGCGCATCGGCGTTGATCATGGGCCGAGTATCGAGGGCTGGGACCGCCTCGCCATCCGCAGCTTCTACGGATGGCCTAGGGCGCTAATCCCGGATTTGCCGCACCGGGCTCGGGACCTAGTCTCAAGGCATCATGACGATAATCGACAGCTCCCAGGCCGCTGTCCCTGCGGACCTTGAGCCCATCAAGACGTTCTCCCAGCTGTCCAGCTACGACGTGCACTACGCCGGCGGCAAGGGAGCCAATCTGGGCCAGCTCACGCGATCCGGCTTTCAGGTCCCCCCGGGCTTCGTGGTCGGGGCGAGCCGGCCGTCACCGACTACGTGCGCGAGCTGATTCCGCGCGCGGGCGGCGGGCCTCCAGACTTCGATCTGCGGGCAGGCCCCATCCGTTCACCCCGAGTACGCCGAGCTGCTTGTGCGGGCCGGAATCGACGCCATCTCGGTCTCGATCGACGCGGTGCCACAGACGCGGCGACTGGTGGCGGCGGCGAGCGGCGGTTGCTGCTTGAGATCGCCCGGTCATGAGCACGGTCGGATTGGCGATAAGGGGCAGGCGACTATCAGCCCTCACGAGTGCTCGGGAGGCACGACAACAACGGGACACGGCGCCACGTGCAGGAGCCGGTGGGTCACGCTGCCGAGGAACAGCCCCTTCAGCGCGCCGCGACCCCTCGTCCCGACGACGATCGCATCGGCTCCGGTGTCCTTAGCCACCCCGGCGATGACTTGCGCCGCCTCGCCGACTCCCGAGGTGGCAGTCTGCAGCGATACGTGTCGGCCGTTTTGCGCCAGCTCGGCAACCTGCTGCTCGATCTTCACCTTGAGCTCATCCTCGTTGGCGTAGACGGGGAATCTTCCGCCTCCCTTTCCGGGCATGGTGAGCTCGGTGCAGTGCACGACGATGACCTCACCGTCCTGGTCGGCCAGTTGCTTGGCCAGCGAGAGCGCGTGGTCAGCCCCCTCGGACCCGTCGGTCCCGAATACCACTTTCTTGAACATGTCTGGTCTCCGTTCTCAGCTTGGTTGGCTTGTCTGGTGAATGGCGTGCCGATTGCGAGACCGCGCCGCGGTCACCTCGGGCGAGGGGACGACGACGACCATGCAGTGTCGAAGCAGATGACGATCATCGCTCCTCCCTGTGGGCGTAAACGGCGGCCAGGTCAAGTGTCGAGAGAATGCCGACTGGGAATCCCCCGGCCGCGTCACGTACGACGAGGTGCGACACACCGTGTTCGGTCATCAGCTGCGCGGCGCGGCCGAGTCGATCGCCGGCCGAGATGGACAGTGGGTCGGTGGCGGCGGCCTGTGCGGCCGTGCCAACGCCATCGCTGTTGGCCGCCGTCACAAGATCGAGGTCGGAGACGATGCCAACCGGAGCAGGATCACCGCTCCGCATGACGGCCACGGCGTGCACGTGGTGCCTGGCCATGATCGCGGCGACCTCGTCGAGTGGCGCGTCGGCCCCGCATGTGAGGATGCCGGGGTGCATGACGTCCTGGACGCGGACGTGGTCTTGGTGAGCTTTGAGCATGGCCACAGCTTGCCCCGCCCACTGTGGCGCGCCATCCGCGCGTGCCACTAGTACTCGCTTCGGAAAACTACGGATCGATGTCGAGGTAGGCGCTGGCCACGAGCCCCGGCCCGCCGTGCCCCGGCCCGGTCACGTAGATGGCGTCCAGGTTGCGCGCGACAATCGCCCGGTTCATGTGGGCGTAGACGAAATTCAGCCCCGGCGTCGTGCCCCAGTGGCCGAGCAGCCGGGGTTTGACATGCTCCGGGGCAAGCGGCACACGGAGCAACGGATTGTCGAGCAGATAGATCTGCCCCACCGAGAGATAGTTCGCCGCTCGCCACCACGCATCGATCGTCTCCCGCTCCTGCTGATTCAGCGTGGCGCGTGGGGCCGCGGAACTCACGCCCGTCATTTACGCACAGGAGCATCCACCGATGCTCAGTGAGAAGCCGCAATTTCCTGCGGCGGCACACTGATTGATCGCCACCCGGGTCGCCCTTAGCTTCTGTACATGAACGCAGCACCGGGAACACCGCCCGTTGCAAGTTGCGCCATGCCAGTGAGCCCGACGGACTATCGGCTGATCTCGATCGACGACCTCGACGTCGCAGGCAAGCGTGTCCTGCTCCGCACTGACTTCAATGTCCCCCTCGATCAAACCGAGAGCAAGGAGACCCGGGTGGCCGATGACGCGCGGATACGCGCCGCGCTGCCAACCATTGACGAGTTGCGCGGCCGCGGTGCCCGACTCGTGCTTGTATCCCACCTCGGGCGCCCCAAGGGACATGACCGGTCGCTATCCATGCGACCGGTAGCCGAGCGGCTTTCCGCTCTGACCAACTCGCCCGTGACCCTCGCGCCCGGAACCGTCGGTCCGGCGGTGCGCGAGCTGACCGAGCGTCTCGCGGCGGGGCAGATGATGCTTCTCGAGAACATCCGCTACGAACCGGGTGAGACGCGGAACGATCCCGAGCTGGTGTCCGCCCTGGCCGCGCTCGGAGACGCGTTCGTCAACGACGCGTTCGGAGCCGCGCACCGGGCCCACGCCAGCACCGAGGGGCTTGCCCACGTGCTGCCGCGCGCCGCGGGCCGTCTCATGGAGCGCGAAGTGAGGGTTCTCAGCGCCCTCGTACGAGATCCAAGACGGCCGTTGGCGGTGATCCTGGGTGGCGCCAAGGTCAGCGACAAGCTGGGAGTCGTCGAACGCTTCGCCCAACTCGCCGACGTACTGTGCATCGGGGGCGCCATGGCCTTCCCGTTTCTGGCCGCGCGCGGTCATCGTGTTGGCGCATCGCTGTGTCCCGCAGAAGACATCGAGCCCGCGCGCACGATCCTGCGGACGGTGTCTCGCGCGACCTGCCGCTTCGAGCCGCCGCGCGACCTCGTGCTCGCCGGGCCCTCGGCTGCGGAGCCGATTCGGCGGACATGGGACAACCCGGATGTACCCGACGGCTGGGCGGGTCTCGACATCGGCCCGCTCACCGCGGCACACTACGCTGCCGAGGTCGTCAAGGCGGCGACCGTGTTCTGGAATGGACCCATGGGTCGGTTCGAGTTGGAGCCATTTGCGGCCGGGACCCGAGCCGTCGCGTCGGCCATCGCCTCGACCTCTGCGACGACCGTTGTCGGTGGCGGTGAAACCGTGGCCGCGGTGCGCTCGTTTGGTCTCGAGGATCGCGTTAGCCATCTGTCAACCGGCGGCGGCGCCACGCTCGCCCTGCTGGAGGGCGGCGAGCTTCCCGGCGTCGTCGCCTTGAGACGCGCAACCGACGCGGTTCGATGATGCTTACACGCGGTCCCCTGTTCCCGGAGGTCCGCTGTGCCTGTCTGATTGTGATGGATGGCTGGGGGATCGCGCCTGATGGACCCGACAACGCCATCGCGCTCGCTCGCAAGCCGAGCTTCGACGAGCTGTGGTCGGCGTATCCACACGCCGCCTTGCGGGCCAGTGGGCCAACCGTCGGACTTCCGGAGGGCCAGATGGGCAATTCGGAAGTCGGGCACCTGACACTCGGCGCCGGGGCAGTGGTGCCGCAGACGCTCACCCTCATCAACGACGCGGTTGCATCAGGCGCGATTGCGCGCAATCGCGTGCTTCGGTCCGCCATGACCGAGACATCCCGGCTCCACCTGCTCGGCATGGTCTCAGACGGCGGAGTGCATTCAAGCCTCGAGCACCTACGCGCGATCATTGAGCTTGCCGCGGAGCTGCACGTGCCTGACTTGGTGCTGCATTGCTTCACCGACGGTCGCGACACCTCGCCGGTCGCCGGCGAGGAGTATCTGCGCACCGTCCAGGCGTGCTGCGCACGACTAGGGGTCGGTCGCATCGCGACCGTCGTCGGCCGCTACTTCGCGATGGACCGCGATCGACGCTGGGACCGAACTCAGACCGCCTACGATCTGATCGTCCACGGGAGCGCGCCGCACCACGAGCCTGATGCGGGCGCGGCCGTGCGTGCCGCCTATGACCGCGGCGAAACCGATGAGTTCATCTCGCCCACAACGGTCGGGAGTGAGGGCCGCCTTCGAGAAGGCGACAGCGTAGTGTGCTTCAACTTCCGACCTGATCGGATGCGCCAGATCGTGCGCGCGCTCGCCGAGCCCGATTTCGGCGGGGGAGGTGACGTGCTACCTGGATGGCGAGGGCGCGGTGCTGGTCGGCCGGTGAGGCGCCTGACCACGATGACTCGATATGAGAGTGGATCGCCGTACCCGACGGCCTTCGCTGCGGCACGTCCCGCGACGACGCTCGGTCAAGCCATAGCCGAGGCCGGCGGGTCACAGCTTCACGTCGCCGAGACCGAGAAGTACGCCCACGTCACGTACTTCTTCAACGGCGGCCGCGAGCATCCCTACAACGGGGAGCGCCGCGTCCTCGTACCCTCGCAGCGCGACGTTCCGACCTACGATCGCAAGCCGCAGATGAGCGCGCGTGAGATCACCCACGCCTTCCTGGAGAGCTTCGCCGAGCACACTCCACAGTTCACGATCATCAATTTTGCCAACGCCGACATGGTCGGCCACACCGGTGTGATCCCGGCCGCAATCACCGCGGTGGAGACCATCGACGCATGCCTGGCGCGCGTCGTCGAGGCGGTACATGGCGCGGGCGGAGTCTGTGTGATCACGGCCGATCACGGCAACGCCGAATGCATGCGTGACGCCGACGACTCACCCAACACCGCTCATTCGTGCAACCCGGTGCCGTTGATTGTGACGGCCGGGGGGGTCAATCTCGACGGGACGGGGAGCTTGGCTGACGTCGCCCCGACGGTTCTCGCCCTGCTAGGGATCGAACAGCCCCAGGCGATGACCGGCGACTCGTTGCTCCAGAGCGCGCCGATTGTCGGGTGACATCATTTCGTCGACGGCGGGTAAGGATGGGCATCGGCAAGCGAGTCAGCGGCGCGGATGCCGCAGCGCGGAACTGGACGGCTTCTGGTCAATGTCCGGCCGGGTGATCGCGCGACTCGAGGTATGACGAGAGATAGTGGGCCACAATCTTGGTCGCCGGCCACCACGCCGCAGTGTCTCTGACCTGCGATCGCGCCCCGTGCCCGCCGGCGAGGTGCGCACTCAGATAGAGCGGATGATCACCGCCGAGCAGCAGTGCGTGAACGACGGGGTCAAAGGGCTTCGGCTGCACGCCTGCCCCGGCGGCCGCGGCGATTGACTCGGCCGCCGTGTCCGCCTGTTGCGCGGCGATACCACCGAACTTCACCGGAAAGTCGGTCGCATCGCCGGCCGCGTAAACGCCGGGAAATCCTCGCACGCGGCAGTGGCCGTCGACGGGAATGAATCCATGCGGGCCGCTGGTTGGTACGCCGAGCGCAGGTGGCCCGCGCAGCTGCGGAAGCGCGACGGCGCGATCGACGTGCAGGCGCCTAGATCCGGGATGGATGACAACGTCGCCCACTGCCGGCGTCTCGCTGTGCGCTGAGGCTATCGTCTCGACGCCGCCGGCCGTCAGCAACTGCTGAACAGCTCGGCTGACCTCGTCGCCAAAGATGGCTAGAGGAGCGTCCTCGGGCGTTACGAGCGTGACCGTAACTTCCTGGTTGGTATCCCGCGCCTGCCGCGCCGTCATCAGAGCCAACTCATAGAGCGGCAGTGGCCACGCAGCTCCGCTGGGCATCAAGAACGCCAGCCGGCGCGAAGAGCCGGCCGCCACGTCGAGCATCAGGCCCTGAAATTGTTCAGCCAGACGGCGGTCATCGAGCGTGAGAGCGTGATCGAAGGCTGGCTGGGCGCTCGCACCGATGGCCAACAGCAGGAAGTCATAGGGGAGCTTGTGACCTTTCTCGGTGTGTAACTGGCGCTTCGAAAGATCCAGCCATTTCAAGGCATCGGGTCGGAGCTCGACATCCGCGTCGCGAGCGATCTCGTCCATGGGATATCGCTGCGCCGGCGAGTGTGCGAACGGATCCTGGACCGTCATCGGCCGGTAGACGAACTCCGGTTCGGGTGCGAGCATGGTCGTCGCGACCCGATCGCCGGCCAGTTCGCGCAAAGCGAATGCCGCCTCGAGCGCCGCGACGCCGCCGCCTGCGATCAGGACTCTAAACGGGAGACGATCGGTCGGTGGCATCGCACCAGCCTACGCCCATGCCCGCAGTCCGGGCATGGGTAATAACCCGCAATCGGGACCTGTGTTTCGCCCCGATGCACGGAGGCTGTAGCGACCGTACGGTCATGGGCCCAAGCCGAGATCCAGGAGATCACATGTTCAACAACGTTCTTGTCGGCGTCGATGGTCGCCCCGGTGGCCGTGATGCCGTCGCGCTCGCCAAGCGGCTCGCCGCCCCGGGTGCGACGATCACGCTGGCGCACATCTACGCGTCGGACTTCATTGTCGGCCGCGGCGCCGCCCTGCACGATCCGATCGAGCGGGCGAACTTTCAGAATCTGCTGAAGCGCGAGCAGGATCACGGAATGCTCGACGCCGAACTGACGATCTACGGCCCGCGCGCCGTCGGCCGGGGACTACACGAGCTTGCCGACGAGCGGAACGCCGATCTCCTCGTGGTCGGATCGACCCGACATGCGCTCCTCGGGCGCGTCGTGATGGGGGACGACTGCCGTGCGGCGCTCAACGGAGCGCCGTGCGCGATTGCCATCGCTCCCCGCGGATACCTCCACGTGGCGCACCCGATCAAGCGGGTGGGTGTCGGCTACGACGGTACGCCAGAGAGCGTGAACGCGCTTAACGCGGCGCGCGAGCTAGCTGCTCGGACCGGCGCCAACATCAAGGCGCTGTGGGTGGTTTCGCTCGACGACGTTCAGGAGGAAACGCCGATTCCCGCTGACTGGCCGCAGGAGCGCCAGCAGCTGTTGAGCGAGTGCTCCGAGCGTCTGCACCAGCTCGATGACGTCGAGGGCGTCGCCGTCTACGGCGGGCCGCGCGAGGAGCTGGCGCGTCTTGGCAAGGAGCTCGATCTGCTGATCGTGGGGTCGCGCGGCTACGGCCCTCGCGGTCACGTGTTCCACGGCAGCGTCTCCAACTATCTCGTTTCTCACGCCGACTGCCCGCTGCTGGTGCTGCCCCGCAGCCTGCTCGGCACGCACGGGGAAGCGCAGAGCGATGGCGCGAGCGAGGCACCGGTTGCGTCAGGGCGCTGATCCACCGCGGGAAGACCGCCCGCTGCCGGGATTGGTTGTGCGGTACTTCGAGCGCTGCGTCCCCTTGGGACGCAGCGCTGTGGGGCAGGTGGAGGTCACCCAGACCGGCGAGATGTTTCGCCACGCCGGAGCCAGGGCGATGCGTTTCACCGCGACTGAACGGTTTGCCGTGGACCGGGTCGCCTTCTCCTGGCAGGCGCGATTTCGAATTGCGCCGCTTGTCTCGCTCACCGTAAGCGATGGGTATGCGAGCGGCAGAGGGGCTCTCACGGTGAGAGCGCTTGGCATTCCGTTCCAGAACGAGTCGGGCACGCACACAGGGCGCGCGCAGCGTGCCGACGACTTGGGGCGGCATCTTCAGCGATTACGCCGAGTTCGACGGGATTCGAATGCCGTCGCGAGGAGAGGTCTACTGGGATCTGCCCCAAGGGCGCTTCACCTCCTGGCGGGGCGAGATCACTTCGGCCCACGCGCTCGCTGCACCCTTTGACCAAGCTCGAACAGAAGGCGGACACGATGTTTAAGAACGTTGTCGTGGGAGTCGACGGATCGGAGCGCGGCTGCGACGCGATTGCCTTGGCGCAACGGCTGGTGGATTCCGACGGCGAGCTCACGCTCGCCCATGTGTTCTCAGGGGAGGAACGCATGTGGCGAGGATCGAGGCGACCATATAACTGGGAGCGCGGTGAGCAGGCGCGCGCACTTCTCGACCGAGTCCGTGACAAAGCCGGTATCGAGGCCCGCCTACGATGGCCGAGTGCCCCATCTGTGGGACGTGGACTTCATGAGCTGGCCGAGGAAATACACCCCGACCTGCTCGTGGTCGGTTCCTCCCGGCGCGCCCTGCTCGGGCGCGCCTTAGTCGGCGACGACACGCGGGCGGCCTTGAATGGCACGCCGTGCGCGATCGCGATCGCCCCAGCCGGATATAGCCAGCGTGCCGGGGTCCTGAAGAACATCGGAGTGGGATACGACGGATCGCCGGAGAGCAAGCACGCACTGACAAGGGCCCGATCGCTTGCAGGCGAGCGTCGGAGCCGGCTGTCGGCATTCCAAGCCGTGTGGCTACCGAGATACCTTTTTGTCGGATCCACACCGGACGAGGACGCCGTGCTCGAGAACATGCTGGCTGAGGCCCGCGCAGAAATCGCCGCCCACGACGACGTCGAACCGCATGTCGCTTACGGTCGACCAGCCGAAGAGCTGGGGCTCTACAGCGACTCGCTCGATCTGCTGGTCATTGGTTCGCGCAGCTACGGACCGCTCGGGCGACTGATGCACGGAAGCACGTCCCAGCAGCTGGCGCGCAACTGCCGCTGCCCTCTGCTCGTGCTGCCGAGAGCGATGCCTCAGCCTGAAACGGGCGTCTCCGGCTCGCTCACGGCGACGAGCAGCTAAGCGGAGTCTGGTCGTCGCCGCCGACGGGGCTACCGCTCTGCGTCGAGCAGGTTATGCTCGAGCGCGTAGCGCACGAGGTCGGCACGGCTGCCCAGCCGAAGCTTCTGCTGGATGTGCGACCGGTGGGTCTCCACCGTGCGCACCGACAGATAGAGCTCGTTGGCGATCTCGGCATTTGTATGCCCGAGGGCGATCATCCGCAACACGTCGAGCTCGCGCTCGGAGAGGCCGTCGGGCGGGCCGGGCGGCGGCTCGGCGGCGACTCGTGCGCCCAACCGAGGGTTCAGGTACGTGTCGCCGACCGCTGCGCGACGAATCGCCTCGACCAGCTCGGACTCAGCGGACTCCTTGAGGACAAAGCCGAGAGCGCCGGCGCTGAGCGCCTGGCGCGCATATGCCGGCTCATTCTGCATCGTCAGAACGACGATCTGCGTTTCGGGGCACTGCGTCCGGATGTCGGGGATCGCGTTCAGGCTGAGACCCTCGGGGAGGTTGAGGTCGAGCACGAGCACGTCGGGGCGGTGGCCGAGGGTGTAACGGCGGGCGCCGTCGAGGTCCGATGCCTCGGCCACGACTTCGAAACCCTCCTCCGCATCGAGGAGCTGGCGCAATCCTCGCCGCACAACCGCGTGGTCGTCGGCGATGACGACTCGGATGCTTCGGCTCTCAGGCTGCTCGGGTGCAGATTGGTCTTCGGACACGTCGCTCACCCTACCCCAGCCCGATCGCGCGACTCGAGGTACGGAGCCAGATACTTCGCGGCGATCTTGTTCGCCGGTGACCACGTCGGCGTGTCGCTCACACGGGAGCTCGCTCCATGGCCGCCGGTCAGATGGGCGCTCAGGTAGAGCGGCCGATCGCCGCCCAGCAGCATGCCGTGAACCTCAGGGTCGAACGGAGCCGGTTCCACCGGTGCGCCGGCCATCGCGGCGATGGCCTGGGCGGCGGTATCGGCCTGCTGGGCGGCGACGCCGCCGAACTTGACTGGAAAATCGGTCGCGTCACCGGCCGCGTAGACGTGCTCGAGACACAGCACGCGACAGTGCGCATCCACCTGGATGAATCCCCGCTCGGCGCTGGTCGGCACGCCGGCCGTGGCGGGTCCGTACAGCTCGGGCAGCGCGACCACGCGATCGACGGTTAGTTCACGGGGGCCGGGATGAATCGCCACCGTGCCCGCCGCCGGTGTCTCGCTGTGCGCGGAGGTGATCGTCTCGACGCCGTTGTCCTTGAGGAGCTGTTCGACGGCGCGGCTCACCTCGGCACCGAAGACCGCGAGCGGGGCGTCTTCGGGCGTGACTATCGTGATCTCCGCCTCCATGTTCATGTCCCAGGCCCGTCGCGCGGTCATCAACGCGAGCTCGTAGATTGGCAGGGGCCATGCCATGACCGTGGGGATGAGGAAGGCGAGCTTGCGCGAGTATCCGCCCTCGACGTCCTGAATCAGGCCGTGGAGTTGCTCGTCGAGACGTCGGTCGTCGAGGGTCACGGCGTGCGCGTAGTGTGGGCGTGGCCTGGCTCCCATCGCCAGCACGAGGACGTCGTACTGAAGCGGGTCGCCGTCCTCGGTATGGAGAAGCCGCTTATCGGGCTCCAGCCATTTGAACGCGCCCTTCCGGAGCTCGACGCCGATGTCGGCGGCGATATCGCGCAGGAGGTAATGATGCGCCTCCCCGGCGGCGAACGGCTCGCGCACGCGCATCGGGCGGTAGACGAATTCCGGCTCGGGCGCCAGGATCGTGGTGGCGACTCGTTCGCCCGCCAGCTCGCGAAGGGCGAGGGCCGCTTCGAGCGCGGCGACGCCGCCGCCGGCGATCAGGACTTTGAGTGGTGAGAGATCATTCGATGGCATGGGGTGAGGCTACGGCCGCGGCTGCGGGTTCTCACCCGGATGGCCCCACAGGTTCATTTCGGAAAACTACGGAGAGTGGTCCGGCGGCCGATGGCCGAGCTCGATCCGCCGGCCGGTGACCGTCCAGGCCCGGATCTCGACCCAATGCGGCTTGTCGCCCGGCGCCCAAGGCTCGAGGCCAAGGCCATCGAGATGCTGCGTCTGACGAGGATCGGTGACCTCGCGAGTCATGCCCCGGATGATCACGCTCCATCCGGTTCGGGTCGTCGCGTCGACGCCATCGATCTCGAACACGGCGTTAGCGCTGTGAACCAGGGCGTGGAGTTTCGACCCGGGCGCGGCGCGGAAGACCACCGACTGCGATGGCTCGTCGAACAGGTAGTTGACAGGACGTATGAGCGGTGGCGCATTGCCCATGCTCACCCCGACCCGCCCGAATTCGTTGGCACCGAGTAGGCGTAGGCACTCCGGGCGCGAAAGCTCGACAAACGTGGTCATAGGGGCACCGTACGTCCGCGGCATCGAACCGACACCCGTAATCTACCGCCGGCGAGCGGCGGAGAATCACGGAAGCCTCAGCCCCGCAGCGCGCGTAGTGCGTTGAGGATCACCGCCAGGTCGATCCCCTCCTGCAACAGCGCCCCTGCGACTGGCGGGAGGTACCCGGCCGCAGCGACTGCCATGGCCACCAGGCTCAGCCCCATCCCCACGATCACACTCTGTCGAGCGATCTGCAACGCTCGGTGCCCGGTATGGACTGCGTCAGCGACACGGTCAATGCGGTCTAGCGTGATCACGGCATCGGCCGTCTCCGAGGAGACAGTGGCGCCTGCTGCACCCATCGCAATGCCGACGTCGGCGAGCGCGAGCGCGGGCGCGTCGTTCACGCCGTCGCCCACCATCACCACAGGGCGCAGGGCCGCGTCGGCCTGGATACGGCGCACGACCTCCAGCTTGTCCTCGGGCGAGAGCTCCGCGTAGACCCGGTCGAGCCCGAGCTGACGCCCGGCGCGCTCGGCCACCGATCGGCGGTCGCCGGAAACCATCGCGACGTGACGTACGCCTTCGGATCGCAGGCGCTCGACGATATGGCCGGCTTCCGGTCGCAGCTCGTCCATCATCACGATCAGCCCGGCCATATGTCCGTCGATGCTGATGTTGATGTGCGCTTCACCGGAGCCGCGGCCGGTGAGTAGCGACGCGGACTGAATCTCATCGGCGGGCACGCCTATCTCGCGGATAAACGCCCGGCTGCCGACCCCGATCGTGTGCCCGTCGACGATCCCGCTGATTCCCTGCCCGGGTTCCTCACTCACGCCGCTCGGAACGCTGAGCTGAAGCCCCACCTCCGCCGCCTCCTCGACGAGCGCTTCGCCGAGCACGTGAGCGGAGAGGTGATCGACCGACGCGGCCACGCGGAGTAGTTCGCGCTGAGGTACGCCATTGACGGATTTCACCTCGCGCACCTCCGCCCGGCCGACGGTCAGCGTCCCCGTCTTGTCGAAGAGGACGGTGCGTGCCTCGCCGAGAGCCTCGATCGTTCCGGCGCCTTTGACGATGACGCCCGAGCGCGCAGCGCGGGACAGGCCGCACACGAGCGCAATCGGAGCGGCCAGGATGAGCGGGCACGGAGTTGCCACCACCACGACGGCGAGGGCGCGAATCGCCTCGCCGCTCAATCCCCAGGCCAGCGCCGCCAGCACGAGCGTGGCGGGAGAAAGAACGCGGCGTAGCGATCGGCCATCCTGACGAACGGCGCCCGCTCCGCCTGTGCGTGTTCGACCAGTCGCACCAACGCGGCATACGCGCTTTCGGCGGCCGGGTTCGTGGCCTGGAGCTCGAACGGAGAACCTGCATTGGCTGTACCGCTGAGCACCGGCATCCCAACTCCGACGGTGACTGGCAGCGGCTCGCCGGTCAGGGTGCTCGTGTCGATAACCGCCTCGGCGCTCAATACCGTGCCGTCCACCGGGACCACCTCTCCGGTGCGGACGAGCACGACATCTCCGGTCTCAACCTGCTCCACCGGCACCGACTCAATCCGCCCGCCCCGTCGCCGCTGAGCGACCTTGGGCGCGCGCTGCACGAGCGCGGTCAGCTCGCGCCGAGCGCGGCTAGAGGCCACGTCCTCGAGCGCGGCCCCCCCGGTGAACATCAAGCCGACGACAATGCCGGCGAGCTCCTGCCCGAGCAGGAGTGCGCCGACCATTGCCACAAGCGCGATCGCGTCCACACCCATGTGGCGGTCGATCACAACCGTGCGGGCGACATCCACCGCCAGCTCCACGGCCAGTAGAGCCACGGCCACGCCCCACACTCGGACTCCGGCCTGACCAGCGCCGGCAAGCTGCAGGAGGCCACCGACCGTCAGCGCGACGAGCGCAAAGGCGGCCAGGATCCTGGGTCGATGGTTGATTAGCAAGCGCACCTAGCCGCCAACGATCGCACCGTGGGCGGTCCGGCAAATCCGTGGCCGACCACCGCTCTCGGGGGAGGAACACGGAGGCCCGGGCGGCGGCCACCGACCAACATCAGCTCATGGTTCGCGAGCGATTCAGCCAGCCGGCGAGGAGCGAGCAGCGCGGTCCGATCGTGCTCCTGGTCGAAGACGAGGAATCGATCGCCGAGCCATTCGCCCATGCGCTCGCGCGGACCGGTTTCTGGCCCGCGATCGCGCGTACCGGAGCCGAGGCGCTCGACCTTGCGGACAAGCTCGACCCTGACGTGGTGCTGCTCGATCTCGCCCTCCCCGACCGAGACGGGCGTGACGTATGCCGCGAGCTACGCCAGAGATCGAACGTCCCGATCATCATGATCACGGCAAGCGGCTCGGTGACCGACCGCGTGGTGGGCCTCGAGATCGGCGCCGACGACTATGTCGTGAAGCCGTTCGCTGTCGCTGAGGTCGTTGCGCGCATTCACGCCGTGCTACGACGAGCGCGCGAGAGCGGCGCGAGCGACGGGACACTCACCGTGCAGGATCTGCGCATCGACCTCCACGCTCGGCGTGTATGGCGTGAAGGCCGGGAGCTGGATTTGACGCGCAAGGAATTCGATCTCCTCGCCCGGCTCGCCCACGATGCCGGAAGGGTCGTGATGCGCGAGGCGCTCATGTCAGACGTCTGGGACATGAACTGGTTCGGGTCCACCAAGACGCTCGATGTCCACATCGGATGGCTGCGCCGCAAACTCGACGACGATCCGTCAGCGCCGCGGTACATCCAGACCGTCCGGGGTGTCGGCTTCCGGCTCGAGACTGGGAAGGAGGAGGCGCCGTAACCCTGAGGAGCCGACTGCTGGCAGCGCTGGCTTACGTGCTGGTCCTGGCCATCATCGCCCTGGGCGTGCCACTGGCGATCAATCTGAGCGCGCGGGTCAAGGCTGAGGTCCGGACGCAGGCGCAGGCTCAGGCCGATCTGGTCGCTGCCACGGCTGCCGACCTACTCATGCCTCGGGGCCGCCAGGAGCTGCGGACGCTCGCGCGTACGGCGGCGACATCTCTTCGAGGGCGGGTCCTGATCGTCGATGTCCACGGTGACGTGCTGGTTGACAGCGCCGGTCCGGCCCAGGTCGGCACGAGCTATAACAGCCGGCCCGAGATCCGGGCGGCCCTCAGCGGGCGCCCGCTGCAGGTCGAGCGCAGCTCGAGAACGCTTGGTCAGACGATCCTGGCCACAGCCGTGCCGATCATCCGAAACCGGCACACCGTCGGAGCCGTGCGCGTGACCCAGAGCATCGCTGCTGTGAACGGCGCTGTCCGCCGCGCGGTCCTGGGGCTGATCGCGATCGGCGCCGTGGTCTTAGCGCTCGGCCTCTTCGCGGGGGTGGTCATCGCGGCCCAGGTGGCACGGCCGATCAAGCGCCTGGACCGGGTCGCCCGAAGGGTTGCCCAGGGAGACCTGACTGCTCGTGCCGAGGTGGAGGGAAGCCGCGAGCAACGGTCCCTGGCCAACTCGTTCAACGAGATGACCGGGCGTATCGAACGCCTGCTATTGGCCCAGCGCGAATTCGTGGCCGATGCCTCTCATGAGTTGCGAACTCCGGTCACTGGGCTGCGCCTGCGGCTGGAGGCAGCCAAGGCCATCGGCCAGACCCCTGCCGGTGATGTCGAACTGGACGCTGCCGTCGCCGAGGTCGATCGGCTCGCCCAGACCGTTGAAGAACTGTTGGTGCTGAGCCGTGCTGGAGAGCGCCGGGTGACTGGAGCGGCTGTGGATCTGGCCGACGTCGCGGTGGCGGTTTGTCGGCGGTGGCGTGTCGCCGCCACCCGACGACGAGTTCGGCTGGTGTGCCGGCACGAGACCAAGATGGACCCGGTATGGGCAGCCCGTCCGGACGTCGATCGAGCGCTCGACAGCTTGGTCGAAAACGCGATCAACTACTCGCCGCCGGACAGTACGATCGAGATCCAAAGCACGCCATGGAGGATCGAGGTGCGCGACCGCGGCCCCGGTCTCGGCGAGGACGAACGGGGGGCCGTGTTTGAGCGCTTCCACCGCGGAAAGGCCGGATTGGCCGGTCCGCCCGGAAGCGGACTCGGACTGCCGATCGCACGCGAGTTGGCTCGCGGTTGGAGCGGCGATGTGACAATCGAGAATCGTGATGGAGGTGGAGCGGTGGCCATCCTGGCCTTGCCTCGCCGGAACGACACCGACCCCAGTTTGCCGAGGCTTAACTCGGATGTCACTACGGTCACGCGATCATGATTCGGCGAACGTCGCTGTGGTTGGCTGCGGCTCTGCTCGGAATCGTCGCAACCGCGGCGGTGGCCTGGTCGGCAAGTCAGCTCGCGACCCAGCGAATTGGCCTGTCTGGAGAGCCGATTGCAGTTACCTCGCGCCTGGCACCACCACGACCGCGCGCGGCCACTCCCGTCGCGAGTCCCGCCCGTCATGCTCACCGCGCATCTGCGCCTCGGAGGGTGCGGGCGGCAACCACGACCACGATCGTGACGCAGCCGGCGACACCGACTTCAGGGGCATCCACACCGATCACCTCAGCCACGCCGCCACCGGTATCGACCGCCTCGCGGCCCTCTGCATCGACCGCCTCGCCAGCACCTCCTCCACCAACGAGCGGCTCACACCACGACGACTCACACACCAACCGCTCGGGCGATTCCGGTTCTTCCCGGGACGACTGACGTCAGGGATAGACCTGCTCGCCGGTCTGGGCATCGACGACTACGATTGCCGTGCTCGGGCAGCCTTCGGCGGCGGCCAGGAGAAGTTCGTCCGGACCGCTTCCGATCACCTCAGCGATGTCATCCAGTGCGAACACATCGGGAGCGATATCCACACAGTCTCCGTGCGCGGCGCAGGCGGCCTCGTCGATTGTTACCGAATAGCTCATGTGTCTCCTTGTTCGATCAGCTTGCGTACTGCGGGCAGGTCGCGCGGACGGTCGACGAGCAGCGCGGCGACAGGGTGTCCGGCGCGGATGAAGGTGGCGGTGAAGCTGCGCGAGTTCGGATCGCCGTCAATCACGACTGAGTCCGAGGGACGAGACCGCCCGAGGTACTGAATGCGAATTCCGTACTGGTCCGTCCAGAAGCTCGTCAGCGGCGCTGCGCCAGGGTCGAGTCCGAGCATCACGCGGGCGGCGCGGCTCCCTTGGCGGGCAGCGGCCTCCCAGTGGGAGCCCGGCACGTGGCGGTCGAGCGTTGGGTCAAATGTCGCCGCGGCATCGCCCGCGGCGAGGACGTCGCGGATTGGGCTGCGGCCGTGTTGATCAACCGCGACGCCACGAGCCGCATCTAGCCCACTCCCGACGAGCCACCGCGTCTCAGGGTCGACGCCGACGCCGACCAGGACATGGTCGGCGTCGAGGGTCTCGCCGCTCGACAGCTGTAGCGTTCGTACGCGGCGGTCTCCACCGACTCGCTCCACCGTGCATCCGCACATGACCTCGACGCCCTCGGCCTCATGCAATCGGGTGAACCATCCGCCGACATCGCTTCCGAGCAGGCTCGCCAGCGGACACGGCGCCGCCTCGATCATGGTCACCTGGCAACCAAGCTTGCGGGCGGCGGCGCTGACCTCCTGTCCGATGAACCCGGCGCCGATCACGACTAGTCGCGGTCGACCGCGTAGGACGTCGCGCAGCGCCGTGCCGTCATCGAGCGTACGGAGAGCGGACACGTTCTCGTAGCCATGGAGCAGAGGCAGCACGCGCGACCGGCTCCCGGTAGCGATGAGGAGACGATGGTATCTGAGCGTGCCCCCATCGGAGAGACGCAGTCGTCGCTCATGGGGCCGGAGACCGATGGCTTCGAAACCCTGGAGTAGGTCAATCGAATGCGTCGCGTACCAGTCGCCGGATCGATAAGTAAGCGATGCCTCGACGCGCTCACCAGTGAGTAACTCCTTTGACAGAGGCGGCCGGTCGTATGGCCGATGCTCCTCCACGGACACGAACCGGAGCCTGCCGTCGTAGCCGTGCCGGCGCAATGCCTCGGCGCAGCGCTGGCCCGCGAGACCGCCGCCTGCGATCACGATGCCATCGGATCCGGCACGGTGTTTGTTCAGGGAACCCATGGGGGCTCCACTGTGCCCCGCTCGCGTAAAGAGATCGCTGGCCAGAGCTAAGAGGTCCCTTCGGTTTGCCAAAGCTTTGCCGGCCCTTTGCAAGGGCCTGGAGTGGCCTCGGACAGATTCCGGGCGACCCCGACCTCATGGAGGCCGATGAACATGCAAAGAAGACACTCTCGTGCCGCGGCGGCGGTCGCAGCGCTGGCGGCTGGCGGACTGGCCACGTATTCGCTGTGGCCATCCCAGAACTCCACCGTGGCGACTCTGGCAGCCCGGAATCCCGCTGCCGAAGTTCGAACGCAGGTGATCCACCGCACAATCCATGTCGTGCGCCACGAGCCGGCGGCCGGACGCCTGTCAGCCCGCCAGGCTACGCAGAGGGGATCCGTCCAGGGCCGCGGCCGTACGAGTACCAGCGCCAGTGGCTCGCACGGCGCGGCGTCGGCGTCCGGAGCCGGCGGGGTGACCACCCACACCAGTGGAGCACGCGCTGCCAGCGGAGCCTCTGCGGGCGCCGCAGGTCCGGTGTCGACGCACTCGAGTGGATCTGCAGCGGTCGTCGGCTCGCCGTCGGGCTCCGGTGCACCCGTCACGACGCACTCGAGCGGATCGCACTCTTCGGCGTCCGGCCCGGCGCCGGCGAGCGGTCCGGTGACGACGCACACCAGCGGATCTCATCGCGGCACATCAGGTGGTTCAGCCGGCGGCCCGGTCACTCGCTCGAGCGGTGGTGGCGGCGGCGATGGTGGCGACGGGAGCGACCGGCACAGCCATGGCGACTAGGACCCGAAAGGCCCCAACGGCGGGCCCCGACCGACTCACGGTGATGTTGCTCTCGGTAGCGGCTTTTCTCGTCGTGCTCGCGTTGCTGGCATCGCAGTTTCAGGCCGCTGCCGCGGCCCCCAAGCCACGGGTGATGGTGATGCGGCGCGTGTATCAGACCCGGGTCATCGAGACCGTAGTCGGCGCCGCGCGGAGTGGACCTTCCGTCACCCAGTCCGTCTCGAGCTCCGGCGCGCCGTCGGCGTCGGCCGCTGCGGCACCTGTCACCCGTACCTCCTAGTCCGAGATCAGATTGATGACGCTAGACATTGATTACGAGTTCCATGCCATGGGCAGCGAGGTTCGCCTGCTGATAGGCCCACCGTTGCTGCCGGGCGTGGCCCCGCCTCTCGCGGCGGCCGACCGAGAGCGCGCGTACGTGCTCGATTTCGCAGGGCGGCTGTCGCGATTCCTGCCCGACAGTGAGCTGTGCTCGCTGAATCGGGACCCCCGCGAGCGAGTGCCTGCGTCTCGGTTGCTGCGGGCCGCGGTGGCGGCAGGGATCTGGGCGGCCGAGCGGACCGGCGGGCTCGTCGAGCCGACGCTCGTGCAAGGCCTGGAGCGGGCTGGCTATGCCGCCTCCCTCGACGGTGCGGCCAGTGCCTCCTTGCAGGACGCATTGGCGGTCGCCCCCACGCGCTGGACCGCCCATCCCGATCCGAGCTCGCGATGGCGCGAGATCCAAGTCGACGAGGAACTGGGCGCGGTTGTCCGTCCGCCGGGCGTGAGGATCGACACGGGCGGCACGGGCAAGGGGTTGTGCGCCGATGCAGTCGCGCACCGTCTCGGCGCCTACACGCGGTTCGTCGTCGACTGCGGCGGCGACATCGCAGTTGGCGGAGTTGGCGCCCAGCTCGAGCCCTACGAGATTGAGGTAGAGCATCCGCTCACGGGCATCTCGGTCGGCCGGATTCGCTTGGCTCGTGGGGGCGTGGCGACGTCCGGGCTCAACGTGCGTATATGGCGAGACGCCAGGGGCGGCTTCGCTCATCACCTGCTCGATCCAAGCACCGGTCGGCCAGCGTGGACTGGACTCATCGGCGTCACGGCGATAGGCGGCAGTGCGCTGGAGGCGGAGACGTTGTCAAAGCTGGCCCTTCTGCTCGGACCAGGCGGCGCCCGGCGCGTGTTGGCCGAATACGGCGGGGTGATGGTGCATGACTCGGGCGTGGTGGAGAGGATCGGCCCGATCGATTTTGGCCGCACGATGACGCCCGCGTCCGAGGCGGTCCCGTCATGACGAGGTCCGACCCGGTCCAGGTCATTTGGTGGCTGGTCAGTCGCGCGTCCGGCGTCGTTGCCCTGGTCCTGATCTCGCTGTCGGTTCTGATCGGTCTTGCCATGGCAGCGAAGGTGGTCCGGCGGCCAGCCGTCAAACGCAGCATGGCTCGCCTCCACGAGCATGTCGCGCTCGCCGCCTTGGTGGCGATCGCTGCCCACGGCCTGGCATTGCTGGGAGACGCCTGGCTGAGGCCGGGGCTGCGAGGGATCGCTGTCCCATTCGCCATGAGCTATAGGCCGGCGTTCACGGGTCTGGGTATCGTCGCCGGATACCTGGCCTTGCTGCTGGGACCCAGCTTCTACCTGCGTCGCCGGATTGGTGTTCGGAGGTGGCGAGCGCTCCATCGCGGAACGGTCGTCGTCTGGCTGCTGTCCGCGGTCCATGCCTTCGGTGCCGGCTCAGACGCGCACACGGTGTGGCTGCGAGCTGTGGTCCTCGCGCCCGTGGCGCCGATCGTGTACCTGCTCGTATTGCGCCTCACGCGGGACACGACCAGGCGCCCCTGTCTGCACGAAGGGCCCTCAGGCTCCGATCATCGGGTTGGTCGGCCGGTGGCGGAGGCGAGGAATCGAGGACAACCTCTTCGGCAGATACCAGTTCCATTCGCCGAGTAGCGTCATTGCCGACGGTAGAAGTACGGCACGGACGACGGTGGCGTCGATGAGGACGGCGACG
>CAVTJE010000017.1:0-257688 GCA_963734775.1 uncultured Solirubrobacterales bacterium
TCGCCTACCGGGGTCGGCTCACGCACTACGACTTGGCGGACCGACGTACTGCGGGCGATTTGCTCGAGCACGGCACGCTTTGGCACTACATGGTTAGCTACGAAGGCGAAATCAAAGCCGCCAAAATCATATTCCCTGCCATCGATTAGTTCGAAACGAACGTTATCGATGTCCAGCGCTGTCACGAGCTCGGTCGCCATCTCCACGCAATCAGGGTCGATGTCCAAGCCGACGTAATGGAGTATTGGAAAATTGTCGCGCAGCCACAAGAGTGCCGAAGGGAACGCGCCGCTGCCCACCATGGCAACGTTTTTACAATTAGAAAAATCTACCAATTTTCTCAGGTCGCGGACGCGATCGTAGGCATTCCGGTCGCGTCCGCTGAGGTTTTCCCCCGACGACGTTCCGGAAATTCTGGCCGTGGTGCGGAGGTTTTTATTCGCTTGAGCCTCTTTGATGGCTAGGTAGCGCTTGTGACATCGAGAGCAATAGTCGCCATAGCTCATGCGTTCAGCGCCACTCAGATGATCTGCAAGAGTGTCGATTGCCGACAGCTCACGCAGGAACCGCTCATGCAGCGCTACGAACCGGTCGTCGTCCAGATCAAGGGGGTGTTCCCGTCGATATTGACGTAAGAAGTCCAAACCCTCCGTCGCGCTATGCACCATTTCCATGACAATTGTTTCAGCCAAGTCCCATACGATTGTTAGCCATTAGTTTGTTACTGGATCATTGGCGGGCTAAAATACCTCGCTATGGAACCCAAGCCTCTTGGCAGCATTGCCCCAATCGATATTTCGAACTGCATTGATGTGTATTCGAAATTCGTCACCGGCACGCGCTTTAATCAAGCTTTTCAGCGCGACTATTTGATCGGCACTCATCTGATCGATGCCCCCGATCTCGACTTCAATAGTGTCTAATGCGGTCTGCCTGATCCGGTATTCGTCACATTTGACGATTTCTAGATCGGTGTTGCGCTCATCCCAAACCGGGAAACACTCCCGTCGGGATGCTTAATGAGTCGCTTTTTTCGTCCATATATATTCGATAGCACCGGACCATCATGTCCACACGGGCATCCCTCCGAGAGAGTTGCAAAATCCCCGATGTCGTAGCGCACAAAGGGAGTCGCGTATGAATGCAGGTTGGTTACGAGAACCCTTCCGAGTCTGGTGCTGCCGACGATAACACTATCGCGGTTATCGACCTCGACAATCACATTGCTTTGAGCGACGTGAAAATTGTCCGGGTAGTTCTTGCACTCAGCGGCGATACAACCGACTTCTTCGCTTGAATAGTTTGCTCTAACGGGAATCCCCGCGGCAACGAAATTGTCGCGCAGATTTGCGTCCGCCTCTTCGCCAGTCGGAATGAGCATTTTGGTTCCATTTTCGCAAAGGAAGGAAATGTCACCGTCGTAGAAAAGCGAATCAACGAGACTCGGTTGAATCACAAGATAACCAATGGAATCCTTCATCAATTCTTTGAACAGCAGGTCGCGATCTAGACGTGAATGGCCAATATTTTTGTAATTTCCAACTTTGAAGAGTGAATTTAGGGGGCCGAGCCAACCGGTCTTCTGTTCGACGACAAATCCTCCTTTAGCTCGAGCTCGCGATGATGGTTTGCACACAGTGATGTTCAACGTTAAATCGCGCCCCTCCATGAAAAACTGCGCAATAGAGCGAAGGTCGTTGTACAGAGCGTTCATTTCTGAGGTGAAGAACTGAACTGGCGTCCCTGAAGAGCCCGATGTTGCGTGCTTTCCCACAGTAATCGGCTCGCCTTGCAGCAGGCTTCCTTCGGTCTCCACTTGCTTGACTACATCGCTGCGGGTGAGAATAGGAAGATCCGAAGGGCTGATATCTTTAATCTTTTTACTTCCGATCCGGTTGCGCCAGAATGCAGATCGCTGACGCGCATGTTCCAAAAGGTTTTGGAACTGTTTGTGCTGCCAATATTTACGCGCAGCCGGATTTCCTGTTTCAATCACGACAAGCTCAATGATCCCGCCTAGAAAAGTTTTGGATGCCTCATCGATAAACGACATCGGTTTTTCGCTGAAGGCGCGATTTTTCAGCGGCGCTTCCGAAAAATCGAGCTGGATGGCATTGGTTCTCATGGGTTTCATTTAAGGTTGATGCTCTGGCGGAACTTGTTGCACCGACGTGGTGGATTTATCGGCGATCCTTTCGCGAAAGGCACGAAAATTTAGAAATTGTGGACGGGTCCCGGGCGGCCGCGCCGGTGGCAACGCAATCCTCGTAATACAGCAATTGTCGGTGAAATGCGTAGCTAAAATGGACGTTTGTGGAATGCGCGAACAAATGGGCCAATGAGGGGCGGCGTAACGGCCTATCGGCCGCCTGACCGCATGTCATGGGACTGATGAATGACTTGCGCCGGGCCGGCGCGTCGCTCGGTAGCGCCTGTATTCCTGCAAGTGTCGCACCATCGTCGTCTTCGATGACGAAATGACGGCGCTGACGCTGCCCTGGTTCGAGGATGAGGACCCGCGCGACCTGCGGCGCTGGGTCATGGCGGCGCTCATCGTCTTCGGCGTCCATGCGCCAGTGCCGATAACATCGGCGATACCTGCTCCGCATATTCGACTTGGCTAGCCAAGTGCAGATCGGATTTTTCCAGATCGAAGTT
Organism: uncultured Solirubrobacterales bacterium; assembly: GCA_963734775.1. Taxonomy (GTDB): domain Bacteria; phylum Actinomycetota; class Thermoleophilia; order Solirubrobacterales; family Solirubrobacteraceae; genus Palsa-465. The sequence goes on from CAVTJE010000017.1 coordinate 2,659, forward strand.
GAACTCTTTCATCGAAAAGCTATTTTTTAACGTTGTTATCGGAGAGAAATCATGGTGGGGCAAGGGCGTGATTAACGAAAACTCGCGGAGCATTGCTCGATGAGCTCTTCAACAACCGCGGTGTCGAAAAAGGTGCTGGAATGCCGCTCGCCAGAAATTTCCCCGCCGTCTTCAACTACAAGGCGCAAGGCTGGTCACCACGAAAGCACGCTGCGCGGCCATTACATTTCGACTAGCGGCGGACCGCGGCTCGATCAGCATCAGTTCGGTCTTACGAAAGACGAATGGCTCCATCGCCGCGATGAGCGCGCTCAATGAGCAACTGTCAGCAAGCAAAGGAATTATTGGCCGAGGCAGCGAATTGCGACTCGGCGATGATTCCCGACGACGTGCGGATCGGCACATTTGAACGCTGGGATAGTCTTGCACATTTGCGGCTCGTATTGAAGATCGAACATCAGATCGGCCGGCAACTCGATCCCGACGAAGCGGTTCGGATCGAGAGCTTGGCGGACCTCGCCGCGCTGCTCGCGCCCGCTGGCTGTTTCGGGAACGTTGGCTCTGATATTGCCGTAGGTCAGGCGACGAACAGATTCAGACGATTGTAATGGAGCCGGACCGGCCGGGCCGCTGCGGGAGGACTTCGTTCAGGTGTGACAATGGTCAAGCAGATCATTCTGCCGAACTCGACCAACCAGCCAGTGCAAGCACTCTATGAAAAAGAATTGCTGCGTCTAAAGCAGCAGCCCGGCGCCTTGCAGCAGAGGCTCGCCGAAATTGATAACCGCAAGCCGCTGCGTCGGATTTATGTAATGGGCTGCGGTCGTTCCGGTACGTGGCTGCTGACGCACGTCATGGCTACCCTTTCGGGCGTCGAGGTCGTGCCGAGGGAATTGCCTGTCGAGTATTTTGGCTTGCTGATGACGGACAGTTCAGTTCTCGTTGTCAAACGAGACAGCGATGCTTATCAGCGGGTCCAACAAATGCCGGCGAGCATCGAAATCGCCTACATCGTCCGTCATCCTTACGATGTGCTGACGAGCCACCTTCCGGGCAGCGGAAGATCCTATCACATTCTACCGGAGCGGTGGGTCGGGGAACTGACGGCACTCCGCCATTTGGTGGATTCACGAAGAAAGAACATCAAAGTCGTTCGTTATGAAGATCTTGTTGGGCGTCCTGTCGAATCGCAAACCAAACTGGGACATTTTTTCCGGCTGAAAATCAGAGCGCCGATCGATACGATTTCCACGATATCGAATAATCCCAGCGAATCCCCGCTGCACCGTTCCCGAAAGCTAGACGTCAGTTCCATCGACAAGCACAAGCGCGATCCGGCAAAGCTCGCTTACCTGGCGCAGATCAAGTCGCAGCTCGGAGAAGTATTAGACTGGGTCGGCAAGACCTACGATTACGATCTGAGCCTTTAATCCACCGGATATACTGTTCTGCTTTGATGCAGCTCAGAATGCGATTCATCTCCAATTCATGTCTGCCGGTTATTCATCACCGGCTCCAGAACTTGAAAAATCCGCTTCGCGCTCGCTTCCAGGTCGGATTGAGAGATGCGAGGAGCCGCATCGCGAAGGGCCGCACACCAGGCCCGCACGCGAACTGGTTCTGGAGCTGAACGCTCCGCCATGGCGCCCAGAATTGCGAGGCACGCCATGATCTCGACACTCAAACGGTCCACGCCCTGTGCCAGTTGCTGGAATTGTGCTTGATCGGCCCTGGACTGGCGCAGATCATCGACTTTCTCGCGCAGCGACATCGAATCCCAATTTCCTAACATCGGTTAGCTCCCGGTTGCGGTGTTAAGACGTGCGGAAGAGCACGTGGTGCCAAACTCGAACGCGAGCGACGCCCGGCGTATCACTCGGGATTATCGATAAGCGCACGCTTGTTTATCTTGCCCGATGAGGTCCGGGGCAGCTCGGCGACGATGTAAATGTTCCGAGGGACCTTGTATGGCGAAAGTCGCGCCCGACAATGACCAACAAGCTCGCCCGGCGTGATCGTCTGCCGCGTAGTAACGTACGCCAGTACTTGTTGCTCATTGCCGGCCGCCGCGCGGCCGACCACTGCCGCTTCGGCGACGGCTTCATGGTCCAGCAGTACAGCTTCCACTTCCGCCGGAAAGAACTTTGCTCCACCGCGGAAGATCACCTCGGAGTTTCTGCCCTGTAAGTAAATATAGCTGCGCGAATCCAGGTTTGCGAGCTCGCCAGGATAGTACCACCCATTGGAAAAATCGTCTTGCGAGCCCGTCAGGCCGGGGATCGCCGACGTCAGACCGGGACCCCGGCAGCGCAGTCGCCCGGTTTGGTCCGGTCCGAGCGGCGTTTCATCCTCGTTGACGACCTCAACATCAACAAATGAAAATGGTCTGCCGACGCTGGTTGGGCGTCCGGCCATATCTTCGGGGCGCAGCGCCGCTATCGGCCCAACTGCGGATGCGCCATACATCTCGTGAAATCTCGGCGTGAGTTTGCACAACGCTTCGCGCTTTTCATCCGCAAACAGCGGTGCACCGACGGATGTGAGCACCTCGACATTTTCAAAGAGCGGTTTGCCGACCTTCGCGATTGCTAACAGCTCTCGGACGAGGCTCGGCGGGATGAAGCCCGCCGTCACCTGATGACGGGCAACAATTTCGGCATATTCGACTGCGGTGAAAAAAGCAGGGCCCAAAATTAAGGTGTCGCCGCGCAGCAGATGCGCCAGACAAGACACTCGTCCCCCACTGAAATAGAGCGGCAGGGTCAAAAGGAAGCGCTGCTGTTTTGTCGGTGGTACGACTTCGAGGTAGGCGGCGCAGTGCAGGTACGATTGTAGATGCGTTGCTAAAGTAAACTTCGGTACGCCGGTTGTCCCCGAACTTGCGAGTGCGGCGAACGGGGTCGACCAATCGCCAGGCAGTTCCATCCAGTGTGGCGCATCTGCGATGGCGCGGTGCCATTCTTCATCGACAACCACTGACCGCATTGCTCCGCCGATGTCTTCTCCACGCTCGATGAGGGTAGTTTTAAGAGTAAATGCAGTAGCGACGCGCAAGCGCTCCTCTGCTCGCGCGCGCCAATCGATCTGAACTGAAACAGCCCCCAAGCGAGCGGCAGCGAGGAACGCAATGACATGATACCAGGTATCGCGAAGACAGATACCGACGTGATCCCCCGGTTTCACATCGAGTGCGGCCAATTGCCCCGCAGTTCGCAACACAAGATCCGCCAGTTCGCGATAACTAATCACTCGTGCGTGATCAATCAGCGCGGGCTGAGCTGGCTGCAGGCTTGCATACCGCAAAATGGGCTCGGTCAAGTTCACGAATGGCAACCCAAGTCAACTAAAGGCCGCTTCTGACTCGGCGACTCTATCGATCGGCTCAGTCGCCATAAACTTCAGCGCTCGCGCGAAATGTTCGCGGCCTGAGCGAAACAGCTCCTGATGTTCGATCGGCAGCACGTGGATCGTCCGCGGTCCGCGCAACAGATCTTGCCAGGGCGTTTGCGCATGAAAGAAGTCGGGAGCCCGTTCGGCCGACAAGATCAAACGCGCCGGACCGACGTACGGCCGCGGAACGTGACGACCAAAAGCAGTCAATGAGGCCACAGCGGCGGAGGCGGCCATGTCGAGCTGACGCTCATCGTTAGCATCGAACGGCAGGTCGTTATATGGGTGGGCGGCGTGCTGTAGTATCGCTTCACGCGCTCGTCTGTGCAGGTTGCGAGCGACTCCTGGATCGTTGACGTCAACGACATAATTGCGGCGGGTCGTATCCGGGAGGAACCGGTTGCGGATCTATGAGGATGACGGGACCGACTTGTCGTCCCTTCTCTTGTAAGGCAGTTGCGATTTCCATCGCCGCCAGACTGCCTTCGCACATTCCGGCGACAGCAACCCTGCCTGAGGGTCGGGCTTGTTGAATATCTGCCACATAGGCGCGCACCAGATCCGGCATGTTGTCGATGAGCGGCTGGCCGCCTCGGCCACCGTCCATGCCATTGGCGTGGAACACGTATAACGGTTGGTCTGAACCCAGCGCTCGCGCAATGGTCGAGCTCAAGGTCATTATCCCGGCCACGCCATGCACAATGAACAATGGCACTCCCGTTCCCGCTGTTTGTACTGCTACCAGCATTGATCTATTTCCGCGGCTTTGAACTGGCTGCGTCGATTACCCCAGCCAGTTGCTCGATCGTTGGCGCCTGCATCAGCGAGTCCGTTGGGATCGTGACGCCGAATGTTTTTTCGATCTCGGCGAAAAGACTGGCTGCGAGTAAGGAGTTGCCGCCGAGGTGCTCGTACTTGTCTGAAATACCTATTCTGTCCATGCTGAGAACCTTGCACCAGATGTCAGCCAACCTGTGCTCGGTCGGAGTGCGCGGCGGCACGTAAGGGCCCAGCAATTGGAACTGCTCGCGCGGGACCACCATGCTGAGATCGCGACCGGACGAAGTCTGCCCATTGCCCATGATGCGTCTCCACCACTTTCCGACTGTCTATTGGCCTATTGTCGGCCGATCCCGATCGCGCCGTGACTTGAAGTCCCTGAGCTCCGGCTGTTTATGAATTCGGCCGCTCGTTTGATTGTCGGGTCGTTGATTGGCAGGCCGGCAAATTCCAGGAGCATGCGTGCGTATCGCTCAGGATAGTCGAGCAATTCATTGTACCGGACGATTGAGGTTGGGAAGGCATGTTCCACGAAGGTTTGGAACATGTGCGAATAGATGAGCTCAGCGCCCTTGGCGCCGAATGCGGGAGCCCAGTTCCGGCGCACTCTAGTCGTCTCGATGTCGGCAATCGGCCGAACCACGTAAACGAGATGCGTATCGAATAGCTTGCAGATCTGGGGTAAGAACAGTGCCGATAACGGATGCTTCAGAAAAATTGGCTCCCGCGCTCGCACGATGGCGGCGAGATTCCCGTTCACGACCTGATCGCGGAATTTGCGAATTTCCGCTTCTGCAGTCAGATCGGCGTCATCTCTTGATCTGCAGCGTATCTTCATCGACCAGACCCACCATAACTTCCCTGAACAGCGCCGATTCATCAGATCCACGACCCCCGCGTTCCCGGACGGAGACTGGACGCGGTTTGATGTCGATGCGCAGCGCAGCGGGGTCGGACCGGCGCAGACCGGGATCACGCAACACAACCTCGGCCAGCTCCGATTGCGGCTGGTAAAACTCGACGGCACGGTCGACTCCTCCTCCATCCAGCTGCATGCGATCATGGTCCGGGGCCACGTTCGCGACGTGGTGGTGATGACCACAAGCTATGGCCGCACGATCGCGCTCGACCCCAGCAGCGGTCGCAAGCTGTGGGAGTTCACGCCCTCGGACATCAAGAGCTACGAGCGCAGCGGCCAGATCATGACCGCGTCACCGGTGGCGGATCCCGACCGCCGTTACGTGTACGCGGCAAGCCCGGACGGCCTGATCCACAAGCTGGCCGCGGCCACCGGCGAGGAGCTGCGCTCGGGACACTGGCCCGCCCGGGTCACGCTGGAGCCCAAACGCGAGAAGCTCTCCGCCGCCCTCAACATCAGCGGACCATCGGTAGCGGTGACCACGAGCGGGTACTTCGACGTTCCGCCATACCAAGGGCACGTGGTGCTCATCGACCGAGACGATGGCCGGGTCACCGCGGTCTGGAATGCGCTGTGCTCGCACCGGCACTCCTTTATCCGCCCGGCAAGCCCGTGTCATGCCAGCGACGCCGCGATCTGGGGGAGGTCCGGAGCGGTGATCGAGCCGGATAGCGGCGGATTCTCGTCGCCACGGGCAACGCCCCCTTCAACGGGTCGACCGATTGGGGTGACAGCGTGGTCGAGCTGAGCTCCGACGGACACCGGCTGCTGCACAACTGGACACCCAGCGATCAGGCCACGCTGAACTCCGACGACCTGGACCTGGGCAGCACCTCCCCAGCGGTGCTGCCGCTGTACCACGGCTTCAGGCTTGCCGTACAGGGCGGAAAGGGGCACGTACTCGATCTCCTCAACCTGGACCGCCTCGACGGCACCCACGGAGGAGCGGGGCCGCGGCTCGGCGGGGAGCTTCAGGAGCTCCCAGACCCCGGCCCAGCCCAGATGGTCACCGAACCCGCGGTCTGGAGCGGTGGGGGCCGCATGTACGTCTTTGTGGCCACGTGGGGCGGCACGGCCGCGTACTCGCTCGGCGGGGGCGGCAAGCCGCGTCTGCATCTGGCGTGGAGCACGCACGTTCCCGGAACGAGCCCGGTGCTCGCCGGCGGTCTGCTGTATGTGTATGACCCAATCCACGGATCGCTCGACGTGTTCAAGCCGATGAGCGGGAGGCGGCTGATCTCCCTGCCCGTGGCCGCTGGCCACTGGAACAGCCCGATTGTGGTGGGCGGACGGGTGATCCTGCCCACGGGCAACGCGGACGACGACACTACCACGGGCAAGCTGTACATCTACCACTTGCCCGGGCGCTGACGCCAGTATCTCCGCCGGACTGGCCCGCGGGTTGTTGCTTGCTGAGCCTCAGCGGGCGTCACGCATGGCGATGATGCCGCCGATCACACCCAGGTACGCGGTGCCGTTCGGGCCGAGGGCGATGCCGGCGTAGTTGTTGTTGTAGCCGAGGAACCCGGTGCCGGCCAGCTGCCGGTAGACGACCGTGCCGGTGCGGAAGTCGAGCGCGGTCCAGTACCACGGGTCAACGGTCCCCGGCGCCTTGGTGTAGGTGTAGATCAGCCCGTTGGCCAGCGACAGCTTCGAGACGACGCTGGGCGCGCGAGCCGTGCGATTGGTCCACACCCGGTGGCAGCCGTGGCCGTCGCGGTTGAGATCGACGCGCGCGAAGCCCGGCGCGGTCAGCTTGCCGGCCATGACCGACGTCGGACCGGTGTAGCCGTAGTTGTTCTCGACGATCATCGAGCGGCCGGCGCCGATGATCGAGTTCTCGGTGTCGCTGGCGCCCTTGCTGAACAGCGGCACGCGGCAGCACCGTGCCGGTGAGACCGTGGACGTGGCTCGCGGTGCGGTACACGACGATGTCCATCGGGTCGGCGTTGTCGGTGATGTTGACGTAGCCGCCGGGCATCACCGTCGGGGTGGTGCCGGTGCCGTCGTCGACCTGGCCGGGCTTGTGCTCGCCGCTGTTGGGATAGCGCACCTGCCAGACGATCTTCGGCGACGCCACCGCGCCCGGCCCTGAAGCGGTAGAGCTTGCGGTTGGTGGCGATGTACACGCCACCGTGCTCGTCGGTGGCGAACGAGTTCTCGATCTCGTTCGTCGACCCGTGCCCCAGCCGACGCACGTGGACCGCCCCGGTGGCGAGGTTGAGCGTGCCCACGACGCCGTCGGTCTTGGTCACGAACCACAGCAGCCCGTGCTGGTCGGGCAGGGCCGAGGTGATCTTCTCGCTGGTGCGGAGCACCTTGCTGAGGTCGTAGTCGTGGACGAGCTTGAAGCCCGGCTGCCCGCGGTCTCGGCGATCACGTAGATGTGCCGGGTGGTCGTGGAGGTCACGACCCGGTCGTGCGAGTCCAGGTAGAAGTAGCCGCCGCCGGTGAAGTCCTGGAACACGTTGGTCGGCACGTCCTGACGCGGCGGCAGCGAGAACGTGGCCAGCTCGGCCAGCGTGTTGGGGTCGAACATGTACAGCTCGGGGCCGGTCACCCCCACGCACACCGACACCACGCGGCCGCGGCGGTCGAACGTGATCGAGCCGCAGTCGCGCCCCACCGATTGCGAGAGCGTGCGTGGCGAGCGTCCGAGCGGGCCCCCCCACGGTAGGCGTCGGTCTGCCACCCGTCGTCGTGGATCTCGGAGCGTCCGTTCGGCGGCCATGAACGGGTTCTGCGGCGTCGCGGGACGCCGCGAAGGATGGGGCGTGGCCGGCTTGGCCGACGAACTCGGGCGAGGTGGGTAGAACGGGATCGGCGAGCGGCGGCGGCCCGGCAGCGAGGCGATGGCCGCCGTGGGACGCGGCGAGAACGAGCGCCGGCACGACGCAGAGCGCGAAGCACGGCGGCGTCGACCAGCCTGCTCGATCTTCACTCCGATGCGGCTCGCGTCGCAGGACTTCCCATGCCCGGCCCACGTCATCCTCGGTTGTGCTCATCTGACCCACGGCCAGCCGGAGCACGTAGCGACCGTTCAGCACGGCGTGCGAGATGAAGATCTCGCCGCTGGCGTTGACCCGATCGCAGCAGCTCCCGGTTGCTCTCATCCGACCCTCGACGGCGAAAGCACACGACCGAGAAGGGCCGCGGCGCGCACAGCTCCCAGTCCGGGTCCTCGGCCACCCAGCGCTCGAACATCTCGGCCAGCGCGACTCCGCCGCGGATGTGGGCCTGAAGGCCGCTGCGGCCGTCGCAGCGCAGCACCGCCCACAGCTTCAGCGCGCGGAAGCGGCGCCCGAGCACCGGGCCGTACTCGCTGAGGCAGAGCGCGTCCTCGGCGTCGGGCGTCCGCAGGTACTCGGGGACGAGGCTGAACGCGTGCCGAAGGTCCTCGGGCCGACGCGTCCACAGGAGCGAGCAGTCCATCGGCGTCAGCATCCACTTGTGGGCGTTGACGACGACCGAGTCGGCCCGGTCCACGCCCTCGAACGCCCACCGGTACTCGGGACACACCATCGCCGCGCCCGCGTAGGCGGCGTCCACGTGCAGCCAGGCTCCGGCGCCGCTCGCCGCGTCCGCGATCGCCCCCACGTGATCGACGGCCGTCGACGCAGTCGTACCGACGGTAGCCACGATCGCGGCGGCATCGGACAGATCGCCGATCGCATCGGTCCGCATCCGGAAGTCGTCGTCCACCGGGACCTTGCGCACCCGCATGCCCAGCATCCGGGCCGCCTTGTCGACCGACGAGTGCGCCTGCTCGGAGCACACCACCACCTCGCGCCCGGTGGCCGTCCGCGCCGCGATGAGCGCGGTCAGCGTCGACGTCGAGGCGGTGTCCTCGATGTGACCGTGCCAGCCCTCCGGCAGGCCGATGAGGTCGGCCGCCCAGTCGAGCACCACGCTCTCGAGCTCGGTCGAGGCGGGCGCGGTGCGCCAGAGAAAGCCGATCGAGTTCAGCGTGGCGGCGAGCAGCTCGGCCAGGATCGCCGGCTCGGCGGCGCTGACGCGAAGTAGGCGAAGAAGCGCGGATGCTGCCAGTGGGTGACGCCCGGCAGCAGCACCTCGTCCAGGTCGCGCAGGACCTCGGCGAACGGCTCGGGCTCCTCGGGCGCGCGGGCCGGGAGGCGCGCGCGGATCTCGCCGGGCCGGACCTGGGCCAGCACCGGAAGCTCGGACACGCGCTCCAGATAGCGGGCCGCCCACTCGAGCGCGGCGGCCCCGTCTGCGCGCAGGTCGGTCAAAACGCGAACTGCACGCCCGTCAGTTGCTCGGAGACCTCCCAGAGCCGCCGCCAGGCGTCCTCGTCGTAGGCCTTGCCGGCCGCCGTGACGACGTGCGGGTGACCGCGCTGCTCGAACATCTCGTCGGGACCGACAAACGAACCTCCGGGGATCTCGGGCACGGTGGCCGCGTACAGCGTCGGCAGCGCGCCCATGTCCGCGCTCTGCGCCGATCACGCGGTTGGTGACCGCCATGATGCCCTGCTCGTACCACGTGGCCGGCCCGGCAAACTGGAGGTTGGTGGCCGCGTAGCCCGGGTGCGCGGCCATGCTCTTCAGATCCGCGTCTGCCGCGGTGGCGCGCCGCTGGAGCTCGAAGCAGAACATCAGGTTGGCCAGCTTCGACTGCCCGTACCAGAGCCAGTTCTGGTAGTGACGCTCGCCGTTCAGGTTGTCGAAGTGGATCTTGCCGATCCGGTGGGCCCCGCTCGACAGCGTGACGACACGCGGCGCGTCGGCCGACAGCAGTCTGGGCAGCAGCCGACCGGTGAGCGCGAAGTGCCCCAGGTGGTTGGTGGCGAACTGGCTCTCGAAGCCGTCCTTGGTCAGCCGGCGCGGCGGGGCCATCACCCCGGCGTTGTTGATGAGCAGATCGAGCTTGCCGTCGGTGGCCTGCGCGAACTCTTTGACCGAGTCGAGGTCGGCCAGATCGAGCGCCCGGACCTGCAGCCTGGCCTCGGGTACCTGCAGGCGGATCTCCCCGGCGGCCTCCTCGCCCTTGTCGGTATTGCGGCAGGCCATGACCACGCTCGCCCCCGCCCGCGCCAGCTCGCGCGCCGTCACCTTGCCCAGACCGCTGTTGGCCCCGGTGACGACGACCGCGCGACCGTCTGGTCGGGGATGTCGGCCGCTGTCCACTTGATGCGCTCAGCCGCCATCAGCTGCCGCTGCGGTGCGCGACCGAATCGCCGTACGCCTTGGGCCGGAACCTCAGCACCGGATCGTCCGAGCACTCGATCCCGTCGACGACGCGAGTGGGGTCGAAGACGAGGATGTCGCCGCCCGTCTCACGCTCGGTGTCGAGGCCGGTGAGCTCCAGGGTCCCGGCGGTCACGCGCTCGCGCTCCTTGGGCCACGCCGAGGAGGGATCGTTGACGTCGTCTCCCGGAGCGGCGATCTGGAGCTCGAGCGTGAAGCGAACCGGGGCGCGCTCCACCCGCTCGATGATCTCGTCGTGGAGGTAGTCGCGGCCGCGTCGCTTGGCCTCGCGCGGGCTGATGCGCTGGTCGCCCGCCTCGGGCTGGAGCGTGTAGCGGACGTAGCGTTCGCTGCCTCGGCGGCGACGAAGCGGTAGGCGTGGATCGCGTAGTAGCGGCAGGTCGCGTAGCTGGCCACCGGCCGCAGCGCAGGCACGTTGGCCAGCAGCTTGGGGATCGCCTCGGGGTGGCGGGCGAGGAAGGCCGGAACCTTCCACGCCATCGCCGGCCCCGGTTTCTGCGCCACCAGCAGCTCGACGAACGCCTCCGGCGTGCGGACCGGGAACCGCGGGGCGCTCTGGGCGACGATGTCGGTCCGCGAGCCGTCGGGGAGGTAGAACTTGATCGCCAGTCCCCGGACGTCGGGGGCGTAGTCGGGCACGTCCGGATCGCCGCCGCCGTTGGAGACGCGGACGGTGACCGGCACCGGCTCGCCCTGCATGTGACCCGCCCGGGTGAGGTGCGACGCATAGGGCGTCGCCGTGAACGTCCCCTTGAGCAGCACGCCCTTGGCGTGAAGCGCGCGATACCCCGGGTGGGTGCCGAATACCTCGTTGGCGGCCTGGGTGGCCTGTTCCGGCGTGGCGGTCATGCTCGCACCTCGAACTTGATGCCGGCCTTGACCAGCCGATCGATCAGCGGCTGGCCCATGGCCACCGCCGGGGTCAGCTGGCCGGCCAGCGCCGGTAGGTCGTCGTGGGCCAGGCACAGGGCGGACTCGGCCAGCATCTTCGACGTCTCGCTGTAGCCGGGATCCCCGCCCTTGACCTCGGCGGTCACGAGGTGCCCGCCGCCGGTCCCGACCAGGCGGACCCGGAACCATGCCTTCTCGCGCTGCTGCGGAGTCGGCCCTTCGCCGGGGTCCTTGAACTTGAGCAGGAGCTCGCGTGTCGGCGGCAGTTGCGCCAGGGCCACGACCGCGCCCGCACCGGCGGTGGCGCCGACGAGCACCGGCAGGCTGCCCAGCACGAGGTAGTGGCTGTAGGTGAAGTGAGGTCCGTAGCGGTCCAGCGCGCGGGCGGAGCGCAGCACGGTCTGTGGGTCGATGGTCGGGAACGGCGCCACCCACCCGTCGACACGATCGCGATGGGGCTTGCCCGGCCTGCCTCTGACCTTCCGGCCGTTGGCGGAGATCTCGCGCTCGCGCCGCTCGCGCCCGACCCGCGAGGCCTCGCGCAGGCGGCTGAGGATCTGGATCGCCGAGTGATAGGTCCCGCCCGAGAAGGTCCCGTCGACGCGGACGAAGCACTGGACGTCGACCGGCACGCCCTCGGGCAGGTGCGAGACAGTGAACAGCGTGCCGAGGTCGTAGGGGATCGAGTCAAAGCCACACGAGTGCACGATGCGCGCGCCGCTCGCGCGCGCGGTCTCGTGATAGCGCAGCCACATGAGGTCGACGAACTCGGGCTCGCCGGTGAGGTCGACGTAGTCGGTCCCGGCCTGCGCGCACGCGGCGACGAGCGCCTCGCCGTACTTGATGTAGGGCCCGACCGTGGTGATCACGACCTTGGTCGATTCGGCCAGCGCCTGCATCGAGCGTCCGTCCTTGACGTCGGCATCCAGCACCGGTAGCTCGGCGCACTCCGGGTTGATCACGGCCAGCCGCTGTCGGAGCTCCTCGAGCTTCTGGTGATTGCGGCCGGCGATTGCCCACCGCGTGCCGGGATCGGCGTGGGCGGCGAGGTACTCGGCCGTCAGCGCGCCGGTGAACCCGGTGGCGCCGAACAGGACGATGTCGTGGGCGCGCTCAGCCATCGAGTTCTTTGGCGATCCTGAGGGCCTCGTCGGGCGCCACGCCGGCCTTCGCCGCCAGCCAGCAGGCGATGGGCGCGGCCACACGCTCGGAGGAGTGGGCGGCCGCACCGGCCACGTCGAGCAGCACCTTGAACTCCTCGGTGGTGGGAGGATCGGTGCCGAGCTTCTCGGCGTATGCGGCCAGCCATTCGCGCGCGTTCATGAGCCGGGCCGCACTCTAGTTGATGGTCGCCCACGGGCCTTTAGATGTTCCGCCTCGATCCGCCCCAGCTCGGTGACCGGATCCTCGTCGAAGATGACCTCGCGCCCGATCCGGTACCAGTTGTTCGTCGCCTGGAGCTGGCACAGAATCCCGAGCACGAGCCCGAACGCGCGCAGGGTGACGATCTGGTTGGCCGGTAGGCGAAGGTCCCCGAAGCCCGAGCGCATATCGCCGTGCTCGAGCATGATCTTGGTGACGTCCTGCGGCGTGAGGCGCACCTGACGGTCCTCGAGGAACCACCAGGTGGCGGCGCGGTACTTCTCCATCAGCGGCCCGACGAGCTCGCGCCGGAGCTTGGAGATGATGCCCTGTTCGACGGTGAGCTCGAACAGCCGCTCGGCGTCCTGGGCGTAGCAGGCCTTGAGGATGTCGAGCTGGTCGTCGACGTCCTCCGGTGTCTGGCGCTTGAAGAAGCCGAAGTCGATGAACGCCACGCGCCCGTCAGCCATGAACAGCGAGTTGCCCGGGTGGGGATCGCCGTTGAGCAGCAGGTGGCGGTAGGGGCCGTTGACATAGAAGCGGAACAGGATCTCGCTCCAGCGCGAGCGCTCGGCGTCATCGTCGCGGCGGATGTCGGCGAACCTGCGCCCCTCGATGTACTCGGTCACGATCACGCGCTCGCGGCATAGCTCGGTGATCACGCCCGGCACGACGATGAACGGGTGGCCGCGATACTCGCGCGCCAGGGCGCGGTGGTTGGCCGCCTCGAGCTCGTAGTCGAGCTCCTCGCTGACCCGCTCGGTGATCTCCTCGGCGATCTCCTTGGTATCCAGCCCGGGCGCGAACCGCGCCGCCAGCCGCAGCACCATGCCGAGGTTCTTCAGATCCGCGGCCACGACGGTGTTGATCCCCGGGTACTGGACCTTGACGGCAACCTCGCGGCCGTCGTGGATCCGGGCCCGGTAGACCTGGCCGATCGAGGCGGCGGCGATCGCCTCGGGATCGAAGTCGGCAAACGCGGCGCTCAACGGCTCGCCCAGATCCTGTTCGATGACCCGCTGCATGTCCTTGAAAGGCACGCTCGGGGCCATCGTCTGCAGCTTGGCCAACTTGGCCTGGAACTCGTCGCGATACGCCTCGGGGACCATCCCGGGGTCGAGCACCGACAGCGTCTGGCCGACCTTCATCGCGGCGCCCTTCATCCCCCCGAGGACGTTGACGATGCGGTCGGCGGTCTGGAGCGCTTGGCGCCCCAGCGCTTCCTCGGCCTCCTCCTCGGAGCGGACCGTGTTCGCCGCCCGCGTCCCCAGCTGCCGGGCCGCTGCGCCGGCGGCCATGGTGCCAATCCGCGTGGCGCGGCCAAAGCGGGATCTGTTCAGCGGGCTATCGGGCATTCAGCGCCTCGAATCTCCCCGGACCGGGGGTGCCACATGTTCATCTGGCGCCATATGTAGGTCAAATGAACATGTGGCTACCGCCGGTGCGAGTAATTGGCAGAATGCCAACAGTACATGGAACCTGCCTCACCGCGCGGCGGTCGCCCGCCGGTCACTGACAACATGCGCGCGCTCCCCCATTCAACGAAAGGCAACGACACATGACAGTCCTCGACGGCAAGGTGGCCATCGTCACCGGCTCCGCGCGCGGCATCGGCCGCGCCACCGCGGAACTGCTCTCCGAGCAGGGCGCGAAAGTGCTGATCAACGACCTCGACGGAGACGTCGCCGAGCAGACCGCCTCCGAGATCGCCGGGGAAACGATCGTCTTCGGCGGCGATCTGACCAAGCCCGGCGTCCCCGATCAGCTTGTCCAGCGCGTCATCGACGAGTGGGGCCAGGTCGACATCCTCGTCAACAACGCCGGCTACACGCTCGACGCGCCGATCCACAAGATGAGCGACGAGTGGTTCCAGCGCATGCTCGACATCCACTCGATCGTCCCCTTCCGCATGTGCCGCGCCGTCGCCCCCCACATGCGCGAGCCGGCCAAGAAGGAACGCGAGGAGGGGCGTGAGGTGTTCCGCAAGATCGTCAACGTCTCATCGATCTCGGGCACGATGGGCAACGCCGGCCAGGCCAACTACTCCTCGGGCAAGGCCGCCGTCACCGGGCTGACCAAGACGCTGGCCAAGGAGTGGGGCCAGTTCAAGATCAACGTCAACGCCGTGGCCTTCGGCTACATCGAAACGCGCCTGACCGCCTCCAAGGAGGAGTCCAACACGATGCAGATCGACGGCGAGACCGTCCAGCTCGGCATCCCCGACCAGCTCCGCGGCATGGCCCCGATGCTGATCCCGCTGGGCCGCCCGGGCACGCCCGAGGAGGCCGCCGGCGGCGTCTTCTTCCTCTGTTCGCCGTGGGCCAACTTCGTCCACGGCCAGATCCTCAACATCACCGGCGGCCAGTTCAGCGGCATGACGATGTAGGGGGTCGCTAGCCGGATGCCGTGGGCGCCGCGCACGCGAGCGAGGCGTGCCAAAGACGCCGCTTGCCCTTATTGGCACAGTGCCAATTTCTGCTAGCCTCGATGGCCAGAGAGCCCCCCACGACGTCATGGCCCCAGCCTCCTCCCCCACCCCCCGCTGGCAACGCCTCGACCATGACGAGCGGCGGCGGCAGATCCTCTCGTGCGCCCGCCAGCTGTTCTCCGAGCGCAACTACGCCTCCGTCAGCACCTCTGAGATCGCCAAGCAGGCCGGGGTGGCCCGGGGACTCCTGCATCACTACTTCGGCACCAAGCGCGACCTCTACCTCGAGGTCGTCCGCGAGCTCGTGCGGATGCCGAGCAATCCGGTTCCCCTCCGGTCGCCCGGCCACGGAATCGAGACGGTCATCGAGGAGAGCGTCGACCGCTGGCTCACGATGGTCGAGCGCAATCGCGGCACGTGGCTGGCGGCGATCGGCGCCCGCGGTCTCGGGCACGACCCCGAGGTCGAGCAGATCCTCGACCGGGCCCGCGAGCAGGCGTCCGACCGGCTGATCGAAGCGCTGCAGACCTACGAGGCAGCCCACGCGCCACCGGAACTCCACGCCGCCGTTCGCGCCTACGCCGGCTTCGCCGAAGCGGCCAGCGTCGAGTGGCTGGAGCGCCGGCGACTCACCCGCGAGCAGACCCAGACGCTGCTCGTACAAGGTTTTTTCAGCATCGTCCGCGACGTGCTCGGAGCCGTCCAGCGGACCACCCATCAGAACACCAACAGGAGTACGAAATGAGCAACAAGACCTACGTGGTCGGCGTCGGAATGACCAAGTTCGACAAGCCGGGCACCAAGGAGGGCGACTACCCCGACTGGGCCAAGGAGGCGGGGGCAAAGGCGCTCGCGGACGCCGGTATTCCCTACGACGCGATCGAGCAGGCCTACGCCGGATACGTGTACGGCGACTCGAGCTACGGGCAGCGCGCCGTCTACGAGCTCGGCCTGACCGGGATCCCGGTGCTCAACGTCAACAACAACTGCTCGACCGGCTCGAGCGCGCTGATGCTCGCGCGCCAGGCGGTCAAGGGCGGGCTGATCGACTGCGCGCTGGCCATCGGCTTCGAGAAGATGGAGCGCGGTTCGCTGGGCGTGAAGTACACCGACCGTACCCCGGCGCTGGACAAGCACATGACGCGCATGTTCGAGATTCGCGATCCTGAGTCGTCGCCGTTCGCGCCGCAGATGTTCGGGAACGCCGGGCGCGACCACATGGAGAAGTACGGCTCCAAGCCCGAGCACTACGCATGGATCGGGTGGAAGAACCACAAGCACTCGACCAACAACCCGTACGCCCAGTTCCAGACCGAGTACACGCTCCAGGAGATCAAGGACGCTCCGATGATCCACGAGCCGCTGACCAAGCTGCAGTGCTCGCCGACGTCGGACGGGGCGGCGGCGGCGATCGTCGTCTCCGAGCGCTTCGTCGACGAGCACGACCTGTGGGCCCAGGCCATCGAGATCGCCGGCCAGGCGATGGTCACCGACCTGAGCTCGAGCTTCGACGAGACCGCCGACTGCATCAGCATCGTCGGCTACGACATGAGCAAGGAGGCGGCCCGCCGCGCCTACGAGGAGGCCGGCGTCGGCCCCGAGGACGTGCAGGTCATCGAGCTCCACGACTGCTTCAGCGCCAACGAGCTGATCACCTATGAGGCGCTCGGGCTCGCCGCCGAGGGCGAGGGCCACAAGCTCGTCGAGCGCCAGGCGACCACCTACGGTGGCGACGGGCCGGTGGTCAATCCGAGCGGCGGACTCATCTCCAAGGGCCACCCGCTCGGGGCAACTGGTCTGGCCCAGTGCTCGGAGTTGACGTGGCAGCTGCGCGGCCAAGCCGACAACCGGCAGGTCGACGGCGTTAGAGTCGCGTTGCAGCACAACATCGGTCTGGGCGGCGCCGCCGTCGTCAGCATCTACAGAAAGGCCGCGTAGCCATGGCGACAACAACGGAGCAGAAGACAAACGGAACCCCCGGGAGTGCGGACTCGATCGTCGTCGAGAATCCGGCCACGGGCGAGGTCATCGCCACGCTGCCGGCATGCTCGCCCGAGCAGCTGGCCGAGATGGCTGTGCGCGCCCGCGGCGCCCAGCAGGCCTGGGCGGCCCTCGGCTTCGACGGCCGCGGCCGGATCCTGCGGCGGATGCAGAAGTGGGTCCTCGACAACGCCGACCGCTTCCTCGACACGCTGGTCTCGGAGACCGGCAAGACCCGCGAGGATGCCGCCCTGGCCGAGCTCGGGTACGCCGCCAACGCGTTCGGCTTCTGGGCCAAGAACGCCCGCAAGTACCTGGCCGACGAGAAGGTCAAGACGGCCAACCCGTTCCTGGTCGGGCGCAAGGTGATCGTGCGCTACGAGCCGGTCGGGCTGGTCGGTGTGATCGGCCCCTGGAACTACCCGTTCACGAACACGATTGGCGATGCCATCCCGGCGCTGGCCGCGGGCAACGCGGTGATCGTCAAGCCCTCGAGCGTCACCCCGCTCACCTCGCTGCTGATCGAGGAGGGCTTCCAGGCCTGCGGGATGCCCGACGACGTCTTCCAGGTCGCCGTCGGCCGTGGCGCTCTCGGCAGCACGCTGATCGACGAGGTCGATTCGGTCATGTTCACCGGCTCGACCGAGACGGGCAAGTCGGTGATGGAGCGCGCGGCCAAGACCCTGACCCCGGTGTCGCTCGAGCTCGGCGGCAAGGACCCGATGATCGTCCTCGCCGATGCCGACGTGGAGCGCGCGGCCAACGCCGCCGTGTTCTGGTCGATGCAGAACGGCGGGCAGACGTGCATCTCGATCGAGCGGGTGTACGTCGAAGCGCCGATCTACGATCGCTTCACCTCGCTCGTGGCCGACAAGGCCCGCGACCTGCGCCAGGGCATCCCCGGCGACTTCGGCAGCGTCGACGTCGGCTCGTTCATCAATCCCCCCCAGATCGACATCGTCGACGAGCACGTCAGGGACGCCGTGTCCAAGGGCGCGAAGGTGCTCGCCGGCGGGCACCGCGGCACCGGCCCCGGCACGTTCTATGAGCCGACCGTGCTGACCGACGTCACCCACGACATGGAGTGCATGCGCGAGGAGACGTTCGGGCCCACGCTGCCGATCATGAAGGTCGCCGACGCCGAGGAGGCGATCCGCCTAGCCAACGACACGCCCTACGGGCTTCAGGCCTCGGTGTACACGAAGGACATCGTCAAGGGCGAGGCGGTGGCGCGGCGGATTCAGGCCGGCGCCGTGGTGGTCAACGACACCTCGGCCAACTACATCGCGCTCGAGGCGCCGATGGGCGGGTGGAAGACCTCGGGCCTCGGCGTGCGCCACGGTGCCGAGGGGATCCGCAAGTACACCAAGCGCCAGACGATCCTCCTCACGCGCTTCGCGCCCAAGAAGGACATCTACATGTTCCCGTACAAGGCCGGCACCTCGAAGGCGCTCGTGCGCATCTTCAAGTTGATGTACGGGCGCGGCAAGCGCGACTGATCAGCCGAGCAAGACCAATGACTTGAGCTCCCGGGGGTCGCGCCGCGCGGCGGTGAGCGCGAGCGCGGTCTCCTGGAGCGGGAAGCGCGAGGTGATGATCGCCTCGAGCGGGATCTGGCCGCTCGCCGCGAGCTCAATCGCGTCGGGAAAGCAGCCCGCGTAGCGAAACGAGCCGACGACGGTCAGCTCGCGGCGCTGCAGGTGGTCGAGATCGAGCGCCACCGAGCCCTCTCGCGCCATGCCAACCACGACGACGGTCCCGGCCGGGCGGACGGCGGCGAGCGCGGGGTTGAGCGCGGCGAGGGAGCCCGAACAGTCGATCAGCACGTCGGCGCGGAGCGCCTCGGCGCGGCGGGCGAGCTCGTCCGGCGTCCAAGCGTCCTCGAGGCCGAAGCGGCGGGCGAGGCCGAGCCGGCGCTCGTTGGGGTCGACGACAAAGAGCTCGCCCGCCCCGAGCCACCGTGCGGCGGCGGCGGTGAGCAGGCCGATCGGCCCGGCACCGACGATGAGCACGCGGTCGCCTCGCCTCATGGCGCCCCGCCGGCACGCCCACAGTCCAACCGCGAGCGGCTCGATCAGCGTGCCCGCCTCGTCGCTGACCGCATCGGGCACGGCGAAGGCGAGCTCCTCGTGCACTGCCACGTGACGACGGAGCGCTCCGTCGACGGGCGGTGCACCGAGGAAGCGGACGTCGCCGCACAGGTTGTAGCGCCCACTCCCGCACTCCACGCACGTGCCACACGACACCCCGGGCTCGACGACGACGCGCGTCCCGATGCGGTGGCGCGTCGCGCTCTCGCCGCACTCCACCACCTGTCCGCACACCTCGTGGCCGAGGATGTGGGGCGCGCGCACGATGTTGTGGCCCAGGAAGCCGTCCTCGAAGTAGTGGACGTCGGAGCCGCAGATACCCACGGCGCTGACCCGGATCAGGACCTCGTGTCCCGTGGGTTCGGGTACGCGCCGCGGCTCGAGCCGCAGATCGCCAGGCCCATGAAGGACGACAGCCGCTTCGATCCCGTGCATGGCTACTCAGTTCGGGACCCTAGTGGTCCACGGCGACCCGCGCCAGCATGGACGCTCAGGCGCGCCTCGGAGCCGGCGACGATCGCACCGTTGTCGCTCATCCCTGCACCTCGCCACCGGCCGGATCGCTCGGCCTGGCGATCTGCTCACCACTGAGATGGGCACGCGCGAGGGCGTGACACAGGGCGACGTCGTGCAGGCCGTCGATGCCGTCGGTCCGCGCCGGCCGACCCTCGGTGATGGCGCCGTGGAACTCGATCAGCTCGCGCACCCGGGCTGCGAAACCGCGACAACGTCACAGAGCGCCCCGGACCAACGCCGCTCAGTAACGAAACCGCTCTCAGAGCGCGACAACGTCACCTGGCGCCGGCCGCCCACGGCCGCTATGTAACGTTGTCGCTGTCGGACAGCCCGCAGGAGCAGGTCCCACGAGCAGGTCCCACCACCCCCCTCCCCAGCCAGCCGTTCCCGGCGTCACCCGCCACCGGGACCAGACCCGGACTGAACGCTGAAGGTTTAGCTGACGACCGCCGCTCCAGGCCGCTCGCGCTCCTGGGCCGCATACTGACGCAGCTGCTCAAAGTGGATCACGTTTCCCCCGGCGCCCCAATTGCCCTCGGGGACCTCGCTGATCAGGACCCACACGCGCAGGCTGTCGGACTCGGACAGCCCGGCGGCGCTGAGAACGACCCGCGTTGCCTCGGCTACGAGCTCCTCCTTGCGGCGCTCGGACAGGGCGCCGGTGGGCACGGTGACGCCGACGCGGAAGTTGGGCTCGGCGACGGGGCGGCCAGCGGCCAGCACCTCGGCCGGTTCGTGGACGAAGGCCCACGTGATGTTGCGGAAGAACTCGGTGTCGGGGGCGCGCTCGGCGCGCAGCAGCACCGTCGTGAGCTCGTCGACCAGCGCCGTTCGCTCGTCGGGGGTGAATGTTCCGGCCGGATAGGTGAGGTCGATGATCGGCATCGTGGCGCTCCTGGAGTTGTCGCTATGACGGGCGTCATAAAACTACTATGATGTGCGTCATAGTCAAGTCCTCGTCGACAACCGGCCAGACCGTGGACGCCACCCCGCGCGAGCGGATGATCCGCAGCGCGGCGATCCTGATGCGCAAGCGCGGCGTCGACGCGACCTCTTTCTCCGAGGTGGTGGCCCATTCGAGTGCGCCCCGCGGCTCGATCTACCACCACTTCCCCGGCGGCAAGGCGCAGCTGATCGAGGAGGCGACGCGGTATGCCGGCGACTTCACCGCCTCCGGCCTGGCCGCGGCGCTCGATGACGACGACCCGCTGGCGGCGATCCACGCCTTCAGCTCGGGCTGGATCGAGATCCTGCGCGCCAGCGAGTTCGCCGACGGCTGCCCGGTCGTCGCGGCCACGCTCGAGGGAGATCGCTCTCCGCGGGCCCGCGACGCCGCCGCGGCGGCATTCGAGCGCTGGGAGCAGCTCCTCGCGACCGCGTTCGCGCGCCACGTTCGGGACCCCGACCGCGCGCGGTCGCTGGCCACGACGTCGATCGCCGCCATCGAGGGCGCGGTCGTGCTCGCGCGGGCCACGCGCTCGGTGCAGCCGCTGGAGCGGGTCGCCGCCGAGCTCGAGCGGCTGATCGAGACGGCCGTCTAGAGACCCAGCGTCTTGCCGATGATGTCGCGCTGGATCTCGCTCGTCCCGCCGTAGATCGTCGTCACCACGGCGGTGCGGACCTGGCGCTCCATGTCGTACTCGACCGCGTAGCCGTAGCCGCCCATCATCTGCATCGCCTCGAGCGTGGTGCGCTTGGCCATCTCGGTGGCCTTGAGCTTGGCCATTGAGGCCTCGCGGGGGAACAGCGCCCCCGGGTTGGCGTCGACGCGGGCGGCGCAGTCGTAGACGAGCAGCCGGGTCGCCTCGAGATCGGTGGCGAGGTCGGCGATCCGGTGCTTGAGCGCCTGGAAGCTGCCGATCGGGCGCCCGAACTGCTTGCGCTCCTTGACGTAGGCGAGCACGTCGTCGAAGGCGCGCTGGGCCATCCCGAGCGACTGGGCGGCGATGATCAGCCGCTCGTTGTTGAGCCCGGTCATCAGCTGCATCCACGCCTCGTCCTGGCGGCCGATCAGGCGCTCGGCGGGCACCTCGCAGTCGGTGAAGAAGACATCGTTGACCTCGCGGCCGCCCATCGTCTCGATGCCCCGGATATCGAGTCCGTCGCTATCGCTCGGGACCGAAAGCATGGTCAGCCCCTCGTGCTTGTTGTCCGTACGCGTGGTCCGGCAGACGAGGAGGATGTGGTCGGCGGCGTGGGCACCGGTGATCCAGGTCTTCTGACCGTTGATCACGTAGCCACCGTTGACACGCTCGGCCCGGCACTGGAGATTGCCGACGTCCGAGCCGGCCTCGGGCTCGGACATGGCGATCGCCTCGACCCGTCCACGGGTCACGCCACCGAGGATCTCATGCTTGAGGTCCTCGCCCCCGAACCGCTCGACCGCTCCGACGGTGATCATGCTGACGCCGTGGAAGGCGATCGGGATCAGCCCCCGCGTCGTCTCGTCGAACAGCAGGCACATGTCGACCGCGCCACCGCCGGCGCCGCCGTACGCCTCGGGGATCGCCACGCCGAGCCAGCCGAGATCGCCGAGGCGCTCGTACACCTGTTGGTTGTGGGGCTCGCGCCCGCCGTCGGTCAGCGCGTCGCGCTGCTCGCGGGTGCCGCACTCGCGCTGGGCGAAATCGCGGATCGCCTCGACGAACGCCCTCTGCTCGTCGGTCAACGTCTGGATGGTCATGGCTCTCTCCGGAATCGGTGTCCGGCCGATGGTAACTGGCGATGTGCCAACAGCCGACGATGAGAAGGCGCTTATTGAGCTGGTTGACGCCATACTGACTGGGTCTGGGGGTACTTAACCTTCGCTTCATCGAAGTATTCGATGCTCACCTGCGATGCCGACGCTTGACGTGACCGAACCACGATCCACGACCACGCTGCCCCCTGTGCACAGGGTGCGGTTACCCCAGGCGCCGCCGAGCTCCCGCAGTCTCGTGATCCGCACGCTCCCGCCGAGCAAGTCGGGTCCGCCGCGAAGGATCAAGGACCGGTAAGTGCCGACAGATCCCCGCTGGCCCGGCGATCACTCCCGGGCCCCAAGTCACACGCGCGCGCCCGGGGGCCTATGGGGCCGGCGCAATTTCCGTGTCGCGGTCGTGCTGCTCGCGATCGCCAGCCTCGCCGCCGGGCTCGCCAACGCCTCCCAGAAGGACGCGCCGAAGTCGGCCGCGGTCAACCCGTCGCACATCTCGAGGCCGTCCCACCCGCTGCCGCCGATCACCGTCGTTCACCGACATCACCCACGCAACACGCGGCCGAACATCGTCTTCGTCCTCACCGACGACCTGTCGATGGACCTTCTGCGCTTCATGCCCCATGTGCAGCAGATGGAGCGGCGGGGGCTGCGGTTCTCGGACTACTTCGTGTCCGATTCGCTGTGCTGCCCCTCGCGGGCGTCGATCTTCACCGGCAACTTCCCCCACGACACGCACGTGTTCGGCAATGTCGGGCCCGAGGGCGGGTTCAGCGAGTTCTTCAAGCGCGGGGAGCAGTACCAGACGTTCGCCACCTCGATCGCGCGCGCCGGATACCGCACGGCGATGATGGGCAAGTACCTAAACGGCTATCTCGAGGCGCGGGGGACGGCCAGCGACGGCTCCGGCGCCAAGGCCGTGCCGCCGAGCTACGTGCCGCCGGACTGGAGCCAGTGGGACGTCGCGGGTTACGGATACCCCGAATACAACTACCTGCTCAACCACGACGGCGCGCTCCAGTACTACGGACACCAGCGCTCGGACTACCTGACCGGCGTCCTTGAGCGCAACGGGGTCAACTTCATCAACCAGTCGGTCTCGGCCGGCTCCCCGTTCTTCCTCGAGCTGGCCACCTTCGCTCCGCACCGGCCCTACACGCCCGCCGCCCAGGACCTCCACGACTTCCCCGGCCTCACGGCGCCCGAGCCGCCGAGCTTCAACCGTATGCCCACACACCCCCCGCGCTGGCTGGCCCACCATCCGCGGCTGACCGCGGGACAGATCGCCCGCATCAACTATGTGTTCCGGCGGCGGGCGCAGTCCGTCCAGGCGGTCGACCGGATGATCGGGGCGATCGAGCACACGCTGGCGCTCGACGGCGTCAGCCGCAACACCTACCTCGTGTTCAGCTCCGACAACGGCTTGCACACGGGCGAGTACCGGCTGATGCCGGGCAAGCTGACGGCGTTCGACACCGATATTCGCGTACCTCTGGTCGTCGTCGGCCCGGGCGTGCCCGCCGACGCCCGCACACGCGACATGGCCGAGAACATCGACCTGGCCAAGACCTTCTCGCAGATCGCCGGCACGACCATGCCGGGCGACGGGCACAGCCTGCTGCCCCTGCTGCGCGGCCGGCAGCCATCTGACTGGCGCAACGCGGTGCTGATCGAGCATCACGGGCCGAAGGCCTCGGTGCTCGACCCAGACTTCCAGCAGTCCTCCAGCGGCGACCCGACGACGTACGAGGCGCTGCGCACCCACAGCTATCTCTACGTCGAGTACGCCGACGGCGAGCACGAGCTCTACAACCTCCGGCGCGATCCCTTCGAGCTCCACAACCTTGCCCCCTTCACTGCACCGGCCGTCATGTACCAGCTCCACCTCGACCTGCTGGCGATCAAGAGCTGCCACACCGGTGCGAGCTGCTGGGCCGCCATGCACGTGCCTCCGCTAGCGAGCTCGCTGCGGCGCCACCACCGCCACCACCATCGCCACCCCTAGTCCGCCTCGTCCAGCAGGAGCGCGAGGGTCGGGCAGGCATCGGCCGCCCTGCGGGCCAGACCGAGCAGCTCGGGGGGTACCTCTGGTTCGTCGATGAGCGGGTATCCCCAGTCGTCGAGGCGGATGAGCTCGGGCAGCAGTTCGGCGCACAGTCCGTGGGCTTCGCACATGATCGGGTTGACTCGCAGCCGGGCGCTCATCGACCACGTCTCCTCGCCTTGGCGGCGGCGACCCTGGTCGTTCCAGCCGGCACCGGCAGCCCCGCCGGCCGCGCCTCGCACCGCGACCGCTGATGCCAGTCGATCTCGGCGCCGAACACGTTCAGGGTGCTCTCGACGAACCGGGCCGCACCGTCGGGGTGATGGCACGCCCCCCGCCCACGGATCTCGGTCGTCCACCGCAGCACCCGGTCGAGCTCGCGCTGGTGCGCGACGCCGTCGGCCAGCGACGACACGGCGTCGGCGATGGCCCGGAGGCCGTACACGCACGGACCGCACTGGCCGGCCGACTGATCGGCCAGGTAGTTGATCACCCGCGCGCTTTCGTGCAGTCCGCACGCGCTCTCGCCGAGAGCGATGAGCACGCCCGAGCCGAGTGAGCAACCGACCGATCGCAGGTCCTCACGGGCCAGCCGGAGAACTGACGCGCGCGAGGACTCGACCCACGTGCCGAAGTACCCGCCGACGAGCAGGGCCTGAAGGGGCTCGGTGGCGCCGCCGGCGGCAGCGAGCAGATCGGCCATCGGCGTGCCGAAGGCGAGCTCGTAGACCCCGGGCTCGGCCACCGCGCCCGAGATCGTGACCAGGGCAGAGCCTGGGTCCGTGTCGGTGCCGAGTTCGCGGTACCAGCGATGGCCGTAACGGGCCACCAGCGCGATCTGGGCCAGCGTCTCGGGGTTCTGGACCAGCGTCGGGCGGCCGCGGTAGCCGCGCTCGAACGGGCGCGGCGGGACGAACGTGGGCAGTGGATCGCCGCCGTTGAGGTAGTGGATGACGGCGCTCTCCTCACCCGAGACGTAGCCCTCGGGAGCGCCGACGAGGTGGAGGTCGATGCCCTCATCGGGGCGCTCCGCCATCGCGCCGTCGAGCTCAGCCAGGGTTCGAACCGCGCTCTCGCCGACCTTGACGAGGACCTCGCGGGCGCCGATCGCCCGGGCCGCCAGCACGGCGCCGTCGAGCACGAGATGCGGCAGTCGCGTGAGGAGCAGGCGGTCCTTGTCGCTGGCGGGCTCAGTCTCGCTGCCGTTGACCACCAGAGCGGTCCCGCGCCGGGCCGTGGCGACCGACCGGAGCTTCCGCGCCGTGGGGAAATCGGCTCCGCCCCGGCCTCGGAGCCCGCTGCGCTCGACCGCCTCGATCAGCTCGCGCGCTCCCAGGCGGGGCAGCCGTCCGTGGAGCCGCTCGTGGTCGGCCAGCGTCACCACCGCACCGCTCCCGTCGAGTCCGTACAGCAGGCGGGGCAGCCCCGCGGGACCCTGGGCGACGGCGCTCATCAGCCACGACCCCGGGTCGCGCGCAACGTGCCGGTGACCGAATCGTTGCCGTTGTTGATGTCGAGGTCAGCGTGGAGCTGGAGCGTTGAGCCGTCACTTGCCGCGACGCGGGCCACGAAGTGCTGGCCCTCGAGCGACTCGACCGTCCCCGCCATGACCGACGGCAATCCCCGGGCGAGCAGGTCGACCTGACTGCCGGCCAGCGACAGCCCGCCGCCCCCCATCGGGGCGCCGGCCAGACGTACGCGCAGACGTCCCCGCGCGCCCCCGCTCAGCCGCAAGGCGAGATCGATGATCGCTCCGCTCGACAGCTCGCGCTGGGTGAGGTGACCGCGGAGCTGAGCCGAGAACGGCGCGTGCAACGTGGCAGACGGCAGTCGTGGCGGGCGCAACGGCGCTGCTGAGGCTATGCCCGAGGAGACTGGCCGGCGTTCCGGCCCGCCGCGCCCAGTGGGGCTGGAGCGGGCCGAGAACGGTGAAGAAGACAATGGCCAGCGGGGTGGCGATGCTGAGCAGCACGACCGGAGTGCGCAGCGATTCCGAGTCGGGATCGGACCGGGCGATCCGCACCAGTACGGCGGCGACCACGGCCGCCATGCATGCCGCGGTCAGGGCCAGCATCCACCACAGCTTCGTGTCGCTGCCCGTGCCAAGGCCGTGGAAGACGGCGATCGGCCAGCTGGCGTAGGCCAGCCAATGGATCGCCCGCCACGAGCGGTAGCCGAGGCGGCGGCGGAGCAGGCTGGTCACGACCAACGCCAGCAACAGATCGAAGGACAGCGCGCCCAGACCCATCCACAGCGGCCGATAGGCCGAGACGAACGGGATGACCGCGTCGGTCAGCTTGATCGGCGCGAAACCATCGAGGACGCTGGTGATGATGTGCAGCACGAGCAGGGCCAGCACCAGCAGCGAGACGTCGCGGTGCAGTGAATCGATGGCGAAGCGCGGCCAGCGCGGGGCGGCGTAGCGCAGCGAGCCGAGGATCCCCAACACCACACTCGCGGTGAGCAGGACCAGCGCCACCGCGCCGGTGCCGCGCGCGAGGTACCAGTAGGCGCTGGGGCCGGCAGCGGCGAGGAGCACGCTCATGCCACCGCGTGAAACTCGGCGCCCGCGAGGTCATCGCCCTCGGCCGGCCAGCCGGCGAGATGGTGAACCGTACCGGAGGAAGAGACGAGTCTGCTCGGCAGGCCCAGGGATTCGAGCCAATCGGGCGCCTGCCGGCCGCGGATGATCGCCGCCGTGCTGGCGATGTTGGCGTCCAGGCAGGTGACGGCGACAACGCTCGCGGTTCGCCACACGACCTCGGCCGGAGCACCGGTGGCGGGATTGACCAGATGGTGCAATGAGCGCGCGCCCGCCTGCCAGCGGCGGGCCGTGATCGAGGATGTGGCCAGACCGCCCGAGCGCAGGACGATCCACTGTCCGGGCGCCTCTACTCCGGCGCGGTGATCATCGGTGACCCGGACGCGCCAGCCGCCGGCCGGCACGGGACCGGCGAGGGCGATGTCGCCCCCGAGAGCGACGAGCACTCCGGAGCCGGCGGCGGCGTGGGCCCTCGCCGCGGCGCGGTCGGCGGCCAGCGCCTTGGCGGTCGCGCCCAGGTCGAGGCTGACCCCTCGGGGAACCCGGATCGTGCCCGCCGCCTCATCGACCCGAACCGCTTGCCATCCCGGTGCCGGCACGATCGAGATCGGGCGCTCGCGATCGGTGGATTTCAAAGCTTCGAAGTCGCGGTCGTAGCCCAGAGCGATCAGCGCTCGACCCACCGTCGGATCGACATCCCCGTCCGTCAGCTGCGCCGCTCGCAGCGCCGCCAGCGTCGCCTGCATGAGC
The DNA here is from genome assembly GCA_963734775.1 of uncultured Solirubrobacterales bacterium. Classification (GTDB taxonomy): domain Bacteria; phylum Actinomycetota; class Thermoleophilia; order Solirubrobacterales; family Solirubrobacteraceae; genus Palsa-465. The sequence goes on from CAVTJE010000017.1 coordinate 30,274, forward strand.
ACGGGACCGACGCGGGTCTCCGACCCGGCGGCGCGGTTGAGCGCGCACAGCTCGGAGTCCTCGCGAAAGCGCGAGCAGGCAATGTCGAACTCGTCGATCGTCCGTTGCACCGCCATCTGGGCCCGAGCGAGGGCGACGCCATCGCTCACCGCCACCACGGCGACGCTACCGAGCGCCGGGAAGCTGACGCTTGACTCACGCTCGCCCACGGCTGCCAGCCCGCCTACGAGCCGCCGGAGGTGGCGCCGCTCTGCGCCGGAGGTGGCGTGGCCTGCTGGGTCGGGGCGGGCGGCGCCTGCTGGGTCGGGGCGGGCGCGGACTGCGGGCCGCTCGATGGTCCCTGGAGGCCGAGCTGGCTGGGGCTGGCCAGCGGCGGCAGCTGTGTGCCCCGATGCCCGTGTGAGGCGTCCGAGACCGTGTGGCCGCCGGTCGATCGTGCCGCCCCCAGCGAGTGGCCGGGCGCGATGGCCCAGACGAAGGCGGCGAAGCCGGCGGTCAGCGCGGCCGCACCGCCGATCGCCCACCGCCGCAGCCGGCTCACCCGGTGCAGCGCGGCGTCGCGCTCGAGCTGGGCCATTGATTTGGTGCGACGGGGTGACACGCGACGTTCTGCGGCGATCATGCTTCCGAGGGTTGGCTAAGACCATCAGTTTTCAGTAAGAGCAGCATGAGAATTTGCCCACAGCACGGGTTATGGGACGAGGGCGAGCGCGACCGTGAAGGTGGGTCCGTCGACGCTGATCTCGCCGCCGTGGCGATCGACGATCGCGGCCACGATCGACAGACCCAGTCCCGACCCCGGCCGGTGACCCGCGTCGCCGCCGCGCCAGAACCGCTCGAACAGATGGTCCAGATCGGCGGGGTCAGGACCCCTTCCCTCGTCACGGACGGTTATCCGGGCGTGGTCGTCGTCGACGCGCAGCGCGACCGTTACGTGACCTCCGGGCGGTCCGTGGACGAGCCCGTTCTCGATCAGGTTGGCCAGCGCGCGACGCAGGGCCTCGGGGTCGGCGCGGACGCGTGCGGCGTCGGCGTGGCTCAGCTGGACCCGATGCTGCGAATCCTGCTGGGCCTCGACGACGCCCTTGACCAGCTCGTCGAGAGCCAGCGGCTCGAGCTCGGCCTCGGCGTCATCGGCGCGCTCCAGCACCAGCAGGTCGTCGACGAGGCGCGCCAGGCGGGCGACGCTCGCGCGCAGCTCGGCCAGCAACTCGTCGTCGACACCGTGGCGGGCGGCGTACTCGACGTTGCCCAGCAGCGTGGTCACGGGCGTGCGCAGCTCATGCGACGCGTCGGCCAGGAATCGGCGCTCGCCGGCGCGCGCGGTCTCGAGCGCCGACAGCATCCGGTTGAGCACGCCGGTGAGCTGCGATACCTCGTCGGTGCTCGCGGGCTCGGGCAGTCGCCGCGATGGATCGGCGGTCCGCTCGATCTCCCCCGCCGCCGCGGCCAGCTTGCCCAACGGGCGCAGGCTCCGCCGCGTGAGCGCCGCCGCGACGATGGCGGCCAGGAGGGCCACGCCCGCGCCGATCACCCCGAGGACGAGCCCAAGATGGGCCACGGTGTCGGCGATGTCGGTGGTGTCGGAGGCCACGAGGACCGCGCCACCGGCGGCCGGACCCCCGGCATCCGCGATTGGGGCGGCATACAGCCGGAACGAGCGACCGCCGATCCGGATGTCCTCGTAGGCTGCGGTTCCACGGGCGAGCGCGGCGTGCGCGACCTGATCCTCGGGAAGGAGCTGGGCGCCGAGGGTCAGCGAGCGGGCGATGATCCGTCCGTGGGAGTCGATCACCTCGACGGCGATCTGGCGGCCCGATACGGGCGTCTCGAGCGCGCCCGGGCTCGTGAGGACGGCGGGCGCTGACACGGCGAGCTGGGCCACCTGCTGGGCCCGGGTCCGCAACGCCTGGTCGAGCGAGCTGCGGAGCTCGTGGCCGACGACGACGACGGTGACGGTGGCGAACAGTGCCATCGCGGCCAGAATCGAGCCGGCCGCGACGAGGGCCAGCCGGCCACGGAGGGTCCGCGGTAGGCCGCGCACGGCCTTCAGATCACCACCATACGGCCGGCGACCGCTCGTCGAGATGAGTAGGTTTCATCAAGTAAAGGGAGGTTTGTGCCGATATAGACAACATGGGCTCGCAACCGGGGGCAGAACAGGTCGGCGTGCTTCTCGTTGAGGATGACGCCCGGGCGGCCGCGGGGATCGAACGAGCCCTCCACGCGGGGCCGCGCGACGGGGTCACCGTCACCCACGCCCGGCGCCTGCACCACGCTGAGCTAGCGCTGCGCGACCGCACCATCCGGTGCGTGTTGCTCGATTCCTGCCGCCACGACGGTGGCCCGCTCATGGCCATCGGCCGGATCCGCCGCGTGGCTCCCGAGATCGCGGTCGTCGTGCTCGCGGGGCAGCGCGACGACGCGATGGCCGTCGCCGCCCTCAACCTCGGTGCCCAGGACTACGTGGTCGAGTCCGAGCTCCATCCGGCCCAACTCGCGCGCGCGGTCCACTTCGCCATCGAGCGCAAGCGCTGCGAGGTGCGTCTGGTTCGCCAGGCCCTTCACGATCCGCTCACCGGCCTGCCCAACCGCGCTCTGTTCCTCGATCGCATCGCGGTTGCACTCGACCGCTCGCGCCGAACCAACGCCTCCGTCGCGGTGATGTTCCTCGACGTAGACGACTTCAAGCTCGTCAACGACACGCTGGGACACGCGGCCGGGGATCGACTGCTCTCGGGGCTGGCCGCCCGCCTCAGCTCGATGATGCGCCCGATGGACGCGATCGCCCGCTTCGGCGGCGACGAATTCACGGTGCTGGTCGAGGATCTGTCCCATGAGGACGAGGCGATGTTGATCGCCGAGCGCATCGGTCGGGCAGCCGCGACGCCGCTCAGGCTCGAGGACCGCGAGGTCACGATCACGGTGAGCATCGGGATCGCGATGGTCACGGACCCGGCGCTTGCGCCCGAGACGGTGATCGGCCAGGCTGACTCGGCCATGTACCAGGCCAAGCGTCGTGGCCCCTCGCGTTATGACCTGTTCGGCCACGGCGCAGAGGCTCTGCTCGTCGCCTGCTGAGCTCATGCCCGGAGCGTGAACCCCGCCCCGCGCACGGTCCGGATCAGCGGTGGCGAGCCGAGCTTGCGCCGCAGGCGGGTGACGTAGCGGTCGACCACATTGGGCTCGGCGGCGCCGCCCCAGATCTCGTCGAGTGCCCGCTCACGGGTGATCGTACGGCCGGGGTCGCGCAGCAGCAGTTCGAGCAGCGCGACTTCGCGGCCGGTGAGCTCGATCGCTCGGCCGGAGCGGCGCGCCGTCCGGTCCTCGAGATCGAGGATCAGGTCGGCGTAGGACACGCGCGGCTGGGGGTCGGAATGCCGGCGCGTCAGCGCGCGGATGCGAGCCACGAGCTCCTGCACGGCGAACGGCTTGATGAGGTAGTCGTCGGCGCCGGCCTCGAGGCCGGCCACGCGGTCGGGCACGGCGTCGCGAGCGGTCAGCATCAAGATCGGCGTGGGCAGACCCTTGGCACGCAGCCGGCGACAGACGGCGAGTCCGTCGAGCCCCGGCATCGCCACGTCGAGCACGATCACGTCGGGCGCCACCCGCTCAGCCGCCACCAGTGCCGCGCCACCGTCGGCGGCGACGGCAACCTCGAAGCCCTCGGCGGCCAGGGTGCGCTCGAGCATCCGGCGCAGAGGCGGATCGTCGTCGACGACGAGGACTCGCTCGCGCAGGTGTGTATCGCCGACGTCCGGCTCAGCCACCGGCGACATCGCGCCGCAGGAACACCAGGTAGGCGCCCACCAGTGCCGGCACGCCATAGAGGGCGCACACCCACGCGGCGCGAACGATCGGTGCCCAGTCGATCGGGGTACGGAGCAGGCCCTGCCAGGCGTTGAACTGGGTGCTGAGCAGGTATGGCTGCAGCCCGCCGAGCCCGGGGAGGATCCCAATGAGCTGGATCAACAGCGAGAACATCAGCGTGCCGACGACCGCGGCGGCGCTGTTGTGGGTCACGGTCGACAGCAGCAGGCCGATGCAGACGATGGCGGCGATCGGCATCAGGTAGACGAGCAGGCTGACGTACACGAGCTCGAGGGCCTTGGGAGCGGAGACCACCGTGCCCGACAGGCTGACCAGCGGGTTGAAGCCCGATTCGATGCTGCCGGCCACCACGGCCACCGTGCCGCTGATCAGGATCGCGCCCACGGCGTAGGTGCCGGCGGCGAGCGTCTTGCCCGTGAAGATCTGGCTGCGCTCGAGCGAGCGGGTGAGGATCGTCTTCAGCGTCCCGTTGTGATCCTCCGACGCGACGATGTCGCCCGCCACCAACGCGGTGATCAACGGGAACATCCAGATGGCCCCGAACAGCAGGATGACGAGCGGAATGGCCAGCCCGCTGCGATGGATGTAGGCGCCAAACGGCACGTCGTTGGGGCCGCCACGGCGGAAGTGGGTGGCAGCGACGAACAGGATCGGCACGATCGCCGCCGCGCCGAGTCCGAGGTACGTGCGCTTCTGGTAGCGGAGCTTGGTCAGCTCCCAGCGGTACACGGTGGCGACACCGGGGTTCATGTGGCCGCCTGCACCTTCTCGGCCGGCGTCGCGGCCCCGGCACCGTCGACCGGCTCGGCGCCTTCGGTGAGCGAGAAGAACAGATCCTCGAGCGTCACCGTCTGCGGCGCCAGCGCCTTGATCAGCGCGCCTGCCTCGATCAGCGCCTGCGAGAGCTCGGTCACCGCCTGTTCGTCGGCGTTGAAGCTGATGCGCTCGTGCACGATCCGCGCCTCACTGATCCCGCGCTGCGCACTGCAGACCGCGAGCGCCCGGGTGTCGTCGGTGGTCTCGAGCCGGTACGTCGTGCCCGCGCCCCGCTTGAGGTCGGCGATCGCGCCCTCGTACACGATCTTGCCCTTGCGCACGATGGCCACCCGGTTGCACACCTCCTCGACCTCGGCCAGCAGGTGACTAGAGAGCACGACGGTGATGCCCTGGTCGGCCAGCCGGCGGATCAACAGGCGCATGTCGCGCATGCCGGCCGGGTCGAGGCCCGTTGCCGGCTCGTCAAGCAGGAGGAGCTTGGGGTCGCGCAGGAGTGCGGCCGCGATGCCCAGGCGCTGGCGCATACCGTGCGAGTAGCTCCCCACGCGGTCGCCGGCCCGGTCGGCCAGGTCAACCGCATCGAGCGCCGCCGCGATCCGCTGCTTGGCGTCGTGCCCGTCGAAGGCCGCAAGCAGATCGAGGTTTCGCCGTGCGCTCATGTAGGGATAGAACGTCGGCGCCTCGACGAAGCCGGCCACGCCTTGGAGGGCCTGGACCGTGGCCAGCGGGTCGCGCCCGAACAGCCTGACGGTCCCCGCCGTGGGCTGGATCAGGCCGAGCATCATGCGCAGCGACGTGGTCTTGCCGGCACCGTTGGGGCCGAGATAGCCGTAGACGTCGCCGGCGTTGACCGTGACGTCGACGCCGGCCACGGCGGTCAGCTCGCCGTAGCGCTTGACGAGGCCCCGAACTTCGAGCGGAACCGGACCGTGCGGCCAGGGGCTCATAGCCCCCGCGCGGCCTGATCGGCCGCGACGGGCGGCACCGAACCGACCACTGTGTAGGTGACGCCGGCGCGGCTGAAGTGGACCATCGTGCCCAGCGCGGTGTCGAGCTCCTGGCCCGTGGTCCCCTTGATCGACACCGTGGGCAGGCTCAGACCGCGATGGTGATCGCCCGACGCAGCGCTGGCCTGACCCGGCTGTGAGGTCTGCTCGAGCACGGCGATCCCACCGAGGTTCTGCCCGTAGGTGATCAACGCCGCCGGGCTGCCCTTCCAGTCGAGCAGGGTGACCGAGCGGCGCTGTAGCCCGACCAGGGTGCGCGGCGCGTCGAGCTTGAAGGGCAGACGCCGAGCCACCGCCGCGGCGCCCGAGACGACGCGATGCTGCTTGGCGTTGTGCCCCATCAGCTTGTGCGCTGGAGCGGCCGGAGTCTGCACCGTGACGACCTTCGCGCCGGCGGTCGGGGAGGCCGCGAAGTCGGACGCCGGCACCGCGCCGTAGGAGATGTCGGTGGCCTTCAGCTCCAGGACGGGCGAGCTCTCGCCGCGCGCGTAGATGGCGAAGCGCAGCGGGATCCCGCGGACCGCGTCCCAGGCCATTTCTGTCGAGCCGAGCAGGCCGCCGTCGTGCTTGGGCGAGACGCGAACCGTGTAGGCAGCATGGCCGGCGACATCACTGGGGATGGCGCCCGACAGGTTGATATGGCGGGCGATGCGGTTGATCCCGCGCTGGATCTCGCTGATCGAGGGGAGCGTTTCGTGACGCTTGGCGGTCGCGGGCCGATGACCGGCCGGGAGCTTGCCCTCGTAGACGGTGTTGGCCGAGGGGTCATAGACCCAGAACGAGCGGTTGTTGACCACGACCTGGGCATCGCCGTCGCTCGACTGGAGCTCCAGACGCATGCGGTGGTCCGTCGTCGACAGCCACAGGCGGCCGGTGGCGCCGGTCAGTATCGGATCCGAGCCCTGGATGTTCGAGGAGCCGATCAGGTGGTTCGTGAAGGTGATCCGCGCCGTGATGCCGGGCACCGTGCGGGCGCCGAGCGCGCTGTGGATAGCGCTGGCCAGCGGGCGCTTTGGCGGTACCGGGCCGGTTCCGGCGGCGGCGATGGCGATTGCCGTGCCGGCCGCGATGGCCGTGATCAGCGCAACGATGAGAGCCAGCAGCCGCCGGGTCGAGACCGTCCGTAGAAACTTCGTCACAACTCCACCTTTCTCGTGATGAGATCACGATAGGCCAGAAGCTTGAAATTACCTTGACAGATCGCGTGAGCGCTAGAGACGCCCGTATGCCTCGAGCAGGTGGGCGCGGGTGCGCTCCCAACGCGGCTGCACGTCGTCGGGCCCGAAGGTGAAGCGAAGCAGCGCCAGCCCGCGTATCGAGGCCAGCGCCAGCTCGAGCACCTCGTAGGCGCGCGGCTGGCTCATCAGCTCCGCGAACAGGTCGTCGGCGACGAGCACGATCATCCGCGTAACGTCGTGGATCGCCTCGTTCATCGCCGTACGGACCTGCGGGTCGGTCCGAGCCGCCACCCACAGCTCCATCGCCACCTGGAACACCGGGCCGCAATGGACCTCCCACAGGCGGTCGAGTACCTCCTCCAGGCGGCGAGTTTCGCTCCGAGCCGTGAGCGCGTCCTGCTCGCGGAGCTCGGCGTCGATCCTGGCCGCGACGTGACGAATCGCCTCGGCCACGAATGCCTCGCGGGTCGGGAAGTAGTGCATCTGCGTCCCCTGCGAGACGCCTGCGCGTTCAGCGACCTTGCGCGTCGTCATGCCGGGATACCCCTCCTCGACGAGCAGCGCGAGCGCGGCGTCGAGCAGGGCCGCCCGGGTGGTGGCCCGGCGCTCGGCCTGGGTCCGCCGGCGGCGGGGAGCTTCGCCCGCCTCAGGCGGCGGATCAGACACGACTTTGGCGCTCCCGGAGCTCGCGCTTGAGGACCTTGCCGGTCGGATTGCGCGGGAGCTCGTCCAGGAAGGTGACATCGCGCGGGACCTTGTAGCGGGCGAGGTTGTCCTTGACGAAATCCCTGATCTCGTCGGCCGTGAGGGTCTGGGCAGGCCGCAGCACGACGAAGGCCGCCAGCCGCTTGCCGAATTCGTCGTCGTCGACGCCGATCACCGAGGCCTCCTCGATGGCCGGGTGGGTGACGAGCAGCGCCTCGACCTCGCTCGGGAACAGGTTCTCGCCACCGGAGACGATCATGTCGTCGTCGCGGCCGTCGATGAACAGCCGGCCGGCGTGATCGAAGTGGCCGACGTCGCCGGTACTCATGAGACCATCGATCACCTCCTTGTTGCCGCCTCCGGTGTAGCCGTCGAACTGGAAGCTGTTGCCGACGAAGATCCGGCCCGAGCGTCCCGGGCCCGCCACGGCCCGGCCCTCGAAGTCGTACAACTGCACGACGGCGCCCAAAGGAACCCGGCCGGCGGTACCCGGCGCTGCCCGCGCAGATCCTCGGGGGTGGCGAAGGTGGCGTACGCGACCTCGGTCGTGCCGTAGAAGTTGTAGAGCTTCTCGCCCAGCGTGCCGCGGGCCCGCCGCACGAGCTCGGCCTCGAGCTGCGCCCCGGAACAGAACACGATCCGCAGCGAACTGGTGTCGTGGCGACCGGGCTCGGCCTCGAGCACGCCGACGATGCGTTGGAGCATCACCGGCACCACCACGAGCGCGGTTGGCCGGTGTTCGGCGATGGCGGCCAGAACGTGCTCGGGCCGGAAGCGCCGCTGCGACGATCGTGGTGCTGCCGAGCGACGCCGACAGCAGCATCTGCGTGAACCCGAGCCCGTGGAACATGGGTGCCGCCACGTAGGTCGACTCACGCGAGCGGTAGGGCACCTTCGACAGCAGCGCACCGACCGGAGCCAGGGAGCGCCCCTGATGACGCGGCGCGCCCTTGGGCGTACCGGTGGTCCCGCTGGTCAGTAGGACCACCGCAGCGGGACTGGTCGGCGGCGGCGCCGTCTGGCCGGCGAAGGCCTCGATCAGGCCCTCGAGCGAGTCGGCCGGCGGCTCGCCCTCGGTGTAGCCGAGGAGCCGCCTGGCCTCGATCGGCGCCACCAGCTCGGCGTACTCCTCGTCGTGGACGAGTAGCGATACCTGTTCGCGCTGACACACGTCGCGGAGCTGGGGGCCGGCGAAGTCGGTGTTCAGGTAGAGGATCCGCGCACCGACCTTCGCGGCGCCGAAGGTGATGTCGACGAAGCCGCGGTGGTTCCGGCACAGGATGCCGACGCCGTCACCCTCGCGTACGCCCCGCGCACGCAGCGCGCAGGCGAGCGCGTCCGAGCGCGCGTCGAGCTCGGCGAACGTGAGCGAGCCACGCTCGTCGATCAGGCCCGGGCGGTCCCCGTGGCGGATGGCGGCGATGGCGATGGCGGCGCCTAGCTGACCAAGGCGCTCGATGGCGCGAAAGATCTCGAGTCCCTTGCGCGGGGGATCGAACCCGAACAGCCCGGCCCGCCAGGCGTAGGTGAACGCGCGCGACTCGACGGCCGCGCGGCGGCCGAGCTCGCGGGTCTTGGGTAGGAGAGCACGGACGTCACTCATAAGTCCTCCGTGGCGCAGCCGACTGGTGTGCGGGCAGGGTGTTCAGCCATGCCACTCTATCCAAAATTTATCATTCGACTGATTTGTAACGATCGACGCACGGCAGGGTGTGCCACCATCGTCAGATGAGCACGGCGCACGACACCCTCCCCCCCGGTCCGCGGCTTCCGCGCCTCCTCCAGACGGCCGGCTTCATGTTCGTCGGGCCACGCTTTCTCGAGGCCTGCCGGCGCCGGTACGGCGACGCGGTCACGTTCCGGACGATCTTCGACTCGCGCTTCGTGATGGTGTTCGAGCCGTCGCTGGTCAAACAGGTCTTCCAGGGCTCGGGCCAGCAGCTCCACGCCGGCGAGGCCAACGCCCTGCTCGGCCCGATCCTCGGCGAGCGTTCGGTGCTGCTCCTCGACGGAGCCGAGCATCTTCGCCACCGGCGGCTGATGCTGCCGTCCTTCCACGGCCAGCGCCTGCAGACCTACGCCCAGGAGATTCGCGACTCGGCCGACGTCGAGATCGACTCCTGGCCGACGGGCGAGTCGTTCTCGCTTCTGGAGAGCATGCAGTCGCTCACCCTGCGGGTGATCATGCGCGTCGTCTTCGGCTACCGGGCCGGCGCCGACGAGCAGGCCCTGCGCACGCGTCTGCGCTCGATGATCGAGCCGCTCGCCCGGCCGCGCGGGCTGTTCGTGCTGATGCTTCTGACCGGCGGCCGGATCAGCGCGGACCGCGGCGCCGCGCGGCGCTTTGAGACGAACCGACGGGCCGTCGACGAGGTCCTGTTTGCCGAGATCGCCCGCCGGCGATCCGAACCCGGCCTGGCCGAGCGCGAGGACGTGTTCTCGGCCCTGCTCCTCGCCGAGGATGAGAACGGCGAGCGTCTGACCGACGCCGAGGTGCGCGACGAGCTGCTCACGCTCCTCCTCGCCGGCCACGAGACGACCGCCACCGGGCTGGCCTGGACGTTCGACCTGCTCCTCCATTCGCCCCTCGTCCACAGGCGCGCGCTCGAAGGCGATGACGCCTACCTCGACGCCGTGGTCAAGGAGGGCCTGCGGATCCGGCCCGTCATCCCGGGCATCGGACGCGTGGTCCGAGGCGAGGACTTCAAACTCAACGGCTACACGATCCCGGCGGGGATCGAGATCAATCCGTCGATCCGCATGATCCACCGGCGCTCCGATCTGTATCCCGATCCCGCCGCCTTCCGGCCCGAGCGGTTCCTGGAGCCAAACGCCCCCGACACCTACACCTGGCTGCCCTTCGGGGGCGGCACCAGGCGCTGTCTCGGAGCCAGCTTCGCCCAGATGGAGATGCGAATCGTCCTGGGCCGGGTGCTCGAGCGCGCCGCGTTGCGGCCGGCAAACCCCGAGCTCGACACGATCCAGTTCCGCGGCATCACGCTTGCGCCCAAGGAGGGCGTCCAGGTGATGCTCGACCGTCCGGTCGCGCGCATCTAACCGTCGGACCACCTCCCCAGGGGTGGTCCAGACGACACCTTGGGTCCCTGGGCGCAGGGCCGTTTCACCGGCAAGGTCTTCGGCACAGCCAAGACCACCCGCCCAAGGAGAATCAGATGCGCAACATCCGGACCCTCACCGCCCTCGCTGCCACGGCAGTGTCGCTGGCCGTCGTGCCCGCCGCACTCGCCCACACCGATTCGGTCGGCAACGCCAACGGCAGCCCGACGATGAACGAGTGCGTCGCCATGATCGACTGCACCTACATCAACTACCACAAGGGCAAGCCGAGCGATGTCATCAAGCACTCCGGCACGCTGACAGCTGGACGCTCAACGCCGGTAGCTCGCCGGGTACGGTCCAGCTCCGAATCCTGAAGCCGACCGGCTCTCATCACTTCAAGGTCGTCTTCACCAGCAAGACCAAGACCGTCAACAACTTCGGCAAGAACACCTTCTCGGCCCACGTCAAGGTCAAGAGCGGAGAGGTGCTGGCGCTGAGCAACGACACGAGCGGCCTGTACATGGCCTCCGCGTCGTCGAAGAACTGCGTCCGCTTCTACATGGGCCCGCTGGACACCGGCTGGTCCTTCAACGCCAACATGAACGTGTCCCAGCTGCACCTGCTCCTCAGCGCGAAGGTCTCCTCGTAACCTCGCGCGCGTCCAGCGACTCGACACGCTTCGCCACCAGCGCCCCGGCCCTCGGCCGGGGCGCCGGCGCGTCCGCCTCAGGCCGAGCCAGTCCACCCCTGTCATGATCCGCCCGATGCTCCTCTACAACTCCCAGGTCTCGGGCAACTGCTACAAGGTCCGGCTGCTCTTCGCCCACCTCGGCCAGGCCTACGAAAGGCAGGAGGTCGACGTCATCGACCGCTCCGACCGGCCCGAGCTGCTCGGTCATCTCAACCCGGTTCTGCGCGTGCCGACACTGGTCCTCGACGACGGCCGGGTGATGGCCGAGTCGAACGCGATCACGTACTACTTTGCCGACGGCACCGACTACCTCCCCGACGATCCGTGGGAACGGGCGCAGGTGCTCCGCTGGATGTTCTTCGAGCAGAACAACCACGAGCCCAACATCGCCGTGCCACGGTTCTGGCGCATTGCGAGCATCGATCCCAGCCCCGAGGAGCTGAAGGCCAGGAGAAGTGGTGGAGAAGCGGCGCTGCGCGCGATGGAGGCCCACCTCACCGACCACGAGTTCTTCGCCGGGGACCGCTACACGATCGCCGATATCGCCCTCTATGGGTACACGCATGTCGCCCCCGAGGGCGGGTTCGAGCTCGATGCCTATCCCGCCATCAACACGTGGCTGACCCGCGTCCGCAGCCAGCCCGGACACGTGCCGATCACGGCGTGACGCGAGGTCAGAGTCAAGCCGCCGAGTACCGTTCCGGGCCATGGAACTCGAGCAGGCCATCCGCAGCCGCCGTACGCACAAGGCGTTCACGCGCGAACCGCTCGCGCGGCCGCTGATCGACGAGCTGCTCGAGCTCGGGCGCTGGGCGCCGAACCACCACCTGACCAATCCGTGGCGTTTCCGCGTGCTCGGACCCGGGTCGCTCGCGGCGCTCAAGGAGGCGGCCGGTCCCGAGGCGGCGTCGAAACTCGACCGCGCGCCGACGCTGGTCGTGGCCACGGTGCTGCGCTCCGACGATCCCGTGCAGGACGAGGAGGACCTCTGCGCCACGGCATGCGCAACGTACGCCGTCCTGCTCGGCGCCCATGCCCGTGGCCTGGCGGGCTACTGGCGCACGCCCGGGGTCCTGCGCACCGACGCCGGGCTCAGGTCGGTGGGCGTGTCGCCGGGAGAGCGGTTCGTGGCACTGATCCACCTCGGCTGGCCTCGCCAGGAGAAGGAGCCGCCGCAGCGGCTCCCGCCCGAGGACGTCATCACCTACCTCGACTGATGCTCTTCTTCCGCGAACGTCCCGCCGACCCGGGCCGGGCGCCCGACGGCCTGCTTGTCCTCCACCACGGGCGCGGCAGCCACGAGCTCGACCTGCTCGGCCTCGCCGACGTCATCGATCCGGAGCGCCGACTGCACATCGTCGCGCCCCGCGCGCCCATGCAACTGCCAGGTTCACCGGGCTATCACTACTACGTGGTGCGCCGGGTCGGCTATCCCGAGCTGGACACGTTCACGAGCTCATACGGGGACCTCGCCGAGCTTCACGACGAACTGTGGCGGCGCACCGGCATCGACCCCGAGCGCACCGTGCTGGGCGGATTCTCGATGGGAACGGTCATGAGCTACGCGCTGGGGCTGGGGCCCGACCGTCCCGCTCCCGCCGGGCTGCTGGCCTTTTCGGGCTTCATCCCCACCCTCGATACCTGGTCACCGGACCTGACCCGCACCGATACGAATGTGTTCATCGCCCATGGCCGCAACGATCCCGTGATCGGCGTCGAGTTCGGCCGTCGCGCCCGCGACGTCCTCGTGTCCGCCGGCTTCGACGTCGACTACCGCGAATCGGGGGCCATGCACAACATCGATCCGGCCGACATCCCCCGGGCGGTCGATTGGCTCAGCGCCGTTCTCCCGCGGGCGTAAAAAAGGGCGGCGGGCACCTCCGGTGGCCGCCGCCCTGTGTTTTTACCTTCAGAACCCGAGCGGCTGTCCCGTGCTCGGATCGAGGAACAACCGGCGATCGTGCCGCCTGTGCTCGCCGCGGAAGCGGAACAGCGCCGCGAGGTCGAACGGGATTCCCTCGTGGTGATCGGTGTGGCGCAGGACCTGGTCGGCCGAGCCGGGGATCCCCGGCAGGCCCCAGTTGTACTCGACCAGATTGATGATCGAGGCCTGGTCGGTCAGGTTGTGATCGACGCTGTCGCGCCCGGCGAACGGCGAGATCACCAGCAGCGGCAACCGCGGACCGAAACCGCACCGTCCCTGCTCGCCGCCCAGTGGCTGGTGGGTCTCCGGGCTCGGACCGCACTGCTGCGACGTCGCCCCACTGAACGTAGTGCCGGTGAGGTTGTCGGCCGGCGACAGCGACGGATTCCTGACCCCGCTGTACGCGTGGTCATACCAGCCGTCGGAGTCATCGTAGGAGATGATCACCGCGGTGCTCGACCAGTCCGGCGTCCGCTCGAGGGCGTTGATCTCGTGGGTCACGAACTCCTGCTCGTCGGCCGGATCCGAATACGCGGCGTGGCCGTCCTCGTACCCCGGGGCCTTGAGGAAGCTGACCGCCGGAAGCGCTGAGGCCGGAACCTCGCGATGGTTGATGGCCGACACGAGCTGATCGAAGTCGCTCGTGTCGTAGTTGTGGTTGGGCGTGTTGAACTGCGGCACGCCATGGACGTAGCTCTGCGTGTCGCGGCCGATCTCACGCAGGCCGGCCAGCGTGTCCTGACCGCCCGCGTTCGCCGGGACGGTCAGGTGGTGCGGGTTGGCTGTCGAGGCGTAGTACTGGAACGGCTCGTGGTGGGGAATGTAGTCGTCCTTGTAGCCCCACTGGCCGGTCCCGCCGAGGGCGATGCCCACCGGGTGCACGGTGTCGCACAGCCCCTGGTTCGAGGAGTGCGCCACCGAGTTCTGGAACCCCGCTTTCGCGAACTCGTCGGGCGTGAACACGCTCGTCTTCTGGCCAGTGTTGCCGGTCGCCTGCAGGGCCGCCTGGAAGCTCTCACTCGGGCGGAAGCCGCCTTCGAACCAGCCCCACGTCAGCCCGCGGGCGTTGAGCTCGTCCCCGATGTTGCGGCCGTCCAGGGCCACGGCGTCGCGCGTCGAGCAGTCATCCCAGTAGGGCTGGGCGTCGCTGGTCAGCGAGAACCCGTTCTGGCCGTCCGGAGTGAGGTCGCCGTCGGGTGAGGTCGAGGTCGAGATCGAGGGCGAGTTCACCTCGTGCGTGGTGTCGACATTGCCGGTGTCCCCCGCCACGAGGTTGATCGCGCCGGGTGCCGACGGGCCAAACGTGGTCCCGTAGGAGTTGTCGCTCATCGAGAAGTGCTGGGCGTAGTTCCACAGCGCGGTGACGGTGTTGCCGTCGTAGTAGTCCATGACGGTTTTGGGGTCACAAGCGGTCCCGAACGGCGAGGTGCCCGTCCCTGTGCCGACGCTCTGGACGAAGTGGTCCATCTTGCCGCCGTCGAATGCCTGCTGCTCGTCGCTGTAGTCGTGGTCCTGATCGCAGGTGAGCTGACCACCCGGGCCGGTACTCGCACCCGTCGCGCTGCTGTCCAACCGCCGCGGCATTGACTCGTTCGGATTCGTGGTCAGCAGATTGGTCGTGTGTGCAAGCGCCGGTGGCAGCGACGGCGACGTGGCCGGAAGCAGGCCGTCGACGGCCGGTGTGTGGCGCCGCGCGTCGAACGTCTGACCATCGGTGTTGGCGGCGTTCGGGTAGGTGCCAAAGTAGTGGTCGAACGACACGTTTTCCTGGAAGATCACCACAACGTGCTTGATCGGCGTGGCCGTCCGGCCGACCTGGTCGTGGCGCCGCATCGCGTGGCGCTGACGATGGTTTCCGAATCGGTGGTGCAGGCCATGGGCCAGGGCGACCTGGATCAACCCTACGCTCGCTGCCACCGCGGCTACCGCGACTGACAGCAGGACGAACTTGCGCTTTCGCGCCATCTGAAGAGCTCCTCTTGTCGTGCGTGGACGTTGGGCGGCTTTACGCCCACGCGACACTCTTCCCCCGGCGGGCCGGATTCACGTTGCCAAGATGTGTCCAAGCTGTTGGCTAATCGTGATCGAGCGTTTCACGTGCGCGTGATGAGCACCGTGCCCGCGACGACGAGGACGAAGCCGCCGATTCGACCCAGGCTGAGCGCCGCGTGATGGATGCCGAACCAGTGGTAGCGGTCGGCGAGCAGACCGGCGGCGAGCTGACCGGCCACGAGCAGCGACGTCAGCACGCCGACGCCCAGGGGCCTGACCGCCACGAGTGAGACGCCCACGATCGCCGCGCCGGCAATCCCGCCCAGAGCCCACTCGGGCCTGAAGGCACTGAGCCCGCTCAGCCGGCCCGGATGTCCTGCCACTACCAGGAGCGTCATGATGATCGCGAACGAGATCGTGATGCTGACCGCGGCGGCGCCGATGTCGCTCACGTGCTTGGCCATCGCGGCGTTGGCGGCAGGCTGTATCCCGGCGAGCCCACCCACGACCAGCATGCAGATCAACGCGACGGTGCGGCTCATTCCGGTCCGTTCCCCGCGAAGCGGTCAATCCCTGCTCCACCTACCATGCGGACGCCATGGCCATCTCAGCCGGACCCCTTCCACCCCCAGCCGACGACGAGCTAACCCTGCGCGAGGTCGTCGACGCGCTGGCTCCGTTGGAACGACGGGCCGGTTCGACCGGCGAGGAGCAGGCCGCGCGTTGGCTGGCCGACCGGCTGCGCCAGGCCGGCGGTGAGACACGCATCGATGAGGAGCGCTTCCGCGATGGTTACGCCCGCGTCATCGGGCCCCTGGCCGCAGGTGGTGCCCTGGCCGGTGCCGCGAGCCTGACCGGGCGCTGGCGCAAGGCGGCGGCCGCCACGGCGGCCCTGGCCACCGCATCGATCGCTGACGATATCTCCAACGGCCCGCGCCTGTTCCGCCGTGTCGTCTCCGTGCCGCAAACGACGTGGAACGTCATCGCCTCGTGCGGCGACATGCGCTCCGAGCGGACGCTGGTCCTCCTCGCCCACCACGATGCCGCGCCCACGGGAGCGATCTTCGATCCCCGGGCCCAGGCGTGGCTGGGCGAAAGGTTTCCCGGGATCATCGAGCGGATCGACACGTCGCTGCCCTTTTGGTGGGCGACGCTGAGTGGTCCGGCGCTCGTCACACTCGGGGCGATGCGGGGCAGGCGCGCGATGACCGGTCTCGGCGTGGCCAGCGCCGTGCTGGCCACGGCGGTATTGGCCGACATCGCGCGAGCACCCGTCTCCCCAGGCGCCAACGACAACCTGACCGCGGTCGCCGTGCTCGTCGCGCTGGCCGAGCGGCTGCGCGCGAGGCCACTGCATGGGCTGCGTGTGCTCCTTGTCTCCTGCGGCGCCGAGGAGGTCCTGCAGGGCGGGATCCACGGCTTCGCCGCGCGCCACTTCCCCAGTCTTGACCGCGACCGAACCTGGGTCGTGAACGTCGAGACAGTCGGCTCGCCGAGGCTGATCATGCTCGAGGGCGAGGGGCCCATCGTGATGGAGGACTACCACGACCGCAGCTTTCGCGACCTGGTCGCCGCGGCGGCCGAGCGGGTCGGTGTACCGCTGCGACGCGGGATGCGCTCGCGGGCGTCAACCGATGCGGTGATCGCCAGCCGCGCCGGTTATCCCACCGCCACAATCACTTCGATGGACCGCTACAAGGCCCTCTCGAACTACCACCAGATGACCGACACACCCGAGAACGTCAACTACGGCACGGTGCTCCAGGCGCTGCTCGTCACCGAGCAGCTGGCCCGGGACCTGGCGACAAACCCCTGGCTGGGACGCTAGTGCCCGCCCCCGCACCTACGCCCGACCGCTAGTAGGGTCGAGCCATGCCGTCAGCCGCCGAACTGTCCCTGCCGAGCTTCGACCACACCGACCCGAGCCTGCACGGGGAGCGCTACCGCTCGGCCATGGCCAAGCTCGAGGGACACGATGGGTGGCTCGCCGCCAACCCGTTCGGCTTCACCGTGCTCGACCGCGAGTCGGCCGAGTTCTTTCTCCGCACCAAAGAGGCCGTGTTCCCGGGGTTGACGATCGCCGCGCTGTTCCAGATCGAGTCCGGGCCGCTGCACGAGGAGATCGTCAAGAACATCATCAACATCAACGGCGACGATCACCGGCGGCTGCGCAACCTCGTCAATCCCGCGCTGGCGCCGCGCGCCGTCGACCGCTACCGACCCGCCATGCGCCGGTTCCTCGACGAGCTCCTCCCCGAGTCGGGTCGTTGCGAGTTCATCGTCGCGTTCGCCAAGCCCTACCCGTCGCTGGTCATCGCCGAGGTGATGGGAGCCCCGCTCAGCGACGCTCCTCGGCTGCACCACTGGTCGAACTGGATCCAGCGTCAGTTCGACGCCCAGAGCCTGATCTCGCAGCGCGCCGCGATCGAGGCCGCGGTGAGCGAGTTCTACGCCTACGAGGACGAGCTGATCGCGCGCCGGCGCCCCGACCCCGGCGACGATCTCATCTCGGCCCTGATCGAGGCGGGGACCGCGGGCGCAGCCGGTGGTCAGGCGGGCGATCGCCTCAGCGACGACGAGCTGCGCAACCTGATCCTCAACATCCTCGTCGGAGGCGTTGACACGAGCCAGAGCCAGCTCGCCCACGCCGTGCGGTTGCTGGCCTGCCATCCCGACCAGTGGGAGCTGCTCCGCGGCGATCCCCGGGGGCTGGCCCTGACCGTGGTCGACGAGGCGCTCCGCTACGAGCCCATCACCCCGTTCACCGCGCGCATCACGACGGCCGAGATCGAGTTCCGGGGCGTGAGCTTCGCGACGGGAACGGTCATCCTCGTGTCGGCCTGGCACGCCAACCGCGACGGGATGGCCGAGGACCGCTTCGACATCACCGCCGAGCGCCCGCGCGGGCGCGTGCTGACGTTCGGCGCGGGCATTCACTATTGCGTGGGAGCAAACCTGGCCCGGGCCGAGATGCAGGAGGGCCTCGCGTACCTCGCCGAGCGCGTCGCGACGCTGGCGCTCGACGGCGAGCCCGAGTTCGGGACGCCGTCGGGGATCTACGGCCTCGAGACGCTTCCGTTGATGATCGAGAGAGCCTGAGCTCGCTCAGGCGGCTCGCCACAGAGCGTCATCGCCGAGCTGGCGGCGCACGGCGCGACCCCCAGCCACGAGCTCGATCAGCGCCGCTTCCGCGGCGCCACGGTCGGGCGCATCGTTGCCTTCGGTGAGCAGCGCTGCCACCTCTTGGGTCGTCAGCCCGCCAGCGAAGTACTCCAGGAGAGGCTCGGGTGACGACGGCGGTGCTTCGCGATGCAGGCTCGGATCCAGGTTGGCGACCAGCACGTCATAGGCCTCGACAGGCTGGAAGCCGCCGGCCACGAGGCGTGAGCCGTTGCTCTGGAGGACCAGCGACGGCGCCGTGAAGCGGACCGGCCCGTCGGTGGACGCGGTCTTGCCCTGGAGCTCGGCCGCCGATCCCTCCGCGGTGCGTGACTCGGCGCGATCGTGCTCATAAGCCTCGGTCACCGCCGCGGAGTCGAGCTCGGCGATCAGCCGCTCGACCTCGATGTCGGGCACACCCCCCAGGGCATCGCCGAGCTGGGCATCATCGTCGAGCACGAGCGGCGTGGTGAACTGGCCCAGCTGGAGCTCGCGATACACCTCCCACTCCTTGCCCGGCCACAGCAGCCGCGCCGCGACGATCGCCCGGCAGGCGCGGGCGGTGGCGCTCACGCGCGGTTTGGGAGAGGGAGAGAACGGCATCCCGAAGCGCCGGAAGCGCATCTGGCCGAGCGCGCCGCGAACCGGCGTGTAGCCGCGCCGGACGTACTGATCGGCCGACTCGGTCAGGCCGATGACGACGAGTCGCCAGTCGAGCTGTGAGCCGTAGCGCCACTGCACGACCCGCAGCGCCGGGCTCTCGGAGTACGCCCACGGACACGCCGGATCGCTGTACAGAGTGGCTGAGATCACCTGGTTGATGCCTCAAGTATATGCACTAGTCCACTTCCGAGTCCCCGTACCTCCGGGGCGAGGCCGGCGGCGTGGTGCACGCGGGCCTGTGGGAAGCCCGCGTCGTGCAGGGCGGCGGTCGCCTCGGCCACGTTCTGGAAGTGCAGGTGGACCTGACCGCGGACGAACGCCGAGAGCAGAACCCGGAACGCCCGCACCTGGGCGGTCTGCACGCCGCCGATGTGGAGGTCGGACCCGTACACGCCGCTGGGAAAGCGATTCAGCGTCGTGGCGAGGCGGCGCCACAGGCCGAGCACCGCGTCGGTGGGCAGGTAGCCGAGCAGCCCCTCGCTGAGGATGGCCAACCCCTGCCCCGGATCGAGCTCGCCCACCACGCTCTCGAGGCTCCGATCCGACAGCGCGTCGAGCTCGCGCACCCGGTGACGCTCGGACAGCGAGCCCATCTCGGCCAGCGCCTCGCGCTTGCGCTCGGCCATCTCGCGGAGGTCGGTCTCGACATAGGTCAGGTCCGGGTGGCGCTGCGTGAAGCGCCAACCCCGCGGTGAGAGGCCGCACGCGACCTCGATGACCTGAGTGACTCCACGCTCCTCGATCGCCCGCTCCAGCAGGGCGTCGATCGCGCGATGGCGGGTGAGCAGGTAGACCTCGAGCGAGGACCCGCCGAGCCTGCGGCTGGCGCTCATGACCGGCCGCAACGTCTCGAACAACACCCGCCCCTGGGTCGTCTCGAGCCGCGGGTGCGATAGCGAGTTACGGGCCCAGACGTAGCCGGTGTAGTGAGCCGTCGGGCTGATCGTGCTCATGTGGCGTCGTCGTGCAGACGGTCGAGCAGTGCGGCCTGAGCGGGGTTGATCTTCTCGCGCGCGGCCTCGAGCGTGAACCACTGCGCTCGGTCGACCTCGGGGATCTCGATCCGCCGCCCCGAGCGCGGTGGCCACTCGAGCTCGAACGTGTTGCTGGTGATCCTGTCGGCGTCGAGATCGCCGGCCAGCGCCCACGCGCGCACGCGCTTGCCCGACTTCTGCCGGACCTCGCCGAGATCGCGCGCCTCGCCGTCGGGCGGAGCGCTTCCGAGCTCCTCCTCGAACTCGCGGCGCGCCGCGACGAGCGGATCCTCGTCGTCCTCGTACTCGCCCTTGGGGATCGACCACGCACCGGCGTCGCGCAGCGCCCACAGCGGCCCACCCGGATGAACGAGCAGTACCTCTAGGCCATCGTCGCCGCGGCGATGGAGCAGGATCCCCGCACTGCGAGCCATCCCGTCATCGTAGATCCAACTCGTAATGGCGGTAGACGATTGGCGGGCCCCAGTCGTGGCGTTCGCGGTCGCCGACGGCCCGGAAGCCGACCTCGAGGTACAGCCGCGCCGCGGCCTCCAGCTCGGTGTAAGTGTCGAGCTCGATCCTGCCGAGACCCGCTGCGCGGGCCTCCTCCAGGAGCTCGCCGAGCAGCTTGCGCCCCAGTCCCTGGCCGCGCAGCTCGGGGGTGAACACGAACCACCGCAGCTGGCCGACCGAATCGGACTCGCGGGTGAGGCCGAGCGAGCCGTCGACGCGGCCGTCGGGGCGACGCACCAGCCAGACCGCGCCACCGTTCTCGGGCCAGCCCGCGGCGCGAGCGTCCTGCACCGTCTTGGCCACGGCGGCCATGAATGCGTCGTTCCGCTCGAACTCCCCCGCGTAGACGCGGCGGTGCAGATCGATGATGGCCTGGGCGCCGTCGGGACCGAGCTCGCGGTGGATGACCATAGGCATGACGATGGACACGAACATAAGTGTCCCTCGGATATCCAGCGCGTCAACATACTTTTGTCACGATATCCATCTCAATCTAAGATGAATCGCCGTGGAGATCCGCCAGCTCCGTTACTTCGAGGCCGTAGTCCGCCACCGCCACTTCACCCGAGCCGCCGAGGAGCTTCACGTCGCCCAGTCGGCGCTATCTCACCAGGTGAGGCGGCTCGAGCGCGAGCTCGGGATCGAGCTGCTGACCCGGACGACTCGGACGGTGACACCAACCGAGGCGGGAGAGCTGGTGGCGGCCCGCGCGCGGGCGGTGATGGCCGAGCTCGACGCCCTGCGAGGCGAGGTCGACGAGCTCCGCGGGCTCGTCCGCGGTCACGTGTCGGTCGGGGCGCTGCTGTTCGGCGGCGACCTCGATATTCCCAGCACACTGGCGCGTTTCAGCGCGACCTTTCCCGAGGTCGAGGTGGGATTGCGCGAGGGCACGGCTCTCCGCATGGTCGAGATGCTCGCCGATGGCACGATCGACGTCGCGTTCGCCCTCGAGCTCGAGCCGCCCGAGGGCCTCGAGCGGATCGAGCTGTCCACCGAGGAGCTCGCGCTGGCCATGCGCCCCGGTCATCCCCTCGCCGGCGAGGGCGCGCTGGCCGTCGCGGCGCTGCGCGGCAGCCGGCTGATCGTCTTCGAGCACGGGGCCTCGACGCGGCAGCTCGTCGACGCGGCGCTCGTCGAAGCTGAGATCCGCCCGCAGGTCGCGCTCGAGGCCAACGATCTGGCGCTGGTCCGCTCGCTCGTCGCCGAGGGCCTCGGCCTGGCCATCCTGCCGCGCTCGTTCCTCGAGCGCCCCGGCCCCCGGGTCTCGATAAGAGCACTGCGCCCCGAGCTGCGGATGAAGGTCGTTCTGTGGTGGCGATCGGACCGGCGACTATCCCCCGCGGCGCAGGCATTTGTCGAATTCACGGCGGCCAGCGCCTCGCTGTCAGACAAAGTTCAGGGAACCTCGCCACAATGAGCCGCGATGAGATCTCTGGCGCGATGGTGCTTCAAGCACCGCCGGATCGTCGTCGTCGCGTGGTTCGCCGCCCTGTTCGGGATTACGGCGATCCACTCGGGCGTCGGCAGCGGCTATAGCGACAACTTCAAGCTGCCCCACACCGAGAGCTTCGATGCGGTGCGGCTCCTCCAGAGCAACGCCCCCAAGGCGTCGGGCGACACGGATCAGATCGTGTTTGCCACCGACAGCGGCAGGCTGACCGATCCGGCGAACCGCGCGCGGGTGCAGCGGGCGCTCGTCAGTGCGGCGCGGACGCCCCACGTGACCAATGTCAGCAATCCCTACAGCGTCGTCGGGGGCAGGCAGATCTCCCCCTCGGGCCAGATCGGCTACTCGAACGTCACCTTCGACGTCCAGCCCAACAAGATCTCCCACACCGATGCGCAGGCGTTCGTCAACAAGGTCACCTCAGCGTCGGGCAACGGGCTCCAGTTCCAGGTCGAGGGCCAGATCGCTGAACAGGGTCAGAACGACAACTCGGCCAGCAGCCTCGGCTTCGGCTTCATAGCCGCGGCGATCGTGCTCTTCGTCGTGTTCGGTTCGCTCCTGGCCACAGCGCTGCCGCTGATCACCGCCGCGATGTCACTGGGCACTGGCATCGGGATCATCGGCCTGCTCTCCAACGTCATCTCGATGGCCTCGTTCTCCAACGAGCTCGCCCTGCTGATCGGCCTGGGCGTCGGCGTCGACTACGCACTGTTCATCGTCACCCGCTACCGCCAGGGCATCATGCGCGGGCTGTCGGGCGAGGATGCGGTGGTTCAGTCGCTCGACACCTCGGGCCGAGCTGTGCTGTTCGCGGGGATGATCGTCTGCATCGCCATGCTGGGCATGTTCGCCCTCGGCGTCAGCTTCCTATACGGAGTCGCCATCGCCGCGGCGATCGCTGTGGCCTTCACCGTGGCCGCGGCGCTCACCCTGCTGCCGGCGCTGCTCGGCTTCTTCGGCCGGCTCGTGCTCCGGCGCCGCGACCGCCGCGCGGTCCGCGAGGGCCAGCTGCGCACCAGCGACGAGTCGGCCGCCTGGGCGCGCTGGGGCGGATGGATGCAGAAGCGCCCGGCCGTGTTCGCGGCCGTCGCGGCCTGCGTGCTGGTCATCCTCGCCATCCCCTTCTTCTCGATGCGACTCGGCTCCGCCGACGCCGGCAGCGACCCGGCCAATTCGACCACACGCAAGGCGTACGACCTGCTGGCCAAGGGCTTCGGTCCCGGCTACAACGGGCCTCTCCAGCTCGTGGCCGAGCTGAACACGCCAGCCCAGCGCGCCGCCTTTTTGCGGGTCAAGGAGGCCGTGGCCCGCACCCCCGGCGTGGTCGGCTCGACGGCTCCGCGGATCATCCCGGGGGCCAACGGGCACGCGGCGGTGGGGCTGGCCGACATTTACGCCAAGGGATCTCCGCAGGACGCCTCGACCGCCGACCTGCTCCACCACGTGCGCGGTACGGTCATCCCCGCCGCGCAGGCCGGCACCGGCCTGCACGTGCTCGTGGGCGGCCAGACGGCGATCTTCGACGACTTCAGCCACGTTCTGTCGCGCAAGCTGCCCCTGTTCATCGGCATTGTCGTGCTGCTCAGCTTCCTGCTCCTGATGGCCGTGTTCCGCAGCATCGCGATCCCGCTCACCGCCGCGGTGATGAACATGCTCTCGGCCGGCGCCGCCTTCGGCGTGGTCACGGCGGTCTTCCAATGGGGCTGGGGAGCCTCGCTCCTCGGAATCGACAAGACCGGCCCGATCGAGTCCTTCCTCCCCGTGCTCATGTTCCCGATCCTCTTCGGGCTGTCGATGGACTACGAGGTGTTCCTGGTCAGCCGCATCTACGAGGAGTGGCACCGCCGGCGCGACAACACGGCCGCGGTCACCCACGGACTGGCCGCCACCGGACGGACGATCACCGCCGCGGCGGCGATCATGGTCCTCGTCTTCGGCGCCTTCCTGCTCGGCGGTCAGCGGGTCATCCAGCTCTTCGGCGTGGGCCTGGCCGGTGCCGTGCTCCTCGACGCCCTGATCGTGCGCTCGGTGCTCGTTCCCGCCGTGATGATCATGCTCGGCGAGCTCAACTGGAAGATCCCCGCCTTCCTCGATCGCATCCTCCCCCACCTCCGCGTCGAGGGCGAGACGCAGGACGACGCCGGGTCGCATCGCGATCGCGCCGTGCCCGAGCCCGCCGCCAGCTGAGCCTTCGCTCGGGACGGCTTGCTGGGATGGGGTGGGGTGGGGTGAGGCTCTCGCGCTCGCCAGGCCGCTGATAACGCTGCCCGATCCCTCACTCGGTAAGAATCGCGCCTGGAACCACCCGAGAGAGGAACTGAAAGGTGATTGTCGATTGCGCCCACTACCACGACGGCGTGCGCCAGCACGACGGGCCGATGGAGCTCGACCACGCGGCAAGCATCTGCCAGCGAGGTGACAGCGGCTTCGTCTGGCTCGGACTGTTCGAGCCCAGCGAGGATGAGCTGAAGGAGGTCCAGGACCGCTTTGGCTTGCACGAGCTGGCGGTCGAGGACGCGCAGAGCATGCATCTGCGACCCAAGATCGAGCAGTACGACGGTGGCGAGACGACGTTCGTGGTCCTGCGCACGGCGCGCTACCTGGAGGAGAGCGAGGAGGTCGACTTCGGCGAGGTCAGCGTGTTCATCGGCCGCCAGTTCGTCCTCGCCATCCGACAGGGCGCGGCGAGCGAGCTCCGGGATGCCCGCTCCCGGCTGGAGGCAAATCCCGACCTGCTCGCCGAGGGCCCCGAGTCGGCGCTGTGGGCGATCATGGACAAGATCGTCGACGACTACGCACCCGTCGTGACCGGCCTCGAGCGCGACATCGAGGAGCTCGAGGCGGTCGTCTTCGGGGGTGACGTCGCGCCCAGCGAGAGGATCTATTCGCTGCGCCGCGAGACCACGGATTTCTACCGTGCTGTGCATCCCCTGCTCGTCCCCCTCGACGGCATCGAACGCGGCACCCAACTCGATGTCGGATCCAAGCTGCGCCCGTTCTTCCGCGATGTCAACGACCACGTGAAGCTGGTCGAAGAGGAGATCGTCACCCAGCGGGACGCCCTCGGCGCGATGCTCCAGGCCAACATGGCGGTCATCTCGGTGCAGCAGAACGAGATCAGCGTGCGCCAGAACGAGATCAGTCGCCAGCTCACGGTGATCGCCACCGTGTTCCTGCCCCTGACCTTCATCACCGGCTTCTTCGGCATGAACTTCGCGTGGATGACCGACCACATCAGCCACCTGTGGGAGTTCCTCGTGTTCGGGCTCGGCAGCCTGATCGCATCCATCATCGTGTTGTGGGTGTGGTTCCGACGCCGCGGCTATTTCGACGACCCGGGCGAGCGCAAGGAGACCTCGTAGCGGTCTTACCGTTCTCTTACCTTGGGTTGACGTTGGCGTGGCGCTGGCCTGATCCACTGTCGCCATGGCCGTTGAGGCTCGCCGCCACCCCGCTCGATCGACCGGGCGTCGGCGAGCCCGCCGCGGACCGTACGTGGCCATCGCGGAGAGGCATGGCTCGCGCCTGGTCGAGCTCGAGCCCCGCGTCACTCACCTCGGTCGCGGGCTCACCGCCCACATCCGCCTCGCCGATGATCACGTCAGCGTCGACCACGCGATCATCGTCCGCCACGGCCACGTGGCCCGGCTCCTCGATCATCAGAGCGGCAGCGGCACGTTCCTCAACGGGCGGCGCGTCCGCTCGGCCAGGCTCCACGACGGCGACGTGATCCAGCTCGGCTCGGTCCGCCTGCAGTACGTCGAGATCAGCTGACCGCGTCCTCGGCCCGGTCGCGATCGACCAGCGCCGCATACAGGCCGCCGCGCTCGAGCAGCTCCTCGTGGCGTCCACGCTCGACGATCTGGCCGCGATCGACGACGACGATCTGGTCGGCGTCGCGGACGGTCGAGAGGCGGTGGGCGATGGTGATCGTCGTCCGGCCCTCGGCCAGCCGCTCGAGCTCGGCCTGAACGGCCGCCTCGGTCTGGGTGTCGAGCGAGCTCGTGGCCTCGTCGAGGACGAGGATCGGCGGGTTGCGCAGAACGGTGCGCGCGATGGCCATGCGCTGCTTCTCCCCGCCCGAGAAGCGGTAGCCGCGCTCGCCGACGATCGTGTCGTACCCGTCGGGTAGCGACGCGATCAGGTCGTGGATGCGCGCCGTGCGGGCCGCATCCTCGATCTGCTCGTCGCTGGCACCGGGGTGGGCAAAGCGCAGGTTCTCGCGCACGGTGGCGTGGAACAGGTAGGTCTCCTGCGACACGACCCCGACGGTGGCGGCGAGTGACTCCAGGCTGGCCTGCTTGACATCGACGCCGTCGACGGTGACCTTGCCCTCCTGGGGCTCATACAGGCGCGCGACCAGGTAGCCGAGCGTGGTCTTGCCGGCGCCCGTCTCGCCCACCACCGCCGTTCGTGTCCCCGCCGGCACGACCAGATCGATCCCGTGAAGCGTCCACGGACCGTCGTCGCCGTAGCGGAATGACACCTCGTCGAAGCGAACCTCGCCCAGCACCTCCTCTGGCCGCAGTTGCACCGGATCGGGCGCCTCGACGATGTCGACGGGAAGGTCGAGGTACTCGAAGATCCGGTCGAACAGGGCCAGCGAGGCTTCGACGTCGGCCCCGGTGGACAGCAGGCTCTGGATCGGGAACAGCAGGCGGGTCTGCAGCTGCGTGAACGCGACCACGGTGCCGATCGAGATGGCGTGGCCCCCGTGGACGAAGTTCTGCCCGGCGATCCAGTAGACGAGCGCCGGCTGGATCGCGAAGACCATCTGGATCGTCGACATCACCCACCGGCCCGCCATCCGCGACCGCACCTCGATGTCGGCGATCTCATGGGACTCTCCGCTGAAGCGATCGGCCAGATCGCGCCCCCGGCCCATCGTCTTGCCGAGCATGATCCCGGACACCGACAGCGACTCCTGGACGAGCGAGGACAGATCGGCAAGGCGGCGCTGGCGCTCGCTTGTGATCCGACGGCGAACCTGGCCGACGCGACGGGTCAGCAACACGAACGGGGGAACGAACACCAGCGAAACCGCGGCCAGCCGCCAGTCGAGCAGGATCATGGCCACGATCGTCGCGATCACGGTCGTGGCGTTCTGGGCGATCGACGTCGCCGTGGTGGTGACCACGCTGTCGATGCCGCCGATGTCGTTGGCGATCCGCGACTGCACCTCGCCGGTCCGCGTGCGGGTGAAGAAGGCCAGCGACATCCGCTGCAGGTGGCGGTAGACGGCGGCGCGCAGATCGTGCATCACCCGCTGGCCGATCACGTTGGAGATGTAGGTCTGCCACACGCTGAGCGCGGCGGTGATGATCGCGATGGCGATCATCCCGGCCACCAGTTCGGTCAGCAGCGTGGCATTGCGCTCCGGCAATGCCGTGTCGAGCACGGCACGGAGCAGGAAGGGCGAGATCATGGCCAGTCCGGACGAGAACACGATCAGCGCGATCACCGCCGTGAGGCGCAGCTTGTAGTGCGCGAACAGGGCGATGATGCGGTGTGTATCGCGCTCGCGCTCAGGGTCCATCAGGGGCGGCTGCTGCTTGCCCGTGCCGCCTCGCATCCCGCGCATCGCTCCGGGGCCGGCGCCGTTCGCCGCTCCCCAGCCATGTCCTCCTGTTGCGCTCATCTGTATCCATGATGACGCACGCGTCGTCGGTTCCCCGCCGGATCGCCACGGCGCTGACCATCGCCGCGATGGCAAAGGCCGCTGCCGAGACGCCCATCGCCTCGTGCAGGCCGGACGCGAACGTCCCGCGGGCGATCAGCGTTCCGAGCAGCGCAACACCGATCGCCCCGCCCGCCTGGCGCGCCGCGTTGAGGACGCCCGAGGCGATTCCGGCCCGGTTGGCCGGGGCGGCTTCGATGATCGCCGCGGTGGCGGCGGGCATCGTGAAGGCCATGCCGAAGCCCGCCGCGACGAGCGGCGCCACCAGCAGCGGGTAGCTCGTTCGCGGTCCGGCCGCGATCAGCCCGAGATACCCCGCCGCGCCGCACACCAGACCGACGAGCATCGGGACGCGCGGCCCCAGGCGTGCGGTGACCCGCCCAGACAGTGCGGAGGCGATGGCGACGAACATCCCCTCGGGCAGCAGAGCGAGACCGGTCATGAGCGGTGAGAACCCGCGGAGGTGCTGGAAGTAGAGGCTGAGCGCGAACAGCTGGCCGTAGAAGCCGAGGTTGATGGCCAGGCCAACGAAGCTGGCGCCCGAGAACGTCGGATTGCGGAACAGTGACAGCGGCAGCATGGGCCGGCGCCGACGCGCCTCGACGGCCACGAACAACACCGCGGCGGGGATGAAGCCGAGCAACGATCCGAGCGCCAGGGCCGAGCCCCACCCCCGGGCCCCGCCCTCGATCACGCCCGTGGTGAGCAGCGTCAGAGTGAGGATCCCGAGCAGCTGGCCCGGCGGATCGAGCGCCCCATCCGATCGCTCCCCACCGGCGCGCAGGTGGCGGGCACCGAGCCACAGAGCGGCGGCGCCGATGGGGACGTTGACCACGAACACCGCGCGCCAGCTCAGGAGGCTGACGAGCACCCCGCCGAGGATCGGGCCGAAGGCCGCCCCGACGCCCGCCACGCCGCCCCACACGCCAACGGCCCGGGCGCGCTCGGCAGCATCGGCGTAGGTCGCGCGCAGCAGGGCCAGCGAGCTCGGGACCAGGAGGGCTGCACCCACGCCCTGGGCCGCGCGCGCCCCGATCAATAACGGCGCTGACGGGGCAGCCGCGCAGGCCGCCGAGGCCAGCGTGAACAGGAGCAAACCGGCGTCGAACACGCGCCGGGCGCCGAGGCGGTCGCCGAGCGCGCCCCCGGCCAGCAGCAGACCTGCGAACACGATCGTGTACGAATCGACGACCCACTGCAGAGTGCTGACCCCAGTGTTCAGCTCACGCCCAATCGAGGGCAGAGCCACGTTCACGATCGTCGCGTCGACGATCACCATGAGGTATCCAAGGCAGATGGCAAGCAATGGGAGGTGTCTTCGCATACCTCCAGTGTTCCCAGGAATATTTCGACCCACATCGAATCGTCGCGGCGCTACCGTCTAACCATGCGTGGTGACGCCGATATAGCGGCCGTGGGTGCACTGGTCGCCGATCCCGGAAGAGCGCGGATCCTGCTTGCCCTCGGCGACGGCCGGGCGCTGCCCGCCAGCGTGCTTGCCGACGAGGCCTCGGTGGCGGCCTCAACGGCCAGCTCTCACCTGTCCAAACTCGTCGACGGCGGGCTGCTGACCGTCGAACGCCATGGGCGCCACCGATACTTTTGCCTCTCCGGGCCCGATGTGGCCGAGCTGATCGAGGCGCTGGCGCGCGTGGCCCCGGCGACGCCGGTGCGGTCGCTGCGCGAGGGCACGCGCTCCCAGGCCGTGCGCTTTGCCCGTACGTGTTACGACCATCTGGCCGGAATGCTCGGCACCGAGCTGATGGCGGCCATGCTCGACCGGGAGCTACTGGCCGGAGGCGATGGCCAGTTCGACCGCCGGCGCGCTCACCAGGACCGACTCTCTTCGCCCGGCTTCGACCTCGACTACCGGCTCACCGACCGCGGCGTCGAGGACCTACGAGCGTTCGGGATCGACCTCGAGGCGCTGCCTCGCCGCCGCCCCCTCATCCGCTACTGCGTCGATTGGAGCGAGCAGCGCCACCACCTGGCCGGCTCGCTCGGCGCCGCCCTGGCCGAGGAGCTGTTCGAACGCGGCTGGATCAGCCGTGCTCGCAGCACGCGCGCCGTCCACATCAGCGACGAGGGATACGCGGGGTTGCGCGACCGCTTCGGCGTCGAGCTCGCGCGAGCCTAGACTCCACAGGCGTGTCCGGAGCCGAGCTCGGCCTCGCCATATCGGTGTTCGTGGCCTGCGCCGTCGAGGCGGTCGAGGCCCTGACCATCGTGCTCGCCGTCGGGACCACGCGGAGCTGGTCCTCGGCGCTCGCCGGCGTCGGCGTCGCCGTGCTGGTTCTGGCCGCGCTCGTCGCCGCCATCGGACCCGCGATCACGGCCCTGCCTATCGACGTGCTCCGCGTCGTCGTCGGCGCGCTCCTGCTCATCTTCGGGCTCCAGTGGCTGCGCAAGTCGATCCTGCGGTGGGCCGGACTGAAGACGCTGCACGACGAGGATGCCGCGTTCGCGCAGGAACGCGAGGCGGCTCGCGCCGCCGGGAAGCCCGCCAGCGAGTTCGACGCCTACTCGTTCACGATCTCCTTCAAGGGCGTGCTGCTCGAGGGACTCGAGGTTGTGTTCATCGTGCTCACGTTCGGGGCCAACTCTCACAACGTGGGTCTGGCGGCAGCGGCAGCCGCCGTGGCCGTCGCACTCGTGGCCCTCGGTGGCCTGGCCGCGCGCGCCCCGCTGGCGCGGGTGCCCGAGAACGCGATGAAGTTCTCGGTCGGCGTGATGCTGACCTCGTTCGGGACGTTCTGGGGCGCCGAGGGCGCCGGAGCATCGTGGCCCGGTGGCGACGCGGCGCTGCTGGTCCTCATCCCCGGATTCGCTCTTGTCGCGTTCGGGATGGTGTTGTGGCTGCGGCGCGCACCCGTGGTCCGTGCGCCGGCCGGTTCGGGGCTGGCGTGAGCAGGCCGATCGCCGTCGCGCGCTGGATCTGGGAGTTCGTCGTCGGCGACGACTGGGTGATCGCCCTCGGCGTCGCCGTCGCCCTCGGCGTGACCGCGCTGGTCGCTGCGGCGGGCGCTGCCGCATGGTGGATCATGGCCGTCGCCGTGCCGCTGCTATTGGCGCTCTCGCTGCGGCGGGCGAGCGGCTGAGCGCGGTGCTAGTACTAGTCGTCCTCCGACCAGTCCCGGGGTGCGACCAGCAACGACCAGACCCGGGCCGGCCGCTGGGGTATCAGCCTTGTCGTTGGCGGGGTCGGCGGCGGTTCCTTGGCCTTTGCCCGCCCCGCGACAGGTGGTGCGGGCCGGATCTCGTCGACCTTCATTCAAGCCTCCTGCCTTCCGCGGAATTGAATGTACTGTCTACCACGATTGACAGTTTTTCAAGCAAATCAGCCTGCAAATAACCGCGATTCGCAACCGGTCACGGGCACGGTCATGATCATCACCACCCGCACAACCACCACCCCCGTCAGCCACGCACGAGCTCGCTGGCCACGGCGGCGATCATGATCGTGATCGGCGCGCTGGTGCTGGCCGGGTTGCTCTAGGCGATCACGTGGCCGCCGGACCGAGCCGCACCGGCAGCGTCTTGAGCTGGTTGAGGAAGGCCGATTCGACCCAGGTCGGCCGCCCCGCCATAACGATCTGTGGGTAGCGCGCCAGCGTCTCCTCGAACAGGATCTGGAGCTCGAGCCGGGCCAGCGCAGCTCCGAGGCAGAAGTGCCGCCCTCCGGCTCCGAACGCCTGATGCTCGGGATTGCGGCGGACGTCGAAGCGGTCGGGGTCGTCGTAGAGCGCCTCGTCGCGTCCCGAGGACACGTACCACATGACGACCTTCTCGCCCTCGCGGATGTGGGCACCGTTCAGCTCGGTGTCGCGCGTGGCGGTGCGCCGGAAGTGGGCGAAGGCCGGGAACATCCGCAGCGCCTCCTCGACCGCACTCGCCACCAGCGAAGGGTCATCGACCAGCGCCTGCCGCTGCGTCGGGTCTTCCATGAGCGCCCGCATGCCGCTGCAGTAGGTCGCCTTGGTGCTGTCGTTACCGGCGGCGACGAGGAGGAAGAAGCCCATCACGATCTCGTGCTCTTCGAGCATCTGCCCGTCGATCTCGGCGTGCACGAGCACACTGGTCAGATCATCGGTGGGGTGCTCGCGCCGCTCGGCGATCATCCGCTGGCAGCGGGCAAAGATCTCCGGGATGTCCTTGGTCACGACGCTCTCGATCCCGTCCGGGTTGAGGTCGGGGTCGCCGGCGGCCAGCGCCGAGTTCATCAGCGTCGCCCACGCCTGGTCGTCCTCGGGCGGGATGCCCATGAAGCTCCCGATCACGCGCGAGACCGCCGGCTGGGCCACGTCGGTGACCAGATCGCACGTCTCGCGGCCCTCGAGCCGGTCGAGCACGTCGACCACGATCGCCCGGATCGCCGGCTCGTGTCCGGCGATCCGCTTGGGCGTGAACCCGGCCTGAAACAGCTTCTTGAGCCGGTCGTGCTTGGGCGGGTCCATGCCGATGAACATCGCCCGCATGAGCTCGATCGGGAACACGTCGGTGACCGCGGTGATGCCACCCAGCTCGGAGGAGTAGGTACGCCAGTCGCGGCTGACGGTCTGGATGTCCTCCGGTCGCGTCACCGACCAGTAGCCCGCCTCGTCGGGATATTCGGTGATCCGCGGGGTGAAGTGCACCGGACAGCCGTTGCGCAGCTCGCGGAACAGCGCGTGTGGCGGCCCCTCCAGCCAGTGCTCGCGCTCCCCTACGAGGATCTGCTCGAGCTCGCTCCTGGTCGATGACATCAGCCCTCCTGGTAACCGGTTCCTAGCGAGGAGCCAATGCTACTGGCTGGCTAGCCAGCCGGGCGGTTGGGGCTTTCAGTTCGGGTTTGCCCGTGGTCTGGCGGACGGCCTTGGGAACGGCGGGCTGGGAGGGGATGGGTCAGGGGCACGCGTCGCCCCGGTTCCGGCACCGGCACTACGTAGAAAGCGCGTTCGGATGGCCACCCGCGGGCATCACGACTAGCCGGGGTTCGAGCACGTAGGCACGGACCCGCTGAAAAACGTGACAAGCTCTGCGCCGCGCGCCAACCTCGTGCACATAAGCAGCCCCCACCTGCTTATGTGGCCAAGCTGCGGGCGGGCTCGGGACGTTTGTCACGTTTTACAGGCGGGTCAGACACGCCCTGGGGCCGAGGAAAGTGAAAAACCGCCGCGACCGCTGAACCGAACCACCGAACCTCGGGCTCAGCGCGAGGAACGTGCCTCGTGTCGACCGGGGTTGTTCGACATGTGCATGTTGCGCCATCTGTTTACGACATGCGCATGTGGAACATCCGGATGGCAAGCTGGCGGCCCCGGCTGACCGAGCCGGCGCGTGACCAAGCTTCCTTCGTTCGCCCGGTTTCCCCCAGCTCGCTGCCGCGGCCCACCCGACCCGACGCCACCGCCGGCTACCGAGCCACTACCTGAGCGAGCGGCTCGGGGCGGCCGATGAAGTGCCCCTGGGCGAAATCGATCCCGAGCTGCTCGACGAAGCGCAGCACGGAGCTGTCGCCCACGCACTCGGCGATGGTCTTCTTGCCCGTGCCCCGGGCGATCTCGACGATCGTCTTCACGACGAGCTGGTCGGTCTCGGAGTCGGGCAGGTCGGAGATGAAGTCGCCGTCGATCTTCAGGTAGTGGACGGGGAGGTGCTTGAGGTAGTAGAAGGAGCCGAAGCCGGTGCCGAAGTCGTCCAGCGCGAACTTGCAGCCGAGCGAGGTCAGCGCGCTGGCGAACGTCTTGGCCTCGTCCATGTTGGCGATGGTGGCCGTCTCGGTCACCTCGAAGATCAGGCGGCTCGGATCGATGCCGGTGGCCTCGAGCTCACGGGCGATCAGGGCGGGTAGCTCGGCGTCGCCGAGCGAGGTGCCGGACAGGTTGATCTCGAGCGCGTGGCGGTCGTCGCCAGGTTCCCATTCGGCGATGGCGCGAATCGCGCGCGAGACCACCCAGCGGTCGATGGCCAGGATCAGGCCCAGGCGCTCCGCGGTGGGCATGAACGCACTCGGGGTGAGCAGCTCGCCGTCCTCGCCGGGCATCCGCAGCAGCACCTCGTGGCGCGTGATCTTGCCGGTCGAGAGTTCGCGAATGGGCTGGGCGTAGAGCTCGAAGCCGTCCTCCTCGAGAGCCCAGCGCAGTCGCTCGGCCCACGTGTAACGCGCCTCGACGCGCGCCTCGCGCGCCCGCTCGGGGCTGTAGACCGATACGCCGTCACGCCCTGCGCGCTTGGCCTCGTACATCGCGAGGTCGGCGTCGGCCAGGAGCTGGCCGGCGTCGGTGGCGCCGTCTTCGAGCAGCGCGACACCGATCGACGCGGTCATCGACACGCGCTGCCCTCCCACCGCCACGGTGTGGTGGCGGATCTCGGCCAGGAGGTCGATGGCCACGCGGTTGGCCGTCTCGGCGTCGGTGGGGCGCAGCAGGACCGCGAACTCGTCGCCGCCCAGTCGGGCGATCACGTCGCTGCCTCGCAGACGCCGCGACAGGAGCCGGGCCACGCTCTTGATCAGCTCGTCGCCGGCGCCGTGGCCGAGCGTGTCGTTGACGTACTTGAAGTTGTCCACGTCGAGGATCAGGGCGGCGGCGACGCCTCCATAGCGGCGGACCTGGGCGATCGTCGCCGCCAGCTCCTGCTCGAAGCAGCGGCGATTCAGAAGACCGGTGAGCCCGTCGTGATTGGCAAGATGCTCGAGCTCGCGCTCTGAGCGCTTCTGGTTGGTGATGTCGCGGAAGCTCCACACGCGCCCTACGCTCTTGCCGCCGACGACCTGGGGCTTTGACACCCGCTCGAACACCCGGCCGTCGCGGAACTCGAGCATGTCGTGGTTCTCGGCCTGAGGGTCGGCGTAGAGCTCGCGGATCCTGCGCGCGAACTGCTCGGGGTCGGACAGCTGCTGCATCATGTAGCCGACGGCGCGACTGTCCTCGCGCGTCTCCAGGATCTCGGCCGGGATCCGCCACAGCTCGGCGAACTTGCGGTTGTGCGAGACGATCCGCCCGTCGTTGTCGACCACGAGGATCCCGTCGGCGGTCGAGTCGAGTGTCGCCGCCAGCAGCGACAGCGTCACCTCCATCTGCTCCTTGGAGGCGCTCAGCTCGGCGGTGCGCTCCTCGACGCGGAGCTCGAGCGAGCGCGACAGCGCCTCGGAGGCCGCGAAACCCTGGGCGTTCTCGAGCGCTGCACCGGCCAGCGAGGCGATGTAGGTGGCCAGCTGCTCCCCCTCCTCGTCGAACAGATCGGGCACGCCGCTGTAGGTCGCGCAGATGCAGGCCTTCGCCTCGCCGCGGACGAGCACGGTTGCGCAAAGGGCCGACGCGGTCTGGCCGGAGTCCTGATCGCCGCCCTGGAGGTCCTCGAACGTGGCCACCGGGCGCCCGTCGGCGAGGGCCTGGAGCGCGAGCTCGAGGCGTTCGGCCTGATCGGCCTCGCCGGCCACCGGGACCAGACGGAGATCGGAGTCGGTCTGCTGCACGGCGAACACCGTGCACGACTGGACCCGCAGCAGCGCCACGGTGGCGTCATGCGTGGCTTCGAACACGGCGTCGTCGGTCAGCGCGGCGGCGATCGAGCGACCGGCCTCGAGCACGGTGGCAAACCGATCGGCCAGCGACAGCGTCGCTTCCTCGCCCTCGCCGGCCGGTGTGCCCGGAGCCATCGCCCCGGTCATCCGGATCGCCTCGGTCAGCTGGTCATCGCCCTCGCGCCACCCCAGGGCAACGCCTACGGCGCCGCGGGCAGCCAGCGTCTCGGCGTACTCGGCCGTGGCTCCCTGGAGCTCGGCGGCCTCGAGGCTGCGGTCCAGGAAGCGACGGGCGCGGCCCGTGCGTCCCGAGCACGCAGCCAGCATCCCCTGTTCGCGCAGGGCGTGCGGGAGGTTGTTCGGGTAGCGGCGCGCGATTCGGTGGGCGCGGCGGGCAGCGCGCCGGGCACGGCGAAGCAGCTGCGCGCGGCGCTTGGGAGCCAGCGCGGTCTCGCGCGTGAGGGCGGCGCGCAGCGCGGTGGCCAGCCAGGCGGGCACTGGCGCCACGTACTCGTCGCGCAAACTGGCCTCGCGGATCAGCTCGTCGGCGCGCTCGAGCGCGGCGATCGCTCCGGCCGGGTCGCTGGCGGCGAGCCGGCCCAGCGCCTCGGCCTGGAGAACCTCGGCCGCCGTATGCACGTCGCCATGGTGGGGCCTCAGCGCATCGCGCACGTGCTGGCGCGGGACCTCCCCGCTGGCCGCCTTGGCCCAGAACCCCAGGCTGATCCCGGCCGCCTGCACGTCACCTAGCTCGACCGCCCAGCGGTGCACCTCCTGGGCGATTTGCGCAGCCTCGGCCAGCCGGCCCAGGCGGTAGTAGCAGGCGGCGATGTGCCACCGGGCCGTGCTCAGCGAGCCCTGGTCGCCGGTGCGCTCGAGGATCGCCTCGGCCGCCTGGCAGCTCTCGAGGGCCTCGGGGACGCGCCCGGCCGAGTAGAGCACCCCGCCGTAGAACAGGAGCGACTGCCCCTCGCCCCAGCGGTCGCCGAGTTCGCGGCGGATCTCGATCGAGCGCCGGGCATAGTCGATGCCGCGCCGGAACCACGGGATCGTCGACATCACGGGCGCATGCTCGGAGTAGGCGCGCGCCAACTCTGCCGTGGGCGGATAGCGCTCGGCCAGGTTCATCCCACGCAGGTGCGCCCAACCGCAGGGCACGCGCCCAGCCCCATACCAATAGGCGCGGGACAGTTCGGAGCACAGCCGGGCCGCGAGCAGGTCGCGCTGCCCGGGCTGTGCCGCGCGCCGGCCGACGAACGCTCGCGGCAAGAGTGTATGGGCGAGCTGGATGATGATCTCGCGCAGCAGTGGTAGGACGAACCCGGCCCGGCGGCGGGGAATGCCCTCGCCGAGCAGCCGCAACGCTCGCTCGTGCCGCGCCGCGGCCATCATCACGTCCCCGCGCTTGAACGCCAGCTCGCCGAGCCGGCTCTCGATATGGGCGCGGCTGGCGCCGTCGTCGCACGCGTCGAGGGCATCGGTGAAATGCCGCTCCGCCTCGTCGTAGCGCCCCCGCAGCAGCGATATCTCGCCGAGTCCCTCGCACGCGGTCCGCCGCGTGGAGCGATCGTCGGACGCGAGCGCTTCGAGCGCGATCGCGTAGTGGTGCTGGGCGATCTCGAGCGAGTAGCGCGCGCGGGCGTCGGCCGCGGCGGCGAGCGCATACGGAAGCGCGTGCTCGGGTTCGCCGGCGGCGTGGAAGTGGTAGGCGAGGTCGAACACCGCCTCGGGCCTGGTGGCCTGAATGCGCCGGGCCACCCGCAGGTGCAGGGCGCGCTGGGTGGCGTCGGGCAACCGCGAATGCAGCCGCTCGCGCAGCTGGTCGTGGAGGAACGCCCACTGTCCGGTGTCGAAGTCGAACCACACGATGTGGCGGCGGCGGGCCTCGGCCAGCGCGGCCAGGGTCTCGCGCAGCTGCTGGCCGGCCAGTTCGGCTGCGTCGCGCACAGCGAACTGCTTGCCGAGGATGGCCCCGGCGGAGAGGATCTCGAGCGCGTCCTCAGGCAGCTGGGCAAGCCGCTCGCCGACGACGACCGCGGCCCGGGTCGAGGCCTGCGCCTCGGCCATCCGCTCG
Source organism: uncultured Solirubrobacterales bacterium (assembly GCA_963734775.1). Classification (GTDB taxonomy): domain Bacteria; phylum Actinomycetota; class Thermoleophilia; order Solirubrobacterales; family Solirubrobacteraceae; genus Palsa-465. The sequence goes on from CAVTJE010000017.1 coordinate 67,450, forward strand.
GGCGCGAGCCGCCAGCCACCGGTATCGGCAGTCAGCAGGTTGGACTCGACGAGTCCGCGGAGCACCTCGGCGGCCATGAATGGGCTGCCGCCGGCCGCCTGGACGACGATGTCGGCCACCTCGGGCGGGACCAGTCCTGCCATCGACTCGACGAGCCGCTCGATCTGCGGGTCGCGCAGACGAGGCAGCGTCACCCGCTCGGCGTTGGAGTCGAGCAGGGCCGTGGCGGCGCCGAGCTCGTCGGAGCGAAGCGCCGCGATGATCAGCACGTGCCGCTCGGTGTCTCGTTCCTTCGGGCGGAGCCACTGGGTCAGCAGCTCGACCGTCGGCTCGTCGGCCCATTGGCAGTCGTCGAGGATGACCAGGGCGGGGCACTCCGAAGTCCCCAGCATGCCCAGCAGCGTGGTGAGGACCAGGAGGGTGCGGGCATGCTCGCGCGAGGCATCGCTCGCCGGCTTCGGTCCGAGCGCTCCGAACAGGCTCGCCAACCGCGGCATCACCGCCGTCAGCTCGGGCGCCTGTCCCTCGAGGGTGGCCTGCAACCGCGCGGCGAACGCCTCGTCCAGCTCGGCCCGACGGTTGACGGCCGCGACGATGCCATCGAGGACCTGATACGGGCTCTCGGCCCCGAGGCCGCGCCCGTGCCCGCGCAACACCCACACTCGGTCGTCGGAGCAGGTCTCGGCGAGCTCCTCGAGCAGGCGCGTCTTGCCCCCGCCCGACTCGGCTTCGACGAGCACGAGCGCGCCGTTCCCCTTGCGCGCCTCGTCGAGCTTGACCTTGAGGGCCTCGAGCTCCGCCTCGCGGCCGATCAGCTCGGGTTCGGTGAGCGAGCGGCGGCTCTCGCTGCTCCGGCGGCGCAGGGAGTCCGGTTGCTCGCCTCGCCGCAGTGCGTCGACGATCTCCCTGAGATCGGAAGCCACGGCCCCGGCCGATGGGTAGCGGTCGTGCGGCTCGGTGGCCAGCATGCGTCCGAGCACGGCCTCGACCGCGCGGGGCACGCCCGGATGCAGCCCGCGGACCACGGGTGCCCCACCGCTCAGCTGGGCCCGCAGGACCTCGTTGACCGAGGCGCCGTCAAACGGCGGATGGCCGTACAGGCTCTCGAACAGCATGCAGCCGGCCGAGTAGATGTCCGAGCGCTCGTCGATGCGACGATGCAGAACGCCGGCCTCCTCGGGCGAGGCGTAGTGGGCGGCATCGGCCATTAACTCGCGCGAGGTGGCCACACGCGCACTGCGGGCAAACCCCGTGTAGGCCAGCACCGCCCGCGGCTCCTCGTCGCCAGGCAGCTTGACGTTTCCCGGCTCGACATCGAGGTGCAGGAGGCCGCACTGGTGGATTGTGCGCAGGCCCAGCGCCACGTCGTGGGCGATGGCGAGAGCGTCGAGAACGCGCAACGGCCCCTGGAAGAGCCGCTCGGCCAGCGTGGTCCCCGGGATGCGCGGGCGCACCACGAGCATCAGGCCATCGGCCTCCTCGAGCCGGGCCAGCGGTGCCAGATAGGGGCTCGAGAGGCCGCGAAGCGCCAGCAGCTCGTTCTCGAGCCGGGCCCGCGTGGCCGTGGTCACGGCGGCCGAGGGCACGGCCAGGATCGTCACCTCGCTGCCCGTCTCGAGGTCGACTCCCTGCAGCGTGCTGATCCCGCCGGCATCAGGGGACCGAGCCACCACGGCGTAGCGGCCGGCCAATGTTGGCGTTTCGAGTGTGTTGTTAGGAACTTGGGCTACCTGCACGCTGCTCCCGGCAATCCAAGGGCGCCCCTCACGCTCGTATCGGCGTCTCGGCGTTTTACCTTTAGTCTGCAATTTGCGAATCATTTACGGCGAGAAGAGCCGCCCACTAGTGTTCTCGCCAACCACCGACTCGCCCCAGGCAAAGGAGATCGTCACGTGAAGATTCGCGCTGCGGTACTCGAGGAGTTCGCCCAGCCGCTCAATGTCACCGAGGTCGAGCTGGACGAGCCCAAGGACGGCGAGGTGCTCGTCCGTCTGGAGGCCTGCGGGGTGTGCCACACCGACATGTACACCGCCTCCGGGGCAGACCCGTCGGGGTACGCGCCGACCGTGCTCGGACACGAGGGCGCCGGGATCGTCGAGCGGGTCGGCGCTGGCGTGGACAGCGTCAAACCGGGTGACCGGGTGGTGACCCTGTTCAGCCCCCAGTGCCGCGAGTGCGAGCACTGCCTCAGCCCGCGGACCAACCTGTGCCTGGCGATCCGCGAGCAGCAGAACAAGGGCTATCTCCCCGACGGCTCAACCCGCCTGAACCGCGACGGCGAGCCCATCCGGCACTTCATGGGCACGAGCACGTTCGCGGAATACACGGTGATGCCTCAGATCGCGCTGGCCAAGGTCTCGCCCGACGCGTCGCCCGATCGCGCCGCGCTGTTCGCGTGCGGGCTGTCCACCGGGTTGGGCGCCGCGATCAACACCGCCAAGGTGGAGCCGGGGTCGACCTGCGTCGTGTTCGGGGCCGGGATGGTGGGGCTGGGCGCGGTTGCCGGCTGCCGCCTCCAGGGCGCCGAGCGCATTATCTGCGTCGACCTGTCCGAGGACCGGCTCGCGCTGGCCCGCGGCCAGGGCGCGACGGAAACGTGGGCGGGCGGCCCCGACACTGTCCAGCGGGTGCTCGACGAGACGCGCGGCTTCGGGGCGGACTACACGTTTGAGGCCACCGGGCTGGTGGCCGTGATGCGCCAGGCGGTCGAGTCAGCCCGGATGGGCTGGGGCCTGTGCACGGTGGCCGGCGTGGCCGGCCGGGGCGAGGTCCTGGAGGTCGTGCCCCGCTTCCTGATCACCGGACGCCGCGTATGTGGGTCGTCCTTTGGCGGCGTCAAGGGACGCGACCAGGTCCCGCAGCTCGTCCAGCTCTATCTCGACGGCAAGCTCGACGTCGACCCGTTCATCTCGCACCGGATCACGCTCGACAACGTCAACCATGGCTTCGAGTTGATGGAGCGCCAGGACGGGATCCGCAGCGTGATCATGTTCTGATCGCCGCGCGGGCCTCGCTGGCACGGCGGGTCAGCTCGGCCACCTCGGCCAGGCGCGGATCCTCGGGGCTGCCGGCCAGGTTGATTTGCACGAGCCGGGCCGCGGCCTGGGCCGCGGCCTCGGCGAGCAGAACGGCGGCGACAGCATCGCCCTCGACCGCCGGCTTGCTGTCCGGGACGATGCCCGCGGCGAGCTCGGCCACCTCGGTGCTGACGCGCGCGATCTCGAGCGGCGTCTCGGACGCCCTGGAGAGGGCATCGGCCAGACGCTCGGCCCGCGACGGGTCACCCGCGGGGAGGCGGACGGCCTCGAGGACCGGCGAGTAGGAGCGGAGCTCGAGCTCGCCGCACTCGAGCAGCTCGGCCTGCAGCCGCGTGGCGCGCGTCGCCGCCGCCGTGTCGCCGGCGAACGCGGCGGCCATCTCCAGCAGCGCTGCCCCCATTGCACCCGACCACGCCGACGCCGACCCGCCACCCGGCGCCGGCGAGCGCGCCGACAGGGCGGCCAGCAGATCGGCCAGCGGACGCTCGGCGCTCGGCGACACGGCGTCAGCCCAGCGCGGGCCTAGAACAGTCCGACGACGCGACCCGACTCGGTGATGTCAACGTTGATGGCCGCCGATTGCTTGCCTAGTCCGGGCATCTGGGTGATGTCCCCGCACAGGGGGACGATCCACCCCGCGCCGGTGTATGCCCGCACGTCGCGGACGGGAAGGACGAAGTTCTCCGGCGCGTTGAGCAGCGCCGGGTCGGCCGACAGCGACAGGTGGGTCTTGGCCATGCAGATCGGCAGCTTGCCCAGCCCGTCGGCGGTGAACTGCTCGAGCTTCTTGGCCGCCTCGGGATAGATGAAGACATCCGAGGCCCCGTACACCCGGGTGGCCACCGAGTGGATCTTGGTGGCCAGCGGATCGTCGTCGGCGTACATCTGATGGAAGTCGCTCTTCATCTCTGCCGCGTCGACGACGGCCTGGGCCAGATCGGCCGCGCCCTCGCCGCCGTGAGCGAAGCCATCGTTGATCTCGGCCTTCTGGGCCCCGTACTCGAGCGCGAGCCGCTTGACCAGCTCGACCTCCTCGTCGGTGTCCTCGGGGCGACGGTTGACCGCCACCACGCAGGGCACGCCGAACTCGCGGACGATGCCCAGATGACGCTTGAGGTTCTGCGAGCCGATGACGACCGCGGCCATCTTGCGGGCGGGGTCGGCGCCGGCGTCCGTGAGTCCGCCGTGATGCTGGAGGGCGCGTACCGTGCATACGAGGACGACCGCGGCGGGGCGCAGCTTGCCGACGCGGCAGACGATGTCGAACAGCTTCTCCATGCCCATGTCCGAGCCGAAGCCCGACTCGGTGATCACGTACTCGCCCATCTTCAGGCCCAGCGCCGTGCCCACGAGCGACGAGTTGCCGTGGGCGATGTTGGCGAAGGGGCCGCAGTGCATGAGGCACGGCTGGCCCTCCAGAGTCTGGATCAGGTTGGGCTTGATCGCGTCCTTGAGGAGCACGGTCATGGCGCCCGCGGCCTTGAGATCCTCGGCCGTGACGGGCTTGGACCCGTCGAAGCTGTAGCCGACGGTGATCCGCCCGAGGCGGCGGCGCAGATCATTGAGGTCGCGTGAGACCGCGACGATGGCCATCACCTCCGAGGCGGCCGTGATGTCAAACCCGGTCTCGCGCGGATAGCCGTTGGCGCGCCCACCGAGGCCGATCGTGATCTGGCGCAGGGCGCGGTCGTTGATGTCGACGGCGCGGCGCCAGGTGATCCGCAGCGCGTCGATCTTGTGCGCGTTGCCGTGCAGGATCGAGGCGTCGAGCATGGCCGAGAGGAGGTTGTTGGCGGCACCGATGGCGTGGATGTCGCCGGTGAAGTGGAGGTTCAGATCCTCCATCGGGACGACCTGGGTCCAGCCGCCCCCGGCCGCGCCGCCCTTGATCCCGAACACGGGCCCGAGCGAGGGCTCACGCAGGCACAGCACGGGCTTGCGGCCGATCAGGCCGAGGCCCTGGGTGAGCGACACGGCCGTGGTGGTCTTGCCCTCGCCGGCCTTGGTCGGGGTCATCCCGGCCACGCAGATCAGCTTTCCGTCGGAGGCGGAGGAGAGGCGCTCGAGCGCGGAGAGGTTGATCTTGGCCTTGTAGCGGCCGTACGGCTCGATCTCGTCGGGCTCCAGTCCGACTGAGTCGGCGATCGACTCGATCGGCTGCAGCTCGGCTGCCTGGGCGATCTCGAGGCTGCTCGGCATCGCCCCCGCGGCCAGCCGGCTGGAGCCCCGTCGGGGGCGCCGCGGCTTCGCTGCTTGCCCGTCGCCGTCGGCGACGACCGTGGCCTGCTCACTCTTCTTGGATGCGCTCATTTCAACCTCGGACGGAATGGTGGATGGTGATCACGCTCATCAGTGGCTCACGGCGGCAGCGGCGAGTTCGGAGACGAGCCGATCCTCGTAGAACCGCTCCAGCGCGAAGGGGGCGATCAGCTCGGGCGTGCGGCCGCTGTGCACGAGCTCGGCCAGCGTCTTGCCGACGATTGGCGCCGCCTTGAAGCCGTACGTGCCCCAGCCGGCGCTGATGTGGAAGTTCTCTACCTCCGTTCGCCCGAGGATCGGGCTGTAGTCGGGCGACAGGTCGCACAGCCCCGCCCACGCGCGCAGGAGCCGGGCTCGCTCGAGCTGCGGGAACAGCTCGAGCGTGTGGCGCGTGAGGTCCTGGAGGAAGTTGAGCGTCCCCTGCATCCGGTAGGTGGTCCACGGCTCGATCTCGGAGCCCATGACGAACTCGCCGCGATCGGACTGGGAGATATAGACGTGCATCTGCGAGGAGACGATGACCACGTCGAGCAGCGGCTTGACCGGCTCGGTCACACAGGCCTGCAGGATGTGGGTGGTGATCGGCAGCTCTACGTTGGCCATGTCGCAGACGAGCGTGCTCCAGCCGGCCACGGCGCTGATCACCTGGCCGGCCTTGACCGTGCCGCGGTTGGTCTTCACGGCGTCGATGCGACCGTTGGTGCGCTCGAAGCCCTCGACCTTGGTGTAGGGATGGATCTCCACGCCGCCCCGATCGGCCGCACGGGCGTAGCCCCAGACCACGGCATCGTGGCGGATGATCCCGCCGGGCGGGTGGTAGAGCGCGCCCATGATCGGATAGGTCACGTCCTCGGACACGTTGAGCTGCGGGCACAGTCGCGCAACCTCGGCGGTGTCGACGAGCCGCGAGTCGATCCCGTTCAGCCTGTTGACCTCGGCCCGGTTGGCCATCACGAACATGGCGCGATCGGAGTGAGCGAGCGTCAGGTGCCCGCACTGCGAGAACAGCAGGTTGAAGTCGAGCTCCTTGGAAAGCTGCTCGTACATCTTCACGCTGGCGTCGTAGAACCGCGCCCCCTCCGGGGTCTTGTAGTTGGAGCGCAGGATCGTCGTGTTGCGCCCCGCCGCCCCCGAGCCGATGTAGTTCTGCTCGAGCACGGCCACGTTCTTGATCCCCATCTGGGCCAGGTAGTAGGCGGTGGCCAGCCCGTGCGCGCCGCCGCCGACGACCACCACGTCATAGCTGTCGCGGAGCTCGCCACGGCGGCGCCACATCCGCCCCGGACGAAAGATCTCACGCATGCGCCGGCTCCAGGCGTCCCGACATCGCCTCGGCGCCCACCGGCCCACCGCCGAGGCTCTTGGCGGCGTCGGCGACGACTTCCCAGAGGTACTCGCCGAGCGCCCAGCCGACGAGGATCAGCAGCTGGTCCTCGCGCTCGCGGAGCAGGTAGCCGGGCGTGCGCGCCACGGAACCGGGGCGGAACCCGGTCACCGGGGTCACCGTGGGGCGGACGTCGATGGCGCAGAAGCGGGCCAGGAGCTCGCGGCAACCTGGGCCGACCAGGGACATCGCGGCCAGGCCCGAGGTGAGCTCGAGCAGCGTTACGGATTTGTCGGTCGTCGCCTCGGACACCGCCGCCCTGACCGGCGTGTCGGGTTCGGCCAGCACGAGCAGCCGCGAGGGAGTCACCGGGCACCACCAGGCGCCGGCCGAGCGGGTGGCCGTGCCCAGCTCGAGCGTTGCGCCCTCGCCCGCCTCGCGGGCGATCCTGGCCAGCTCCTCGGGCTGCCCCTGCAGCTCGAGCTTGGTCAGATGGCAACGATCGGCGAAGCCCACGGTCTCCGTGATGCGGAGCTGTTCGTCGCCCGTAAACCCCACGGCCACATTCCAGCCCGCGCGGGTCTCGAAGCGAGCACCGGCGGTCTTGGCCAAGCGCTCCATCGGCGAGCGGGCCAGCGCGCCGAAGGCGGGATCGACAGCGGCGAAGGGCAGCGCGCTCACGAGCGCAGCAACTCCCCGGCCGGATCGTGGAAGGGCTCGGTGATCACCGAGCCCACGATCCGGGTGCCGTTGTCGGCGATCGTGATGCTCGCCCCGTCGTTGGCCAGCGTGGCCGGGACCCAGGCCATCCCGATCACCTTGTCGAGCTGGCGTGAGCGGCGGGCGCTGGTGACCTGACCGGCGGCCACGCCGTGCTCGTCGAGTACGACCGACCCTTCCGTGGGCACCGAGCCGTTGCGCAGCGTGAACCCAACCAGCGAAGCGCCGGCCGGCTCTTGCGCGGCCCGAGCCAGCGCCCACTTGCCGATGAAGTCCTCGTTCTTGTCGAGCTTGACGGCCCACGGCATCGCCGCCCCGAACGGAGTCGACTCCGAGTCGGTGTCCTGCCCGACGATGATGTGCTGCTTCTGCAGGCGGAGGATGCGCTGGGGCTCGAGACCGAAGGGGCGGATGCCGTCGGCCTTGCCCGCCTCGAGGATCGCGTCCCACACATGCTCGCCGTAGGCGGCTGGGAAGTGGATCTCGTAGCCGAGCTCGCCGACGAAGCCGATCCGCAGCAGCAGGCAACGCGCGCCGGCGACCAGCTCCTGGCGGGCATCGAGGTAGGTGAAGGCCTCGGGTGACACGTCAGCGTCGGTGAGGCGGCCGAGAATGTCGCGCGCCCGCGGACCCGCCAGGTTGACGGCCGAGATTGCCTGGGTGACATCCGACAGGTGGACGTCCATCTTCCAATCGGCCAGCCACCACGAGAACCACTGCTCGACGGCACCGGCGCCGCTGGAGGTCGTCGTGACGTAGAAGGTCTCGTCGTCGATCCGGCTCACCGTGCCGTCATCCATGATCCGCCCGGCATCTGAGGTGAGCACGCCGTAGCGCACGCGTCCCGGTTTGATCGTCGACATCCGGTTTGGGTACAGACGATCGAGGAACTCGCCCGCCTCGGGGCCGCGCACGACGAGCTTGCCCAGCGTCGAGACATCGATCAGACCGGCTGCGGTGTGGACGTTCAGCGCCTCGCCCTCGGGATCTCCGTAGTCGTAGGGGCGCTCCCAGTCGCCGGCCCACCGAATCGCCCCACCGAGCTCGCGATGGCGGCCCTGGATCGAGGAGCGCTTGGCCGGCTCGATCGGCCGCCCGGCCAGTGCGCCGAGCGGGACCGTGGACCACGGCGGGCGCGCGCTCGTAGTGCCCACCTGCTCGAGGTTCTGACCCGTCTCGCGCGCCATCAGCCGGATCGCCGGCAGCTGGCACATGCGGCCCTGGCACGGACCCATGGTCACCGTTGTGTAGCGCTTGCACAGCTCGATCGAGTCGTAGCCCTCGGCGACGCTCAGCTTGATGTCCTTGGCCGTGACGTCCTCGCAGAAGCACGCGAAGGCCTTCCCGCGGGCGCTGTTGGCCTCGCCGGCCGGCGGCGTGGCCACGGCGGGCTCCTCCTCGCCGGCGAGCTGACGTGTCAGCTCGGCGGTGCGAGCCCGAGAACGATCGTCGCCGAAGCCGAGGGCGTGGGCGGCCCCGAGGCCGGCCCGCTCACCCGATCCCGGCGCGGATCGGAACAAACCCTGGCCGGCGACCTCGCCCGCGGTCCACACTCCGGCGGGCAACTCGCTCACCTTGAAGTGACCCCGGTCCGCGTCGAAGGCCGTGCGTCCGCCGGCCTGTGAAATCAGCGAGCTGGCCGGTGCATCGCCACCTGAGACGAGCACGAGGTCGCACTCGAATTCGCGGTGCTCGTGCGAGGAGGCCACGGGCCCGAGCACCGCTCCGGTCACGACCTTCTTGCCCCGCGCCGCGGTGACCGTCCAGCCATAGTGCACCTCGACCCCGAGGTTGTCGAGGCGCTGGGCGCAGCGCGACGGGGTGGTGCGCAAATCGGCCACGGCGAGAATCTGGATCCCGGCCTGGTGCAGCGCCAGCGCGGCGCGCAGGCCGCGGTCGGAGGCCGTGGCCACGACGACGCGCTGTCCGGGAGAGACGCCGTAGAGCCCGAGCAGTCGCCGTGCTCCGCCGGACAGCATCACGCCCGGCAGGTCGTTGCCGCCGAACACCAGCGGCTGCTCGATCGCGCCCGTGGCGAACACGTACTGGCGAGAGCGCAGCTGGTGCAGGGTGTTTCCCTGCCAGATCGGTACGAGGCCGTCGTAGTAGCCGAGGGCCGAGGCGGAGCTGAGGAGCTCAACCCCAAGCTCGCGAGCGCGGTCGGTGAGAGCCTGAGCCTGGTCGTGGCCGCCCTCCCACAGCAGCCGGCCGCCCGGCTCCGGGCCGTCGTCGGCCAGCACCACGTCGGCGCCGAGCTCGGCCGCGGCCACGGCGGCGCTCAGACCGGCGTGGCCGCCTCCGACGACGAGCACGTCCGTGTGGCGGCGGCGGTATTCGGTGCGCCAGGTCCGCTCGGCCTGCTTCTCGGGCAGCTTGCCCAGGCCCGCGGCGTGGCGCAGGACCCACTCGTAGGCCGGCCACAGCTTGCGCGGGCGGATGAAGGTCTTGTAGTAAAAGCCGGGCGGGGTGAACTTGCTGCCCACGCTGTCGGTGACCGACATGACGTCGACCTCGAGACCGGGCGAGGCGTTGATGTGCTCGACCTTGATGCCGTTCGTGGCCGGCTCGGTGCACGCCCGGACGCCGGGCGCGCCGTCGACCGAGACCAGGCAGTTGGGGCAGTTGCCGCTCGCGCACATGAGACCGCGGCGGCGGTGGTACTTGAAGCTGCGAGAGAACGTCCGCCGACCCTCGGCGTACAGCGCCGAGCCGATCGTGTCGCCCTCGTGGGCGGCGACCTGCTTGCCGTCGAAGGTGAAGGTGATCGTCTTGGTGCGATCGATCCGCTCGCCGGGCTGGTGGGGCATGCGGCTCATGCCGCCGCTCCGGGCTGGTCGGGGCCGGAATCGAGCTCGCCGGGCAGACCGACGCGCAGCACCTCATTCGTACGGGTGTCACGGTCGGCCAAGAACCACGTCCGGCACCCCGAGCGGTGGTACCACCACTCGCGCTGGACGCCGGCCACGTTGCGACGGAAGTAGTTGTACTGGTTCAGCTCGCGCACCGAAGGCGATCCCTTGGGGCGGTGTGTCACCTCGCCGCCGAACGCGAAATCCGCCACCTCGCGCAGACCGCAATGGGGACAGGCCAAAACGAACGACACGGCGAGCATCCTAGACAACGGTGGCGCTGAGCGCAATACTATTGCCGATGGTGCAACAAGAACCCCGCACTCGGGCACGACCGATCGCGTCGGTGGCCCGCGCGCTGGCCCTCCTCGACGAGCTCCGCGACAGCGAGAGCGGTCTCGGGGTCAACGAGCTGGCCCGCCGGATCGGCGTCAACGCGAGCACGGCGTCGCGCCTGCTCGCCACCCTCGAATCGTCGGGGATCGTCGAGCGCGACGGCCACGGGCCGTTCCGCCTCGGGTTGCACCTCGTCACGCTCGCCGACCGCGTGCTCGCCCGCCTCGACGTCCAGGCTCTGGCCCGGCCGATCCTGCTCGAGCTGATGGAGACCACCGGCGAGACGGCCACGCTCTCGCTGCCCGGCGAACGCGAGGCGATCACCGTCGATTCCGTCCCCTCGCGGAGCAGCGTCGTCAGCATGGCCCGCCTCGGCCGTCCCAGCATCTCCCACGCGACCGCGGTCGGCAAGGTGATGCTGGCCTTCGGTGGCGACACGCTGCCCGGCGAGAATGAGCTGACCGCGCTGACTCCGCGGACGATCACCGACCGCGCGGTGCTGGCGGCCGAGGTCCGTGGCGTGCACCGCCGCGGCTTCGCCACCGTGTTCGGGGAGCGCGAGGTCGATGTCAACGGGATCGCCGCGCCCGTCTTCGATCGGGCGGGTGCCCTGGCCGCGATCCTCGGCGTCCAGGCCCCGGCCAGCCGGCTGGCCGACCCGACCCGCGTCCTGCCGACCCTGCTCGCCGGGACCGCGGCACTCACCCGGGCCCTGGGAGGGCGCCGGTGAACCCGGCCACCGGCCGCTGCCTCTGCGGAGCCGTCCGCTACGAGGTGCGCGGGCCGCTGCGCGACATCCTCCTCTGTCACTGCGTCGAGTGCCGTCGCTGGCACGGCCACTTCTCGGCCTGCACGGCCGCGGCCAAGGAGGATCTCGTCCTCCTCGAGGACCGCGGGCTGCGCTGGATTGACAGCCCCGACAGCGAGGCCGCCGCCCGGCGCGGCTTCTGCGGCGAGTGCGGCTCGAGCCTGTTCTGGGATCCGCCGCGACGCAACACGATCAGCATTGCCGCCGGCTCGCTCGACGACGGCGCCGGGCTCCGCGTGGCCGGCCACTGGTACACCTCGCAGGCCGGCGCGTACTACGAGGTCCCTGCCGACGGCCTTCCCCACCACGAGCGCAGCCGAGAAACTCAACTTTCCTGATCGGCGGTGACAGAATGCCCGCCATGCAGAGGTGGCTTGCACGCCCCGGGGTGCTGCGATAGCGGCGCGATCCTCCGCCGGGCGCACCCAGCGATCTTCGGATGAACGGGGGCCGCGACCGTCGCTGGTCGACAGCGCGGAGCAGGCTCTGCGCAACTGGCTGGCCCCGGGTCGCCACCGACCCGGCGACCGGCTCCCGCCGGAGCATGAGGTCGCGCAGATGCTCGGCGTGTCGCGCGGCACGCTGCGCACGGCGCTCCAGCGACTCGAGACCACCGGTGAGATCGTGCGCCGGCAGGGCAGCGGGACCTTCGTCGGCAGCGTGGCCCTGCCCAGCCAGCTCGGCGAGCGCCTCGAGCGCCTCGAGCCGTATTCCTCGCTGGCCAGCCGGCGCGGGGTGAAGCTCGCCGCCACCCGGCTGAAGGTCGAGGTGCGCACGGTGGGCCGCGAGGTGTGCGAGCTGCTCGACATCGATGCCGGCACCCAGGTGACGACGGTCTTCCGCGTTCTCGTGGCCTCCGGGCAGCCGGCGGCGGTCATGTTCGACGTCGTACACCCGAGCGTGGCGCTCCCCGACCCGCCCCGCCTGCTGCGGATGCTCGAAGGCGGCCAGATGGTGCTCGACGTCCTGGTGGCCGCTGGGATCCCGGTGGCCTTCGCCCAGACCCACGTCATGCCCGCGCTGGTCACCCCGCGCGAGGAGGTGGGGAAAGCCCTGCAGATCCGGCGCACGACGGCCGCGCTCGAGCTCGAGGAGGTCATGTACGTCGGCGCCAGCGATCCGGTGGCCTATGCGCGCGACCTCTTCGCTCCCGGAGCGCTCGACGTCCGCGTGATGCGTTCGTTCGAGGCCGCGAGCCCGGTTCCGATCATGACGGGCGGCGGCGGACGCCGCGCCCGCGTCCCACGCCGCGCGCGCTGATCAGCTCCAGGGGTACGGGCTGTGCGAGACCGGATGCAGGTCGCCGGTGGCGAAGCGGTCGTAGCGGAACGGGGCCAGCAGCGACGAGTGCTCGCCCGCGAGCACGCGCGCGATCTCGCGGCCCACGGCGATCATCTTGTAGCCGTGGTTTGAGTCCGCGGCCACGAACACGTTGTCACGCATGTGGTCGAAGACCGGGAAGTTATCGGCCGTGAACGCACCGACGCCGCCCGAGCGCACCTGGCGATAGAGCGGACGGGTACCGGCGAAACGCTCGAGGCTGTGCGAGAGCGCCGCGCACCACATGTCGGGGAAGCCGGGGTCGACCGTGCCGGTCGGATAGGGGTCGACGTCGAACGTGTTGCCCAGCCTCAGCGGCGCCGCACCGCCCTGGACGCTGGCGCGATCGGGCTTGAAGTAGATCCCCCACGGCTCGTCTGTGATCAGGCGTCCATCGTCGTCGCGCAGCGGCTGGTCTGAATCGAGGTGGATCACCGCCGAGGAATGGCCGTCGGCGGTCACGAAGGTGGCCGGATCGACCGCGATCTCGCCCTCCTGGAGGTACCAGTAGGTCCACATCGGCTGATCGGCGGCCACACTGCCGTCGGGTCGGTGGACATCGAGTCGATCGGGGAGTCCCAGCATCGACCACAGCGAGGCGATCCACGGCCCCACCGCCACCACCACGTGCTCAACCTCGATCGCGCCGGCGTTCGTCTGCACCGCGCGCACCGCGCCCGAGCCGTCGAACTCGAAGCCGGTCACCTCGACCCCGGTGGCGATCTGCGCGCCGGCGGCGCGGGCCTTGTCGGCCAGCCCGAACATCGACTCGCGGTTGAACGCGTAGCCGCCGGCGTGCTCGTGCAGGCAGGCGGTGATCCCGGGGGCGCGCCAGTCCGGGTAGTGCTGGCGCATGTGGGCCGTGACCGCCTCCTCGCCGATATGTAGCTCGGACGGGTAGCCGATCCGCTGCTGACGCTCGTGGACCTCGATCAGGTCGCTCTCCTGCGAGGGCGGACCCAGGGCGATGTAGCCGCTGCCGTGGTAGTGCAGCGCCTCGGGATCCGACTCCCACACCTCGACGCACGCCGCCATCAGCTCCGACATCGCGGGCTGGAAGTAGTTGTTGCGCACGACACCGCACGCGATGCCCGACGCGCCGGCGGCCACGCCGGTCTTGTCGACGACGAGGACCTGCTGTCCGTCGGCGGCCGCGTGCCACGCGGTCGACAGGCCATGTACGCCGGCGCCGATCACCAGCACCGGTATCCGGTCGGGAATCGTCTCGCTCACTGTTCCAGTCACCTTCCGTTGCCTAGGGTGCAATGCCTTTGCCATATATGCAAGGGCAGGAGTAGGCTAACGGTAGTCGTCGATCCGGTCAACGATGAGCACGTCAACCCTCCCCTCCCCGGTCTGCCAGGCGCGCCGCGTCTTGCTCCCGTGGAAGCTGGCGCCCGAGCAGGCCGCCCTGCTCGTGCGCGACGATGCCCGGCCGTTCGCGCTGATCGGGCGCTGGGCGGGTGGCGGCGCGCTGATCGGTTCCGAGCCGCTCCGCGTGGCCCGGCCCGACGACGATCCCTTCGCGCTGCTGGACGACCTGCCCGACGTGCGGGCGGACGAACCCGGGGCGCTGGCCGATCCACCGCCGGTCGGCGGCGGCTGGTTCGGCTGGCTCGGCTATGAGCTCGGTCGCCGCATCGAGCCGATCAGCGCCGGACCTCCGCCCGCCCGCCCGTTGCCGTTCTCGCTCGCCTTCTACGATCATCTGCTCCGGCTCGACGGCGACGGGCGCTGGTGGTTCGAGTCGTTGTGGAGCGAGGAGCGCGACGACTTCCTGGGCGCGCGACTGCGGGCTCTCAAGGCACGTGCCACCGACCCAGGCGGACCCCGACCGTTCCGCACCGGGCCGTGGCGAGCCACCCCGTCCGCCGCCGGTCACGGCCTGGCCGTGGAGGCTTGTCGCCGGCGGATCCACGCCGGCGATCTGTTCCAGGCCAACATCTGTCTCCGGCTCGACTCACGCCTGGACGGTTCGCCGATCGACCTGTTCGTCACCGCGGCGGCGACCCTGCGCCCCGATCGGGCCGCCTTCCTGGGTGGACCGTCGAGCGCCGTGGCCAGCCTGTCCCCGGAGCTGTTCCTCGAGCGGCACGGCCGCCGCGTCCGCAGCGCCCCGATCAAGGGCACCCGTCCGCGCTCGGCCGACCCGGCCACGGCCTCGGCCCAGCTCGCGGACCTGCAGGCCTCGGCGAAGGATCGGGCCGAGAACGTGATGATCGTCGACCTCGTCCGCAACGACCTCGGCCGGGTGTGCGAGCACGGGTCGATCCGCGTGCAAGCGCTGTGCGAGGCCCGGCCGCACACGGGCGTCTGGCACCTGGTGTCGGAGGTCGCCGGCGTCCTGCCCGACGGCGTGAGCAACGCCGAGCTCGTCGAGGCCGCGTTTCCCCCCGGGTCGGTAACCGGCGCCCCCAAGATCGCCGCGATGAACGTGATCGCCGAGCTCGAGAGCACCTCGCGCCGCCTCTACACGGGCGCGGTCGGCTTCGCCAGCCCGCTCGGGGGACTTGAGCTGAGCGTCGCCATCCGCACCTTCGAGTTCAGCGGTGACAGGGCGTGGCTCGGCGTTGGCGGCGGGATCGTGGCCGATTCGGACCCCGTCGCCGAGGCGGCCGAATGCGTGACCAAAGCCGCGCCTCTGCTGGCCGCCATCGGCGCCGAGCTGGCCGGCTCCCCGGCTCGGCCTTCGGGATCCTCCGGGCCGGCGCCTCGCCGCCCGTCACCGCGGCCCCTTCCACGCCCCGATCCGGTCCGAGGGGTGTTCGAGACCGTGCGCGTGGCCGGAGGGCGGCCCGTGGCGGTCGAGTTGCACCTGGCGCGCTTGGCGGGCAGCGTCGGCGAGCTCTACGACCGCGAACTGCCGCCCGAGCTGGCCGCCGAGCTGGCCGACGCCGCCTCCCGGGCCGGCGACGCCCGCCTCCGGATCGATGCCCACCCCGACGGGTACACGAGCTTCGAGCTCACGCCGCTGGCCCCGCGGCGAACCCCCGTGCGCCTGCGCCCAACCGCCGTCCCCGGCGGTCTCGGCGCCCACAAGTGGTGCGACCGCCGCCTGCTCGCCGCGCTGAGCGCTCAGGCCGACGGCGATGAGCCGCTGTTGTGCGACCTCGACGGGCTGGTGCTCGAGTCCGCGCGGGCCAGCGTGTTCATCGTCGAGGACGGCCGGCGCCTGCTGACGCCACCCGCCGACGGGAGGATCCTGCCCGGCGTCACGCGCGCACGTGTAATCAAGCTGGCCGGCCAGCTCGGCTACGACATCGCGACCCAGCCGATAGAACTGACGCGCCTCGCCGCCGCGCAAGAGGTATTCGTCACCGGCGCACTGGGGGGCGTCGAGCCCGCGCAGCTGGCCGGACGGCCGGCTCGCACGGACGCCATCGCGATGGAGCTGGACAGGGCCCTGCGGGCCGATGTCAGAGCCCTTTCGGACGAACCTGTACACGCTGAGGTATCGGGGAATGCTGAGATCAGGTGTCACGAAGCCCGGCAGCGGGGTGCGTTTCGACGTCACGATTCTTGAGGGCGCGAGGTCCTATGTGGTCGGCGAGCAGACCGCGCTCCTGGGCTGCATCGAGGCGTTGCGCGGGACCGTCTCGCTGCGCCCGCCGGTCTAGGCCGTGCGCGGGCTGACCATCACGACCATTTCGCGGGCCCTGGGCCACGATATGGCTGGGACAGCCCGTCCGACGCCATCGACAAGATCGCCGCACTGACCCCGACCCCTGTGCCGGGGTCAGCCGCGAGGGGATCGGCCGCAAGGGCGTGCGTGTCGCGACGGCAGGACTCGCCGAGGCATGTCCGTCCCTTGCAGCTCGCGTGCCGTCGAGGTTCGACACGCGTCGGCTGGCTGCGTGTCGCGCACCCACCCGCGCTCTTCGACCTCGATACGTTCGCGCGGCACGGAACCGTGCAGGAGTCATCGGGGTCCTAGGTGCGGATCGACTTCTCGCTCTGAGACGTCGACCTTGATCTCTTTGCTGGGCAAGTCGATCGCCAGGACTTCCCGCCGATAGCCGTGGTCAGATTCGCACCGTGTGGATTCGCCATGTTGTCAAACGATCTTCGCCCGTCACGGCCATCTGACGGCCGATCGCGACAGATGTCCTAGCGCCTCACCGGAGCGCGCGGCAGCGCGGAGATGCGACTTGAGGCGGCCCAAGCTGCCCGCACACGACGCTGTGGACGGACAGCGCGCTCAACGTTCAAACATGCAGTCGCGGGGTGGCCGATCCATCGACCAACCCCGCACCGCCTGCGCCTTTTTCAGCCTCTTATTCGAGACCTTACTTCCCCTGAGCTAGCCCGGGCTAGCGGCGCTGCTGCGGCCGCTACCGAGGGATCTGGACGAAAATCGGCCCGAGCCGAGACCAGCTTCGACCGTCCGGTCCGGTCACATGCCCGGTGTCATAATTTTGCTGGCGTAGTCCTGGAGGCGATGAGGAACCGACTGCGCCCGGGGTGAGGAGCTTTCTCCTCATCGGCTCGGTAGAGGGTGAGGTCGACGCGGGCTCGATCGCGACCAGGGCGCTCAGGACCCAGGCGGTGAGGGCGGTCCGCGCCCATGGTTTGGGGTCGCTGACGCGGGGGTCGGGGTGACTTGCGCAGGCCAGAACCGGCGAAGCCCATAAGCTCGGTTCCCGGCAACAGCCCTGGCCGGCGGAGCTCTTCGACCGCGGAAGTGTCCGCGGCCGATCGCTGGTCGATCGCTGCGGTGGTCGTCGTCATCTTCAACGCTTCCGCCCAGGCCAGGCAGGTGGCCGAGGAGACCCCCTCGCCTGTCCGGCGGTCGGAGATCGGCTAGACGGACGAACTTGCTCGGATAGGACGGGGCGGGTTTGTCCCCGAGGCCTCCTCTCTGCGTAGGCGTTGTGCTGCGGCGACGGCTTCGCGGCGAGAATGCACGCCGAGCTTTCGCAGCACGCTCTTGACATGGCTGTAGACGGTGGTCGGCGAGAGCACCAGGCGCTCGGCGATCAGCTGGGTCGTGGCGCCCTCGCCGAGAAGCTCGACGATCTCCCACTCGCGGGTGGTCAGGCGGCTATGCAGCGGTCGCCATCCGGTCTCTGGGATCTCGCGCAACAGCTCCAACAACGGCATCAACAGCCGTTCCGGGACAATCGCCTCGCCGCCTGCGGCGCGCAAGATCAAGCGCGCGAGTTCATCGGGATCGATGTCCTTGCGGACATGTCCAGTAGCGCCCGCGCGCAGCCCCGCGATCGCGTCCTGATCGTCGACCGAGACCATCAGGACCCGCGTCGCGGGCGCAGCCGCACACACCCGGCTAATCAGCTTCACGCCACCTTCCGGCGGTAGCGCGGTGTCGATGATCGTGACCGCTGGGCGATAGTAGTGCGCGAGCTCCAGCGCCTCGCGAGCATTATCGGCGAGGAGGACTACCGCGACCCGACCGGCCTCCAGCAGCGCGGTACGCATCGCGCTTCGCGCGAGCCCATCGGGATCGGCGATCAGGACCCGCAGGAGCTGATCGCCGCCGGCCGGCAGCTCCGCCCGCGGCATTTGCTGAGCATCTGGGCTCGGGCCATTTTTCGGGAGGCTACGAATCATTGGAGACCGCCCCCTTCCGCGCGGCAGTTGGCCTCTCGACCCGTCGCCTCAGGTCATCTGCAGCCGCGCGGGCGTTCTCCGCTGTCTCAGGGTCGCCGAGTTGCGCGGCCCGCTCGTAGGCGCTCAGCGCTTCGATCTGGTCTCCGTGTTCTTCGAGGAAGACGGCGAGGTTGAACGCTCCATGGGGGTCGCCACGCTGATCTGCCCGTCGGAAGCACACCTCAGCTGCAGCCAAATCGCCCTGCTCGATGAGCAGCACACCGAGGTTGCACGCGGCGCCGCCATGGCCGAGCCGATCGGCTCGGCGGTAAATCGCCGCTGCTGCGGCGAGATCTCCCTGCTCCTCGAGCAGAAGCGCGTCGTTGAACGCGCGCTCGGCGTACTCGGGGCGATCGCGGTTGGGGGTCGCTGTTGTCTGGTTGGGGGTTGCTGTTGTCTGGTTGGGGGTTGCGGTGTGGCTGGCCTTCGTGGGTGTTGCGTCAGCCGAATCGTGACCGTTGGCGCGCTTCGTTTGCGCCTTGGCGTATTGCTTGCTGTGGCGCCGGTACGCGAGCCATGTCGCACAGAGCCCGACAGCGACGAGCGCGACCAACAACACGACCAGCGCGAGTGAGGGTGAGCTCGTTACGCGGGTCGGTGAGACCACCTTCCGGTGAGCAGTATGGGCCTGCCGCTGCGAGCTTCCGCCACGCGGATGGCGACTGGCTTGCTGACGTGAGTGCTTTGGACGCGAAGGCCGAGCCGCCTGGTGCGGCTTACGCTCGCTAGCCAGGCGGGCGACTGTCTGCGAGCCGGCGATCCCGTCGACGAGCAGACCGTGGGCAGCCTGGAAGCGGGTCACGGCCTGCTCGGTGCGCGGCCCGTAGCGACCATCGATCGGCCCGGGCGGATACCCCGCGCGCGTCAGCCGACGCTGCAGCGCGCGTACGGCGTCCGAACCGTGTCCCGCGTAACCCGCGCCGGGATACAGCACAGCTGAAGCGCCGCTCAACGCCGCCAGCGTGAGCGGGCCGGCGATCCCGTCCACCAAGAGGCCATGGGTGACTTGGAAGCGAGTTACGGCCTGCTCGGTGAGCGGCCCGTAGCGACCATCGATCGGCCCGGGCGGGTAGCCCGCGCGCGTCAGCCGACGCTGCAGCGCGCGCACGCGCACTGCGTCTCGGGAGCGTGAGTAGCCGCTACCGAGGGCCAGCACCATGGCCCCAGGGTGAGCGACATGCGCCGAGGATTGCTTGCTGTGGTTCGTAGAAGGCTTGAGGCCCGAGCGGCTCGTGGATCCCGCCAGCGCTGGGGCCGGCGCAGCAGCCATCAGAAGCATGCTCGCCGCCATCAATCCGACTAGGCGTTTGGTGGAAGAGACTGCACCCGCCAGAGGCCCGCGCCCGAGGCGTGCTCGATGCTCGAGTCTGGCCCGCTCGTCGGCGCCGCAAGCGACGACGCTGACAGGCCCACAGCTCTCCACGCACGCCCATGTTGAGCGTGACATAAGTCGTTTCTCCTATTGCTAGCTAGAGAGGGATGCACCCGGGTTCGAAGACCCGGCTGCGAGAACCTGGGAGACCTACTCAGGCCTTAGCCAGGGCGCTCTAGCAACAGGACAAACGGCTGCGGCGCCCGCGGCGCTCCAAACAGTCGAAGCGTGCGGATCACGCGTGGCAAGAAGAAAGCAGCCAGCGCAAGCAACGCTGCAACGCCAAAGAAGAAGAAGCCCGAACCGCCACCTGCAGCAGAACCAATGCCACCCCCAAACTGCCCACCAGGCGGAACCGGCGCCGACGAGCCCGGAGCGGGCGCGGCCGCGCGCGATCCATCCGCCAGCCGACTTCCTCCTGCGAAGAAGCCATACGCTCCGTCGAGCAGAGGAGAGCTGCCAAGGCTTGCCATCGAGACGCCAAGCTGCGTCGCCCAACGCCCCCCCGATCGAACCTGATTCACGGGTGGCAGCGTCTGACCGGCCGCTGCCGACGTGTTCGTGACCGGCGCGCCCCCAGCTGGTAGCGGGAGGGTCTGGACGATTGGCGTCAGCATGCCGGTCACCGGTGACGTCACAGAGGCACCGGATGTCGGTGTGACTGGCGTCAGTGTCCCTACGACGGGTGTGGAAGTCTGGCGACCCGGCGCCGTGACGGTCGACACCGGCCGTGTGAGCGGAGCCGTCGCACGCACCACCGGTGCGGTGATCGTCGACGACCGTCTGGCCCACCGGAGCCGTCACCGGCGAGAGCGTCTGCGCCACCGGCGCGATGACCGTCGACACCGTCTGGCCCACCGGAGCCGTCACCGGCGAGAGCGTCTGCGCCACCGGCGCGATGACCGTCGACACCGTCTGGCCCACCGGAGCCGTCACCGGCGACAGCGTCTGCGCCACCGGCGCGATGACCGTCGACACCGTCTGGCCCACCGGAGCCGTCACCGGCGAGAGCGTCTGCGCCACCGGCGCGATGACCGTCGACACCGTCTGGCCCACCGGAGCCGTCACCGGCGAGAGCGTCTGCGCCACCGGCGCGATGACCGTCGACACCGCCTGGCCCACCGGAGCCGTCACCGGCGAGAGCGTCTGCGCCACCGGCGCGATGATCGTCGACACCGTCTGGCCCACCGGAGCCGTCACCGGCGAGAGCGTCTGCGCCACCGGCGCGATGATCGTCGACACCGTCTGGCCCACCGGAGCCGTCACCGGCGAGAGCGTCTGCGCCACCGGCGCGATGATCGTCGACACCGTCTGGCCCACCGGAGCCGTCACCGGCGAGAGCGTCTGCGTGACAGGAGCGGTGATCGTCGACAGCGCGCCGGAGCTCGTCGTAGGAGTGGTCGTCGTCGGGCTGGTCGAGCTCGTCATCGGAGGTGCGTCGAGCTCGCCGACGGGGTCGAACTCGTCAGCGGCGCCGTCACCGTCGACAGCGTCTGCGTGACAGGAGCGGTGACCGTGGACACAGCTCCGGAGCTCGTCGTCGGAGCTGGACGAGCTCGTCGGAGTGGTCGAGCTCGTCGTCGGGGGCGAGCTCGCCGTCGGGCTGGTCGAACTCGTCGACGGGGTCGAACTCGTCGTCGGGCTGGTCGAGCTCGTCGACGGGGTCGAACTCGTCAGCGGCGCCGTCACCGTCGACAGCGTCTGCGTGACAGGAGCGGTGACCGTGGACACAGCTCCGGAGCTCGTCGTCGGAGTGGTCGAGCTCGTCGTCGGGGTCGAGCTCGTCGTCGGGCTGGTCGAGCTCGTCGTCGGGCTGGTCGAGCTCGTCGTCGGGCTGGTCGAGCTCGTCGTCGGGCTGGTCGAGCTCGTCGTCTTCGGTCGAGCTCGTCGTCGTGGTCGAGCTCGTCGTCGGGCTGGTCGAACTCGTCGTCGGGCTGGTCGAGCTCGTCGTCTTCGCGACGCTGCTCGTAGCCGAGCTCGTCGTCGGGCTGGTCGAGCTCGTCGTCGGGCTGGTCGAGCTCGTCGTCGGGCTGGTCGAACTCGTCGTCGGGTGGTCGAGCTCGTCGTCGGACGCTGCTCGTAGCCGAGCTCGTCGTCGGGCTGGTCGAGCTCGTCGTCTTCGCGACGCTGCTCGTAGCCGAGCTCGTCGTCGGATTGGTCGAACTCGTCGTCGGACTGGTCGAACTCGTCGTCGGCTGGTCGAACTCGTCGTCTTCGCCACGCTGCTCGTAGCCGAGCTCGTCGTCGGGCTGGCGGAGCTCGTCGTCGAGGTGACGGTGTCGGTGGCCGAGGACACGGTCCCTGTAGCCCTCGTGAGGGTCGATGAGCTATCTGCTGAGGCGCTTGCTGCCGAGATCGTGCTAACTCCCAGCGTGAGGATGCTCACTAAGAACGCCAAGAGCCTGAAGCGGGCCCTACGCATACCACTCTTCTACCCCTTTCGTGGGAGTCAAACCCTCATCTGGGATGGGGAGATATCTCCCCACTTTGCGTGTCTCGCAGGGGGGCTCCGCGCTTGTTCAGTCACGTTTGTGCACGGGCCGTGGGGACCAAGGGGGGATCCTTTGAAGCGCGACTATGTCCGTCGCGCCCCCCTTACGTGTCCGCAGCGCCCCCATTGGACAGTGTCGTCGCACTCGACCCGGCGATCCTTGCGAGACTGACGTAGAGGCCCTGGGGCGCCGTAAGCGCCACTCTGGTCGCCGGCGCGGCGAGTGTCACGTCGACGACGCTCTCGGGGCGCCCCACCCACCTTCCTCAGCCGCCGTTCCCAACACCCGCGCCAGCCCGCACCCCGGCCGAACTCACCGCCGCAGGCACGTCGACCGCCCCTCGACGCCGCGACCACCCTCCTGCGCTTGTCCCTCCCTAAACGAACTGGTATAAGAGGACAGGCAGGGCCTGTACCAATTTGTCCACCCCGCGGATTAGGAGAGAGATGGCAACCGAGGGCATTGTCGACGCGCCGGTATTCGGCGGCGACGTCCGGACCGTAATCTCGAGCCCCCGGATCGCGCCGCCGCCGGCGACGCTCGCGGAGGCTCGCAGCGCCCCGGGGCGCGCCGAGAAGATCGAGCAGCTGACCCGGCTCATCGAGGAACGCGGCATCAAGTACGTGTTCTTCCAGCAGATCTCGATCACCGGCCGCGTGCTGGGCAAGGGCGTCGTTTCGACGTTCTTCTCCCAGGTGGCCGCACGGGGCTATCAGCTTGTCTATGGCGCCACCGCCAACCTCTTCACCGACCGGCTTGGCAACTACATCGGCTTCGGCCCCGAGGAGTCCGAGCTGGCCGCCATCGCCGACCTCGACACGTTCGCCGTCCTGCCGTGGGACGAGCGCGTCGCGCGGGTCTTCTGCGACTGCTACGACACCGAAACCGGCGAGTTGCTCGACGCCGACTCGCGCCAGAACCTCAAGCGGATCGCCGACGCCTTCGAGTCCGAGCTCGGCTATCAGTTCCTCATCGGGATCGAGCCCGAGACCATGTGGCTCAAGCGCCCCGAGGACGATGGCGGAAAGCTCGAGGGTTTGACCAAGCCCTACTGCTACCACATCCACCAGTTCGAAGAGCTCCGTCCGGTGCTGCTCGACGTGGTCGACTACTGCCAGCGGCTGGGCCTCGACATGAGCTATGGCGACCACGAGGACGCCCCCGGCCAGCTCGAGCTCAACTTCCGCTTCGACCGCCCGCTGCGCACGGCGGACAACATCACCACCTACCGCCAGGCCTGCGCGGCCGTGGGGCGCAAGCACGGCGTTCTGCCGACCTGGATGCCCAAGCCGTTCACGGGCGTGTCGGCCAACGGCCATCACCACCACTTCACGCTCGTCGACGAGGACGGCAAGAACGTGTTCCACGACCCCGACGGCCCCGGACAGCTGTCGGAGATCGCCCGCCACTTCCTGGGCGGGATGCTCGACCACTTCCACGCGCTGATGTGCGTCGGCAACCCAACCGTGAATTCCTACTGCCGCATGTGGGACACCGGCTTCTGGGCCCCGATCTACAAGAACTGGGGCTGGCAGAACCGGACCACGACGGTGCGCGTGGCCAGTGGTGGTCGCTTCGAGTACCGCGGCGTCGACTCGTCGTGCAACCCGTACCTGACCACCGCTGCGCTGCTCCAGGCCGGCCTCGACGGCATCCGCAACCGGAGCGATCCCGGTCCGCCCCAGCAGGGCAACACCTATGACCTGCTGGCCGAGGGCGCCCAGATCGAGAAGGTGCCCGAGAGCCTGGGGGCGGCTCTCAACGAGCTCGCCAAGGACGAGGTGATCAAGAGCTCGATGCCCGGGCGCCTGTACAAGGTGTTCGACTGGTACAAGCGCGACGAGTGGGAGCGCTACCTCGCCGCGGTCACCGACTGGGAGCGCGACGAGTACCTGGAGGTCCTCCCCTAGCCATGTGTGGAATCGCCGGAATCATCTACAAGAACGGCAACGGTGCCCATCGCATCGGCCGCGACATCACGGCCATGCTGCAGGCGATGAAGCACCGGGGGCCCGACTCGACCGGGTTTGCTCTGTACCGCGCTCCGGCCCAGGAGATCGTGTTGCGGATCAAACTGGCCGACGCCAACACGCCGCGTGACCTCGAGTTCGAGGGCGACCTGCGGCGCCACCGCCGCGAGGTCGAAGCGCGCCTGCGCTCGGCCGGTGCCGACATCCGCTCGATCGACGAGAGCAACGAGTACTCGCTGACCATCACGATGGGCTACGAGGGCGACCTCAAGACGCTGGCCGATCACGTCGAGTCGGTGCCCGGGGCCGAGGTGCTCTCGGCTGGGCATTCGCTCGAGATCGTCAAGGATCTCGGCGACGCCCGGACGGTGTCGACCGGCTATCACCTCGACGACTACTTTGGCTCACACGGCATCGGGCATGTCCGGATGGCCACCGAGTCCGACGTCGACATCTCCAACGCCCATCCCTACTGGGCCTATCCGTTCTCCGACGTGGCCGTGGTGCACAACGGGCAGCTGACCAACTACCACCAGTGGCGCCGGCGTCTGGAGCGCGCCGGCCACCGCTTCGCCTCGGAATGCGACTCGGAGATCATCGCCGTGTACCTGGCCCAGAGGCTCGAGGCCGGCATTTCGCTCGAGGACGCGATGCACCAGAGCCTCGACGAGCTCGACGGCGTGTTCACCTACATCTGCGTGTCGGAGGACGCGCTGGGCATGGCCAAGGACGAGCTGGCGGCCAAGCCGCTGGTGCTCTACGAGGGTGACGACATGGTGGCGCTGGCCTCCGAGGAGATGGCGATTCGCGCGGTGATCGACCACGAAATCGAGACGTATGACCCCTATGAGCGCGAGGTGATGGTGTGGACACGGTAACGACCGACGACGGACCGCGCTACGACGCGCGCGGGCTGGTCGAGCTCGACGAGGTCGTACCCAAGATCAGCCAGATCGAGGGCGACAAGGCGACGCTCGACGCTCACCGACTGACCACCCGACGGATCAACCTCGAGTTGCGCTGGCTGCTCTACGAGCAGGGCGTCCGGGAGGTCACGGTCCTCAACCCCGGTGCCAAGCACTCGCTCGGCGCCGGCATCCTGACCCGCTGCAAGATCACCTTCGAGGGCAGCCTCGGGTATTTCGCCTGCGGGATCATCGACGGTCCCGAGATTCACATCACCGGCCGCGTGGGCTGGTCGGCGTGCGAGAACATGATGTCGGGGGTCGTGGTGATCGACAGCAACGGCGGTTCCTTGACCGGTGCCGCGCTGCGCGGCGGCGATCTCATCGTCAAGGGCCAAGTCGGCGCCCGCACCGGGATCGACCAGAAGGGCGGAACGATCATCGTCGGCGGCAACGCCGGCTCGATGACCGGATTCATGATGCAGCGCGGCCGCCAGATCATCCTCGGCGACGTCGGGCCCGGACTCGGCGACTCGATGTATGACGGCACGATCTACGTGGGCGGCAAGGTCGCCTCCCTGGGCATCGACTGCGTGCCCGGCGACTGGACCGACACCGACACCGAGTTGATCGAGCGCAAGTTCGCCGTCCATGGCCTGGGCTCCCCGCCCCAGCTGCAGAAGTTCGTCTGCGGCAAGAAGCTCTACAACTACGACAACCTCGAGCCGTCCGAGCGCAAGCTCGTGCTCTAGGGAGGCGCCTTATGACTGACGAGACGGCACCTTCGCCGCACAACCGGCTCGGGCACAGCCGGATCTTCACCCCCGAGGTGATCGACGACATCCACGTAAAGTCGGAGCTCGGTCGCTACCGCATGCGGGGCTTCTCGATGTTCAAACCGATCCCCCACTGGGACGAGCTGATGTTCCTGCCCGGGACGCTGACCCGCTTCGTGATCGAGGGCTATCGCGAGAAGTGCGAGACCAAGACGATTCTCGGGTCGCGCTTCGCCAAGAAGCCGATCGAGCTCGACATCCCCGTCTACATCACGGGCATGAGCTTCGGCGCGCTCTCGTTGGAGGCGAAGATGGCCCTGGCCAAGGGCGCCTCGATGGCCGGCACGGCGACATGCTCGGGCGAAGGCGGCATGATCCCGCCCGAGCGCGACCTCTCGACCAAGTGGTACTACCAGCTCATCCAGAGCCGGTACGGCTTCAACCCCCACCACCTGATGCTCGCCGACGCGTGCGAGTTCTTCATCGGTCAGGGTTGCAAGGTCGGCCTGGGTGGCCACCTGATGGGCCAGAAGGTCACCGAGCAGGTGGCCGAGATGCGCTCGCTGCCCGCGGGCATCGACCAGCGCTCGCCGGCCCGCCACCCCGACTGGCTCGGTCCCGATGACCTCAGTCTCAAGATCCAGGAGATCCGCGAGGCGACCAACTACGAGATCCCGATCCAGCTCAAGCTCGGCGCCGCCCGCGTGTATGACGACGTGCGTATGGCGGCCAAGTGCAGCCCCGACATCATCTATCTCGATGGCGCCGAGGGTGGCACCGGGGCCGGCCCGCACATCGCCGCCGAGGAGACCGGGGTGCCGCTCATGGCGGCCATCCCCGAGGCCCGCCGAGCGCTCGAGGACGTCGGCCTGGTCGACGAGATCGATCTCGTCGTGGCCGGCGGGATCCGCAACGGCGGCGACGTGGCCAAGTGCCTGGCGCTCGGCGCCACCGCGGTGGCGATCGGCCACTCGGCCCTGATGGCGCTGAACTGCAACAAGGAGATCCCAGGCGTCACCGACTACGAGGGAACGGTCGGGGTGCCCGCCGGGCAGTGCTACCACTGCCATACCGGGCGCTGCCCCGTCGGGATCACCACCCAGGACCCCGAGCTGCGCAAGCGCCTGGTCGTCGACGATGCGGCCAACCGCGTCTACAACTTCCTCCACACCCTGACGCTCGAGTGCCAGATGCTGGCCCGGGCGTGCGGCAAGACCGACGTGCACAACCTCGAGCCCGAGGATCTCGCGGCCCTGACCACCGAGGCCGCGGCCATGGCCCGCGTCCCGCTGGCCGGCACCAGCTACATCCCCGGCGTCTCGGAGGAGCGGACGCTGGATGAGATCAAGCGACTGCTCGAGCGCCACGTCGAGAACCCGATCGACTACCTGACCGCGCAGGCCGAGCGGACTGGAGCCGGGTCATGAGTCCTGATTCCCAGCACCGGATTCCGGGCGAGCCCGAGAAGATCGTCGGGATCGACTCCGAGTACCTGTCGGGCCATCGTTTTCCCTACCAGGAGGACATCTCGCTCGTGCAGGACATCGATCTGATCGCCGCCACCCCCGGGCCGGACATCAACTGGCTCGAGGACGTCACGCTGCTCGAGGAGGAGGGGACACCGGCGGTGTTCGACCGCTACTCGAACTCGTTCATCAAGCTGTACTTCGACATCCCCGAGGGCCGCGAGGACGAGATCGCCCGCAAGGTCCTGATCAAGCACCTCCAGTCGGGTAACTCATACGGCATCGCGCTCAAGGAGCAGCACTGCAAGTTCCCCCAGCCTGAGCTGGGCCCATGGGTCGAGAACTCGCGCACCGTGGGGACCGACTGGAAGCGGCCCGTGCTCGAGGGCTGGGAGCCGCCGGCCCACTAGCCGAGGCGCCGCGACATGCGAAGTTGGTGGCTCGTCGAGGCGGGCGCCCAGGAGGGGGAGCCGACCGGATCGGAGCCGAGCCCCGGCCAGGCGCTCGAAGGCGATCAACGCGCCGACGTCTGCATCGTCGGGGGCGGCTACACGGGGCTGTGGACGGCGCTGCGGATCAAGGAGCAGTCGCCGGGCACCGACGTCGTGCTCGTCGAGGCCGACATCTGCGGCGGTGGGCCGAGCGGGCGTAACGGCGGCTTTGCCATGTCGTTCTGGCATCACTTCCAGGGGCTCGAAGCCGCGTGCGGAAGTGCCGAGGCGCTCCGGCTGTCCCGGTCCTCGTGCGACGCGTTGTCAGATATCGCGAGCTTCTGCTCCGAGCACGGGATCGACGCCCACTACAAACACGACGGCTGGCTGTGGACGGCGGTCAATCCCAGCCAGGTGGGGGCGTGGGACAGTACGATCGCGGCGATCGAGCGCCACGGCGAGCGACCGTTCGTCCCCGTCGAGCCCGAGGAGTTGGCGGGGCGCACCGGGTCGCCGAGGTACATCGCCGGCGTGTTTGAGCCGAGCTCGGCGACCGTTCAGCCGGCCCTGCTCGCGCGCGGGCTGCTGCGGGTGGCCCGCGAGTGCGGGGTGAGGGTGTTCGAGGGATCGCCGATGCGGTCGCTGGATCGCTCGTCGCCGCTGGTCGTGCGTACCGATCGCGGGAGCGTGACCGCCGACCGCGTGGTGCTGGCGCTCAACGCCTGGACCGGTCAGCTGCGCGAGCTGCGCCGGGCGATGGTCGTGGTGACCAGCGACATAGTTATCACCAACCCGGTCCCGGACGAGCTGGAGCGCAGCGGTTGGACCAACGGGACGAGCATCTCGGACTCGCGCCTCATGGTCCACTACTCGCGGACGACCGATGATGGCCGGATCGCGCTGGGCAAGGGGGGCGGCCGCCTGGCCTACGGGGCGCGGATCGGCGGCTCGTTCACGGGACCGTCATCGCTCGAGGGTCAGATCAGCGCGTGGATGCGCTACCTGTATGACTTCCTGGGCGGCGTCCGGATGGCCACGAGCTGGACTGGGCCGATCGACCGGACGCTGGACGGGCTGCCGTTCTTCACCGCGGTGGGCCGGCCGGACCTGGTGTGCGGCGCGGGCTATTCCGGCAACGGGGTCGGGGCGTCGGTGATGGGCGGGCGGATCCTCGCCTCGCTGGCCCTCGGGCTCGACGACGAATGGTCGCGGTGTGGCCTGGTGCGCACGCCGCCGCGCGGGCTGCCGCCCGAGCCGGCACGCTTCATCGGCGGCACCGTGGTGCGGGCCGCCGTCGCGCGCAAGGAGCGCGCCGAGGACGACGGCAAGCCAGTCGGCAAGCTGGATCGGGCGCTGGCGCGGCTGGCCCCGGCCGGGCTCGTCCCGCTCGATTAGGCTGTCGTTGGCCTATGGTCGCGGTCGCCTCGACGGTCCGCGCTCCTGCACGTAGGCGCCGAGCGGGTAGGTCCGATAGCGCGGCCGCGGCAGCTTCTCCATCGTCACAAAGCCGGGCGGCGCGTTGATCACGTCCGGGATCCGATTGACCAGCTGAGTGACCGTGGTCATGCCGGTTGGCACTGCCGGGTTTGACAGGTGGAGCTCGGGCTCGCCGGTAAAAGTCCAGTCGTTGATGTCGGCCTCGCCCTCGAGGTACAGGCGGCCCGTCATCTCGAAGGTCAAGGTGATCCCCTGGGCGGTGGACACCGCGTCGACGTCGGTGAAGCCGATCACTCGGCCGGGCTCGACGGTCAGCTCGAGCGCCTTGGAGCTCACGGCCTGGGTGGCGACCTCCGGTCGGGTCGTGCTCGATTGCTCGCTCACCGTGACCCCCAGGTCGTCGACCAGCGCGCCCAGGGTGTTCTTACCGAAACTCGGCGGCCGGGCGGTCTCGGCCAGCCATGTGTCGAAGTCCTCCACGGTCGTGTCGACCCGCTGGTCCTTGGCGACCTCGGGGCCAAAGTCGTCGACGTTCCAGCTCGCCCGACCGGTCACGGTCTCCAACCGGTGCGATGTCGCCATGACCATGCTGACCAGATTGACCCAGTAGACATCCTGATGGCCGGTGCCGGTGATCGTGCAACCGTTCCGCCGCGCCAGGTGGTCAAGCTCGGCGGTCTGCATCGGCGAGGTGTTCCACGGATACAGGGCCTCTTCGGCGATCGTCACGGCGTTGACGCCGTGCTCGGCGCAAACGCGCAGATGTTCGTACATGTCCGACATGTAGCTGGCGACCGAGATCACGGCGATATCGGTCTCCCGGGTGGACAGCACCTTCTCCGGATCGTTCTCGATCACCACGCCGGTGCTATGGCCGAGCCCGGCCACCTCGCCCAGGTCCCGGCCCACCTTCTCCGGGCTGCGAGCCAGCGCTCCGACGATCTCGACCCCCTTCTCGAGCATCAGCCTGGTGGCGATCGAGTTCATCGCCCCGACGCCGTAGACGACCGCCTTGATCCGCCTCATTCCCTCTCCTTTGCTTGGCTCCACCACGCCCGGGCGATCCCGGGGCGCAGCATAGAACGCGCGTCAAGGGCCGAGCAAGATCCACCGCAGGGGCAGCTGACGTTCGCCGGCTCCGACTCGGCCTCCGCCTGGGTGGGGTGGATCGACGGGGCGGCCGAGCGGCGGTCACCGGGCAGCGCGGGCCTCCGTCGAGATGCTCGCTTACCGAGCCCCGGCACAGCCGTCGAACGCTCGCGCGCGCCGCGCTCTGACGCGAACGTCGAACGGTCCCGCGCCCCGCTGTCCAAACCGTAGAAAAACCCAGTCGCCCACGGGGATTTCGGCGAGAATAGAATCGCAACGAGAGAGAGGAAGGACGGATGACTGAGCATCTCGGTAACGGCGCCGGGGACGAGGCCCCAAGCGGCAACGGCCAGGCCCAGGACGAGTTCGTGGCCCGCTGGCGTGACGCCGCCTACGGCTGTTACTCCTCGGGACACAAGTTCTGTCGCGAGGTATGCCCGGTGACGCAGGTCACCCGGAACGAGAACTACAGCCCCACCGCGTTCCACGCCAACGTGGTGGCGATGGAGAAGGGGCTGCTGGACGTCGGTGACGTGGCGGAGGACTACGTCAATTGCACGCAGTGTGGCGCGTGCGAGCTGCGCTGCCCCAACACGCTGTTCACCGGCGACTTCTACCGCCACCGGACGCAGACGGTCGCGGTCGTCAAGGCGATGCGTGCGCTCGCCGTGCAGTCCGGCTACGAACAGCCGGAGTGGAAGCGGTGGATCGAGCGGCTGGTCGATGTCCACAGCGAGCCGGTGCTCGGGGAGATTCCGATCGAGCAGGAGCACGTGGCCGACTGGGCCGATGGGCTCGACCTGCCGGTCGGCGGCAAGACCGTGCTGTTCGTCGACTGCGAGGCGGCCTTCTATCGCACCTCGTATGCTCGGGCGACCGCGCAGCTGCTCAAGGCTGGCGGCGTCGAGTTCGGGCTGATGCGCGAGCAGTGGTGCTGCGGCGGCCCGGCCGCGGAGATGGGTTACGTCGAGCAGGCGCGCGCGTTCGCCGAGCACAACGTGGCCGACTGGCGGGCCGTCGGGGCCAAGCGGATTATCGCCGCCGATCCCCACGACTACATCGCCTTCACCGAGGACTACCCCAGCTACTTCGGCGACTCCTATGACTTCGAGATCGTGCTGGCCATCGACCTGGTGGCCGAACTGGTCCGCGAGGGCAAGCTCAAGCTCGAGCACCCGGTAGTGCGCACGGTCACCTACCACGACCCGTGCCGGCTGAACAAACGCAAAGGCGTTCACAAGGCTCCGCGCGAGCTGCTGCGGGCGGTGCCGGGGCTGAACTTCATCGACGTCGATCACGTCACCCAATGGTCGTACTGCTCGGGCGCCGGCGGCGGGCTGGCGATCGAGAAGCCGGACATCACGGCCGAGCTCAGCCGCCGGCGCGTCGAGCGCGCCGCCGGCCTTGAGGTCGACACCCTGATCAGCGCGTGTCCATGGTCCGAGCGGCCGCTGTCGGCGGCCGGTGATCAGCAGGGCATCGCGGTCATGGACCTGTTCGAGCTTGTCGCCGAGTCGGCTGGAATCGAGGTCGGCGGCTCGACGGGCGCCGCGGTGGCACGGGAGGGGGCACGATGAGCGTGGCCATGAAGGCGGCAATCGACGACGCCGTCATCGACGAGCTGAGGGAGATCATCGGCGACGGGAACCGGGTCCTGCCGAACATCAGTTCGCGCGTGAACCGCACGCGCGTCCCGGCGCCGTTCCCAGTTCATAGATGGTCGGAGTTCATGCCCGACGTGGCCGTGCTCCCGACCACCGCCGAACAGGTCTCCGGGGTGCTCAAGCTTGCCAACCGGCTGCGAATCCCGGTCGTGCCTCGGGCCGGGGGAACGGGGCTGGCCGACGGCGCGGTGCCCCTGAAGGGCGGGATCCTCGTAGACATCAAGCTGATGAACGAGATCAAGGAGATCGACCTGACGGACCGGACAGTGACGGTCGGGACAGGGATCAACATGCTGAAGCTCAACGAGGAGCTGCGGCCCCACGGCGTGTTTTATCCGGACGATCCGGCGTCGTATCCGTGCTCGATCGTCGGCGGGCGGATCGGCTCGGGCGGCTGGTCGCTGCTCGGAGCGCGCTTCGGTCACACGCGTGACCTGGTCATCTCGATGGAGTTCGTGCTGCCGACCGGCGAGATCATCGAGGTCGGAGACGGCGGCGGACGCAAGCTGCGCAAGTCGTCCACCGGCTTCATGCTCAAGCAGCTGTTCATGGGCCATCAAGGCACGCTGGGGATCGCCACGGAGGCGACGCTGGAGCTGGTCAACCGGCCGGAAGTGCAGTTCTCGGCCTTCTTCGCTTTCGACGACTACATGAAGGCCTACCGAACGACAGCCAAGCTCGCGCGGTCGGGCGTGGCCACGCTCGCCGGCGTCGTGCTGTTCGACGAGTGGAAACTGCGGTACCTGCGCCGCGACGACGAAGCGTACATCGAGCAGCCCGACGACGTAAGGGCCGTCGTCGCCGTGGCGCTGTACGGCAAGAAGATCGAGGTTGAGCCGGCCAGCAAGTTGATGATGGAGCTGGGGCGGGTCGGGGGCGGCCGCTACCTCGGCGACGAGATCTCCACGGGCGATTGGGACTCGCGCCACGAGCGGTACGCGACGCCTCTGCACGGACGCCGTCGCGACGGCCAGGTGGTGCCGATGTGCTGGCACTGCGAGGACGCCGCGATCCCCTACTCAGCCCTGCCCAAGGTGCGCGAGGAGTGGCACGCGGTCGTGGCCAAGTATGTAGAGCGCTGGGACATCTTCGACGACTGGGGGATGTTCGCCTACACCAACGGGTCGTTCAAACCGTGGGGCGACTATCTGGTGGAGATCGATGTGGGCATCTGGGAGCAGGAGCTGAACGACGAGAACTGGGCCGCATGGGTCAACCTCAAGCGCGAAATCGCCGAGGTCTCGCTCAAGAACGGCGGCTCGATCACCGCCTGCCATGGGGCCACCCGCGCTGGCGACGCCGAGCTGGTCCCCACCGAGATGGGCTCCGCCTGGCCGGTGGTCAAAGCGATCAAACGGACCCTGGACCCCAACAACATCATGAACCCGGGCAAGCAGATGCTTGACGAGGCATACGAGGAGGTTGGCTCATGAGCATCTGGAGGCTGGGCGACCAGCGCCAGCCGGAGCCCCGGCCGATCCGGAATGGAGTGGTTATGCGGTTCGACCACGTGTACGAGGTCGATCCGGAGCTGATGCGCACGTTCCCTCAGCAGAATATGCCGGCGTGGGACACGAAGCGCATCGTGGAGAGCCGGTGGGAACACCTCAACTGGATCCACGAGCACTTCGCCGACGAGGTGATCGTGGCTGGCGAGCGCTCGGAAACCGGTTTCGACCTCAGCGAGGAGTAACAGCCCAGTCCGCAGGACACACAGCCCAACCCAATGGACACGGACCCGATAGGAGGGCCGGCGATGGCGCAAGGAAACGGGATGCGGTTCAGCTACTGCATGCTCCCCGACTACCCGCTCTCGGACTCGATCGAGATGATCAAGGTCGCCGATCAGCTTGGCTACTACGCCTGCTACTCGGTCGACGAGACCTGGCACAAGGACCTGTGGTGCCTGTTCTCCGCCGCGGCCGACAAGACCAGCAACATCCGCTTCGGGCCCGACGTTACCCACGTGTTCTTGCGCGAGCCCACGCTGATCTGCCAGCAGCTGGCGACGCTTGACGAGCTCAGCGGGGGCCGGGCCGAGGCGGTCGTCTCCACGGGCAACTTCGTGATGATGGACCAGTACCACCTGGACTGGGCCAAGCGCAGGCCGCTGTCTCGCCTGCGGGAGGCGATGCACGTCATGCGCACGTTCCTAGACGACGGCAAGATCGACTTCGAGGGCGACTTCTTCAAATACACGGGGCTGTTCACCGCGGCGCGGCCGGTCCAGGAGCGGATCCCATTGAAGATGGGTGGGATGAAGGGCCCGCGCTCGTTCCAGGTCGCGGGCGAGATCGCCGACGGGCTGCACCACGCGCTGTCCTACTCGCGTCCGGCTTACGACTTCGTGGTCGACAACGTCAAGGTCGGCGCCGAGCGCGCCGGGCGCAACTGGGAGACCCTCGACCTCGGCGCCTGGATCGTCTCGGTCATCTCCGAGGACTCCGAAGCCGCCAAGCGCGCCGCGAGGATCCTCGTCGCTTTCTATATCCCGTCGATGCCGCCTGAGCAGCTTGCCCGTCACGGGATCGATCAGGCCGAACTGAAGCCGATCTTCGACGCCTTCGCGGCCGGCGACGTGGCCAAGGCGATCGAGATGTTCAGTCCCGAGCAGGCCGCCAAGCTGTCGGTGGCCGGCACGCCCGAGGAATGCGCCGAGCAGATCAAGCGCGACATCATCCCCGCTGGAATCAACCACATCATCCTGGCCCTGGCCGATGCCCCGCTGGTCGAGGTTTTCTCCGGTCAGAAGATCGAGGGGGTTCCGCCGATCACCGGACAGCTGCGCCTGGCCGCCGAGCGGATGTTCCCGGCGATCGCATGACCTATTTGGATTCGCTGTTCGGGCTGGATGGGTCGACCGCGGTCGTCACGGGCGCCACCAGCGGCCTGGGGGCGGCGAGCGCGATCGCCCTGGCCAAATCCGGCGCCAACGTGGTGGTCAGCGGGCGCGATCAGAAGCGCGGCGAGGGGGTGGTGGCGGAGATCGCCGAGGCCGGGGGCAGCGCGGAATTGGAACTGGCCGACGTCTCCGACGCCGGCGCCGTGGTCGCCTTCGCCGAGCAGGTGATCAAGCACCACGGTCCCGTCGACATCCTGGTCAACGCGGCGGGCGTGTTTCACCGCGGCGACGCTGCCGACATCACGCTCGACGACTGGGAGCTTCTGGGCCGTACCAACGTCACGAGCACGTTCCTCCTCTGTCAATGGTTCGGGCGCGAGATGATCAGGCGCGGCCGGGGCAAGATCGTCAACTTCTCCTCGACCGACGGGTTCCTCGGCGTCCCCGAGCAGCTGGCCTATAACGTGAGCAAGGGCGCGATCGTCCAGCTGACCCGGACGTTGGGCTCGGAGTGGATCAAGCACGGCGTGAACGTCAACGCGGTGGCGCCGTGCGACTTCGCCACGCCGATGATCGAGCCGTTCCTCGATCAGCAGGAATACCGCGACTGGATCGTGGAGGCGATTCCCGCCGGCCGGGTAGGGCAGCCAGATGAGATCGTCGGGGCGGTGGTGTTCTTGGCCTCACGCGCCTCGGACATGGTGGCCGGTCACAACCTGCTCGTCGACGGCGGCCGGACGGTGATTTGAGCGCGACCCCACGAGTACACTCGGTCGGCCATGGCGTCAAAGCAGGCTGAGCTCCCTCGATCGGTCCGAAAGGGTCCACCGATTACCGTCACTTGCGAGTGTGGCCAGCGCCGAGACCTGAAGTATGGCGAGCGCTGGAAGTGCGACGGTTGCGGTCGCCGATACGACACGAGCAAGATCCCTCTCGAGGAGTACGCGGCGATCCGCCGCACGCAGCTGCGCTACCGCATCATCCCGTTGGCTACGGGCGTCTTGCTCCTCGGCGCGATGATCGTCTTCTTCGTCGCGGGCCGGGCTTTCAGCGCCTTGGTCGCCGTCGCCTTCCTACTCGCCTCGTGGACCATGTTCGGCCGCCCGTTCTTGTCGCTCCCGGTATCGCAAAGCGCTGAGCGAGCACCTCCCGAAATGGAAGATCAAGGCCGATTGCCGCGGCCGGGGTTGCCAGCACGCCTGGCTGCCGACCCGGACCTAGGGGCCCCGAGTCAGAAATTCGCGACACGTAGTGCACGATCAGCACGTCGCAGTGGACCTTGTGGGCGACCGAGTCGCTGACGCTCTGGCCGAACAGCCGCGCGATTGCGCTCGGCTCGTGCGTCCCCAGGACGATCAGGTCGGCATCCCGTTCACGGGCCAGCTCGGCGATCGTATCCGCCGGCTGGCCTAGTCCCGGGAGGTAATCGGCCTTCACGCCCTCGCCGTCGAGATATGTCCGCGCGTGCTTGAGCTCTTCGATGTGGTCTGCGGGTGTGTCGGTCGGGTCGACGGGGCCGGCTGAACGTCCCATGCTCGTCATGATCGGCGCGACGCTGGTAACGATCAGCTCCGAGTCAAACGCCCTCGCGAGCTGGGCCGCGCGCTCGAGTGCGCGCTTGGCGGAATCAGATTCGTCATAGCCGAGAACGATTCTTTTCATCTCTCCCCTCCGGACGGGACGCCCTCGCGCCCCCGACGGGGCACGACGCACGACCCTCGTGTGGCACTTGGGCGTAGGCCGAATCCAAGCCCTCGATGTCGCCTAGCCGGCCACGGGGGCGCTCGCAGCCGCGGGCTCGGGCGTCCAGCCTACCTGGATCAGAGCGTCCCGATCTGCCCCTTCGGGCATGGTGGGCGTCTCCTCCGTCCAGTGGATGGGTCTCCTTGTCCTGGACGATGCGACGGTAGAAGAACATCAGCAGAGATGCGACCAGGACCCCGACTCCGATCGCAGAAGTCAGTCCACGTCCCGTAACCGTTCAGAACCGGCGAAGTGGAGCCGACGGCCAGAATCACGGCGTTATAGACCATCAGGACAGCCGCCATCCCCACCCAGAAGGCGCCTACCTTCAACGGTCTCGGCCAGTTCGGTCGATCCTTGCGCAGTAGCAGGAAGCCGCTCAGCGCGAGCACGTGGCAGAGCACGTAGCCGATGTTGCTCATGTAGAGGATCGCCAGATTGCTGGAGATGAACAGGATCAGGCAGACGTTGACAACCAGGTCGACCGTCATCGCACGGGCGGGGACGTGGTAGCGGTTGAGCTTCCCGAGCTGTTTGATCGTCAGGCCGACCCTCGAGATCCCGTACAGCGCGCGTCCGGCGTCGGCGGTCGAGCTCGCCATCGACAGCAAGAGCGAGAGGATCAGGCAGATCAGGAGGAAGTCGGTCGCGCCCTTGCCGACGATCGTGTTGAACGCGTGTAATGTAAGGTGAGTAAGAGAGGATCGCGTCGGTCGACGGAATGCCGGTGAAGCCGCCGAGTCCGAGCGGAAGCAGGATGTAGACCAGCAACGAGAAGGTGCGCCGCGCTGCGCAGAGCGATCGTGCTGTCTCGCGCTTGGACTTGTACTCGGGCGTGAACGTCGCGCACACCTCGACCCCGTCCGCCGACCAGGCCATCAAGAACAGCCACACGAGGCAGATCTTGATGCCGCCCCACTGATGGCTGGCGAGCGTCCAGTGGACGTTCGACGGAGTGCCAGTTGCCGGAGATGCCGGCCCGAACATGAGGACGGCCAACGGAATCATCATCAGCGCCCCGGCGACATACGTGAACCACGCGAACGGGCGAACCCCGAAGATGTTGAACAGCCACACGAGGACGATGCACGCCGATCCCGATGAAGTTGAAAAGCGTGCAGGTGGACGACGCCGTCGTAGACGGTCCAGTTCGAGCTCGGAGAACCACTGCGCTGGATCAGCGAGCCGATGATGTTGCCGAAGATCGCGAGCACGACCGACCAGCCGATCCAGTAGCCGAACGTGGCGACCGGGCCGACGAGCGTCGTGTACTTGCGCCAGCCCTCGTTGGCGTACAGCGAGATCCCGCCCGACCTGCCGGGGAACATCATCGCCGGCTCGGAGTAGATCCACACCGACAGCAGGGCCGACGAGGGCCGCGATTCCCCACAGTCACGGTAGCGCCGATCACCCCGAGAGACGCCGTAGCGCGCCAAGCAGCGAGCGCGAGCAGGAAGCCCGGATTGGCACAGCGCGATCGTGAACCCATCCCACCAGCGCAGGGACTTAAGAAGCTGTCGCTCCTCAACGGCGGCTGTTGCCATGCCGAATCTTCTCCTCGGTCGAGTCGGATCCCCGCGCGGCACACCGTTCGGGTCCGTGCCGGGCGACTGTCGGCAGCGTTATACCATTTTGTATAAGGTCGGTCAATTTCTGACCTCGCGCAAGTTGCGGGATTCAGGCAGCCGACGAGAGCCGTCTAGGCATCGAGCGCCCACTTAGCACGGGACTAGAATCGCGCCGGAGCGATGGTCAAGACCGTTGATCGCCCTCGCGAGGGTGGCCCGACATCGGCCGCGACCGGCGGACCGGCACGTCCGGTCGTGCTCGCGACGCTTTCGGTGCGCGTGGACCCGCGGGCCGAGCGGATGGCGCTGGAGAGCGCGCTCGAGGCTGGGGTGGGGCTGATCATCGCCAACATGCTCCGCATGCCCAACTTTCCGACGACGATGATGCTGGCGCCGGAGTACGCGACGCTGCCCCACGAGGAAGACCTGGAGGCGGTGCGGGAGACGGCACAGCGCGCGGCCGCGTGGGGGATTCCGACCGAGCTATTGCGGGTCATGAGCCCGCGACCGCTGACCGCGCTGATCGAGCTGATCCACGAACGCCGCCCGGGCCTGGTCGTGCTCGGCCCGGACGTGAGCCGCACCTCGCGCCGGCGGCTGCGGGCAGCGGCGCGCAAGGTGCGCCGGGAGGCCGACTGCCTGGTGTGGATCGCCCCCGACGGGTAAGGCGCGCCGGCGGGTCAGGCGCCGCTGGGAGCGGTCCTCGACCTCGCGCAGCGGTGCCGAAGCGGCCGCCATAGAACAACAGCGGCTCGCCGTCGTGATGGTGCAGGTGCTCGACCTCTCCGATCCACAGCTCGTGGTCGCCGGCGGTGTGGACGTCGACCACCTTGCACACGACTTGGGCGAGGGCACCCGTGAGCAGCGGCAGGCCGTCGTGCCATTCGAATTCGGGTTCGACCGGCGAGACCCGCTGGGCGGAGAAGTGCTCGGCGAAATGGCGCTGATCGTGGGCCAGCACGCTCACGCCGTAGCGCCTGGTGTGGGGCAGCATCTCACCCATGCGGCACCGGCCGAGCGAGACCAGGACCAGCGGCGGGCGCAGCGAGACGGACAGGAAGGCGTTCGCCGTCATCCCGTGAATGGTCTCGCGGTGGTAGGTGGTGATCACGGTCACCCCGGTGGCGAAACGGCCCATGACCTGCCGCAGAGAACGCGCGGACTGCTCGACCTGAGCGGCCTTGGGGGTCAGCTTGGCCACGCCGGTGATCGGGATCAGGCGACCGCGGCGCGGCGCCGCCGCGTAGCCCCCGCGCAGGGGACGCGGCGGGGGCATCAGCCCGGTGCTCGGCGTCGGCACCGCCACCCGGGTTAGTCGCGCAACTCCCTCGCGCTCACTCACGACCGTGGCCGCGTCTTCTCCGGGTCGTAGAACGGGACCCGGACGACGCGCGCCGGGATGCGCTTCTGCAGCCCATCGAGCTTGCCCACCTCGACCTCGGTGTCGATATCGGCGTACTGCACCGCCATCCGGCACAGGGCGATCGACTTGCGCAGCGTCGGGCTGCGCGTGCCGCTGGTGATCACGCCGACGCGGCGCCGGTCGACGTAGACCTCGTCGCCATGGCCCGCTGTCTCGTTGCCTTCCAGCTCGAGGCCGACAAGCCTTCTCTGCGGATGCTCCTTGCGCTCGACCAGCGCCTCGCGGCCGATGAAGTCCTCGTCGTTCTGCAGGGCCACGGTGAAGCTGATCCCGGCCTCGAACGGGTCGACCTGGTCGTCGAACTCGTAGCCGGCGAAGATCAGCCCCGATTCGATGCGCAGAATGTCGAGGGCCTCGAGCCCGAGCGGCTTGCAGCCGAAGGGCTCGGCGGCACCCCACACGGCGTCCCACACCGCGAGGCCATCGGAGGGGTGGCACCAGATCTCGTAGCCAAGCTCGCCGGTGTAGCCCGTGCGCGACACGATGAT
The DNA here is from genome assembly GCA_963734775.1 of uncultured Solirubrobacterales bacterium. Lineage (GTDB taxonomy): Bacteria > Actinomycetota > Thermoleophilia > Solirubrobacterales > Solirubrobacteraceae > Palsa-465. The sequence continues at coordinate 107,377 of CAVTJE010000017.1, forward strand.
CGGTGTCCCGTCATGGGTACCGATCCGTCCGACGAGGAAGCGGAACCATTTGAGCTCCTCGAGGCTTGGCTGGGTCGGAGGCGTCCACACGATCTGCGCCAGCGCGTCGCGGCTCGAGGGTCCCTGGAGGGCCAGGTTGTGCAGCTGGTCGGTCGCCGGCTTGATCCAGACCTTGAGCCCGGCGCGGTCGGCCACCTCGCGCAGCCAGACCCCGTCGTACTCGTCGCCGCCGACGAAGCGGAAGTTGTCCTGAGCAAGACGGAACACGGTGGCGTCGTCGATCATTCCCCCGGTCTCGTTGCACAACGCCGTGTAGACGACCTGGCCGACGGCCAGCTTACGGATGTCGCGAGTCACGATCCGCTGCATGAGCGTCTCAGCGTCGGGACCCAGCACCTCCCACTTGCGCAGCGGCGAGAGGTCCATCAGCGCGACCTTCTCGCGACAGGCCCAGTATTCGGCGATGGCGCCCTCGTTGTTGAAGCAGTGGGGCAGCCAGTAGCCGCGGTACTCGACGAAGCTCTTGGTCAGTGCCGACTCGCGCTCGTGGAACGCCGTCTCCTGGGTCAGCACCGGCGGAGCATCGGCGGTCACGCGATGGGCGATGGCCATCGAGAAGCGGTTCTCAGGCGGATACACGCGCACGTGGACATCTGTCACCTCCCAGGCATTAGATGGGTCGACGTCGTCGGGGCAAGCGGATGATGCGCACACCAGGTCCTCGAGCGCACGCATCATCACGTAGTCGCCGGGCCGCGACCACGGTTCGTCCATGACCATCTGCATGTCGCAGTCAAAGCCGGTGTTGTAGAAGAAGTTGAGGGCCTCCCACCCCCGGCGCGGCGCGATCTCGAACTCGCTCAGCGCGCCGTTGAAATTCTCCGTGCAGTTGATGTGCCCCGGGTACCCCAGGTCCTCGTAGTACTTGGCCTGGCAGGCGAGCGCGAACGTGTCGTGACGCCCGACGGTGTCGCGCACGACCTCGACCAGCGGCACCATGTCGAGGTCGAAGAACTTGCGGTACAGGCCCGGCATCGGATAGGCGTTGCCCATCAACGTGCGCGTGACGGTGGCGTCGAGCCCCCGTTCCAGACCAGCCTCGAGCTTGCCGCGGTGGAAGGCCAGGAAGTCCGAGCACTGCTTGCCCTTGACGTCGATGACCTGGATGTACTCGCCCTCGCGCACCTCGTAGGTCGAGGCCGTGGCCGCATTGATGCGGAAGTCGAGCCGGGGCTCAGCCAGCGGCGGCGGCAGCTCGATCTCCTCGCGGGGCCGCGGGGCGGCCCGCCTGATTTCGAGCAGCAGCTCGGTTGCCGGCGCCTCGCCGTCGACGATCCGCCCGCCCGGCGCGGCCACGATCAGCGTGGTGTCCTTCTCCGCCGTCAGCGAGACCTCGCTGCCGGGGCGCGATTCGGGGCCAAACAGGCGAACGGCGCTCTTGTCACGTCCGGTCAGCCCGTTGACCACGCCGGCTTCGGCGTCGGCGCTGAGCCCGAGGGCGCCGAGGTCGTCGGCGCCCTCCACTCCGAGGGCGGTCAACTCGGCCACCTGTCCGCCATGGCGATCGATGATGCGGATGCGATCGTCGCCGGCCAGCTTGATCACGGTCGCCCGCCCCGGCGTCACCCTGTAGGTCTCGAGCGCAGGGTCAGTGGCGAGCAGCCCACCGACTAACAGCCGGGGCGGTGGCATCAGCGTGGCCATGTCGGACGTTAGCTCGGCGCGCCCGCCTTGCTCTGCTCTTGGTCCACCTGAGCCAGCAGGTCCTCGGCCAGCTTGCGCTTGCCGTCGGCATCGAGCTTCTTGACCTCGTTCTCGACCGCGCGGCGGTTGTACGTCTGGTTCCAGTAGTCGAGCGCGTCGAACCCGAGCAGGACCGCCTTGCCGACGAACTGGCGCAGGACCTCGTTGGTCGGGCCCATGACCCAGCCGGCCTTGGCGTCGCGGAGGTAGCGCTCGAGCTCCATGTCGCGCTTGTAACCGGTGCCACCACACGCGTGGAGCATCTTGTCGACGACGTGGGCGGTGTTCTTGGCCGCCTCGAACTTGATCTGCCACGCCCAGTGCAGGAAGTTGGCGCGGGCGAATTCGCCAGGACCTAGCCGCCGCGTGTTGTGGTCGGTCGCGTTGTCCATGGCCTGGGCGACCGAGAAGACGAACAGCCGCGCCGCGTTGGTGTCCATCACGGCCTCGCCGATGTAGTCCTGAATCGTCGGGTAGTCGGCCACGCGCAGCCCCACGTCGACGTGACGCTTGCGCGTCGTCTGGCGCTTGGCGATGTCGATGGCGCCCATGGCCAGGCCGTTCCAGACCGACGAGGAGCCGAGCAGGAACCACGGGTCGACCGACTCGTCGTTGGAAGCGGCGCCGTCGCCCTCGGGCCCGACGATCTGCTCGCCCGGGATCTCGACGCTGTCGACCTCGATTGGGCCCGACTGGTTGCCGCGCAGCCCGAGCGCGTCCCACGTGGACGGCTGGGACTTGACGTTCTCGCCGTCGATGACGAACACCGACAGGTCGTCGTAGCCGGTGAACTCAGGGCTGGTCGTCTGGACCACGTAGAAATCGGCGAACCCGCCCGACGTCGTCCACGACGCCTTCTTGCGCACCTTGTAACCGCCGTTGGAACGCTCGGCTCCCGATGAGATCGGGTACCAGAAGTGCGAGCCGGTCTCGGGGTCCGAATACGACAGCGTCCCGATCTTGCCGCTGTTCAGAGGCCGAATGTACCGGTCGATCAGCTCGTCGGTGGGCCGCAGCATGATGGTCTGGACGGCGGCCATATGCATCACGTAGCACATCGCCGTCGACGCGCAGCCATAGCGCGCGATCGTCTCGCACGTCATCACAAAGGCCACGTGATCCTCGCCCAGGCCCCCGTACTCCTCGGGGACGGTCAGAGCCAGGAACCCGTGTTCGCCGAGCAGCTCGAGGTTGCGCCGCGGGAACTTGAGCTCGTCGTCGGAGACCTTCGCGTTCGCGCGCATCTCCTTCTTCGGACAGCTCGATCAACAGATCCCGCAACTCCTTCTGACGGTCGGTGAGCACCCACTCCGGGTCCCACTCGAAGCCCAGCCCCCAGAAGCTCTCTCCACCCCAAGTCTTTTCCGACATCTATTCCTCCGGCTCGTGGCTTGTAGACGCCTGGTAGGACCCAGACGACCGGACTACGATCCAACCCCGCAAACTCGACGACGTCATTTAGTCTGCACAAATATGTTCAATGCATTTCTAGCGGAGCGGGTCGGTTCTGTCTAGGTCTTCTAGCACGTATGGGAGGCCGCTCGGTTTGCTGGTCAGCGGGCACGTCTGACGCGGCGCTTGCACGGGCATGGCGGTAACCCTGACTCAGCTCGTCGCCTTCCTCGCCGTGACCCGGCGCGGGTCGGTGACGGCGGCGGCGAAGGAGCTCGTCGTCACGCAGCCCTCGGTGTCGGCGGCGGTGTCGGCGCTCGAGCGAGAGCTCGGCGTGCAGCTCACCGAGCGCGCCGGCCGGCACCTCGTCCCGACCCCGGCAGGACGCGCGTACCTGCCCTACGCGCTCGACGTCATCGGCCTGCTCGAGCAGGGCCGGCGCGCGGCCCAGGAGGCGGCCCAGCCCGATGGGCAGACGTTGCGCGTGAGCGCGGTCACGACGGCGGGCGAGCACCTTGCGCCGTTGCTCATCCAGGCCTTCCGCGAACACCATCCCGAGCTGCGCGTCAGCCTCGATGTGGGCAACCGCTCGACCGTGTTCCGGCGGCTGAACGAGCACGCCGTCGACGTCGCCATCACGGGCCGCGTGCCCGACACCGCGCGCCTGCACACGGAGCCGTTCGCCGAGGTCGAGTTCGTGCTCATCACGGCGCCGACCGATCCGCTGGCCAAACGCCGCTGGGTCGCGCCGCAGGAGCTGGGCGACCGCCCGTGGCTGCTCCGCGAGCCGGGCTCCGGGTCGCGCGCGATGACGGAGGAGTACCTCGCCGTCCACGGGCTCGAGCCCGACGTCCTCACCCTCGGATCCAACGGCGCCATCCGTCAAGCCGCGCGGGTCGGCCTGGGCGTCGCGCTTACCTCGCGGGTTGCCGTCGAGCTCGAACTCAAGCACCGCCTGCTGGCGGCAATCCACATCCGCGGCGGCCTGCCCAAGCGCTCGTGGTACGTCACCCGGCCGGCGGTGGGCCCGGTGCCCGAGGCCGTCGAGCAGTTCACCGCCTTTGTGCGCTCGGACGAGGGTCGGCGCGCGCTGGCGGGGTAGTCGAGAGGCTTCAGGACCCATGCGGGCTGCTGTTGCGGGGGCTATCGCCATCTCGGAGAGGCCACCTCCGAAGCGGGGTGGCCTCTCACCTTCACGCCTGACGAGCTGCGCGACCTCGGCGGGGCCAAGACTTGCCGAAGTTACAGTTCCTTGGCGCGACGCCTCTCTGGGTCGTAGACAGGGTGGGAGACGACCGTCGCGCCGACGAAGGCGCCATCGACCTCTGCGTTCAGCTGCGTACCGCCCGCGGCGTAGTCGCGATCCACTTGCCCCAAGGCGAGCGTGTCCCCGCCCAGAAGCGGCGATTCGATGGCTTGAGTGACCAGTCCGGCCGACTTCTCCTCGGCGGTGGACAGCTTTGCGCCGCTCGCGGCAGCGCCGCCGGTGTCGAGCTTGAGGCTGACCAGTCGTCGTCGGACGGTTTCGCGATCGGCGGCCAACGCCTCGCGGCCGCGAAACCGCTCCTTGTCGAGAGCGACCGACCATCCGAGCCCGCATTCATAGGGCGAGACCGTCTCGTCGTATTCAACGCCTCCGATGATGAAGCCGCCCTCGATCCGCAGCAGGTCGAGGGCATCCATGCCGAGTACACGCATGCCCCGGGACGAGCCCGCGGCGATCAGAGCGTCCCATAACTCGGGCGCGCGATCTGCCTCGACCCAAAGTTCGTAGCCGAGCTCCGCCGTGTAACCAAGCCGGGTCATGAAGACAGGAATCCCGGAAACGTGAACGCCGGTGCGATACGTGTAGTACGGGAATGCCTCGTTTGACAGGTCGCTCGCCGTCAGCGGCTGGAGAATCTGGCGACTGAGTGGGCCCTGCAAACAGAGGTGTCCGATCTCGTCGGTGCGCTCCGAAACCCTCACCGGTCCGCCCTCCGCCTCGACCGAAAACGCCGCGTAGTCCGCGTCGTTCGCCCCGCAGAACTGAACGCGGTCAGGAGCGAGAACCATGACCGTGCAATCGTCGACCATCTTTCCGTTCTCGTTGGTCAACGCACCATAGGCGATGCGATCGGGCGGGAGCGTCGACAGATCCCGGCAGACAACCGAGTCGACGAGTGCCTCAGCCCCGACGCCGTCGAGGTACACCTTGCGCAGCATCGAGAAGTCCATCAACGCCGCGGCCTCGCGGCACGCACGGTATTCCTCTCGAGTGCTGCTGACCACCGACGGCGCCGCGTAACCGAAGAGGTCCATCCACTTGTCCGTCATCGCTGAAAGCTGCGCATGAAACGGGGTCAACTTGCTCATGACCAATCGCTCCCTTGGGCGTCGTGATCAGTATCAGCATCAGGTTCGGGTGTCATCGCTGCCGACGATAGAGATGCGACTCAGAGATCAGCAGGCTCGAAGCTTAGGACGCTGGCCGTCGCGCTCGAGCCCGACGTCCTCACCCTCGGATCCAACGGCGCCATCCGTCAAGCCGCGCGGGTCGGCCTGGGCGTCGCGCTTACCTCGCGGGTTGCCGTCGAGCTCGAACTCAAGCACCGCCTGCTGGCGGCAATCCACATCCGCGGCGGGCTGCCCAAGCGCTCGTGGTACGTCACGCGGCCGGCGGTGGGCCCGGTGCCCGAGGCTGTCGAGCAGTTCACCGCGTTCGTGCGCTCGGAGGAGGGCCGGCGCGCATTGGCGGGCGACAGCTAGCTTAACTAGCTCTGCGGGCTGTAACGACGGGCTGCGAGCTGTCCAACGACGACAACGTTGCACGGCGACCGCGGCCCCCGGCGCTGAGCAACGAAACCGATCTATATAACAACGATTTCGTTACTCAGCGGCGCACCCCGCATCCGCTCATCAACGTTTTCGCGGTCCCGACCGTGTTACTGCGGCCCCGAACGCGGTCCCGCCCGCAGAAGCACCCCACCGACCTAGCTAACCCGCGGCCGCCGCGACCAGCACCGGCTCGTCGCTGAGAACGTCCTCGAACGCGGTCAGGACGACGTCGGCGGTCTCCTGGTTGGCATTTGGCCCCATCAGCCCGATGCGCCACATCGCTGGCGCCAGCGGACCGAGGCCGCCGCCCACCTCGATGCCGTGATCGCGCAGCAGCTGCTGCTGAACGGCCTTCCCGTCGATGTCGTCGGGCACGCGCACGGCGGTCAGTGGTGCGAGCTGGTGGCGCGGCGTGGCCAGCAGCTCGAGCCCGAGCGCCTGCAGACCCTGCTGCAGGTAGGCGCCGGCGACGCGGTGCCGGTTCCAGCGTCGCTCGAGTCCCTCGATGAGAGCCAGGCGCAGGGCCTCGTGGAGCGCGTAGATTCCGAGCACCGGGACGGTGTGGTGATAGGCCGCCGGGCGCTCGTGCCAGTACAGCCGCAACTGCTCGATGTCGAGCGAGAACGGGACCGCATGGCCGCGATTCTCGATCCGCTCCAGCGCGCGCGGGGAGAGCGCGATCGGCGACATGCCCGGCGGCGCGGCGAGGCACTTCTGCGTGCACGAGTAGGCGTAGTCGACCCCCCAGTCCTCGAACTCGAGCTCGATCCCGCCCAGCGACGTCACGCAGTCGGCCATGAGCAGGACGTCGTCGCCTGTCGGGCGGGCGCGCAGGGCCTTGCCGAGGGCGGCCAGCGGATGCGCGACGCCGGTCGATGTCTCGGCGTGGACGACCGCGATGATGCGCGTTTCGGGGTGCTCATCCAGCGCCTCGAGCAGGGCGTCGTTGGGTACCGCCTCCCCCCAGTCCGCCTCGACGACGATCACGTTGGCCCCCTGGCGCCTGGCGATCTCGACGATCCGTCGCCCGAAGAAGCCACACTGGGCGACGACCACCGTCTCGCCCGGCGCCACCAGATTGACGATGCCCGCCTCCATGCCAGAGGTGCCGGTGGCCGACAGCGGCAGCACGAGCCCGTCGCCCGCCCGGTAGGTCAGGCCGAGCATCCGCACCACCTCGTCGAGGAGGCCGTGGAAGTCGGGATCTAGGTGTCCGAGCATCGGGCGCTGCATGGCGGCGAGCACCCGCGGGTCTACGGTCGACGGACCCGGGCCACACAGGAGCCGGCTCGGTGGGTCAAGCGGTGGGGACGGCATCTGGCTGAGCATCCACCCACAGTGGTGGACCGTGCCTTCGAACTCAAGCTAAGAATTTCGAGTGTTTCATCGATTTTTCTCTATATATCGAACAAACACTGGCTCGATACCAATTTGTCTAATTTGACTTGCCAGCGCTCGCCGGTTGTGGTCTATTGCGCTCCCTCGGCGGTGCCCGCTGCTGTGCGTGCACCCAAAATCGATGCTTGCGGAGGTTTCGATGGTTGCTCCCCGACTCCACCGATCAGAGCTGGCCGTGCCCGGGTGCAACGTTCGGATGCTCGAACGCGCTCCCGATCTCGGCGCCGACATCGTCATGCTCGACCTGGAGGACGCCGTCGCCCCCGACGACAAGGAGCAGTCGCGGGCCAACGTCATCGACGCGCTGCGCGACCTCGACTGGTCGCGGTGCTCGGTCTCGCTACGGATCAACGGACTCGATACGCACTACTGCTACCGGGACATCGTCGACGTGGTCGAGGCGGCCGGTGAGCACATCGACACGATCCTCATTCCCAAGGTGTCGGGCGCCGGCGACGTCCATCTCGTCGCCACCCTGCTCAGCCAGATCGAGATGGCCACGGGCATCGAGGGCCGGATCGGGATCTCGGTGCTGATCGAGACCGCCGCGGGCATGGTCAAGGTGGACGAGATCGCCGCCGCCTGCCCCGAGCGCATGGAGGCGATGGTCTTCGGCGTCGCCGACTACGCCGCCTCGATCCAGAGCCACACGACCTCGATCGGGGGGATCGACACCAATTACGCTGTGGGCGATCACCTGGGCGACCAGTGGCATTACCCCCTCTCACGCATCGCCGTGACCTGCCGCGCCCACGGACTGCGTCCGGTCGACGGGCCATTCGGCGATTTCACCGACCCCGAGGGCTATGTGGCCGCAGCCCGGCGCGCCGCTGTCCTCGGCTACGAGGGCAAATGGGCCATCCATCCCTCCCAGATCCCGCTCGCCAACGAGGTCTTCACCCCCCACGAGCACCTGATCGAGCGCACGCACCGGATCGTCGCGGCGATGCGCGACGCCGCCGCGCAGGGCAAGGGAGCCGTATCGCTCGACGGCCGGCTGATCGATGCCGCCTCGATCAGGATGGCCGAGAACCTGCTGGCCAAGCTAGAGCTGATCGAGCAGCGCCAGGCGATCGCGGACGCCTACGATGACGAGGAGGGGCCCAGGCTGGCGTCAGCGTGAGATAGGCGTCGCGCTCCCAGTCCGCCACCGACGAGCGGCTCTACTTCGCGTAGTAGTCCGCGTTGATCTTCGTGAAGTTGCGCCACTCCTCCGGGAGCTGGTCCTCGGCGAAGATCGCATCGACGGGGCAGGCTTCGACGCACGCGTCGCAGTCGATGCACTCCTCGGGGTCGATGAACAGCTGGTTCACATCGGCGAAGCCGGCTTCGTCCTCGGTGGGGTGGATGCAGTCGACCGGGCAGACCTCCACGCAGGAGAGATCCTTGAGGTCGATGCAGGGTTCGGCGATCACATAGGTCATGGCTGTCGATAGTCTGGGTTGATGCTGCTCGTTCTGCAGCATATTGCCTGTGAGCCTCCGGGCGCGTATGAGGACGAGCTCCTCGAGCGCAACGTCGAGTTCGCGCGCCTCGAACTCGACGAGGGCGACCCGCTTCCCGATTGGCACGATTTCGACGGCATCGTCGCGATGGGCGGGCCGATGGGGGCCTACGAGGACGACCTGCCGTGGATGAGGCCCGAGAAGCAGCTGATCGCCGACGCCGTCCACGCCGGTCTGCCCTACTGGGGCGTCTGTCTGGGCGCCCAGCTCCTGGCGGCCAGCCTGGGCGCGAACGTCCACCCCGGGCCGACGCCCGAGGTCGGCGTGCTCTCCGTCCATCTCACTCCCGAGGCCGCCACGGACCCGGTGTTCGCCACCCTGCCCGATGAGTTCCCGGCCCTGCAATGGCACAACGACACGTTCGAGCTCCCGGCGGGCGCGACGCGGCTCGCCTACTCACCGGCCTACGAGCAACAGGCCTTCGTCTTCAAGCGCGCCTACGCACTCCAGTTCCACCTCGAGGTCTCGTCCTCGCTGGCCACCGACTGGGGCGACGTCCCCGCCTACGCCGAGGCACTGGAGGGACAGCTCGGGCCAGACGGCCTACCCCAGCTGATCGGCGCCATCAGGGCCCGCGAGGACGAGATGCGCTTGCTCTCGCGGCGCATGTTTGCCACCTGGCTGGAAGCAGCCGTGGGCATGACGCGCCCGGTGACGGCTGGCGCCCCCTAGACGCCGGCGCACCGCGGGCCCCCTAGACGCCGGCGCACGACGGGCCTCCTAGACGCCGGCGCCGACCCCCGGCACCCAGCTCGTCCCCGCCAGGGGCACGCGCGCCATCGCGGCCGCCTCGATCGTCAGCGCCACGAGATCCTCGGGCTCCAGGTTGTGCAGGTGCGACTTGCCGCACGCCCGCGCGAGCGTCTGGGCCTCCAGCGTCAGCGTGCGCAGGTAGTTGGCCAGCCGCCGGCCGGCCTCGACCGGATCCAAACGCGCCGCCAGCTCGGGCTCCTGAGTCGAGATGCCGGCCGGATCGCGCCCGGCCTGGTAATCGTCGTAGTAGCCGGCGGCCGATCCGATCTCGCGGTAGCCGGCGTCGTGCTCGGGGGCGTTGTCGCCCAGGGCGATCAGCGCTGCGACGCCGATCGACACGGCGTCGGCCCCGAGCGCGAGTGCCTTGGCGACGTCGGCGCCGGTGCGGATCCCGCCGGAGACGATGAGCTGGACCTGCCGGTGCATGCCGAGCTCGACGAGCGACTCGACGGCCTGCGGAATCGCGGCCAGGATCGGGATCCCGACGTGCTCGATGAACACCTCCTGGGTGGCCGCCGTGCCGCCCTGCATGCCATCGAGCACGATCGCGTCGGCGCCCGCCTTGACGGCCAGCGCCACGTCGTAGTACGTCCTCGAGGCGCCGACCTTGGCGTAGATCGGGATGCGCCAGTCGGTGATCTCGCGGAGCTCCTCGATCTTGATCTCGAGATCATCGGGGCCGGTCCAGTCCGGGTGCCGGCAGGCACTGCGCTGGTCGATTCCCTTGGGCAGATCGCGCATCGAGGCGACGCGGTCGGAGATCTTGTGGCCGAGGAGCATTCCCCCGCCGCCCGGCTTGGCGCCCTGGCCCACGACGACCTCGATGGCGTCGGCGCGGCGCAGGTCGTCGGGATTCATGCCGTAGCGCGACGGCAGCAGCTGGTAGACCAGCGTGCGCGAGTGCTCGCGCTCCTCGGGCGTCATCCCGCCATCGCCCGTCGTCGTTGAGGTGCCGACCTCGGTCGCGCCGCGACCCAGCGCCTCCTTGGCCGGCCCCGAGAGGGCGCCGAAGCTCATGCCCGCGATCGTGATCGGGATGTCGAGCTTGATCGGCTCGCGGGCGAACCGGGTCCCGATCGTCACATCGGTGGCGCAGCGCTCGCGATAGCCCTCGAGCGGATACCGCGACACCGAGGCCCCGAGGAACAGGAGGTCGTCGAAGTGGGGCACCGAGCGCTTGGCCCCGAAGCCCTTGATCGAGTACATCCCCTCGCGGGCCGCGCGCTGGATCTCGGCGATCACGTTGCGGTCGAACGTCGCCGACTCGCGCAGGCCAGGGTGCCATCCGTTCACAGCTGACATCAGTAGCTACCGAGGTTGTCGACGTGGAAGTTGTAGAGCTGGCGCGCCGAGCCGTAGCGCCGGAACTCACCCGGTTCCACGTCGGACACCCCCGCCCGCGCCAACAGCGAGCCGAGCTGCTCCAGATGCTCGGGGCGCATCTCCTTCTCGACGCAATCGGCCCCGAGCCCGGCCACCGACCCGCGAACGTAGAGACGCGCCTCGTACAGCGAGTCGCCGAGCGCGTCGCCTGCGTCCTCGCACACCACCAGGCACCCGCGCTGGGCCATGAAGCCGCTCATATGCCCCACGGAGCCGCGCACGACGATGTCGGCTCCCTTCAGCGAGATCCCGCACCGCGCCGATGCGTTGCCATGGATGACCAGCAGGCCGCCCCGGGCCGTCGCTCCTGCGGCTTGGGACGCGCTTCCCGAAACGATCACCGACCCCGACATCATGTTCTCGGCCACACCGACCCCGCAGTTGCCCTGCACCCGGACCGTGGCCTCCTGGTTCATGCCGGCGCAGTAGTAGCCGACATGACCGTCGATCTCGACCTCGTGGGCGACCATGCAGCCAACGGCAACGGCGTGCCGGCCGCCGGGGTGCAGAACGGTCACGCGCTCGGGCTCGCTCGCGTCGTGAAGCCGCTGGTTGAGCGAGCGCACCGACTCGACGGCCAGGTCGACCGACACCCGGTCGGCTACGTCCATCGCCGCCATCACGCGAGCGCCTTGCTCCAGCTGTACACGCGTCCCGGCTCGGGCTCCCACGTGAGGGCCTCCTGGGCGCCGGGCAGCACGGCGATGGCCCGGTACTCGGACGCCATCGCGACCCAGTCGTCGTTCTCGGCCATCACGGCCGGCTTGCAGGCGATCGGATCGCGCAGGACCGCGAACCCGTCGACCGTCCCCACCGCGAACGTGTAGAAGCCATCGAGGTCGTCGAGGCAGCCCTCGAGCGCCTGTTCGAGACTCGCGCCCTCGCGCATCCGCCAGGTCAGGTAGCCCGCCGCCACCTCGCTGTCGTTGTCGGTCTGGAAGCGGATCCCCTCGCGGGCCAGCGACCGGCGCAGGCGGTTGTGGTTGGACAGGGAGCCGTTGTGGACCAGGCAGAGGTCGAGCCCGGTCGAGAAGGGGTGGGAGTGCTGGGTCGTCACGCGACTCTCCGTCGCCATGCGCGTGTGCCCGAGCGCGTGGGTTCCGTCCATCTGCTCGAGCCCGAAGGTCTTGATGAACTCGCGCGGCGGCCCCGCCTCCTTGAAGATCTCGATCGTCGCGCCGACGCTCATCACGCGCAGCTCGGGATGGTTCTCGGCCAGCCAGGCTTCGACCTCGGCAGCGGGTGCGCCGACCTCGAAGACGGCGTGCGTGGCCCGTACGGACGGACCGACGACGGCGCCGAAGGCGCGCTCCAGATCGCCTCCAACGGCTCGCCATTCCTGCTCGAGGTCGGGCGAATACAGCGAGACCTTGCACCAGCCCTCGCCCACCGGGTTGCGGTAGAAGGCGACGCCGGCGCTGTCCGGACCCCGGTCGGACAGCTGGTCGAGCATGCGCGACAACAGCGCGCCCAGCTGTGGTTGGAGCTCCTCAGATTTCAGATAGAGACCAGCAATGCCACACATCGGCGTGACAGTAGCCCGTCCACCCAGAGGCGGAAATAGCCCCCTCGGGCACACTTTCAGCCACAAATATGGAGATCGACGCCACTTCTTTGCGCGCCGTTAGCGCCCGAGACGGCAGCTCGCCGCTCCTAACGCGCCACAGGCGCCCAGGCGTTGAGCAGCTTCTGCGCCTTGCGCACGACGCTCAGCGCCTCGCGCAGGTCGGTGTGGCTGATCGCCGGGAGCGCCCCCGGGTCGATCAGGTTGTCGGCCGGAGCGCCGCTGGCAATCAGATCGGCGTGGTGTTCGAAGCGGACGCGGGTGATGACCTCGAAGGCCTCGCGGAGCGAGTCGGCCAGGTCCCGCTCGATGCCGCCCACCTTCGCCACGGCCTCGATCCGGTCGAGCGTGGGCGAGATCGTCACGCCGTTGGCGAGCGCATGGAAGCGCACCAGATTGACCAGGGGGATGATCCCGCCGCGTTTGAGATCGAGCCTGCCGGGCGGATCGCCGTCACGCCCGGCGCTCAGCGCTCCGCGGAATCCCAGCGCGACCGGGTATCCCGTCGCGCTGCGCGCCATCAGCCGCATGAACGCGGGGTGTCGGCGAGCCGCGCGGATCCGGTCGGTCAGCGCGGCGGTCAACGCCAGCCCGCCCGACGACGGTCGGAAGTCGAAGGCCACCGTGGCGCGGATCAGGTGCGACTCGTCGGGCTCGGTAAAGCACTCGTCGAACGTGCGCACCCAATCGGCGTCGGACATGCGCCACAGCCGCTTGCCGGCCAGAACGCCGTTGTTGTCGACGCCGATGCCGCAGCGGGCCAGGCCGGCGTTCACGTCCAATCCCATCTGCTCGAAGTACGCGTCAACCGCCGCGGCCTCGTCGTCGGGCGGCGTCGCATAGGCCAGCGCGTTGTCCTGGTCGGAGGCGAGGGTAAACTCGCGCCGCGCCGCGCTCCCGAGGTCGAGCCACGCCCAGGGTAGTGGCGCCGCGTCGTGCCTCCGGATCGAGAAATCGATCAGGCGCGCGACCACGGCATCGTGCTGGAGGCTGAGGACGCGCCCCAGATCGCGCGACGGGACCCCCGCCCTGACGAGAAGCAGGAACAGTCGCGGGAGCTGACCGACCGCGGCAACCAGCGAGTCCTCGTCCGTCGCGCCGAGGATCCTGTGGCGCAACGCGATCGGGCTGCGGGCGTCGAGGCCGAGAAGGTCCGCCGCCGAGAGCATCCCGCACACCCGCGAGCCCTCGAGCACGGCCACGACCTCGCCGCCGGCGGCCAGCATGTCGATCGTCGCCTCGACGGCGAGTTGGGTGACCGGGGTCGTCGGCACCGGGGATCGGGCGATCGCGCGCACCTTCACCTCATCCCATCGGGTCCCGTCGGCGACCGCAGCCCGGATCTCCGCGTCGGTGATGACGCCGAGCCTGTCCTCGTCCAGCGAGACGAGCAGTGCCGATCCGGGAGCCGCGTTCAGGCGCGCGGCCACGTCCCTGACCGAGTCCTCGGGCTGGCAGAACTGGACCGGTCGCATGATCGCCGACACGGGCGTTGTGCCGACATCGAGCAGGCCGTGCACCGTGTGGCCCGTCCGGGTCAGGCGCTTGCGCATCGTCCTGGCTACGTAGGCGGCGCCGGCGGGCGTGCCGAGGACGCGGCGCCCCAGGTCGGGGCTCAGAATCGCGCACGTCGACTCCTCGCGCGCGCGAACGGTGAACGCGGGGGCCATCCCCGTCAGCAGCGACGGATGTCCGAAGCATTCGCCCGGCTCCAACACCTGAATCGCCTCGCCCTCGTGGACGATGTCCATCGACCCGGTGAGGATCACCCACAGCCCGGCGGCGGGCACACCGTCCTCGACGAGGGCGATTTCGCCGCTCGTATAGGTCCGCTGCGCCGCCTCGTCCGCGACCTCGCGAACCAGTTCAGGATCAAGCGACGCGAACGGCGGGTGACGGAGAAGAAATGTGTCCAGGTGCTCCATGCCGAGCGCAGCAATTGTGTTCGCATCGCGTCTGGCGAGGCGTCCGCTCGACGTGTCAGCCTAACGATCCCACATAACCGAATCGAGGAATCGGGAGGGATATATGGCGGACGCTTCCGGGGCCGACCACGACGAACTCGTCTACGAGTCCGCTGGACTGCCCAAGAGCACCAATTGGTGGGGCGCGTTCGTAATCGGGCTGGCCGGGACGATCCTGGTGACGGGGATCGCTCCGGTGATGGTCACCGAGCTTGGGGCGGCTTCAGTTCCTGTGATCGTGGTGATCACCATCACCGGGTACCTCCTGTGCTTGTTCCTGGCCGAGCTCTCGGCGATGATGCCCGACCGCGCGGGCGGCTCCCCTTCCTATGCTTATCCGGCCTACAAGGAGAAGTGGCCGCGGTTCGCCGAGCATGTGAACGGCTTCACCGCGTGGGCTTATTGGCTCGGGTGGTTCCCCGTGGCGCCGCTCAACATGATCCTCGCGTCGTTCTACATCGTGGATCGCTTGGGGCTCTCGACCAAGGGGTTTACGCCGATCCACACCCCGATCGCGTACTGGACGCTCGCAATCTCGATCGTCGGCATCCTGTTGCTGGCAATTCCGGCCGTGCGGGGATTGCGTTTTGGCACGGTCTTCGCGACGACGCTCGCGCTCCTGTCGATGATCCCGCTCACGTTTCTGGCCATTTCCTGGATCTTCAACCCGAGCGCCGTCGACTTCGCATGGCTGTGGCACTTCCGCCACACCAACCTCACCGGGTTCTTCCACCCGCTGTTCGGTCACGGTTGGCTGACGCTGTACCTCGCGTTCTCATTCCTGCTGACCTGGAATGTGATCGCCATGGAGGCCGCGGCGTGTTACATCGGCGAGACGCGCGACCCCGACCGCGACGCGAAGATCGCGATGAACGCGGAGGGCCTCTACGGCCTGTTCATCTACACGATGATTCCCATCGCGTTCATCATCGTCGTCGGGCTGCCGGCGCTGGGCAACGCCTCGCTGGCCGACCCGAAGACGATCTTCGTCACCTTCAGTACGAAGGTCTTCGGCACCGGCGCCGGCAGCAACGCGCTCGAGTGGCTGATCGCCATCATGCTGATCATCGCGCTGATCCTCTCGGCGCTGAACGCCATCACCGGCACAGCGCGGTCGCTGCATCAGATGTCGACCGACGGTCAGTTCCCGCGCTTCTTCCAGAAGGTCAACAAGCACGGAGTACCGAACCGCTCGATGTGGTTCAACGTGGCGTGCTCGATCGCGGTGGTGTTCATGGGCGGCGCGGTCGAGATCTACACGTTCTCGAACGTCGGCTACCTGGCGTCGTTCCTGCCCGTGCTGGTGGGTTACTACCTGCTGCGCAAGTACCGGCCCAACGTCCGGCGGCCGTTCAAGCTCCCCGAGTGGATGAAGTACGTGGCGCTCGTGATCGCGGGTTTCTACGCCATCATCTACTTCTACGGAGGACCGACGTACGCGAACTGCACGTGCAACGCGGCCGGACGCAAGACCCTGCCGTACTACTTCATCGGCATCGCCGTTCTCTTGTCATACGTGTTCCTGTACTGGTACCGGAAATACTTCGAGGACAGGCGTAGTCCCGCGGCCGAGGAGGCCACAGCGCCCATCCCGGCCACCGGCGCGAGTCCGTGAGCCCCGGCGACGCCGTGGCCGTGCGCGATGATTACGTCACGGCCGCGCAGCACTTCCAGCGAATATTGCTCGCCTCGGAGGGGCGCCCGATCTCAGACACCGCGGTCGCGCGGGTAATCGAGCTCGCGGACCCGTCAGGGGCGAGCGTTCGCGTGTTCTCGGTGGCGCGCATTCACGGGGTCTCGTTCGGGCTGCAGACCCCGGGGCTGTTCCCTACCAAACGTGAATGGGCTGAGCAGCGGGAGATTGTCGCCAGGGCCGTCAAGCGGCTCCGCCGCAAGGGGATCGACGCCGACGGTCACGTGTTCGGGACGCGGAAGGCAACGAAGCGCATCTGCGAAGAGGCGGCGGCTGCGAACTGCGAGGCAATCGTGATGACCGCGGATCCCGACCGCAACCGATTCCAAGCCGATTTCATGTGGACGCAGGAGCCGCAGCGGGTTCGCCGGAAGGCGCGAATCCCGGTGTTCCTAGTCGTCGACGAGCCCTAGGTCCCGGGCCGCCCATGCAGGCGGGCGAGCTTGATCGCGAGCTCGAGCGAGAGCAGATCATCCGTGTCGAGCTCGAGCCCGGTCAGCTCCTCGATCCGCCGCAGCCGCTGGCGCAGCGTGTTGGGATGAATGAACAGCACCCGTGCGCTTTCGATCACGCCGCGGCGCTCGCCCAGGTAGCGCTCGAGCGTGTCGAGCAGCGCCGTGCGCCGCTTGTTGTCGTAGGCGATGAGCAGATCGACGGCGGTGCGCATGCGGTCGCGCGGTGCGTCGTCGGGTGAGACCTGGACCAGGTACCGGTAGGCGCCGACCTGCGAGTACGCGATCGCCCCGCCGTCCCCCAGCAGCGCACGTCCGATCGTGGCCGCGTCGAGCGCCTCGCGGTACGCGCGCCCGGCGTCGACCGGCGAGTGGCGCACCTCGCTGAGTCCCATCGTGGCGCCGCAGCGCCGGCCGAGCTCGTGGGCCGCGGCCAATACCGCCTCGAACCCGTGGCCCTCGCGGGCGCTCACCGCGAGCAGGGCGCGCACGGGCCCTGGACCTACCTCGATCGCGCTCCGCGGCGAGAGCTTCGACAGCTCGCGCCCGAGCAGCTCGGCGGCGGCTCGCCATTCACCCGACGCGGGCTCGCGGCCACCCGCGGGCTCCGCGCAGGCGATCATGTACGGGGCGCTGAGATCGCAGCGGACCTCGGCCGCCTTGGCCGCGGCGAACCCGGTGGCTCCGGCCGCCAGCGCCTCGAAGATGTCCTTGACGATGTTGGCGTTGGTGAGACCCTCGATCAGCTCCGCGCGCTTGATCGCCACCGCGGTCAGATGGGCGACCGCCCGGGCGATCTCGGTGTCCTCCTGGCTGAAGGCCCGCCCCGAAGCCGATCCCGCGCACAGTACGCCGACCCGCTCGCCGCCGGCGGACAGCGGTGTAACGAGCAGTTCCCCGACCTCGAGCTCGGGCCACAGGCTCCGTGCCGCCCGGCGCAGGCCGTTTCCGTCCAGGGCGTCGAGCAGAAGCGTGGCCGCGGAGGGCGTCTGCGGTGCCGACGGGCCGTCGGGCGAGGAGGCGAGCATCTGCAGACCGGCGCCGGCGGTCTCGAGGCGGTAGAGCTGGCAGACGCCCGCGCCCAGGAGGCGGCGGATCCCCCGCGTCACGGCCGAGCCGAGCTGGCCGATGTCACTGGCCGCGGCAACCTCGTGGGCCAGCCCTGACAGCCCGGTGAGCGCGTCGACCCGCCGGCGCTGCTGGTCATAGAGCTGAGCGTTCTCGATCGCGCCGCTGACCAAGGAGGCCGTGTTGACGAGTAGCTTCAGCGTCTCCTGCGCAAACTCATGCGGCGCCTCGGTATGGAGCACGATCACGCCGATGGTCTCGGCGGCGCGCGACAGGATGGGGACCGCGACCATGGACTGGAAGCGCTCCTCCTGGAGCTCGGGCACGTACTTCATCCGCGGATCGTCCATCGCGCGGTCGCGGATGAAGGCGGGCGCACGATGCTGGGCGACCCAGCCGGTCAATCCCTCGCCGATCTCGACTTCGACCGTCCCGACGGCGTCGGCGAACACGGGCGAGGCGGCGCGGAGCGTCAGCCGGCCGTCGCCGATGAGGTAGATGAAGCAGGCGTGGCACCCGGTGGCCTCGGTGGCGAGATCGACGACGCCCTGGAGCATGGGGAGCAGCTCCAACGACGAGGAGACCAGCTTGATCACCGCGGATAGGGTCCGGTTCTCCTCGCGGAGTCCGTGGATCTCGCTGTTCGCTCCGAGCGCCTCGGCCTTAATTGACACTGCCAGATACACCTCCTATGTGCGACTCGAACATGCTAGCCGTCGCTTACAAGTGTTCCCAGCCATTGCAGGGGCACCCACGGCGCAGATATATGTAGGGCTATGACCACGCCCCCCCAGAACGCCGACGATGCCCGGCGCATCGTGACGGACAACGGCATCGAGTTTCTCTTCGCGCAGTTCGTCGACATGCACGGCAAGCCGAGCGCCAAGCTCGTGCCCGCCCACCACATCGACGACCTGCTGACCGACGGCGCCGGGTTCGCTGGGTTCGCGGCCGGCGATATCGGCCAGGGACCGCACGATCCCGACATGATCGCGATGCCCGACCCGCGCAGCCTCACGATCCTTCCCTTCCAGCCGACGGTGGCGCGGTTTGCCTGCGACGTGACCGTCGAGGGCAAGGAGTGGCCGTTCTGCCCCCGCACGATCCTGCGCCACTCGCTGCGACCGCGCCAGGGAGCAGGGGTATGAGCTCCGCATCGGCGCCGAGCTCGAGTACTTCCTCCTGCGCCGCAACGACGACGGCGAGCTCGTGGTGGCCGACGACCGCGACACGCTCGAGCTTCCCTGCTACGACATGCGCGCGCTGACGCGCAACCTCGACTTCGTCTCGACGGTCTCGAAGGCCGTGACCGAGCTGGGCTGGGACAACTACGCCACCGACCACGAGGACGCCAACGGCCAGTTCGAGCAGAACTTCCAGTTCGCCGAGGCGCTGACGACCTGCGACCGCGCTGTGTTCTTTCGCTACATGGTCGAGACGCTGGCCGCCCAGCGCGGCCTGATCGCGACGTTCATGCCCAAGCCGTTCGGCCATCTCACCGGCAACGGATGTCACTTCCACGTCAGCCTGTGGCGCGACGGCGAGAACCTGTTCGAGCGCGACCCCTCGGAGGACCCGCGCGGCCTGGGGCTCTCCGAAATCGCCTACCAGTTCATCGCCGGGCTGAAGGCCAACGCCAAGGCCTACATCGCGCTGACCGCCCCCACCGTCAACTCCTACAAGCGGTTGGTCATCGGGGCTCCCACCAGCGGTGCCACGTGGGCCCCGGCCTACATCAGCTACGGCTACAACAACCGCACGCAGATGCTGCGCGTGCCCGACGCCGGCCGGATCGAGGACCGCACCGTCGATGGTTCGTGCAATCCGTACCTGGGCGCGGCGGCGATGCTCGCGGCTGGACTCGACGGGATCGAGCGCCAGCTCGATCCGGGAGACCCGAACTCGGCCAACCTGTATGAGATGAGCGCCGAGCAGCGCGCCGCCGAGGGCATCGACACCCTCCCGGAGAACCTGCTCGATGCCACACGCGAGCTGGAGTCCAACAGCGCGCTCCGCGCCGGGCTGGGCAAGACCCGCGACGGTGACTACGTCGACTACTTCATCAAGATCAAGCGCCGGGAGTGGCAGCTCGCGCACGAGCAGATCACGCAGTGGGAGCTCGACCGCTACCTGCAGCTGTTCTAGACCCAATCAGCCCAGACGCCGGGGCGCGCTGCCCGCGCTGAGCAGCGACCCGACGGTCTGCGGGCGCGTCGCGTCAAGGTGGCTGGCCACGGCGACGAACGCCTCGGCGGTGCTGAGCGCATCGCCGAGGGCGTGGTGGGGAGCCTCGGCCGGCACGCCCAGCGCGCGGCATAGCGCGGCCAGGGGCAGAAACGGCGGAGCGTCTCCGTCGCGTTCGCACATCAGCCGGCGTCCGAGGACCTCGGTGTCGGCCGCCTCGGGCAACCGCACGCGGCGCCGCGAGAACAGCCGCCCGAGAAACGCTCGCTCGACCGCCGCCGTGTGAAACACCGGCACCCGGCCGGCCAGAAGCTCGAACACCAGATCCATCGCCTCGCCGATCCGCGGCGCCTGGGCCAGGTCAGCCACCCGCAGCTTGTGGACGAGCACCGCACCCAGCTCAGAGCGCCTCGTCGTGCGCACCAGCGTGTAGGCGCTCTCGTGCAGGATCACCCGCCCCTCCTCGATCGGCACGGCGCCGATGGCGATGACGTGATCGCGCCGGGGGTCGAGCCCGGTGAGCTCGAGATCCACCGCACACCACCTGGCCTGACGCCAGCCGCTCTGCTCGGGCGGTCGGTCGGCCTGGGCGAACGCGGCCGCCCGGCCTCGCGGTGATCCGAACACTCTCATCCAACCAGGCCGCGCTGCACCGTCGTCACGGCGCGGAACACGTCGCGCAGGTGGTCGCGCATCAGCGGACTGATTTCCGCCGGCTCGATGCGGTCGTCGGGAGCGGCGCCGTCGGCCATCCGCCGCATGTGGTGCGAGACGCGCACCTCGAGCGCGACCTCGAAGGCATCGGTGAGGGTGGTGGCATCGGCTTCGGTGAGGACCCCGCCCTCGGCCGCGGCGCGCAGCCGTTCGGCCGTGGAGCCGGAGGTCAGACCCGCGGCGGCGCCGGCCCACCGAGCCAGCTCGACGATCGGTATCACCGCGGCGCGCCGGATGTCGAGCAGCTCGCTCCGCGTCCCGTCGGACTCGAGCACCGCCTCGGCGTCAAACCCCGTCGGCGGCTGGTAGGCAAGTGCGCGGCGCGCCAGCGCGGCCAGGGCTCGGTCGCGGGCGCCGCCCTCGAGCACCGGCAGCGGCTCGCGCGGTGTTCCCCACAGAGCCCGGCGCTCGGACAGGACGGTGAGCACGATCTCGTCGTCGTAGTCAGCCTCGAGCCACTCGTGGGGGGAACGCGCCGTCACCGTGCGCGGCAGACGGCAGCGCGCCAGCGCGTCGCCGAGCGACTCAAGCCACGCGGGCGGTGGCGGCTCGCTGCACACGATCGCACCGTGGGCGTTCGATGCCGGCGTCATCTCGCGCCTGGCCTGGCTGCCCAGCGCGACCCACACGAGCCCGTCGCCGGGAAGATCGGCTCCGGCGCACAGCTCGAGCACGCGGACGGTGATCGCGTCGATCAGAGCGGAGAGGACACGCGCGATCTCAATGGCGCGCAGGTTCGACGAGTGGAGCTCGAGCACGATCTCGGGAACGCGAGCGGCGACATCGGCCAGCGCGTCGATACTCTGCGCCCGCGCGATCGCGCGCCGGGCGCCGAACCACGAACTCGGCTGTGCGGCGAACAGGTCGGCGTCCTCGACCACCCCGATCAGCTCCCCCGCCTCGTCCGCGACGACGAGGTGTCGGATGCCCCGCTCGAGCATCGCGAACATCGCCTCGCCCGCCAGCCGTTGCGGGGGCACGGTGACGACCGGGGCCGTCATCACGGCCGACACCGGGGCGTCGTAATCGAGCCCAGCGGCCACGATCCGGGTTCTGATGTCGCGATCGGTGACGATGCCGAAGCCGCTTTGGCCGAGATCGACGACGGCCGAGTTGGCTCCCAGTTCGGTCATGCGCCGCGCCATCTCTCCGACGGTCGCGTCGGGCCGGCAGCGAGCCGTCGGCGAGCGAATCAGACGGACCACGGCCTGGTTGCCGGGCTCGGTCCCGGCCCTGACCTCCTGGCTGCGCGCCTGGTCGAGGAGCGGTCGCGCGACAGCGACGGGGACGCGGTAGCACAGCGTGTCCTCGACCGCACGGGCCTCGAACCCCGGCGGCAGGCCGGCCATCATCGCCGCGTGCCCGAAGGTGTCCCCGGGCCCCAGCAGGTCGAGGAGCACCCCGCCGTGCGAGATGTCGACGGCGCCGCTGTGGATCACGCGCAGGAACGTCACGGGGCCACCGTCCTCGGTGAGGATCGCCGCGCCGGCGAGATGGAACTCGATCTCGGTCTGGGCCACGACGTCGCCCAGATCCTCGGGTGCCAGGACGTCGAACGGCGCGCGGTGAGCGAGGAACCGAGCGATCTCGCTCCGGCCCGCGTCGACGGCGGATGTCATTAGCCGCGTCCGCGCCGCCGACGCTTGTTGCTGCTCTCGGCGGCGGCCGCGGCCCGTCGTCGGCGCTGCTCGATCCGGATGGCCAGCCCGATGGCGGCGCCTAGGAATACGGCGCCGATGTAGACGGGTCGGACAACGATCATGACCGCGAGGCCGAGCATCGCGCACCAGATCGCCGGGCGAAAATCGCGCCAGTCGCCGGTCATGTCAGTTCGTAGCTCCCATCCTCAGCTCAGCAGCGATGCTTCTCTGTATCGAAGCTACCGCACGGAACGCCTCTCTGAGGTACGTGCGAGTCAGCGCGCTGAGCTGGGCCGGATTTACGTGATTGTCGGGCTCCTCCCCGCGGCGCAGCTGACCGACCTGGTGCTCGAGGCGCAGCGAGCTGACCAGCTCGAAGGCCTCCTCGAGCGTGTGCGCGTCGGCGGCGGGCAGCGTGCCCGCCTCGCCGGCGGCCCGCAGCCGCGCCGTCGTCGACGCGCTCGTCACGCCCGCGGCCATTCCCGCCCAGCGGGCCAGGTCGGCGATCGGGATCATCCCGCCGTTCTTGAGATCGAGACGCCCTCGATGCTCGCCCGAATGCTCGACCACGAGCCCGCGAAGGAAGCCCGTCGGGGGCCGGTGCGAGAGGGCGAAGCGTGCGAGCAAGCGCAGCATGTCGGGGTTTTCCGGGGCCAGCCGGAAGGTGTCGGAGACCGGGCTTCCGGTGTGGACCCCCCACACGGGGCGGCTGTCGACCAGGACCGAGGCCAGGATCAACGCCTGCTCCTGGGTCGGGTTGGCGATCCAGCTGCGGGCGGCGTGGCGCCAGGATTCCACCGAGCGCACGAACACGCGGTTCTTCGCCGACGCGCCGTGGCCGTCGTCGTGGAAGCCGCACCGCTCAAGGCCGGCGACCACGGTGGCCCCCAGCTCCTGTAGGGGAGTCCGGACCTCGTCCTCGGGCGTGCCTCCGAACCAGACGATCGCGCTGTCGATGTCCGAACTCGGGACGGCTTCGCGGCGGGCCTGGCTGCCCAGGGCGAGCCACGCGAACGGCGCGGGAGGTTCCCCCATGTCCGCAGCGGCCAGCTCGAGCAGTCTGCGCGTGAGTGCGTCGACGACCACGGCGTAGATGGCCATGATGTTGAGCGCCGCGCTGCGCGCGTCGTGGAGCGCGATCACCGTGGGCCGCAGCTCCGCCGCCGCCTGCACCAGCTCGTCGACGGTCTGAGCTCGCGCGATCCGCTGACGCAGGAAGAACGGTGAACGGGTCTCGGCGGCGATCAGGTCGCCGTCCTCGATCACGCCCAGCACCTCCCCCCGCGGAGAGACGACCGGAAAGTGACGAAAGCCCCGATCGAGCATCTCGAGGAGGAGCTCGCCTGCCAGCCGTTCGGGGTCGCAGGTGTAGGCGGGGGACGACATCACGGACGCCACCGGGTCATCGCCCGAGCGCCCCGCGGCGATCATGCGCGTGCGCAGGTCGCGGTCGGTGAGGATCCCCAGCTCTCCGCCGGCAACCGACACGATCACCGAGTTGGCCGAGGCCGAGGTCATCATCTCCGCCGCGGCGCGAATCGTGGTGTCCGGCGTGCAAACGACGAGGTTGTCCCGCAGCAGGCTCCCGACGGGCAGCTCTGAGGGCTCGATGGCGGGCTGCGCATCGCGCACAGCGAAGGGCGTCTCGAGCAGCGACCGGGCGACGAAGCGCATCCCCGCCGGCGCGGCGAGCAGCCCCTGTGCGGCGTCGGCGTCGAGGCGGTAGCACACGGTGTCCTCGGCCGCGCGCGCCTCGAATCCGGGGGGCAGCCCCGACAGCATCGAGGCGTGGCCGAACAGCTCGCCCTCGCCGAGCAGATCGAGCACGCGGCCGTCGAAGACGATCTCCACCGCCCCCCGGCGCACGACGCGCAGGTGGTGCACTGGCTCGGAGCCCTGCGAGAAGATCGTCTCGCCGGCTCGGTAAAACTCCACCTCCAGCGAACTGCACAGACCGTCGAGCGAGGTCGGCGCCAGCCCGTCGAACGGCGGGTGCTGCCGCAGGAAGCGGGCCGCCTCGGGCGGCGCCGCCGCCTGCGTCAAACCGTCGTCGGCCGCTTGTGCATGTAGTGGATCAGATCGTCGTCGGTTCACCCGCGTCGATCATGGCGCCGCATCTCCCAGAGGCGCGGGCACGGGTGGTTGCGGTATGTCGGCCCGATGCTCCTCGAGCACCTCCAGGGGCTTGTTGCGACTGGACCAGGAAGTAGTAGAGGGTGCCGATGATCACCACGCCGCCGATGAACAGGAACGGCGCCCACTGCCAGTACCAGTGCGGCGTGCCGACGGCGTTGTAGATCGAGTTGCGCGGCCAGGCGATGTTGATCGTCACGAGCGTGCCGTAGGCCACGGCGAGGATGTTCACCAGCAGTCCCCAGCGCCCGAGGCGAGAAGTACGGCCCGTGGTCGGGCTTGGGCCAGTCGCCGCGCAGTCGACGCACGAGCATCGGCGCGGTCACCCCGAGGTAGGCGAGGTAGAACATGATGATCGCGATCGAGGTGATCACGAGAACGCGTTCTGGTTGCTGACGTTGATGACCATGAGCAGCAGCGTCAGAACGCCGGTGACGAGCGCCGGCACGATCGGCACCTTGCGATGACCCGACACGCGGGCGACCTGGCAGCCGAACGGGCAGCCGGTTGTCGCGCGCCATCGAGAACAGCATCCGGATCGTCGCCGTCTGCACCGCCAGGCAGCAGACGAAGATCGCCAGCGCCGTAGTCCGCGAGGAACACGTTCCCCATGGTGTTGCCGAACGCCTGTCTTCATCACGTAGGGAAGGCCGAGGAGCCCGATGTTCTTGTCGAGCGATGTTCTTGTTCGACATGAGGCCGAGCAGGATCACGAGCCCGCCGATGATCGCCGCCGCGGCGATCGCGCGGATGATCGCCGGCGGAGCGTGCTTGCTCGGGTTGTTCGTCTCCTCGGCGAGCGTCCCCGCGGTGTCGAAGCCGTACATCACGTACGCGCTCACGCAGCCCGCCGATCAGCAGCGCCCCGAAGTAGCCCCAGGAATGGCCCGCGCCGAAGCCATAGCAGTGGACGATGATCTGGTGGCTGTGGAGGTGGAAGAGCAGCAGGATGATCGAGTATCGTCGAGCCGATCAGCTCGGCCGTCACGCCGACGTTGTTGATCCGCGACATCAGCTTGACGCCGAGCATGTTGATCGATCGTGGTGATCGCGATCAGGATCGCCCCGAGCAGCAGCGCGTTCTGCGCCCCTCCCTTGGTGCTGGTGAAGCCGGCGTCGGCCGAGCTGCCGAGAATCTGGAACTTGGTCGTGATCTGGGGCAGCACGACCTGCCAGTCGACCGCCACGGCGGCGATCGTCACGATCGCCCCGACGATGTAGATCCACCCCGTCATCCACGACGTGTAGCCGGTCGAGATCTGCTTGGACCATTGATAGACCGAACCGGCGATCGGATACTGCGCCGCCATCTCCATGAAGCACAGGGCGACCAGGATCTGGCCAACGACGACCACCGGCCACGTCCACCACACGCCCGGACCGGCGTTGAGATAGCCGAACCCGAACAGCGCCGTGACGCCGGTCAGGATCGAGATGTAGCTGAAGCCGGCCGCGAAGGCCGAGAAGCTGCCCAGCGAGCGGTCGAGCTCCTGCTTGTAGCCGAAGCCTGCGAGCTCATTGACTGTCGTCCCTTCCAGCGCTCGGCGTCGCCTCAGTGGTTGCCATCAATCAACCTCCCCGGCCGCGGCACGCGGCTTGTCGAACACCATGGTCGAGATACACGCCGCGGGGCGTGCAACCCTCTCGCCTTGCTCGTTGACCCAGGCCTGATCGGCCTGTTATATATCAGTTGTCTAACTGTGTCAACGCGGTCCGGGCCGAGCGTTTGACCGTGGCCGCAGCTAAGGAAAGAGTCGATGGCCACAGGCACCGCGCAGCAGATGTTCGTCGATGGCGGCTGGCGCGCGAGCGCGAGCCAGGAGACATTCGAGGCCACCAGTCCGGCCACCGGCGAGGTGATCGGCACCGTACCCCAGGGCG
The DNA here is from genome assembly GCA_963734775.1 of uncultured Solirubrobacterales bacterium. GTDB lineage: Bacteria > Actinomycetota > Thermoleophilia > Solirubrobacterales > Solirubrobacteraceae > Palsa-465. Next base: position 133,661 of record CAVTJE010000017.1, read on the forward strand.
ACCGCGACGATGCCGGGCAGGCCATCGCCGCGGCCCGGGCCGCGGCCGACGGCTGGGCGCGGCTGACCGCGTTCGAGCGCGCGGCGAAGATGCACGCTGTGGGCGACATCATCGAGACGCGCCGCGACGAGCTGGCGCGCACGCTGACGCTCGACCAGGGCAAGCCGCTGCGTGCGGAGGCCTACGGCGAGGTCGACGAGCTGATCGAGTACTGGCGCATGGCCGCCGAGGACGCCAAGCGCCTGAGCGGGGAGCTGCCCAACTCGTTCTCGCCCGGCAAGCGCGTGATGCTCATCCGGCGCCCGCGCGGAGTCGTCGGCGTGATCAGCCCGTGGAACTGGCCCTACACGATGCCCGCCGAGCTGATCGCCCCGGCGCTGGCGTGCGGCAACGCCGTGGTCTGGACTCCCGCCCCGTCGACGGCGATCTGCGCCGTGGAGCTGGCCCGCTGCATCGCCGACGCCGACCTGCCCCCCGGGGTGTTCAACCTCGTGACGGGCCCGGGACCGGTGGTCGGCGACGAGATCGCTCGCAGCCCCGGCACCGACGGCGTCGCCTTCATCGGCTCGACTGCGACGGGCCGCCGCGTGGCCCAGGCCGCCGCCGGCAAGGCCACCGTGCTCGAGATGGGCGGCAACGGCCCGATCGTCGTCCTTGACGACGCCGATATCGAGGCCGCCGTCGAGGCCACCCTGACCGCGTGCTACCTGTGCGCCGGCCAGAGCTGCACCGCCGGAGAGCGGCTGCTCGTCCACCGCGCGGTCCGCGAGGAGTTCGTCGAGCTGCTGGCCCGGCGGGTGACCGAGCGGATCCTCCTCGGCGATCCGTTCGACGACGGCACGACGATGGGGCCGGTCAACAACGAGCCCGTGGCGGCGAAGATGGACGAGCACGTCGGCGAGGCCTTGGCCCGCGGCGCGAGCGTCGTCACCGGCGGGGCCCGCGCCGACAGCTTTGCCACCTCGCTGTACTGGGAGCCGACCGTGCTGACAGACGTTCCCGCCGACGCGCGCGTCGCCGTCGAGGAGACCTTCGGGCCGGTGGCTCCGGTCGTGGCCGTCGATTCTCTCGACGAGGCAATCGAGCTCACCAATGCCTCGCCCTACGGACTGCTGGCGGCGATCTTCACCGGCGATGTGGCCGCGGGTCTCGAGTTCGCCGACCGCGTCCAGACGGGCTGGGTCAACGTCAACGAGTCGAGCAACTACTGGGAGTCCCACCTGCCCTTCGGGGGCCGGTCCGGGACCGACAGCGGCACCGGCCGGGTCGGCGGCGACCACGTGATGCGGTCGTTCACCGAGCTGCAGACGGTCGTGCTGACGCTGCCGGCGCGGCGGGTGTAGCCGCTACAGAACCGCGCGGATCTCGTCCTCGAACGTGTTGACGTGCGCGGCCACGATCACGCGCGCCTCGGCGGCCTCCCCGGCCGCGATCGCGCGCAGCAGTTCGTCGTGCTCGTGGACGTGCGCGAACAGGTGCGGAACCCGGTCGAGCACCAGGTGCCAGATCCGCAGGGAGAGGTTGAAGTAGCGCGCGAGCGTCTCCTCGAGGTAGGGGTTGCCCGTGCAGCGGTAGATGAAGCGATGCACGCGGGCATCGAGCGACATCAGCGCCTCGATGTCGTCGCTGCCCTGGCTGTGGGCCAGCTCGTCGAGCAGCTCGTCGAGCTCCTCGTGCTGGATCTCGGTGACGCGTTGAGCCGCCCGGTAGGCGGCATGGCCCTCGAGCTGCATCCGCACATCGGAAATGTGGGCGAGATCGGTGATGTTGATCTCCGAGGCGAACGTCCCGCGCCGCGGGAACACCGTGACGAGGTTCTCGAGCGCGAGGCGCTTGATCGCCTCGCGGACCGGCGTGCGCCCCATTTCGAGCTCGCGTCCAAGCAGATCCTCGTCGATGGGCTCCCCCGGAGCGATCTCGAGCGTGACTATGCGATCGCGTAGTTCGACGTAAGCGCGATCCGCCAACAGCTGGCGCGATTGACCCATTTGCGGTCCAGCTGATATATGAGTCATCGATGAGAAGTCTAACTCTGAAGTGGCTGTCTCGCCAGCCGTCCAAAGCGCTTTAGCGCGCCGGTCAGTCGCCGAGCTCTCTCCGCCGGCGCACGACGAACTCCTCGAGCTCGGCCCGCACCGCATCATCGAGCGGCGGCTGTTCGTAAGACTCGAGTGTCGAGCGCCAAATCTCTCCCGCGCGGGCCGCGGTGTCGCGGCTGCCGCGCTTGCTCCAGCGATCGAAGTTCTCGGTCGAGGACAGCAGCGGCCGATAGAAGCACTCGCGGAAGCGCTCGAGCGTATGGGCGGCACCGAGGAAGTGACCCCCCGCTCCGACCTCCTCGTGCGCGCCGAAGGCCAGCGACGCCTCGTCGATCTCGAGCGGCGTGAACTCGTGGCGCAGCTCGCGCAGCAGCTCGATGTCGACGATGAACTTCTCGTAGCAGGACACGAGGCCACCCTCGAGCCACCCCGCCGAGTGCATGACGAAGTTGGCTCCGGCCAGGAAGGTGGGCAGGAGCGTCATGAGCGACTCGTACGCCGCCTGGGCATCGACGGTCTGGGAGGCATTGAGCGCGCCGCCGCCGCGCCACGGCAGTCCGAACCTGCGCGCGATCTGACCCGTGCACAGCACGCCGACGCCCGACTCTGGCGTCCCGAACGACGGCGAGCCCGACTGCATGTCGGTGTTGGACAGAAACGATCCAAACACGACCGGGGCGCCGGGGCGTATCAGCTGCGCCAGCGCGATGCCGGCCAGTGCCTCGGCCATCTGCTGGACGAGCGTGGCCGGCAGCGACACCGGCGACATCGCGCCCATGAGCAGGAACGGCGTGATCACGACGGCCTGGTTCGCCTTCACGTATTCGAACATCGCCGCCAGCATGCGGTCGTCGTAGCGCAGGGGCGAGTTCACGTTGATGAGCGAGATCGACACCGGCGAGCGCTCGATCGCCTCGCGCCCGCCGAACAGGATCTCGCCCATGCGAATCGTGTCGGCGGCGTTCGGGCCCGATGTCACCGAGCCCATGTAGGGCATGTCGGACAGGGTCTGCAGGGCGAACACCATGTCGAGGTGGCGCGAGTCGAGCGGCCGGTCCTCGGGCTCGCAGATCGTTCCACCGGGCGAATCGAGCTCGGGGAACGCCTGGGCCAGCCTGACCAGGTTCTCGAAGTCGGCCATCTTGGCATCGCGGCGGACGTCGCCCTCGCGGATGAAGGGGCATCCGTAGACCGGGGCGAACACCATGTTCTCGCCCCCGATGTGGGCCGTCATGTCCGGGTTGCGCGCCTGGAGTTCGAATTCACGTGGCGCCTTGGCCACCTGTTCCAGGATCCATTCGGGGTCGAACCGCACGCGGTTCTCCTCCTCGACGATCTGGCCAGCGCCGCGGAGCAGCTCGACCGCCTCGGGGAGCAGGAACTCGATGCCGAGCTCGGCGACGATCCGCCGCCAGCCACGATCGAGGGTGTCCATCGCCTCTTCGCTGAGAATCTCGTAGCGCGGCATGGCGTTGACGAACACGGATGGCCTCCTTGGGCTTGACGAAGCGGTTCGCGGCCGTAATATAACCGCCGTGGAACAAGAGTTCCAAGCTATCGCCAAGGAGACCAACGGAGCCGCCCTCCCCACCCACGGGACGACCGCGGTCGACCGCGGCGCCGATCTGCTGCTGCGGGTGCTCGAGAGCGAGCGGCCGGTTGGCCTCACCGAGCTCGCCTCGGCCACGGGCATTCCCAAGAGCACGGCGTCGCGGCTCGTCAGTGCGCTCGAGCGGCGCGGGTTGATCGAGCAGGACGGCCAGCGCGGCCGGCTGCGGCCCGGCCCGGCCATCCTCCGTGTGGCCGAGCGCGGGAATGCTCCAGCGCAACATCGTCGAGCTCGCTGGGCCATACCTCGAGGCCCTCTCGCAGGCCAGCGGCGAGACGATCAACCTCGCCGTCCCCGCTCCGATGGGCGTCGAGCACGTGGCCCAGCTCGACAGTCAGCACTTCCTCGGCGTCGGCCAGTGGCTCGGGCGCTCGGTCGATTTCCACAGCACGGCCAACGGCAAGGTGTTCCTGGCCTTTGGGCGCGCGCCGCTGCCCGCCGAGCCGGTGCCGGCGCACACGCCCCACACGATCGTCGACCCCGAGCAGATGAGGACCGAGCTGGCCAAGGTGCGCCGCGACGGCTACGCAGCCGCGGTCGACGAACTCGAGGTCGGCCTGGCCGCGATCGCGGCGCCGGTCCGGGGGGCCCGCGGAAACGTGATCGCCGCGCTCAGCATCTCCGGGCCGACGCTGCGCATGACCCCCGAACGAATCGACGAACTGAAACCGGTCCTGATCGGCGAGGCGCTGGAGCTGAGCCGTCGCCTCGGCCACAGCGAAGAAGGAGAGAACGCCGCATGACGCACCAGGAGCTGCTCCAGATGCTCTACGACGAGACGCTGGTCGGCAACGCGCCGGCGGTCTCCGACGGAGTGAACCAGGGACTCGAGGATGGGCTCGAACCCGAGCGCATGCTCTACGACGCGCTGATCCCCTCGCTCGAGGAGGTGGGCGCGCGCTTCGAGCGCGGCGACTACTTCGTTCCCGAGATGCTGATCGCCGCCCGTGCCATGCAGGGCGCGCTCGACATCCTCCGCCCGCTGCTGGCCGACAGCGACTCCGCCCAGGTCGGCACGTTCCTCATGGGCACGGTCAAGGGCGACGTCCACGACATCGGCAAGAACCTCTGCAACATCATGCTCGAGGGCGCCGGCTTCATCGTCATCGACCTCGGCGTCAACGTGCCGCCGGAGAAGTTCGTCGAGCAGATCGGGGAGCACAAGCCCGACATCGTCGGCTTCTCGGCCTTTCTGACCACGACCATGCCGATGTTCAAGGCCAACATCAACGCGCTCGAGAAGGCCGGCATCCGCGATCAGGTGATCGTCATGGTCGGCGGTGCGCCCGTCACCCAGGAGTACGCCGACGCGGTCGGCGCCGACGGCTACTCGGCCGACGCCTCGTCCGCGGTCAAGAAGGCCAAGGAGCTGATCGAGCTCCGCCGGGAGAAGGTACCCGCGTGAAGGCTCGTGCCCTCGTCGCGGTCGCCGAGCACGCGGTCAAGGGGCCGGTCTGGGGCTGCCAGATGTGCGGGCAGTGCGTCCTTCACTCGACCGGGCTGACCTGCCCGATGAACTGCCCGAAGACGCTGCGCAACGGTCCGTGTGGCGGAGTGCGGGCCGACGGCACGTGCGAGGTCAAGCCCGAGATGCGCTGCGTCTGGCTGAAGGCGTATGAGCGCTCCGAGCGCCTGCCCCTGTGGCAGGGTCACATCGACGACCTGCGGCCCCCGGTCGACAACCGCCTCAAGGGGTCCTCGTCGTGGATCAACCTGATCACCGGCCGCGATCGTGAGCTACCGGCCGGTTGGGCGGATGTCCAATCTTGAGCGCAAGCTCCTGGCCGGGGATTTCGTCGTCACGGCCGAGCTGCCGGTGATCGACGCCGGCGGCCACGAGGAGATCCGTCGCCAGCGTCGAGCCCATGCGGCCGTTCGTCGACGCCTACAACGCCACCGACAACCCCTCCGGCCACGCCCACTGCTCATCGCTCTCGGTCGCCATCGCGCTCCGTCAGGCCGGCGCCGAGCCGGTGATGCAGGTCGCCTGCCGCGACCGGAACCGGCTCGCGCTCCAGGCCGACCTCATGGGCGCGTCGATGCACGGCGTCACCAACATCTCCTGCATGACCGGCGACGACGTCACCGCCGGCGACGAGCCCGAGGCGCGGCGGGTGTTCGACCTCGATGGCCCCCAGCTCATCACGCTGGCGCGGGCGCTTCAGAACGGCCGCTACCTCTCCGGTCGCGCCTTCAGCCCCGCGCCGCATTTCTTCATCGGCGCGGTCGAGAACCCCGGCACGCCGCCGTTCGAATATCGCGTTCGGCGCGCGGCCATGAAGGTCGCGGCCGGGGCGCGCTTTCTGCAGCTCCAGATCTGTTACCGCCCCGAGCAGCTCGAGCGCTTCATGCGGCGCCGCGCACGCCACCGGGCTCACCGAGCGCTGGCGCTGATTCCGTCGATCTGCCTCCTGCGGGACCGGGGCGCGATGCGCTTCGTGGACGAGCAGGTGCCCGGCGTCGACGTGCCGCGGAGACGGTCGCGCGAGTCGAGCAGGCGGTCGACGCCGAGCACGAATGCTTCGAGATCGCCTACGAGCTCGGCCTCGCACGCGCTCGCCCAGCCCGGGGTGGCCGGGCTTCACTTCATCTCGTTCCGCAAGGACGCGGGATCGCCAAGCTTCCGCCGCGACAACGCGATCCCGCGCCTGTGCGAGGACCTCGGTCTGCACGTCGGCGACCGCACGCCGACCCGCTCGAGGTGGCGTCGTGACCGTCGCGACGCTGCGCGATCGCTTCCGGAGCGGCGAGCCCGTGATCACCTCCGAGCTCGTGCCGCCGCGCGGCGCCGACGCCGAGGCCGTGCGCGCCCAGGTCGCGAGCCTCGCGTTCGCCGACGCGCTCAACATCACCGATCTGCCGTCAGGCCCGCACGCGCATGTCGGCGCTCGCGGCGGCCGCGCTCGTGGTGCAGGCGGGCGGGCGCCCGATCCTGCACGCGATGACGACGCGCGACCGGAACCGCCTGACGCTGCGCCGAGCCGATCGCCATCGGCGCTGCCGCGCTCGGCAGACGACGATCCTGCCGCCTTCGACGCGATCCCCCGTCCGGGTGCCCGAGGGCGTCGAGCGCCCGAAGGAGGTGCGCGACGTCGACTCGCTCCCGGTCACTTCAGTGCGCGCTGTCGGCGCTCGCCGAGCTCGGGCGCCGGCAAAGTGTCGGGACCCCCGACGGCCTCGAGCTCGACGTGCCGGCGGTTCACCTCGCTGCGTCGGCTCGGGACTACGGCGACGCGCGGGCAGACGACGTCTTCGGTCTCAGATCCCACCTCGCGCAGCACGTCTTCAGCTCGACGCCATGCCGCGCCAGCGTGCGCGGTCGGACGCCCAGCTATTCGCGATGCGTCGGGCACGGTCTACCCCTCATCGTCAGGTGCTCGACGCCCAGCGCTTCGAGACCGACCTCAACGTCCCGCCGTCGTGGGCGTGCGATGCGGGGGTGCGACGACGAGCCTCGGCGACCTCCCGGGGTCGCTCATTCCGCCTGGATCAGACGCTGCGTCTCAGGCTCGAAGACGCTTCGGTGCGCGCCGCGGCTCGCCCGGACGATGTCGCGGATCCCGCGCGAGCCGAGCGCGGCCGAGGGCTCGACGTCGGCCAGGAGCGCGAGTTCAGCGCACGCGCCTGACGCCGGCTTCGTCGCTGCACCTGAATGCGATGTCGACGCCTGCGGGCAGCGCGGGTCCGTAGCCCATCGACGTCCGACTCGCCTGGAACTACAGTTCCAAGCAGGCCGTAGCGCACGTGGCGAAGACTGGAACGAACGAGGCCCTCAGGACAGATCGAAAGGGAAGCAATGGATACAGTCCTGCGGTCACGGTCAAGACCGTGACGATCGGCCACGAGCAGCCGTTCTGCGTCATCGGCGAGCGGATCAACCCCACCGGGCGCAAGACGTTCGCCGAGCAGCTGCGCGACGGCGATCTGTCGACCGTGGGCGTCGACGTCGTCGCCCAGGTGCAGGCGGGTGCCGACGTGCTCGACGTCAACGCGGGTGTCCCCCTGATCGACGAGCCCGACCTGCTGAAGTCGATGCTGCGGGCCGTGATGGAGGCCGTCGATGTGCCGATCTGCATCGACTCCTCGGTGGTCGAGGCGCTCGAGGCCGGGCTGAGCGTCTACGAGGGTCGCGCGCTGGTCAACTCGGTCACGGCCGAGGACGACCGCATGGAGGTGATCCTGCCCCTCGTGGCACGGCACGACGCGGCGGTGATCGGCCTGGCCAACGACGAGACCGGGATTCCCGAGACACCGGAGAAGCGGCTCGAGTGCACGCGCAAGATCGTCAGTGCGGCCGGCGATCACGGCATCGCCGTGGCCGACGTCGTCATCGACCCGCTGGCGATGACGGTCGGCGCCGACACCGAGGTCGTGACCACGATCACTGCGGACGATCAGCCTGATTCGCGACGAGCTCGGCGTGAATATGTGCCTCGGCGCCTCGAACGTGTGCTTCGGGCTTCCCCGTCGCCACAGCCTCAACGCGGGGTTCCTACCCATGGCGATCGCCGCCGGGCTGACGAGCGCGATCATGTCGACCGCCGAGGTGTGCGTGACAGCGTCGCGCCGCGGACCTGCTGATCGGCCACGATCCGTGGGGGGCCAGCTGGATCGCCACCCACCGCGCCCGCCAGGCCGCCCTCGGCGGACGCCGCCGCCGCGACATGAGCGCCGCCGCTCCCCGCCGCGTGGAGCCCCAACCCGGGCGCGAGCCCTCCGACGGAGCCGGGCGCGTGCAGCTGCGCTTCCTTCCCGACGGGCCGAGATCCGCGTGCCCCCGGGGACACCGTGTTCGACGCCGCGAGCTGGAACGGGATCGCCATCGACTCGACTTGCGGCGGTCACGGGACGTGCAAGAAGTGCAAGGTGCGGATCGTCTCCGGCGACATGCCGGTCGAGGCCCTCGATCCTCGCGCCTTCAGTCCCGACGAGCTGCGCGACGGCTGGCGGCTGGCCTGCCGCGCCAGCGCTCGCTCGGACCTCGTCGTCGAGGTGCCGCCAATGCAGACGCGGCCCAAGGCGGCGATGGTCGGTGTCGGGCGCCACGTGATCCTGCGGCCGTCGCTGCAGAAGCGCTACCTCGTGATCGAGGAGCCGACGCTCGAGGATCAGCGCTCGGATCTCGAGCGCGTGCTGCGCGAGACTCGACGACCTCGAGCCCCGTGCCTCGCTCGAGGTGCTGCGCACGCTCGGCGCGACGCTCCGGAGCGCGACTTCGACGTCACGGCGGTCGTCTGGGACGACGAGCTGATCGACGTCGAACCCGGCGACACGACGGCTCGCGGCACGCGATCGCCTTCGACATCGGCACCACGACCGTCGTCGCGACGTTGCTCGACCTCGACAGCGGCCAGCCGGTCGCCGTGCGCTCGATGCTCAACCGGCAGCAGCCGTTCGGCGCCGACGTGATCACGCGCATCTCGGCCACGATGATGGATCCCGACGCGCTGGCCGCCTGCGCGATCGCGTCCACGAGACGCCCGCGCAGCTCGCGGTCGAGGTCTGCGAGAAGGCGGGCGTCGCCCCGGAGGGTGTACGAGGTCGCGGTCGCCGGCAACGTCACGATGACGCAGCTCGTGCTCGGCATCGATCCCGAGCCGCTCGTCGTGGCCCCGTTCGTCGTGTCCACGCACTCGTTCGCGCCGCTGACCGCGCCCGACCTCGGCGTCAAGGTGCACCCGCGGGCGACGGCCTACGTCTTTCCCTCGCTCGGGCGCCTACGTCGGCGGCGACATCGTCGCCGGCATGCTCGCGACGGGCTGACGCGCGACAGGCGGATCCGTCTCTTCATCGACGTCGGCACCAACTGCGAGATCGTGCTGGGCTCGGTCGAGCGCGTGCTGACCACCGCGGCGCCCGCAGGCCCGGCGTTCGAGGCCGCGCAGATCAGGTGCGGCATGCGCGCCGCCGACGGCGCGATCGAGACGATCAAGATCGACGGCGACACGCTCAAGGTCGGGGTGATCGGCGACGTCGAGGCGCACGGCCTGTGCGGCTCGGGTCTCGTCGACGCGTGCGCCGAGCTCGCGCGCGAGGGCTTCATCGACGAGTCGGGTCGCTACCTGACCGACGAGGCGGCGCGCGCGCTCAACCCCTCCCTGGCCGACCGCCTGGTCATGCGCGGCGAGGAGCGCGTGTTCGTGCTGCACTGGAAGGGCGACGACTCGGGGAGTCGGTCTTCCTCTCCCAGCGCGACGTCCGCGAGCTGCAGTTCGCCAAGGCCGCGATCGCGACCGGCTGGAAGATCCTCGTCGAGGAGCTCGGCGTCGAGGTCTCGGACATCTCGCAGGTGCTGCTCGCGGGCAGCTTCGGCTCGTACCTCGCCGCTCAGCGCGGTGCGCATCGGGCTCGTGCCCAAGCTGCCGGTCGCGCGCATCATCGCGGCCGGCAACGTCGCAGGCGAGGGAGCCAAGATGGTGCTGCTCTCCGCCCAGGAGCGCGCCCAGGCCTACTCGATGCTGGAGGAGGTCGAGTACGTCGAGCTCTCCGGCCGCGAGGACTTCCAGGACATGTTCGTCGACCTCCTCAAGTTCCCGCGATGAGCACCGCCGTCGTCGCCTGCGGAGCGCTGGCTGCACGTCGACGCGATCGCGCGCCGTCGCGGCTGGGAGATCGCCGTGCACCCGCTGCCGCCCGCGCTGCACAATCGCCCCGCCCGGATCGCGCCGGCGGTCGACGAGCGGCTCGAGGAGCTCCGTGGACGCTACGAGCGGGTCGCGGTCGCCTACGCCGACTGCGGCAGCGACGGCGCGATCGACCGGAGCTCGACGTCGCGCGGCTGGAGGGCAGCACTGCTACGACGTGCTCGCGCGCGCGGAGGTTCAGCGGCTCTGGACGAGGAGCCGGGCACCTACTTGCTGACCGACTTTCTGGCGCGGACGTTCGATGCGCTCGTCGTGCGCGAGCTCGGGCTCGACCGCTATCCCGAGCTGCGCGACGACTACTTCCGGGGCTACACCCGCGTGGTGTGGCTGGCCCAGCGCCCCACCCCGGCCACCCGCGCCGCCGCCGAGCGCGCGGCTGCTCGGCTCGGCCTGCCACTCGAGGTCCGCCAGGTTGGGAACGCGGGGTTGGAGCGCCAGCTCGAGCGGCTGCTCAGTGCGGCCGAACTACCTAGCTGACCTCGCGCAGCCGCCCCGGTCTCGACCTCGTAGACGAAGCCGCGGACGCGAGTCCTTGCGCGGGATGAACGGGCGAGGCCTTGATCCGGGCGATCGACTGGCGCACGTCGTCGTCGAGGTCGGCGAACGCCTCGGCCGCCCACTCGGGCTTGATGCCGGTCTCGTCCTGGATCGACTGCTTGAACGTCGTCGTCGGTGAAGGTGAGCATCCCGCAGTCGGTGTGGTGGATGAGGATGATCTCCTCGGTCCCGAGCAGCCGCTGGGAGATCGCCAGCGAGCGGATCTCGTCGTCGGTGACGACGCCGCCGGCGTTGCGGATCACGTGCGCGTCGCCCTCGCTCAGCCCGAGCGCCCCGTAGACGTTCAGCCGCGCGTCCATGCAGGCGACGACCGCGACCTTCTTGGCCGGGGGCAGCGGCAGGTCGCCCTTGTCGAACGCGGCGACGTAGGCCTCGTTGTTCGCGAGCAGCTCGTCGGTCGCGCTCATCTCGGCCTGCCTTTCTTCTTCCTCCAACACCAATTTGATCGACTTTGCAAACTTTAGCCGATGCGCGCGGCGACGAAACGCGTGCCGGCGCGACCGGATCGCTCCGATCGCGCCGCACGTAAGAGACGTGGTCAGTTGGTCAGCTGACCTTGGTGAAGGTGTGGGAGAGCACCGCGGCCCGCCCTGCACAGCTCTTCGTATCGCTGATCTTCGTGAACTTGAGCTTGCCCATGGTCAGCTTGAACTTGTACTTGCCAGTTCCGCGGCACCTCCCCGGGCCACCGGTGTCGGTGAACCAGATCTTGTTGCGCTTGACCCTGTTCTTCCCCGTAACGGCCAGCGGCCGTTGGTAGCTGGCCTGGTAATGACCGTTGATGAACGTCAGCACCCACGTGCCCCTGAGGGAACTTGGGGATGTTTGACCACGGTCTTGTATGAACCGCTCAGTCCGCCGCCGGCAGCCAGCGCGACCGAGGTCACCGCCAACGCAAGCAGAACGGCCAGCGTCATTGCGACTCGCTTCATGAAACCCCCTTTGGGTTGGTCGGATTCCCTCCGCCCCCAGAGCGCAATCATGTCAGCCCGGGTCTCGGTCGAAGCCACTTCCGGGTTAGCGTTCGGATACGCGTGTCGATCGGGGGTTGTTCGACATGTGCATGTTGCGCCATCTGTTTACGACATGCGCATGCTCGAACGTTCGACATGTGCATGTTGCGCCATCTGTTTACGACATGCCCATGTCGAACATCCGGATGGCGGGCCGGCGGGCCCGGCTGAGCGAGCCGGCCGACGTGTCCAAACCACTTCCTGGCTCCGAGCGGACCGCGAAGCCTCTCACCCGCCCTGCCCAGCTAGCCGCCGCCGGGCTCGATCGCCTCGACGAGCAGCGTGGCCGCGTCGGCGACGCGGAGATTCTCGCCGGCGCTCTGGACCCCGTCGTCGAGCATCACGGTGCAAAACGGGCACGCCACCGCGAGCGTTTGCGCGCCGGTTTGCGAGGCCTCGCGGACGCGCTCGACGTTGATCGGCTTGGCCCGCTCCTCCATCCACATGTGGGCGCCGCCGGCGCCGCAGCAGAACGTCTGCTTGCCGGAGCGCTTCATCTCGGTCGCGTTACCCACGGCATTGACAAGCTCGCGCGGGCTCTCCATCACGTCGTTGTGACGGGCCAGGTAGCACGAGTCGTGGTAGGTCACGTTGAGCGTGCTCGAGGCCTTCGGCGACAGACGTCCGTCGCGGACGAGCTGGGAGAGCAGCTCGCTGTGGTGGATCACCTCGTAGCGACCGCCAAAGTCGGGGTACTCGTTGGCCAGCGTGTTGAAGCAATGGGGGCAATTGGCGATGATCTTCGTCACCCCGGCATCGTTCAGCGTCTCGACGTTCTGCTCGGCGAAGGCCTGGAACACGTACTCGTTGCCCATCCGCCGCGCGGGGTCGCCGGTGCAGCTCTCGCGCGGCCCGAGGATGGCGAAGTCGACGCCCGCCTTGGCCAGCAACTGCGCCGTCGAGCGGGCGGTCTGCTGGGCGCGTTCGTCGAACGACGACGCGCACCCGACCCAGTACAGGTACTCGGGCGCCGGGGTCGCCGGGCTCGAGGACGCGGACGCCGAGCTCGCCGGCCCAGTCGGCGCGCTCGGACTGCGCCTTGCCCCACGGGTTCGACGCACGCTCGACGTCGCGCAGCATCGGCTCGGCCTCGGCGGGGAAGTTCGACTCGACCATGACCAGGTGGCGCCGCAGATCGACGATGTGATCGATGTGCTCGATCGAGACTGGGCACGCCTGCACGCAGGCGCCGCAGGTCACGCAGTCCCACACCGACTCCTCGGGCACGGCGCTCGGCACGAGCGCGCCATCGTTCTGCGCGAGTACCTGGTCGCGCAGACCCATGATGACCAACTTGGGCGACAGGACCTTGCCGGTCGCGAAGGCCGGGCAGACGTCCTGGCAGCGCCCGCACTCGGTGCACGAGAACGTGTCGAGCACCTGCTTGCGGGTCAGATCGCCGCCGTTCCGGCACCGAAGCGGATCTCCTCCTCGGGCACGTCGGGATCGTCGAAGCGCAGCGGCTCGAGTCGCCCGCCGGGGCCGGTGCCCCCGAACCACACGTTGATCGCCGCGGTGGCGATGTGCAGATGCTTGGAGCGGGGCAGGTAGGCGAGGAAGGTGAGGATCGTCAGCACGTGCAGCCACACGAACACGCGCTCGAGAACGCGCGTGGCCTGATCGTCGGCGAACAGATGGGACAGGAGGTTCGACACCGGAGCATCCGCGGCGGGCCATTCGTTCAGACCCAGGGCGATTCGCGTGGCGTGCCACAGGAGCAGGGTGGTGGCGATCGTCGCGATCATGGCCAAGATCAGGTCGGCCTCGCCGAGATGGCTGCCCTGAAAGCGCCGCGGCCGCTGCACCTTGCGGATGTAGAGAGCGCCGAGCACGCCGACCAGCACGAGCACGGCGAAGAGGTCGACGAGGAAGGCGAACCATCCCTGATGACCCAGCCACGGCAGCGTGTCGTGCTTGTCAACCGCCCCGATCAGCGCGATCAGGATCGTCGGCAGCAGGACGAGGAAGCCCCAGAAGATGAACGCGTGCATCAGGCCAGGCCCGAATCGCTGGAGCAGCTTGCGCTGGCCCAGGACGATCGTGACCTCGTTGCGCGCGCGGTGGCCGGGCTCGTCGCTGCGGTCGACTGCGGGCGCGGCTCGGACGATCCCGGTGAGGAACAGCACGCGGCGGATGAACAGCGTCCCGCTGATCGCGATCGCGGCCGCGAGGGCGACTGCGGCGATGACCGTCCCTATGTCCCTCGCGCCTTCCTGATCTCGGCCGAGATCGCCGGGACCACCTCGTGCAGGTCGCCGATCACGGCGTAGTCGGCGCTGGCGAAGATCGACGCCTCGGCGTCCGGGTTGATGGCCAGGAGCTTCTTGGCCCCCTTGCATCCGGCCATGTGCTGGGTGGCCCCGCTGATCCCGCACGCGATGTAGATCTCGGGCGAGATCTTGGTCCCCGTCTGGCCCGACCTGGTCGGTGTGGGGGCGCCAGCCGGCGCTGGTCACCGCGCGCGAGCAGCCAACCGCGCCGCCGAGCAGTCCGGCGAGCTCCTCGATGATCACGAACCCCTCGGCCGAGCCGACCCCGCGTCCCCCCGAGACGACCACGTCCGCGCTCTCGAGCGACACGCCGGCGGTGACCGTTGGCACGCGTTCGCGGACCGCGACGGCGCCGTCCAGATTGCTCGTCAGGGACTCGATCGCGACGTCCGGCGCCGCGGCGGCCACGGCGTGGGGCGCCACCGTCAGCAGCACCGGCGCGGCGTGGACGCGGGCCTCCTCGAGCAGGCTGCCGCCCCAGCGCACGCGCGTCACCGTGGCCGGATCGCCGGCCGTGAACGCCACACAGTTGGCCGCCATCGGCTGGTCGAGCATGGCCGCGACGTGGGCCAGCACCTCATTGCCGCGGTCGGTGCCCGGCGCGACCACGACGTCCGGTGACGCCTGCTCGATCCGGTTCATGATGGCCTCCGCCCAGGCCGCGGGCGCATAGGTGTCCTGCACGGGCACTGCGCTCACGTCCTGGCCGAGGTTCGCCGCGAAGGTCAGCGCCTGCTGCGAGATCTCGTCCGCGGCGTCCTCGACAAAAACCAGCGTCGCCATCAGACCGAGCCCCAGATCGTTCAGCACGCCGACGACGGCCGGCGCCGCGTCGGGGCCATCGCCCAGCACCTCGACCTGCTTGCCCGAGCCAGGTGGCAGCACGAGCCGGACCATCTCGAGCTTGGGCGCGCGGCGCTCCGGAGTGAGGCGTCAAGCGGCTTGCGCTTGGCCCGCAGCCGCCCAGGGACCGACGGGTAGCGCGGGAGGTTGATTCCTTCCTTGACCGTGACCACGGCCGGGGTGGGCACGACGTAGACATCGCGGCCGCCCGGCACCTCCTGCTCGCATTTCAGCTCGCCGTCGTCGGTCAGCGAGAGGCCCTTGATCCCGGTCACGCATGGCAGGCCCAGCTTGTGGGCGACCCGAATCGCCACCTGGTAGTTGCCGGCGTCGGCCGACTCGTTGCCGAACACGACCAGGTCGAAGGGCTCGGGCTGCGCCCTGATCGCCTCGGCGATCGCGTGGGCGGTGGCCTGGGGGTCCCATTCGCTGCCGTCGCTGACCAGGTGCACGGCGCGATCGACGCCGATCGCCATCATGTCGCGCAGCTGCTCCTCGGCCTCGGCCGGGCCCAGCGTGAGCACGGTCGAGGATCCGCCGTGGTGCTCGATCAGGCGGACCGCCTCCTCGAGCCCCGCATTCCTCGTGGGGGCTGACCGTGAAGCCCAGGTGGCGAGTCGAGATCGCCCGCTCGTCGTCGGTGAGCGAGATCTTGCCGCCCGTCAGCGGCACTCGCTTGACGCAGACCAGGATGTTCATGAGCGCACCCGCGTGTTCTCGGGGTCGAACACCGGCGTCGCGTCGTTGCTCTGCACCGTCACGGGGTAGCGCTCGCCCATGTACTGGACGGCGAGCTCGGCCCCGACCCTGGCCTGTTCGGGCGGCAGATAGCTCATGAGGATGTGCTTGCCGATCGAGGGGCCCGCGCCGGCGCTCGTCACGTAGGAGCGCCGTCCCTTGCCGTCGGTCAGCGGCTCGCCGTCGCGCGTCAGGATCGGCTCGCCGCCGAGCATGTAGCGCTTCACGCCGGACTGCGAGGTGTGGTCGTCGACGGTCAGCGTGCACATGACCGCAGCCGGCTCCTCCTCGCGGTGGCGCACGTGGGCCACCTTGCCGATGAAATCCTGGTCCTTGACCTTGCCCCAGGCCATGCCGGCATCGAGGACCGTGTAGTCCGCCTCGAGCTCGGCGCCGTAGGCGCGGTAGCACTTCTCCAGCCGACCCGTCGTCCCGTAGACGCCGATGCCGGCCGGGACGATGCCGTGCGGCTCCCCCGCCTCGGCGAGCATGTCCCAGAGCCGGGCTCCCTGTTCGAACGGCACGTAGAGCTCCCAGCCGAGGTCGCCGACGTAGGAGATTCGCGAGGCGAGCACGCTCAGCGGGCCGACCTCGATCGTCTTGCACGTGGCGAACTTGAAGCCCTCGTGCGAGATATCGTCGCCGGTCAGGCTCGAGAGGATGTCGCGCGTCCGTGGTCCCCACAGCCCGAGCGTGCACCACGAGCTCGTGAGGTCGGCCAGTTGAGCCGAGCCGTCCGCCGGCAGGTGGTCGGAGAACCACTTCTTGTCCGACATCCCGTAGGCGCCCCCGGTGACGACGCGGAACTGATCATCGGCCAGCCGCATGATCGTCAGGTCCTGCTTGAAGCCGCCGCTGGGCGTGAGGATCGGGGTGTAGACGACGCGACCGGTGGCCACGTCCATCTGGCGCATGGCGAGGTTCTGCACCGCATCGAGCGCGCCCGGGCCGGTGATGTCGAAGATCGTGAACGCCGTCAGGTCGATCATCGCGCAGCGGTCGCGCATGGCCAAGTGCTCGGCGTTGATGATCGGCGACCACCAGCGTGAATCCCATTCCGCCTCGCGCTGGTTGATGCGATCGCCGTACTCCTCCACCAGCGGCGCATTGCTCGCGTACCAGTGGGGGCGCTCCCAGCCCGCGGTCTCGTAGAACACGGCGTCAAGCCGGCGCTCCTGGTCGTAGAACGGGCTCAGACGGACCCGCCGATCGGACTCCCACTGCTCGCCGGGATGGACGATCCCGTACATCTTGTTGAAGCCTTCGGAGGCGCGGGCCCTGATGTGGGTCTTGGTCCGCTGGCACGGATAGGCGCGCGCGATATTGGACTCGTAGACATCTATCTCCGACTCGCCGTGCACCATCAGCTCGGCCACCGTCTTGCCGGCGCCGGGTCCCTCCTTGATCCAGACCGCGGCCGCCGACCACAGGCCCTTCACGTCGGGCGTCTCGCCGAGCAGCGGCATCCCGTCGTAGGTGACCGACAGCACGCCGTTGATCGCGTACTTCACCCCCACGCTCTCGTCGGCCACGATTTCGGGCATGAGGTCGAGCGCGATTTCCATCTGGGGATCGAAGTCCTCCTGGGTGAAGGGCAGCTCGGTCGGGGTCAGCGCCGACTCCTCAATGCTCGGGATCTCGTCGGCATCGAGCATGATCGGGCGATGGGCGTAGGAGCCGATCTCGAGGCCGGTGCCCTCCTGGCGCTCGTACATGTTGGTGTCCATGTCGCGGACGATCGGGTACTCGATCATTCCCGTCGTGTCGGCGAACCGCGGCGCTGGGCCGATGTCGATCATCTGGTGCACCATCGGCGTCAGGGGGATCGAGGCGCCGGCCATCGCCGCCAGCCTCGGGCTCCACGCGCCGGACGCGATGACGAGGCGCTCGGTCTCGATGTCGCCCCTTGTCGTACGGACCCGGGTGACCCGACCTCCCTCGACGTCGATGCCAAGGATCTCGGTGTTGGCGGCCACCGTGAGCCCATTCTCCTGGGCCCGCTCGCGCATCAGCGTGGCGGCCCGCAGCGAATCGACAACACCAGCTCCGGGCGTATAGAAGCCGCCCACGATCAGCTGCTCGTTGATGAACGGGACCAGTTCCTTGACCTCGTCGGGGGTGAGCATCGACACCGGCTCGATGCCCCAGCTGATGGCCGAGCCGACCCGCCGGCTCAGCTCCTGCATCCGCTCATCGCCCCGCGCCACCTCGATCCCGCCGCTCTCGATGAACACGCCCAGCTCCTTGTACTGGCGCATGCTCTCGAGCGTCAGCGACGCCATCTCCTTCGAGTGGTCGACGGGGAAGATGAAGTTCGATGCATGCCCGGTCGAGCCGCCAGGGTTGGGCAGCGGGCCCTTGTCGAGCAGCGTCACACCGGTCTCGCCCAGCCGCGTCAGGTGATAGGCGAGGCTGTTTCCAACAATCCCCGCCCCGATGATCACGACGCGCTGAGCGGCCGGCAACTGCCTCGATGACTCCACAGCAGTAGCCACGGTTGGTGATATATCAGAAATAGGTCACGGACGTCAACGTGAGCACGCACGGGGCGCGACCCGGCGCGGGCCGGGTCGCGCGCCGGTTGCGTCACGTGCTGGGCATTGCGCCCGGAGGAGCGCCATTCGCAGCGCTTGGGGCGCCCTTGGGAGCGCCCTTCGGAGCGCCATTCGGGCAATTGCCGCGCATGCCCTTGCCGCCCGGGGGCGGGCGCATGCTGCCGGCCTTGCCACCAGGCGGCGCGGGGCGCGTGCCGGCCTTCCCGGTGGGCGGGGGCCCCGGCAGCTTGCCGGCATCGGGGCCCGGCGGCTGGGTGGCGCGGGACGGGCTCGTGGTCGTCGTCGTCGTGCTCTGGCTCGTCGTCGATGTTGACGCACTGGCCAGCGCAGCGCCGCCGCCGACCAGCGCGCCGCTCGCCGCCAGCGTGATCAATACAGGCTTTAGTCGCATCGAGTTCACCTCCTTTCTCACTCGGCTGCGCACACATTCGCCGACTTGTGTCGGAGCGACGTAGGAATGCTCTAAGAGACGCGCTGACGCACGATGCTCACGTGCGTCTTGTACACGGTGGTCCCCGTCGGGGGCCCGTCGAGCGGATACTCCTGGACCCTGTTGGACGGACCCAGGGGGACGCGAATCGTCAGCCGTCGAGCGCGTCCCACCTGCACGGACATCGTCCTGGCGCCAATCCTGATCAGGTATCGCGCTCCGCGCCGGTAGCGCCCCGGCGTCGTGACCGTCGCGCTCCCGCTCCCGTGCAGCGTGAACCCACCCACGCCGGCATTGGCCAGCGTGGCGAACTCGCGCACCGCGCGGTGCATGGCCACGCGCCAGCCGTAGAGAGCAAACGACGCGTCCGCGCTCATGTAGGTGACGCGACGCGGGATCGAAACCGGCCTGGCGAAGTCCGCCGTCAGCGGCCCGATCGACTGGCGCAAATCCCGGGCCCAGTACGGCCAGCTGTGGGTGCCCGGACCGTAGTCGTCGTAGAAGCTCGGTATCCCCAGCGACTGAAGCCGTCGATGGAACAGCATGCTCAACCGCTCGACGCCCGCCTCGATCGCGGAGCCCTCGGGGTTGGGCGCGCTGTCAAACGGCCCCGGTTTCCCGTTGCCGGTGTATACGCGCATCCGCGTGTCGCGCAGGTTGCCGGCCAGCGTCGTCGGGTCGTGAGCGGCCCAGTTGACCTCTTCCGTCGGGCGCGGCCCGAACATCGAGTTGGCGGGCACGCCGTCGAGCACGGTCTCGGTCAGGTTGATGATCGGCGTGACCAGCGTCTGCGCCTCGGCGTCGTAGGCGATGTCCGGCGCGCCGGAGAACGAGAACGCCACGCCGAACAGATCGGGATGGCGGGCGGCGTAGCTCATCGAGCAGAAGCCACCCTGGGACAGGCCGGCGATGGCCCGCTCTCCCCGGGCCCGGAGCGTCCGCAGGTTGGCGTCGATCCAGGGCACGAGCTCGTCGACGTGGAATGTCTCCCACTCGGGTCGCCCGCGAGCGCCTCCGTTCCACCAGTTCGTGCACCAGCCGCCGCCGTCGCCGTCGAAGGCGATGTCGGGCATGACCACGATCAGCTGCCGGCCGTCCGTCGTCCGCTCGGCGTCGCCCATCGTCGTCCAGTCGGCCGCCCGGCCGCTCGTGCCAGTGAGCAGGTACAGCACCGGGTAGCGCTTGTGAGGATGGCCCGCGTATCCCGCGGGCAGGAGGATCCGGACGTTGGCCGGATGCAGCAGCGCCGGGCTGTGGACGGTCACCGCGAGCAGGCGGGAATCGAGCGAGCGCTGGGAGAGAACGCGCAGGCCGTGGCCGGCCCGGAGCGTAACCCCGGCGGCCCCGGGCGCCAGCCCGAGGGCCGCCATAAAAATCGTTGCCAGTAGAACGCGCTTCAAGCTCGCGGACGTTACCCCACAGGTAATCGACACGCATCAGCTCAGCTGGGACCGTGCTCGTCATGAGCACACTCCAACTGAAACAACCGCGCGCGGCGGCTCTGCGTGACAGCCGCTGGGCGCCTCTCCCAATAGTTCTCGCCGGCACGTTCATGGTCGTGCTGGATTTCTTCATCGTCAACGTCGCGCTGCCCTCGATGCAGGCGTCGCTACACGCGACGGACAGCTCGATCGAGTGGGTCGTGGCCGGCTATGGCCTGACCTCGGCCGTGTTCCTCGTCACCGGCGGGCGGGTCGGCGACCGCATCGGCCGGCGCCGGGCGTTCTCACTCGGACTGGCCCTGTTCACGGCGAGCTCGGCCGCCTGCGGCGTCGCCAGCGGACCGCTCATGCTGGTCGTCGCGAGGCTCGTACAGGGCGTCGCCGGCGCGCTGATGATGCCCAACGTGATGGCGATCATCGGCGTCGCCTACACCGGCCCCGACCGCGTTCGCGCCCTCTCGATCTACGGCATGGTGATGGGGCTGGCCGCCGTGGGCGGACAGCTGCTCGGCGGCGTTCTCGTACAGGCCAACGTGGCCGGGCTGGGATGGCGCAGCTGCTTTCTCATCAACGTGCCGATCGGACTGCTGGCGCTCGCGCTGGCGCCGTCGCTGGTGCCCGAGTCGAAGGCTCACGCATCGCGCCGTCTCGACGTAGTCGGCACCGTGCTGATCACCGCCGGCCTCACCGCGATCGTGCTGCCGCTCGTCGATGGGCGCCAGCATGGATGGCCCCTGTGGACGTGGCTGTCACTGGCCGCGGCACCGGCGATCCTGCTCGCCTTCGCCATGCAGCAGCGCGCCCTGCTGCGCCGTGGCGGAGCTCCGCTGCTCGACCTCACCCTGTTCGGGCAGCGCACGTTCAGCGCCGGGCTGCTGGCGCAGCTGGTGTTCTGGTGCGGCCAGGCCTCGTTCTTCCTGGTCCTGGCGCTGTACCTCCAGCAGGGTCGTGGACTGAGCGCCCTGCACGCCGGCCTGGTCTTCACGATCCTCGCCGGGGCCTATCTGGTTGCCTCGGTGCAGGCGCCGGCGCTGGCCATGCGCCACGGGCGCACCGTCCTCGCGGTCGGCGCGCTCGTGCTGGCGGCCGGGCATGCGCTCCTCATCGGGGCCGTCGCCGATGTCGGCGTCACCGGCTCGCTGGCGCTGCTGGCGCCGGGCCTGGTGTTGGTCGGCGCCGGCATGGGCCTTGGGATCACCCCACTGACCACGATCATCCTCTCTGGCATGAAGCCCGAGCAGGCCGGCTCGGCGTCGGGAGCGCTGACGACGATGCAGAACGTCGGCAACGCGCTCGGGGTGGCCGTGATCGGGGTGATCTTCTTCGGCGCCATCCACTCGGGCTACGCCACGGCGTTCGAGCTGAGCCTCGTGGTCTTGGCGGCGATTCTCGCCGGCGTCGCGCTTCTCACCCGACTCATCCCCGCGACCGTGAGTGCATCATGAGCAGCGGTACGCTCGTGCGCATGAACGGAAACCGCGTGGGCCTGATGATCCGCGATTGGCGCCAGCGGCGACGGCTCAGCCAGCTCGACCTCGCGCTCGAGGCCGGAGTCTCGACGAGGCATCTGTCCTTCGTCGAGACCGGCCGAGCGCGGCCGAGCCCCGGGATGGTCCTGCATCTGGCCGAGCAGCTCCAGGTGCCGTTGCGCGAGCGCAACCAGCTCCTGCTCGCGGCCGGCTACGCGCCCGAATTCGAGGCTCGCGGCCTAGACGATCCCGAGCTGGCCCCGATCCGCGATGCCCTCGGTCGCGTGCTGGCCGGCCATGAGCCCTACCCGGCCATCGCGGTCGACCGGGGGTGGAACCTGGTCGCTTCCAACAGCGCCCTTGCGCCGCTGCTCGAAGGGGTGTCCGACGAGCTGTTGGCACCCCCGGTCAACTGCATGCGCCTTGCGCTCCATCCCAACGGTCTGGCGCCGCGGATCATCAACCTGGGTGAATGGCGGGCGCACCTCCTCGATCGGGTCGAGCGCCAGATCGCCCTGACCGACGACGGCTCGCTACGCGAGCTCCACGAGGAGATGCTGAGCTACCCGGCGCCGCCGGACGAGGATCACCGCTCGCTGGCCGGCGAGATCATGGTCGAGCTGCGGCTGGGCTCCGATCAAGGTCCGCTGGCCTTCTTCAGCACGGTGACGACGTTCGGAACCGCGGTCGACATCACGGTCGCGGAGCTGTCGATCGAGGCGTTCTTCCCCGCCGATGAGCGCACGGTGGCGACGCTGAACGGCCTGGCCTCGGTCAACTGAGTGCCAGCCGTGGCGCCGGGCGAGCGGCGTTACACCAGCGGGCTCGATTGGCCGGCGAGAGTGGTGCGATCGACGTCGGCGAGGATCTCGCGGCCGACTCGCTGCAGCCCGCAGAGGTAGTCGAGATGCGCCCGCCAGGATTCGGTGGCGGCCAGGTCCTCGTCGAGCAGGCGCCTGGTGTCCTCGTGCGCGTCCAGCAGCTCGTACACGAGCTCGGTCAGATGGTGCACCGTGCTGGCACCGACCGGTTGTGAATTGAGCACCGCCTAAGCTCCGTATGCGCCACTTTCAGCGGGCCGGAACAGCCAGCCCTGCCGTAAAGGAATGGTGAACGCTCCTTCGGACGTATTACCCAGATCGGAGGCGAATCAATTGCAAATCCAGTGGTACGGCCAGTCGGCCTTCCGGCTCACCTCGCCGCAGGCCACCGTAGTGATCGATCCGTTCGGCGACATCTCCGCCATGACATCGCGAGGGATCCAGTTCGACTACCCACCGATCAGCGATGTGACGGCGGACCTCGTCCTCATCACCCACGAGCACGGCGACCACAACGCCCACGACGTCGTGGCCGGCGATCCGCCCGTGCTGCGCTCGACGGCGGGACGGCTGGAGTCGCCGATCGGCGAGGTGACCGCCGTGGCCTCCGAGCACGACCCCACCGCGGGAACGCAGCGGGGTCCCAACACGATCTTCGTGTTCGAGCTCGACGGTGTCCGGATCGCTCACCTCGGCGACCTCGGTCAGCGCTACCTTCGTGACGAGCAGGCCGAGGCGATCGGCCCCATCGACGTGCTGATGATCCCGGTCGGCGGCGGCCCCACGATCGACGCCGCTCAGGCCGCGGCCGTGGTCGGCCGGCTGGCGCCGCGCTGGGTCGTGCCCATGCACTACCGGACGTCGCGGGTGAACTTCCTCGAACCGGTGGATCCGTTCCTGAAGCGGATGTCCAACGTTCACCGTCATCCGGAGAGCCACTTCGACCTCGCCCAGCTCGGGCGCAGTGAGCGTCCACTCGTCGTCGTACCCCAGGCGCCCTAGCCGGCGCGGGGTGGTGGCGTCGCTACCGCCGGCGCGCCTCCGTGCGCCAGGGCCGGGTTCTGCCAGCCCGCGTCGGATGCGTTCATGTTCGTCCCCGGCGGCACGATCTCGTCGATCTTGTCGAGCACGTCGTCGGACAGGGTCACGTCGGCCGCGGTCAGCTGCGACTCGAGATGCTCCATCGTGCGCGGCCCGATGATCGCGGCGGTCACCGCCGGGTGGCGGATGACGAACGCCAGGGCCATCTCGATCAACGTGATCCCGGCCTCCTCGGCGAGCTGGGCCAGGGCATCGGCGGCCTCGAGCTTGCGCTGGTTGGCCGGCAGCGACATGTCGTAGCGGCCAGGGACGAGCTGCGCTCGACGCGTGTTCGGCAGCTCGCTGTCCAGGCGATAGCGTACCGGTCAGCCATCCGCCGGCCAGCGGGCTCCAGGGGATCACGCCCATGCCGTAGCGCCGACAGGTCGGGAGCACGTCGTTCTCGACGCCGCGGACGAGGATCGAGTAGGGCGGCTGTTCGCACACGAAGCGCTCGCGACCTCGCCGCTCCGCGACCCACTGGGCCTCGACGATCGCGCTGGCCGGGAACGTCGAGGAGCCGAAGTAGCGGATCTTGCCGGCCCGCACGAGGTCGGTCAGGGCACCGAGGGTCTCGTCGATGTCGGTATCGAGTTCGGGGCGGTGGATCTGGTAGAGGTCGATCCAGTCGGTGCGCAGGCGTCGCAGGCTGTTCTCGACCTCGCGGATGATCCAGCGCCGCGAGTTGCCGAACTCGTTCGGGTCGTCGCCCATCGTGCCGTGGACCTTGGTGGCGAGGATGACGTTGTCGCGTCGGCCGTCGGCCAGGGCCTTGCCGACGATCTCCTCGGACTCGCCGCGGGCGTACACGTCGGCGGTGTCGATGAAGTTGATTCCGGCGTCGAGCGCGCGGTGGATGATGCTGATGCTCTGCTCGTGGTCCGGGTTGCCCCAAGCGCCGAACATCATCGCGCCGAGGCATAGTGGGGTGACCTGGACTCCGGTTTTACCGAGGGTGCGTGTTTCCATACCTGCACCCTAGCAGCGCTAGCTAGCCGACGATTCCCAGGCGCTGGGCGCGCTGGACGGCCTCGGTGCGGTTGCGGACTCCGAGCTTGCGGAACACCGAGCTCGTGTGCTCCTTCACCGTGTGCTTGGAGAGGTGAAGCGCCTCGGCGATCTCGGGATTGGTCGATCCCTCGGCCATCAGCTCGAGGACCGAGCGCTCGCGGTCCGACAGCCCGAGGACGCCGGGCCGATCGTGACGCTCGAACACGGTCTTGCCCATCGCGACCATGCGCACGGCGCTGGCGATCCGGCGCGCCGGCCAGTCCTTGTAGGCGAAGCCCGAGGCGCCCGCGGCCCGGGCAGCCTGGGGCGAGATCTCGCCCGCGCCCGAGAACAGCAGCACGCGCGTGCGCGGCTCGGCCGCGCGCAGCCGCTCGCAGATGTCCGCGCCCGACTCCTCACCGATGAACAGATCGACGAGGGCCACGTGGGGCCGGTAGCGCCGCGCCATGGAAAGCGCCTCGCGTCCCGAGGTGGCGCTCACGCACCGCTCGACCCAGTCCTGCTGGGTGAGCATGAGACGAAAGCCCCAGTGCACGACGTCGTGGTCGTCGACCACGAGGACGCTGAGGCGATCCGGGCTGCGGAGGTAGTCAGGCATCGAGCGGCACGACCAGGCGAAGCTGCCAGGTTCCCTCCTCGCGTGGCCCGAACTCGACCACGCCGCCGCTCTGCAGCGCCTCGAACGCCGCCAGCCGCAGCCCCATCCCGGCACGCCGCTCACGCCCCGACACGCCGTCGTTGGCCACCTCGAGGACGAAGGCGCCGTCGGCCTGTCGCACGCGCACCGTCACTCGCGTCGGGCTGGCGTGCTTGTGGGCGTTGCGCACCGCCTCGGCGAGCACCGACTGGGCGAGCGGCTCCAGGGAGGGCGGGACGTCGGCCTCCTCGCCCGACTCGAGGGTCACGCCAAGGTCGGGATGCACGCGCGAGAGCCGTTGGACCTCGGCGAACAGCGTCGTCTGCGTCGCGCGCGGAGCGCGACCGAGCGGGCGCTGGAGCGCGGTGCGCAGGTCGGTCAACGCGGCCTGGGTCTCGCTGGCGCACCGCTCGCGCGTGACGGCGGGGAGATCGCCGTCGCCGTCGAGGGCCATGGAGACGCCGAACAGGCGCTGGATGACGACCTCGTGGATCTCGCGCGCGAGGTCGATCCGGTGCTCGAGTTGGCGCGCGGTCTCGGCCTGGGTGGCCACGACCCGCGCCACCGAGGCCAGCGCGGCCGCCTTGCCGAGGGTCCAGAGCAAATATCGCACCGCGTCGTCCAGCGGCGGTGCGGAGAGGAGCCGGTCGGCCAGGATCACCCCGATCGAGCGACCGGCGGCGCACATGGGGGCACAGACCAGACGCACCGGCTCGGTGAACAGAGCCGAGTACTCATCGGGGAACTCGTCGCGCACGTCGCCGACGATCTCGACCACCCGGTCCTCGACCAGGGCGCGCGTGGCGATCGGGGCTGACTCCACGGTCACGTGGGCATCGGCGAACTGCTCGAGGTCGACTCCATGCGCGCCGGAAGCCCGGACGCGACGGACGCCGCTGTCGTAGCGGAAGATCACCGCCCGGCGCATACCAGCCAGGCGGCACACGGCCTCGCACAAGCGATCGTAGAAGCGCTGGGGACTCGACGGCTCGGACTCAGACAGGACCTCGACGAACAGCTCGAGAGCCTCGGTTTCGACCGGGGCGTGCCCTTCCGCGGCCCGGGTGGTGTTCACGCGATCAGGGGTGGCCGGCGGCCATCAGCCCAAATCGCAGCGCCTGTTGAGGTGCCAGGTACACACGCCAGCGGGTATCGCAGCTTGGGCAGCGACATTCGACGGACGGATCGTAGCCGTCGAGGGCCGCCTCCCACCTCACGTGTTCGCTGCACAGACACAGCGGACAGGCCAGCGAGGCATTGACCAGGGCATCGGGATCGTCGGCGCGGAACCGTGCTGTGTCCGCCAGCGCGGTCACGTTGCGGGTAGCGCGTCGACGCGCGCGATCGGGCGCTTGCCCCAGCGACTGAGGGTCGCGAAGTCGAGGAGGCGCTCGAGATAGTCGCGCAAGGGCGAGACGCTGATGCCCAGCGGCACGAGCCGCGCGCGCGTGGCAGCGTCGTCGAACCGCGTCTGGACACAGAAGTAGGGGAAGTAGACGCCCCCCTCCTGGGTCTGGCCCGCGTAGTCCTCGGGCGCCATGACGCGCGGTGGCGGCCGCTTGAAGTAACGACTGGCGGCGCTGGCGATCTCTCCGATCGTGCTCGCCTGTGCGCCGGCGGTGAGGTGATACGTGGTTCCGGGTTCACACTCGCTCTCGCACAGGGCGTGAATCGCGTCGGCGACGTAGTCGACCGAGACGACATCGACGGGGGCTGAGGCGATCGCCGGCACCTCGGTGAACAGCCCGCGCGCAAACGCCCGCAGCGGCCAGTAGAGGACGTTGAAGGCCGATGTCCAGCCGCTGAGCCGATCCCCCACAACGATGCTCGGGCGAAGGATCGTGTACGGGATCTCGGGCCGCGAGCGAACGAGCTGCTCGGCCTCGAACTTCGACTGCTCGTAGCTGTTGCGGAATTGCTGGTTCACGTCGAGGTCGCATTCGCTGAACGACCCCGAGTGATCCCCGGCGACGTACGCGGTCGACACGTGGGCGTAGCGCTCGAGCCGTGGCAGCTCGGCGGCGAGGTCGAGTATGCGGCGCGTTCCCTCGAGGTTGATCGAGCGCGCTTCGTCGAGCGGCAGGGCAAACGACACCGAGGCGGCGCTGTGGACGATCGTGGTCACGCTCTCCGCCAGCTCACTGCGGCGCGTGGCCGACAGGCCGAGCTGAGGAGCGGTCAGATCGGCGGCGAGCGCGGTGACGCGGGGGGCGTAGTCACGTGCGCGCGGGCCGAACAGGTTGTGCAGCGTGTCCTCGGCCCGGCCCTTGGCCTCTTCATCGCTGGCGGCGCGGATCAGCAGAACGAGGTCGCGCTCGCCCCGCTCGAGGTAGCGCGCGAGGACCTCCATGCCCACGAAGCCGCTGGCTCCGGTGATCAGGACCCGGTCTCTGTGAGGAGTCGTACTGGTGCCCACAGATCACACGGTGCTCGACTCCTGGCCCCCGACCTACCAGGTAAAGCAACTAACCCGACAATCGGGGGGGTCCCGATCCCGTCTCCAAGTGGCTGGTTATCACGCGTTTGGGCGTGCCATTGTCGCCACCAACGCCCGATCTGGGCCAGCGTGCTCGATAGGGCTCGCTATGCGAGTCAAATCGAGCACGCTCCGCCGTGGCCGACCCAATTTCCGGACAGACAAGCGCCTCCCGAATAGTTGTTCCCACAACTATCTGCTAACCTCAACGCGACCATGGAACTCGGACTCGCCACGTTCGCCGACCTGTCCTCAGGGGTCTCGCCCGAAGAGCGGATGCGCCAGCTCATCGAGGAAGCCGAGTTGGCCGACCAGCTCGGCCTCGACGTGTTCGCCGTCGGCGAGCACCACCGCTCGGACTTCCTGATCTCCTCGCCGGCGGTGGCGCTGGCCGCGATCGCCGCCCGGACCGAGCGGATCCGGCTCTCGAGCGCCGTGACCGTGCTCAGCTCGGACGACCCGGTGCGGGTGTTCCAGCAGTTCGCCGAGCTCGACCTGATCTCCGGCGGGCGGGCCGAGATCATGGCCGGTCGAGGCTCGTTCATCGAGTCATTTCCGCTCTTCGGCTACGACCTCGACGACTACAACGAGCTGTTCGCCGAGAAACTCGAGTTGCTCCTGGCCATACGCGCCGACCACAGCCACGTGACCTGGTCCGGACGGCTGCGCCCGGCCCTGAACGACGCCGGGGTGTGGCCGCGGCCGATCCAGGACCCATTGCCCGTATGGGTGGCGGTGGGCGGCACACCCCAGTCCGTGGTCCGCGCGGGTGCCCTGGGCCTGCCGCTGACGCTGGCCATCATCGGTGGGCAGCCCGAGCGGTTCGTGCCGCTCACCGACCTCTACCGGCAGGCGGCCGAACAGGCCGGCCACGCCCCCGCTACGACGAAGCTCGCCATCAACACGCACGCGTTCGTGGCACCCACGAGCGAGCAGGCCGACTCGGCCTTCGCCCAGTCCTACCTGGCCATGATGAACCGCATCGGCCGCGAGCGCGGCTGGCCACCGTCGGGTCGCGCGGAGTACGAGGCGCTGCGCTCGCCGAGGGGCGCGCTGGCGGTCGGCTCGCCCGAGCAGGTGGCCGAGAAGCTCCTGTTCGAACACGAGCTGTTCGGGCATCACCGCTACATGGCGCAGATGAGCGTGGGCGCGGTCGAGCACCGCGACGTGCTCCGCTCGATCGAGTTGTTCGGTACCGAGGTGGCGCCGATCGTCCGCGAAGAGGTCGGCCGGAGAACCCCCGCCCTCACGCCCGCGCCGTCTTCCTAACATCACTTCCATGCGCCTGTCGGTACTCGACCAGTCCCCGATCCCCGAGGGCTCGACCGGCGCGGACGCGCTCCGCAACACGATCGATCTGGCCACGCTGGCCGACTCGCTCGGCTATCACCGCTACTGGGTGGCCGAGCACCACGGCGGCCCGATGCTGGCCAGCGCCAGTCCCGAGGCGCTGATCGGACCGATCGCCTCGGCGACGAGGCACATTCGCGTCGGGAGCGGAGGCGTGATGCTCCCTCATTACAGCCCGCTCAAGGTGGCTGAGACCTTCACGATCCTCGCCGCGCTGTATCCCGATCGCATCGACCTGGGGCTCGGCCGCGCGGCCGGTACCGATCCCCTGACGACGTTCGCCCTCCAGCGCGACCGCCGCCAGGCAGCGCCCGACGACTTTCCGCAGCAGCTCGCCGAGCTGCTGGCCTACTTCGACGACAGCCTGCCCGACGATCATCCCTTCCAGAGGCTCGCCGCCGACCTGCCGGGGCGGCCGGGCATCCCCGCCGTGTGGCTGCTCGGCTCATCGCCCCAGAGCGCGATCTGGGCCGCGCAGCTCGCCCTTCCCTATGCCTTTGCCGACTTCATCAATCCGAGCGGCGAGGAGATCGCCCGCGTCTACCGTGAGCGCTACGCCAGCGAGCACAGCTCGTCGATCTCGCGCACGGCGGTCGCGGCCTGGGTTCTGTGCGCCGACAGCGACGAGGAGGCACAGCGGCTGGCGGCCAGCAGCCGCATGACGCTGACCCTGCTGCGGCGTGGAGAGCTGATCCCCGTCCCGCCACCCGACAAGGCGATCGAGTTCCTCGAGCGGGAGGGCAAGCCGGTGGCGGGGAATCTGCCCGGCCGACGCGGGATCATCGGCTCGCCCGCGACCGTTCGGGACGGGGTCGAGTCGCTCGCCGCGGCGTACGGCGCCGAGGAGGTGATCGTGGTGACGATCACCCACGACCACGCGGCCCGGCGGCGATCCTACGAGCTGCTGGCCGACGCGTTCGACCTCCAGCCGCCCGCCGCCGTCCCGGCTCGGGCGGCTATCTGACCCGGCCGCCGGCCCGGCGACTCGCTGCCGGCCGACCGGAGCTCGTCGCCATCGCCGGTGAAGCGCAGAGCGACGATCGCGATGTCGTCCCGCTGGCCGGCCGGATTGGCCGCCAGGTCCTCCACGATGCTGGCCAGCCGTTCAGCGTCGGCCCCGGGCGGCCGCTCGCCGAGGGCCAGCTCGGGCACGCGGAACTGCCCCGGCCCCTGGTCGGTCACGCCGTCGGTGTAAACGACCAGAGAGTCCCCTCGCTCGAGCTCGACCTCGACCTGGTGCAGCTGGACGTCGGGCCAGACTCCGAGCAGATCGCCGTGGGCGCCCACCCCCCGTGGCTCGCCGGCGGCCGGGACGAGAATCGGCTCGGGGTGTCCGGCGCAGGCGATCTCGACGCGCGCACGCTCGGCGTCGATCGTCACCAGCACGTAGGCCATCGTGACGAAACGAACGTCGTCGGACTGGCGGAGCATCGCATCGTTGAGCAGACGGAGCGCGTCCGCCGGCGAGGTGGTCGTTGCCGCGGCGCTGCGAAGCGTCCAGCGCGCCATGGCAGGTCGAGAAGTACAGGCGCGCGTCGCTGACGAACTCCCCCGCCTGCGGCTGGAAGGCCCGGGTGGCCGTGGCTGAGCTCCGGAGGCGGGCAATCGCCCCCGGCAACGCCGCCTGTGCCTGTCGTGTGGGCGCAAGGAACAGCGTATGCCGTGTGATCACGTAGCCGCGCAGCCCGGTTTCGGCGTCGACGACCAGGTGTTCGAGGTTGCTCGCCGCGGACAGGTAGTCGTCGGCCTGCACCGTCGCCCTGGAGGTGTTGCGGAGGTCGATCGTGTTGCTGAGAACGAGAGCGACGCCGACGGCGACGATCAGCGTGCCGATGGCCACGATGCTCGCGATCTGCGCACGCAGCCAGGCCTCGCGCCTCATGCGGGCATCTTCCCCGATTGCGCCGACGCGCGTGCCGCTACCCGCAACCGGTCAATCAACGCCTCACAAGTCCGCCGCCCCGCGCGTTGTAATGGCCATGGAACCCATGATCTACACGACAATCGACAGCCCCATCGGCGAGCTGCTCCTGGCGGGCGATGGACACACTCTGCACCACCTCGACATGCGGGGCGGCAGGCGGCCGCTGAGGATCGACCCCCAGTGGGATCGGCGCGACGATGCGTTCGCCTGCGTCCGGACCCAACTCGAGGAGTACTTCAGCGGCTCGCGGCGGACGTTCGATGCGCCGCTCGAACTCCACGGCAACGACTTCCAGCTCCGCGTCTGGCAGGCCCTGCGCGGAATCCCTTACGGCGAGACCGTCAGCTATGGCGAGATCGCGCGCGAGGTCGGTGAACCGGGTGGCGCCCGGGCCGTCGGAACGGCCAACGGCCGCAACCCGATCGCGGTGATCGTGCCCTGCCACCGCGTGATCGGCGCCGACGGGACGCTCACGGGCTACGGCGGTGGTCTCGAGCGCAAACGCTTCCTGCTCGACCTCGAAGCGGGAGTCCTCTCACTCGCCTGACGCGATTAGGATCCCGGTGTGGCCGGCGAGCTATTCGATGTCTCGGGGAAGACGGCGCTGGTGACCGGCGGTTCCCGCGGCATCGGCAGGATGATCGCCGCGGGCCTGCTCGAGGCCGGCGTCCGCGTGATCATCTCCGCGCGCAAGGCCGATCAGCTCGCGCAGACCGCGTCCGAGCTGGCCGGCGTCGGCTCCTGTCAGGCCATCCCGGCCGACCTATCCACGCCCGACGGGGCCGCGGCGCTCGCGCAGGCGGTGATGGCCGAGAGCGAACGCCTGGACATCCTCGTCAACAACGCGGGCGCCAACTGGGGCGCGCCGCTCGAGGAGTTCCCGCCCTCGGGTTGGGACCGGGCCATGCACACGAACGTCGAGGGCATCTTCCATCTCACGGTCGCGCTGCTCCCGGCCCTCCGGGCCGCCGCGAGCGCCGAGGACCCGGCGCGCGTGATCAACATCGGCTCGGTGGACGGGATCCGCCCGCCGAGCATGGACAATTACAGCTACAGCGCGAGCAAGGCCGCGGTCCACATGCTCACGCGCCACCTGGCCAAGCGGCTGGCACCCGAGCAGATCACGGTCAACGCGATCGCCCCCGGACCGTTCGAGAGCAAGATGATGGCCTTCCTGCTCGACGACCCCGAGCGCCGCGCGATGGTGCAGGCCACCGTGCCGCTCGGCCGGATCGGGCGTCCCGATGACGCCGCCGGACTCACCCTGTTCCTGGCCAGCCGCGCCGGCTCGTATCTCACCGGCACCGTGATCCCGCTGGACGGCGGGGTCACCGGGTGCGGGTAAGCCGCGTCAGCCGTCGAGCGTTTTCTTGGCCGCGGCGACGAAGTCGCCCGCGAAGGATTCGCCCATCCCCGACACCGGGACAAGCCGCGGGATCGACAGGTTGGCGTACATCCGCAGTTCGATCCGCCCGCGCCCAACCAGCCAGGTGACCTCGAACCGCTCGGCGTCCGGGGGCTCGTGGGGTATCCGCGTGAGCTTGACCTGACTCGGCCGCTGCGCCGTAACGTCGAGCAGCAGATTGAAGTCTCGGGTCAACGGCCCGTAGGCGACGTGCAGCTGCGCCCGGGCCTTCGACGGCTTGCCGTCGGCGGAGCGCTCGACGACCTCGACCTGGCGGACGGCCTCCGGGTACCACCGGGGGTAGTCCTCGACAGCCTCAAACAACTCAATGCATCTCTCGGCGCTCGCCGCCACCGCGGCGCTCGCGCTCCCCTTGAGCTCCTTCATCGACCGGGCAGCTTAGTCGTCGAGCTTGTCGCGCTTGCGTCCCTCCCACTGATCGGCCTCAGGGTCCTGGGAGGGGTGCGGCTCGCTCGTGCTGGTGGCCCCGGTGGCCGTGTGCGGCTCCTCGCCAAACGTTTCCTCGGGGCCAACCGGGTCGCGAGGGTCGGGCCGGCGCTCGTACGGATCGGGCCACTCCGTCGGATCGGGCTCACCGACGGGGTTGTTCAGCTCGTGATGGGGGTCACGCTCGTGGGGATCCTCGGTCATCTCTACTGGGTGCCCAGCGCGCGGCCAGACCAAACGGCTCTCATGGCGCAGCGGCGATGAGTATCGACGCGTGCAGTTCGCCTTCCGGGCCGACGATCCAACGCCGATCCCCCCGCGAGAGCACGACCTTCTCCCCCGGCTGGGACGGATTGCGGAACTCCACCTCCACATCGAGCCATGCCGGATCGCGCCCCGCCAGCAGTTCCTCGTCGAGCACCGTCCAGTAGGCCGCGTTGTTGACGTGCTGGGCCACGTCGAGCTCGCTGGATCGGAACTCCCACCTCCCGTTCGACGTCGTCTCGGTGGGACGGGGGTGGCGCAGGCGATGGCTGATCTCACGATCGCCCGCCGTCTCGCCGTAGACGGCGATCTCCTTCTCGGTGAACGGCGCCGGGCGCCCGGTGTCCGGATCGAGGTGCACCCACAGCGACACCGACTCGACGTCGCTCTCAGCCTCGCCGGACCGCGTCAGCGACGTCCGTCGCTCGGCCCAGGCACGGCCCACGCCGCTGCAGAACGTGGCCAGCTCGGCCTGCTCACCGAAGAGCGGAAACCTGTTGATGCGCATCCGCGCCCGGCGAACCACCCACACCGCGTGCGAGGCAACCCCGGCGTCGGCCACGTCGGCATAGGCGACGTCCTGGAGCCAGCGGGCGAGCGCGTCGAGGCGCATCCGGCCCGTGGGGGCGCAGTCGGACAACGACGCTAGACGCTGCTCGCGATACACGCGACCGTGGGCGGGTGGCTCGATGAGATCGTCGAGATGCGGCTTCATTGCCTCGCGGCGTCGGTCTCGAGGTCGAGCTCGGTGTAGACGCCGAGATCGTTCAACGCGCGGTTGGCCTCGGCCAGGCTCCGCGCGTCGTGCACCGCCTGGGCCAGCCGCCCGCACGTCCGCATCGTTACGCCGATGTCGAGGTAGAACGTCAGCGTCGCGGCCGGGGTGAGCTCGACGGCGCGCTGCCCGCCGCGGATCGGCACCGTCCCTGACGCTCCCCGGAACGCGCGCACCGCCTGCCGGCTCGCCTCGGTCGGCACCAGCTCCATCGCGCCCTCCAGGCGCGAGGCGACGGGATCGGTCAACCCTCGCGCTCCGCACAGACCGCCGGCGCCGGCGACCTTGGCCAGCAGGGAGAGCACCTCCGCCGGCGTCAGCTCGGCATCGCAACCGATTCCGAAGATGCCGGCCAGGATCCGCCGGCCGCGCTGGGCCAGGCTGGCCCCGACGGCGAGCATGACCGCATCGCAGAGCGGGCTCCGCAGCCCCGATTCGCTGCCCTGAGCGAGCACGTCGCCGCCGACGTCGATGAATATGAGCAGATCGGAGTCGAGCGCGGTGCTCGCCGCCTCGAGGCCGTCGGCCACCGCACGGGGACCGCCCTCGATGTCGATGAGGAGCGACTCGCGGCCGAGGTACTCGGCCATGCGGGACTCGGCGAAGTAGACACCGCTCTCGCTCACCCGGGTGCTGGCGCCGGCGAGCATGATTCCCGGTGCCAGCTCGCTGGCGTCGGCGATCTCATCCACCCGCCGCGGGCCCGGAGCCGGGTCGATCGGCCGGCGTTCCCATGACACGCCGCCGACGATGGGATCCGCCCCGTCGTATATGCGGAGCGACTCGGCCGTGGCGAGCGCGCCGACCACGTCACCGCCGCCGCCCATCCCGATAACGAGCGGGCGCCGCGCCCCTCGCAGCATCCGCTCGGCGTCAAGCATCGGCCCCGAATCCCTGCTCGCGCAGCCAGCCGACGGTGCGGCCGAGCCCCTCCTCGACGCCCACCCGCGGCTCCCAGCCCAGGACACGACGCGCCTTGTCAATCGAGTAGGTGCCGGTGCGCAGCATGTAGCGCGCCGAAGCGGGGTTGATGTCGTTGTCGCCCTCGGAGCACCGTGCCAGTTGTTGGATCACCGCCGCCGCGCCGATCGCCACCGGCGTCGGCAGCGTGATCAGCTTGCGGCCGACCAGCTCGGCGTAGGGAGCGAAGAATTCGCGGCACGGGACGCCCACGCCGTCGCTGAGCGTGAATACCTGCCCCTCCGCGGCGGCCGAGGCCGCGGCCAGGACCACCGCGTCGACGAGATTGTCGATGTACACCGGCGAGTGGATGCCCCGACCTCCCCCGGGGAGCGAGAAACGACGTGCCTTGATCAGCTGCGCTGGGATCACCGCCCAGGCGCGCGATCGCGGGCCGTACACATCTCCCGGACGCACGATCGTCGCTGCCAGACGCCCCTCGAGTTGCGCCTGGAGGACCACCTGTTCGGAGGCGATCTTGCTGTCGGGGTAGGGGACGTAGGTGTTGCGGACCGGGTAGCGCTCGTCCACCCCGTCGGGGAAGTCGAGGCCGAATACCGTCACCGAGGAGAAGTGAATGAAGCGGGCGACCTGCGCTCGCTCGGCCGCATCGAGGGCGTGGCGCGTCCCCAACACGTTCGAGCGCCAGACGTCATCGCGCCCCTCGAGGCGAAAAGACACCGTGGCGGCAGTGTGGATGAGCAGATCGCAACCGGCCGCGTGCTCCTGCCACGGGCCTGGCTCGGCGACGTCGCCGGTGACGATATCCCGCAACGGGTCGGGAGCGAGATCGCACCCTCGCACCTCATGCCCGTCGGCCTGATAGCGCTCGTACAGCGCCCGGCCGATGAATCCAGACGCCCCAGTGATGAAGACCCGCATCCGGGCCAGACTCTAGGACACGACCACGGATGCCGAGGCGCAGGTGACGAGGGCCAAGGGAAGGTCGCGCTGCTCGATGCCGCGCAGATCGGGATGGTCGAGGTCGATCTCGACCGTGGGCTCCTCGACGACGCCAAGGCTGCCCCGCCCGTTGGCGCCCAGCTCGCGCCACAGATCGCCCACCGTCGCCAGCAGGCCCGCCCGGAGCTGCTGCTCGCGACGCGAGCCGGTTTCGAGCTCGCGCGCCTCCTCGAACGGGTCGATCCGCGTCTGCGAGTCGCTGCCGATGGCCAACGGCACGCCGGCCCGCGCGTAGGCCATGGCCGGCAGGTAGCCGTCACCGAGATTGCCCTCAGTGGTGGGACACGAGACGACGGTGGCGCCGGCCCGCGCGACCGCCTCGATGTCCCGGGCGCTCACGTGGATGCCGTGGATGACGCTCGTCGCCGGGCCGAGGAAGCCGGTCTGCTCGAGCAGCTCGATCGGCGAGCACCCATGCTCGGCCTGACACTGCTCGAGCTCGCCGCGCTGCTCGTGGGCGTGGACGTGGAGGACGAGCTCGTACTGGGCGCCGTACGCGGCGATCGCGTCGAGCCACGCCTTGGGCACGGCCCGGACGCTGTGCGCGGCGATGCCGACCCCGACACCGTCGTATCCCGCCCGCCCAGGCCCTCAAGTCATCGACGCGCGACAGAAAGCTCTCGACGTCGGCGTCGCAGAAGCGCCGCTGCCCCTCCAGCGGGGCCAGGTCCTGTCCGTCCCACCCGTTTCGGTGATACGCGGCCGGGAGCATCACGATCGGCAGTCCGACGGCGATGGCGGCGTGGGCCACCGCCTTGGCCATCTCGTTGGCGTCGTCGTACGGGGTGCCATCGGCCTGGTGGTGGACGTAGTGAAACTCGCCCACGACGCCGTAGCCGGCGCGGCGCATCTCGTCGAACGCCTCCAGCGCCACCGAGTGCATCGACTCGGGGGTGAGGCTGCCGGCCAGCGCGAACATTTCGGTGCGCCAGGTCCAGAAGTCGTCGGCCCGATCGGGGGCCAGACGCTCGGCCCGCCCTCGAAGCCCGCGCTGAAACGCGTGGGAATGGGCGTTGGGCATGGCCGCGATGCGCATCACACCAGGCTCGGAAGCGTTTGCCGCACCAGCTCCACGGCGACCTCGGCGTCGGCGAGGTCGATGTCCTCCGCGGGCGAGTGGCTGATGCCGGTCGGGTTGCGTACGAACACCATCGCCGCCGGGAGCTGGGCGGCCAGCACCCCGGCATCGTGACCGGCCAGGCACACGACCTCGGGTAGGGGGGCGCCGATCAGCGCCTCGCCGGCGCGCGCCAGCCTTCCCCGTAACTCGGAGTCGAACGCCTGGCCGGGCGACCGCGAGGCGATCGTGATGGTGGTCGGCACGGATGCGGACCGCAGCAGCTCGCTCAGCTCCTCGAGCCAAGCGTCGATCGCGTCCTTGTCCGGCGAGCGCGCGTCGATCCAGAGTCGCACGTGCGAAGCAATCGTCGTCGGGGCGTTGGGTTCGACGACGATCCGCGACGCGGTGACCGTGAGGCCGGGGTGGCGAGCGCCGATCTCCTCGGCGGCCACAATCGCGCGCGCGGCCGCGGCCAGGGCATCCTGGCGCTCGTCGGGCGGGGTCGTCCCGGCATGGTCGGCGCGCCCATCGAGACCCACCTCGAGGCGCAACCGGTTGGCCAACGAGCTGACTATTGCGACCGGCACGTCGGCGCGCGCCAGGTCACGGGTCTGGTCGATGTGCACCTCGATGAAACCGGCCAGGCTGCTCATCCCCTGGGGAGCGTCGCCGATGCGATCGGGGTCGAACCCGGCGGCTCGCATCGCCTCGGCGATCGTCACCCCGTCGTCGTCGCGCCGCTCGAGCACCGCGGGCAACTCGAGCCGGCCGGCCAGCGCCTTGCTTCCGAACGTCGGCGTGTTGAAGCGCGCGCCCTCCTCGTCTTCGAAGGCGATCACCGCCACTGGCGCCTCGACGCTCGTCGCGACCTCGAACCCGCACGCCACGCCCAGCGGCCCGTCGTAACGACCCCCTCCCCTCACGCTGTCGAGGTGCGAACCGATTCCCCACCACGGCGGATCGGAGTCCGGACAGGCCCACAGGTTTCCGGCCGGGTCGCGCTGCACGGCAAGCCCCGCGTCCTGCGCCTGATGCATGAACCACTCGCCGCACGCGGCGTCCTCCGCCGTCCAGGCCAGCCGCCAGATCCCGTCCTTGCGGCTTCCGATCGCGTCGAGACCGGCGAGACGCTCGGCGATGCTCACCGCGCCCTCCACGCCTGGTCGGGCCGGACGTAGGCGATCTCACCGGCGACCAGCACCAGCGCCACCGGATTGCGCGCGAACCGGTAGGGGATCTGCTCGACCGGTCCGTCGACGATCACTACATCGCCGCGCTTGTCCGGCTCGAGCGAGCCGAGCCGGTCGGACAGCCGCAGAACCCACGCCGCGTTCAGCGTGCAGGCGAGCAGGGCCTCGAGCACAGACCAGCGGTAGCGGCGTACCGCCAATCCGATGATCACCGGCAGCGAGAGGACGGGCGAGGTGCCTGGGTTGAGATCGGTGGCCAGGGCACAGATCGCCCCGGCGTCGGCCAGCTCGCGTGCCGGCGCCACGCGCTCGTCGCCGAGAAACTCGGCCCCCGGCAGCAGCACCGCCGCGGTCTCCGAGCATGCCAGCGGGTCGATCTCCTCCTCGGCGATACAGGTCACGTGATCGACCGACCGCGCTCGCGCGGCCAGCGCCACCGGCACCGAATGGTTGGTGTTGAACTGCTCGACGTGGGCCCGGAGGTCGAGCGAATTGGCCGCAGCGAGCTCCCCCATTTCACGCAGGTGCTGGTTGCTGAAGGCCACGCTCTCGACGTAGATGTCGAGCGCTTTCGGGTCGCCGGCCCTGAGGACCGCGGGGAGCATCGTCGCCACCTCGTCCATCCACCCGTCCGCGTCGTAGCCGTCGGGGACCGCGTGCGCGAGCAGGGCGGTCGAGGTCAGCGTCTGAGCGACCTGGCCGCGAAGCTCGGCGGCGAGCCCGACCGCGCGCACCTCGGCTGGGGCCGACAGGCCATAACCGCTCTTGCACTCGAACGCGGTCGTGCCCTGCGCGAGCATTTCGCCGGCCAGCGCCGCGGCCTGCGCTAGGACCTCGGCGTCGGTGGCGTGGGCCAGCGCGCGCGACGATGAGCGGATGCCGCCGCCGCTCCGCGAGATCTCCTCGTAGGAGGCGCCGGAGATCTTGAGGGCGTACTCGCCCTCGCGCCAGCCCGCGAACGGCAGGTGGGTGTGGCAGTCGACCAGGCCCGGCAGCACCGCGCACCCGTGCGCATCGATCTGCACCTCGGCCTCGCGCGAACCCTCGTGGCCGGCAATCCTGGAACCATCGAGGAGCAGCGACCCGGGTTCGAGGGTGAGTTCCCCCGCGCGGTCGGAGCGCAGGTATTCCAGGCCGTCGCCGGGCACGCGCAGCACCTGAGCCGCCTCGTTGATGCTGACGCTCACACCGCCGGGGGCTCGGGATCGAGCATCGGCATGTGCAGCTTGGCGTGCCGCGCGAAGGCGACCGCGTCCTCGTATCCCGCATCGGCGTGGCGCACCACACCCAGCCCCGGGTCGGCACGCAGCACGCGGACGAGCCGTTTCGCCGCGCTCCGCGTCCCGTCGGCGACGATCACCTGCCCGGCGTGGATCGACTTGCCCATGCCGACACCCCCGCCGTGGTGGACCGAGACCCAGCTCGCCCCGCAGGCCGTGTTGATCAGCGCGTTCAGGATCGGCCAGTCGGCGATCGCGTCGGAACCGTCGAGCATCGACTCGGTCTCGCGCTGCGGAGACGCCACGGATCCGGCGTCAAGGTGGTCGCGGCCGATCACGATGGGGCCGCGAAGCTCGCCGTTGGCCACGAGCTCGTTGAAGGCCAGCCCGGCGAGATGGCGCTCGTTGTAGCCGAGCCAGCAGATGCGCGCGGGCAGGCCCTGGAACTGCACCTTCTCGCTGGCCAGACGAATCCAGCGCGCGATGTGCTCCTGGTCGCCGAACAGGTGGAGGATCGCCTTGTCGGTCCGATGAATGTCCTGAGGATCGCCGGACAGGGCCACCCACCGGAATGGCCCCTTGCCCTCGCAGAACAGCGGCCGGATGTAGGCCGGCACGAATCCGGGGTAGGAGAAGGCTCGCTCGTCCCCGTGCTCGGAGGCCAGCCCGCGCAGCGCGTTGCCGTAGTCAAACGCCTCGGCGCCGTGCTCGGCCAGATCGCGTATCGCGGCCACGTGGCCGATCACGCTCTCCCCCACGC
The DNA here is from genome assembly GCA_963734775.1 of uncultured Solirubrobacterales bacterium. Classification (GTDB taxonomy): domain Bacteria; phylum Actinomycetota; class Thermoleophilia; order Solirubrobacterales; family Solirubrobacteraceae; genus Palsa-465. Next base: position 173,614 of record CAVTJE010000017.1, read on the forward strand.
GCTTCAGATAGTCGTCGGGATCCGTGCGGCGCAGCGCCTCGGCCTGCTCCACGGTGAGACCGGCGGGAACGTAGCCGTTGAGCGGATCGTGGGCCGAGGTCTGATCGGTCACCACGTCGACGTGCACGTCGCGGCGGACCAGTTCGGGCAGCACCTCGGCGGCATTGCCGAGCAGCCCGATCGACAGCGGACGTCCCTCCCTGGCCGCCGTTTCCAGACGTGAGAGGGCGTCGTCGAGATCGGCCGCACGCTCGTCGAGATAACCGGTCTCGATCCGGCGCTCGATGCGGCGCAGGTCGACCTCGACGCACAGCGCCGTGCCGCCGCACATGGTGACGGCCAGCGGCTGGGCGCCACCCATCCCGCCGAGGCCGGCGGTGACCACGAGGCGACCCTGGAGCGACCCTCCGAAGCGCTTGCGCGCCGCCGCGGCGAACGTCTCGTAGGTCCCCTGGAGGATTCCCTGACTGCCGATGTAGATCCACGATCCGGCGGTCATCTGGCCGTACATGATGAGCCCCTCGGCGTCGAGCCGGCGGAACTCCTCCCAGTTGGCCCAGTCGGGCACCAGATTGGTGTTGGCGATCAACACGCGTGGCGCGTACTCGTGGGTCTCGAACACCGCGACGGGCTTGCCCGACTGCACCATCAGCGTCTCATCGTCGCCCAGGCGCATGAGTTCGCGGCGGATCGTCGCGTAGCTCGTGTGATCCCGCGCCGCCTTGCCGATGCCGCCATAGACGATCAGCTCGGCAGGGTTCTCCGCCACGTCGGGATGCAGGTTGTTCTCGAGCATCGACAGCGCCGCCTCCTGCTGCCAGCCGCGGCAACGAGGCGGGCGGCTGGGAGACGAGTCGGTCATGCTCGAGGCCTCACCCTACCTAACGTTCGCAGTGATCTCGCGTAGATGCGCGGCGGCGTCTTCGAGGCGGTCATCGCCCCAGAACAGCTCGTCGTCGATCGCCACCGTGGGGACCCCGAAGACGCCCTTCTCGTAGGCCGCCTCGGTGGCCACGCGCAGGGCCTGCTTAATCGCCGGGTCCGCGGTGGCCGACTCGACCCGAGCCGGCTCGAGGCCTACCTCGCCGGCCGCCCTGAGCACGTGCGCGGGAATGCTGAGATCGGCACCGTCCTGAAACGCGGCGCGGAACGCGGTTCGGACGAAATCCCCGCCCTGGCCGATGCCGAAGGCGAACGTCGTCGCCCTCATGGCAAACAGGTAGTCGCTCGGCCACGGATCGGGCCACCGCATCGCGGGCAGCCCGTAGCTCCTCGCTCGACGCTCGATCTCCGCCATCCCCGCCTCGCGTCGCCGGTAGTCCCCGAGCGCCCACGACCCGCGCCCGGTGAGCTTGAACAATCCACCCAGCAGGACGGGCTGCCACGTGACCGGGCCGGGCAGCACGCCGCTCAGCCGCTCGGCGGCCAGATACGCGTACGGCGATCCGAGGTCGAAGTAGAGAGTCGTGGTCGTCATGGCGGCGCCGTTCATTATACTGAACGCAGTGTCTTCTTTGTTTGACACCAGCGTATCCGAGCTACTCGCCGCCAACCTCCGCCGGCTGCGCATCGCCCGCAGCCTGTCGCTGTCCGAGCTCGCTCGGGCGACCACGATCAGCAAGGCCACACTGTCGAGCATCGAGAACGGCCACGCCAACCCGACCGTGGAAACGCTCGTCGCGCTGGCCGGGGCGCTGCGCGTGTCGCTGGTCGAGCTGCTCGAGGAGTTGCCGCTCGGGGAGGTTCGCGTGCTCCGAGCCGCGCAGCGCGAGCCGGGCGCCGCGTCCCATCGCCTCGACACGATCGCCGGAGCCGGAGATGTTGGCGTGGCCGAGATCTCGGTCCCCGCCGGCGAGGTGCGTGAGCTCGAGCCACTGGCCGCGGGGACCCGCGCCCACGTCTACGTCCTGTCGGGGAAGCTGCTCGCGGGACCTGTCGAGCGCCTGACCGAGCTGGGTGCCGGCGACTACGCAGTGTTCCCGGCCGACGTTTCCCACTCCTATGAAGCGCGGCGCCATCCCGCCCGGGCCCTCGTCTTGACCCACGAGGGCGGCTGACCATGGGTCGCGCGAGGTTGATGGCGCCGCCGGGCGCCGATGAGTTCGTCATCCGCGAACTCACCGCATCCGATCGCGCGGCGATCGGTTTCTCCCTCAGCCACCTGGGCGAGCGATCGCGCTACCAGCGCTGGCTCGGCGCCGGTCCCGGCGAGCGGCGCGAGGCCAGGCGGCTCAGTCAGGTCGACCACTGGCACCACGACGCTCTGATCGCGTTCTCCCCCGTGCCGCGCACCCCTGTCGGGCTGGCCGAGTACGTGCGGCTCGACGACTTCGATGCCGCCGAGCTGGCCATCAGCGTCAACGATGGCTGGCAGCGCCGCGGCGTCGGGCGCGCGCTGGCCCGAGCCCTTCGAGCCCGCGCCATGGCCGCCGGCATCCGGCGCTTCAGGATGACCGTCGCCCGGGGCAATCGAGGCGCTCTGGCCCTGGCCCGCGAGCTTGGCACGTGCACCGTGGTCGGCGCCGAGGGCCCGGCCATGGAGTTGCTGGTGGTTCTGTAGGGTTCGCGCCGCGCGATGACCAAACCCCGGCTGATGATCATCGTCGCCTCGACGCGCCCGGGGCGGATGGGGACACCCGTGGCCAACTGGTTCGTCCCCCGGGCCCGCGGGCACGGCGCCTTTGACGTCGAGGTCGTCGATCTGGCCGAGCTCGGCCTACCGCTCTTGAACGAGCCCAACCATCCCCGGCTACGCGACTACACCCAGCCCCACACGCACGAGTGGAGCGCTCGGGTCGACGCCACCGACGCCTTCGTCTTCATCACCCCGGAGTACAACCACGGCTACCCCGCCGCGCTGAAGAACGCCATCGACTACCTGCACCAGGAGTGGCAGCACAAGCCCGTCGCCTTCGTGTCCTACGGCGGTATCGCCGCCGGCACGCGCTCGATGCAGCAGCTCACTCAGGTCGTCACGGCAGTGAAGCTGCTGCCTTTGGACGAAGCCGTGAACATCCCCTTCGTGCGGACCCTGGTTCACGACGGCGTGCTGGCGGCGAACGACTCGATGGAGCGGACGGTTCCCCGGATGATGGACGAGCTGTTCCGAGTCCAGGCCGCCCTGCGACCGCTACGTGACTCCGTCGCCGCGGCCGGTTAGGGCATGATCCTCGCGTGCTCGCCGCCTACGCCACCGACACCGACCCCGAAGATCCGCTCCGCTGCCTCACGATCGCCGAGCGTCCCGAGCCCGAGGTTCCTGACGGCTGGACCACGGTCACGGTCAAGGCCGCCTCGCTGAACCACCACGACCTGTGGTCGCTGCGCGGTGTGGGGTTGAGCAAGGACCGGCTGCCGATGATTCTCGGCTGCGACGCGGCAGGCCTCGACGAGGACGGCAACGAGGTCGTCGTCCATGCCGTCATCACCAGCGACGGCTGGCGCGGCGACGACACCCTCGATCCCCGCCGGGCGATCCTGTCCGAGCGCCACCAGGGCACGTTCGCCGAGCGGTTGACGGTGCCGCGGCGAAACCTCCTGCCCAAGCCGAGCCAGCTGAGCTTCGAGGACGCCGCCTGCCTGCCCACGGCCTGGCTGACCGCCTACCGGATGCTGTTCACCCGCGCGCGACTGGCACCGGGATCGACGGTGCTCGTCCAGGGCGCGACCGGCGGCGTGGCCACGGCTCTGATCGTGCTCGGGAGCGCCGCCGGGCTGCGCATCTGGGTCACCAGCCGCTCCGAGGAGAAGCGCGACCGCGCCGTCGAGCTCGGCGCCGACCAAGCCTTCGAGTCGGGGGCGCGGCTACCGGAGCGGGTCGACGCCGTCATGGAGACGATCGGCCGGGCGACCTGGGGCCACTCGCTGCGCGCGCTCAAGCCCGGCGGCATGATCATCGTCTCGGGCGCCACCACGGGCGACGCGCCCCCGGCCGAGCTCTCCCGCGTGTTCTTCCTCCAGCTCTCGGTCATCGGCTCGACCATGGGCACTCGCGAGGAGCTCGAGCGCCTGCTGCGCTTCTGCGTCGACCGGGACGTTCGGCCCCTGATCCACGTCACCCTGCCTCTGGGGGATGCGCGCCAGGGGTTCGAGACGATGCTCGAGGGCGAGGTCGTCGGCAAGATCGTCTTCACGGTCTAGGGTCTACAGCTAGGGCGCCCCCTGGTGCGTGAGGCAGATGGCGCCCCGTTCGGCGCCGACGTGCGCCGCCTCGGCCACCGACATCCCCGCCGCCAGCCCATAGGTGAACCCGGCAGCAAACGAGTCTCCGCAGCCGTATGTGTCCCGGGGCTCCCCCGGTGGGGGCACGGGATCCCACGTCCCCTCCGACTCTCCCCACCAGCTCCCCCCGTGCGCCCCGTTGGTGGCCACCAGCAGCCGCGCCCGGTGCGCGACCCGCTTGGCCCACTCGCTCTCGTCCTCGTCGTCGGCGCTGTACACGACGGCGTCGATCATCGGCCCCTCGCCGGCCAGCGCGTGGCGCGCCCGCGGCGAGGCGACCACGACCTTGGCCTGGCGCGCCTGCACGAGCGCGGCCGCGTCACCCGCGGTCACGTAGACCCCATCGGCATCGTGCAGGCGCCCCCACTCCAGGTCGTCGCCGCCGAGCGGGTCGAGCCGCTCACCCATCGTGATGATCGTGCGCTCGCCGACGCTCTCGAGCAGCGTCAGGGCACGGCGGGTGGGCTGATCTCGCCATCCGACGTGCATCGTCACGCCCTTGCCCTCGAGCTGCTCGACGGCCGCCCGCCCCAGCGCGTCACGCCCGAGCGAGCAGTAGAACTCAACCGAGGCGCCCATTTCGGGCAGCACGCCGGCGACCACGCCGCCACCTCCGCCGGCGCGCGCAAAGGCTCCAACCGCATGAATCACCTCGCCCGAGCGCGGCATGTGGTCGACGGGAATGAAGTCAACCCACTCGATGTGCCCGACCACGTCGACGCGCATGACGCGAGCCTAGTTCCTACACCGTCTCCCCCGGGCGTTGGAACACGACATCGGGGACCACGCAGGCGGGCGAGACCCGGAGCAGGAAGCGCACGGCCTCGGCGATGTCTTCCGGCTTGAGCATGTCCTCCTGCGCCACCGAGCTCCTGATGAACTCGGTCATGTCGGTGTCGACGAAGCCCGGGCAGAAGGCGGTCGATTTGATCCCGTCGCCGTTGAGCTCCTTGTTCATGGCCTGGGTGTAGGCGATCACCGCCGCCTTGGTGGCGGAATACACCGACAGCCACGGCTGCGGTGACTTGCCGGCGATCGAGGCCAGGTTGACCACGAGCGCATTCCGGTGCTCTGCGCCCGCGGCGCGCAGCATGTCCGCGCACTCGCGGTAGAAGAGGACGATCGCCCGCAGGTTGACCCCCAGCTGGAGGTCGACGTGCTTTGTCTGATGTTCACCGGCCGGCGCGCCGATGCCCACGCCGGCGTTGTTGACGAGCACGTCGAGGCGCCCGAAACGGTCACGGTGGCGTGCCACCACGCCGCGGATGGCCTCCTCGTCGGCCATGTTGGCCGCCACGTGCTCCACCTCGTAGCCCTTGCCGCGCAGGTTCGCCGCCGTCTGTTCGAGTGTGTCGGGTTTGCGGGCGGCGACGGTGAGGCCGAAGCCCTCTGCGCCAAGCGCTTCGGCGATGGCGAGGCCGATCCCTCGGGAGGCACCCGTGACTAAGGCGGCGCGGTCAGGCATGCGTATGACCCTTTCTGGCGACGAGCAGGAGCGCGAAATGTAACCGCGCGTGTGCGACGGGCGCTGATTGATGGTCTACTACCGCTGACGATGGCCGAGCGGAAGTGGGTGTACGACTTCGCGGAGGGTTCGCGAGAGATGCGCGAGCTGCTCGGGGGGAAGGGCGCAGGCGTGGCCGAGATGTCGCGTGTGCTTGGCGTCGATCGCGTCCCGCCCGGCTTCACGATTACCACCGAGGCGTGCGTCGCCTACATGCGCGACGGCGAGGAGCCCGACGGCATGACCGAGCAGGTGAAGGACGCGCTCGAGCGACTGGAGCAGCTCGCCGGCAAGCGTCTCGGCGCCGACGAGGATCCGCTGCTCGTGTCGGTCCGCAGCGGCGCCCGCGAGTCCATGCCGGGCATGCTCGACACGATCCTCAACCTCGGCCTGGGTGACCGCTCGGTCGCCGGGCTGGCCGCGGCGACCGGCAACGAGTGGTTTGCCTGGGACTCCTACCGCCGGCTGGTCCAGATGTTCGGCAATGTCGCTCACGGCGTCCCGGGGCAGCGGTTCGAGGACGCAATCGCCGAGGTCAAATCGAACGAGGGCGTGACGAGCGACACCGAGATCTCGGTCGCCGGCCTGCAGGAACTGGTCAAGCGCTTCCAGGGCTTCTACGAGTTTTCCCAGGACCCGCAGGATCAGCTCGCCCAGGCGATTCGCGCCGTATTCGACTCGTGGTCCGGCGAGCGCGCCGTCTCCTACCGGCGGATCAATCGCATCCCCGATGACTGGGGAACGGCGGTCAACGTCCAGCGCATGGTGTTCGGCAACATGGGTGAGGACTGCGCCACCGGCGTCGCCTTTTCCCGCGACGAGGTGACCGGAGCGCCCGAGCCGTCGGGCGATTTCCTCGTCAACGCGCAGGGCGAGGATGTCGTCTCGGGTGTTCGTACCCCGCGTGACATCTCCGAGCTGGGCGACGTCATGCCCGAGGCGTACGGCCAGCTCATGGACATCCTCCGCCGGCTCGAGGCCCACTACAAGGACATGCAGGACACCGAGTTCACGATCGAACAGGGCCACCTGTGGATGCTCCAGACGCGTAACGCCAAGCGCCCAGCCCAGGCGGCGGTTCGCTTCGCCATCGACGCTGTCAATGAGGGCCTGCTCACTCGCGAACAGGCGCTGATGACGGTCGACGCGGGGACCCTCGATGCGCTGCTCCATCCGACTTTTGACCGCGGTGAGGGGTACAGCGTGCTGGCCCAGGGCGTGGCGGCGTCGCCCGGCGCAGCGGCCGGCGAGCTCGTGTTCAGCGCCCGCGATGCCCTCGCCGCAGCCGGTGAGGGCAAGGCCGTGATCCTCGCCCGGCCATTCACCGAGGCCGACGATGTGGCGGGCTTCCATGCCGCCAAGGGCATTCTCACCTCCGAAGGTGGCAAGGCGTCCCACGCCGCGCTGGTCGCCCGCGGGATGGGAGTTCCGGCGGTGACCGGCGCCGGTGTGGCGATTGACGCCGAGGTGGGTGAGCTGCGCATCGATGGTCGCGTGTTTCGGGCGGGCGACGAGATCGGCATCGACGGGAGCGAGGGGACGATCGTCGAGCCGGGGGCGAAGCTGATCGAGGCCGCGATCAGCGAGGGGTTCGAGCAGCTGCTCGAGTGGGCCGACGCCATCCGCCGCCTGGGGGTCCGTGCCAACGCCGATACTCCCAAGGACGCCGTGCACGCGCGCGACCGCGGGGCGCGGGGTATCGGCCTGTGCCGGACCGAGCACATGTTCATGGCCGAGGACCGCCAGCCGAAGATGCGCGCGATGATCATGGCCGACGACGGTGAGGGCCGCCGGGCCGCTCTCGGCGAGCTGCTGCCGCTGCAGCAGCAGGATTTCGAGGGGATCTTCGAGGCCATGCGGGGCCTGCCGGTGACGATCCGCCTGCTCGACCCGCCGCTGCACGAGTTTCTGCCCAACCTCCCCGAGCTGCGAGCTCAGGTCGAGCGTGCGCGCCTCGAGCAGCACGACGACCTCGACGAGCTCGAGACGCTGCTGACCCGGGTCGAGGAAATCAGCGAGGGCAACCCGATGCTCGGCACGCGCGGCTGCCGCCTGGGCATCCTCTATCCCGAGATCTACGAGATGCAGGTCCGGGCGATCATGCGCGCCGCCCAGTCGGTGGACGAGCCTCCCCACCCCGAGATCATGATCCCGCTGGTCGCCTACGAGCACGAGCTCGAGATCCTCCGCGATCTCGTCGTGCGGGTCGGATCCGAACACGGCATGAAGGAACGGGCGGACTACACGGTGGGGACGATGATCGAGCTTCCCCGGGCTTGCTTCGTCGCCGACCGCATCGCCCGCCACGCGGACTTCTTCTCCTTCGGCACCAACGATCTGACCCAGACGGCGATCGGCCTCTCGCGGGACGACGCCGAGTCGAGGTTCATGGGCACCTACATCGAGAGCAAGATCATCGACCGCTCGCCGTTCGAGACGATCGACACCCCGGGGGTCGGCTGGCTCGTCCGCCTCGCCGCGTGGGTCGGACGCGAGGCACACCCGGGACTCAAGCTCGGCATCTGCGGCGAGCACGGCGGCGACCCCGAGTCGATCGCCTTCTTCGACATGGCCGGGCTCGACTACGTGTCCTGCTCGCCGTTCCGCGTACCCATCGCGCGGATCGCCGCCGCCCAGGCTGCGATCGCGCGAGAGTCCTAACCCCGGTACGAACCGTCCGCTTACGGTACACTGACGTACCGTGGCTCTCACGGCGACCCCACCGCGACCGGCCGACCGGCTCGAGGAGACCGCCGCGCCACCGTCGCCCGCCGGACCCGTCGACCCGGGAACACCGGTCCGCCTACCGCCGATGCGCAGCGGGAGCCGGCTCGCCCAGACCGTCCGCTTCGTGTCCAATCCGCTGGGCACGAGCCTGGCCACCCAGCAGCGCTACGGCGACGTGTGGCAGGTGCAGCTGCTGGCCCGTAACGAGGCGTTCGTCGTCACGTGCCATCCCGACCACGTCAAGTCGCTGTTCACGGCGAAGCCGGCCGATGCCCCCTCGCTCACCGGCGAATCGCCGCTGCGGCCGATCCTCGGACCCAATTCGGTCCTGACCTCGGTGGGCGAACGCCACATGCGCCAGCGCAAGCTCCTTCTGCCGGCCTTTCACGGCGAGGCGGTCCAGCGCTACGTCGAGATGATCGAGGAGGTTGCCGAGCGCGAGATCGCGCGCTGGCCGGTGGGCAAGCGCTTCGCGCTGGCGCCGCCGATGCAGGCGATCACGCTCGACGTGATCATGGCGGGGATCTTCGGGATCGGCAGCCACCCGCCGCGCGGCACCATCGAACGCCGGCTCCGCGACACCATCCGCCGCCTGTCGCTCGCCTCCACCAATCCGCTCTATCAGCTCGTCGAGCTCCAGAACGCGGGGCGTGCCGAGGCGAAGGGCGTTCTGCGCTCGCTGCTGCGGATCGTCGATCGGCAGATGTATGCCGTGATTCGTGCCCGGCGCGCGGCCGCGCCGGGCGACGATCGCCATGACGTTCTCTCATTGCTGCTCCAGGCGCGCGACGAGGATGGGCAGGCCCTCACCGACGGCGAGCTGCGCGACGAGCTGATGACGCTCGTGCTCGCCGGCCACGAGACCACGGCCAACTCGCTGGCCTGGACGTTCGAGCGCCTGGTCCGGACACCGACGGCCTACGACAGGCTCCGCGACCTCGTCCGCGGCGACGCACCCGAGGCCGACGCGTACATCGAGGCGACGGTGTACGAGGGCATGCGCACCCGCCCCGTCATCCCGATGATCGTGCGCATGGCCAACCCTCCGTGGCGGATGGGCGAGTACGTGCTGCCCGCGCGCACGCCGGTGGCGGTCAACATCGTCGCGCTGCACCACCGCGCCGACGTCTACCCGGAACCGCTCGCCTTTCGCCCCGAGCGGTTCGTCGACCACAAGCCGGGCACCTATACGTGGATTCCGTTCGGGGGTGGGATACGGCGCTGCCTCGGTGCCACCCTCGCCATGGCCGAGCAGCGGGTGGTGCTCCGCGCGATCGCCCGGCGCGTCGACCTCGCGGCGGTGAAACCCGCGCGCGAGCGCGCTCAGCAGCGCAACGTGACAATGATTCCGCGCCGCGGGACGCGGGTCACCGCCCAGCGACGGCTGGCCTGACGGGGGTCTCGCTACCGTGAGCGTGGTGGCAACCGGGCAGATCGAACCGGCCCAGCAGCGAGGGGAACCTCGTGAGCGGCTGATCGAGGCGATGGCCGCCGCGATCGAGGACAAGGGCTATCGCGCCACCACGGTGGCCGACGTCGTGCGGGTCGCCCGGACCTCGCGACGAACCTTCTACGAACACTTTGCCGATCGCGAGGCCTGCTTCCTCGCCCTGTTCGACACCACCAACAACGCGACGATGGAGACCATCGCCGCCGCCGTCCGCGCCGACGCGCCGCCCGAGGAGCAGGTCGACCAGGCACTCGAGGCCTACATCGACAGCATCTGCGCCCACCCGGCCCTGTACCAAAGCTTCGTCCGCGAGCTGCCCGCGCTGGGCCAGGCCGGTGCCGATCGTCAGCTCGCCGTGATCGAGCGGTTCGCCCGGCTGCTCGTCAACCTCGTCGAGTCCGGCCGGCGCGAGCAGCCGGGGCTCGGCGCCCGCCCCCTGACCATGGACACGGCGATCATGATCGTCGGGGGCCTGCGCGAGCTGGCCGTGATCTCGATGCAGCGCGGCCGCGACGTCCGCGATCTGCGCTCGAGCGCCGGCGACACCATCAAGGCGATCGTCGTCGGGACGCTGCTGTAGGCAGAATGGGAGCGATGACAGACGGCGAAGCGATGATCGACGTGGGGCGCGGGATCAGCCTGTGCTACGAGCGGCTCGGCGATCCTCAGGACCCACCGATCCTCCTCATCATGGGCCTCGGGCAGCAGCTGCTGGCCTGGCCCGAGGAGCTGTGCGACGGGCTGCTGCAGCGCGGCTTTCAGCTCGTACGCTTCGACAATCGCGACGTCGGCCGCTCGACCCACACCCACATCGCGCCGCCTCACTTCAAACAGCTGGTCACCCGCCGGCTTGACCCCGAGCAGTACACACTCTCCGACATGGCCGCCGACGCTGCCGGCCTGATCGACGCGCTCGAGCTGCGCCCGGCGCACATCGTCGGGGTCTCGATGGGCGGGATGATCGGCCAGACCCTCGCCGCCGAGTATCCAGCCCACGTCCGCAGCCTGGCCTCGATCATCTCGTCGACCGGCTCGCGGCGTGTCGGGTGGGTCGCCCCGTCGACGCTGCGCATGATGTTCTCGCCACCGCCCCGCGACCGGGATGCCGCGGCCGACCGCGCGTCGATCATGTGGCACCACATCGGCTCGACCAGCTTTCCCTTCGACGAAGAGGCGGTGCGAAGCCGGGCCCGGGCCGCCTTCGACCGCGATCCGCGCGGGGCGGCCGGCACCGCACGGCAGATGGGAGCGATTCTCAAGTCCGGCGACCGGACGGCCGAGCTTGGCGCCGTCGCCGTCCCGACTGTCGTGGTGCACGGCGACCGCGACCTGATGGTCCACCCCTCGGGTGGGAAGGCCACGGCACGGGCGATTCCCGGAGCTCGGTTCACGACGATCGCCGGCATGGGCCACGACCTCCCGGCCGGAGCCATTCCCCAGCTGGTGGCGCTCATCGCCGACAACGCGGCCGAGGCCGACCGCGCCGGCTCACCCGCGCCGGCCTGATCGCCGGAGCGTCGGTCCCGCCGCCGACGGCGCGGTCACGACTATTGTTGGCACGTGCCCGACGAACCTCACTTTCGCCCTCCTGACGCGACGGCGACGCCCCGCTACACGGGCGTTCGCACCTTTGCCCGCCTCCCCCACGTCCAGCTCCCGCACCCCGGCGTCGACGCCGCCGTGCTCGGCGCCCCGTTTGACACCGCGACCAGCTTTCGCTCCGGGGCTCGCTTCGGCCCCGAGGCGATCCGCTCGGCCTCGGCGCTGCTGCGCCCGTATCACCCCGGTCTCGACATCGACGTCTTCGAGACGCTGTCCGTGGTCGACGGTGGCGATATCCAGATCACCCCGGGGAACGCGCTCAAGACGACCGAGCAGATCGACGCCACCCTGCGCCCACTGATCAGCGACGGCGTGGTTCCGCTCGTCCTCGGCGGGGACCACTCGATCGTGCTCGGCGAGCTCCGGGCGCACGCGGCCATCCATGGGCCGGTGGCGCTCATTCTCCTCGACGCCCACGCCGACGTGTGGGACCAGTACTACGGCGAGAAGTACTTCCACGGCACGCCGTTCCGTCGTGCGGTCGAGGAGGGTCTGGTCGATCCCTCGCGTTCGCTGCTGGCCGGCATGCGCGGCCCGCTGTACGGGCGCTCGGACCTCACCGAGCCGCAGAGCATGGGCTTCGACGCGATCGGCGGCCTCGAGCTCGTCCATCTCTCGCCCGAGGAGTACGGCGCCCGGGCTCGCGCGCGCGTCGGCGACCGCCCGGTCTACATGTCGTTCGACATCGACGTGCTCGACCCGGCATCCGCGCCCGGCACCGGCACGCCCGAGGTCGCCGGCCTGCAGCCGCGCGAGGCGCTGGCCTTCCTCCGCGCACTGGCCGGGATCGCCTTCTGCGGGTTCGACGTGGTTGAGGTCGCCCCCCAGTACGACTCACCCGGGCAGATCACGGCGCTGAACGCGGCCGCCGTCGCCTTCGACCAGCTGGCGTTGCTCGCGATATCCCGCCGCGTAGTCGTACTAGGTGCGGGGTAGAAAGACGACCCGCTCGCGCAGCTGCGCCAGCGTTCCCGGCTCGAGATCGAGGACGACGTCCAGGTCGTCCGCCGAGCTGAAGCCATCGGCGCTCTCGCGCAGCTCGACAATCTGCTTGGCCTTGGCGGCGTCGATGCCGGGGAGCGTGGCCAGCGCCTTGGCGTCGGCGTGGTTGATGTCGACCAGCCCGCCGTCGAACGACCCCTTCACGTCGGGGCGCCCGACCCCGAGCTGCAGCGCGCGTTTCGGGTTCTGCTTGGCCAGCCGCAGCGCACGCTGGCGGCGTTGCTCGCGCTGCTGAGCCTCGAGCAGCGTCGGGTCCTGCCACAGCGCCAGCTGCCGGCCGTACTCGCTACGGATGGCCAACGTGTGCGCGCACCCCGCCGCGGCGAGCAGGATCAGCAGGAGCCCGGCCAGCGTGTTCAGCCCGCCGTGGCCATGGCCGCTGAGCGCGAGCAGAACCCCGGCCACGACCGACAGCGACAGGTACACGCCGGTGGCCACCTTGAACTTCTGAGCTCCGGTTCGGACGGTGGCGTACAGAAACGGCGCCCAGCTGAGCGTTCCCAGGCTGACCACCGGCACGATCGCCCAGACCGCGTTGAGACGCTCCGGTTGTCCGACCTCTTGCGGCTCAGAGGCCGCGCCCCGTTGCGCCTGCGCGCTCATCGCTGCCCAGCGTAGACCTTCGGCCACCGCGTGTCACCTTTGGGCCCTTCTAACGGACGATCAGGACGATTACCACGATCACGAGCAGTAGCGCAGCACCAGCGCCGGCCAGCGGCCACGGCTGGCGCCAGTACTCGGGTTTGGCGCGATCGCGCGAATAGCGACCCTCGGGGGGAACTCCGACCCAGTCATCGTCATCTTCATAGGGGGCCATGGTTCTGACACTACTCCGCGGGCCTCGACGCCCGCCGATCGATCGCACAATGCGTTGCAGACGCCGCTACTTAGAGACTTCTCATGCGTTAGGGACGGTCATGGGGTTACGCTCCCCAAGCGTGAGGTGGGCAAGAGCGGCAGCGGTTTTGGCGGTCCTGGCTGGCCTTTGCCTGCCTGCGTCCGCCTACGCCAAGGTTGTCAGCTACCACGGTCTGCGGCTGAATGTGCCTGCAAATTGGCCGGTTTACCACCTGACGGCCAAGTCGAGGACGTGCGTGCGCTTCAACCGGCATGCCGTGTACCTCGGCGCCCTGAGCGCTACACAAGACTGCCCCGCGCACACTGTCGGGCGCACCGAGGCGATCCTCGTCGCTCCCGCCACCGCAAGTGCCGCCGCGGCCGGCGCTCCGCTGCCGCCCACGACCGCCGCCGGCGCCCAACTTGGCCAAGGTTCGCAGGCGCAGTTCGCGCTTCACGGCATGCACGTGACCGCGACATGGCACGACCAGCCCGGGCTCGTGGCCCGCGCGCTCGGGGTGCATCGGCTCTCGCCCGGCAGCCGGCTCGCCCCCGCCCGGGCACAGGCGGCCGTGAAGGCCCGCGCGGCACGCCGCGCCCGACCCGCCGCAGTCAGCGGCGGCGTCTACACCGGCCCCGGATTCGACCCCTGCGAGGCGCCCACCACCTCACAGATGTCAGCCTGGCAGCCCTCGCGATACCACGCCATCGGCGTCTACATCGGGGGCACCAACGAGGGCTGTTCGCAGCCCAACCTGACCGCGGCCTGGGTCCGCAAGGAGATCGCCGCCGGCTGGCACCTGATCCCCACCTACGTGGGGCTCCAGGCCCCGTCGAACTCGTGCGGCTGCGCGTCGCTCAGTCCTGGCCGCGCCGGCTCCCAGGGCAGGGCGGCCGCCAATGACGCCATCGCCGACGCGCAGGCCGTCGGAATCGGCACCGGAAGTCCGATCTACTTCGACATGGAGGCCTACTCGACGGGCGGCCAGAGCACATCGTCGGTGATGAAGTTCCTCGCCGCCTGGACCTCCCAGCTCCACGCCGGGGGCTACGTCTCGGGCGTCTACAGCAGTGGCGCGTCGGGGATCGAGGATCTCGCCTCCCACTACCAGACCAACTACCTCGAGCCCGACGACATCTGGATCGCCGATTGGAACGGTCGCCAGTCGGTCTCAGATCCGTACGTCCCGGCCCGCGACTGGCCCTCGCACCAACGGGTGCACCAATACGACGGCGGCCACAACGAGACCCACGGCGGCGTCACTATGAACATCGACGGCGACTACCTCGACGGCAGCACGGCCGGCCCCGGCGCCGTCACCTCGGCGCCGTCGCCGTCACTCAGGGTGCAACCTCAGACCAACGGGTCGATTCGCCTCCACGCCACGTGGCCCGGCTCGACGGCCGTCGCCGCCTGGCGCATCATGGCCGGAGAGTCCGCCGACGAGCTGAGCAAGCTCGGCACGCCGATCAAGGGCGGCGCCGATACGACGATCCTCCTCCACAGCCAGTTCCCCTACCTCGCGATCGTGGCCCTCGACGCCTCGGGGAACCCCCTGGCGACGACGAAGACGATCACCACCCGCCCCACGCTGGCCGTCTACGGCCGCGCCGCCTTCGCCCCCCGCCACGGGCCGGTCGGACTTCCCGTGGGCTGCTTCACCGGGACCGACTGCCAGATCGCCGGGACCATGACCGCCGCAGGCAAGGTCATCGCCACCGCCAAGGCCAAGGCGGTTCCGGCGGAGACGGGAGCGATCCTGTACTTCAAGCTCTCGAGCGCCGGCCGGTCGCTGCTGGCCAAGTCCAGCGGCCACCTGCCCGTCAAGGTGAAGCTGCGCGACGTCTCCGGGGTCACCGCCTCGGCCGGCGTCAAGCTCGTCCGCTACGTGACCCACGGCCCGCGACCGCAGCGCTCGCTGACCACCTCGCCGACCCTCGGTCTCGTCGGCTCGACGGACTTCGTCCACAACGCCAAGGTCGGCGGCATCCTCGCCGGCTGCTTCGGTGACGCCCCGTGCAAGACGCGGACGACGATCACCTCCGGCCGCACCACGATCGCGCAGGCCGGCGAGTTCCTCGGCGCCCACGAACTCGGTTACCTGATCTTCCGCCTCACGCCCAAGGGCCGCAAGCTCCTCAATCACGCCCACGGCAACCAGCTTCGGGTCACCGTCACGATCACCAGCGGCGCCGCGACGGCCACCGGTCAGGTCGTGCTCGTCAGCTTCAAGTAGGCGCGAGCCCTCTGCCGGCGTCTGGGCGGACCGACCGAAGCTCGCGTCAGACTGACACTGGGGGCCGTGAACATCACTCTGGCCCCAGACGGCGAGCCGACTGTGACGTTTCCGGCAGAAGCGCATCCGCGGTAGCCCCACCCGCCCCGGCAGTTCAGGTGCGGGAGCAGCGCCCGGACGTCTTATCAGTTCACAACAGTCCGCTGCGCTCTTGGGTTGGGGGGGTGCGGCGGGGGTGGTCAGTAAACCGCACCTATGTTTCGCTTTTCTGACCAGCTTCCGTCGTGGCGCGGTTTCGCCCAGCTCGAGCCTGAGAGTCGTCCGGCCGGCTGCCGGTCCAAACTCGGGCGCGCCAGCCCCACACCCATCCCATCCCCAGCCGCCGTTCCGGAGCTGCCCGCCCGACGGACCCTGGACGGACGCGCTAGCGCGCTCCAGCGTCCTAGTCCTTCAGCTTCCGCGCATCCCTCGGCTCGACAAATGGCTCGTTGTCCTTGGCCCGCCCCGCCTGCATCTGCCGCCCTCGCTCGATCTCGGCGTTGAACTCTGCCCCGAGCAGGATTGCGATGTTCGAGACCCATAGCCAGATGAGAAACACGATCACGCCCCCGAGGGCGCCGTAGGTCTTGTTGTAGGAGGAGAAGTTGGCCACGTACAGGGCGAAGACGGCCGACGCGATGATCCACAGGAGCACGCCGACGACGCTGCCCGCGCTGACCCAGATGAACTTGGGCTGCTTCACGTTGGGCGCGGCCCAATAGAGGATGGCGAACATCATCATCACGACGAAGACGATCACCGGCCACTTGACGACGTCCCAGACGGCCACGGCGGTTGAGCCGATGCCGAACAGCTTGCCGACCTGAGTGGCCAGGCCGGCGGTGACGGTAACCCCAACGCCGACGAGGATCAGCATCGCCAGCAGGACGATCGTGATCACCACGCGCGTACTCGAGGGCCTTCCAAAGCGGCCGACCCTCGCCGATGTCGTAGATCGCGTTCGAGGCCCGCATGAACGCGCCGATGTACCCCGAGGCCGACCAGAGCGCACCGCCCAGGCCGATGACGAACACGATTCCCGATCCGGCCTGGCTCGACTGGAGGTTTTGGATCGCGCTCTTGAGGATGTCCTCCACGGGGCCGGGCGCGACCTTGTCCAGATTGTCGATCAGCGGCTGGGTGGCCGAGTGCCCGACCAGCCCCAGCACCGACACCACGGCGAGCAGCGCGGGGAAGATGGCCAGGACCCCGTAGTAGGTGAGGGCCGCCGCCCAGTCGGTCAGATTGTCGTCCTGGAACTCGCGGATCGTGCGCTTGAGCACGGCCCACCACGAACGTCGACTCAATTGGGTCGGGTCCTCGGGTTCGGCCTCCCCGGACCGGGGCACATCCTCAGTGCGCGTTTCGGATGCCATCTCTCCTCTGCTGCGGGAGCTTCCCGCGTCAACCCCGCGTAAACGCCGGGGTCAGACCGCCACCGGCGGCTCGCGGATTCGCCGCGACGCGCCGATCGAGGCGACCACGACCATAGCGATCCCGACCACCGCGCGAGCACTCAATTCCTGGCTGAGAAAGAGAAAGCCGATGATCGCCGCCACCGCCGGCTCGACGCTCATGAGCACGCCGAACACCGCGGGTTTGATCCGGCGTAACGCCTCGAGCTCGAACGAGTACGGGATCGCCGACGACAGAAGCCCGACCACCGAACCGAGGAGCAGAGCATGGACCGTGAGCAATTGGGCCCCCGCCTGGGCCACTCCCAAAGGTAGGGCGACGATCGCGGACACGCACATGGCGATCGTCAGGCCGGTCGCGCTCTCGAATGCTTGCCCGAGCCGCGCGTTGAGCAGGATGTACGCCGCCCACAGGGCGCCGGCGAGGAGGGCAAAGGTCACTCCGAGCGTGTTGAGGCCGCCCGGATCGCCCTGGGTGAGGGCAACGATCCCCGCCGCCGCCAGCACGACCCAGATCGCATCGATCGGCCGGCGCGACCCGGTGATCGCCACGGCCAGCGGTCCGACGAACTCGATGGTCACGGCAATGCCGAGGGGGATCCGGTCGAGCGCCTCGTAGAAGCAGGTGTTCATCGTCGCCAGCACGAACCCGAACGTCACCGCCAGGGCCAGCTCGCGACGCGGGCGCCCGCGGATCCGCGGGCGAAAGAGCAGCAAGAGGATCACGCTTGCCGACGCCAGTCGCAGCAGTACAGCTCCGCCTGGCCCGAGCCGCTCAAACTGCTTGACGGCAATTGCTGCGCCCAGTTGCACCGAGACCATCGCGCCCAGCACCAGTGCGCTCGAGGGCGCGCGGGCCATCACGAGGCGCGGAACGGATGCGCGTTCGCTAGCGTCATAAGGAGCACAGTGCTAAGGGATCGCTTAGGTCAGGTTGCGCGGCCACGATAACAGCGTGAATCATTCATCTTGGAGTGGCAGATGCAGGTGAGCGTTTCGGTCAACGGACAGGAGTACACGCGCGACGTCGAGCCGCGGATGCTGCTTGTGCATTTTCTCCGCGATGAGCTGCGCCTGACCGGCACGCACTGGGGCTGCGACACCTCCAACTGCGGCACCTGCGTGGTGCAGATGGACGGCGAGCCGGTCAAATCGTGCACGCTGCTCGCCGCGACGGCCGCCGGCCACGAGATTCTCACCGTCGAGGGGCTCGAGATCGACGGCGTCCTCGACCCAATCCAGCAAGGGTTCACCGAGGAACATGGGCTGCAGTGTGGCTTCTGCACCCCGGGGATGATGCTGACCGGTCGCGCGCTGCTCGATCGCAACGCCAACCCCACCGACACCGAGATCCGCGAGGCCATCTCGGGACAGATCTGCCGCTGCACCGGTTATGCCACCATCGTCCGCTCGATCCGTTGGGCGGCCGAGCACCCGATCGAGGAGGTCGCGAGATGATCAGCGACGAGCTCTCCCGCCGCACCCGGCAACTGACGGCGGATCGGATGCCGTTCGTGCTGGCCACGGTGGTGCGTGCGCACCGCCCGACCAGCGTGCATCCGGGCGACTGCGCGATCGTGCTGGGCGACGGTTCGATCGAGGGCTTTGTCGGCGGGATGTGTGCCGAGTCCTCGGTCCGCTTGCATGGGCTGCGCGTGCTCGAGACGGGCGAACCCCTGCTCCTCCGCCTCGACCCTGGGGCGCCCGATAACGGCGAGCGACCCGATCCGGTCGACGGGGCGGTGGTCGAGCACAACCCATGCCTGAGCGGCGGTTCGCTCGAGATCTTCCTCGATCCCAGGCTGCCGGCGCCAAGCGTGGCGGTGCTCGGGTCGTCGCCGACCGCACTGGCCATCGAGCGCCTGGCCGAGGCGGCCGGGTACGAGGTCGTCCGCGGCAAGACGGACCAGGTCGCGATCGCCGGCGCCGCGGCGGTGATCGTGGCCTCACACGGCTCGGAGGAGGAGCAGGCGCTCGCCGAGGCGCTGAAGGCGGGCGTTCCCTACGTCGGCCTCGTCGCCAGCCACAAGCGAGGCACCGCCGTCCGCGCCGAGCTCGACGTCCCCGACGAGCTGCGCGATCAGCTGCACACGCCGGCCGGGTTGAAGATCGGCGCCTCCACCCCTGGAGAGATCGCCGTCGCGATTCTCGCCGAGCTGGTCGCCGAACAGCGCCGAGACCCCCCGCGCCCGGTCGTCCAGAGCCCGAGCCCGGCGGCCGCCACCGATCCGGTGTGCGGGATGGCGGTCGCCGTCTCCCCCGCCACGCCGAGCCTCGAGCTCGCCGGCGAACGGCTGTACTTCTGCGGAACGGGCTGCCGGGATGCGTATGCCCAACTTCACGCCGGTGATGTCGCCGCCGGCTAGCGGTCCCGTAACGGGGCTGGTGCTGGCCGCGGGTGGATCGCGCCGGCTTGGCCAGCCCAAGCAACTCCTGCCCTTCCGTGCCGCCACGCTGCTCGACCACGTCCTCGACACCGCCCGGAGCTATCCGTTCGACCAGCTCCTGTGCGTGCTGGGCGGGAGTTCCGAGGACGTGCTGGGCACCGTCAACTTCGACGGCGTTCAGGTCGTCGAGAACCATAAATTCGGCGAGGGGTGCTCGTCCTCGATCGCCGCGGCCCTCGGCGCCGTCGATCCGCGTTCGGAGCTGCTCGTCCTGATGCTCGGCGACCAGCCGGGGGTCAGCCCCGAGACGGTGCACCGCCTGGTCGCGGGACGCGGGAACGCCCCCCTCGCGGCCTGCGCTTACGCCGACGGCCGCGGCCACCCGCTCGCGTTCGCGCGCCGCATGTTCGGCGAGCTATCTTCGATGCACGGAGACAAGGCAGTGTGGAAGCTCTTGGACCGCCACAGTTCCGAGGTCGTCGACGTGCCGATCGCGCGGTCCGTTCCGCTCGACGTCGATACGTGGGAAGACTACGAGGCAGTGCTGGCCAAGGAGGCGATATGAGACGGAGCTCAGTGCTCGACAAGCTCGCGACGTGGTCGACGCGCGGCGACCGCGTGGCGCTGGCCACCGTCGTCGACACGAAGAAGTCCGCCCCCCAGCCGCCCGGGACGAAGATGGCCATCAACGACCAGGGTGAGCTGGTCGGGGCCGTGTCGGGCGGCTGTGTGGAGGGCGCCGTGGTCGAGGTCGCAGAGGGCCTCCTCGACGCCGGCACGCCGAGGCTGCTCCATTACGGCATCGCCGATGAGGACGCGTGGGATGTCGGTCTGCCGTGCGGCGGCGAGATCTCGGTCTGGGTCGAGAACTACGACCGCTCCGGGCTCCAGGGCGAGTTCTCCGAGCTGTCCCTCAGCGGCGGACGCGCCGCGATCGTGACCGCGCTCGAAGGCGGCCCGACCCCCGGGGCCAAGCTGCTCGTCGCCGCCGACCGGGACCGCGTGGGGACGCTGGGCGATCCCGAGCTCGATGTCGCCGCCGAGGCCATCGCTCAGGAAGCGCTGTGGTCGGAGCGCAGCGAGCTGATCGAGCACGGCACCGTCAAGCTGTTCGTCGACGTGACCGCCCCTCCGCCGCGCCTCATCATCATCGGCGCCGTCGACTTCGCCGCCCAGCTGACTGAGGTGGCCGGGATCGCGGGCTGGCGCGCGTTCGTGGTCGATCCGCGCAGCCGCTTCGCCACCGAGGAGCGGTTTCCCGCCGCCGAGCGGGTGATCGCCGCGTGGCCCCAGATCGCCCTGACCCAGCTGGCCCCGATCGATCGCGCCACGGCGATCGCCGTCCTCACCCACGACCCCAAGCTCGACGATGCCGCCCTGATTGCCGCGCTCAGCTCCGACGCCGGCTACATCGGGGCCATGGGCAGCCGCCGGGCTCAGGCGCGCCGGCGCGAACGTCTCCTGGCCGCCGGCATCGAGGAGAGCGAACTCGAGCGGATCTCCGCGCCGATTGGCCTCGACATCGGCGCCCTCAGCGCGGCCGAGACGGCGCTGTCGATCATGACCGAGATCATCGCGCTCCGCCAGGGCCGCTCCGGCGGGCGCCTGATCAACGCCCGGGGCCGTATCCACGACGCCACCCCGGCGTAGCGAGCGCGAACTCGCTTAGTAGTAGTCGTCGATCTTGATCGACCAGCTCGCGGTGTCGGACCCCGGCGATACCGATACCTCGTAGATGCCAGGTCCGCTCGTCTCCGTATGCGTCCGACCGTTGCCCTCGCCGAGCCCGAACTGGTCGACGGTGGCGCCGGTCGCGATGTTCGTCACCGTGGCCGTCGGACCGGAGCAGAAGAAGACGAACGTGCACGTGCCCTGGTAGGCCATGCCGTAGACGAGCTGCCAGCGCGAGCCTCGGATCTTGAACGGCACCGAGTGACCGCTCGAGGTCCCGTCGACGCTCGTCAGCGGACGCCACTGGGGCGCTTGCGCCACCGAGATGCTCACGCGCGAGTCGGGCGGGACGCTGGCCCCCGGAGCCGGTGACTGGCGCGTGACGGTCCCGGGGCTCACGCCGGGGGCAGGCACCTGCGTGCTCGAGGCACGCAGCTTCACGCCGTTCAGTAGAGTCGTCGCCTCCCCCGCGGAATCTCCGAGAAGCTTGGGGACCTTGACGGGCGCAGGGCCTGCGCTGAGCGTGACTCGCACCGTCGTCCCATCACCGACGACGCTACGGGAACGCGGATGCTGATCGATCACGGTGCCCCGCGGCGCACCGCTGTAGCGGTGGCTGAAGCTGACGTGGAGCCCGGCGTGGTGAGCCTTGGCATTGGCCCGCCCCCGCGAGAGGCCGTGCAAATTCGGCACCCGCACGTGACCGGGGGCGAGCGCCATCGCCCCGACGACCATGCCCGCCCCGAGCAGGAGCACTAGGCCGAGGAGGGCGATTCGCCGCCGCCGCGCGGGCGGATTGACGTTTTGGCGCGCCGTGTACGGATCACCGACGCGCGTCGCGCTGGGCTGAGGATCGTCGGCCGGCGCGGGCGCGACGGGCCCGCGAATGCGCCGCGTCGGAGTCGCCTGGGTCGTGGTGGCGGTATCGGGCGGAGCCAGCAGCGCGACCGAACCCGAGTGCGAGGACGCCCCGGCATCGTCTTCGACCTCGTCCTCGAGCGCGACTCGGGCCTCCGACAGCGCGACCGCCAGAGCCCCGGCATCGGGATAGCGATCGTCGGGGTCCTTGGCCAGTGCGCGGGCGACGACGCGCTCCACCGCGGCCGGCGTCTCGGGTGCCAGCGGCGGTGGCGCGTCGTTCACGTGGCGCATCGCGAGCTCGACCGCCGAGCCGCCCCGGAAGGGCGGGTGCCCGGACAGCATTTCGTACAGCACGACGCCAACGCCATACACGTCCGTAGCCGGGGTGATTTGGCCGCCCTGAGCCTGCTCGGGCGCCATGTAGCGAGGGGTGCCGACGACCGTACCGGTCTCCGCGTCGGTGCTCCCCTCGGCCAGCCTGGCCACCCCGAAGTCGGCGACTTTGACCCGCCCGTCGTACGAGATGAGCACGTTGGCGGGCTTGATGTCGCGGTGCACGACGCGTTGCAGATGAGCGGTGGCCAGGGCGCGGGCCAGCTGCTCGGCGATGCCGACGGCCTTCTCGGGCCCGAGAGGTCCGTCCGCGAGACGGCTGACCAGGCTCTCGCCCTCCACCAGCTCGGCCACGTAGTAGATGCCTTGCGGCGAGGAGCCGACGTCGTAGATCTGGACGATGCCCGGGTCGCTGACGCTGGCCAGGAGCTGCGCCTCGCGCTCGAAACTCCGCACCCAGTCGGGGTCCTCGGCCCACCAGGGCTTGATCACCTTCACCGCGACGACCCGGGCCAGGCGCCGATCGCGGCCGCGGTAGACGCGGCCGAAGGCTCCCTCGCCGATGATGGCGTGAAGCTCGTAGCGCCCATCGAGGGCGAGGCCGGAAAGGTCGGGTGCGCGAGGCAAGGGGATCAGTTCTTCCGTGAATCTTGCTTTGTACATGATGGACGATCGCGCCGCCAACGGCGCTCAGCGTCCCGGCCCCACACGCCCTGCAGGCTAGCGTGGGCGTCGCCTCACCGGTGCAGCGGGTGCCCCCTTGGTTCAGCGGGCGGCGCCGAGCTCGTTCAGCTCCGGCGCCCCTGACGTGAAACGCCGCTAGCTGTTTCTCGCCGGAACCGTCAGCATTGCCGCGCTCGCCGCCGGGACGCTGACGACGTAGCGACCGCCCGTGGGTGAGATCGCGCCGTCGTCGGTCAGCGTGTCACGCGACGAGCGGATGCGCTGGGCGCGCAGACGCACCAGCGCCGCGGCGCCGCGGTCCGGGAGTCTCACGCCGACGATCCTCGCGGTGGTCAGGCTCTTGTTGATGAGCACGACGCGGATGCTGCCGTCGGGGGCGCCCGTCGCCCACAGCTTGAGCTCGGGCCCCGTGGCGGGGGCCACCGTGAGCAGCCGCGACCCCGGTGGTGTCGCCCGGGCGAACATCAGCAGGCCGTTGTATTCGGGTGACACCGTCGCCCGCCAGCCGGCGCTCGTGTGCGTGAAGTGGAAGAGCTCGTATCCGGCGCCGCTGAACGTGTGCATATTCACTCCGGCGACACCTACGCGGGCGAACTCGAACAGCGTGTCGAGCGACCACAGCGCCGAGGCAAAGGTTTGGCTCACCGACGGCACGGCACCGCAGGCGACGGTGTTCAGTTCGTCGATTCGCAGCCGCAGGTGGTGGGCGCGGGCAACCGTCACATAGGGGGCGAACAGGTCGGCCAGACCGGTCGAAGCCGTGGGCGAGAGGAGGTTCGCCAGCGTCGGATAGCGGGGGTTCTGCGGCTTGATGAAGCAGTGCTGCAGCGGATAGCGGTGCAGTGTCACGAGGCCCACGCGGGGCGCAGCGCCGAGAAACTGCCCCACGGACTTGTTCCAGCCGAGCGTCCCGAACCCGGGGCCGGCGAGCGGAATTCCGGCCGGCAGCTCGGCCGCGGCATTGCTGAAGTCCTGCGTGAAGGCGGTTACGTCGTAGTCGTGGGGCCGGCCGTTGACCTTGGTCCCGCTCGGCGTCCGGTACCAGGCGAAGCGCCCGTACAGATCGGGCTCGTTGCCGAGCTCGAAGGCGCGGATGTACCGCGCACCCAGTCCGCTGATGAAGGCGTTCGCCTCCGAGGCAACCACGCTGGCGCTGCCGGCCTCGAGATTGAGCCCCAGGATCAGCCGAGCGCCGAGCGTCTTGGTCAGCGTGCGGGTCACGTCGAGCCAGCGCGAGTCGAGGGTCAGGTTGACGCCGGGGGGCTGGCCTAGCCCGGCCGTCGGCCACCAGGTCCGGTCGGTGCTGTCACCGCCGATCCGCAGGACCGGCGCCTGTCCCGGCGCCAGCGCGCGGACCAGTCGCGGGAACAACGGGTTGGGCGCGGCGGGATCCGGCCCGGCGTAGGCCTCTACCGTCCGGTACTCCATCGACAGC
The DNA here is from genome assembly GCA_963734775.1 of uncultured Solirubrobacterales bacterium. GTDB lineage: Bacteria > Actinomycetota > Thermoleophilia > Solirubrobacterales > Solirubrobacteraceae > Palsa-465. The sequence continues at coordinate 198,019 of CAVTJE010000017.1, forward strand.
CCGAGGAACGCCGAGGGGATCACGCTCGCCTGCGCGGGCCGCTCGACGGTGACCGCGACGTCTGGCCGCTCGGCGCCGGCGGTGGAACCGAGCACGGCCAGACTCACGGTCACGACAACCACGACCGCGACGACGAGCGCGTCAGCGCGTCGGTACCGGCCCCGGAAGGGCCGGTCGGTGTGCTTGTCCTTCGCCCGTGCCGCGGCCCCTCCTACAGGTTGACCGATGCCATCCCGGCTTTGTCGTAGCGATCCCCGGACACCGACGGCAGGTCGTTTTCGATCCGCTCGAGATCGTCCCCGGTGAGTTCGACGTCGACCGCGGCCGCGTTCTCCTCGAGGTACTTGCGCCGCTTGGTCCCGGGGATGGGAACCAGGTCCTCGCCGCGCGAAAGCACCCACGCCAGCGCGAGCTGCGCGGGCGTGACGTCCTTCTCACCGGCGATCTCCGCCACCTTTTCGGCCAGCTTGAGATTGGCCTGCAGGTTCTCGCCCGTGAAGCGCGGGCCGCTGCGCCGAAAATCGCCCTCGTCGAGCTCGTCGGGGGACTTGAACCGGCCCGACAGAAAGCCGCGTCCCAACGGCGAGTAGGGAACGAAGCCGATCCCCAGCTCACGGCAGGTGGGAATGATCTCCACCTCGGGTCGCGCGTCCACAGCGAATACTCGGTCTGCACCGCCGTGATCGGGTGCACGGCCTGAGCCCGGCGGATCGTGTCCGGCGCGGCCTCGCTCAGACCGATGTGGCGAATCTTGCCCTGCTGCACGAGCTCGGCCATCGCGCCCACCGTCTCTTCGATGGGGACGTCTCGGGTCCACGCGGTGCTGGTAGTAGAGGTCGACGTGGTCGGTGCCCAGCCGCTGCAGCGAGCCCTCGATCGAGGTGCGCACGTGCGCCGGCGAGCCGTCGAGCGGCCCGATCGTCGACATGTCTCCGGGCTGGGTCGTCCGCTCGATCCGCCGGGCGAATTTGGTCGCGATCACGTACTCGTCCCGGTGACCCTTGATCGCGCGACCGACCAGGGATTCGTTGGTCATCGGGCCGTACAGCTGCGCCGTGTCGAGGAAGTTGATGCCCAGCTCGAGCGCGCGTTGGATCGTCGCGATCGCCTCGTTCTCATCGGTGGAGCCGTAGAACGCCGACATCCCCATGCACCCGAGTCCGAGCGCCGATACCTCCAGGGAACCGAGCTTGCGTGTCTGCATGATTCTCCAATCTTTCGGCTTGCGTGACTCATGCCCTGCCGGTGGCAACGGCAACCCATCACGGTAGCCACCTCGCGACGGCGCCTCAGGCGGTTATGCGCGCGCGCAGGTTCTTGCGGTCGATCTTGCCCACCGGGGTGAGCGGAAGAGTGTCGATGAGATGGAGCTCGCGGGGGTATTTGTAGCCGCCGATGCGTTGGCGCGCCCACTCGATCAACTCGTCCGGACCGACCTCGGCCTCGGGCGCGCAGAGCCACGAACGCGACCACCTCCTCGCCGTGGACCGGATCGGGTTTCCCCACCACGCCGGCCATCTGGACATCGGGGTGCTCGACCAGGGCATCCTCGACGTCGCGCGGGTAGACGTTGAAGCCGCCGCGGATGATCAGGTCCTTCTTGCGATCGACGATGAACAGGTAGCCATCCTCGTCGAGATAGCCGATGTCACCGGTCTGCAGCCAGCCGTCGCGGAGCGCCTCGGCCGTCGTATCCGGTGAGCGCCAGTAGCCCTGCATCACGCCCGGCGAGCGGCTGCACACCTCGCCCGGCTCTCCCGGCGGCAACGACCTTCCGTCCTCATCCCGGATCACGATCTCGGTTCCCGGCACCGGGAGCCCGACCGACCCCGGCTTCTCGCGCCCAGCCGGATTGGTGGTCAGCAACGCCGCCGTCTCGGTCAGCCCGTAGCCCTGACGGATCGACACCGACGGTACTCGGCGCCGGAACTCCTCCTCGACATCCGGGGCCAGCGGCGACCCGCCCGAGCCGACGTAGCGAAGCGACGACAGGTCGTACTCCTCGAGCGGCTCGGCGAGGAGGATCTGCAACATCGACGGCACGACCGCGGTGAGCTGCAGCTCGTGCGCCTGAATCAGCTCGAGGAACTGCGCCGGCGCGAACCAGCGCAGCATGACGGTGACCGGGCGCTCGGGGGAATGCAGCGCCGCGAGCGTGACCAGGAGGCCGTAGGCGTGCGACATCGGCAGCGTCATCAGCCCCTTGTTGACCCCCTCGACGTGGCCCGACTGTTGCGCCGAGCGACCGGTGAAGTGCAGATTGGCGTGGGACAGCATCACGCCCTTGGCCCGCCCGGTCGTCCCGCCCGTGTAGAGCAGCGCGGCCAGATCGTGGTCGTCACGCTCGACGATCGCGCCCGGCTCATGGGCCTCGAGCGTCGCCAACCCGACGACCCCGTCCCCGCCCTGTGTGCTGATCACGGCGCGGACGCGTTCGAGCCCGGCCACCGCCTGCGTGACCTTGTCGACGAACTCGGGTGTGGTGATCACCGCGGATGCCTCGGCGTCGGCGACCAGGTGGCGAAGATCCTCGGGCGCGAGCAGGAACGTGGCCGGAGTCACGACCGCGCCGGCGCGCCAGATCGCGTAATACGCGACCGAGACCTCGGCGCAGTTGGCCATTGTGACCACCACCCGATCGCCGGGTCCGACTCCGAGCTCCTGCAGCCCGGTGGCCATCCGCTGCGAGCGCTCGAGCAGTTCAACCGAGCCGTACCAGCGGTCCTCGAACAGCAGCCGCGGGTAGTCGCCCGCGCGCTCGACCGATTCTTCGGCCAGCCGTGCCAGATGAAGCCCACCCACGTGTCGAACAATAGCCGTCAGGGCCTGGCCACCAGCACCGCGAACCGATGATCCTTGAACAGGCAGTCGGCCTCGCGAAACCCGGCTCGTCGCAGCCAACCGAGCTGGTCCTCGACATCCGCGCAGCGGTCGAGCTCCATCCGCTCAAGCGCGCCGCGCCATTCGGCGTCGTCCGTCCCCGCGCGACGGGCCTGCTGCTCCTGCCAGCTCGCGTACAGCTCGTCGAAGAATGGCGTCGGTCCAGCCACCTGATCGGCGTTGACGAACACCCCCTCGGGGGCCAGGGCGTCGCGCACCGCAGCGAACAGCGTGCGCTTGTCATCGTCCTCGAGGTGATGAATGGCCAGCGCTGAGGCGACGCAGTCCCATGGGCCTGCGGGCAAAGGGTCGAGAAAGTCGGCCTGCACATAGCTGACTCGCTCCTCGCCGAGCCGGTCGCGGGCCCGCGCGAGCATGCCCGCCGCGATGTCCAGAAGCGTCAGCTCGGCCTCGGGATAGGCGGCGCGCAGGCGCACCGACAGCATCCCCGTACCGGCGCCGAGGTCGAGGATCCGCCCGGGCGCCGCTGAGCCCAGCCCGGCGGCCGCCACCGCCGTCCCGTAGAAGCGGTCAAAACACGGAACCAGCCGGCGACGGGAAGCGTCATAGCTCTCGGCGTGGGCGTTGAAGACTGTGGCTGCTGCATCGGTGTGCGTCATCACGTACGTTCGTACGTTATCACGTTGCGAACCGTCGCTTGGTGGTGGCGAGCGCCGCGCGAGCGTCGGCGGTGATCTGCGCGACGATGTCGGCCGCGGGGTGCCGCTGAGCGAGTCCGTGGGCCTCGCCCGCCCAGAGGTTGATGAGCTCGGGGTTCTTCTGCTCACGCGCCCGGGCCCGGATGGGCGCCGTGACGTAATGCAGCTCGGGATACGCGACGGGCGCGGCGGCGTCGTGCTCATCCATGAATTCGTTGCGGATCCCGCGCGCCTGGCGGCCCGTGAACGCCCGCGTCAGCGCGGTCGTGCGGCCTTGCTGGAGCGCCGCGCGGTGCGCCGCCGCCGTCCCGGCCTCGGGCGTGAGCAGGAAGGCGCTCCCGAGCTGGCCCGCCCGCGCACCGGCGCACAGAACGGCGGCCAGACCTTCGCCGGTCATGATGCCGCCCGACGCGACGAGCGGGAGCGCGACCGCGGCTCGAGTCAGCTGAAGCAGGGCCAGCAGGCCGTACGCGGGCGCGTCCTCGCTGTCCACGAAGGTTCCCCGGTGTCCGCCTGCCTCGGCGCCCTGGACCACGAGCGCGTCGGCGCCGGCCTGCGCCGCCTGACGCGCCTCGTCGGGGCTCGTGATCGTGACCCACACCTCCGATCCCACCCCCCGGAGCATCGCGATCACGTCTGCGGACGGGCACCCGAACGTGAACGACACAACGTCGACCGGCGCCGCTCGCAGCAGCGCGAGCTTGGCCTCCCAATCGTCGTCGCTGTAGGTGGGCTGGCCGAGCTCGAGCCGCCCACGCGCGGCCCAGCCCTGCAGCCGCTCGATGTAGTCGGAGTATTCAGCCTCCACGCTCGGGCCCGGCCCGGGCGTGAACACATTGACGCCGAGGCGGCCGCCTGTCAGCTCGCGCGCGGCGGTCACCCGTGCCGCCGTGGCGTCGGCCGACAGGTAGCCCGAGGCCAGGAAACCCAGGCCGCCGGCGTTGGACACCGCCGCGGCCAGGTCGGCCGTCGATGGTCCACCGGCCAGCGGCGCCAGGACAACGGGGGCGGCAAGGTCATCGAGGATCACGCGGTCAGAGCTCCCGTTCGTAGTAGTAGTTGACCGGACCGTCGGGCCGGCCCTCGCGGTTGCTGAAGCCCAGGCTCTCGTACAGCCCGCGCGCCGCCACGTCGTGCTCGCCGGTGCCGAGGTCCATGTACGTCGCGCCCCGGTTCCGGGCATGCTCGAGCACTCCCTCCATCAGAGCCCGCCCGAGACCTCCGCCACGCTTGGCGGGAACCACGTACAGCTCGGCCAAATAGCACTCCGGGGCCGCGTCCCAGATCGCCTCGCGGAACCGCAGCACGGCGAGACCGTCGGGGCCGGGGCCGACGAGCAGCACCGAAGTGTCGCCGGCGGCCATCAACTCGCTGATCCGCCGCGCCAGCCAGGCCGGCTCGGGCGTCGGATCGTCGAACTCGCGGTTGAAGTCGTGAAGGAGCCGGCCGATCGCGGGCGCGTCGGCATCGCTGGCGATTCGGACATCTGGCATGACCGCCACGCTACCGATGGATCCTGCCGGCGCGGTCCGGTGAGACCGGTTTCAAACTCGACCGACCGGTCCGATCGGGAAGGCCTCCGAGAGGAGTCGAACCTCTGCACCCGGATTGGTGATCCGGTGCTCTTCCGCTGAGCTACGGAGGCAGATGGAGGACCTGGAGATCCTCCGGATTTGTGCGATTGCCCGCATCACGGCTTACCGGGGCCAGCCCGCGCGCATGTAGGGATCAATGTCGCCTCGGCGCCGCGCTTGACGCGCTTCGCGGGCGAGTCTGTGGGCAACTTCCAGCCGCTCGACCTGCTTGCGGCGCCTGTTTTGCCTCAGCTGGCTGACCCATGACTTCCAGCTTCGGCGTGACCTGGTCGGCGAGTAACCAGTGCTCGCCGCCTGGACGTCTCCACGCATGGGAGATCCTCCTTCGACGGATCGATGGTTGTAACTACTTCGGACAGATTGAGATTGCCCCCGGGGACTGGACCCCACGTCACACAAACTGCACGGCCGAATGTCACCTACACGGGTAGGTGTAACCCTGCTCCCGCTCGTAGGGGTAATTCTGCTCCCTTGCTAGGCCGGTGCCGTTGTGACAATTAACGTCTTCGTTGTTTCGAGCTGAGCATCACCTCCGTGATCCGATTTGGGCACAAAAAAAGGCGACCCGTTGGGTCGCCCTCGCTTACGTTCGGTATGCGCTCTGATCTAGCGCATACACCTCCCAGCGAGGGCAAAGCCGTTGCCATGCGCGTTGCGGATGGCTGCGATGTTCCGGCAGCGCATGACCGACGCGAGCTTCGTAGCTGCAGTGGTGGCGTATGTCGTCGTGGCGAAGATCATGGTTTGTCCTCCTGGTGAGACCAGGGTAACCCAGCCGCCGGACAATTGCAAGAGCGTCGGAGTGATAAGTGTCACTCACGGGCGCAAACGTCAGTCAGCAGACCTCCAGGCGCGCGAGCGTGGAGAACGTGCACCAGTAGAGGTCGTGCCCGAAGCCTGGCGCCGGGAAGAGCACCGACTGGAACATGCTCGGTACCCGGGCGCGCGCCCGTTCGGTTCCAGTCTCGATGTCCACGACCACGACATCGTCGCCCGAGCCGCGCGCCAGAGCCCGGCGCACGGCGGCCGAGCGAGCCGGGCCCGACCAGCGACGAGCCAGCGCCCGAGCCGGCGCGGTGGCGGCAACCGCCGGGCCGTGGAAGTCGTGCAGGACGAGCTCGCCGGTGTCGGGAAACTGGATCATGTGCGCCGCATGCTGCAGCTCGCGCTGCCAGAGCGGTTCGAGCCTGTGTCCGACGCGAAACGCCGCCACGATCCCGTTGCCGGAGTCGTAGGCGATCGCGATCCGCCGCGCCCGGTCATACAGCGGCGGATCGGTGACCGTGCCTCGCGGCAGGCCGCACACCTCGACGAACTCCCGGTCACCGGAATCGTCGAGGCTCACGCGAATCAGGCGGACGGGACCCGCGGCGCGGCCGGCGTGGCGCATCGTCGTGGTGAAGTCGTGGGCGCCGTTGTCGAGGAACCAGAGCTGGCCGCCGGCGATCACGGGATCCCATCCATAGCTGTGGCGCGGACCGCCGTCGTAGCGAGCGTGCCAGTCCTCGTCGCGGTGCAGGCCGGCGCCGTCCCAGCGGTAGCGCCACACCGTGCTTGTGCCGACCACGTACACCGACTCGCCATCGGCGCTCAGTCGCGCGATCGACGGCTCGGGCACCGTGATCTCGGCGCAGCGAGGAGCCAGGGTCTCGGGATCGAGCAGCGTCAGCCTCGCCGGCGCCAGCAGGTCGAGGTCGAGATCCTTCATGACCAACGTGCCATCGCCGAGCACGACGAACGAGTTGTACGGGCGGGGTTGGGGAAGCTGCCGCGAGGTCAACAGCTCGAGCCGGCTCGAGAGCCGATGGCAGTAGCGCCCGTGGACGACGTGGAGGGAACCGTTTGCGTGAGCGGCCACGCCGCCGGGCCAGAACGGCCCGCCGGGCAGCTCCGGCGAGCGCGCCAGAACCGCCAGCGTTCGCGGATCGATCCGCTCGATCCACGACGAGCTCGGGTCGCGCAGCGCGCGGCTGCCCATCGTGTGGCGCAGCACGAACACCTCGCCCGGCTCGCGGAGAATCACCATCGTGGTCGCAAAGGCGTCGCGCACCGCGGCCAACCGCAACGTCTTACCGGGCGAGATACCCAGTCCGGGCCCCGACTGTGGTGCCTGCTGGCGAAGCGGCCCGCCGTCCTCGGCGGGCCACGGGCTGGGCCACAGCGCAGCAGGCTGCGTCAAACGACGACCGACTTGCAGGCGATCAGCCGCGAATCGGCGAGCGCCGCGGCGCGGTGCTGGTGGATGGCCAGGTAGTCGGCATCGGTGGTCATCTTCAGGAACGCGCGCCGGGAGGGGTACTCGGCCACGAGCACCATGTCCCATTCGCCCTCGTAGGGACCGATCACCGACTCGCTGGCCGCCATGGCCACGACCAGGCGGCCACCGGCGCGTTCGAGGAACGGCGCCACGGCGGCGCCGTATCTCGCGTACGCCTCGGCTCCGGTGATGCCGTCGGCGGCATCGACTCCGTCGGCACGCTCCTTGAAGCGCAGCAGGTTCAGCATCATGATCGGACCGTCGTCGTCCGCCTCGGCCAGGCGGGTGAACTGTTCGGGCGTCGGCTCGATGCTCATCTGGCTCAACCGTGCATGTGTGGATGGGTCGACAGAATCACCGGCGGGCGGGGCGACTGCTTGAAGTTGAAGTCACGCTGGAGATCACCCAAGCCGGGCGCGTTCTCGCGCACATCGGGCCGCGGATCCCACCGTCCGTCGGTCTTCGGGTTGAGCCGCCGTCCGCGCAGGAAGTCATCCTCGATGAACTTCGCGAAGGCATCGAAGCTCAGGCGCTGGTGGTCGATGAAATGCCGCCGGGCGTAGGGGCTGATGACCATGCCGGGCACGCGGAAGCCATAGCCGTTCTCGTCGACCACGGGCGGGTGGACGTTGTCGTAGAACCCTCCCCAGTCGTCCCAGGCGAGGAAGATGGCCGTGCTCTTCCACTCGCGGCTGCGTCCGATCGCGTTGATCAGGCCCGTGACGTACGCCTGTCCCTTGCGGATCGACGAGGTTGGATGCTCGCTGACGGTTCCGCTGGGCACGACCCAGGACACTGCGGGCAGACGGTTCTTGCGCAGGGCGGTGAAGAAGGCGCTCGTATCCCGGACGTTGCCGAGCTGGTGATCCTGGCGCACGGTGTCGAAGCTCGGCAGCGGATTCCAGATCCCCGGCGTCCGCGGACTCTGGTCCTGGTAGGTGCAGAACATCTGGGCGGATTCGCAGTCGGGCTCGGGACCCTTCTTGAGGTAGTAGGCCCAGCTGACGTGGTGGTGGTAGAAGAGGTAGGTGAGGTCGGTCCAGGCGAAGTCGGGCGGGGCGCTGTCGTGCGGTGGTCCGATGTCGGTCGGCAGTCCTGGCAGCTCGATGTTGCTCGTGCAACTCGATGGCTCGCCCGGGTGGATGCACATGGCCGACCACTCCGAGACGAGGTACAAGTGGGCCGGCAGGCTCCAGGACGCGTTGGACTCGAACATGTGGTCCTGGAGGACGAAATCCTTTGCGTAGGTCCAGTAGTTGGGGATCTCGTGCTGGTCGTGGTAGCCCATCATGTCGGGCGGCAGGTTCGGGATGCAGTCCTTGGGATCGAGCGGGTTCTTGCAGCTCTCGCGGGCGCGGATGAAACCGTCCATCTTTCCGTCGTCGTAGTCGGTCTTGAACGCAACCGCGTCGTGCGGGCCCCCGTAGTCGACGTCGTGAGTGTCGTGGTACGGGCGCATGCACCGGTGCCGCAGCGGGTCGGGTTCGCACACGGTCGGCTTGCCGTGCTTCATGGGGATGCCGTCGGCCCCCGGAAATGTGCCGAAGTAGTTATCGAACGAGCGGTTCTCCTGCATGATCACGATCACGTGGCGGATCTTGTGGATGCCGGTCGCCGCCTGTGCGGTCGACGCCCACGCCGCGAGTGCAGCGCCGGCCACGACGGCGATCCGCAGCGCTGATCTCACGAAGGCGCCGCAGCGGCCGAGGTCGCCAGGACCTTCGCATGCGCGTTCAGCGCCCGTACGGCGAACCTCGTGGCTGAGCTGCGGACCTCGATCCGGGTCTCAAAGCCGCGGTCGGCGGCCGATCCGACCGGCTTCAGCGCACCGGTGCCCGTCCCGGCTAGAACCTGCCAGCGGGCCACGGTCGTGGCGCCGTTCCAGCTCGCGTACACCGCCACTCGCCCGGCGGTTGCGCTCCGCGCCGCCACGCTCGGCCGCGTCGCCGGAGTGGCGCTCCAGGGATAGGTGAACTGGCGGTAGCTGCCATCGTCGACCGGGAGACGTGCATCGAACAGCAGCGCGCCCGAGGACGAGAACTCGGAGAAGAAGCCGGCAGAACCGAAGCCGACGAACCGATTGCCTCCGGGCAGTGTCTGGAAGCTGCCTTCGCTGTTGGCCAGCCCGCCGGCTGGCCTGCGGTAGGAGTGCGCGACGCTGGCCCGGTGATGGCGCAGGTCGAATGCGAGGATCAGACCGCGGGATGACGGCTCCTTGATCGGCGGGCCGGCCTCATCGTCGAACAGGCTGACCCGGTTGCCCGGGAGCATCACGGCGTCGTGCTGGAAGAAGAAGCGGGCCCCGCGCTGCATGTGGAAGCTCGAGGCCTTGCCGCCGAGTGTCCAGATGATCCGGCCCGTGGCTCGGTCGATCTCGTAGATCGCCGAGGTGTCGCGCGCCGAGACCAGGAGTCGGTCATGCGGCAGCGGCTCGATCGAGTTCATGTGGTAGGCGTCGAAGTAGGCGCTTGTCGCCGCGGTCGCGTAGGAGTCCGCCAGCGGGATGTGACCGAGCGCATGCCATTCCCACATGACGAGACCCGTGCGGACGTCGACCTCCTGGAGGATCGAGTCGAGCACCGGCGACAGCGCCCCGGGCGTGGTGCCCGGTAGGTGCATCATCACCAGCGAGTTGACCGTGAACAGCGCGTCGCCTCCCGGCTCCAGGCGGAACTCGTGCAGGTCGGCGTCGTAGCCGTTGCCGACATGCACGACCTTCACCGTGCGGTAGTGGCTGTTGGCGATCACGCCTTCGCCCAGGCCGAACGCGGCGGCAGTGACCTTGCCCTGCCACCAGGTCAGGACTCGGTGGCCGTTGTAGCGCTGGATGTCGAGGTTGGTGGCCACATCGGGGGGGGCGAGCTGCTTGAACCACACGAGGCGGCCGTGACCGTCGATGATCATCGGACCGCCCGGGCCCACCGGGTTGACGGTCAGAGCGTTGTTGCTCTCCGGATGAATCTCCGGCGAGGGCAGCGGAGTGAGGAAGATGTCACCGGGCGTCGACCCCTTGCGCACGAAGATGCGCGGCGCCAGCAGCCCCGAGGCGCTGACGAAATGGTCGAGCTTGGACGGCTGGAGCTTGGGAATGTCGAGCACGGGCGGGACTGTCGCCAGGCGCGCAACCGCGAACGAGAACTTCCGCGGGCTGCGATGTGCGAAGCGGACGACCACCGAGACGTGCTCGCCACCTACCAGCGGCCGGCTCGGAACGAAGCTCGCTCCGCGCCGGCCGCTGTAGGCATGGAACGCGCCCCTGTGAAGACCACTCACCGTGCCGTCAACGCGCACCGACCGCAGCTGGTCGGGCGCGATGCCAAGGATGCTTATCTGTGTAGTCGGCGAGGCATCGGGGGTCCCCGGAGCCGGGCTGATCGCCACCGGGCTCGCGGCGAGGCCGCGCGAGGCCGCCAGCGCCCCGGAGGCAGGCACCAGCAACGCCGACGCAGCCACCAGCGCGCCGAGGAGATTCAGTGACACCCTGTCTGACCGCACGACACCGGGTTATATCACCTGATGACACGTTGTCAAACAAGCCGTCACACAGCGCTATGATCCAGACCCGTGAGCTCTGCAGCACAGCGTGTACGCCACCGAGAACAGCGCGAGAGCACTCGTCGCGAGATCCTGCTCGCGGCAGATCGACTCCTCCGCGAGGGCCCCTACCGCGAGCTGTCGGTGGAGACCGTCATGGCCCAGACGGGCCTGACCCGTACGGCCTTCTATCGCCACTTCGACGACGTCACCGACCTCGTCCTGCGCCTGTTCGCCGACGTCGGTCGTGAGCTGTATGCCGTCGGCGAACGTTGGGTCCGCACCGCCGGCGTCGACTATCCCACGGCGGCCCTCGTGGGCCTGGCCGGCATCGTCGACTTCTTTGTCCAGCATGGACCCCTGGTGCGAGCGATCGCCGAGGCGGCGGCCACCGATGCCCAGATCGAGCGCGCCTACCGCGCCTCCGTCGACACGTTCATCGACATGACCGCTGAGACGTTCGATCGCCTCGTCGAGAATGGTCAGGTGCAGGTCTCCCACACCCGCCCGCTGGCCCGCGCGCTGACGCTGATGAACGAGGCGTATCTGCTCGAGGAATTCGGTCACGCGCCGGGCGGTGACCCGGCCGTGGCCCTGGACACGCTCCAGACGATCTGGCTGCGGGCGGCCGGACCGCCGATCAAGCGGCGGCCGAGCGAGGCTCCGGCATGAGAGCGCGGCTGGCCGGACTGATCGGGCTGGCGGCGGTGACCGGTGCGCTGCATCTACTGCCGGCGGCCAGCGCTCGCACCGTGGCTGCCGCGGCCGGTCCCCCGAGCAGCGCGCAGTCCGAATACGACCGGGCCCTGAACCTCGGCATCAGGGCGTACGTGTATGGGATCCCGCTGCTCGACACCAACCGGGTGTTCCTGACCAGCACGAGCGTCAACGTCCCCGACGGCAAGGGCGGCGGCCCGGTCAACCAGTTCTCCAATGTCCGCCGGCTGGCCATGCCGTCGGACAAGACCGTCGTCGCCCCCAACCACGACACGCTCTACTCGATGGCGTGGCTCGACCTCACCCGTCAGCCGATCGTCGCGCACATGCCGGTGGTCCGGCACCGGTTCGTCGTCTTCGAACTCGTCGATCCCTACACGAACAACTTCGCCGCCATCGGATCCGTCGGCTACCGACACGGGGACTACGCGATCGTCCCCCCGGGATGGCACGGCCGTCTGCCCCACGGTGTGCGCCGGATCAACTCTCCGTACACGCGGGTGTGGGTGATCGGGCGCACGTACATCAAGAACGCCGCCGATACGCCGAACGTGGTCAGGATCCAGAACAAGTACTCGCTCACACCGCTCGATAAGTGGGGAACCAATTACAAGCCCCGCCGTCCCGAGCACATCGACAGGCAGTCGCGGCAGTACACGATTCCCGGCACACAAACGGGTGAGAATCCCCTGGCCTTCTTCGCTGCCCTCGGCGATCAGCTGAAGAAGTTCCCCCCGCCGGCCCGCGACCGGCCGCTTCTCCGTCAGCTGGCCACGGTCGGCATCGGGCCGGGGCTCCACCCCAGCGCCGACGCCAAGCTCGACGCCGCGACGCGTCGGGGCCTGCGCGACGCCGTGGCCGCCGGCGCCAAGCAGGTGAAGGCCGACGTCCAGACGACCTTCCTCAAGGATGCGCCGAAGGACAACGGCTGGCTCGTGGCCCGCACCGGCCGCTACGGCACCGATTACGAGACTCGCGCCCTGGTCGATTACATCGGCCTCGGCGCGCCGGTGTCGAAGCTGGCCATCTATCCGTTCACGGTCACCGACCACAACCTTCAGCCGCTCACCGGCGCCAACCGCTACGTGGCCCACTTCCCGGCCACCGACCTCCCCTTCCCGGTCAGGTCGTTCTGGTCGATGACGCTGTACGACTCGCACGGGTTCCTGGTTCCCAATGCGGCGCACGTGTACCTGATCAACAACCGCTCGAGCGTGCACTACAACCCCGATGGCTCGCTCGACATCTACATCCAGCATGCCCGGCCGAGTTCGGCGCTGGCACGCCGCAACTGGCTCCCGGCGCCCTCGTCAGCGGCATTCCGACTGATCATGCGCCTGTACAAGCCGGTCGACGTCGCCGGAATCCTCAGCGGCCGCAGCTGGCGGCCGCCCACCGTGCTGCCATGCCTCGCCGGCAACCGCGCGGCTGACGGCGTGCACTGCGCCAACTGATCGCCTGACGAAGTCCGCCGGCGGCCCCGCGGGCGTTCGGTGAGCCTCGGCGCCCGATCGCGTGGACACACGTATGAGGTCGGCCGCAGCGCCCTTCAGGTAATCGCCGGTGCGCCGATCGAACTAGCAGAACGATCCCCCTGCCAGCAGGCCGCGGCGCTCGACTCGCCTTCTCAGAGCGACGAGAACGATACGGCGCGTTGTGAGTCTGCGGCGCCAGACCCACATGCGCAAGATCACCTGCATCCTGGCCCTGTTGGCCGCCTACCTACTCACCGCGAGCCCGGCACTCGGCGCAACTCACGTCCGCGGGCGCGTCAGTTTCAGCGCGCACGCGTACTGGGCCCACGAGAACCAGGGCTACCTGAACGTCACGATCCGGCGTACCAATCCCACGGTCGACGAATGGATCCGCTACGGCGTTCGGCAGGCCTCGGCGCTCAACGGCAAGGACTTCGACGCCATCCCCAACTCGATGGCGCACTTCGCTCCCGGGCAGAGCACATACACATTCAGGGTTCACATCTACGATCGCGGAATCAAGGGACCGACCCTGCGCGCCGTGGCCTACATGTACGGGTCCTATCCGCAGAAGATGGTCGCCCCGCACCAGGACAACATCTACATTCTGCGCGATGACGCGCTGGAGAGTCGAGATCCCACCAACCCGCTCGACACCGACCCAGCCCCAACCAACGGCGATCCGCTTCAGTACGCGAAGTTCTATGTGGCGGGGTCGCATTCGCCAGCGGGAAGCGCCGCCAACCACATCCGCTGGAAGCATCCCGCCTGGGCCAAGGCCCTATCGGTAATCGCCGAAGCTCCCGGTGCCCGTCGCTTCTGGTTCTGGAACGAGCCCAACCCGACCAAGCTCGTGTCCAGCTACCTCGAGTGGACCCAGGCCGTCCAGCCCGGGACCGTCGTTCAGCTGTCGACCTATTCCTTGGTCCACGGCGGGTGCGGGAGAACCGAAACGCCCGGCTTCGCCAAGCGCTACCTCCGCTGGATCGACCACCTGGCCAAGGGGATCGGCAACTTCCGTGTGGTCATGTTCTTCGAGATCGACTCGCTGATCACCACCGGTTGCCTGACTCCGCGCCAACGGTACATCCGCCTGCAGGAGGAACTGCGCCCGGCGATCGCCCGACTCGAGCAGGATCCGCACCTCGTCCTGTACCTCGACGCCGGCGCCGCGGACGCCGCGCCGTGGCACGCGGAGGTCAAGCTGCTCGGCAAGGCGGGCGTCCACCAAGCGCAGGGCTTCTTCGTCAACGCCACCCACTTCGATTGGACCACGAAGGAGCTCTACTACGGTCAGCGCATCGCCCGAGCTCTCGGAGGGGTGCACTTCGTCGTCAACACCGGCGAGAACGGACGTGGGCCCCTCGTTCCGCCAAACCCCGCGCAGCAGGGCAACGAGGTCCTCTGCAACCCGCCGGGCCGGGGCTTGGGTCCGCTGAGTGTCAACACCGGCTACAAGTGGGCCGATGGGTTCCTGTGGTTCTCGAACCCGGGCGGATCGGGCGGACCCTGCCGCCCCGGCGCACCGCCGACCGCGCACTACTGGCCGGCCTACGCCCTGATGCTCGTCCGCAACGCCGTCTACCAGGTGACGGGGCCGTCCTATCCGCTGATTCACGTCCCCGGCGCGAGCTACGCAGGGCCTAGACTCCCCGGCCATGGGGTGCAGTCGCTTCGCCTGGGCACGAAGTAGGCACGATCCAGCCGCGGCGCGCGCGTGATCGCCGCGTGCACGACCCACGTTCCAGTGCCGCGCATTCCCGCGCATGTGATCGTCGTCCGTGACGGGCACCGGCTGCGCCCGCCGGCGCGCGGCCAACACCGCAAGCTGTTTCTGCAGGCCGGCGACCACATTCGCGTTTCCGCCCCCGGCCGCCTTACGTTTTCGCTCGCCGGCAATCGGTACCGCGTTCCGCACGCGCGGCTGGCGTTGGAGTGCCGTCGGGTGTTGCTGAACGCACGCCCGCGGCGGCGAAAGCCAGCCGTCCTGGCCGTGACACTCGAGTCCGGCCGGGTCCAGGTGCGGGCAGGTCCACATTCGCGACGAGCGCTCGTGCTCAGTCCGGAGATGCTCGCCACGGCCACTGCGACCCGACACCCACTTCATCGTCAGCCGCAACCCCGAGGCGCGCTCCACCCACGCCTGGACGCTCGACAAGCTGATCGTCGCCGCGCGGGCCAGCGACGAGGCGCTCCGGATCAACTCGCGCGTCACCTACACGGCGATCTCGGGACGCCATGGGCTCCGCCTCGATATCTGGCCGTTTGCCATTTCGCGCCAGCAACGTCCGACCGCCCGGGGCGATCATCTGGTGCCCTTCTGGGCCGATGGGCGGCCGTGCTCCGTGGGTTGCACGGCACCGGGAACCCGTCCCGGCTGGCCGCTGAAGCCGTTCCATCGCCAGCACGCCATACGGGCGGGCATCAACGAGCTCCGGCCGGCCAACTTCCATGTCGCCGTCGACATCGAAGCCCACAATTTCCAGAAGGTCTACGCGCTCGAGTCCGGGTACGCCACGATCCGTTATCCCGGTACTGGGGACGTCAACGTCGACGTCGGGCGGTTCTTCTACTGGCACATCAACCCCACCGTCCGCGACGGGCAGTACGTGGTCGCCTACAAGACGGTGATCGGCCGGGTCCTGTACGGCTTTGGACACGTGGCGTTATCGGAGGGGTCGACCTCGGATTACCTCAACCCCCTGCGGCCGGGTGGCAGCCTGCACCCATACCACGACTCCGAGCCGCCAACGATCGGCACGCCGCGGGTGTTCGGCGATGGCCGCGTGATCGTCGGGGCGTTCGACCCTCAGAGCGTCGTCCAGAAGGCGCACTACGAGACTCCGGTGCTGGCACCGTCGTCCGTGGCCTGGCGGCTTTACAACGTCCACGGCCATGCCCTGACCGGACTCGAGTGGGCGATGCGCGGGTCTCAGAACTACCCACCCGGCCTGAGGCCGGTGATCTTCGCGCCCGGAGCCTCGAATCCCGGCTTTGCCTGTTTCTTCACCCAGGTCAGATGCATCCCGAACTGGGTGTATTGGCTGGCCGGCGGGCTGACTCCACCGCTCCCGCTCGGAAGTCTCCACGCCGGGCGCTACCGCTTGACCGTGTACGCGTGGGACTGGGCCGGCAACACCTCGGCGCTCGACTACTGGATCAAGCTACCGCTCGCCCGCGCCGCCTCGCCGAGCGCCGAGTTCGGGCCGCTCGCACCCAAGTTCGACTACCCCTAGCCGGTGAGGCGCTCGACCCACCGGTCGATGAGAAAGCGCGCGATCGAGACGGACGGAGGCAGCGCCAGCGTGGGATTGCCATCGCGCTCCGCGGCGCGGACAGCCTCGAGATCGAACCACGCCACCTCCTCGAGCTCGCCATCCTGCGCCACCGGCTCGCCCCCATCCGACACCGCCTCGAACCCGAGCATCAGCGAAGCCGGAAACGGCCACGGCTGCGAGCTGACGTAGACCGGCTCGCGCACGACGATGCCCGACTCCTCCTGGACCTCGCGGACGACGGCCTCCTCGGCCGACTCGCCCGGCGAGATGAACCCGGCCAGAACCGAGAAGCGCCCGGCTGCCCAGCCGGCCCGGCGCCCCATGAGCAGCCGGTCCTCGTGTTCGACCGTCATGATCACGACCGGATCGGTGCGCGGGAAGTGCGTCGCGCCGCAGCGCGGGCAGTGGCGCGAGTAGCCACCCTCGACGATCTCTGACTCGGCGCCGCAGTTGGCGCAGAAGCGGTGCCGGCGGTGCCAGTTGAGCAGCGCGGTCGTGTAGGCCGCGAGGCCGGCCTCGGGTGGCGGGAGCGTGACCCCGGCCTCGCGGAGTGAGATCAGGCGCGCGCCGTCCACGATGCGAGCACGCTCGGCTTCCGTGAGCGCCTCGAGGTCGAGGGCGAAAACGCCGTGGCCGTCGTCGAGCCCGAGGAGAATCGGCGCGACCGGGCGTTCGGGCGTTCGCACGAGCTGACCGTCGCGAATCGCGACGCCGTCCGCGCTCGCGATGACCGACCGGGCGGCAGGATCCTCGCGCAGCCGCTCGATCACATCGGGGTCCTTACGTTCCTCGGTCGCGCGGTCGAGGACCATCCCCGTGAACGGTCGGGGCGGGGGTGGTCGGTCGTCGCGCGCCATCCTTCCAGTCTAGGCTCGACCTATGCCCGAACTGCCCGAGGCTGAGCGAGCCCGCCAGGCGCTACGCGCCGCGCTGGGCCGACGAATCGCCGCCGTGGATGACCGCGACACCTACGTCAGCCGGCCCCATGCGCCGGGCGAGATCTCTGATGCGCTGGTCGGACATGAGTTTGTAGCAGCCCACCGGCGGGGGAAGTTTCTGTGGATGCAGACCGACGACGGCCCCACGCTCGGCCTGCACCTCGGCATGGCCGGCTCGATCATCGTGGATCCCGAATCTCCCTCACACTGGGATCGCTTCACGGTCGCCTTCGAGGACGGCGGACGATTCGTGCTCAGGGACAAACGCCGGCTGGGACGGGCGATCCTCAATCCCGACTTCAGCCATGTCGGGCCCGACGCGGCCGAGGTCGATCGCGATACCTTTCGCCGCTTGATCGGCAGGGGCCGAGCTCCCGTGAAGGCCAGGCTGCTCGATCAGAGCGCCATCTCTGGCGTCGGCAACCTGCTCGCCGACCAGGGCCTGTGGCAGGCACGGATCGCTCCCGCGCGCCCGGTGTCCGACCTCGACACCGCCGACCTCGATCGCCTCCGCCGCGAGATCCGCTCCGCCGTTCGGTCGGCCATCCGCAAGGGCGGCGCGCACACCGGCGCCTTCATCCAGGCGCGCGGCCGCGACGGGACCTGCCCGCGCGACGGCGCCGTGCTCGCGCGGGACACAATCGGGGGAAGAACGACGTACTGGTGCCCCGAATGTCAGGTGTAGGCGACCCAAGCGCACGCGGCCGGACGGGCCGCGATCTCGCTGCCGGAGCGGGGCGGCAGACCGCGCGCCTGGCCCGCTGGGGCGGGCGAATGGCGCGCGGACAGTACGTTTCGGCCACCGGCGGTCCCGCGCGCGCCCGCGTGATCCTGCTGTTCGGCGGGGTCCTGGCCCTCAACGGCGCGGACAACGCCACCGTTGGCGCGGTCGCCCCCCAGCTCGAGCACGCGCTCCACATCGGCAATACCAAGGTCGGTCTGCTCAGTTCGGTCGCGCTGCTGGTCGGTGCCATCTTCGTGCTCCCCGTCGGCATGCTGGTCGACCGTTACAAGCGGATCCCGATGCTGTCGGCCAGCATCGTCCTGTGGAGCGTGGCCTCGCTCCTCAGCGCGTTCTCGGCCAACTACTCGCATCTGCTCCTGACCCGGCTGGCACTCGGCGCCGTAACGGCGACCGCCGGGCCCGCAATCGCCTCGCTGACCGGCGATTACTTCCCCGCGCGTGAGCGCGGCCGCATCTATGCCTACATCCTCGGCGGCGAGATCGCGGGAACGGCGGCGGGATTCATCATCAGCGGCTCGGTGGCGAGCGTGATCTCGTGGCGCGTCTCCTTCCTGCTCCTCGCGATACCCGGCTTCTTTCTCGCCCGCGAGCTGTGGCGCACCGTGCCCGAGCCACTGCGCGGCGGCCAGAGTCGACTCGAGCCCGGTGTCGTCGACCTGGGCGAAGCCGTTGCCGCCTCGCGTTCGCGCACCCCGGCGGCGGCCAAGCCGGATGACGAGCAGGCGGAGCCGGACGAGATCGCCCACGAGGCGGTCCGCCAGCGCGGGGTCAGCCCCGATCCCGACATGGTCCTCAAAGAGGACCCGAACAAGATGAGCCTGACCAGGGCCATCATCTACACGCTGAAGGTGCCGACCAACCTGCTGCTGATCATCGGGTCGGCGCTCGGCTACTTCTTCTTCTCCGGACTCCAGATCTTCGCCCTGTTGTTCGTGCGCGGCCACTACCACGCCGGGCAGGCCACGGCCGAGCTGGTGCTGGCCATGTTGGTGCTCGGGGCACTGGTCGGGACGATCGTCGGCGGGCGAGTGACGGACGCGCTGTTGCGCCGCGGTGTGCTCGAGGCGCGCATCTACGTGCCCGCCGTGTGCTATCTGGGCGCGGTCGTCCTCCTCCTGCCGGGGTTCATCTCCACGTCGCTGACGCCGGCTCTGTGGTTCGACGTCGCGGGCGCCGCCCTGCTCTCGGCCGCAAACCCGGGCCTCGACGCGGCCCGCCTCGACATCATGCCCTCGGGGCTGTGGGGCCGAGCCGAGAGCGCGCGGACGTTCCTGCGCTCCCTCGCCCAGGCGCTGGCGCCGTTGCTGTTTGGCGGCCTCTCCGAGCTGATTGCCGGCATCGCCCCTGCGCAGACGCCGGTCGGCACCCACGCCGGCCTGATCTCGCCCAGCGAAGCGCGCGGGCTCGAGATCAGCTTCGTGCTGCTGCTGAGCTCGCTGGCCGCCGCGGGCATCTTCCTGCTCCGAGCCCGGAGCACCTACCCGCGCGATGTGGCGACGGCGGCGGCGTCCCAGGAGGAGATGAAGGCCGCCACCGATGCCGATGCCGACGCCGACCGCGACGAGACATCCGGCCCCGCCCAAAGCGGCACGGGCTCCGTCGTCCCCGGCGGGGCGACGCCCGCCGATCGCGACGACGAGCCCGACGACGGCCCCACGATGGTCATGTAGCGCGGTGGGACGATTTGAGACATGACCCAAAGCAACATCGAGCTGGCCCGGCGCGGGTATGAGGCCGTGCTCGGAGGCGATCTCGACACCATCGCCGAGCTGCTCGATCCCGAAGTGAGGTGGCACGGCGGCGACCCGAATGCCGCCGGCGCGTGCCACAACCGCCAGCAAGCGCTCGATTTCGTGCGCCAGACTCGCCGGCGTGGCCCCCTCGGCGAGCTCGTCGAGCTGGTCCACTACCCCAACCCCGCCGACGCGGTCGCTGCGGCGGGGGTCTAGCGGGCTCGCGTTCGGGTCAGCCGCCCAGGTCGATGCCCGCGTCCGGAACGGCGGCTGGGGAACAGGTGAGAGGCTTGTGCGGCGGCATTCGAGGCTGTCGCACAAGGATCCCGAGGCGGCGGTTCGTTGTGATCAGCTCGCAAGGGCTCGCGGCGCTCTGGGAGGGTGCGACGGGGGTGGTCAGCAAACCGGCCATGTTTTCCGTTAGCCGTGATGCCCGGGGTGGGCATTCGGGTCGGCACGAGCGCGTGGGTCGGTCGCACACCCGCGGAGAATCGTGACAAGGTCGCTGGCACTGGCACCCGCACGGGCCCGGCACGTTCCTCGGCCTGAGCCCGAGTTTCGGTCGTTTGTCGCAGCGCTCGCGGCGGCTTTGTCACTTTTCTCGGCCTGAGCGCGAGTTTCGGTCGTTTGTCGCAGCGGTCGCGGCCGCTTTGTCACTTTTCTCGGCCTGAGCGCGAGTTTCGGTCGTTTGTTCCAGAGGTGGCGGCGGCTTTGTCACTTTTCTCGGCCTCGGGCGTGCTGTCCCCCTGTAAAACGTGGCAAACCTCCCGAGGCGCCCGCACCTTGGCTACATAAGCAGGTGGGGCATGCTTATGTCCACGCGGCTGGCGCGCCCCGCGGGTCTTGTCACGTTGTCCAGGTCCGTGCCGGCGAACCCGGCCCACGCTCGTTCGTATCTCCCATCGACTGACCAGCTCCCGTTCTGGGGCGCGGTTTTCTGCCCGGCTCGAGCTCGAGAGTCGTCCCTCCGGCTCAGTTGCTCACAACGTCGCCGGTTCGGGCGGCGGCCTCCTTCGTGGCCGTAAACGTCGCAGTCGTCTCGCCCCCTGCGGCAAAACGGACGCTTACGGCCCCCCACCACCCGCCACCCCCCATCCCACCTCGAACTAACGTCCGTTAGTTACGGTGGTAGGATGCGCACCGCCCAGTAGCCACCCGACCGCCCGCCGACCGCCCGACCGCCCGACGGCGCCCACCCTCGACCCGGAGTCAACGCCACGCCCCCCGATCACACCCACCGCGCCGCCGACCTGCCGTGGCCGGACCTCCACGCCCGCCTCGAGCAGGGCACGCCGCTGATCCTGTCCGTCGGCTCGTTCGAGCAGCACGGGCCGCACCTGCCCCTCAGCACCGACGCGTTCATCGCCGAGGCGCTGGCCACCGGCGTGGCCGAGCGGTCGGGTTCGCTGGCCCTGCCGACGCTTCCCTTTGGAGCGCCATCGCGGCCGCGCTCGGGCGGTGGCGACGTGTTTGCAGTTCCCGACCTACCGCTGACGACGCTGATCGCCGCCATCGAGGGTCTGGCCCGCGGGGCGCTTCTGGCCGGCTGCCGCTGGCTCGTGGTGCTCTCGTGGCACATGGAGAACGGAGCGGCGCTGTGGGACGCCCTGCGGGGGCCGGCGAACGAGATCCCCGGCGCCAAGATTCAGCTCTTCGACGCTCCGTGGGACTACCTCACCAAGGACCTCGAGGGAGAGCTCTTCCCCGACATGGAACCCTCCTGGGCCGACGATCACGCCGGGCGCCTGGAGACGGCGATGATGCTCCACCTCGCTCCCACGCTGGTGGGCGAGCCGCCGGCGCCGGTGGCGTTCGTGCCCCGGCCCTACGACGTGCTCCCGACCCCGGTCGACGCCGTCCCCTCGACGGGCGCGATCCTCGATTCCCGTGGGATGACTGCCGAGCTGGGCCAGCGCAGCACGGAGGCGATCGTCAGCGGCATGGCATCGGCGATCGAGCAGGAGCGCGCGAGAAACTGACTAGGGCAACACCGCGTCCATCGTGGCGCGGTCGTAGCGCGGCTCGACGTCGAGCACGCGATCGCCCACCACCGAGAGCACGGCGTGCGCGGCCAGGCGCGCGGTCCGTCCCGCGCCCGAGTCGTAGCGCGGCAGGATCTCGGCGACGTCGAAGGCCCCGAGCTTCTCGCACTGGCCGACGATGGCCAGCGCGTCGAGGATCTCGCCCGAGGTCAGGCCGCCGAACACCATGCTGTTGGTCCCCGGCGCGTAGGCGCCGTCGGTGGCGTCGATGTCGAAGGTCACGTAGAGCGCGTCGGCGCCCTCGCAGGTCCGCTCGATGGCCTCGGTCAGCGTCGTCTCCAGGCCACGCTTGTGGATGCTCCGCACCGTGTAGCCGACAAACCCGCGATCGCGGCACAGCTCGAGCTGATCGGGCTGCAGGATGTTGATCCCGTTGAGGCCCCACCAGGCCATGTTGCCGACCGCCTCGTGCTCGGCGATTCGGCGCGCGAACGTCCCGTGGTTGAGGCGCCCGAGGTCCTTGAACTCATCCCACAGATCGAAGTGACCGTCGATGATGAGCACGCCCACCTTGGCGTCGGGCTTGCGCGCGCGCAGCCCCTGCACGAAGCCGAGGAAGCCGGGATAGGGAATGAAATGATCGCCGCCGAGCAGCACCGGCATGGCGCCGCGCTCGGTGATGGCGGCGACCGGATCGACGATCGCCTGGATCTGCGCCTGGACATCGGCCTGGTGGACGCGGACATCGCCGACGTCGAACAGCCTCGGCTCGGACGGGATCGTCCATACGTCGCCGGTCAGCGCGTTGACGTAGCCGATCGGTTCGGGCTGCAGGCCGTAGTAGCCGGCCAGGTAGAGCGACGCCTCGCGCGCCGAGCGTGGGCCGTAGCGCTGCCCGTTGTGGCTGAGCACCCAGGAGTCGATCGGCACGCCGAGGACGGCGACCGACCCCGCGGGCACCTCGTCTGGAGCCGCGACCGGAGATCGGAAGAAGCTGATCGGACCAACAAAGTCGTGAACGAAGTCCAGCTGCGGCAAGGCAACCCTCCTACTTGATGAACAACTCGCTGGCCACGTTGTTGAGCACCTCGGGACCGTGCTCGGTGATCAGCACGTTATTGCCGATCATCATCGTGGCGCCGTCGGCATATGACAGACCGGGCTCCATCGTGATCACCATGCCCGCCTCGATGACGTGCGGATCGCCCTTCATCAGGCTGAGGGCACCGATCCAGATCGGCGGGTAGGCGATCTCCATGCTGAAGCCGAACCGCCCCCACGTGTTCACCTCATGGCCTCGCTGGCATTCGGCCACGAGGTCGACGATCTCGCTCACCGGGGTACCCGGCACCATCGCCGCGGTGGCGCGGTCGAGCGCGTCCTTGACCAGGACATACAACTCGCGCACCTCCTTGGAGGGCTCCCCCACCACGATCGTGCGGGAGATGTTGCAGTGGTAGCGCCGCACCACGCCGCTGACCTCGATGTAGACGGTGTCGCCCCTGCCGAGGATCTTCCCGATCGGCGTGCCGTGCAGCGTGCCGCGGGCATCGACCAGCGTCGGGTAGGCCGGGAACTCGCCGCCGTTGAGCGACACGGCGTGCTGCACGGCGGCCATCACGTCGCGGTCCGTCACTCCCTCGCGGGTCGCGTTGATGCCGGCGGTGACGGCGAGGTCGGCTACGTGGGCGGCCCGCCTGAGGTACTCGATTTCGGCCGGGCTCTTGATCAGGCGAAGGTCGTCCATCCCGACGCAGACATCGACCAGCTCGGCGCCATCCAGGGCCGCCTCGAGCTCGAACGCGTAGCGCGCCTTGAGGTGGTAGCTGGACAGGTTCAGGCCCACCCGGCGGGGATGGTCGAGGCCTCGATCGCGCAGCACCTCCATCGTTCGCGCCACCTGGTCCTCGTGCGTCCACAGCGTGCGCACGTCCTCCACCCAACAGGTCTCGTCGCAGAGCAGCAGCTCGGCCTTGTTGCACAGCAGGGTGAGCGGCTCCTCGGCGGCGGTGACGATCAGTGCCTGGTAGTAGAAGACGCTGGTTGGCTCGTATCCGGACAGCCAGTTGTAGTGCTCGGGTTGGGTCAGGATCAGCAGGTCGAGGTCCTCGGTGGCCATCCATTGACGCGTCTTGGCCAGCCGCTGCTGGTACTCCTCGAGTGACACCGCCATCCGCGGCGCCGGTCGTGATCCGCGATCAAGCTCGTGCGAGATTGCCATTTGGCTGTGCTCCTCTCGGCGTCGGTTTGCGCTCAGCCGACGATTGTCCGGCTTTGCTCGCGCATGAATTGCGGTACGTAGTACGCGCCGAGGCCGCCCTTGCCCGTCGAACCACTGGACTTCCATCCGCAGAACGTCTGCGTCCCCGGCCACGCTCCGGTGGTCGACCCGGCGTAGCGGTTGACGTAGACGACGCCGGCCTCGATCTGATCGAGGAACTGGTCGGCCTCGGCCTGATCGTCGCTGAAGATCCCCGCCGTCAGGCCATAGACCGGCGCGTTGGCCTCGGCGAGGGCCTCATCGAGCGACGCCGCCCGCTCGACCGTGACAAAGGGCATGAACAGCTCGCGCCGCGTCAGCTCGTGCCCGCGCGGCAGACCGGCCACCACGGTCGGCTCGACGTAATAACCGTCGCTATTCGGTCGGCCGCCGCCCGCCAGCACCGTCGCGCCGGCGTCCTTGGCCTCCGTCACGGCGTCCTCGAATCGCTGGGCGGTCGAGCGGTTGATCACCGGGCCCAGGAAGGCATCGTGATCGCCCGGCGCGCCGACCTGAAGCGAGCCGGCGAAGGCGGCGATGCGCTCGCAGAACTCCTCATACACCGGCTCCAGAACGATCGCTCGCGAGCAGGCGCTGCACTTCTGGCCCGACAGCCCGAAGGCGGCGCGGGCCACGCCCTCGGCGGCCTTCTCGAGATCGGCGTGAGTCGTGACGATGGTGGGATTCTTACCGCCCATCTCGGTCAGGGCCGGACGCGCGTAGGCCCCGTCGTGCATGCGCCGCGCGATCTCGCGCCCCACCGCGGCGGACCCGGTGAAGGCGATGCCATCCACCGCGGCACCGACCAGCATCTCGCCCACCGCGGGACCGCCGTGGACGAGGTTGAACACGCCCTTGGGCAAAGCGACGGCCTCGAGTGCCTCGGCGACGAGGGCGGCACTCCACGGCGCCTCCTCGGACGGCTTCAGGACCACGGTGTTGCCGGCCGCGAGCGCCGCCGAGGTCATCCCGATGGTCAGCGCGAAGGGGAAATTGAAGGGCGAGATCACGCCGAACACGCCGTAGGGGCGCAGCACGTCCGTATTGCGTTCGGACTCGACGAAGCTGTCCAGCGGCTGCTCGAAGCCCGCGTTGCGCTCCATCTCGCCGCAGTACTTCTCGATCAGATCGATGCCCTCCTGGACCTCGGCGATGGCCTCGACCCGCGTCTTGCCGGTCTCGAGACTGATCACAGCGGCGATCTCGATGTGGCGCGCGCCGATCGCCTCGGCGGCGGCCAGCAGCTTGGCGTTGCGTTCCTGGTAGGGCGTGTGGCGCCACCCGTCCCGCGCCGCGCGTGCGGCGGCGACGGCGCGCTCCACGAGCGCCTGCGGGGCGGCGTGGGCGCGGCTGGCGACCTCGTCGGTCTGGGCCGGGTTCTCTCGCTCGAACACCTCGCCCTCGGCCACCGTCTCGCCGTCGATGAGGTGGGCCAGGGGCGCTCGGTCCCCCTCCGTGGCCGCCGTCAATTGCCCATCGAACTCGTCGTCCAACTCTGTGCTCAACGAGCCGCTCGTGTAGGTGAGCCGCACGGTCATTTCTGTCCCTTCTCCGCTGTGCTTCCGGACCACCTAGACGTGCGTCCGCCTGACTTACTAACGCTTGTTAGCATAGCCGGAGCCCGAGCAAAGTCAAGCTCGGCGAGACGCGACCTCGGGCGAGCTACAGCGCCGCGTCGAGCTACAGCGCCGCGTCGAGGAGCGCCATCTCGTCGTCATCCAGCGCCAGCGCGGCTGCGGCGACGTTCTCCTCGAGATGGCGCAGCGATGTGGTCCCGGGGATGGGCAGCATCCGCGGCGAGCGGCGGAGCAGCCAGGCGATCGCCACCTGACTCGGCGACGCATCGCGCGACCGCGCGAGTGCCGTCAACGCCGAGTCCGCCCGCGACCGCTCGCCCCCGCCCAGCGGGTACCAGGGGATGAACGTCAACCCTTCGCGCTCGCACACGGCGAGCAGATCCTCGTGCTCGCGGTCGCCGACCGAGTAGCTGTTCTGGACGCTCACCACCTCGGCCACCGTGCGCGCCATGGCAAGCTCATCCGCGGTGACGTTGGACACGCCGATGTGCCTGATCTTCCCCTCCTCCTGCAGCTCCCTCAGCGCGCCGATCGACTCGACGAGGGGCACCTGGGGATCGGGCGAATGGAGCTGGTAAAGAGCCAGGCAGTCGAGACGCAGGCGCTCCAGACTCGACTCGCACGCGCGCCTGAGCTGCTCGGGGTGGGCGCTGTGCGGCCAGTGGGTGAAGCCGCCGATCTCGGGGCCCTCGCGGTCGAGGCCGCCCTTGGTGGCGATGATCAGCTCGGCTGGATACGGATACAGCGCCTCGGCCAGCATCTCCTCCGATCCGCCGTAGGTGTCGGCGGTATCGATGAACTCGACGCCGAGCTCGATCGCTCGGTGGAGCAACCGGCGAGCCGCGCTGGGGTCGGCTGGCGGCCCCCAGAAGCCAGGCCCCGACAGGTGCAGGCCGCCGAACCCCAGACGGCTGACCTCGATCCCGTCGGCGACGCTGATCCGGTCGGCGCTCACCGGCCGGGGCGCGAGCCCGGTTCAGCGCCCGCCCAGACCACGCCGGATGAAATCGGTGTAGATCACCGCGATCTGCTCCGAGGTCAGCTCCCCGTCGGCGCGGAACCACCCGTCGACCTCGGTGCACATCGTCTCGATGCCGATCGAGATCACGCGGAGGTTGCTCGAGCGCCAACGCCGCTGCTTGGCGCCACGGGCAAGGATGTCGCGCAGGAGCTTTTCGTGCGCGTCGCGGACCTCGATCACGGCCTGGCGATTGTCGGGCTGGAGGTAGTGCAACTGAGTGTCGGTGACCCGCGACGCCTCGCGATACTCGGCGTGGAAGGTCACGTGCCACATGATGAATTTGCGCAGCTGCTCCTCGACGTCGTTGACACCCTTGAGTACGGCCACGGCGCCGTCGTAGAGCTTCCGGCTCGTCTCGATGCAGATCCGCAGCAGGATCTCCTCTTTGCCGCCGTAGTGGTTGTAGAGGCTGCCCGCCTTGATGCCAACCTCGCCGGCGATGTCGCGCATCGTCGTGGCGTGGTAGCCGTGGGCGTAGAACAGCCTCGTCGACGCGTCGAGTATGCGCTGCTCGGTGACCCCCAGCGCTGGCGTGGCAACGACGTCAGTCATAACTAACGCTTGTTAGGCTACTGCTCCCTCTGCCCTCAGTCAACTCAGAGAATTATGGCGACCGCGGCGGACCGTTCTTCACCCGCTCGCGCAGGTCTTCGAACGGGCCCCGCCGCGGCTCGATCACCTCGAGCCACCAGGTGGCGCCGGCCGCAGCGAAGGCATCGAGCCGAGGCTGATCGGCGGCGCCGGGACGGGTGAGGCCGGCGGTCACGAGGTCGAACCCCTCGAGGCTGCCACGCTCGTGGCCGACGGCGGCGACCATCTCGGCGAATTCGTCGGGCGCCAGCATGTGGTCGAGATCCCAGGTCCGGTTGATGGGAAAGAAGCCCTGGCACCGCGCGGCGCGCTGGGCCGGCCGCGGCGAGGTGGCGTAGCGTCCGGCCACCCAGATCGGGATCGGGCTCACCGGGCCGGGGGCGATGGCCGCGTCGCGCAGGCGCCAGACCCCGTCGTGGCTCACCTTCTCGCCCGCCCACAGGCGCTGCACCAGGTCGAGGCCCTCGTCGAGACGCTCGCCTCGCGGGACGTCCGGCCAGGGACCGAAGACGTTGTATTCGGGCCGTTCGCCCAGGCCGGCGCCGAGGATCAGACGCCCGCCCGAGAGCCGGTTCAGGGTGATCGTCTGATGCGCGAGCTCCCACGGCTGCCGGCGCGCCACCGGCGTGATCATGGGGCCGAAGTGAAGCTCGGTCCGCTCGGCGATCACGGCCAGGACCGTCCACGGATCGGCCGTGCGCACCGCCCTGCCCTCGATGACGACGATGTGGTCGTAGAGAAAGAAGCCGTCCCAGCCGGCCTCCTCGCTCTCCAGCGCCAGGTCGATGAGCGTGCGCGGCTCGCCGAAGAAGCCGTAGTTCGCGCAGAACACGCCGAATCGCACGGCGTCAGTCTTTCAGCTACGACGGCCCTATTCGCGCTCGGCCGGCTGCAGCGATGCGCGTCGCGGGACGAGTGCCGCGCCGTCGCTGACCGCGCGAGGCTCGCCGGCGGTGATCCAGTCGGCCACGAGCTCCCCGATCACCGGCGAGAGTTGGATGCCGGACCCGCCGCAGCCACCGGCGGCGATCACCGTCCCCGAATCGTCGACGGGGCCCACCTGCGGGATGCCGTCCGGGCTGACCGGGTAGACCCCGGCCCAGCCGTGGGCGAGTCCGGCGTCGGCGAGCGAGGGGAGCCTGCCGCTGAGCAGGCGGGCGACTTCCTCCAGGAAGTCGGGATCGGCGGAGCGGGCGAAGCTGTCGGGATCGACCGTCGGCTCGGTGGCCTCCTCGGAGTGGACCCCGGCGATCAGCTGCCCGGAACGCTCGTGGCGGAAGTACAGGCCGCTCTCGCCGCTGTGCGGGGTGTAGTCCATTACCGAGGGCATCATGTAGCCGAGGTCGCGCCCCAGGTGCACCACCACCGCCTGGTGGCGCTGGGGCTCGAGGGGCATCTCGTATCCGAGCAGCCTGGCCACGCGATCGCCCCACGGGCCGGCGGCGTTGACGACGTAACGACAGCTGAACTCATCGCGGTCGGTCCGGAGCAAGTGCCTCCCATCGCCGCCCAACTCGGCTGCGGTGAGGTTCTGCCAGCCGAGCACCCGCGCACCCAGGTTGGCGGCCAGCTCACTGAGCAGCGAGCAGTACAGGTGACCGTCGATGAAGCCATCGCTCGGCCCCAACAGCCCACCGTCCACGTCGTCGATGCGCATGTGCGGGACGAGACGTCCCACATCCGCCGTGTCGAGCCACCGCGCATCGTCGATTCCCAGCTGCCGCTGAATGTCGACGCTGCGCCGGAAGGTCGCCTCGGCGTCGGCGCTGTGGGCCAGACGCAGGTAGCCGTTGCGCGTCACGTCGAGGCCGTGGTCGCGCTCGAGGAGGCGGAAGAAGTCCATCGCCCGCACACGGAGCTCGATGTCGAGCGGCTCGACGTACTGGGTCTCGATGATCCCGACCGATAGGCCGGAGCGAGCCGGCGGCGATGTGCCGGGCCTCGAGCACGATGACGTCGGTAACGCCCCGCAGACCGAGTTGCACGGCGGTGGCCAGCCCCGCGGCGCCACCCCCGATGATGCACACCTCAGCGCGCTCAGGCATCGGGACTCACGGTGGCGAAGGCCGCGACGGCTCGGTCCAGATCGGCGTCGTCGACCGCGGTCGAGATCGCGGCCAGTCCGTTGCCGGCGATCATCACCCCGGCCTCGTACAGTCGCCACCACTGCGCGGTCGGATCGCTCGAACGGATCCGCAGCAGCGAGCCGCGACCGGTCACCTTCCACCCCTGGGCGAGCAGCTCCTCGCGCAGGCGATCGCCCAGGGCGTTGATGCGGTCGATCTCCTCGGCGGTGAGGAGCTCGAGCGACGCCAGCCCGGCGCGCATCGTCACGGGGTTGGCCGAGAACGTCCCGCCGTGGACGAGATGGTCGGGCGACCGGGGATCGAAGATGTCCATCAGCTCGGCGCGACCGCCCACGGCGCCGATCGGGTGGCCGCCGCCGATCACCTTGCCCAGCGTGGTGATGTCGGGCTCCAACCCGTAGACGCTCTGCAGGCCGCCGAGCGCCACGCGGAAGGTGATGATCTCGTCGTGGATGAGCAAGATGCCGCGCCGGCGCGTCTCCTCGCGCAGCACGCCGACGAACTCGGGCGTCGCGGGCACCAACCCTGCGCGGTTGGGCATGGCGTCGAACAGGACGCAGGCCAGCTCCTCGCCGCGGCCTTCGAGCGCCTCCATCAGCGCGTGCTGATCCCCCACCGGGATGCTGATGATCGAGTCCGCCAGCGCTCGCGGTACGCCTCGCGCACCGGGGGCCAGGGCGCCGTCGTAGCTTCCGTGGTAGCAGCCGTCGAAGCGCAGGACGACATCACGACCGGTGGCCGCCCGGGCGAGGCGCAGCGCGATCATCACCGCCTCGGTGCCCGAGCTGGTGAAGCGCCAGCGCTCGCCAGCCGGCACGCGCCGGCTGAGCTCGGCCGCCAGCTCGATCTCGTAGGGCGTCGGCAGGTTGAGGCTGGCGCCGTCCTTGATCGCGGCCACCGCAGCGGCGACGATCGCCGGGTGGGCGTGCCCGTGGATCAGCGCCGTGTAGTTGCCGATCAGGTCGAGGACCTCACGACCATCGGCGTCGAACACCCGGCACCCCTCGCCACGCACCGCGTAGGGCGGGTGGGGAGCCACGAACACAGTCGTCCGTGAGTTGCCGCCGGGAAGGTGCTCCACGGCCTGCTCGTAGAGCTCGGCGGAGGTTGACAGGAGGTTATCGGCCATCTAACTAACTAACGTCCGTTCGTATCATACACGCCGAGGCGCGGGATCAGCTCCTCCCCGATCTTCTCCATCTGCTCGAACTCGCCGTTCATGAATGCCGGGGCGACCTGCGAGACCCCGATGCGCTCGAGCTCGGCGAGCTGAGCGGCGATGCGCTCGGCGGGACCCACGAGGGCAAAGTCGTCGATCCGCTCCTCCGGGATCCAGCGCGCGTGGTCGGCCTCGCTGACGCAGTGTCCGCCGTAGTAGTCGTAGGTGCCGTCCATGCTGGGCAGGCCACTTGCCGCTGGCCACGAGCTCGCGCCGGAGCTCGACCAGCCGCGTTAGCTCGGGAGGCATCCCGTGGGCCGGGTTGTTGTGCATGACCTCGGCGATGTGGTTGGCCGCCGAGGCGGGCGCCCAGCGACACCGTTCGCGGGCGTCATCGAGGTCGTCCGAGAGCCACATCGCGCACAGCACGACCACCTCGATCTCGGCTGGGTCGCGTCCCGTCTCGCGCGCCCCGGCGGCGATGTTGGACATCGCCCATTCGATTGCCTCACGCCGAACGCCGATTTCGAGCGTGATCAGGTCGGCGTGCGCGCCGGCCAGGCGCATCGTGTTCGGCCCCGTGCCTCCGAGCATCAGGGGAACCCGAGCGCCGGCCCAGGGGATGCGGATCTCGGTTCCCTCGAAGTCGATCGGCTGGCCGGCCAGCAGGCGCTTGATCTCGGGTACGAGCTCGCGCATCTGGGCCACCTTGGCCGGCTTCAGCCCCAGCGTGCGGATCGAGCTGTCGCCGCGCCCGAGCCCGAGCACGACGCGACCGGGATGGATGCTGGCCAGCGTCGCGTGGCCGCTCGCCGTGACGGTGAAGTGTCGCGTGATCGGATTGGTCACCGCAGTGCCGAAGGTCAGCCGCTCGGTGGCCTGCAGACCGCGGGCCATGTACACGTACGGGTCCTGCCAGATCATCTGCGAGTCGCACACCCAGGCGTGACTGAACCCCGCGCGGTCAGCGCAGCGGACCGACTCGAGATAGGTCTCGAACTCGACGGGCAGGAAGTAGGCGCCGAGCTTCATCGCGCGATCCTCACGCGTGGATCGACGACGCCGTAGAGGATGTCGGCAAACAGGTTGAGGAGCGAGTAGACGAGCGCGGCGAGGATGATCGCGGCCTGGACGGGGGCGTAGTCCTGGGACAGGATCGATTGCGCGACCCAGCCTCCGACCCCGGGCCAGCTGAACACCGCCTCGACCAGGACCGCGCCGGCCAGCAGATCGCCGAAGGCCAGCGCCGACAGCGTGATCACCGGGAGCATGGCGTTGGGGAGGGCATGGCGGAAAAGCACGCGGTTCTCGCCCGCTCCCTTGGCCCGCGCCGTGCGAATGTAGTCGTGACGTGAGACATCGGCCATGCTCCGCCGCACGATCCGTGACAGGTACGCGGTCAGCGGCAATCCCAGCGTGATCGCGGGCAGGATCAGGTGCCAGAGCGCGTTGAAGAACGTGCTCGGTTGTCCCGCGATGAGGGCGTCGACCGTGTAGAGACCGGTCACGTGGGGTGGTGGCGGCACGCTGGGGTCGAGACGACCGAACGGCGCCGGAGCGATCTTCAGCTTGGTGAAGAAGACGAGGATCAGCAGCAGCCCGAGCCAGAACGACGGCGTCCCGAGTCCGACCACCGCCCCCCAGCGGGAGGCGCGATCGAAGCGGCGGTGACTGGCGGCGAACACCCCGATCGGGATCGCCAGCACGATCGAGAGGAGAATGGCGTACAGGGCCAGTTCGATCGTCGCCGGCAGTCGCTGGCCGAGCTCGTGGCTGACTGGCTCGCGGTCCTGCCACGAGGTCCCGAAGTCCCCCCGCACCAGATGCGAGACGTAGATCCCGTACTGCTCCGGGACCGACTTGTTCAGTCCCATCTGGTCCTGCAGCTGCTGGACGGCCTGGGGCGTGGCCACCGGCCCGAGGATCTCGCGCGCTGCGTTGCCCGGCGCCATGCGCAGGAGGACGAAGGAGATAATCGAGGCCACGAACAGGACCGCGATCATCCAGATGACGCGTCTAATAACTAAGCTTGCCATAGGGGTCGAGTCGGTCGCGGAAGGCCTCGCCGAGCGAGAGGCTGAGGCCGACGAGGATGAGCAGGCCGATCCCGGGGAAGATCGAGATCCACCACTTGCCGTTGAGCAGATAGTTCCGGCCCTCGGTGATCATGGCCCCGAACTCCGCCGTGGGCGGGCGCACACCGAGGCCGAGGAAGCCGAGCCCGGCGATGGCCAAGACGGCGTAGGCGACGCCGAGCGAAGCCTGCACGGTGAGCCCACCGAGCACGGAAGGGACGATGTGGCGACGCAGGATCCGCCCTCGAGGAGCGCCGAGCGCGCGCTCGGCGTCGACGAACTCGCGCGAGCGCAACGACAGGACCTCGCTCCGTACCACCCGGGCGTACCACGGGATGCCCGCGATACCGACGGCGAGGGCCGCCGACAGGGCGCCCGCCCCGATGGCCAGGGCAAAGGCCATGCCGAGGATCAGGGCCGGGAAGGCGAGGATCCCGTCGAGCACGCGCGAGACCACGTTGTCGGTCATGCCGCCGACGAGCCCGATGAATGAGCCGACGACGAGCCCGATCAGCGCGCCGCCCGCGACCGCGCCAGCCCCGAGGACCAGCGACAGCCGTGCTCCGTAGAGGAAGCGGGCGAGCACGTCGCGGCCGTACTCGTCGGTGCCGAAGGGATGCGCGGCACTGGGAGCGCGCAGCGCGTCCACCAGGTTGACCGCGGTCTCGTTCTTGTGCCAGACCAACGGGCCGATCAGGGCGACGAGGATGAACACCGCGATGCCGATGAGGATGAATCGCATGCCCGCGGAGCCGGCGGCGCGCCAGCGCCGGCGCACCCAGCTCGGGCGGCTCGCGGCGATCGCGGTCATGTCTCGCGACTCCTTCCGCCCAGCAGCGCGCCGGGAGGAAGCTGCTCGGCGAGCTCGGTGGAGAAGTGGCACGCGGCCTGGCGCGGCTCGTCGCTGGCGCTGGGCGCGAGCGTCGGCGTCTCGCTGACGCACCGTTCGGGGTTGCCGAGCTGCTGGCGCAGCCAGCAGCGCGTGTGAAACGGGCACCCCTCGGGGGGCCTGCGAGGATCGGCCGGATCGCCGTGCAGGAGGATGCGTTCACGCGCGCGCTCGCGAGCCACGTCGGGCACAGGCACAGCCGAGAGCAGGGCGGCCGTGTAGGGATGGCGGGGTTCGCGATAGATCGCCTCCGCCGGCCCGTACTCCATGATCCGGCCGACGTACATCACCGCGACCTCGGAAGCGATGTGGCGCACGACCGCTAGATCGTGGGCGATGAACACGTAGGCCACCCCGAGCTCGGTCTGCAGGCGCTCGAGGAGGTTGAGGATCTGGGCGCGGACCGAGACGTCGAGCGCGCTCACGGCCTCGTCGAGCACGATCAGCTTGGGACCGACGGCCACGGCCCGCGCGATCCCCACGCGCTGCCGCTGTCCTCCGCTGAGCTCGTGCGGTAGGCGGGTCGCGAAACGAGGGCTGAGGCCGACGAGCTCGAGCAGCTCGTCGATCCGCTGCCGCCGCGCGTCCGCGCCGGGGTATAGCCCGTGCAGCTCGAGCGGCTCGGAGAGGATCTCGTTGATCCGGTGGCGGGGATTGAGGCTCGCCTGCGGATCCTGGAAGACGATCTGAAAGTCGCGTCGCAGCGGCCGCAGCTCGCGCTCGCCCATGTGGGCGATCTCGTGGCCGTGGACGGTGATGCTGCCGCCGGTCGGCTCCAGCAGCCGGACGATCGCTCGGCCGAGCGTGGTCTTGCCCGAGCCGGACTCCCCGACGAGGCCGATCGTGGTGGCGCCGTCCAGGTTCATATCAACGCCCGCCACCGCCCGCACTGGCGCCGCGCCACCGGGGAGCAGTCGCCGCCGAGTGCCGTAGACGACCTCCACCCGGCTGACCTCGAGTACGCGCTCGGTGCCAGCCGCCTCGCCGCGCTCGCCCTCGTCCAGGGTGTCCTCGACCGAGGCATCGCCGGTGAACGGGTGCCAGCAGGCAAAGGCATGGCCCGGGATCGCGGCGGCCAACTCCGGCCGCTCCGCGCAGCGCTCGCTGGCGCTCTCGCAGCGGGGGGCGAAGGCGCATCCCGTCCCCACGTCGTCGACGTCGGGTGGGCTGCCCTCGATGGCCCTGAGCGGCGCCGCGCGGCGGGTGTCGAGCCGCGGCAGTGAGCGGAGCAACCCAAGCGTGTAGCGGTGGCGCGGGCGCCGGAGCACCTCCGCGGCCGGCCCGGTCTCCACGATCCGCCCGGCGTACATGACGAGGATGCGGTCGGCGATGCCGGCCACGACGCCGAGATCGTGGGTGATCATGAGCACGCCCATGTCGCGCTCCGCGCGCAGGTTCGCGATGAGCTCGAGGATCTGGGCCTGGACGGTCACGTCGAGCGCGGTGGTCGGCTCGTCGGCGACGAGCAGCGGCGGCGAGCCCGCGAGCGCGATGGCGATCATCGCGCGCTGGCGCATGCCGCCGCTGAACTGGTGCGGGTATTCGTCGTAGCGACTGGCCGGATCGGGAATCCCGACCTGAGCCAGCAGATCGATCGCGACTCGCTTTGCCTCGCCGCCCCGGAGGCCGAGCTGCAGCGTCACCGTCTCGCGGATCTGGTGGCCGACCTTCTGGACCGGATTGAGGCTCGACAGTGGGTCCTGGAAGATGATTCCGACATGGGCGCCGCGAATCTCCCTCAGCGTCGTCTTGTCGAGGTTGGTGAGGTCGTAGCCGTCGAGCCGCCCCGACGCCATGTCGACCTTCGCGCTCTGCGGCAGCAGCCCCAGGAGCGCCAGCGCGCTGACGGTCTTGCCCGAGCCGGATTCCCCGACCAGCGCCACGACCTCGCCACGCCCGATCTCGAGGTCGATTCCCCGCACCGCCGCGAGCGAGCCCTCGTCCGAGCGGAAGGCCACCTCGAGGCTCCGCACATCGAGGACAGGAGTCTCGCTCGCCTGCTCCGTGTCGGCTCGGTCCACGTCCGCGACGGGAGGCCTTATCGCTTCTCGCGCGAACATGGGTGCGCTCGAGGCGGGGCCGGCCGCACCGTCACGCTACTTCGAGATCGGCCAGAACACGGTCTCTCCGTCCGGGTACTGGACGTAGCCGCTGAGAGACGGGTCGGTGATGATGATCTCGTCGGGCGTGAAGATGGGAACGTAACCCGGATCCCCAACGAAGATCTGAGAGATCTGCCGGTACAGCGAGGCGCGCGTCGAGGGGTCGGTGGCGGCCGCCGCCTTGGGGAGCAGGGAGTTGATCTGCTTGTTGCAGTACTGCGGCCAGTTGAACGAGTTTCCGCATGCCACGATGTAGCCGAGAAGGTACGCCGGATCGTTGAGCGGTGATCCGTCGAGGAGGAGGTAGGCCTGCGCCTTGAAGGCGTCGACGGCAGTGAAGAATGCCGATGAGCCCATCGTGTTGATCGTCGCGGTGATCCCGATCTGCTTGAGCGAGGACTGCACGACCGTCGCGATATCGGTCTCCTCCTGCTTGCCCTCGATCACGTTGATCGTAAGGTTTGCGTGGCTGACGCCGGCCTGCTTCATCAGCGATTTCGCCTCGGCGAGGTTCGGTGCCGGAATCGGGAGATGGGCGTAGAACGGCATCGATGGCGGGATCGGTCCGACGTAGGCGTGGGCGTATCCGTAGCCGAGCGTCGAAGCGATCTGCTGCACGGGGATCACGTCGGCAATCGCCTTGCGCACCTTCGCGTTGTTCAGTGGCGCCATCTTGTTGTTGAGGCCGAGATACGAGTAGAACGGGAACGGCTGGGCGATCACCTTTCGCCCGGCGGACTTCATCGAGGCGACGCCCTGGAGCGGTACGCCGTAGACCATGTCGGCCTGGCCTGACGTGGCCAGCGTCTGCAGAGTCGTCGGGTCGGTGACGACCCGGATGTCGACCTTGGTGTTCCTGGGGGTGCCGCGCCAGTAGTCCTTGCGCGCAGTCAGAACGACCTCGTTGTTGGGCTGATCGCTCGTCAGCGTGTAGGCGCCCGTACCGGCCGCATGCGTCGCGATCCAGTTGTTGCCGGCCTTGCCCGTCCCTCCATGCTGCTTGAGCACCTTCTCGTCGAGCGGTCCGGTTCCCGTCTGCGCCAGCTGGTCGAGCAGGAGCGGGTCGGGCTGGGCCGTCGTGAGCTGGACGGTGTCCTGGCCCATGGCCTTGATCGAGGTGAACTTGTTGTTGAAGGTGAGGACGTAGTCCTGGCAGCCACCCGAGGCGATCGTGCGGTTGAGCGAGTACACGACGTCGGCTGAGGTGAGCGGGTTGCCGCTCGAGAACGTCACCCCGTGGCGAAGCTGGAACGTGTACGTCTTCCCGCCATTGGAGACCTTCCAGCTCGAGGCCAGCGCCGGGACGATCTGCCGCTTGCCGCCCGCGACCACCTTGGTGCCGTAGTCGACCAGCGGGTCGTACAGGTTCTTGACGATCGTGTAGTCATAGAAGGCCGTGCACGCCTGGGCGGGATCGAGCGATGTGACACCCGAGTTGACCGCCACGACCAGCGGCTGCGGGGTGCCCGAGCTGGCAGACGCCGACGAGGAGCTCGAGGAGGAGCCGCCACAGCCGGCCAGCAGGCCCGCCGTGACGCATGCCGCCGCGACAGCGGCAGAGAGACCGCCCCGTCCCGTTGCGTGCTGCCCAGGATGCGCTGAGCCCCGGGCAACTGGGGCGGCCTCCAGCCGTGGATCGTCGCGCTTGCGCCACATTCCGATACTCGAGAAATTACTAACTAACGTTAGTCAAGTCAAGTTAGCGTTCGGAGAAATCTCGTTCCGGGGCGAGCAGCTAGCGAACGAATAACTCGGTCGGAACGTTGTTGAGTATCTCGGGCGCGCCATCCGTGACAAGCACGTTATTGCCGAGCCCGAACGTCTCGCCGTCGTGGTAGGCGAGGCCCGGCTCCACGGTGACCACGACGCCCGGCTCGAGCACGTTCGTGTCGCCCTTCATGAGGCTGAGACCGCCGATCCAGTGAGGCGGATAGGTGATCTCGCAGCTGAAGCCAAAGCGTCCCCAGGTGTTCTGCTCGTAGCCGCGGTGGCACTCGGCGACCAGGGCCACGACATCCTCGATCGCGACGCCGGGCCGCATCGCGTCGGTGGCCCGGTGAAGCGCCTCGAGCACGAGTTCGTACATCCGTGCGGTGGCGTCGCTCGGCGGACCG
Organism: uncultured Solirubrobacterales bacterium; assembly: GCA_963734775.1. Classification (GTDB taxonomy): domain Bacteria; phylum Actinomycetota; class Thermoleophilia; order Solirubrobacterales; family Solirubrobacteraceae; genus Palsa-465. The sequence continues at coordinate 235,687 of CAVTJE010000017.1, forward strand.
ATCACGACCGAGCGCGAGATGTTGCAGTGATAGCGGCGGACGACACCGTCGACCTCGAGATAGATCACGTCGCCGGGCTTCAGAATCCGCCCGATCGGCGTCCCGTGGAGCGTCCCGCGCGCGTCGACCAGCCCCGGATAGGCCGGGAACTGGCCGCCGTTCTGGGCCACGGCGAACTGGACCGCGGCCATGGCGTCGCGATCGGTCACGCCCTCGTGGATCGCGTTGATGCCCGCCACGACGCCGAGATCGGCGATGTGCGCGGCGCGCCGCAGGTGGTCGATCTCGGTCTCCGATTTGACGAGCCGCAGCCGGTCGAGGTCGGGGTCGGTATCGACGAGCTCGACGCCGGGCATCGCAGCTCGCAGCTCGAACGCGTGGCGTGGCTTGAGGTAGTAGCTCGACAGGCTCAGGCCGAGGCGGCGAACGCCGTCGAGCAGGCTTCGTTCGCGCAGGACGTCGAGCGTCCCCGCGACCTGGTCCTCGTAGGTCCAGAGCACGCGCACGTCGTCGACCCAGCAGGTTTCCTCGCACAGGGCCAGCTCGGCCTTGTTGCACATGAGCGTCACCGGCTGCTCATCGCGCGGCACGATCAGCACCTGGTAGAAGAACGTGCTCGTCGGCTCGTATCCGCTCAGCCAGTTGTACTGCTCGGGCTGGTAGACGAGGAGCAGGTCGAGGTCGGTCCGCTGCATGTAGGCCCGCGTGCGGGTGAGGCGGTCCTGATACTCACTCAGCGGGGCGGCCATTCGCGGGGCGTCTCTGGGCATCTGGAATCCTCCTGTTCAAGAACCGCCGATCACGGCGCCGCCGTTGATCGGGATCGTCTGGCCGGTGATGAAGCCGCTGTCGTCGGAGGCAAGGAAGGCGACGAGTCGCGAGACCTCCTCAGGCTCTCCGACGCGTCCCAACGGCGTCTGGGCCGCCACGGCAACCAGGTCCTCATCGGCGGTCATCCGGGTGGCGATCGTCCCCGGGGCGATCGCGTTGACGAGCACTCCATCCCCGGCCAGCTCGACGGCGAGGTTACGCGCGAAGGCCAGCAGCGCGCCCTTGGCCGCCGTGTATCCGTGGGCAAATCCCGGACCCCGCAGCGCCCATTCGGAGGAGACGATGACGATGCGGGGATGGCGACTCCGGCGCAGCCACGGGACCGCCGCCCGGACGAGGTGAAAGGCGCCGTCGACGTGCACGGCGAACTGCTGGCGCCATTGCTCGTCGGTGGTGTCGCCGATGCCGCCGGCGCGGTCGCCAATTCCCGCGTTGCTGACGACGATGTCGACGCCGCCGAACGCCTCGGCCACGCCGTCGACGAAGGCGGCCACGGCGACCGAGTCACGAACGTCGCACCGGTAGCCGCGGGCGGTGGCGCCCTCGGCGTCGAGACTGGCCACCACGGCTTGCACCGCGCCGAGATCGACATCGCCGAGCCCGACCAGGGCACCCCGCCGAGCCAGCTCGCGCGCGTGCGCCTCGCCCATCCCGTGCCCCGCGCCCGTGATGAGGGCGACGCGTCCAGACAGCGTCATCGCGAGCCCGTGAGCACGTCGCCGCTGATGCCCAGCAGCGCGCGGGCCTCATCGGGTGTCGCCACGGGGCGGTCGCACGCGGCGGCCAGGGCGACCAGGCGCGCCACGAGCTGGCGGTTGCTCGTCGCCAGTTCGCCGCGGCGGAAGTAGATGTTGTCCTCGAGTCCCGTGCGCGCGTGACCACCGAAACCGAGGCTGATCAGGTTGACGGGCAGCTGGTGGCGTCCGACGCCGAGCACGGACCACTGGGCGCCCAGAGGCAGCCGGCTCAGCATGTGCGCGACGGTGGCGAGATCGGCGGGCGCTCCGCCCCGGACGCCGAGGCACAGCTGCCACACGCCCGGACCGTCGATCAGGCCCTCCTCGATGAGGCGCAGGCCGTTGGCGATCATGCCCGTGTCGAAGACCTCGATCTCCGGACGAACGCCGAGCTCGCGCATTCGCCCGGCGGCCGTGCGCAGCCAGTGAAATGGATTGGCGAACACCCGCTCGTCGCCGAAGTTCATCGACCCGCAGTCGAGCGTGGCCATCTCGGGCCGGAGCTCGAGGCAGTCGAGTCGCTCGTCAAGGCTGGCCCGGCCGCCCGCGCTTCCGGTGCTGAGGTTGAGGATCGCCTCGCAGCCGGTCTCACGAATCCGCCGCACCAGCTCCCGAAACTCGTTGGCGTCCTGCGTCGGCTCGCCGTCGGCGCGACGGGCGTGGAGATGGATCACCGCCGCACCCGCCCGCGAGCTCGCCACCGCCGCCTCGACGATCGCGTCGTGGGTCACCGGGAGGTAGGCACTGTCGCTGGCCGCGGTCACGCTTCCCGTGACGGCGGCGGTGATGATGATCGGCGGCGACATAACTAACGGACGTTAGTAAGCCTACTCCGTGTTGACCAAACTAACAATCGTTAGTACGGTGATCGCGGGTGCTGAGCGTGAGTCCTCCCCGACGATGAGCACGGCCGACGGTGGCGGCCGCGCCGACGCGCCGCTTCTCTCCCACGCCGGCATCCCCACCTTTCTGCGCGCACCGCAGCGGCCGCTCGATGCGCTCGAACCCGGGTCGATCGTCGTGTTCGGGGCACCGACGGACTGGACGCTCGGCACCCGGCCCGGTGCCCGATACGGCCCCAAGGCGATCCGCGACACCTCGATCCACCTCGCCTGGTATCTGGAGACGTCACGCACGGGCAGCCTCGTCGACGTCCGCAGTGGTCGCACGATCGCTCTGGCTTCGGACGCCCCGGGTCTGTTCGACGCCGGCGATGTCGCGATCTTCCCCGTTGATGTCGAACGGACGACCGAATCGATCCGCACGGCCGAGCGGACCGCGCTCGAGGCCGGTGCGCTGCCGATCATGCTCGGCGGCGATCACTTCGTCACCTATCCCGCCGTCCTGGCCCAGCTCGAGCACGCCGAGCGCCACGGGCGACGCATCGGCTTCATCCAGTTCGACGCCCACTTCGACCTCGTCGACGACAACCCCGTGTTTGGTCGCTACTACCACGGCAGCCTGACCCGACGGATCGCCGAACTGCCCCAGATGAACACCGAGAACATGGTCTGGATCGGGATCAACGGCTATGCCCGGGTCGAGCAGCTCGAGTTCATCGACGAGCACGGCGGCCACGTGTACACGCGCGCCGACGTTCGTCGCCGGGGCGTCGCCGAGGTGATGTCCGAGGCGCTGGCCCACGCCACCGATGGCTGCGACGGCGTGTATATCTCGATCGACATCGATGTCCTCGACGGCGGGCTCGCCGCGGGCGCCGGCTCGATCAACATCGACGGATGCTCGCCGGGCGAGCTCCTCGACGCCGTGGACCTGCTGGCCGGGGTCCCCGTCGTGGGCCTCGACCTGGTCGAGGTCGCCCCGCTCCTCGACGCGACCGAGTACACGGCCCGGGTCGCCGCCGTGGCGCTGACCAACTTCATCTGCAGCCGCCTGGCGGCCAGGCCATGACCGCCGGGGTGCGCAGGATCGTCGACCTGTCCATCCCGGTCGACGAGCAGACCCCCGTCTATCCGGGCGATCCGGTGCCGCGGTTCTGCCTCGCCCACACGATCGCCAACCACGGCTTCAACGTCTCGCGGATGGAGATGGCGTCGCACTGCGGAACGCACTGCGACGCGCCGTTTCATTTCCTCGACGATGGCGCACGGATCGACGAGGTGCCGCTGGAGCGGTTCATCGGCCCCGCTGTGGTGATCGACGTGCGTGGTCTCGAGGGCCACGCGGCGATCGAGCCCGATGCCCTGGCCGGCTACGAGAACCGGCTCGCTCCGGGAGCCATCGCGGTCCTCCACACGGGGTGGTCCTCGCGGCTCGGCACCGATACGTATTTCGACCATCCGTTTCTCTCCGAGGCGGCGTGTCTGTGGCTGCTCGAGCGGGGCGTGCGCACGATCGGCATCGATGCCATGAACATCGACGAGACCACGTCGGACCCGATCGATCGTGCCGCCTTCCCGTGCCATCGCGAGATCTCCGCCGCCGGCGGGGTGATCATCGAGAACCTGACCAATCTGGTGGCGATCGACTTCGACGCGCCCGTGGTCAGCGTCCTTCCCCTGCGCTTCGTGGGCGGCGACGGCGCGCCGGCGCGCGCGGTTGCTCTGGAGCTCGGCTGAGGTGAGCTGGGCCGTCGACCACGTCGGGTTCACGGTGCCCGACCTCGACGAGGCGATCGCGTTCTTCAGCGACGTGGTGGGCGCTCAGCTCGTGTTCCGGGCCGGACCGTACGAACACGTCGGCTACCGCTGGCCGGGTGAGGCCCAGCCCGAGCCCGCCAAGTTGACGCTGGCGATCCTGCGCCTCGGTGAGTCCCACAACATCGAGTTCCTCGAGTACGCCGAGTGCGCGTCGAACCCCCGCCCGGCACCGGCCCGGCCGAGCGAGCAGTACGCCGGCCATCTGGCGCTGTACGTCGACGACGTGGCCGGTGCCGCCGATCGATTCCGCGACCATGGCGGCCAGATCCTCGGCGAGGTGATCGAGGAGCAGGAGGGTCCGCTGACCGGGCTCGAGTGGGTCTATGCCCTCACGCCCTGGGGCATGGTCGTCGAGCTGATCCGCTGGCCCCGCGGGATGCCCTACGAGCGCACCACGACCGCGCGGTTGGCCGAGCCGCCGGCGCTCCGGGGGTCATCGGGCTGACGGCTTGAGTTAGGGTCGCGGCTGTGAGTTCACAGACCGCGCCCCCGCCGCACCAAGGCGACGCGCTGGGCGAAGCTGCCCAGGCGCTCGAGGCGCACGGATTCGCGGCCGAGCTGTGGGACCGGGACTGGCGACTGGCCTTCGTGACCAGCGAGTACCGGACGCTCGTGTCGGCCGGACGACCCGTCGCCTCCATCCCGGGCATGGGTGCTCACATCCTGTCCGCCGAGATGGCGCAGGCGCGCGAGCAGTGGCCGACCGGACCCACGTTCCAGAGCGTGCTCGAGGCGCTGCCCAGCTGGGGCGGCTTTGTGGTCGCGACAACCCCGGGTGGTCGCGAGGCGGTCCTGGCGCTCGCCGACCCGCGTTTCCGCGCCGTGCTGAAGGATGTTGTCCCGCAGGCGCCGCCAGCACTCTGGACGATGCGCCTCGACGTGAAATTCGGCGACGAGCTGATCGGCAACGACGCGCTGCTCATGGCGTTGCACTCGCCCGACGGGCAGCGGAGCGGGATACGCCGTCGTCGTCAAGCCGGAGATGCGCGCTGCGGTACTGGGCATGCTCGCCCTCGGCGACGCGCGCCTGTTCGAGCGGATGGCCCTGCTGCTCCAGCCGGCCCGCCGCCCCGCGGCGATCCTGTTCGGCGATCTCGAGGGCTCGAGTCACCTCGCCAGGCGACTGTCGACGCCCGCCTACTTCGCGCTCATCCGCCGCCTGCTGCGCCGCGCGGACCGGGCCGTCGTGAGCGTGGGCGGGATCGTCGGCAAGCACGTCGGCGACGGCATCACGGCGTTCTTCCTGGCCGAGGAACTAGGGTCCGAATCGGCCGCCGCGCGCGCCTGCATCGAGGCCGCGCGGGCGATTCGCGAGGCCGCCCGGACCGCCGCCGAGCGCAGCGGCGTGCCCGAGCAGGACGTGATCCTGCGCTTCGGCCTGCACTGGGGTGCGACCCTCTACGTCGGCCGGCTGATGACCAGCGGCCGGGCCGAGGTCACGGCCATGGGCGACGAGGTGAACGAAGCGGCCCGAATGGAGGCCTGCGGCACCGGCGGCCGCGCGCTGGCCTCCAAGTCTCTGCTCGAGCGTCTCGATCCGGCGGACGCCGCGGCGGTCAACCTCGACCTCGCGGAGCTCGTCTACACACCGCTGGCCGAGCTTCCCACCGCCACCGACAAGGCGCGCCGCGATGCGCCGGCGGTGGCCGTCAGTGAGGTGTAGCCACCGAGGGATAGGGAGCGAACCCCAACTCCGCGTACGCCTCGGCGAGCGCCTGCGTGAAGCGCTCGGCCGAGAATCTGCGCTCGTAGGCGCGGCGCGCGCCGGCGGCCAGCGCGGCGTGGCGATCGGGGTCGCGCAGCACCGCGATCAGCGCCCGGGCGAGCGCGGCGGGGTCTCCCGGTGCGACGAGCAGGGCGTCGACGCCGTCGACGAGGTCCTCGGGGATGCCGTCGCACGCTGTCGCGATGACCGGGGTCCCCATCTGGAGCGCCTCGAGGATCGAGACCGAGCCGCTGGCCTCGCCCCACGATGGCAGAACGAAAACGTCGGCGCGGCGCAGGTAGGGCCGCACATCATCGACGCGACCCGGCACCGCCACCGCCTCGGCCAGGCCAAGCTCCGCCACCAGCCGGCGATGGGCTCCTAGCAGCCGGCCCGGGCCAACGAGGCAGGCCCGGACCGGCAACCCCGCCGCGTGAACCTGGGCCAGGGCGAGCACGAGCTGATCGAGCCCCTTGCGCGGGTCGTGGCGCGAGATCGCCACCACGAGAGGAGCATCGCGGGGCTCGAGCCGGGCGAGCGGGAGCGGCGGGCCGCGATCGGGCGCGTCGCCCCGGTCGGCGAAGGCCGCCGGCGCCGCGTAGGGCAGGACGCGGATCGCGAGCGAATCGCCGTAGGACTCGATGAGCAGGCCGCGGACCGACTCGTAGTTCACGAGCACGAGGCGGGCGCGCGCGTATCCACGCTCCTCGATGCCGTCGTCGACGAGGTGGATCCAGCGCAGCCACGCGTAGTAGCGCGCTCGCTCGCGCCAGACCGTAGTGCGGACCGAGGGCTCCTTGCATGAGGCCGACCTCGTAGGCCCGGGTCCCGTAGGCGCTGGCCACTGGAACCCCGGTGACGCCGGACCGGGCGAGCAGGCGGCTGGCCGCCACCGCCGCGCTGGCCCAGATGGCGAAGCCGTGAATCAGATGCGGGCCGGGCTGACGGGCCAGGAACCTCGCCACCCCCCGCGCCAGGGGCAGCTGCTGAAACGCCACGGGTCGCCGGGCGCCGCCCCGCGCCGCGACCGTGTGCACGGCGCCGAACTCTTCGGTGTCGACCCCGTCGTGAGGGCCAAAGCAAAAAACATGGGGGGCGAAGCCGATCCGGAGCGCGGCGAGTGCGTGGGCGCGTACGTAGCTCGGGTGACCCCCCACTTCCTCGCGCACGTCCTTGCCCGAGATGAGCACGAGCGGCCTCCGGCCGGGATCAGGCACGGTGCTAGCGTAGCCGCCGGCCGTGCGCGCGATCTTCTTCTGCAACGAGATGCTCGGGCTGGGTCACCTGAGGCTCTCGATCGCGCTGGCGCAGGCGCTGGTGCACCGCGACGATCGCGCGACGTCGCTGATCGTCACGGGGTCGGGCGCGTTTCCCGGCCTGTCGCTACCGCGGAACGTCGACCTTCTCAAGCTGCCGACCTTGCCCGTCGACCCCGGGTCGGCGTGGGGCGCCACGACCCACCGACCGCCCGCCAGCCTGGCCATGCCCACCGAGGAGGTCAGCGCGTTGCGCTCCGCGATCTCGACCGCTGCGATCCGCGCCCTCGCGCCGGAGGTCGTGGTGGTCGACTACAAGCCGACGGGGAGAAATGACGAGCTGCTCGGCGCGCTTGACCTGTGCCGCCGCCGGCATGGCGGCACGATTGCTCTTGGCCTGTGGGAGGTCGACGACGCGCCCGAGCGACTCCGGGCCGAGTGGACGCCGGCGCGCCTGGAGGCGGTTCGCGAGCTGTACGACCTCGTGCTCATCTACGGGCCAACGCTGCCGGGCGACGTGCGCGCCGAGCGCCTTCGCGCCACCGGCATGGCCGTGCGCCATACGGGAATCGTCGCCTCGGCGCCGGCCCAGCACGGCCCGGCAGACCTCGACGACGGCTACCTGCTCGCCACGGCGGGCGGCGGGGCCGACGGTTTCGCGTTGTTGGACGCGCTGCTCGGCGCCATTCGTCGTCATCCGCTCGCGCTGCCGGCGGTGCTCGTCGCGGGACCGAACATGCCCGTCGGTCAGGTGGCCAGGCTGCGGGACTCCGTCGAGGGGCTCGACGCGGTCGTCATCCATCAACGCCCGGACATGGAGGAACTCCTGGCCGGAGCCCGCGCCGTGGTGGCCATGGCCGGTTACTGCACGGTCGCCGAGATCCTGGCCAGCGGCCGACCGGCCCTGCTCGTCCCGCGCGCCTTCCCGCGTGAGGAGCAGCTCAACCGAGCCCGCCTGCTCGCCGCAGCCGGCCGCGTTCACATGCTCGATCCCCACGAGCTCGGGCCCGACACTCTCGCCGCCGCACTCGCCTTGCTCCTCGAGCAGCCCGCACGTCCTCCCGAGTCGCTCGGAGGCGCGGACGAGGCGGCCCGGATCCTCCTCGCCCATCGAGCGAATGTGAAAACCGTCACGTCTCCTTGACATCGGGGCGGGGCCGGAGCGAGACTGGTCACACCAACGCCGGGCGGGGCGACATGGCTGGTGTCGGACCGCGCCGATCGGCGTTGAGCTCACACCGTCCAACGTCTTGAGGGAGGCTTGTGGTGCGCAAGATCGCGCGGTACGGATGGACTCGGGATCTGCCCGACGGCCGGGACTTGATGTATGGGGCGCCCCCCGAAGTGGTGGCCAAGCTGCCCGACAAGGTCGATCTTCGACCTGGCTGCCCCAAGATCTACAACCAGGGCCAGCTCGGGAGCTGTACGGCCAACTCGATCGGCGGCGCGCTGGAGTTCGACCAGATCCGCCAGAAGCAGAAGCCGTTCACGCCGTCACGGCTCTTCATCTACTACAACGAGCGCGCCATGGAGGGAACGATCGAATCGGACTCGGGCGCGCAGATCCGAGACGGGGTCAAGTCGGTGGCCCAGCTCGGGGCTCCGCCCGAGAAGGATTGGCCATACCGCATCAAGCAGTTCCGCGCGAAGCCGCCGGCCAAGGCCTACAGCGATGCCAAGCAGCACCAGGCCATCGTCTACCAGCGCCTCACGCCGACCCTCGCCCAACTCCAGGGCTGCCTGGCCTCGGGCTTCCCGTTCGTATTCGGCTTCACCGTGTACGAGAGCTTCGAGAGCCAACAGGTGGCTCAAACCGGCAAGGTCCCGATGCCGCGAGCGCACGAGAAGCAGATCGGCGGTCACGCGGTGATGGCGGCGGGCTACGACGAGAGCGACCAGACCTTCCTGGTCCGCAACTCGTGGGGAACGGGCTGGGGCATTGAGGGCTACTTCACAATGCCCTACCCGTACCTGCTCCAGGGCACGCTGTCCGCCGACTTCTGGACGATCCGCTCGGTCGAGTAGCCGTTTCGCCTCCAGGGCCGCCGTGCACGAGCTCACCTCACGGCCGACCGCGCGAACGTCCGGATCGAGATGACCGTGAAGGCCGCGGCGAACAGCGCCATGATGGCGAGGCTCAGCCACGCCTCAGCCGTCACGCTGTGCGTCCCCCAGATGTCGTGCAGGCCCTTGCCCGACGGGTCGACGAGGCCGTAGCGCATCAGTGCCAGCCCGTGGGTAAGCGGCAGCACCTTGGCGATCGCAGTCAGGGCTCCCGGCATGGCGGTGATCGGGAACAGTGCCCCGGCGAAGAAGAAGGGCAGGATGGCCAGCGCCGGCGTCGCGCCGATGTAGTCCTCCTGCTTGGCCATCCGGCTGGCCACGGTCTCGGCGACCCCGTACATGAACACGGTGAACAGGAACGTCGCGGCGATGAACCAGACCAGGCCGGTGGCCGTGATGTGGAAGTGCGCGCCGCGGAGCGCGGCGAGTCCGATCAGCACGACGACCTGGAGCGCCGAGAGCCCGATCGCGACGATCAGGTTGCCGAGGACGAGGTAGCCACGAGGCACCGGCGCGGAGAGAAGCTCGCGCTGGGCTCCTTCGTGGCGCTCGACGATCACGCTCAGACCGGCGAAGATGCAGCTGAGCGGGACGACGAGACCGACCGTGCCGACGCCGACGAAGGCCTGGTAGTCGACGCTCGAATGCAGCCCTCCCGTGGCGACCTTGAGCGCCGGCGCGACGACGACAGCGAGCAGAACGGGCCCGAGCAACGGCACGGCGATCTGACGTGGGTTGCTCGCCGTCAGCATCGCTCGCCGCCGGGACAGGGTAAGAACGGTTCTGAACCTTTTCGTGCGCCGCGGGGCGGGTCGGACGAGCGGGATTGATTCTGCGATGGCGGACATTTCATTCTCCTTGTGGTCAGGCAGCCGTCGGCGAGCCGGTCGCCGGTCAGCTGCAGATAGACGTCGTCAAGCGTGGGAACGCGGGTCGAGATCTCGGACGCGCGGTGCTCGAGCGCGGCCAGCGTCGCCGTCGCGCTGAGCTCGTGGAGCGGCACGGTCACGCGGGCCCCGACCGAGAACGCGTCGTCCCCGGCCAGCCGCCGGGCACGCAACTCAGCCAGCGCCGCCCCGGCGTCGCCGTTGACACGGAACTCGAGGATCTCCCCGCCCAGACGCGCGAGCAGGACCTGCGGGCTGTCGAGCGCCACCACGCGGCCCTCATGCACGATGGCCACGCGGTCGCACAATCGCTGGGCCTCGTCGAGGTAGTGCGTGGTGACGAGAATCGTCAACTCGTGCGACGCGCGCAGTCCGGCGATGACGTCGAGCAGCTCGTGTCTGATCCTCGGGTCGAGCCCCACCGTGGGCTCGTCGAGGAACAGGACGGCGGGGTCGGAGAGGAGGGCCCGCGCGATTTCGAGGCGGCGCCGCTCGCCACCGCTGTAGGTGCTCACGGGTCGTTCGATCAGCTCGGACACCCCGAGCGACGCGGCCAACTCCAGCATCCGGGCCTCGGTGCCGCTGCCCCACAGTCGAGCGTGAAGCTCGAGGTTGGCGCGCCCGGTGAGCGAGCGGTCGACCACCGGCTCCTGGAACACGACGCTCGAGGAGCCGCGGGCAAGCAGGGGCTGCCTGACGACGTCGTAGCCCGCGACCCGTGCCCGTCCGGTGGTGGGGATGATCGTCGTCGTCAGCATGCCCACGGTGGTCGACTTGCCGGCGCCGTTCGGTCCCAGCAGGCCGAACACCTCGCCGGCCTCGACCTGAAAATCGACTCCCTTCACCGCCTCGACCCCTCCTGGGTAGGTCTTTGTCAATGACTGTGCCTCGATGGCTTTCATGTGCGTTGCCTCCATTGGTCACGTTTGGTGTTGGCCATTCGTCATCGCTATTGACGGATGCCGACGAGAGGATGTGACCGATGGATCAGTCGCCCGGCCAGACCGACCAGTTCGAACGAAACCGCGCCCACCTGCGATCAGTGGCCTACCGGATCCTGGGCTCCGCGTCGGAGGCCGACGACGCCGTCCAGGAAGCGTGGCTTCGCTTCAGCGGTGCCGATCCACGCGAGATCGAGAATCTGCGCGGCTGGTTGACCGTGATCGTCAGCCGCGTCTGCCTCGACATGCTCAGGTCACGGCGCGCGCGGCGCGAGGATCTCTTTACCGGCACCCTTCCGGAGCCCGTCGTCACCTTCGAGTCGCCCGACGACCCCGAGCGCCAGGCGCTGATCGCCGACTCGGTCGGTGTCGCGCTCCAGGTCGTGCTCGAGATGCTCTCCCCCGCCGAGCGGCTCGCCTTCGTTCTCCACGACATGTTCGGGATGCCGTTCGAGGAGATCGCGCCGGTCGTCGAGCGCTCCGTGCCCGCCACGCGACAGCTGGCCAGCCGCGCGCGGCGGCGCGTGCGAGGCGCCGAGCCCGACGGCTCACCCCCCACCCGCGCACAGCAGCGCCGGATCATCGACGCCTTCCTCGCCGCCTCGCGTGAGGGAAGCTTCGACGCCTTGCTCGAGGTGCTCGATCCCGACGTTGTGATGCGCATCGACCAGGGGCGCCTGGGACCGCCGGCCGAGCTCCACGGCGCCCCGGACGTCGCCGAGCTGGTGCTCACCCAGGGGACACCCCGCGCGCCCTACGGGCGTCCGGCTGTCGTCAACGGTGGCCCCGGAGCCGTCGTCGTTGTCCGCGGCCAGGTGCTCGCCGTGGCCGCGTTCACGATCGCCGGCGAACGGATTACCAGCGTCAGCATCGTCGCCGATCCCGACAAGCTTCGGAACGTGGTGGCTCCGGGGTAGCGCGTTTCGCAGGCGCGCCACCGCGGCTGCGCCGGTCAGTCGGTGATGGTCGCCACCACAGCGTCCGGACTGCAGCGCAGGCCGGCGGCGTCGAGAACCGTGGCCGCCGGTACGTCGAGATCATCGAAAACCCCACTCAGGCGGTCCCCGGCAAGGTCGGCGACCTTGCCCTCGAGCGCCGAGGCGGCCACCGGGTGCTCGGGTGATCCGTTGGGCCCGTCGACACGCGCCAGCTCGTGCCCGCCGGCCGTCAGGACGGCTCCGAACTGAGGCAGGGACCGGTCGAGCGTCACCCTCACGAGCTTGGCCTCCTCGCGCGTGGTGCCATCGACGCCGGCGAAGTCGCGCACGCGAGGCGGGCCGTGGGACAGCGTGCGAGCAACGCAGTAGGGAATCGAGAACTTGGCCGACAGCCCATCGTCGACGTCGTCGAGGTGGGCGGCCTGGCGGGCGATCGGATTCACCACGACCTCGAGCGGCTGGTCGGCGGGGAAACCCTTCTCGCGGGCCGACTCGGCCGCCTCGATCGGCGAGTGCGTGCCCAGGCAGCTCGGGTAGAGCTTGATCCAGTTGCGCTCGATGGCGCGCCGACCGTCACCGGCGGTCGCTCGCTCGAGCCCACCCTCTGGCCAACCCGCACCCATCACCCCCTGGAACCCCACCGGCCCATGAATCGCGCGTCGGTCGATCACGGCCCCCCCGCGCGCCACGAGCGCGCCCTGCACACCGGCCGCGGCGGCCATCCCGACCTGGATCGACTTGCCGTCGGACCCGAACGCACCGCGCATGCCGCCGGCGCGCAGGAGCGCGGCGGCCACGGCGTTCTCGCGCTCTGCGGCCGATAGATCGAGCAGCCGTGCCGCCGCGACGACGGCGCCGATCGGGCCGCACACCGCGGTCGGATGCCAGCCGGCGTCGTACAGTGCGGGGTGGCTCGCGGCCGCGACCGCGGCCATGGCCTCGAAACCCTCGGCGTACGCGTCGATCACCTCGCCGAGCGAGCGGCCCAGATGGGCGGCGAGCACGAGTGCGGCCGGCGCGGTCGCCGCGCTCACGTGGGCCACGCCATCGGAGAACGTGTCATCGAAGTCAAGCACGTGGCCGGCCGTGCCGGCGAAGGCCACGTCGCTGAGAAGGTCTTGGCCCGACGCGCGAACGGCCGCCGGCGCCCGTTCCTCGACGCCCGCACACGCACAGGCCAGCCAGTCGAGAAACGCAACCCGGTAAGCCGCGAGGTGGTCGGTTTCGCCCGAGGTCATCGAGTAAGCGTATTACTCGTCCCTTACTCGGCGGCCGAGCACGGCGTCTGGCAGGGTTCCGGGCATGCGCTACCGCATGTCCCCCGCTCGAGCCCCGATCGTCGGCTCAGAAGTCATGGTGGCGACGAGCCAGCCGCAGGCCACGCTGAGCGCCGTCGAGGTTCTTCGCGAGGGGGGCAACGCCATCGATGCGGCGCTGTGCGCCACCGCTGTCCAGTGCGTCGCCGAGCCGTACGCCACCGGCATCGGCGGAGACCTGTTCGCGATCGTCCGCCGCGCCGACGGGAGCATCAACGGTCTCGACGCGGCCGGCCCGGCGCCGCGCGCGGTCGCGCCCGAGGCACCCGCCATGACGGGACCGCGCTCGGTCACCGTCCCGGGGTCGGTGGCCGGCTGGGCCGAGCTCTCGCGCCGCTTCGGGCGGCTCGGACTCGATCGCTGCCTGCGGCCGGCGATCGATCTCGCCCGGCGCGGCGTGGCGGCAGGATTCGAGTGCTCGACCAACTGGGGCACCAGCGACGCCGCGCCGGCCGCCTTCGGACCCCCGCCCCGCTTCGGTCAGCCCTTCCGCCTTGACGAGCTGGGCGCGACGCTCGAGCTGATCGCCGCCAACGGCCCCGGCGCGCTCTACCACGGTCCTGTGGCCGACGCGATCGTCGATGCCTCGTGGCTCTCCCGCGACGACCTGGCCGATTACCGGCCGCGGTGGGTCGAGCCGCTCAACCACACCTACCGCGGCGTGACGGTGTCAGAGCTTCCACCACCGACTCAGGGCGTGGCCGCGCTCGAGGCGCTGGCCATCCTCGGCGATCGCGATCCGGCGCTGAGCGACGAGGTGGTGGCCATATCGCTCGCCCTCGAGGACGCATTCGAGCTGGTTCGAGACGGCGCCGACGTCTCCGGCCTGCTCTCGGAAGAGCACCTCCGTTCCCGGCGCGACCGGGCGGCGGCCCACATCGGCGAACCCGGAGGCGGGACCACGTATCTATGCGTCGTCGACGGCGAGCGAACGGCCGTGTCTCTTATCCAGAGCGTGTTCCACTCCTTCGGGTCCGGCGTGCTCGCCGGGTCGACCGGCATCGTGCTTCACAATCGGGCCGCGTGCTTCGTCGTGCAGGGCGCCGTCGTTCCCGGCCAGCGGCCCTACCACACCCTGATCCCGGGAATGCTCACCCGCGGCTCCGAGCTCGTCGGCCCGTTCGGTGTGATGGGCGGCTTCATTCAGGCCCAGGCGCACGTCCAGTTCGTCGTCGAGCTCGTCCGCAACGGCTTCGATCCCCAGGCCGCACTCGACCGCGGGCGATTTCGAATCGACGGCGAGGTGGTCAGACTCGAGCCGCCCCTCTGGGATCGTGCCCCCGAGGTCGAGGCGCTGGGCTTCACCGTCGACCGCGACGCCGATGTGGCGACGTACGGCGGCGGCCAGGCCATCGTGCAACGCGACGGCACGCTGTTCGGCGGCTCGGACGCTCGCAAGGATGGAGTCGCGCTGGGTTATTAGGTGGTCCGGGGTAGGGTTCAGTGCCGATGACCGACGTCGCGCAGCTGAGCTTTCCTCGCGACAGCGAAGGCGTCCCCAACAACCCCACGCTGCCCGTGCTCATCCACCACGGCGTCGCGGACATCGTCGAGGACCCGGCGGCCTGCGAGCGCTTGTTCGGCTCGCACGGGTGGGGCGGCAACTGGCGCGACGGGATCTTTCCCTTCCACCATTTCCACAGCAATGCCCACGAGGTACTCGGCATCGTCGCCGGCACGCCCGAGGTGACCCTCGGCGGTCCCGGTGGCGAGCGCCTCACGCTCCACCCCGGGGACGTCGTCGTCCTCCCCGCCGGCACCGGCCACAAGCGCGAGGACTCGGGCTCGGGGCTGCTCGTCGTCGGCGGCTACCCGGCGGGACAGGAGAACTACGACCTGCGCCGCGCCGACGCGGCGGCACTCGACGCGATGAAACGCAACATCGCCGCCGTCGCCCTCCCCGGCGCCGATCCGGTGACGGGTCCCGGGGGGCCGCTCACGGTGGCGTGGCGGTGACCGCGACCGCCACCGGTGGGTGGTCAGATGACCGCACCCATATTTCGCTTTTCTGACCAGCCTCGAGGACCATGCGCCTATCGCCGGTCTCCGTGATTCGCCGGGATCGTTGACAGATGCGACGAAAGATGTAGCCTCGGGGGCAAGACAGTGCGGGTTTCGCCGCGTCCAGGTACCCGCAAGGCGATTGCTGACGCAAGGAGAGAACAGTGGCAACTCAAGCCCAGTCAAACGACCACTACGTGACCTTCGGTCGACGGGAGGGCGATGAGGACTTCCCCAACAGCCTGATCTCGGGGATCTCGACCTTCCTCGGCGCCCAGGTGATACCGCCGGTGGCCGAGCGGCTCTCCGAGGCAGGGGTCCGGGCGGCTGTGCTCGGCCTCCCGTGGGAGGGCACGAACACGTGTCGCCCGGGTGCCAGCTACGGGCCGCGCTCGATCCGGCGGGCCACCGAGCACTATCTGAGCTACCACGGCGAGTTCCAGGTCGACCTGTTCGATGCCCTGCACCTGACCGATTGCGGCGACGTATCGATCGTCCCTGGTAACGCGCAGCGGACGTTCGAGCGCGCCGAGCGCTGCATCACCGAGATCGTCAAGGCGGGCGCGTTTCCGATCATCTTCGGCGGCGATGACTCGTGCCCGATTCCCGTTACGAGCGCCATGTCGAAGCTGATCGACGGCAAGATGGGCTACATCCAGATGGACTCGCACATGGATACCGCCGAGGACGTGGCCGGCGAGCGCCTGAACCACGCCTGCCCGGTGAGCCGGACGGCGGAGCTGCCCAACGTCGATCCGCACAATGTGGCCCTGGTGGGGATCAACGGCCCGCTCAACCCGCGCGTCGAGCGCGAGTACGTCGATCGCACCGGCATCCAGATGATCACGATCTGGGATATCGACGAATGGGGGATCGAGAAGACGATCGACCGGATCCTCGATATCGCGTGGAATGGAACGGACGGCGTCGTGTTGCATACCGACCTCGATGTCATGGACCAGGGCTTCACCACCGGCGTCACGACCCCCGAGTGCGGAGGCCTGAGCCCGCGCGAGGTGATCAAGATGATCCGTGCCTTCGTCCGCCGCGGCGTCGAGGCCTACGTGATCACCGAATGTTCGTCGGTGTATGACCCGGCCAACAAGTCAGCCCGTGTGGCCACGCGCCTGGCGCTCGACGCCCTCGGCGTCCGGGCCAACCCGGAGGGCACCGGAAGGGTGTAGTCCGATCACGTGAACGGCCAGGACGAGGCGCTCTTCGCCGAGCTCCAACGTGACGGCCGGATCCCATTCACCGCGCTGGCGGCTCGCGTGGGCCTCTCCGAAGCCCACGTCCGCCGGCGCGTGAAGGCCCTCACCGAGGCCGATCTGTTCGCGATCACGGCGGTCGCCGATCCGGGCCTGCTCGGCCTCAGGTGCATGGCCTGGATCGGCCTCGAGGTGCACCCCTCGCGCGTGCGCCGCGTGGCCGATGAGCTCGTCCATGCGGCCGGTGTCGATTACGTCGTGATCAGCTCGGGCCGGTTCAGCGTGATGTGCGAGGTCGCCTGCCGCGACGCCCAGGACCTCGAGCCGATCCTCGTCCAGCTCCGCGCCATCAGGGGCGTCCAGCGCACCGAGGCGTTCGTCTACCTGTCGCTTCGCCACCAGCAGTTCCAGTGGCTGCGCTCCCGCCCACCGGCCGCGCCGGAGACGATCAGCGGCGTCACCGTCAGCCCCGGCCAGCTCGAGGCCCTTGACATCGAGATCGTCCGGGAGCTCGAGCGCGACGGCCGGGCGTCCTTCCGCGATCTCGCGCGCAGGCTCGGGGTCTCCGAGCGCCTGGTCTCGAGCCGGTTCTCTCGCCTCGTCGACGAAAACGTGCTCAAGGTGATCGCCGTCGGCAACCCCCTCAACCTCGGGTTCGAGGCAATGGCGTGGCTCGGCATCACGCTCGACAGCGACGTCGATCCGGGAACCATCGCCTCGAAGCTGGCCTCGGTGGCCTCGATCGACTACGTCGTGATCCCATCGGGTCGCTATGACCTGATGGCGGAAATCGTGTGCCGTGACCGCGCCGAGCTCCTCGAGGCGATCACCGACGACATCGGCGGGATCCCGGGCATCGCCCAGGTCGAGACATCTCTATACCTCCGCCTGCTCTATCGCAGCACCGCCGGCGCCTGGGGCGTGGGCCGCTCGCTGGCGCGCGAGACCTAGCGCCAGACCTAATTGACTAGCCGGTAGTAGGCCTCGTTCCAGCGCAGCTCCTTGGCGAACTCGCGCGTTCTCGTCTCGCCGTCGATCACGAGCAGCTCGATCCCGGCGATCTCGGCGAAGTCGGCAAAGGCCTCGGATCCCAGGGCCAGGCTGAGAACCGTGTGGTGAGCCCCGCCGGCCATCAGCCACGCCTCGCCTGCCGTCGTGAGGTCGGGCTTCGCCACCCACACGGCACGCGCGACGGGCAGCTTGGGCAACGGTTGGTCAGGCGGAACGACATCGACCTCGCCCAGCAGCAGACGGAAGCGATGGCCCAGGTCCATGAGCGACACGCACACGGCGCGACCGGGCGCCGCGTCGAACACCAGGCGCACGGGATCGGCCCGATCTCCGATCGAGAGCGGATGAATCTCGCACGAGGGACGCTCGGCGGCCAGCGACGGGCACACCTCGAGCATGTGGGCCCCGAGTACCTTCGGGCCGCGCGGGGACAGCTCGTAGGTGTAGTCCTCCATGAACGAGGTTCCGCCCTTAAGGCCGCGGCTCATGACCTTGGCGATGCGCAGCAGCGCGGCGGTCTTCCAGTCGCCCTCGGCCCCGAATCCATAGCCATCGGCCATCAGCCGCTGCACGCCGATCCCGGGGAGCTGGACGAGCGCGCCGAGATCCTCGAACGTGTCGGTGAACGCCTTGAACCCGCCGCCGTCGAGAAACCCCCGCAGCCCGCCCTCGATCCTCGCCGCCTCCAGTAGCGATGCCCGCTGCTCGCCATCCTGGCGGAGGGCCGGAACAAGGTCGTATTGCTCCTCGTACTCGCCGACGATCCGCCCCACCTCATCGTCGCCGACCGCCCGGGTGGCCTCCACGAGATCACCGATCCCGTAGCCGTTGACTGAGAAGCCCAGCCGCAGTTGGGCCTGCACCTTGTCGCCCTCGGTGACCGAGACCTGCCGCATGTTGTCCCCGAACCGCGCGACGCCGAGAGTCTGGGCCTCGTGCCAACCACACGCGGCCCGCGTCCAGGTGCCGATCCGCGCGACGGTGCGCGGATCACCCCAATGGCCGAACACGGTCTTGCGGCGGATGCCGGCCCGCGTCTGCAGCGAGGCCAGCTCGCGGTCGGCGTGGGCCGATTGGTTGAGGTTCATGAAGTCCATGTCGATCTCGCTCCACGGCAGCTCGAGGTTGAACTGGGTGTGGAGGTGAAGCAGAGGCTTGGCCAGCACCGACAGCCCGGCGATCCACATCTTGGCCGGGGAAAACGTGTGGGCCCAGACCACCAGGCCCGCGCACGCCGGCGCGGCGTTGGCCTCGAGGCAGACGGCGCGGATCGATGCCGGCGCCACCACGGTTCCCCGGTAGGTGACCGAGACCGGGATGGCGTCCGAGGCGTCGAGTGCGGCGGCGACCTCACGCCCGTGCTCGTCGACGCTGCGCAGGGCAGCCTCGCCGTACAACTCCTGCGCGCCGACGGCGAACCAGATCTCGTACTCGCCCAGCGGCTTCATGGTCGTGCAGGATCCTTGCAGGGATCAGGTCCGCATGGCCTGCTCGCCGGTTCTCGCCGGGATTCGAGGGCTCAGCGCGAGCCGGTCAGCGTGAGGCGCTGTCGCTTCGAGGCGCAGCTATCGACGTGGGCGGCGAACTGGCGCTCGAATTCGGGCCACCAGGCGGGTCCGCCGTCGGGGGGTCGGTCGGGTGGATTCGGATCGCGATCCGAACCTCCGCCATAACGCCCATCGCCGTCGCCAGGATCGTCGCCGTCGAGACGGCGCTGACGAACCGAGCTGGCCGCGAGCCAGAGCGTGATGCAGGCGAAGCCGACCAGGACGACAACGAGCGCCACGTACCCAATCCAGGCTGAGGACTGACTCACGTGGTGGGTCCCCGCCAGGGCAACGGCAACAGTCATCGATCCTCCGTCAGACATTTGACATCCATAAGGTTTCTTGTCGGTTCAGGTGCTCCATGGCTTTAAGACGCATCGGCGCGCGAATCCTTGCCGGATGCCCGGAGCACGTCCCGCTTGCCTGCCGTGACGTTGCGCTGGGGTCCCGGCTGGTGCGCGCCCGAAACGCTCCGTCAGCCAGTAAAGCAACTTCAGGCAGCGACGCGATTCAGTTCGCCACGCTTGGGGATCGTGCGGATCTCGTGCGGCTCGCTGATGCTGTCGATGGCCGTACCCATGGCGGCATTTTCATCGCGCTCGGTCATGATCTCGACGAGGATCGGCAGGCGCCGGCGCTCGCTCTCGACCGTGGCCCATTCCAGCGCGGCGCCGATGTCCTCCGGCTCGCTCACGCGGATCCCGTCGGCACCCATCGACCGCATCAACGCCACGTGGTCGATACCGGCATGCCCGTCGAGTCCCTCGAAGGCGAGGTCGACCTCGAAGTTCATCTCGTAGCCGACCTCGGCCTGCCGGATCAGCCCCATATAGCCGTTGTTGAGCATGACCAGGACGAACGCGACGCCGTACTGGACGGCCACCGCGACCTCTTCGGCGAGGAATTGGAACGAGTAGTCACCGACGATCCCGACCACGTCGCTGTCGGGCCGCGCGAGCTTGGCGCCGGTGCAGGCCGAGACCTCCCAGCCGAGCGGCCCGGCCTGTCCGCAGCACAGATAGTGGCGCGGCCGGTAGGCGGTCTGGAACTGGCCGCCGAAGATCTGATAGAGGCCAATCGCCGTGACCACGGTGGCGTCCTCGGCGAGGAACGCGTTGAGCTCGGCATATACGCGCGGAGCGCGGATCGGGGTCGTGTCGTAGCCGGTGAAGCGCGACCGCGTCGCCCGCAGCTCGGCCAGACGCCCGACCCACGCCCCCCGCGGCCGCGCTGGTCCGCGCCGGGAAGCCTCGGCATGGAGGGCTTCGAGGGCCAGCTTGGCGTCGCTGACGATTCCGAGGTCGGGTCCAAACACCCGCCCGATCTGTTCCGCCGCGATATCGATGTGGATGAACTTCCGCGTCCCGCGATAGACGTCGAGCGCGCCGGTGTGGCGGTCGCCGAACCGCGCGCCGATCGCGAGCACGAGGTCGCTCTCGAGAAACAGCTGGTTGGCGAACGGATGGCTGGTCTGGATGCCCACCGTACCCGCCCACAGCGGGTGATCCTCGCGGATCGCACCCTTGCCCATGAGGGTCGGGCTGACGGGAAGCTCGAGCAGCTCGGCCAGGCGAGTGAGCGCGTCGGCCGCGTCGGCGATGATCACGCCCCCGCCGGCCAGGATCAGCGGCCGCTCGGCGTCTTGCAGCAGATCGAACACGCGACTGATCGCCGGCGCCGGGGGCGAGACATGGTCAACCGCAAGGCGGGCGTCGGAGGCCGCGTCGTAGGCGATCGGCGCGGCCCGCTGCACGTCCAGCGGGAGGTCGATCAGCACGGGGCCGGGGCGACCCGACCGGGCAACGCGGAATGCCTCGCGGAAGATCCAAGGCAGCTGCGCGGCCTCGCGCACCTGGACCGCCCACTTCGTCACCGGCCGGGCGATCGAGACGATATCCACGGCCTGGAAGGCCTCCTTGTGCAACATGGTCGTCGGCGCCTGCCCGGTGATGCAGATGATCGGGATCGAGTCGGCCAGCGCGGTGTAGAGGCCGGTGATCATGTTCGTCCCGGCCGGACCGGAGGTGCCTATGCAGATCCCCGGTTCCCCCGTCACCCGCGCCCAGCCATCGGCCGCGTGCGTGCCACCCTCCTCGTGGCGGACGGTCAGATGGCGGATGAGCTCCGAGCGGCTGAGCGCTTCGTAGAGCGGCAGGATCGCGGCACCGGGCACGCCGAACGCGACCCGGACGCCCTCGTCCTCGAGGACGCTGACCACAGCGTCCATCGGACGGGTGCTCACGACTGCTCCGAGGTGATCTCGTGGTTGGACAGCCCCTCGATCACGGTCAGCAGGGCGGAGTGATCGAGGCCGCCGCGCCCGTGGCGGCGCAGGCTCTCGAGCATCTGCTCGACCGCCGCCGTATTGGGCAGAACGGCGCCGCTGTCGCGTGCCGTCGCCAGCGCGATGCCCAGGTCCTTGTGGTGCAGATCAACCTTGAAGCCGGGGGCGAAGTCGTGCCCGAGGAACTTGTCTGCGCGCATCTCCATCACCCGGTTGGCCGCCAGACCACCCGATAGCACGCTGATCACGACGCCGGGGTCCACTCCGGCCCTCGAGCCCAGCACGAGCGCCTCGCTCACCGCCTCGATGACGAGTGCCACCACGACCTGGTTGCACGCCTTGACCACCTGTCCGGCACCGCTCGCCCCGACGTGGGTGATGGTCGAGCCGAGGCACTCGAAGATCGGTCGTGCGCGCTCGAACGCGGCCTCACTGCCTCCGACCATGATCGACAGCTTGGCGTCACGCGCTCCGACATCACCGCCGCTGACCGGCGCGTCGAGCATCTCGAGCCCGAGATCCTCGGCCTGGACGGAGAGCCGACGCGAAACTCCGGGGGCGATCGTGCTCATGTCGATGATCAGCTGGCCGCTCGATGCTCCGGGCAGCACCTCGT
>CAVTJE010000018.1:0-148947 GCA_963734775.1 uncultured Solirubrobacterales bacterium
CGGGACTGCGGGCGCTGGTCGGTCCCGATGTCGACGATCCCCGCCTCAACGAACTCGTCGGCGAGCTCTCGGTCCGCAGCGAACGCTTCCGCCAACTCTGGGCGCGCCAGGACGTCAGACCGAAGCGCAGCGGCACGAACCGGATCGACCACCCCCAAGTCGGACCGCTGGAGCTGAGCTACGAGAAGCTCCCGATCCCCGACACCGATCGCCAGACGCTTGGCATCTACCACGCCGCGCCTGGCAGCCCCAGCGCCCAGGCCCTCGCACTCCTAGCGACAACCGCGGCCGGGGAACACCAACCCATCCGCAGCCTACTCGCCGAGTAGCGGCGCCGGCCCAGACACCCGCATCGCTCGCCGAACGGGCATCTCGGCGTCGACGGTGAACGCCCTGCTACGCGCGCAACTCAGGTGAGTGGTTGGGGCCGCCGTGGTCAGGCGGCACGCGCTCACTATTCTGGGCGGTCGGGATCGTCGAACGTGCGGTAGGCGCCGATCAGTCCGAATTCTTTGAACGTTGCCGGTTGCTCGTGGCGATCCGCCGCCCCGGCCACGAAGGCCTGAAAGGCGGACAGCTGTTGCAGGCCGCTGGGCGCGGCGCCCTCATCGGTGTACAGGTGTATGAACTCCCCCGAGTCGGCTCCCTGGAAGACCGCGTATCGAAATCCGGCCGGTCGTGCCTTGGCGAGCTCCTCAAAGACGGCTCCGACGAGCGCGGCGTTCTCCTGTTCGCGTCCGGGCTTCGCGGTGTAGCTGACGATCGTGTGGCGCATGGTTGACTCCTGTTCGTTGTTGTGTCGCAGCGGTGGTTGCTGTCTGGTGCTGTGTTTCACGTTGCCGGCTCGGGCTGCGGCTGGCGGGCCATCGTTGCGGCGACTGCTGCTGCCATCTCGTCGTTGCGGATGAGGAGGAACGTGACGGGGACCGCGAGCAACGCGATGGCGCCGCACACCCACAGGGCGGAGTGGAATCCGCCGGTCATCGCGACACGAACCGTGTCGCCGGCTCGCAGCAGCGTCGTGGAGTGGCTGGCTGCGATGCTCGAGGCGATCGCGATCCCGAGCGCACCGCCGAGCTCCTGGGTCGTGTAGATCAGCCCGGAGGCCAGTCCCGCCTCGCGTTCGGCAACTCCGGCGAGCGCTGCGATCTGCACCGGGATGAACGTGAATGCGGTTCCCATCCCGACCCCGAGCAGGAACGGCCCGAACAGGTCGCCCAGGTAATGCCCGTGTACCGGTGCTTGCGCGGTCCAGAAGATCCCAGCCCCGAGCACGGTCATCCCGAAGGCCATCACCAGCTTCGCCGAGACCTTCGTGACAAGGGCCTGGGAGATACCGGCGAAGAGCATCGAGGCGACTCCCGACGCGGCCCACGCGAAGCCGCCCTGCAACGCCGAATAGCCGAGCACCTGCTGCATGTACAGGGTGCCGATGAAGATGAACGCGTAGAAGCTCGCCCCAAGCAGGAAGCCGACGGCGTTGGCTCCGGCGAGCGTCTGCAGACGGAAGATCCGCAGCGGCATCAGCGGGGCCTCCGCGCGGCTCTCGATCGCCACGAACGCTCCGAGCAGCGCGACGCCGATAGCAAGCTCGGCGATCGTCCTGGTTGCGCCCCAACCGACCCGGGGCGCTTGCGCGATCCCGTAAGCGAGCAGCACGAGAGCGCCGGTAACCGTCACCGCGCCGAGCGGGTCATAGCGCCTGCGTCCGACGTCGACGCGGGTTTCGGGCACGACCCGGCGAATCAGCGCGAGCGCGACCACGCCGACCGGGACGTTGACCAGAAAAACGTACTGCCATCCGGCGAATCGGGTCAAGAGACCGCCGAACACGAGCCCGGCGGTTGCGCCGAGGGCGGCGAGGGCTCCCCAGATGCCGAGCGCCTTGTTGCGCTCGGCCCCTTCGGCGAACATGTTCCTGACCGTCGACAGCGCGCCCGGGAGGAACATCGCAGCGCCGAAGCCCTGGGTAGCGCGCATCGCGATCAGGACCGTCTCGCTGCCGGCGAGTGAGGCACCAAGCGAAGCAGTCGTGAACACGGCCAAGCCGACGATGATCACGCGGCGGCGTCCAAGCAGATCGGCGGCCCGACCGCCAAGCAGCAGAAAGCCGCCGTACGCCAGCTCGTATGCGGTCACGACCCACAGCAGGCTCGTCTGCGAGAAGTGGAGCTTTCGCCCGATCGTCGGCAGGGCGGTATTGACGATCGTCAGATCCATGACGGTCATGAATGCGGCAACGGCAAGTAGCGAGAACGCTCGCCAGCGATGGATGGGTGGGGACGTCATTGGACCTCCAGAGTTCTGGTACGAAACGGGGTTGTGGTTTAGGGGTGGCTCGACGCGTGCCGGGCTACGGGGCGCGGACCCTCATTGGGCCCCCGGAAATCCGAACCGGGGCAGCAGTCGTCCGTCGATGAACGCATCAATACCGCCGACCCGATCGCCATCGACCTCCAGAACGAGGACGCCGTGCGGAACCAACGTGCCGTCGATATCGACCCTCTGCGCGACGACGGCGGGACGGCCGTTCGCCCACGTGGGCGTCAGCCGCATCCGCGA
Organism: uncultured Solirubrobacterales bacterium; assembly: GCA_963734775.1. Taxonomy (GTDB): domain Bacteria; phylum Actinomycetota; class Thermoleophilia; order Solirubrobacterales; family Solirubrobacteraceae; genus Palsa-465. The sequence goes on from CAVTJE010000018.1 coordinate 2,563, forward strand.
AAAATCTCCGCCCGAGGCTCTGTCGCGGAAGAACGTCGCGATCGCCCTCGCGCCCCGCACCGAAGGCAGCGGCGGCATCCGCATCACTGCATCCTCGCGCAGCAGCTCGACCAGGCCATCGAAATCACCGGCGCCCCACAATTCGACATACCGGCGCAGGAGAGCACGCTCGTCGTCCTGCGCCGTGGCATAGGCCCGTTCTGGAAGCTCCGAGTCGATCGTCGCCCGCGCACGCTGAAGCGCGCTGTTGACCGACGCGACCGTCGAGTCCAACAGTTCCGCCACCTCGGGGCCGGTCCAGCCCAGCACGTCGCGGAGAATCAGTACCGCGCGCTGACGGCCCGGCAGCAGCTGGATCGCGGCCAGCAGCGCCAGCTCCATCCCTTCGCGTAGTGCATACCGCGCGGCCGGGTCATAGGTGGGTGAGGCTGCCTCGTCGAGCGGCCCGTCCGGGAACGGCTCGACCGGCTCCGGGCGCCGTGGCCGCCGCTCGATCTCATCCAGGCACGCGTTGGTCGCGATCCGATACAGCCACGTCCGCAGTGACGCACGCGGTTCATAGCGATCCAACGCCCGCCACGCGCGCAACAGCGTCTCCTGCACGATGTCCTCCGCATCGTGGGACGAGCCGAGCATCCGATAGCAGTGCACCTCCAGCGCCCGGCGATACGGATCCACCAGCTTGCGGAACGCACGCTCATCGCCCGCCTGCGCACACGCCAGCAAGGCGAAGAACTCGGAACGGTTGGTTTCGGCGATTCGCATTTGGCTTCTCACTACATCTAACGGTCGCAAGCGCCGAACCTCATCGGTCGACCAACACACGGGCGGGCGAAGTGCGCCAGATACACACCGCCGTCTCGTCGACCACTGGTCCGGACTACCGCGGTTGCAACGAAGCAGACGTCTCCCTCCGTGCCGCTGACCCGCTCCTCGCCAGATCCGGACGCCGCCGGCGAGGCGGAGACGCGAGGCGCTGGTGGGTGCCACCGAGCAGACGATTAGCCCGACGGTCGGTGCCGGCGGACGCTAGACCGCCCGGCGAGCTCGACTAGCCGCCGCGTCCTCTTCGGCAACGGCAACTGAGAGCTGCCTCGCGATTCTCCGACAGCTCGCCGAACACTCGCGCGATCGGCTGCAGGGTCACACCCTGGTGTCGTCGGCGGCGGACCATCACGGGAGGCCTTGAACCCTTACGGCTTCCAGCTGGTTGGAGCCGTAGTTGCCTACGAGCAGGATCCGATGGCCGGGTTCTAGCGCGAGCTCGCGTGGAAAAGTGCCTGTGTGAATCGTGCCCACGACCGCGTGTCGATGGGCTAACGCAGCGGCGGCACGGACGACGGTCAGCTGTGCTACGGCGCCTGGTCTCGTGAAGCGGTTTGAGTCCGCAACAACCACCTCGCGTCCGCCTTTGATCAGCGCCAGACCAATAGGTGTCTCACCGACGCGGACGGCGGCGAGCTGGGCATGAGCGGGGTCAGACCGGAGCTTCGTGGCGGAGAACGCAAGCAGCTGGTCGCTGCCCCGAGCCGCGACCCAGACCGTGCTCCCGTCGGGCGAAGGCACTACACGGCTTGGATTGCAGCCCGCGGGAACGGTGCTTTTCACCGACCGGGACGGGTTCGTCTCGGCCCTAGAGAGGCGGATCACGCTCAGCGTGCCGACCACGCTCGTGGCATACAACCAACGGCCGTCCGGCGACACGGCCAGCCCGTCAATCAACTGACCTACCGGGATTGAGCCGATGTAGCTCGACTTGCTGAAGTGATCGGCGACCGCGGCGCTCAAGTGATACACGGCGATGCGCGCCTCGTACTCGACCGAGACGAACGCGTAACGGCCGTCCGGCGAACTTGCCACCTCGATCGCGCCGCCAGGTCCGCTGTCGGCTGGCTGCGAGAGCCTGCCCAGCACCGCTCGACCCGTACCCTTCTCCGCCCGGCGAACGGAGACCACGGTCGCTCCATCGCCGCCATCCGTGACAAGCAGATACCGCCCATCGGGCGTGAGTGAGTCGCCCTGAACACCCGTCGGCACCCCGATCGTCCGCACCACCCGCGGGCGAAAAGCCGCATTCGAAAGCACCGCCAATTTGCCGTTACCCTGCTCAGCGACGAACGACCAGCCGCCGTCAGGCGTGACAGCGATCCCGAACGGCGGGCCAGCGAGCGAGACAAAGGCCGTCCGCGGCGTAAGGGCAGGCGCGGACGCGGTCGCAATGGTGCATCCTGTTGCAGCCAAGTCTCCAGGCAGTGCTGGCAGCCCTGACGAGGCCGTCGGGAGACTCGCCGCCGCCCCCTCGGAAGTGCCCAGGCAAGCACCGAGCGGGATCAGCAGACCAACGAGGGTCGCCGCAAGCATCGCCCGGTTGACGGAGTGAGCGTGGCCGCCGAACCAGTCGTGCGCCGACCATCCCGTCCAAACCCTCCGTCCCTTCGGTCTCATTTACTCCTCCCCAGGGTTATTCCAGATCCGCCCCCCCGCACCCCGCATCCTATGCCCGCCCCCAACGACCGTCAACGCAGGGCCCACCCCGGCTTCCTGACCGTCGCCGAGATCGCAGCGGTGCTGAAGGTCAACGCACAGACCGTTCGCAACTGGATTGACCGCGGCGAACTCCCGGCGGTGCGGGTCGGCGCTCTGGCCCCATAGTGGCCCAAAGTCACGGGTTCGAGTCCCGTCGCTCCCGCTTTTCGAAGTGCCTGCTAAGCGGTCTGTCACTCATGGCCGAAGCAATGCCTACCGACGCTCCGACAGCCTCGGCAGATGCCGCTCGGCATCGCGCTGGGCAGCCCCATGTCTTTCCCACGGAATACTTTGAGCCTGTGACGATCGCTGGCAGTGATCGGGTTGTTCCGCTCCTGCGGACGAAGCTCGCGGTTCCTAGCTCTCCGCGCCTCGTCGTCCGTGAAAGCCTGATCGACGCACTCTCGGCGGGCCCGTCGCGACCGCTTACGCTGGTCTACGGTCCCGCTGGTAGTGGAAAGACGATGCTCGTGGCGCAATGGGCGGCATCGGCAAGAGACGAGCGTCCGGTTGCGTGGCTCTCGTTGGACGCCGGCGATAACGATCCCGCGAGGTTCTGGATGTACGTCGTCGAGGCGCTGCGCTCGGTGCTGCCAGGGATCGGCGAAGCCTCGGTGGCGATGCTGCGGGCGCCCGGCGTCAACCTTGTTGACGAGGCACTCCCGCCGCTGGTCAACGAGCTCGCAGACGTATCGGACCAGCTCGTCCTTGTGCTGGACGACTATCACGCCATCGAAGACGAGCGGATCCACCAAGGCATGGCTTCACTCATCGAGCATCTCCCGGCCACCGTCCACATTGTGATGACATCACGCGTGGAGCCGCCGCTCCGAGTCGGAACGCTGCGTGCGCGGGCCCAGCTCAACGAGATCGATGCTGTGCAGCTGCGCTTCTCAGTTTCAGAAGCGGAATCGATGCTCAACGACGTGCATGGCCTGGGCCTGACCCCCGAGACGGTCAAGCGCTTGCACGAACGCACCGAGGGCTGGGCAGCCGGCCTCTATCTGGCCGTTCTGTCGATGCGCGGGCGCGAGGGTGCGAGCAGCTTCGTCGCGTCCTTCACTGGTAGCGATCGACTGGTCGTCGACTATCTGGCAGCTGAGGTACTCGGTGAGCAGCGTGAGGTGGCGCTGGGCTTCCTGCTTCACACGAGCGTGCTCGATAGGTTCTGTGCGCCTCTGTGCGACGCCGTCACGGGCGCGCGAGACAGCAGGGCGATGCTTGACTGGATCGAGCGAGTCAATTACTTCCTGATCCCTCTCGACCCAACGCATGAGTGGTACCGCTACCACCACCTGTTCGGCGAGTTGCTGCGGCACGAGCTCGAGCGCCGACAGCCGGGACGCGCGGCGGAGTTGCACCGTCGGGCCGGGCGTTGGTTTCTCGATGCCGGGATGGTGTCCGAGGCGATCGGACACCTGACGGAAGCTGGGGAGTTCGATGCAGCCTCCGAGCTGATCGACAATCACTGGCTGGCGTTCACGAACACCGGTCAGCGGGAAACGGTCGCGCGGTGGATGGATCACCTCCCACACGGCTATATCGCGGGCGACGGCCGCTTGTGTCTGGTCCAGGCCAGGACCGCATTAGCAGTCGGCGAGCGTAGCGAGGTCCTGCGGTGGGTCGACCTGGCTACGCAGGCGCCGATAAACACCCCGGGTGTTGACGCAGAGTTGGGGGAGGAGGTAACTGTCGTTCGCGCCGCGGCATTGCAACTGCTCGGCGACATGCGTCAGGCCGAGCAGTTGGCACACAGACTCGCGCCGTTGGACGGGAGCTCCATCTGGCACTCGCTCGCCGCGTGTCTCTTGGGCACCTCTGCGCGATTTTTCGACGCCAGCGACGACGCCCGAACGCTGTTCGAGACGGCGATCAAGCTCGGCAGCAGCTCGCAGAACTTCATCGTCTCGATGATCGCGCTCGGACGACTCGCCCTCATCGCCGCCGATCGCGGGGACTGGCTGGGATGCACCGCGAAGATCGAAGCCGCGTTTGATGTGGTCCGCACAAATGGTCTGGAGGAGTACTGGATCTGCAGCTCGGCCCACATCGCGCGGGGCCGGCTCTTCCTCCACGACCGCCGACCGACGGAGGCGCGGGCCGAGCTGGAACGCGCGGTCAGCCTCGCTCGGCGCGGCGCCGGCCTGGTCGAGTTGTCGTACGCGCTGACGACGCTCGCCGAGCTGCGCCGCGAGCTGGGCGATCGCCGCGCAGCGCGTGAGCTGGTGCTCGAAGCGCGTGAACTGCTCTCGCGGTGTCCTGAGCCCGGCACGCTCGCGCCGCGACTGGCGGAGCGCTTGCAAGCCTCGCTGCGACTCGTGGTCGATCTATCCGGCGCGAGTCCGGTCGTCATCGACGAGCTGACAGCGCGGGAGCAGTCGGTGCTTGGGCTTCTCCCTACCGGCCTCTCGGCGAGGGAAATCGGAGACGAGCTGGGCATCTCCCGGGACACGGTCAAGACGCACACCAGGCGCCTCTACCAGAAGCTGGGTGTGTCAAGCAGGCGCAGCGCCGTCGCGCGCGGCCGAGAGCTCGGACTGCTCTAGCCACGCCCCGCCCCTCACCCCGGGGTGACTGTCGTCGGGGTGATGACAGCTCACCCCAGCCGGACACATCCTCGTGGCCTGCCGCATCACCAGACACCGAGAGAGAAGGCATAGCCATGTTCGAAAAGCTGGCGACATTCGCATACTCCAACCGACGCCGCGTGCTGTTCGTGGCGGTGATCGGGGCCGTGATCGCCGGCGTGTTCGGCACCAGCGTGGCGAGCCATCTGAGCCCGTACGGTGCCGATGACCCGGCCACGCAGAGCGTCCAGGCGACCAACCGCTTCCAGGCCGCGACCGGGCGCCAACTCAATCCCGGCGTCGTCGCGTTGGTCTCGAGCGGTGACGTCCGCAGCCCCGCCGCGCGACAGCGAGTTGGAAGTGTCGCGGCGGAGCTCAGGGCGCAGCGCGACGTGGCGCGTGTCGCGAGCTTCTACACCACACACGACCCGGCGATGGTGGCGCGCGACGGGCACTCGACATACGTGGTCGCGTACTTCAAGGCGCTGTCGGACAAGCGCCTATCCGACGACGCCAAGCTAATCGAGAGCAGCTTCGCCGCCCAGCAGGACGTCAAGCTGGGCGGCGACGCGATCGCCAACGCCCAGGTAAACACGCAAGTCGGCAACGACTTGGCGCATGCCGAGCTGCTCGCGTTTCCGGTCATCTTCCTGCTCTCGCTTCTCTTCTTCCGCTCGCTCGTAGCGGCACTGTTGCCGCCGCTGCTCGGTGGACTGGCGATCGTCGGCACGTTCTTCCTCCTGCGGGTCGTCTCGACGTTTACGGACCTGTCGGTGTTCGCGCTCAACCTGACGACCGGACTCGGACTCGGGCTGGCGATCGACTACAGCCTGTTCATCGTCTCGCGCTACCGCGAGGAGGCCGCCCGCGAGGGCTTCGGCGTCGCAGCGCTGCGCCGCACCCTCCAGACCGCCGGACGCACCGTGCTGTTCAGCTCAGTCACGGTCGCGTTCTCAGTCGCCGCGCTAGCGATCTTCCCGCAGCGGTTCCTGTACTCGATGGGGATCGCGGGCGCGATCGTGGCGCTGCTGGCGGCGGCGCTAGCCCTCACGGTGCTGCCGGCGCTGCTGGCGGTGCTCGGCCCGCGCGTCAACGCTCTCTCACCCCGCCGGCTGCGGCAAGCCGCCGAACGCGACGCGCGGCCGGCGCGCAGGCACGCGTGGTACCGCCTCGCTCACTTCGTCACGAGGCGGCCGGCGCAGGTCGCGGTCGCGAGCGCAGCAGTCCTCATCGCGCTCGGCATACCGTTCTTCACGCAGATCCGTTTTATCACCGCCGACGCCCGGGTGCTGCCGCGGAGCGCGAGCGCCCACCAGGTCCAGAATGCGCTCGACAGGCAATTCCCGCCCAACCGCACCACGCCGCTCGAGGTAGTTCTCGGCGCCCCATCGTCCGCACCGGAAGTTCGGTCGCTCACCGAGCGGATCGCACAACTGCCGGATGTATCCGCGGTCGCGCCCGCGCAGCCGGCCAGCCGCGGGACATCGCTGCTTCAGGTCGCGCCCGTGCACGGTCCGCTGACCGGCAGCACCGAGCAGCTCGTGCGCGAGGTACGCGCGATCCACACGCCCTACTACGTGGGCGTCGCCGGGGAAACGGCGTCATACCTCGATCTCGAGCACAGCCTTGGCGCTCACCTTCCCGCAGCGCTCGCCATCGTGATCGCTGCCACGCTGATCATCCTGTTCCTGATGACGGGGTCGGTCGTCTTGCCCCTGAAGGCTGTCGTGATGAACGCGCTCAACCTGAGCGCTGTGTTCGGGAGCTTGGTGTTGATCTTCCAACACGGGAACCTCCAGGGGCTGCTCGGCTACCACAGCACGGGGGCGATCGACGCTACCCAGCCGATCCTGCTGTTCGCGATCGGCTTTGGGCTCGCCACCGACTACGGCGTGTTCCTCCTAGCCCGGGTCAAGGAAGCGCACGACGCCGGCGCGGCGAACTCGGAGGCAGTCGCGTTGGGGCTCGAACGGACCGGACGCATCATCACCGCCGCCGCACTGCTGTTCGCCGTAGCGGTAGGGGCGTTCGCGACCTCACAAATCGTATTCATCAAGGAGCTCGGGATCGGCACCGCGCTCGCCGTCCTGCTCGACGCCTCGGTGATCCGAGCGCTGCTCGTGCCCTCGCTCATGGCGCTGCTCGGCCCGCTCAACTGGTGGGCCCCGCGACCCCTGCGCCGGCTGCACCAGCGGATTGGGCTCCAGGAGGCCGCGCCACAACCGGTGTGAGCGCAGACGCCAAACAAACCCCCGCCGCATCAACACCGGCACTATCGACCGGATCCACCCCCTAGGCACGCGAGACCAAACACCATGAGCAAACAAACCCCCACCCACATCCCCCCCAGCTCGGCCGAGCGCGAGACGACTCGGTTTGAGCTGACCGGTCGCGACGAGCCCGCCGCCGGCACCATCGAGGCGGCGATCGAACGCAACCGCGCGTTCGCGGCCGCCGGTGGCCACAAGAACGCCGTCGTCTTCCCCAAGCTGCGGCTGTTCGTGATCACGTGCCTCGACCCGCGCGTCGACCCTGCGCACTTCCTTGGCCTCAAGCTCAGCGACGCGATCGTCGTGCGCAACGTCGGCGGGCGGGTCACACCCGATGTGATCAAGGACGTCGCGTTCATCGGGCAGATCACCGAGAACGTGCTGCCCGACGGGCCGCTGTTCGAGGTCGCGGTCATCCACCACACCCAATGCGGAGCCGGCGCACTGGCCGACGCCACGTTCCGCCGCCGCTACGCCCAACGAATCGGCGTCGACGAGTCTGAGCTGCGCGACCACGCCGTCCTCGACCCCGCGGCGACGGTGACGAGCGATGTCGGGCGCCTGCGCTCCGCAGCCTCAATTCCGGCGCGCGTCACCGTCTCCGGGCACGTCTACGACGTCGTCACCGGCCTGGTGCAGACGGTCATCCCGGCGTGCAGCTCAGCAGATCGAACCGTTGAACAACCCCAAGTACCCCAAGGAGACGAAAGACCGTGACGACCACCACTGCTCCCGACCTCAAACCCGAGCACACCGAAAGCGAAGAATGGCCAGGCGCTTGGCCGAGATCCGAATCATGCGACGCGCGAAGAGTTCGACGCTCGTCACTTCGACCCTACCCAGGGGCGAAAGATCGGCTCGGATCCCTACGACGACCCTACCCAGGGACAGAAGATCGGCTCGGATGCCTACGACGACCCCACAAGAGCTCGCTAGAGAGGGAGTAGGCAAATGCTCGACAACGTCGCCACGTTCCGTCCGGCTCAGCCGACGAGTGGCCCGTTGCGGACGAGCTGGGATAGGCGTTCCGCGCGCGTCCGCCAGACGACGCAACCGAAGGTGCCGTTGAGCCGGATCGCATCCTCGAGGTGGCGTACGGCGTCGACCTTGCGGCCGAGCAAGGCGGCCAGGCACCCGAGCCTGAGGTCGACCGCTCCATAGCTGCAGACGGCGCGGCCGGCGGTGACAGGCCGACCCGCGTAGGGTGCGAGCCGCTCATACAACGTGGCAGCGAAGGTGGCGTCTCCGAGTAGAGCGCTCGCCTCGGCGAGCTCGGCCTGGAGCGAGAGCCAGTTCGCGTCGAATGCATGCGTGAGCTCCATCGTCGCGTGGAGCTCTTCGCGAGCGCGCTCGGTCTTGCCAAGCCCGGCGAGGACCCATGTGTATCCGCCGCGGTAGGCGAGGCCGGCCGGCGAGTTGGCGATCCTCTCCTGGACGAATGCCAGATCCATCTCGTCGTACGCCTCGCGTTCGAGCTGCTCGCAGAAGCGCACCATCCCCACGAACAGCTCCGCGTTTTGATCGCCGGCGCGCAGCCCAGCCTCCTTCGCCTCCAGGCCCAAGCGCTCGACGTCCTCGGTGCGGCCGGCGAGCATCGCGTCCGTTGCCGCCCACAGTGGCGTGTACCACTCGAAGGCGGGCAGACGGAGCTCTGCGGCGAGCCGCGCATGCCGTGCCGTCTCCTCGCGCCAGGCCGCCATCTGCCCGAGCTCGAACAGGTCTGCGACGCGCCAGTTGTGGGCTTGCAGTTCGGCGTGGCGGTCGCCGGCCTCGCGCGCGGAAGCAATCATCTCGTCAGCGACGGAGACCCGCTCCTCGATGCGGTCGGGCCGCCACAGCGCGACATGCCGCGCGCTCAGGGCCGACGCGAGCGCGGTTGCATCACCTGACGCCCGGGCGGTTGTGACGGCGTCCGCGCTGTGGGCGTCTGACCGCGTCCGGTCGGGTGCGTAATAGAGCTCGACCGCGAGTCGTGCCTGCACCCGGGAGCGAAGCGGGCGGTCCTCGACCCGCTCCAGCGCCTCCTCGAGCCGTGCGATCGCCTCGGCGTCGATGTCGACGATTGCGATGCCAAGCCCGGCAAAGCCGAGCGCTGCCTCTCCAAGCACCGCATTGTCGGCGCCTCGGAGCGCCAGCGCGCGCGCTGCGCTGAAAGCTGCTCGCGCCGCTTCGGGCTCGCCCGCGCGCAGCAGCGCGTCGCCGCGAGCCAGCAACACCGGACCGGCGTCGTCCTCAGCACCCGCCAGCTCGAGCGCCTGCAGCGCCCGGTCGAAGCGCTCCGCCGCGTCTTCGTAGGCGAGCCGGTCGAGCGCCCGGTGACCGGCGCGGACGAGCATCTCGGCTGCGCGGCGAGCGTCAGCGGTGGACGCCGCCTCGAACAGGTGCATCGCGATTTCCTCGAGGTGGTTTTCTTCGCCAAGGTCGGCGAGGGCGTCAGCGGCGCGTCGGTGAAGCCGGGCGCGGCGCAGGACGTTGCACTCGTCGAGCACCGCCTCGCGAACAAGCGCGTGAGCGAACTCGAACCGCCGCGGGCTGGAGAGGGGCCGCAACAGCCGGGCGCGCAGGATCTCGTCGAGCGCTGCCTCGGCGCCATCGGCCTGGAGTCCCGCGGTCGCCTGCAAGGCACGAGCGTCGTGCTCCAGGCCGAGGATCGCGGCGGCGGCGATCAGCTCGTTCGCTTCATCGCCCATGCGTGACAAGCGGACTCCGACCGCGTGCCGGACGCTCTCCGGCACCACCTGCGGCCCGGACTCGGCCAGTCCTCTCAACACCTCCTCGACGAAGAACGCGTTGCCGTCCGTGCGCGAGTGCACGCGTGCCGCGATCTCGTCGGTGCCCAGCATCGAGCGGGCGAGTGTCGCCACGTCATCCAGCGGCAACCCGCGCAGGTCGATCCGGTCAAGCGCACCGCCTTGCTTTAGCTCGCCCAGCGCCGCCGTGAGTGGGGTGTGCCGGCCGAGTTCGGTGTCCCGATACGTGCCAAGCACGAGGATCGGTCCCGGGCGGCTCGAGCGCAGCAGGAAGCTCGTGAGCAGCAGGCTTCCGCGATCGGCCCAGTGAAAATCGTCGATCACGAGCAGCAGCGGCGCTCGCGCGGCGAGGTCGGTGAAAGCAGTGTCGACTGCGTCGAACAGGCGGTGTCGCGCGCCGGTGTCGTCAGGGCCACTGCTGGGCGTCAGCGCCTCGGCGACGCCAGCTTGAGCGAGGGCTTCCGTGTAGGGCTCGAACGGCGCGAGTGGCTCCTCGGAGCAGCGGCCCAAGAGCACGGTCGCGCCCTCCTCGAGGGCGGCGGACGCGAACTGCTGGGCGAGGCGGGTCTTACCGATCCCCGGCTCGCCGGCGACCAGCAAAATCCGCCGGTCGCGGTGCATTTGCACTCCACCCCAACAGGCGCGCATCCGCGCCAGCTCGGAACGGCGGCCGACGAACACGGTCTCGTACGAGCGCGTGAGGCCCGGCGGTGGCGGGATGGGCTCCGGTTGGGCGCGGCGGAGATCGTCGAGCAGCGCCCGCGTCTCGCGCGAGGGCGCGATCCCGAGTTGCGCGCGCAGGCGTTCGGCGAATTGGCGGCCGGCAGACAGCGCCGCGGCGCGGTCGCCGGTCGCGGCGAGCCGCTCGATCAGTCGGCGGTTGGGAGCTTCCGCGAGCGGGTCGAGCGCGACCTCGGCGCGGGTCAGCCGAACCGCCTCCGCTGGATCGGCCGCGGCGGCTGCAGCCGACTCGAGCGCGCCGGCGAGCCGGCTGTGCGTGCTCGTCGCGGGCCTCGATCGCCCACTCTTCGTCGAAGCCGTCGAGGATCGGCGCGCCGCACGCCTCGAGCGCCCGCGCTGGATCGCCCTCGTCAAGCCCTCGCTGAAATTCGCGCGCGTCAACTCTGAGGTCAGGGCCCTCGAGCGCGACCGTGTCGCGGGTTGCGACCACGTACCCAGCCGCGGGCCCGAGCGCTTGGCGCAACTCGGTCAGGGCGACCCGCAGGCTGGCGCGCGCCGACTCGTCGAGCACGTCCGGCCAGAAGCGCGCCGCAAGGCGGCCCCTTGGCTGTGGAGCAGGGTTCAGCGCGAGAAAGGCGAGCACAGCGCGCGCCCGCCGCGACGCCGGCAGCGCGATCCGCGCGCCGTCCACGCGCAACTCAAGACGATCCGCTAGTCGGACATCCAGCATTGAGTCAACTGTGCAGCATCCAACTGCGCTCGCGCAAGCTGCTCGCGCACCATTTACGACCCCCGAACGGTGCCCGAACGCTCGCCCGCGACCATCGGCGCCATGTCAATTCCACGCAGCCGCGACCTTCGCCTCCTCGCCGGGGCGGCCGGGTTCTCCGCGCTCGGCGACTTCATGGCGATCTTCCCCTTAATCCTGCACGTGCAACAGCGCACCGGCTCGGCTTTCGCCGTCTCGGCGTTGATCTTCGCGCTCTGGGGGCCAGTGGTCCTGGCCGCAGGTGTGGCAGGGGCGATCGTCGACCGCTTCGAGAACCGGCGGATCCTGATAGCCGTCTCGCTCGTCCAGGCAGCAATCGTGATCGCGATGCTCGCCGGCGTGGACAGTCTCTGGGCGCTGCTGCCGCTGATGACGGTGCTCGGCTTCGGAGTGGCGGTCAGCCAGCCGGCCGAGTTCGCGCTCGTCCCTGCGGCAGCCGGCCCGGGCACCGACGCGGCGCGGGCCAACGGGCTGATGGAAACCGCCCGATCGCTCGGTTTCACCGCCGGCCCGCTCGTCGGCGGCGCGCTCGGCGCGGCCGGTCTCCTGTGGCTCGCCTTGGCGCTGAACGCAGTGTCGTTCGTCGTGGTGGCCGCCGCGGCGCTGCTACTGCGCGCTCGTCGCCGGCCGGAGCCCGCCCCGGACATCGACAACCGGCTACGGGCCCGAGACGGATTCGCCTTCCTTCGACGCGAGCGCGACCTCAAGATCACCCTCGGCGGTGCCGTCGCCGCGCTCGCACTGTTCTCGATGTCCGCGACCGCCGAGCCGTTCTTCGTCACGCGCGAGCTCCGGGGCGGCAGCCTCGCGTATGGGGTGCTGCTGAGCTCGTGGACCGTCGGCATGGCGGCCGGCTCGGCCGGGCTCGCACACCGCGTTGGGCGGGCGCACGTGGCAGCCGGCAGCCTCGCCGCTGTCGTTCTCCAGGGACTCGGGATCGCCGGCGGGGCGCTCGCAACGGTCGTGTGGCTGGCTCTGATCGGCTTCTCGCTAGGCGGCGTCGCGCACGGGGTGAAGAACGTGCTGCTCCGCACGCTGATCCACGAGCGCGCTCCCGAGGCGCTGCGCGGCCGCGCGTTCGCCGCCTACAACGGGGCGCGCAACGGCGCGGAGCTGGGCGCGCTCGTGCTTGGCGGGATCGTCGTCGGAGCTCTCGGCGCCCGCCTTGCACTGCTCGTCGCCGGGCTCGGACCGGCGGCGATCGGCGTTTCATGCCTCCTGCTTCTCATCAAGCGCCGCCACGCGGTGGCGGCGGTCATCACCAACGAAGGGAGAGTTCTCCATGCACACATCCAGGGATGAGCTGGAACCGATGGTCCTCGGCGAGTACGAGCCCGGTCGAACAGCACGATCGCACGATGGCGACCGTGGCGAAGAACATGGGACTCGTGGTGTCATGATGCGCACGATGACCGATTACTCCGCGAAGTCCATCGACGAGCTGCCGACCCTCTGGGACGGGTTCGCGAAACTCGTCCGGGCCGGCCTCGACGTCAGCGCGTTTGGCGCCAACATCATGGACCTGCCGCCCGACTACTCAACCAAGTCCCACGACGAGTCCGAGTCCGGGCAGCAGGAGCTGTACGTCGCACTGCGCGGCTCGGGCACCGTCGACGTCGACGCCGCCCGCCTGCCGCTCGATCCCGACCACCTCGTGCGGGTCGACGCGGGGACCGCGCGGGCGCTGTCCTCCGGTCCCGATGGGCTGCGAGTCCTGTGCGTCGGCGGCGTACCCGGCGGCATCTACGAGCCGCCGGAATGGAGCTCGGCAAGAGAATAACTCGGCAAGCCGCGACGGACAGCTGGATCAGCAATCCGTCGCGGCGGGACTAACCTGGCCCACGAGGGCGGATCCGCCCACAGGCGCTCACCACCATTTGCGCTCCAGTGCCTCTCGGGTCCCTCCTGACCGATCGAGTGCGTCGAGCTCGGCCAGGTCACGGGCGGAGAGTTCGAAGTCGAAGATCTGCGCGTTCTCCGCGATGCGGTCACGATGGGTCGACTTGGTGATGACCGGGATGCCGCGCTGGACGCACCAGCGCAGAAGGACCTGGGCCGGGGCTCGCTCGAGGCGGTCTGCGATGCCCGCGACCACGGGGTCGCCCAGGTGTGCGCCGGTGCCCAGCGGGCTGTAGGCCTCGAGCGCGATATCCCGTTCGGCGCAGGCGTCAAGGAGCGCCTTGCGATAGGCCGACGGGTTGAACTGAACCTGGTCGATCACCGGTGGGACGGTCGCACCCGCGATGAGCTGATCAAGCTCGTCGATGTCGAAGTTGGAGACGCCGATCGCTCGGGCGTAGCTGCGCTCGCGGGCGGCCTCCATCGCCGGCCAGGCCCAGGTGGCCCCGCCTCCCGGCCAGTGGACGAGGTACAGGTCGACGTAGTCGACTCCGAGCTGTTCGATGCTGTAGGCGGCCTCTCTGAGGGGGTCGCGCCGGCCGGGGTGGAACTTCGTCGTGATGAATACCTCGTCGCGGGCGATGCCGCTCTCGCGCAGTGCCCGGCCGACGCTCGACTCGTTTCCGTACGCCTGCGCGGTGTCGATATGGCGGTAACCCAGCTCCAGTGCCGCCCGGACGCTGTGGACGCACGCTGGTCCATCGGGCACCTGCCACACCCCGAGCCCGAGCAGCGGTATCACTGTCGCGTCGGCGAGGATCCGGCCGCGCCCGTCGATCATCGGCATACGTCGAATCGTCAAGTCTCGATCTGCGTCCCGCATCGCATGGTCATGCGATGTGTTTTGCGGCGACGCTTGCCAGCCCACCAGCCGGAGAGATCGCATGATCGGTGGGATGGCGCGCGGACGAAACAGCCCCCGCGAGCGCCGTAGACTCGCCGACCTGGGCCTGGCGACCTCTCCTACTCCCGTTGTTCGTGGTCGGGACGCTGAACTCGCGTCGATCGGCGTTCTGCTCGACCGTGCGCGCTCGGGCGTCGGCGCGGTGGTGCTCGTCGACGGAGAGCCAGGCATGGGCAAGACCCGCCTACTGGCGGAGGCAGCTCGGGTGGCGCGACGGCTCGCGTTTCGGGTCGGCACCGGCGCGGCCGAGCCAGGCACCGGGGTCGTCGAGCTTGCCCCGCTGATGACCGCTCTCTTCGACGGCTTGCCCCCGCTGCTCGAGCGATCCGGGCTGCGGGAGCTTCACTCGCTGCCCGAGCAACGGTACTGGCTGCTCCAGGATCTGCAGGCGCTGCTCGAGCGCGCCGCCCTCGACGGCCCGCTGCTGATCTCGCTCGACGACCTGCAATGGGCCGACAGCGGGACCGCCGCGGCACTGCGCGCGCTGCCCGTTCGCCTCGCCGACCTGCCGGTCGCCTGGGTCCTCGCCTTCCGCCCCGACCAGGGCTCGGCGCAGCTCCTGGGCGCGATCGAGCATCTCGATCACAGCGGCGCTGAGAGGATCGTCCTCGGCCCACTCGACGCGGCCGCCGTGGCCCAGGTCGCTGAGGACGTCATGGACGCCGAGCCCGACGACGCGCTCCTCGACCTCGCCAGGGATGCACACGGCAGCCCGTTCATGCTGATCGAGCTGCTGTCCGGCCTGCGGGACGAGGACCTGATCCGCGTCGTCGCCGGTCAGGCCGAGCTGGTCGAGGCGCGTCTCCCTCGGCGCGTCCGGTTCACGATGCGCGAGCGCCTGCGCGGGCTGTCCGCGCCCGCTCGCGAGGCCGCCATGGTCGCCGCCTCGCTCGGCCGCCGCTTCTCCTTCACCGACCTGGCCAACATGCTCGACCGGCCCCCGGCGACACTGCTCGGACCCGTGGAGGAGCTGATCGACGCCGGGATGCTCGTCGAGAGCGGCGAACGCCTGGCCTTCCGGCACGACGTCACCCGCGAGGCCGTCCGTGAGAGCGTCCCCGTGTCGGCCCGGCGAGCGATCGACCGCCAGGCCGCCGCCGTGCTCCTGGCGGCCGGCGCCGCACCCGTTGAGGTGGCAGCGCAGATCGCGGGGAGCGCAGAGACCGGCGACCAGCAGGCGATCTCGATCCTCTTGCGCGCCGGCGAGGCGCTCGCGACCACCGACCCCAGCGCCGGCGCCGACCTCAGCCGACGCGCACTCCAGCTCGCACCGCGCGACCACGCTCTGCGCGGACCACTCCTAGCCCAGACCGCGGTCCTACTTCATTCCGCGGGCCGGGTTGAAGAGGCGCGCGAGTTCGCCGATACGCATCTGCGCGACGCACTGCCGACTGAGCAGGAGGCCGAGGTGCTCCTGGGCATCGCGGGGATGTTCCGCGTCCCGCCAGACGTCCGGGTGGCCGCGGGGCGACAGGCGCTCGCGCTGCCCGAGCTGCCGGTGCACCTGCGCGCCAATCACCTCGCCGCGCTCTTCCACAACCTGCTCGTCGGCGGCCGCACCGAGGAGGCGAACGCGATCCACGCCCAGACGGCCGAGGCCGTACAGGCGAGCGGAGATGCCAACTCGGCCTTCGCGTTCGCTCTCGCCGAGAGCGTCACGGCCTATCTCGACGGACACTACGGCGACGCGCTCGAGATGACCGAACAGGCAGCGCGTACCGGCATCGGCACAACCGACTGGGCGCGCGAGCACCTCGCGCAGGAGTGGCGCTGCGAGACGCGCACCGTGCTTGACCACGTGGATGACTCACTGCGCCTGGCCGCCGACGGCGTCGCCGCGGCCCAGCGCGACCGAAACGGCTGGGCCATCCGCATCTTCGAGATCTGGCGGGGGCGGCAGCTGCATCAGCTGGGCCGGCTGGCCGACGCCGGCGCGATCCTCGAAGGGCAGTTCAGCCCGGAGGCCGGCGATCGCTTCTTCGGTGCCCTTGACGCCGCGGGAATCGTCGCCCTGGGGCGAGTCGCGCTGCATCAGGGCAACGGGCGCCTGCAGCAACGAACGGCTCAACTCGCAAGGGGTCTT
The DNA here is from genome assembly GCA_963734775.1 of uncultured Solirubrobacterales bacterium. Lineage (GTDB taxonomy): Bacteria > Actinomycetota > Thermoleophilia > Solirubrobacterales > Solirubrobacteraceae > Palsa-465. The sequence continues at coordinate 19,012 of CAVTJE010000018.1, forward strand.
CTCGAGGACAGCACGCCCAACTTCCGCCGCCAGGCGGCATGGCTCCTCGCCCTGCAGGCTATGGCTACCGGTGATCCCGGGGCGGCCCACGCATCGCTGTGTGCCCTCGGCGAGGAGGAGCGCACCTCGATCCTGCCGGTCTTCCCGATCGACGTGACCGACGAGATCCCGCTCGTTCGCATCGCGCTCGGCGCCGGCGACGACGAACTGGCCGAGGTCGCGGCGGCCCAGGCGGACCGGCGCGCAGAGCGCAACCCGCGGGTCGCGACGATCGTCGCGACCGCAGCCCACGTCCGCGGACTGCTCACGTCGAACATCGAGGAGTTCGAACGCGCCGTCGACCTCTTCGCGACCGGGCCGCGACCGATCGTGCGCGGCTACGCACTCGAGGATCTCGGCGTCGCACGCGCCCGCGCTGGCGCGGTCGATGCGGCGATCGAGGCGTTCGACGCTGCGCTGGCCCTGTATGCGGAGGCCGGCGCCCGCTGGGACGCGGGCCGTGTGCGAGGCCGCCTCCGCGACCAGGGGGTCCGCCGACGCCTCGTCCCGCGCGAGCGTGCCGAGACCGGCTGGGAGGCGATGACCGACTCCGAGCTCGCCGTCGCGCGCCTTGTGGCCCAAGGTCACACCAACCGCGAGGTCGCCGAGCAGCTGTTCGTGTCCCCGCACACCGTCTCGAGCCACCTGAGAAGCATCTTCGCCAAGCTCGACATCAACTCGCGCCTGGCTCTCGCCCGGATCTCGGCCGGGCACGACACCACGGCTACGCCCTGACAGATCACACGTACGGCGATCCGACGCGGGCCCGGCACGTTCCTCGGCCTAAGCCCGAGTTTCGGTCGTTTGTCGCAGCGCTCGCGGCCGCTGTGTCACTTTTCTCGGCCTGAACGCGAGTTTCGGTCGTTTGTTCCAGAGGGGGCGGCGGCTTTGTCACTTTTCTCGGCCTCGGGCGTGCTGTCCCCCTGTAAAACGTGGCAAACCTCCCGGGGCGCCCGCACCTTGGCCAGTCACCAGGCGGGGCTTCGCCACCCGCGGCCCAGATCGTGTGCACCTGATGTGGGTTCATAATCCGGCACGCTAAGCAGGTGGGGCATGCTTATGTCCACGCGGTTGGCGCGCCCCGCGGGTCTTGTCACGTTGTCCAGGTCCGTGCCGGCGAACCCGACCCACGCTCGTTCGGAAGATATGACGCGATCAGGTGATGTCGGGCGGGTCTTTGCGAGGCACATTGTCGAGCAGCTCAGCGTCCCGAACGAAAGGAGGGTCCATCAGGTGAGTGAGAAAGCCGACAGCCCCATGACCCAAATGAACCCGCGGGAGCGCACGGCCGACGGCCTCGTTATCAGATACGCCGAGGCCGATGCGGCTAGGGATGAGACGGTCCTGCTGCTCAATCCTTGGCCCGAGAGCCTTTTTGCATGGGACACGATCTGGACCCGCCTCGCTGAGAGCGCGCGCCTTGTCGCCATCGATCTGCCGGGCTTCGGCCAGTCCGAACGCCGGGCTGAGCTGCTGTCCCCCCGGTCTATGGGCACGTTCCTGCTGCGCCTGATCGACGAATGGGGCCTCGGCCACCCGCATGTCGTAGGCCCAGACGTCGGAACTGGTGCGGTGTTGTTCGCGGCGTCGGAGGACGTTGATCGGTTCCCCAGCGCGGTCGTTGGCAGCGGCGGCGCGTCATTCCCGCTTCAGGTCGCGGGCGCGCTCAAAGAAATCATCGACGCGCCGGACGTGAGCGCGTTCCGGGCGCTGGATGGACGCGACATTGTCGCCGGAGCCCTCGAAGGCATCGAGCGGCACACGCTGTCCGATGCCGTGCGAGAGGACTACCTGGCCTCCTACGCGGGCGATCGGTTCGCCGAGTCGGCGGCCTACGTGCGCAGCTATCCGGCCGACCTGCCGATCCTCGCCGAACGACTCGGCGACATAAGGACCCCGGTTCAGATCATCGCCGGTCGCCGCGACGGGCTCGTTCCGCCGAGCAACGCCGAGTTCCTCCACGCGCGGCTAGCACACAGCAAGCTCGACATTCTCGAGACCGGCCATTTCACGTGGGAGGACGGCGCTGATGACTATCTGGAGCTGACGAGATCCTGGATCGAAGCCCACCGCTCCCGCAGGTCCGGAGGGTGAGCTCGCGAGTCGACACCAACGATCACGGCGGTAGGTTGAACCCCTCCGGGACGCGCATGATCGTCCTGCCCGGCGGCGGCTACGCCACACATGCAGCCCACGAGGGCGAACCGATCGTGAGATGGCTGAACGGGCTGGGTGTCCGAGCCAGCGTATTTCGTTATCCGCTGCTGGTGCGACATCCTGAACCGCTCAACGCATTGCGGGCTGAGATTCGGCGCCTGAGGGATGCCGGTGCCGAGCGGATCGGTCTGATCGGGTTCTCGGCCGGCGGGCACCTCGCCGGGCTCGCCGCGCTCGCGCCCGGCGCTGATCCGGAAGAAAGGGTTGATTTCGCCGTGCTCGGATACGCGATCACGTCGATGGAGACCGAGACCTACCGACCGGCGCGCCTGATCCTGGTGGGCGAGGACGCCACGCCCGAGCTCCGTCGCGCGACCTCTCTGGATGCACTGGTGGCCCGCTCCTCGCCACCGTTCTTTCTCTGGCACACGGCCGAGGACGCCTACGTCCCACCCGAGCACACCTACCGGCTGGCCAGGTCTCTCGCCGCCCACGGCGTTCCCCACACTGCGCATGTGTTCGCCCACGGCCCCCACAGCCTCGGCCTGGCGCAGGGCAGTGACGACGCCGCGGGCTGGACGACGCTCGCGGCTTCCTGGATGGCCGAACAAAGCCAGGTTCGATTGACCACGACTCCGATGAAGGACACGGCATGCCGATGAAACATGGCGGTCTCTGACGACTCGGACGGCGGGGTCAGTCCGACTCATCGCGGGCGCGCGCGTAGCGCTCGTAGATCACGCGCGAGCCGAAGGTCCTGGTCTCGACCAGGTCTAGCTGAACGTCTTCTCTGACCGCGGGCAGGAACGGCGTGCCGCCACCGACGACGACCGGATGGCGGAACATGCGCAGCTCGTCGACGAGGCCGAGCTCGATCGCTGCCGCGGCCAGGCCGGCGCCGCCGATCGAGACGTCCTTGTCGGTCGCGTCGAGCGCCGCGGCGGCCTCCTCGGCCACCGACGCCTCGGCGAGCCGGGCGTTGCCCTGAACGCTGTCGAGCGTGCGGCTGAAGACGACCTTCGGGATAGCGCGCCAGACGTCGGCGAAGGCGACCCCGAGCTCGTTGTCTCGCATCGACGGATCCGTCTCCCACGGCAGCATGGTCTCGTAAAGCCTGCGGCCGCACAGATAGCCGCCGAGCTCGCGTACCTGCGCGATGTGGAAACGAAACTGCTCCTCGTTAGGGACCGTCCACCCGAACGCACCCTCGCGGTCGGCGATAAAGCCGTCCACCGAGACGCCCATCGAGTAGATCAGCACGGCTTCGAGCTCATCGCGCCGGAGCGACGGACGATGATCGCGATGAAGTTGACCATTGAGCTTGGCATGGAACTCTCCTTCCTTGTGCGGGCTGCTCTGCCACAGCTAATGACCGATCGCGCGACGAAAACTCATCGTCGTGGGCGGTCCAAGCGATCGTACGGCCATTGCCGACACCGCACTGAGCTCCCGGAACCTCGTATGGGCAACATCCCAGCACCGGCACGCGGAACGGGGGCCCAATACCCGGAGAGACCGGCCGTCCCGTACGATGAGCGTGGGCGCGCCCGTTGGTGGAGGCGGGTGCGGAACCGGACAGATGGAGGAGCTATGACTGGGTCCACACCCGCCGTCAGGCGGATGATTATCGGCTGCGTTGCCATCGGATCGATGGCCGTCCCGGCCGTGTCGGCGGCCAGGTTGCCAAGCCCCAAGACGACGCTGATCGTTCCGGGCAGATCGATCGCCGGCGTCAAGATCGGGATGAACCAGGCGCAGGTGTTTCACCGGTGGGGCAGCACGCACTGCATACCGGGTGTCTGCACCTGGCAGGGCCATGGGAACGCGTCGCATGCCGAGCGGGCGACGGTGAGCTTTTACAAGGGCTCGGTCATCCAGATCGACATCAACGCTGGCACGAGCGGTACCAACCTGAAGTTCAAGCCCGGCCAGTTGTCGAAGTGGAAGACCGGCAAGAACATCCATCTCGGGTCAACACGCGGTGCGGTCAAGCGAGCATATCCCGCCGCCAAGGCCAACAACTCGACTGGCGTCGCCGGCTGGGATCTGTTCGGAGGGCGCCACTTCACGCGCTTCTCGACCTTCGGTGTCGGGGCCACGCCCAACCGACTGCGCTACATCGAGCTGGCCTGCACGCTGGCGGGACAATGCTGACGCCGTGGTCGCGTCTTACACCGCGAGCATGATCTGATCCGCCGGGGCGGACCGCCGCAACGGTTTACCCCCGGCCGCCAGCTCGCCTCGGATACGTCGATGTCGGCGGGATCTGCATGTTGACGCAGCACCTCTACTCGGAGCGGTCCTGGCTGTGCGCCGTTCGGACCGAACTCCGCGACAGTACGCTTTCGCCGACGTGATCATCGGCCTCCACGCGATTCTGTTCACGGACGACGCTGCCGCAACTCGCTCGTTCCTTCAAGACACGCTCGGCCTCGACTCGGTGGATGCCGGAGGCGGATGGCTGATATTCGCTGGTCCGCCCGCTGAGTTGGCTGCCCATCCCGCCGAGGGGCAACCGCATCACGAGGTCTACCTGATGTGCGACGACATTCATGCCACGGTCGCAGACTTAGAGGCCAAAGGAGCGGAATTCGCCGACGGCGTTGTGGAACAGCGGTGGGGGCTCTCCACCACGCTCAAGCTTCCAGGAGGCGGAGAACTCCGGCTGTACGAGCCGCGCCACCCGAGTCCACTGATCAACTGACTGCGACGTCCGTGAGCGCGAGCTAAGACGAGCGCTAGCCGCCTGAAGCGGCCATCTCTTGGTCCAGCAGCACCCGCCAGGCGGCTCCGAGCTTCCTGCCGGCCGGGTAGGTCTTGATCGCCTTGAGAGCCCGCTCGGAATGTTCGAAGGCGGGGTCGAAACCGGGGGCGCTCGGCTGCGCTTGCTTCGCGTTCTTGGGCATGATGAACGAAACCCGGTGCTTCTTTCCCTTCACGCGGAGCTTGACTTGGCTGTTGGGCGCAATCCCGTAGTCAGGCCAGCCCTCGATCTGGATCTCGGCGAGCGGCGCGCTTGAACACCTCGGTGCGGTCCGTGCCTCGGGTTCGTTCGCAACCTGGTCAGAAAAGCGAAATATAGGTGCGCTTAGCTGACCACCCCCTGCCGCAGCCTCACCCGCGAGACGCCTACGATCTCAACGCGCGCTCGTAAACGAGGGCCGACCGGCTGAGCACCCACACTCACCGTCGTCGGCTGGCCACGCGAAACTCACGCGACGCTGGCGGTTGCCCCATCGCTTTGCCGCCGTAGATCACGCGTCCTTTCGCATTCTGGTAGGTCAGCCACGGGATCGTCGGCTGCTGGTCGACACCCGGCTTTGAGTAGTCGCACACGCCGGCGGGGAACGTCTTCTGGAGCTCAGTCCACTGAGCGGGCAGTGAACGTGACGCCCGGATAGTCGGCGCGGCGCAGCGGTTTCAGCTGGCACTTGTTCGCGTCGGTGGTGATCGCGTCGCCCGCCACGGTGCGCGGCGTGCCCTCGACGTTCACCACGCCGGCCGGGCACAGGCTGCTCGAGAGCTTGTTTCCGCTGCCGTCCCAGCACTCGTCGGTGAGACCGGAGGGCTTGTCGTGAATGATCTTCCGCGGCAGCGAAGCGCCGGCTGTGATCCCGCTCGACCGCGGTCAGCCAGTGATCCATCGCGATGAAGCTGTTCAGCTCGCAGTTGTTGTCGGCAGTCAGCGGGATCGGGCCCTCCCAGATCAGCTGGTTGGCGTGGGTGCCGTGCTCGCGGTCGAGACGAGCGCGGACGGCGAATGCGCGATACGCGTCGTGGAAGAGTCCAGGGTTGGGGCCGCGGCAGTCGATGATCGCCGTCTGGTTGAGGTTGTTGGCCTCGTTGATCATCCCGCTGCGGTAGGCCCTCGCGAGCGACGGCGAGGCGCCGTTGCTGCGGGCAGCGATCGGGTTGGCGTCGATGTTGAGCCCGCCGATCTTGACGTTGAGGTCGACGAAATCAGCGGGGGTGATCTCACCCTTCTTCAGTGCGCCGAGCCCGTACTGAACGCCGACGTTGTCGATCGGTGGCCGCGCGAAGCCGTGGCCGAGCTTCTTCTCGTTGGCGGACCAGAGCGCCTTCGGGTCCGGCCCGAAGACGTTGATCGCCGCATCCTGGATCGTGCAGCGAACGCCTCCCGGGTTCGTTATCGGGTTGTAGCGGTCGGCGCTCGGTCGTGCCCGCACACGGGTCGGTTGGGACGGCGACGTGGAACTGTGCCGCGTCTGAGACACCGGCGTTCTGCGACGCCGTCGGGACCCCCGAGGACGTCTCCCATCTGAGTCGGAGTCCAGGCGACGCCAAGCCCCCACTTCGTAGATGTTCTTGAAGTAGGCCAGCAGGAGGTGATAGTCCAGGAACTGCGTTGCGGTGCTCCACGCATCGGGAAACGAGCAGGTCGGCAGGATGCCCTGGTAGACGCCCGGGTAGGCGTTCGCGATCCATTGCTGCGCCAGCGAGCCGCCCGAGCACCCGGTGCCGATCGTGTAGCGAATCGTGCCGTAGGACTTGATGACGTGCTCCTTGGCCATGACCAGCGACTCAGCCTGAAGTGGGAGGTCGCAGTTGTGGCCGCTGTTGTCGAGCGCGGTCGACATCGTCATGAACCCCTTGCCAAGCGCGTAATCGCCCGCGTGGTCGCCCGTCGTCGCCGGAGCGGTGCCCGTCTCATGGTCGACCCCGCACGAGAACCCGTGCAGGATCAGCAGCTTGTGATCGAACTGACGCTGGGGCGCGACCGCGCTCCAGGTCTTGCCGGGCTGGTAGAGAACAGAGATCTGGTACTGGTCGCGATCCATGTAGCCGGTCTCGATCCGCACGATGAACGGCACCGTGACTCCCTGATCGGTCTTCGTCTGCGCGACATCGGACGGCGGGCTTGACGGGTCGTAGGGCTGGAACCCTCGCTTGGCCGGATTGGTCGACATGTAGACGTACTTGAAGCTCACCGCCTGATCGCACTTCTTGTCGACCGCTCCCGATTCGCAGAGCCACGGCTCTGAGCTGGGGCCCTGAGAAAACGGGTCCGCCGATTGGATGGTTGACCAACACGATCCGCGCTGACCAGCCACTGCGCAGCGTCGCCTGCAGCACGTTTCGCCCCGAGAGCAAGCCCGGTGACCAGGCCCTCGAAGTGGCCGTCCCGGCGGATCGCGAAATCCCTCGTCACATTCATGCGGCCGAGCGTGACCTTGACCCGCCGCGTGTCAGAGCGGGGCAGGTTGATCACGACCAGCGCCGAGCCGCCGCTGACGAGATCGGCACGGCCCGAGAGGACCGAGATCGACAGCGCCGGTCTCTGACGCCTCGCGGCGTCCGCGGGGACAGCCGCCAAACACAGGAGAAGAAGCACTCCTGCCAGACCGACCCAGAACCTGCCTCTCACCTGCGCTGCCGTTCCGCATTGCTCCCCCTCAATCCTTGGTTGACACACCATCCGGCAGCGCAATCTTCCCAAACCTTGGCCGGATCAGGCGCCGATCCCCGCCTACCGGACAGGCGAGCGTGAGAACCATGCCAGTCTGCATCGATGCAGTACGGTCGGCGGAAACGCTAACTGAGGGGAGTGGGACCATGGCTTATCTGATGACGCACTTTTGGCCGGGTGGGACTGAGGAGCAGTATCGGTCGATGCTCGCGGCAGTGCATCCGGCGGAGGGGCTTCCAGAGGGGCAGACCGTGCACGTCGCAGGACCGACTGAGGGCGGGTATCTGATTTCTGTCCTCTGGGATTCCAAGGAGGACAGCGAGCGGTTCATGAACGGCACGCTTCTGCCTGCGCTCCCGGTCGATGGGCGGATTCGCGGGTGCACCGGAGCAGCGCGTGGCCGAAGTAGCGCACCTCGAAACGGCCTAGCGACACTGGTGGTAACTGCCTGGACTGACCGTTGGCGCCAGGCACGCAGGTCCACGGGCGACGACGCCGGTCGGGTCGATCGCACATCAAAACCGCACAGCTTCGCTGTGGGAAAGACGAGGGAGTATGGCGACGCACATTGTGTTTCACGAGGTAGACGACGTCGAGCATTGGCTGAGTTCATCGAAGCGAGAAGAAGTCTTTGGGCCACTAGGAATCACGATGCGGACATTTCGGGATCCGGCGGGTTCAAACCGGGTCGGGCTGATCGCGGAGATCCCCGACATGGCTGCGTTTCAGGACTTCATGGAGACTGAGGCCGCCGCCGAGGCGATGAAGGCTGACGGCGTTCGCCCCGAGACGCTCCTGGTCCTCGACGCGGGATAGTCCCGACTAGTACGACCTCACGCAACGAGGGTCGCGAGCCCCTTGAGCACGCCGGCAAGTGCACGCCGCGAGGAGATGCCGAGTTTCGAATAGACACGTGTGAGGTGGGTGTCGATCGTCTTCGGAGTGACGAACAGGGCCTGCGCGACCTCATTGTTGGTCCGTCCTTCGGCGGCGAGGCGCGCGACCCGCAGTTCGCTCGGTGTCAGTGCGTCGCGCCCGGTGACGCGCTCGCGGCGCAGGCGCGCGCCGCTTGACTCGAGCTCGGCGCGCGCGCGCTCGGCAAGGCGGGTTGCACCTCCCTCGACCGCGATGTCGAGGCCCGCGCGTAGGGGTTCGCGGCACGCCGCCCGTTCGCCTGCTCTGCGCGTTGATGCGCCAAGCTCGATCAGCGCGCGCGCGTGCTCGAGACGCGCGGGGGATCCCGCGAGCACCGTGATCGCTCGCTGAAGGAGGTCGCGGTCGCTCGTGAGGACCCCCAGCGCCCGCAGCGCGACACCGATGCCGCGCGGCTGACCGATCCGTTCGGCATCCTCGAGCTCCTCGGCCGCCAGCCGCACCGCCTCCTCGCGCTTGCTGGGGTCGAGCATGAGCGCGAGTGCCGAGCGCCAGCACGAGCCATTGGGGTTGTGAATTCCGAGCGCCTGGAGAATCTCGCCCGCGCGGCGCAGGTCCTCGATTCCGGCGATCGTGTCCCCCGTGGCATGTCGGACCCGCCCGCGGACATCGCGCGACAGCGCTTCGATCAAACCACCTGCCATCTGTGCGAGGTCGAGCCGCTGCGCGAGGTCGGCGAGATCGGCGCACTGCGGTCGTTCGACGACGACGTCCATGGCGAGCCATAGATAGATAGCCAGCGAGTACCTGGCGTGGGGCGCGCGGACGGGATCGATGGCGGCGCGCAGTTTGCCTTCTGCTGCGTCCACCCGCCCTTCGCGGGCGTCGATCCAGCCTCGATACGCGGAGGCCAGCACGAACCGGGCCATCGAACCTTGCCGGCGGCCGTTGGCGAACAACGCGTCGGTGACCTCGCGGGCCTGGCCGAGGTGCTCGCTGATGACCAGCGCTTGAAGGCCCTGCCCCAGCGACCATAAATCGGCTCCCGCGTCCAGAAACCGGCCGTCATCCCAGCCGCGCTCGACGAGCGCGACGCCCCCGTCCTCATCGGCCGAACGCCAGACCGCGTTTGCGGCAAGGAGCAGCGCCAGCGAACGGCCCGCGGGCCCGCCACGGTCGACGAGCTCGTGTAGCGTCGGAAGCCGATGGTCGAACCCGGCGACGAGCCGTGGGTCAGAGACGGTGATCGCGGCGCGATAGCACTCCAGACGAGTCGCGAGCTCACGATCGCGATCGCCGAGCTCCTCGAGCGCGTCCTCCAGCAGCGACATCGCCCTCTCCCACTCGCCCTTGAGGCCTAGTGCGGTGGCGAGCTCGAACGCGGCGTTGCCGCGGAGAGCCGGATCCTCGGCCAGCTGTCTCGCCTTCGCGAAGTACTCGAACATCGCCAGGTCGGTGTTCAGGCGCGCGGCCCGCCCCAGGTCGAAAAGGATCGCGGCTCGCTCCTCCCGCGCACAGCCTTCCGCAAGCGCGCGGCTGAGGTAGGCGATGGTGTCCTCAGGCGCGGCGCGCACGAGCGCAAATGCTGCTCCTTGCCGCAGTTGTTCGATCACGTGCTCGGAGCCGGTGGGTTCGCTCCGCATCAGCTGAGCAGCGACAGCGTCGAGCTCGGCACCCTCGTTTGCGAGCAGGTCCGCCGCCCTGTGGTGAAGGCGCGAGCGCTCGCCGGGCGCCAGCGCGTCGTAGATCGCGGCCCTTAGGATCGGGTGCACGAATTCGATGCGCCGGGTCGCTCGCACAAGGCCCGCGGCCACGAGCGCATCCAGCGCGTCCAGCGCGTCCGATTCCTCCAGCCCGGCGAGCTTCGCCGCCCGCGGGAGCTGTGCATCGCCTCCCAGGACCGCGATCGCGTGCGCGAGCGGAAGGCATCCCTCCGGCATGCGCGCAAGCCGCACCAGAGTGGCCTGCGCGACGGTCTGTGGGCCGAGGTGGGCTACCCGCGCCGCCTCGTCGGCACCCGGCTCGACGCCATCGCGTGAGAGCGCCGCAACGAGTTCGCCCAGAAGAAACGGGACCCCACCTGTCGCTTCCGCTGCTGCGGCGACGAACGCCTCATCGGGCTCTCGGCCAAGGCCGGCGGCGAGAACGTCGCGCGTGGCCCGTTCGCTGAGCGCCGCGGGCGTAAGCACATCGAACAGCGGGTCGCTGACCATTCGCGCCTCGAGCGCGGGCGCGGGGGCCGCCGGCTCCGCGGGCCGCGTCGCCCCGATCACGCCGCACGCCAAGCCGTCCAGGCGGGCCACCAGGTAGAGAAGGAACCGCAGCGAGCTTGCATCCGCCCAGTGCAGGTCGTCGACGACGATTAGGACCGGAGCGCTCGTCGAGAGATTGACTGTCAGCCAGTACAGCCCGTGCAACATGCCGAAGGAGTCCTCCGACGGCCTTGGCTCGGGCTCGACCCGGTTTTCGACAATCGGCGCAGCCAGCTTCGCCGCGCCTGAGAGCAGATCAGAACGAGCCTGTGGCGAGGCGCGAAGCAGCACTGGCTCGAATAGCTGCCGGGCCACGCCAAAGGGAAAATGACCTTCGAGCTCGCGACCACGCGCCGTCAGCACACCGATTCGCTGCTCGGGTGCGCGGCGCCGAGCCACCTCGAGCAGAGCTGTCTTGCCGATGCCCGCCTGACCCTCGATCAGCAGCGCACGCCCTTCTCCGGCGAGCACGTCGGCGAGCAACAGCTCGATCTGCTCCAGCTCGGTTGCACGCTCACGCAGGTCGAGGTGACCGGCAGTCAACCTCCCCCCTTCCATGCGGTGACTCTACCTGCTCGACGGGAAAAATCAGGTGCTGTTCCCGACGCGATCGGCTGCGAACCGCGCCATGATCGCGCTCGCAAAACATCAACGTGGTCGCGATAGGGGGACGAGCACGATGAGTACCGTTCAAACCCAGCGCGCGAGCGACAGCTACTCGCTCGAGCGCACACCTCGAGAATATGATCGGCTGCGCGCCCAGTCGCAGGCATGGGAGCCGGCGACTCGTCGCCTGATCGACCAGCTCGCCCTCGCGCCCGGCGCGCGCTGCCTGGACGTCGGCTGCGGTCCCGGCGAGACGATGCGCCTGATGGCCGAGCGGATCGGATCATCGGGACGGGTGGTCGGGGTCGACATCGACGCGGCGTTGGGGAGAGAAGCGTTGACGGCGCTGCATGACGCCGGGCATCACCAATGCGAGTTTGTGGCTCTGGACGTGAGCTGCGACGAGTTTCCCGGCGGACCTTACGACCTCGTCTACGCCCGGCTCCTTCTATACCACCTGCCGCAGCGCGACGCCGTGCTTCGGCGCCTGTGGGACGCCGTCGCCCCGGGTGGTCATCTGCTCGTGCAGGACTACGACCTGCGCGCGATCAGCGTCCTGCCCGACCTCGCCAGCGTTGACGAGTTGGCGCGCGTGATCGTTGCCGCATTCACGGCCGCCGGCTGCGATGTGCACGTCGGCGCTCGGCTTCCAGAACTGTTCGCCCGCGCCGGGATCGGGTCGCCCGATGGCACCGACGTCGCCGGGCGCCTCGACCCGCTGGGCGACGCGCACACGGTGTTGACAGGCGTGTACCGAAGCGTCGTGCCGGCCGCGATCGCCCGCGGGATCACCACCGAGGAACGCGCCGCGGCGTTGCTCGTCGAGACCGTTCGCGACGCCGCCCGCTTTCCCGATCGGGCGATGCTGTGGCCGTTGTTGGTCGGCGCATGGAAGCGGAAGGCCATCGCCGGCGAGCGGGGCGCGTGAGATGAGCTCCGTTTTTGCTCAGCCGGCTGCGACCACGGACACGGTCGTCGGATTGCCCCCGCCCGTCGAGGCTACTGCCGATCCGATCGAGCGGGTCCGGGAAGCCGTGATTGGCGACGATGTGCTGCTGGAGGGGCCATTCGGTCCGCGGCGGCTCGTCTATGCGGACTACACGGCGTCGGGCCGGTCGCTGTCGTTCATCGAGGACCACATCCGCGAGCGCGTGCTCCCCTTGTACGCCAACACGCACACCGAGGCCTCGGCCACGGGGTCCTACACGACCGCGCTACGGGAGGATGCTCGCCGGATCATCCACCGGGCGGTCGGTGGGGGTGACGAAGACGTCGTCATTTTTTGCGGGTCGGGGTCGACCGCAGCGATCGACACGCTGATCCGGGTGCTCGAGCTTCACCGCCGCGAGCGACCGGTCGTGTTCATCGGCCCGTACGAGCACCACTCCAACGAGTTGTCGTGGCGCGAGGCGGTCGCGGACGTCGTCACGATCCGCGAGGCCGACGACGGGCGGCTGGACATCGACCACCTCGAGCACGAGCTGCGCCGTTACGCGAGCCGGCGGCTGAAGATCGGAAGCTTCTCGGCCGCATCGAACGTAACGGGCATCATCACCGATGTCGACCGTGCCGCACACGTGCTCCACCGCCACGGTGCACTCTCCTGCTGGGACTACGCGACGGCCGGACCGTATCTGCCTATCGACATGGGCGGTAAGGACGCCGTGTTCCTCTCTCCGCACAAGTTCATCGGCGGCCCTGGCACCCCAGGTGTGCTGGTCGTCAAGCGCGCGCTGCTGCGCAATCGCGTGCCCTCCGTACCCGGCGGCGGAACCGTGCTGTTCGTCAGCCCGCACGGCCACACGTACGACCCCGACCCAGTGACTCGCGAGGAGGGCGGCACACCCGCGATCATCGAGTCGATCCGCGCTGGGCTCGTGTTCGCGCTGAAGGAGGAGATCGGCGCCGAGCAGATCGGTCGCCGCGAGCGCCAGCTGGCAGGTCGCGCCCTGGCATCTTGGAGCGAGAACCCGAACATCGAGATCCTCGGCGCCACCATCGCGCCACGGCTTCCGGTTATCTCGTTTGGGGTGCGCCACCCGCCGCGGCTTTTGCATTCCAACTTCGTCGTGACGCTGCTCAGCGATCTGTTCGGGATCCAGGCACGCAGCGGCTGTTTCTGTGCCGGTCCGTATCTCCATCGCATTTACCGCGTCGATCGCGAGTGGTCAGATCGGATGGAGGCGGAATGCTCGCGTGGGCACCTGGGCGCCAAGCTCGGGTTCGCGCGCCTGTCCTTCAACTACTTCATCAGCGACGAGGTCTTCCAGTACATCGTGGACGCGGTCCACCTGCTCGCCAACCACGGATGGAAGCTGCTGTCGCTGTACCGATTCGATCCGGTGAGTGGATCGTGGCGCCATCGCGCATGGGTGCCCGAGGCGGGGACGAGCCTTCGCGCGTGGCTCCACAAGCCGCCTGTGCGCTTTGCTTCTGCGTCCGACCGAGTGCTGGCGGGTCAGCTCGATGCTGCCCGGGCGATCATCCGGGCCGTGGAGACGCACCCGCCGACAGGTCCTCTCGACGATCCCGTGATCGGCGACGAATTCGAGCAGATCCGCTGGTTCCCGCTGCCCGGTGAGGCCATCACGCGCCTCCGACGTGAGCGGCGATCTTCGTGATCGCCGTACGCGGCAGGAATCCCCGTCCATCGCCGATTCTCACCCTGGGGGTACTCATGTCCACAACCGTCGTTGACCGTGCTGAGACCAATCGCGTCGCCGTAGTCGACGAGAACGCCGTGCGTGCCGCGGCCGGGGTGACGATGGTGATTGGGGCGGTGGCATTCAGCTACGCCTACTTCGCCAAACAGTACGTGCCGCTCCAGGTCGCCTCGAGCCTGTTCTTCGCTGAGTTCCTGATCCGGGTGACGGTTGGACTGCGCTATAGCCCGGTCGGTGCGATTGCGCGCGGAATGACGCTCGGCCAGTCGCCGGTGTGGGTTTCCGCCCGGCCCAAGCGGTTCGCATGGACGCTCGGCCTGGGCATGGCGCTCGCGATGACGGTCATCACGAACAGCGGCATCCGAGGCTACCTGCCTCGAACGATCTGCCTGATCTGTCTGACACTGATGTGGATGGAGTCGGCGCTCGGCCTGTGCCTTGGGTGCAAGATCCACAGCCTGCTGGTCCGACACGGCTGGATGACTGCGGACGCCAAGATCGCTCTCTGCGCCGACGGCGCCTGCGACCCACCACCTGGTCGCCTTGCTGCTCGACTCGGGCGGCAGAATCGTCGCGGCCGGCTACACCGCTAACGGCTCCAATACGGAATTTGCCCTCATGCGAGCCAACGCCTAGCGAGGAGCAGAGGCCAGCCTGCTCGGAGGTGCGAGCAGGCCCAGCGCGCGAGCGCGTTCGACCGCCTCGCGTCGACTGTGGACGCCGAGCTTGGCGTACATGTGGCGCGTGTGGGTCCTGATCGTGTTGACGGACACGAACAGCTCGGACGCGATCTCAGGCACGGGCAGGTTGGTCGGCAGGTAGCGCAGAACCCGAAGCTCGGTCTCGCTAAGGGGCGCCGGCAGCTGGTGGGCTGGGCCGCGCTGTGCTGCCGGCGCCTTGCCGGCCAGAACGACGAGAATCTCTGAGATGAGCGAAGCATGAGCGGTGCGCAAGCGGGCGTGGCGCTCAAGCAGCTCCGGCGCCGGGAAAAGTAGGAATGGGAGGATCAGACCATCGGGCTCCGCGAGATCCAACGCGCGTTCGAGGATGCGGGAAACGGCGCCGGCGTCGCGAAGCGCGTCGAGCGCGATGGCTCCGAGCAGCAGCGCCTGGATCGCCCACCGCAGGTAAATGACAGGCGGCGAGCGGTCATCGCGCCACGGGCTCGGAGCGGTCGTCCAGCATGGGCGCGAGCGCCGCGGCGGCAGTCTCGGGCTGATTCTGCGCCAGGCGGAGCGCGGCCAGCACGACGCGCATATGGAGCGTGTCACGGGCGACGTCATCGAGCGACGCGAGCGCGCGCTCTACGGCATCCGTGTCGCCCATCAGGACCTGCGCGAACAACATCTGCGCGTGTACGAACGACGGTGGCGAGTGCCCTGCGAGGAGCTCATCGTGGCGTTGCTCGGCGCGGAAGGCGGCGAAGGCCTCTTCCCGGCAGCCCCCGAACGAGCTCGAGCAGCGCGCGACTGCCATGCAGCATCAACCCCGCGGCGGGCGCCACCTCTACATCACCTGGCAGCGCCCGGCTGGCGCGCTGCAGCCAGTGCTCGGCTTCCGCCAACCGTCCCCGCCAAAGGTTCAGGCTTCCGAGCACAACGTAGGCCACACCGACGAATGGGTCATAGCTCCATCCGTTCGCACGCGCCAGCTCGACCGCCTGGTTGCTCCGCTCCTCGCCACGCGGCACGGAGCGGAGGTAGTTCGCCAGGCCGAGGTGCGCCAGCGCACCGAGCTCGAGCAGCGGCCGGTTGATCCGTCGAGCGAGCGCGACCGTCTGCTCGAGGTGCCGCTGGGCCTCCTCGGTTCGCCCCGTCCAGATCTCGGCCATCCCGAGCTGCATCAGCGCGAGCGTGTGCAGTTGCTCGCCGAGCCCAGGCGGCATCAGCGCCCCGGTCTCCGCGGGAAGGAGCAGGTCCTGCGCGCCCTGCACGACCGCGGTCAGATCGTTGCGCGCCCGGGCAACGGCAAGGTGCAGCGTCGCGCGGGTGACCTCGAACTGGTCGCGGCGATCCTCGGGCACAGCTGCTAGGTCGCGCGCGGCCTTCGTCAAGTGCCCCTCGGCCGCACCGGGCGAGCCATCCGTCAACTCATCGGCGGCGGCGACGAGCTCGAGCTCGGGATTGGCGGCGACCGCCTCGGCGGGAAAGGCAGCCAACAGCTCGCGCGCGGACGCCCAGTCACCATCGAGGAAGATGCCGAACCAGTGGTCAGCCAGCAGCCGCGCCGCCGAACCCCAGTTCTCCGCCGCCTGGGCGTGACGAATCGCCGCGACCGGATCCCCGTGCTCGGCGAACCACTGGGCAGCCGCGGTGTGAAGACCCGGCAGCTCATCCGAGGTGGTGCGCCGCAACTCGAGCGCCAACAGGTCGGCGAACAGCCGGTGGTAGCGAAACCAGGAACGCTGCGGATCCAGAGCAACCACGAACGCGCCCGCCTGCTCGAGCTCCGCCAACATCCGATCGCCGTCCGAGCCTCCCGGTCAAACGATCCGCCAGCGCCCCGCTGACCCGCTCCAGCACCGAGGTCCTGAGCAATAGCGACCTGACCTCGTCCGGTAACTGATCGAGCACCTCGTCGAGCAGGTATTCGGCGACGCTGCGCTCGGTTCCGGAGAACTCGGCCGCGAACCGGTCGTGATCCGGATGGCGGGCGAGCGACAGGGCCGCCATGCGGAGCCCCGCCGCCCATCCCTCGGTCCGCTCGTGCAGCAGCTCGAGCGCCGAGTCCCCCACGGGCACGCCGGCCGCCGCGAACAGGGCCCGTGCCTCATCGAGCGAGAAGCTGAGGTCGTCCGCGCGAATTTCGCTCACGTCGCCGTCGAGCCGCAAGCGGGGCAACCCGAGCCGCAGATCGCGCCGCGTCACGAGCACGAACCGAAGCTCCGCCGGAGAGCGCATCAACAGAAGCTTGAGCTGGCGCAGCGCCTCGCCGGAGCGCAGCTCGTGGAGATCATCGAGCACCAACCACAGCGGGCCTTCGATCGCGGCCAGGTCGGTGAGCAGGCGTTCGACGATCGCCTCGGCGTTCAGATCTGGGTTCGGCGTGATCGCTTCGATGGCGCCGAGATCCAGCGCTCGTGCTGCGAAGCGCGCGCAGAACCGAGAGCCAGAAGCGCTGCGCGTCCTCCTCCGCGCGCTCCACGGTGACCCACGCGGTGCTCTCGCCTCGGCCCGCCTCGGCGATCCAGGCGCGCAGCAGCGATGTCTTGCCGCTGCCTGCCGGCGCCGTCACGACCGTCACGCGTCGCTCTTCGGCCAACCGGGCGAACAGCTCGCGGCGGACGACGGTGCCACCGGGACTGACGTGGGCTTCAGCCGTATCTGATCGGGCGGATTGCCCCACAGAGCCGACATGTTCGCACCACCCCCACCCCGGGCGCGATGGGATTTCACCAAGACCTTGTGATGGGCAGTCACCAACCGCGGGACGAACCTCGGAGGTTCGCATTTGAACTGGACCATCAACCATCAAGGAAAGGAGCCGCCATGGCTACAACTACCCACAACGACAGTCGGACAGCTCACCTGATCGAGCTCATGACCAAGGGCGACGACGCTTTCAACGCCCGCGACTGGCACGCCGTGGACGCGGTCCACCACCCAGACATGGTCGCGCACGTCACCGGGCTCGCAGAGCCGATCTACGGGAGCGAAGCGCACTCCGCAGCGATGCGGCAGTTCCTCCGGAGCTTCCCGGACATGCACGTGAACACGCCGTACCCAATCCAGTTCGGAAGCGGTGACTGGATCACCGTCGTCACCAACGTCATCGGGACCTTCACCGGCGAGATGACCCTCCCCGACGGCAACGTGATCGCCCCGACAGGCGAAGGCATTCGACTTGGAGTTCGGGCAGTCGACCAAGTGGGATGGCGACCGGCTCATCGTCATCTCGGCCTTCTGGAACGCTGCTCTTCAGGCGCAGCAGCTCGGCCTCGCCTAGTTCTGGCGCCGTGCCGCGCAGCACGTCAGACGTCTCGATGACGGTCGCTCAGCGTCGCAGGCTGTGAAGGGTGGCGAAGGCCTCGAGCTGGCGGAGTTGCTCATTTAGATCGGTCGCGGTCGTGCGCATCAGGTCGATCTGAGCGAGCCGTTCGGCCTCGGTCAACCGGCCGCCGGGGAAGAACCCGTCGCCTCGCGTCGGACGTCAGGTGGAGGGCGCGCCGCCACTGAGAGTTCGCTCGACGGCCCCGGCGTCGCGGATGGAGGCACCGTTTCGCGTGAGGACGTACGTCATATGAGCATCCGCGAGCCGGCCCTGAAACCCAAACTTGAGCTGGGCGCGGACGAGCGACGCATGTTCAAGCACTTGCAGAGCTTCCGAAACGAGCCCGTAGAGGGTACGTCCGAGCGGCTGTGAGGTGTCGAGCTCCTCGTCACGCGGTAGGTACAGCCAGTTCGCCACCTCGTAGGCCGAGGGCCCCCGCCCGAACGGGTCGACCCACGGCGGCTCGTCGTCGCCCTGGCCGGCCTCCCCACTGTACGCCTTCGCCATCAACTCGACGGCAAGCGAGGTGAGTGGCAGCGAGCCGAGGTGGTCGACAGCGGCTTGGAGCGCGCTGCTCTGGCCTTCGGCTGGCTGGTCTTGATCCTTGTGTCCGAAGTGCACGACCGGTCCCGTTGGTCACCCTCGGCGTCCGACGGGTCAATAGGCAGCGGGCGCGGATCGTGCTGTATGCGGCGCAGGGATTGACGAACGTGGAGATCGCCGCACGGCTAGACACGGCGCCGGAGGTCGTCGCGAAGTGGCGAAGACGGTTTCGGTTAGAGCGGCTGGAGGGGCTCAAGGACAAACCGCGCGCGGGTCGCCCGCGCCGTTTTCCCCCCGGAGGAAGTGGCGCAGGTCAAGGCGGTCGCGTGCGAGCTCCCGCGTGAGCTTGGCGTTCCGATCTCGCGCTTCTCCCGCGCTGAGCTTCATCGTTTGGTGATCGAGCGCGGGGTGACGGATGCGTCCGCGGCGACGATCGCGCGGTGGCTGGCAGAGGACGCGTTGAGACCTTGGCAGCACCGCTCGTGGGTGTTCCCACGCGACCCGCGGTTTCTCGAGCGCGCCGCCCCAGTGCTCGATCTGTATCAGCGGCGTTGGGAAGGCCGACTGTTGCATCCGGGCGAGTTCGTGATCTGCGCGGATGAGAAGACGCAAATCCAGGCGCGGCAGCGTACCTACGCGACCGCCGCACCCGCTTCTGGCCGCCCGCAGTTAGTCGAGCACGACTACGACCGTGGTGGCGCGCTCTGCTACCTCGCCGCCTGGGACGTGCACCGCGGGCAGCTGACCGGCCGCTGCGAGCAGCAGACCGGGATCGTCCCGTTCGGCCGGCTGATCGAACAGGTCATGACCAGCGACCCGTACCGGAAGGCCAAGCGCGTGTTCTGGATCGTCGACAACGGCAGCTCGCACCGCGGGCACAGCCTCGATCGAGCGGCTCCAGACCGAGTGGCCGAACCTCGTGCTCGTGCACCTCCCCTTCCACGCGTCATGGCTGAGCCAGATCGAGCTCGTGTTCTCCGTCGTCCAACGCAAGGTGCTGACCCCGAACGACTTCCCAAACCTGCAAACGATCGTCGACCGTCTCGACGCGTTCGAGCACCACTACAACCAGATCGCTACACCGTTCGACTGGACCTTCACCCGCGACGATCTCGAGAAGCTCATCGCTCGCGTAGCCCACCACGAACCACAGCTCAGACTCGCGGCCTGATCACCCACGAACTAATGACCGAGACCACTTAGCCGGAACACCTGGCGCCGGCATACGTACCGGTTCCGCCGAGCACCGCACGGACGGCGCGTCAGCTCGGGCCGGGATCCATGGCCAGCCCCTCGAGAAACGTCCAAAATCGCCGCGGGAAACCTGTAGGAGTCGGCCGCCCGCGACGGACCGCGCGAAGGGGCCGGGAGAAGTCGGCGCCGGTCACCTCGAGCGCGTGGAGTGTGGCGGCGCGGACCTCGGCATCAACGGCAAGCCGCGAGATCAGCGTGAAGCCGCCATCGAGCACAGACCGCGTGAGGCTCTGCGTCGAGGCTGTCTCAAGGGTGGGCTCGAGTTCCGGGACGCCCGCCCGTGCGAGCGCGGCGGCGGCCACGGCGCGAGTGCCCGAGCCTCGCTCCCTCGTCAGATAGGGCTCGCCGGCCAGGGCACCGGCCGGAATCCGCCGAAACCGTGACCAGGGGTGATCGGCAGCGACGACGGCGACGATCTGGTCGGACAGGATCGTCGCCGCCTCGAGCCCCTCCACGCTGTCGAGCGATTCGATGAATCCGACGTCCACGTGGCCGTCCCTCACGACCTCGAGGACGCGGTGCGAGTTGAAGATCTCGACGTGGGTGCGCACCGCCGAGGGCTCTGTGGCCCTGAAGCCGGCAATCCATCCCGGAAGGAGGAATCCCCCAATCGTCAGGCTGGCCGCGAGGCGCAGTGTCGGGGCGTGCTCGGCGTGCGAGGCGACGACGCTGGCCGCCCTCGTGAGCTCGGCCAACGCCTGTTTCGCCTCGGGGTAAAGCAAACGTCCGGCGTCCGTCGCGCGAACCCCTCGACGGCCTCGCTCGAGCAACGACGTCCCGAGTCGATGCTCGAGCCTGACGAGTCGCTTGCTCGCGGCGGATTGCGTCAGCTCGAGCGCCTCGGCGGCGGCACCGACCGTTCCGTACTCGATCGCGGCCACAAACGTGGCGAGTTCGTCGGGATCCAGGTACCCACCGAGCAGATCCATTCCTGGCAGGACTATATTGGCCTCAGGTATTCCTGCCAGGAATGGGCCCGTGCTCGATCGGACTGGAACTGGCGCGTCGGTGGAGCGACGATGCCGGGGATGGCTCAACAGGCGTTCGTGATCGACCAAGGGGCGCTGTATCGGCTGTCATGCCTGCACGGTCGCCTGCAAGGTCGAGCACGGCGTCGAACTCGGGGTCTTTCGGACGTGGGTGAAGTACATCGAGCTGGGCGAGTTCCCCGACGCGCGCAGGCACTTTGCGGTGTTGCGCTGCAATCACTGCACCGATGCGCCCTGTGTCGAGGTGTGCCCGGTAACTGCGCTGTACAAGCGCGAGGATGGAATCGTCGACTTCGATCCGGAGAGGTGCATCGGCTGCAAGGCGTGTCTGAACGCCTGTCCCTACGACGCGCTCTACATCGATCCGAACTCGAACACGGCCGCGAAGTGCAACTTCTGCGCGCACCGGGTCGAGCTCGACCTCAAGCCTTCTTGCGAGGTCGTTTGTCCGGTCGGGGCGATCATCTCCGGCGACATCGACGACCCCGAGTCGGAGGTCAGCCGGCTGCTCGGCACCGCCCCGTCGGCGGTGCGAGGCGCCGAGCAGGGAACCGGGCCGAACGTCTACTACCTCGGCGCGGACGCCGCCACGCTCGATCCGCTCGCCGCGGGCGGGGGCGAAGCGTATTTGACCACCGAGGTCCAGCCCGCGCAGCGCGAGAAGCTGCACCTGCTGGGTGGCGACACGCCGGCGATCGCCACGATGGATGTCGACCATCCGCCGCCGTGGGGATGGAGGGTCTCGAGTTACTTTCTCTCCAAGGGCGTGGCCGCGGGCGCGATGATGCTCGCGCCTCTCCTGCTCGTGCTCGGCGCCCGCGGATCCGCGCTGGCGGACATCGGCGCCGGGGCTGCTGGCGCTGGGTGCAATCGCGATCACCGGCGTCTTTCTGGTCTGGGATCTCAAGCAGCCGCGGCGCGTCTATCTACTGTTCACGGCACCGCAGTGGCGTTCATGGATGACGCGCGGCACGCACGTGATCAACGTCGCGGCGGTGCTCGCCTTGGTGTTCACGCTCGCCGCCGTGTGCGGCTGGCACGGGGTGCGTGACGCTCTGCGCTGGGCCCTCGTCCCTGCCGGCGCGATGCTCGCCGGCTACACGGCGTTTCTGTTCAACCAGTGCCGCGGTCGGGATCTGTGGCAGAGCCGGTTGCTGCTTGCCGCACACGATCGTCAACGCACTGATCGCCGGCGCGGGCGCGCTTGGGATCAGCGCGCCATCGCGGTACGTGCCCCGTCGGAGCTGTTGCGCGCGCTGGGGTGGACCGTCGTGCTCGGGTGTCGCGGTGAGCGCCGGCGCTCATCGCGCTCGACACGTTCGGGAGCCATCCCGACCCGACAGGCCGAGCGCGCTGCGCGCAACCTGTATCGCGACCGCTTCGCTCGGCGCTTCTGGCTCGGCGGAGTGATCATCGGGCTGGCCCTGCCCCGCGTTGCTCGGGATCGCGTTCCTGGCCGCTGGCGGCGTCGGGCTGCTGGCGGGTGCCGGCGCAAGCGCACTCGTCGGCCTGTGGTTCTACGAGGACGCGTGGGTGCGTGCCGGCCAGAGCGTGCCGTTGAGCTGATGAGGCCCGCGTCGCCCGTGAGCTAGTCCCGACGCCCGCGACCCCGACGGCGAGCGCGTGGTCGAGTACGACCCCAAGGCGTGGCCACGCAGGGTGAAGCGCGAGTCGATGCTCGTGCCGACCGTGTGCTTCAACTGCGAGTCCGCCTGCGGGCTTCTGGCCTACGTCGACACCGCAGACGTTCGAGATCCGCAAGCTCGAGGGCAACCCCGAGCACCCCGGTTCACGCGGGCGCAACTGCGCGAAGGGTCCGGCGACGATCAACCAGGTCACCGACCCGGAGCGGATCCTCTACCCGATGCGCCGCAGCGGGCGCTCGCGGCGGTGGCGAATGGGAGCGGGTCAGCTGGGATCACGTCCTCGACACGTTCGCCGAGCGGATGCACGAAGCGTTCGCGGCCGATCGCAACAACGACGTCTGCTACTTCGTCGGACGCCCGGGCGAGGACGGATTCGCCGACCGCTTCCTCGAGACCTGGGGCTGCGACGGCCACAACTCGCACACCAACGTCTGCTCGTCGGGCGGTCGCACCGGCTACGGCTTCTGGTCGGGCACGGACCGTCCCTCGCCGGACTACGCGAACGCTCGCTTCATGCTGCTGATCTCAGCGCACCTCGAGTCCGGCCACTACTTCAATCCGCACGCCCAGCGGATCGTCGAGGCCCATCAGCGCGGAGCAAAGATCGCGGTGATCGATCCACGCCTCTCGAACACGGCCGCCCGCGCCGACTACTGGCTGCCGGCATGGCCCGGGACCGAGGCAGCGGTTCTGCTCGCCATGGCGAAGGTCATGCTCGACGAGGATCTGTTCGACCGCGAGTTCGTCCGTCGCTGGGTCAACTGGCGGACCTACCTGGCGCACCGTGCGCCTGACGACGAGCCGACGTTCGCGAACTTCGTCGCTGCGCTGAAGGCCGAGTACGCGCAGTACACACCCGAGTACGCCGAGCGCGAGTGCGGCGTACCAGCGCAGACGATCGTCGAGGTCGCGCGCGAGGCCGCCGCGCGCCCGCCCCGCGTTCGCCTCGCACATCTGGCGCGCGGCGGCAGCCGGCAACCTCCACGGCTGGCTGGTCACCCGCGCGGTCATGCTGCTCAACGTGCTGACCGGCTGCATCGGCCAGCGCGGCGGTGTCTCCCCGAACGCGTGGAACAAGTTCATCCCGGCGCCTTGGCGCAAGCCGCCCGCGAATACGCAATGGAACGAGCTCAACTGGCCGCGCGACCTACCCGCTCGCGCACAACGAGATGAGCATCCTCTATCCCGCACTTCCTGCACGACGGTGCGACTCAGCCGCGTGCTGTTCACGCGCGTGCTGAACCCGATCTGGACCTACCCCGACGGCTACTCGTGGCTCCGGGCGCTGCGCGACGAGCAGCAAGGTCGGGCTGCACGCCGCGCTCACGCCGACCTGGTCTGAGACGGCCTGGTGGGCCGACTACGTGCTGCCGATGGGACACGGCCCGGAGCGCCACGACACCCATTCCTACGAGACTCACGCCGGGCGCTGGCTCGGATTTCGCCAGCCCGTCCGCCGCGTCGCGATGGAGCGGATGGGCAAGCCGGTCCAGTTCACCTACGAGGCCAACCCAGGTGAGGTATGGGAGGAGGGGGAGTTCTGGATCGAGCTCTCCTGGCGCGCCGACCCGGACGGCTCGCTGGGCATCCGCCGTTACTACGAGTCGCCCTACCGCCCGGGCGAGAAGATCACGCTCGAGGAGTACTACCGCTGGATGTTCGAGCACTCGGTTCCGGGGCTGCCGGAGAAGGCCGCCGCCGAGAGCCTCAGCCCGCTCGAGTACATGCGACATCACGGCGCCGTCGAGATCGCCGATGAGGAGTACGGACAGCACGAGGCGCCCGTCGACGAGCCGGACGGGACCGAGATTCGCGGCCGCGAGGACACCGTCACACAGATCTCGTTCGACAGCGAGCATCTGCCGCTGACCGGCTGCCCGGACACGATCGCGACAATGGTCGACGGAGTGCCGCGGAGCGGCTTCAACACGCCGTCTCGCAAGCTCGAGCTGTATTCGGAGACGCTCGCCGAGTGGGGATGGGAGGAGCTCGCGACCCCCACATATGCGCGCACACACGTCCACCACTCGCTCATCGATCACGAGCGCGGCGAGTACGTGCTGATCCCCACCTACCGGCTACCGACGATGATCCACTCGCGCTCTGGGAACGCCAAGTACCTCAACGAGCTCGCGCACACCCATCCGCTTCTCGTCTCCCCGGGGGACGCCGAACGGATCGGCGTCGCGACCAACGACCTCGTACGGGTCGAGACCGAGATTGGCTACTTCGTGATCAAGGCGTTTGTCACCGAGGGGATCCGGCCGGGCGTCGTCGCCGCCTCCCACCACATGGGTCGCTGGCGTCTACGCGAGGACGCAGGGTGGGGAGCGATGGTCATCGGCGCTCGTCGAGATGGAGGAGCGGGGCGAATCCGTCACCTTCCGGCAGCTCCACGGCGTGGAGCCCTGGAACTCGGCCGACCCGAGCTCGCGGCACGTCTGGTGGAATGACGCGGGCGTCCACCAGAACATCACCTTCCCGGTGCACCCGGACCCGATCAGCGGCATGCACTGCTGGCATCAGAAGGTCCGCCTGCGAGCAGCCGAGGCCCAGGACAGCTATGCCGACATCCACGTCGATTTTCGCCGCGCGAGGGACGTGTACCGCAAGTGGCTCGCGCTCGCGCGACCGGCCATCGGTGAGCTGCGACGCCCGATCTGGCTGTTCCGTTCGGTCAAACCCGTGCTCGAGGCGTACCACCTGCCCGACGGACGCCCGAACCCTGAGCGCGCGCGAGGCGGCGGCTGATGCCAGGCCAAGCCCATTCGAGTTCCACAAGTTCGTCGATTGGTCGCCCGCCGAGGTCTGGGGACAGCTCGGACCCGCGACGGACCCGAGCCAGTCCTCCGGCGCCGACCCGCCCGCGTCACTGGGTCGTGTAGCCGCCGTCGATCGGTAGCACCGCCCCGGTGATGAAGGACGCGCGGTCGCTGGCGAGGAACAGGATCGCCTCCGCCACGTCTCGAGCACGTCCGAGCCGCCCTGCCGGGTGGAGCGCGCGAAACGTCTCGAGCAGCGGCTCCCCGACGCCGTCGAGCAGCGGCGTCCGAATGTATCCCGGTGCGACACAGTTGACGCGTACACCGGACTCGGCGTGCTCGAGGGCGGCGGCCCGCGTCAGCCCGATCACCGCGTGCTTGGAGGCGGTATAGCCCGCGCCCTGCTCGGCGGCGGGCGCGACCAGCCCCAGGATCGAGGCGATGTTGACGACAGAACCGCTGCCCTGTCGGGCCATCTGCTGAAGCTGCGCTCTCATGCTGTAGAAGACGCCGTCCAGGTTGACCGAGAGGACATCACGCCAGTCGTCGTCGGTCATTGAGACGATCGGCGTGTTGGGGCCCGCGATGCCGGCGGCGTTGACGGCGATGTCGAGCGATCCGGCCCAGCGCACCGCCTCGCCGACGACCGCATGACACTCCTCGGCACGGGTCACGTCGACGGTCGCGTGCATCGCCCGACGCCCGCGCCCGCTCAGCCGTTGGGCGAGCTGTGCGCCGAGGGCCCGGTTGCGATCAGCGATCACGACGGCCGCGCCAGCATCGGCCAGGAGCTCGCAGCACGCGCCGCCGATACCGGAGGCCCCACCCGTGACAATCGCACACCGGCCGGCAAATGCCTCGCTCGTTTCGGACACGGCGCAGATGGTAGATTGGACGCGTCCTGCCGCCCGCTTCGGGGCCGCCCAGTGCTGGTCAACGGCCGCCGTCGGAAGGAGAATCGTTATGGCGCTCACCGAGCCACGCACCGTCGAGGCTACGCCCGCGACCCTACGCGAAATGTACGAGCGGATGACCCTCATCCGGGAGTTCGAAGAGGCGACGAGCCGGGAGTTCGCCGACGGTCAGATCCCCGGATTTGTCCACCTCTACGCCGGTTCGGAGGCGGTCGCCGTTGGCGTCTGCACGCATCTCGACGATGGCTGATTACGTCACGAGCACGCATCGTGGGCACGGACACTGCATCGCCAAGGACGTGGAGATCGAGGGCATGGCGGCAGAGCTGCTCGGGAGGGCAACCGGGCTATGCAAGGGCAAGGGAGGCTCGATGCATGTCGCCGACGTCGACAAGGGGATGCTCGGCGCCAACGGCATCGTCGGCGGAGGCTTCCCGCTCGCCTGCGGCGCGGCGCTGACCGCGAAGGTGCACGGCACCCAGCGCCGTGGCCATCTGCTTCTTCGGGGACGGCGCCGCCAACCAGGGCACGTTCCACGAGAGCCTCAATCTCGCCGCGATCTGGAAGCTCCCGGTCGTGTTCGTCTGTGAGAACAACCAGTACGCCGAGGCCACGCCGTTCAGCTATCACTGCTCGACGCCCGACGTTGCCAACCGCGCCGTCGGATACTCGATCCCAGGTCACATCGTCGACGGCCTCGACGTGCTCGCGGTCTTCGATGTCGCCGGCGAGGCGATCGCGCGAGCGCGGCGCGGCGAGGGTCCGAGCCTGATCGAAGCGAAGACCTACCGCTTCTTCGGCCACGAGGAGGGCGACGCTGCCACCTATCGGACCGAGGAGGAGCTCGCCACGTTCCGGGCGCGCGACCCGATCACGAGCTTTGCCCACCGGCTCGAGAGCGACGGGGTCCTGACAAGCGAGCAGCGCGCGGCGATCGGCGAGGAGTCGCGCCAGACCGTCGCCAGCGCGTACGCCGCTGGACGCGACGCGCCGTGGCCCGATCCGGCCGAGGTCCTCACAGACGTGTACGTCTCCTATCACGAGGCCGACCGATGAGCGTCGTCACGCGCACACTCACCTACGCGGAGGCCGTCAACGAGGCGATCAGGCTGGCGATGCGCGGCGATCCGGATGTGATCCTGCTCGGCGAGGACGTGGCCGGCGGCGCCGGGGTCGATCACCTTCAGGACGACGAGGCCTGGGGCGGCGCGCTGGGCGTCACCAAAGGCCTCGTGCAGGAGTTCGGGCGCGAGCGCGTGCTCGATACCCCCATCACCGAGGCGGGGTTCATCGGCGCCGCTGTCGGCGCCGCGGCGACCGGCCTGCGCCCAATCGCCGAGCTGATGTTCGTCGACTTCTTCGGCGTCTGCATGGACCAGATCTTCGACCAGGGCGCGAAGCTGCGCTACATGTTCGGCGGCAAGGCGCGTTGCCCGCTGGTCATCCGCACGACGATCGGAGCCGGACTGGGCGCGGCTGGACACCACTCCGGCTGCCACTACTCAGTGTTCACGCACATGCCGGGCATCAAGGTCGTCACCCCGTCGACGCCGGCGGACGCCAAGGGACTGCTGCTCTCCGCGATCGCCGACGACGATCTCGTGATCGTGTTCGAGCACAAGCTGCTCTACGGCATGCAGGGCGATGTTCCGGAGGGAGACGAGGCCATCCCGCTGGGGCGTGCCGACATCAAGCGCGAGGGCGAGGACGTCACGATCGTCGCGATCTCGCGCATGGTCCACACGGCGCTCGAGGCAGCGGAGCAGCTCGCCGGCGAGGGCGTGTCCGCTGAGGTGGTCGACCCGAGAACGCTCTCGCCGCTCGACACCGACGCGATCCTCGCGTCGGTCGAGAAGACGCATCGCCTCGTGATCGTCGACGAGGACAACCCGCTGTGCAGCGTCGCGGCGACGATTGCCGCCACCGTCGCGGATGAGGGTTTCGACTCACTCGACGCGCCGATCAAGATGATCACGGCACCGCACACGCCGGTGCCGTTCAGCCCACCGCTCGAGCAGGCCTACATCCCGAACGCACAGGCGATCGCCGCCAAGGTCGGCGAGCTTCTCTAGCGCCTTCATGCCGACGATCGTCGCGATGCCGAAGTGGGGCCTGCTGATGCAGACGGGCACCGTGACTGAATGGCTGTTGGCCGAGGGCGAGGCGGTCAGAGCCGGCGAGCCGCTCTTCACGGTCGAGACCGACAAGGCGACGAGCGACGTCGATGCGCCCCACGACGGCGTGCTGCGCCGCATCGTCGCCACCGAAGGAACCAAGGTCGCCGTCACGGCGCCGGTCGCCGTGCTCAGCTCTCCAGGGGAGACGGTCACCGATGCCGAGCTCGACGCGCTGCTGGCGGCTGCGCTGCCGGCGCGGCAGACGCCCGCGCCAGGCGCGGCAGGTTCGATCGCGCGGCGCGAACGCTCGCCACAGTCCTCGCCGACCGGCGGCCGAATCCCCGTAACGCCGGCGGCCCGCAAGCGTGCGCGCGAGCTCGGCGTCGATCTCGCCAACGTGACGCCGACGGGACCGGGCGGGCGGGTCACGCTCGAGGACGTCGAGCGTGACCCCGCGACGGCGCCGGGCCCATCCGCCGCTGCGGCGCAGGGCGAGCAGTGGATCGAGACCGGGAACCACCGCATCCATGTGCTGACGGTCGGCGACGGTCCACCCGTCGTGCTCCTGCACGGGCTCGGTGGTTCGCTCATGACATGGCAGGGCGTCGCGGACGCGATGTCGGAGCGCTATCGGGTCATCCTCGTCGACCTCCCAGGTCATGGCGCCAGCTCGGCACCCGATCCGGGCGAGTGCGACTACTCCCCTGCGGCTCTGGCGCGGGCCGTCGCCGAGGCGGTGGCGGCCGTCTGCGATGAGCCCGCCGTCGTCGCCGGCCACTCGCTCGGTGGCGCGGTCGGCGCTCTCATGGCCGCCGGTTCACCACAGCTCGTCGCCCGGCTCGTATTGATCGACCCGGCCGGCGCGGGCGAGGACGCTGACCCGGAGCTCATGCGGCTGATCGAGGGCGAGGCCACCGACGCCGCCTCACGCGAGCTCCTCGAGCTCTTCTTCCACGACCGCACGCTCGTCACATCGACCGGCGTCTCCGAGCATTCCAGGATGCTCGCCCAGCCGGGCGTGCACGCGGCCGTTCGCGCCGTGGCGCGCGGCACGTTCGACGGAGCGGCGCAGCGGCTCGACATTCGCGACTCGCTCGCGGACAGCGACGTGCCCGTGCTCGTCATCTGGGGCGCCGAGGACCGCGTCTTCCGCGTGAGCCAGGCCGACGCGCTTGGCCGTGCCGTCCCCCGCGCAAAAGTCGAGATCGTCGCGGAGGCCGGCCATGTCCCCCATCTCGAGCGACCCGACGCGGTCGTGGCGTTGATCGACGAGTTCCCCGCGGCCTAGGTCGGTGTCGGCGCCGTCCACGCACCGGAGCGCCCGTCGCGCTTGTCAGCGGCGCGGCGGGGGGCATCGGAGGTGCCGTCGTCAGGCGGCTCGCTCGCGACGGCTTTCACGTGGTCGGGACTGACGTCGCCGACGGCGCGTGGACGGCGGGTCCGGCCCTCGCCGTGACCTGCGACGTGACCGACGAGTCGTCGGTGCGGTCGATGGTCGGCGCGGTCTCGGGCGAGCTCGGGCGCCTCGACGTGCTCGTCAACTGTGCCGGGGTGATCGATGTCGCCGACGTCGCGGACATGAGCAAGCGTCAGTGGGACCGAGTCATCGCCGTCAACCTGACCGGCACGTTCCTAGTCACCCGCGAGTGCCTGCCCCTCATCCGCGCATCCGACCGCGGCCGCGTGATCTGCATCGCATCGGACGCGGGGAAGACCGGCGAGGCGGGGATCGCCCACTACTGCGCGTCGAAGTTCGGCGTGATCGGGTTCGCGCAGTCCCTCGCGCTCGAGCTCGCGCGCGAGCCTGTGACGGTCAACAGCGTCTGCCCGGTGATCTGCGAGACGGACATGCTCGACGAGCTCACCGAGGCCTACGCGCAGCTCACCGGCGAGGGCGACGCCGAGTCGATGCGGTCGCGTTACGTGGCAGAGATTCCGAAGGGGCGTGCCTGCTTGCCGGATGACGTCGCCGCCGCCATCGCGTTCCTCGCAGGACCGGACGCCACGTTCGTGACCGGGCAGGCGATCAACGTCTCGGGCGGGAAAGAGGTGCACTGACCCCCGGTTGGGGGCGCCGAGCGACCCGAGCGCAGTCGGGCACGTCAGCTGGTGCCGGCGCGCAGTGACGCCAC
The DNA here is from genome assembly GCA_963734775.1 of uncultured Solirubrobacterales bacterium. Taxonomy (GTDB): domain Bacteria; phylum Actinomycetota; class Thermoleophilia; order Solirubrobacterales; family Solirubrobacteraceae; genus Palsa-465. The sequence continues at coordinate 49,377 of CAVTJE010000018.1, forward strand.
GGCCTTGGCGAAGGCGGTGGCCTTCAGTGAGCCGAGCCCGGTGGCGAGGTCGTAGCCGCGCTGGGCGGCACCGCCGGCCGGGGTCTTCCCAACCGCCGACTTGGGGTTTTTCGCACTGGTTCCCTTGGTGATGTCGTAGAAGATCGAGTGGTAGTTCCGTCCGCGCGCGAGCTGGTAGAGGAGCGGGGGCAGCGAGCCCAGGTGCGGGCGGCCGGCCTTTCGCTCCTGCTGGAGAACCAGCGCCACGATGGCCGCCTCGAGTGGCGTCGCCGCGCTGGTTCCTCCGCCGATTCCCCAGCCGGCCTGGCCCTGGTCGTAGGTGCTGATGCCGGGCGTGAAGGAGCCCATCGCGGCGATGTCCGGTGCGAGACGGGCGGGCTTGCCGCGCTGGAGCTTGGGGCCGATGCCCGGTGCGAACTGGAAGCTCGGACGCCCGAAGACGTTGCTCGGCCCGCCACCGGTCCCGACACCCTGGTTGCGCTTCTTCCCGAATGATGACCACACGACCTGGCTGGCGATCTGGTTGCGCCTGGTCAGTTTCAGGGATGTCCCACCGACGCTCGTGGTGAACGGCGAGCTGCTCGGGAACATCGCTCCCCGCATGTTGGTGAAGCAGCCTCTGAAGCCGAGATCGCCGGAGGCGGCCAGGGTTGTAATGCCCATTGCCGCCGCCTGCGTGAGAAGACGCTCCGCGATCCGCAGCTGAGCGCTGGTGAAGCGGCGCTCGCACACCCCGTCGCTGATCGAGAGGATGTCCGGGAGCCTCCCGCCCTGGCGCGACGGGTCGAGCGCACCAAACACGAAGAGAACGAACGAGTTGGTGAAGCTCTGCTCGATCGGTACGAAGATTGGCGTGATGCGCGTGAGGTTGGGCGCGAGCGATGCGAGCGCTTCGACGTCGAGCACGGTCTCGTCGGGAGCCGATCCGGCATCGCGAGTCGCCCCCGGCATCGCGATCTGCCGCACCGATGGAGTCCTGAGTCCGTAGCACTGCGCCCAGATCTTGAATCCCGCCGGGGGGACCTCCTGACCGCTCAGCGTGTCGACGCGAACCCCGGCCCCTTCGAGGCCGCGCGCATGCAACGAATCGACGCCGTACGCGGTCGAGAGCTGCTTCGGGGTGAAGGCCTTTGCCTTGTCCATGCCCTTGCATTTCGGGTTCTTGGCGGCGTTCGCGTCGGCGGGCCCGCGGCCGCCGTTTCGCTGCGTCGACGGCGCCACCGGATAGGCCTCGCCGGCGGTGATCGCGCGCACGACGCCGCGGAGCGGACGCGGTATGCACAGGCCGCCGGTTGGCGGCCCGTCGCCCTTGGCGCAGAAGATCCGCTGACCGGCCTGCTCGGTGAGCACGGCCAGAACGACTGACTTGCCCGAGCCGAGTTCGACCTTTACGACGCCTTTCTGGCCGGCGAGGTAACGCAGGACGCGTTGCTGATTCGCCTTGGTGGCCGAGAACCGCTGCTGATACTGGCGCACTGTGAGGAACCTGCGGTACAGCCGCGATGAAGGGTTCGACACCTGGGTCGCGAGATTGACGGGGTTCCCGCGCTGCGGCAGGCTCACCAGGAACGCACGGCGCATCGGTTGCTTCGCGGATGCGACGGCGGCGTCCGTCGCAACGAGGGCCAGCGCCGCGCAGATGACGATGGCGACCCGTCTTCTCAGACGTGGTTCGGATTCCCTTCCCCTAAGCACCGTCACGAGAGGCTAGCGATTTCGCCCGGCGTGACCAGACGGGATCGGATGAACTCCGTGAACGGGCTCTCCGGCTTGAACAGACGCCGCTCGGACAGGAGCGCTTCGGCGACGTCGGCCCGGCCCGCGCGCAGCGCAGACTCGAGATAGGTGAGCGTGATGACGTCGCGCTGGGCCGCCGATCCGCCGAAGAGGTGCGACGAGTACCGGTGGGCCGCGAACAGGTCCATGGCGGCCGCATGGTCGCCGCGGCCGAAGGCGCTGAAGGCCTCGGCGATCGGCAACGCGGCCAGGCGCGCGATCGTTGCCCGCTGGCTCGTTCCGCCGGCCTCCCGACGCAGCGCGGCGAGAACACGATCGACCCCCGCGTAGTTGTCCGTCGCCACGAACGCGATGACCGCGTGCAGGTCGTTGAATCCCATGTACGCCTGATCGGCGACTTCCTCGTAGCGTTCGCCGACCTTGGCCCAACGATCCGCGACGTCCACCCCATTCATCGAGAGGCGCCAGAGAAGCGCGCAGCTGTCGTGCATGTCCATGAGGACGCTCTCGTCGTCGATGCGCATGTAGCGGTCGTGCAACGCGAGAACCGAGTCGTACTCCGCGCGCTCGATGTGCATGAGGGCGAGATGCCACGCGATGTGACAGGCCAGATAGTTCTCGGCGCCCCACTCCCCTCGCCGTGACTGCATGAACGAGATTCCGCTGTCGGCCTGGCCCTGCATCTCGTAGCAATGGGCACGGCCGTGAATGGCCCACATGTCTCTGGGGTTGAGATCGAGAGCCCTGAGCGCAGCCTCTTCGGCGAGCGCATATTGCCCGGACTCCTCCAGACCGAACGAAAGCATGCCGTGGATGAACCCGCCATCGCGCTCGGACGGATCCCAGTGGGGAAGGATCCGGGCGGCGCGATCGCGTGACCTCGCGGATTGGCCCAGGAGGAAGTCCACCTGATGGCCGAGCTGCAGTGCGCACAGATCGCGCGGATGCCGCGCGAGGACATCGGCATAGGCCTGCGACGCGCCGTACCAATCGCCCTCGAGCCAGAGGCGCACGGCGCGAATATGACCTCGTTCGCGGTCGTTCGCGCTGGCCGCGCGCGGCGCGAGCTCCTCGTACTGCTCGGCCAGCAGACGCTGGATTCGGGCGTCTGAGGCGACGAGATAACCTCCCGCGACGAGGCATCGCGCCATGACGAAGTCGGGGTGCTGGCGCAACAGCTCGAGCATCGATCCGACCGGATCCGGCTCGAATCCCAGCATCTTCCGAGCGGCCGTTGTGAATTCGTCGACCGCGTCGCGGTCTGAGTAGGAGACCTCGGCGCCGAACCCGTCAGTGAGCATGGCTCGCCGCCATCTTCAACCAGCCGTCACGGGTCTGGGGCAACTTGAGGTCGAGCACACCGCTCGCGACCTGGTTGCGGAGCATCTGCGCCGTGCCGCCGCCGATCGTGAACATGCGAGAGTCGCGCACCATCCGCTCGAGCGGAAGCCCGCGGTTATAGCCCTGCGCTCCGAACATCTGCAGGGCGTCGCTCGACACGCGGAACGCGTTCTCCGCGGCGAAGACCTTCGCCTGCGCCGCCAGGCTCTTGTCCGGGAATCCGGCCTCGTCCTTCGAGCGCGCTGCGTTGTAGATCAGCCCGCGGGCGGCAGCAAGACCTATCTGCATGTCGGCGAGCATCCACTGCAGGCCTTGGAACTCGGCGAGCGGCCGACCGAACTGCTCCCGCTCCTTCAGTCTGTTCACGGCGAGCTCGAATGCTCCCTGCGCGATGCCGTGTGCGACCGTGGCCGCTCCGACCCGCTGTCCGTTGTAGGCATTCATCAGACCGGCGAAACCGCGGCGTCCGCCTCCAGGCGGCCTGACGGCGTGGCCCTCGGAGATGAACATGTCGCGGAAGTGCACGAAGGTCTCCGGGATGCCACGCAACCCCATCGCCGGATGCCGTTCTCCGGTGTGCAGTCCCTCGGTCTCGTCGCGGAAGGCGAGGAAGCCGGCGATCCCGTCCTCCTCGCCCTCATCGATGACGCGCGCGAAGACCAGGTGCACCCGGCTCACACCGCCGCCCGTGATCCAGTACTTCGTCCCGTTGAGCACATAGCCGCCTGGCACCTTCTCCGCGGTGGTCTGCATGTCGGTCGCGGCCGAGCCCGCGTCGGGTTCGGTGATGCAGATCGCCGGCTTGTCGCCACTGAGCACGTGCGCGGCGACCATCCGCTTCTGCTCGTCCGTTCCGTAGGCCATGACGGCGCCGACCGCGCCCATGTTGGCCTCGACGACGATCCGGCCCGTGATCCCGCAGTTGCGCGCGAGCTGCTCGATCACGAGTACGGCGTCGAAGTAGCTCATGCCGCGGCCTCCGAACCGCGTCGGGATCGTCATGCCCATGAAGCCGGCATCGACCAGGTCCTGCACCGTGTCCCATGGGTACGACTCGGTCTCGTCGACCCTCTGGGCTCGTTCGCGCACCGGGCCGTCAGACAACTCCTTGGCCTGTGCCTGCAGCAATTCCTCTTCGGTGGACAACGGAAACTCGTACACGCTGCTCAGGTCCCTTCAACCGTGATCTGACTCAGTACCTGGTCGGTATGTTCGCCGCACTGCGGCGGGGCGAGCCGGTACGTCACCGGCGTCGCGGATAGCTTGAGTGGGTTGCCGATTAGAGGCACGACCCCCGAGGAGGCCGCGGGGTGGGCCATTTCGATCCGCATGTCGCGAGCCAGCGCCTGGGGGTCGTCGAAGACCTCAGTCAGCGTGTTGATCGGGCCGCCGGGAATGCCGGAGGCCTCCATGACCGCCAGCAGGTCCGCCTTGGAGCGCTGCGCGACGATCGGGCTGATCAGCGAGATGAGCTCGTCGCGGTGGCGCAGCCGCTGCGGGTTCGTGGCGAAGCGAGCATCGGTCGCGAGATGCTCGGCGGCCAGGATTCGGCACAGCCTTTCGTACTGGTCGTCGTTCCCGCACGCGATGATCACGTGCCCATCTCGCACCGCGAAGACCTGATATGGAACGATGCTCGGGTGCTGGTTGCCGCGGCGGACTGGGTCGCGTCCAGTGAGCAGGGTGGCGACGCCCTCGTTGGCCAGCCAGGCCGTCATGACGTCGACGAGGGCGACATCGATCGCCTGTCCCTGTCCCGTCCGGTCCCGGTGACGGAGGGCCGCGAGGATGCCCGCGGCCGCGTACATCCCCGTCATCATGTCGACGATGCCGACCGCCACCTTCATCGGCTGGCCGTCCGGCTCACCGGTCAGCGACATGATGCCGCCCCAACCCTGGGCGAGCAGGTCGTAGCCGGTCCGGTGCGCGTTGGGACCGGTCTGTCCGAAGCCGCTGATCGAGCAGTAGACAAGGCGAGGAAACCGCTCCTTGAGTGATTCGTAGTCCAATCCGGCTCGGGCCAAATCACCGACCTTGAAGTTCTCGATCAGCACGTCGGACGTCTCGAGAAGGCGGAGAATTGCCTCGCGGCCCGCCGAGGAATGCAGGTCGATCTCCGCCGAACGCTTGTTGCGGTTGATGGCCAGGTAGTAGCCGCTTTCCTCCGTGGCACCGTCTGGTCCGTCGAGGAATGGCGGACCCCACCGCCGCGTGTCATCACCGACACCCGGCCGTTCGATCTTGATCACATCGGCCCCAAGGTCGCCCAGGAGCTGCGTGCAATACGGGCCGGCCAGGATCCGGCTCAGGTCCAGGACGCGAACCCCGGACAGCGCCGAGTCCGATCATCGTGGTCTCACCATTTCCGGATGCCCCGTACATGCCGCCACTGATGATCACATGTTTCGCCGGCACTGCCGGGGCCGAGCTAATCCCGCCGCCAGTGGAAGTGTCGCTACGCTCCCGAGCTCATGCTGTCCGACCGCTTCCGCACCGCCGTCGAGACCGGAGACCTCGACCAGTCCGGCGAGCTCTTCCATGAGCACGCGACGTTCCGCAGCCCGGTTTTGTTCAAGCCCTACGAGGGTCGCGATCAGGTGTTGAAGGTACTGCGGGCCGCAGAGCGAGTCCTCGGCGGGGCGGGGAAGTTCCGCTACGTGCACCAGCTCGAGAACGAGGACGACCGGGTGGCAATGCTGGAGTTCGCGACGGAGGTGGATGGAAAGCTGGTCGAGGGCATCGACACGCTGACCTTCGACGAGCGCGGACTGATCGCCGAGCTGAAGGTGATGATCCGCCCGGCCTCGGCGCTTCAGATCGTCGGTGCCAGGATGGCGGAAGAGTTTCCGAGCGTCGGTCTGGGGCTTCCCGGCGCCTGATCGGCTCGAATGACCCGGCCGGGTCATGGCGGTGACGGCGGTTTGCCGCGTTCGATTTGACCGACCCCGAGGGCCACGCCGGGCATCAACGACTAGGTCGGCTTGTGAGCCACGAACCGCATCTCCTGGTTGATCGCGATCGCGATGTCGGCGAAGCCGAGGGTCTGCAGCCGCGTCAGGAACGTCCCGGGCTCGATCGGGTTGTAGGTGTCGCCCTCGTGGAAATGGTGAAGCTCGTCGCTGGGCAGGCTGTCGGACCCGACGAGCACGCCTCCGGGACGGAGCACGCGCAGCACCTCGGCCAGAAGTTGGTTCTGCTGCGTCGCAGTGGGCACGTGGTGGAGCATCGTGAACGACGCCGCCGAGTCAAACGTTGCCGCAGCAAACGGCAGCGCCGTGGCGTCTCCGTGGATGACCTCGACGTTGGTGCCGGCATATCGCGTGGCCAGCGCAGCGGCGGCATTCTCCTCGGACTCGATGGCGACCATCTGCGGCACCTTGGCTCTCAGCCACTCGGTGGCGGCTCCCGGTCCGGGGCCGACCTCGAGCAGCCGATCGCCAAACTCGATCCCATTCGCGAGCTGCGACAGGACCTCGGTCTGCAGGTACTCCGCCCACTCCGGGCTCGAGCACAGCTGGGCGTGAGCTTCGTTCATTCCGCGCACGCTAAGGCCACGGCCCCGCTTCCTCAAGAGCGTATGGTGCCAATTTATGTCGCGAATCGGACAGGTTGCAGAACGGACGCCGGCCATCCGCGTCGGCGACGTTTCCGATGGCTTCGGGGAGTCGCTTCGACTGGCACAGCCACGAGCGCCATCAACTGGCCTGGGCCGCCAGCGGAGTGCTGACCGTCGTGGCCGAGGCCGGGACCTGGGTGCTTCCGCCCACCCGCGCGCTGTGGATTCCGGCCGGCGTCTGTCACGAAACGATCGCCTCGGAGACGACGACCATGAGGACCCTCTACCTCGAGCCGAGGCTGTGTCCGATCGGGTGGCCCGGGCCCCAGCCGGTGCTGGCCACCAAACTGCTCGGGCGACCTGATCGAACACCTGGCCGACGAGACACTCGAACCGGCGGCACGCGGCCGGGCCGAGGGCGTGGTCTTCGACCTCCTTCAGCCCGCCGCCATTTCGATCATCCAGGTGACGATGCCCACCGACCCGCGTGCTCTCGATGTCGCCCAGGCCCTGACCGCCAATCCCGCCGACCGTCGCCCACTGAGCGCGTGGGGACGCGAGGTCGGCGCCAGCGCCCGGACCCTCACGCGCGCGTTCGTCAACGACACGGGAGTCACGTTCACCCGCTGGCGGACGGCGCTGCGTCTCCAGGCGGCGCTGCCACAACTGGCGGCACGCGAGCCGGTCGCCAACGTCGCGTCGCTAGTCGGCTATGAGACTCGCGAGCGCGTTCGTCGCCGCGTTCCGCCGGGAAACCGGCGTGACGCCCGGCGCCTACTTCAGATCCGCGGCCGGCGGGACGTGATGGTTGCCCTTGAAGATGTCGCTCGGGGTCATAGTCGGCCTTGACCCGGCGCAGGCGCGCCCACGTGGCGGGGTCGTAGAACTCGTGGGCATCGGCGGGCTTCTCGACGAAGCTGGGTAGCGACCGAGTCTGTGTCGATCGAGGATCCGGTCGACCGCGTCCAGTGACGTGCTCACGGCCGCCGTCGTCTCGCGGTCCGGGACGACCCCGAGCGCGAACGTCGCCATCGTGCCCGGGAGCTGGGGTTGGGCGCCGGAATCCGCGTGCACCCGCCCGAGTGCGCCGTCGGTGTGGCGTAGCTGAACCATGACGAGCTGCGAACTCCGGTCGGCCGCGGCCACGAGCCGATCGATGGTCGAGGGCGCGAGCTGCCTCGACCAGCGCGTGGCCGCTCAGGTAGGGCAACGGGTCCGGCGGGTCCATCGCCATCTCGGCCAGCGCAGCCGGAGATGTGGCGGCGAACGTGTCCAACACGCGGCCCGAGGTCCCGGATGTTCGCGAGCAGCGCACGCCCGTAGGCCTCGTCACCGAGGAAGGCGGCGAGGACCACGACAAACGAGCGACCACGGAGCGGCTCGGGGGCGAAGGGCAGGTCGGGTACGTGCAGAAGCGACGCCCACGACGTGAGCTCGTCGGGCATGGCCGGCAACGACTCGGTCCACGTGTGGAGCACCTCGGCCGCCCGCTCGAACTCGAACAACATCACGCCGGCATACAGCTGCTCGACCGGATAGACGGCGAACTCGATCGCCGTGATGACGCCGAAGTTCCCGCCGCCGCCGCGTAGTGCCCAGAACAGGTCGGACTCGTTGGCGTGGTCGGCTCGCACGAGCCGGCCATCGGCGGTTACCAGCTCGACCGCGGTCACGCTGTTCGACTGCAGGCCATGCTTGCGGGCCAGCCATCCCATGCCTCCGCCGAGCGAGTAGCCGACGACACTCACGTCAGGCGAAGAGCCGTGGAGGGCGGCCAGGCCCATCTGTGAAATGGGCTCGATCACGTCGCCCCACTTGGTGGCCGCACCGACGCGGACGCGCCGACGAGCGCCGTCAATCTCGAAGCCTGTCAGTTCCGAGGTGTTGACGAGGATCGTGTCCTCGAGCGAACCGAGCGGGCCCGCGTTGTGGCCCGTAGCCTGGGCGGCGACCCGCAGCCCACGCTCGCGGGCCAGGTCGACCGTGGACGCCACGTCACGGTGGTCGGTCGGGAACGCCACCGCCATGGGCCGCTGATCCACGGCCAGATTGAAGGCCTGGCGGGCCGCGTCCCATGCCTCGTCCTGGGCTAGGACGACGCGCCCCGTGACGGCATCAGATAGTGCGCCCGTAGTAAGCATCTCGGCTCCTTTCGCGCGAAACCCCCGCGCGGATCGACTGCGTCCTAGGAAGCTAGGAACGACGGCCCGGACCGCACATGGGGTGCGCCATCCATCTCGGTCCGGACACTGCCGCGTCGGCAGCATGCGGGTCAAGAAGGGCGAAGGCCGACTCGCTGAGACGGGACATAGTGGCGTCGATCGCGTCCCTGTCGCACGCTGTGGCGGCGTCGTTCGCGGCCGAGCGGGCCGCGTCGCAGACGGACCGACCCGTGTCGCCTCCCGGGGCGACACGCACGACCACCCACACCGCCGGCCGCGCCGACGTCCGAGCGGACCTGCGAGCCGATCGCTCGGTAACGGGTGAGCACGCCCACCTCAGCGGGGATCGGCGATGCGCTGCGGCACGGGCAGCGCGCGCTGCCCGCTGCGCCACGTCGAGCTCGCACTCAGCCGGGGCCAGATCGCTGAAGCCTGCGATTGGCGACCGCGACGCCAGCCGGTCGCCGGCGTCGGTGGCGCCGGCGAGCGCGAGCCACGCCGGCGCGTACATCCGAACCAGCCAATCGAGTGCCATCCAGCCGCGTGGCTGATCGAGTCCGTCGTCGGCGGTGCCGATCGTTCGGGTCAGGTAGGGGCGCAGCCGCTGACGCTCGCGGTTTCCCAGCCCGTCGTTGAGCGCCACGCAAAACGAGCGAAGCGCCGGGCTCACACACGCGGGCCGATCATTGTGCGGCTCGCCGGCCAGATGACTGACCCACTCCATCGCGCACCGCCCCTCGTCCGGTGTCGCGTGAGGGCCGCGACCGAGCCAGTACTCGCCGCTCATCGTGTCCATCGGCACTCAAAGTTAGCCGAAGAACCTAAGGAGCTCGGTCGCCACCTCCTCCGGCGCGTCCTCGACGAGGAAGTGAGATGCGCCGACGATCGCGCGGCCACGTATGTTGGGGGCGAGGGCGCTCCACAGCTCGAGCGGATCGTCATAGAAGAGGGACAAGGCGCCGATGCCCGGCAGGCGCCGATCCCCGCCCACAACGCCAACACCGGACAGTCGATCGTACGGTGTCCGCGATCGGCGTCATCGAGCTCACGGTCGATCGTCGCTCCGGCCCAGTAGTCCTCGCACATCGCCTGGACTCCGGACGGATCGCTGCACTGGGCACGGTAGGCGGCTATGACCTCCTCGGGATAGCGCTCGTCGGATTTGATCCCCATGCGCTGCACCGCCGGCCAGAAGGCGTCCAGGTAGGCAAGGATGAACCACTCGGGCGAGGGGACAGGCTCGCGAGGAACCCCCAGTGCCAATACCCAATGGCGGACCGGACGTCGGCGCGAGCCCAGATCTCACCGGTCGGCACGATGTCGAGCACCGCGAGCTGAGCGATCGCAGCCGGATTGTCAAGGGCCACACCACGCATGCGATCGAGCGTGATCCCGTCGACGCGCTGCTCCAGGTGGCGGGCGACGTCGGGGCCGGCATGATCGTGGTTGGGAGCAAGGGCATGCACGGAGCGGGGCGGCTCACGCTTGGCAACGTGCCCAACCAGGTGTCCCATAAGGCACGCTGCAACGTCCTGATTGTCGACACCGAGTCGCGGTGAGACGCGTCTTTCTGCTTGCGCTGCGGCCCTGCCCGCGCTCTCGGCCTGCGGGGGAACCACCACGACCACGGTGGTCACGCATGTCGTGACCCCGGTCACCACGACCGCGACGAGCACCCCGACGAGCACGGCGACGCCGATCACGACCACGTCCAACACCACGACATCCGCCGCGGTGTTCTTCCAGGGCGCCGTGGGCAGCCCGGCTCAGCGACCTTCCTCCCTGCAGCTCACGGGCGACGGAACCCTGTCGGTGGGCGGCGTGCAGTGGACGACGGTGGGGCGGATCAACCGCGGTCGGGAGCGGCAATGCCTCCTATCACGGCTGCAATCCGGACTGCGCCGCTGCGCCGACGCACTCGGCGCTGGTCTCGATCCATCTCTTCGGCCCCCGCGTCTGCTCGGGCCGCGAGTACTACTCGGGCGTGACGCTAACGCTCAACTCGGGTCAGCTGCTCGACAAGACGTACCTACAGCGCTCCTGGAGCCCCTGCTAGGAGGGGTTACTCGCCGCCGCAGCGGCGAGCGCCGGCCCGAGGCGGGAGCTGACCAGTTCGATCTGATCCATCGCCCGTTCGTGGGAAACCCCGGGGAGCGGCGGGTAGAACACGAAGCTCGTGCCATGGTGCCTGGGGCCAGGTGGCGATGAGTCGCTCGGCGAGTTCGGGGGCCGGGCCGAGGAGGACGTGTGCCGGATCGAACTCGAGCGTTGCCGGGTCCGCGCCAGAGGCAAGCGCGTGCTCTCTCGACGAAGAGCGCGACGATCATCTCGACCGGATCCAGCTCAAACCCCACGGGCCCAACACGCTGACCGAGCGGACCAAGCTCAGGCGTGAACTCGACTCCGTGCGAAAGCGCGGGATCGCCGTTAACGACGAGGAGTTGGCGTTTGGAATCCGAAGCTCATCGGAACACCGCGGGCGAAATCACCGCCCGGATCGGCTATCACTGACTAGAGGTCGAGCGCGAGCGAGATCGTGGTCCCGTGCGCGGCGACGGGGCGAAAACCGAACCGCCGCATCAGCGCCCGCGCCGGCCCGTTGTCCCACAGCGTCATCGCGGTGAGACGGGTGAAGCCGTTGGCGCCCGCGCTCTCGATCGTCCGCGCCACAAGCGCCGAGCCGATTCCCCGGTTCTGCATGTCGTCGGCGACCTCGACCGCGAGCTCGGCCACCCCCTCGCCGCCATCCTGGACGTAGCGGGCCACGCCGACGATCGCGTTTTCGCATTCGTGCACGGCCACGATCGCCTCATGGGCGACGTGGTCGACTTCGGTAAAGAAGGCGAGCTCTCGCGGGGCGAGGGTCGGCTTGGGCGTGAGGAAGCGGCGGTGGCGCGACTGCGGGCTCAGACGCTCGAACAACTTGGCCAGGTCGTCACGATCGGACGGCTCAACCGGCCGCATGAACACGCACTTGCCGCCGGCGAGCGCGAGTCCGTCTGGATCGTTGTGTAAGACGTCTGATGACTTGCCGCCATGTCTTAGATGACGGTGGCGGGCGGCGCTTTGTTCCCCGGTCGCCGTCAACCGGAGCAACGTCACACTCGCTGCGCCGGTGTTCGTCGCGCTATCGAGTCTCGTCGGCTGCGCCCCGAGTGCGCCAGTCAGCCTTCAGACGGTTTTGGGCTCATTTGACGTCTGTTCAGCAGCGCGAGAGCTCGTCGAAATGACGTTCGCGGGACGCCTCGTCGTAGGCGTGGCCGTCGGACATCGAGGAACGTGGACCGCGTCCTCGTAGACCTCGGCGGGTACTCGACGCCGGCGTCATCCAGCGCCGGCGCGAGCGTGTCGATCGCCTCCGCGCTCATGCTGGGATCGTTGTCGGCGTGCGCGAAGTACACCTCGGCACGTATCTCACCGGCCGACAGATGTGGGCTGTCGGGGCATCCGTGACGAGTCGGCGAGCGTGGAATCGGCGAGCGCGTCCACCCGATCGGCGAATGCGGCGGCGATCCGCCAGCCCATGCGGCCGCCCACGCAGTACCCGGTGATCGCCACCGGCCCAGGCGCGAGCTCGGCCAGGTAGTCGAGGTACGCCTCGCCGTCGCGCGCCACGTTGTCCGGGGTCAGCTGTTCCATCAGCGGCCGCAGGGACTGGAAGAACTTGCCTCTGTTGTCGGGATCGCTCAGGTCCGGTACCGGCACGACGGGCGCGCGGCCGGCGCGATAGAAGACGTTGGGCGCCAGCACGACGTAGCCGCGCTCGGCGATCCGATCCACCATCTCCTCGATCGTCGGCCGCAGCCCGAACGCGTCCATGATGAAGAGGACTCCGGGATGCGGGTCGTCGTCGGGGCGGGCAAGGTACGCGTCGGCGACGCCATCGGCAGTGGAGATCTCAACAGTTGAGGTGTTCATCAACCTAGGATTGCACGTCATGCACGCTCGAACAACGACCAACGCGGCGCCGACCGGCCCGACGCGGTCGTGACACCCCGCGCCGACGGACTTAGCGTCGGGCCATGCTCGCCAGGCCGCAGCATGCAGATCGGTAAGCCCGGAAGGCCGGTCACCCGCATCAGCCAGGCCTATCCGGACCGGGTCGAGGTGCGGGGCGGATCTGTCCGGCGGGGTGATGGGCACCCTGACCTTCACGGAGTACTTCCACCTGCTGCTCACCGGGCGCGAGCCGAGCGAGGACGAGCGCTTCTTCCTCGATCTGCTGCTCATCGCGATCGCCGAGCACGGGATGATGCCGACCAACGTGGCCGCGCGGATGACGCTGGCGGCTGACCCCGAGTCGCTCCACGGCGCCGTCGCCGCGGCTCCTCGGCGCCGGCCCGGTGATCCTCGGGACCTCGGAGGACTGCGCGCGGATGCTCGAGGTGGCACAGGCCGAGGTGCAGCGGGGCAGCGATCGCGACGCGGTCGCACGTGGCCTGGCGCAGCAGACGCGCGACGCCGGCGACAAGCTCCCCGGCTTCGGCCATCCGGTGCACCGCCCCCTCGACCCGCGCGCCGAGCGCATCATCGAGCTGGCCGACGCGCGCGGGGTGAGCGGGCCGCACGTCGCGCTGGCCAGGTCCTTCCGCGACGCGGCGGCACAGGTATGGGGCAGGCCCTGCCCATGAACGTCTCGATGGCGATCGCCGCCGTCATGCTCGATCTCGGCTTCGCCTCGGCCGTGGTCAAGGCCGTGCCGATCCTGGCCCGAACCGCCGGCCTGCTCGCGCACCTGGCCGAGGAGCAGGAGCACCCGCTCGGCTTCCTGATGGCCTCGCGCGCCGAGGAGGCGATCGTGTACGAACCTCCCGCCGTGGACGATGCTTGACCCCGACGTCGAGACGCGGCCGTGGCCGACCCAACTCGAGCTCGACGACGCGAGCTACCGCCAGCAGCTCGCGTATCTGTACGAGCGCTCGCCGTTCTATCGGGCCAAGCTGTCGGCGGCCGGCCTCGCCGGCGCCGAGGAGGCCGGCGGCCTGGATGACATCGCACGGCTGCCGCTCACCGACAAGCACGAGCTGCGGGCGGCGTCGTCGGCCGAGAACCCGTTCGGCAGCCACCTGTGCGCGCCGCAGCCCGAGATCGTGCGGATCTACAGCACGAGCGGCACCACCGGGGTCCCCAGCTACATCCCGCTGACGGCGAGCGATCTGCACAACTGGATCACGGGGTCGGCTCGCAGCTACGGCGCCTCGGGCGCGACCTCGGGGCAGCGCATCGTCACGAGCTACAACGCCGGGCCGTTCGTGGCCGGCGCGGCGCTCGGCTCATTCGATCGCATCGGTCTGTGCGTGATTCCGGTGGGCACGGGCAACACCGAGCGTCTCCTCACCGCGATCGAGCTGCTGCGCCCGCAGGTCGCAGCGTTGACGCCGTCCTACGCCGCCTACCTGATCGAGGCCGCGGCCGAGCGCGGCATCGCGCTCACCGACTCGAGCGTCGAGCGGGTCCTGGTGGCGGGCGAGCCGGGCGGTGGCGAGCCGGCGTTTCGCGCCAGCCTCGAGGCCGGCTGGGGAGCCAAGGTCACCGAGGCGATGGGGATCGGCGACATCGGCGTGTCGCTGTGGGGCGAGTGCGAGGAACAGGCCGGCATGCACCTCGGGGCGCGCGACTTCGTCCACGCCGAGCTGATCGACCCGCAGTCCGGGAGCCCCCGAGCGCTCGCGGACGGCGCCAAGGGCGAACTCGTCCTCACCCACCTGCGCCATCGAGCCGCCCCGCTGCTCCGCTTCCGCACCCGCGACCACGTCGAGGTCAACGCGAGCCCATGCCGGTGCGGCCGCACCAGCCCTCGCGTGCGCTGCATCGGGCGCACCGACGACATGCTGATCGTGCGCGGGGTGAACGTGTTCCCATCAGCGATCCGCGAGGTCGTGAGCGCATTTGCCCCCGAGGTCAGCGGCCACATACTGGTCAAGCCACGAACCCCCGGGGTCAAGCAGGATCCGCCGCTGCCGATCAGGGTCGAGCTGGCCGGGGAGCACGCGGGCACGCAGGATCTGGCCGCCGAGATCCGCGGACGGCTCCGCGAGGTGCTGGTGGTTCAGACGCAGGTCGAGCTGGTGCCGTGGGGCACCTTGCAACGCAGCGAATACAAGTCGAAACTGGTCGAGCGATAGGAGGGCCGTTGCGCAAGCTTCAGAGCCAAGGCGTACATCACATCACGATCGTGGGTGCCGACCGGCAGACCTCGATCGGCTTCTGGGAGGGCGTGCTGGGGATGCCGTTCGTGTTCGAGCAACCCAACCTCGACAACGCGTCGGAGAGCCACCTGTATTTCGACCCTGGCGACGGTCGTCTGATCACCGTCTTCACCAATGAGGACCGCGAGCGCGACCCGACGCGGACCGCGACCGATCCGGGGTGCGTCCACCACCTTGCCTTCGCGGTGTCGCAGGCCACGTTCAAGCAGGCAGTCGAGCGCCTCGACGAGCGCGGAATCCACCACAGCGGCGTCAAGGATCGGGGCTTCATGGATTCGATCTACTTCGAGGACCCGCTCGGCCTGTTGATCGAGCTCGCGTCCTACCGGTTCGAGCCACCCCACGGATTCACCCACGCCGAGGTCCTGCTCGAGGCGCACAAGTTGCGTACCGCGCGCGGTGACTACAACATCGACCAAGTGCACCTGGCCGATGCCATCGAGGCGCTGACCACGCGATCGCGGGAGTCGTTGTCTGAGGACCGATCGCCGCAGGACCCCTACAAATAGCCCGCCGACCCGAGGAGAGAATCACATGGCCGCACACACACTGAGCGTGCTCAAGCCGAGCGTCAACAACCTGTCGGCACGGATCTTCGTGCGCGCCGCGGGCCTCGACTTCGAAGAGATCGACGTCTGGGGCAAGAAGGGCACGCCCGAGTTCCTGGCCAAGGATCCGGCCGACCTGACGCCGCTGCTCGAGGAGGAGGGCCTGCCCCAGGGATCGCTGTGGGAGAGCTGCGCGATCATGCAGTACCTGTGCAACAAGCACGGCCTGGACCAGTTCTACCCCACCGACCCGGCCCAGCGGGCCATGGTCGACAGCGCGATGTTCTACCTGATCGGGACCGTCTACCCGCTCGTCGCGAGGGCAACGTATCCCAGCCTGGGCTTCCCGCAGTACGCGGGCGAGGTCGGGTCCTCGGCCGCCGATGACGAGCTGAAGACGCAGGCGCAGCGGGACGCCGCCGATGCTCTGGCTCGGCCGCTCGAGGTCTACCGGGAGTTCTTCCTCGCTGGCCGGAAGTTCGTCGGCGGCGACTCGCCGTCGATCGCCGACATCCGTCTGGCGGCGACGCTCGAGTTCCTGGCCGCCATCGACTACGCCCTCCCGGGCTGGGCCACGGAGTACATGAAGGCGATGGAAGATGCCCTCGGCGACGCCTACGCCGAGCCGGCGGCCGACGTTCGCGGCTTCGTGGCTTCGACCAAGCCAGCGGTGGGGTGACCGGCTCGGAGCCCTATCGCCGGAACAACCTACTCGATCGCCTGAGCAGGCAGCCGACGCTCGAAGTCCACTACCGGCAGATGATGCGGCGGGAGCGGGCCCTGCTGGCCCGTTATCTGCCGCTGAGGGCTGGGGATGTGCTCTCGGTCGGCGCGGGATGGCTCCCGGGCCGCCATCTGTTTCCGGCCCCCGCCTTCCGGCTCGTGGCCATCGACGCCGACCCCGATCGAGTGGCCGGCGTGCTCGCCACCGGCCGGGCCGACGAAGCACATGTCGGCCACGCGGGCCGGCTCGAGCTCGATGATCGGTCGTTCGACGTCGTTCTCTACCGGCTCGTTCTCCATCACCTCGCGTTTCAGGGACCGCTGACGCCGATCTTCTCCGAGGCGGCGCGGCTGCTTGCACCCGGGGGCGCACTGGTCGCGATCGAGCCCGGCCTGTGGCACCCGGTGGGTGCGGGGCTGGCTCTGGCCAACCGGACGGGGCTCGCCACCCGGCTCCACGGCACCCCCGATGACATCCCGCTGTCACCGCGGATGCTCACCTCCGCGGCCGCCGACGCCGGCCTCGTCCCCGAGCTCTACGCCGTCACCTATACGTGGCGACGGCTTCCTCCGGCCTGGCAGGAGACCTTCCAACCCCTCGACGGGCTCGGCGCGCGCCCGCGCGCGGCCAGGTTCGGACACACGCTGCTGTTGATCGGCCGCAAGCCGGAGGCGATCACATCTCGCTATGGCGCTGACGGGGCGCGCGCCCAGGCGGTTGCGGCGGAGGGTCGCCGGGGCTGATGGCGGAGATCGGGCGCTTCTTTGGCGAGCCCTTGCGCAGTTTGAAGGTCCTCCCGTGATGGGTCAGCTCTACGGGCTCACCTTCGGCAAGTTCGTAACGCGCCTCGTCGTGCGTGACCTCGACCTTGAGACGGCGTCCTCGGTAGCACAGCCCGAAGCGCAGCCGCATCAATCGCGAGGGGAGCCGAGGGGCGAACGACAGCGTGTGGTCATAGTCGCGCATGCCGCCGAATCCGGCCACGGCGACGAGCCACGAGCCGGCTAGCGCGGCCATATGGACACCGTCACGCGTGTTGGAGTTGAGATCGCGCAGGTCGAGGAATGCCGTCTCGGCGAGATAGTCGTAGGCCAGCTCGAGGTACCCCACCTCGGCGGCGACGATGGCCTGAATGGCCGCTGAGAGTGACGAATCGCGCACGGTCATCCGCTCGTAGTAGTCGAAGTCGCGCGCCTTCTGCTCGGCGCTGAAGTACTCGCCGCAGCTGTACGAGGGCGAACACGAGGTCGGCCTGCTTGATCACCTGGCTCGAGTAGAGCAGGTAGTTGTGGAAGTGCAGGAGGAGCGGGTACTGGTCGAGCGTGGTGTGCTCGAAGTCCCAGCGGCGCAGGCGCGTGAAGCCCTCGTTCTGCTGCGTGACGCCGAGGTCGGGATCGCGGGGGATCACGATCGCGCTGGCGGCGTCGCGCCACCCGGCGATCTCCTCGACTCTCACCCCGAGCTCGATCGCATGCTGAGGATGGCGGGTGGCCAGCTCGGCGGCGAAGGTGAGATTCCGCGCCGCCATCAGGTTCGTGTAGACGTTGTTGTCGGCCAGAGCGCTGTACTCATCCGGTCCCGTCACGCCGTCGATGTGAAAGCCGCCTTTGACGTCATGGTGGCCGAGCGAGCGCCACAGACGCGCCGTGGCCACTACGAGCTCGAGCCCGTCAGCCCTTCTCGAACTCCTCGTCGCCGGTGGCGGCGAGGTAGCGGCGGACGGCATCGGCGATGTCGGCGTTGATGTGAAACGCCGCCGTGCCCGCCGGCCAATAACCCGAGCACTCGTGACCGCGGATCGTCCGCCACGGGAAGGTGACGCCGGCCAGGCCCAGCACGCGGGCGCGCTCCGCGGCCTGGCCCATGGTGGTGTGGCGCCAGGTCAGGACGTCGCGCGCGGCAGGAGGAGCGACGTAGCTGAGCACCGGGACCGTGTAGGCCTCGGTGTCCCAGAACGTGTGTCCGTCGTAGCCGTTGCCCGTCAGTCCCTTGGCGGGTATCGCCCGGCGCTCCGAGCGGGCGGCTGCCTGAACGACGTGAAAGAGGGCGAAGCGGATGGCCTGCTGGAGCGCCGCGTCGCCATCGATCTCGACATCGCCGTTGGCCCACATGTCATCCAGATACTCGACCTGGCCCTTGAGCAATCCGTCCCATCCAGTGCGCCGGGCCGAAGCCAGGGCGGCATCGACCTGGTCGCGCAGCGAGGGCAACGTGCGCCGGCTCGACCATCCGTAGGCGAGGAACTTGATGACGCGCAGCGTCTGCCCCGGTTGCAGCTCGGTGCTGATCGTGACCCGGGCCAGGTCCGGGTCGCTCTCCCCCAGGACCTCCGTGCCCTCGGGACCATCGACGATGTGGTCCATCGACGCCGCCATCCGCAGCCCACTCGATCGCGTCCTGTGGACGAGTAGGGCGCGCAGATCGTGGTGGGAGTTCCACTCGGCCTCGAGCGGCGCTCGCAGTGCGGCGGCGGCGCGCGGGTCGCCGGTCGTGGCCGGGATCGGTTCGTTGGTCACGAGCTCGGACTGCACGACGATCCGGGCGTCCTCGTCGCACGTCTCCACCTCGTAACAGATGGCGGCGATCGCGCGATGCATGAACGAGACCAGGCGCGTCGTCCTGATGCGGATGTTCCGGCCCGCGGGCGAACACCAGTCCACGGTGCGCCGCAGCACGCCCTCTGCGCATATCGAGCACGCGCTCGTGGTCGAGGAGCCTCCCGTAACGCACGTCGAACGGCTCGTCGTCGACGAGCAGCCGGATCACCTTGCCGTTGGTGACGTTGATCATCGTCTGACCGGCCTCGGGGTAGCCGTAGCCGCTCTCGGCGTACGGCAGCGGGCGCGTCTCGAAGAACGCGTTCAGGTACGTGCCGGGAATCCCGGCCGGCTCGCCCTCCTCGAGATTTCCCCGCATGCCGATGTGCCCGTTCGAGAGGGCGAAGATCGCCTCCGTCTGGGCCAGAACGTCGAGGTCGAGTTGCTGCTCCGGGATCGTCCACGGGTGGACCCCGAAGTGCTCGGGGCCGATCACGGGCGCTCCAGCAGGTCCGCCAGATCGTCGACCACGATGTCGGCACCGTGGTCGCGCAGCGCCTGGGCCTGGCCGGTGCGATTGACGCCGACGACCCAGCCGAAGTTGCCCGCCCGCCCGGCCTGCACTCCGGCCTGGGCGTCCTCGAACACCGCGGCGTGGGACGGCTCAACAGCGAGCGCCCGAGCGCCGGCGAGGAACGTGTCCGGCGCCGGTTTGCCCTTGAGATGCTCGCGCTCGGCCACGCGGCCATCGATCCGCGCGCCGAACAGGTCCTCGATCCCGGCTGCCTGGAGGACCTCCTGGCAGTTGTTGCTCGACGACACGACCGCGGTCTTCAGACCCTGCTCACGCGCCTGTTTGACGAACCTCACCGAACCGTCGTACGCCTCCACGCCGTGTTCATGGATCAGGCGCAGCACGAGGTCGTTCTTGCGCGTCCCCAAGCCGTTGATGGTCTCGGCAGTCGGCGGGTCGGACGGATCGCCCTCGGGAACCTCGATCCCCCTCGACGCCAGGAACGACCGCACCCCGTCGAGCCGCGGCTTGCCGTCGACGTAGTTGTCGTAGTCGCTGTGACGATCGAACTCGACGAACGGCGCTCCGGTGCGCTCGGATCGCTCGCGCAGGTAGGAGTCAAAGCTCTGCTTCCAGGCCTCAGCGTGGACCTTGGCCGTCTGGGTGAGCACGCCGTCGAGGTCGAACAGGCAAGCGGTGATCTCTTTGGGCAAGTCGAGCATGGTCGTAGTCAGCTAGCCCGCAGCCGGCGCGTCCCCGCGGCAGCGTCGAATTGTGGATAACCGACGCCGGGCTCCTTTGTTAATTGTGTGACCCGCATGGCGTGACCGAGGGCGTAATCATTGACGATATAGAGGACGCTCCATGCGTCGGGCCCATCCAACCCGGGGCACGCGCACAGATTAGGGTCTGGCGCTGCCCCGTCGGGCACAAACACGGCGCGCGGGCGGCCGCTAGGCCGCTTCCGCGCGCTTTTTCAGCTCCCCGGCCCGGGCGCCGGCGAGGTTGTCGCGGAGCAGCCCTACCACGGGGCCGCGGATCACCATGCCCAGCATCCGCCCGAGGTCGACCTCGATCGCGTAAGTGGCGCGGGTGCGGCCGTTGCCCAGGTCCTCGAGCTCCCAGCTGCCGTGCACGGATTTGAGCTCGCCCTTCTCCTGGTCCCAGGTCAGCCGCGCCGGAGCGTCGTCGTAGCTAAAGCGAACCGTGGACTTGATCGTCCGGACCTTGGCATCGGTCGCGACCTCGCACAGGACCGCGCGACCGTCATCGTCGCGCTCGAGAGCGTCCATGCCCTTCACGCCACCCTGCCACTCGGGCGCCGTCTCGACATCCTCGACCACGGCCCACACCTGGTCGAGCGGCGCGTCGATCTCCGCGGTGGAACTGCCGTCCAGGTTCGCCATCAGATCACCTCCAGCTCGCTCACGGTGACGCGACGTTATCGCTCTGGGCCCGATTCATGGGACCAGATCGAGCCCAAGTCGAGACCGGCATTCGGATGAGGCCCGGCTAAGGTGCGGCCGGGGGCGGCAGGGAACGCGGCGCCCATCTCGCGTTTACGACTGAGAGGATCTGAGATGAAGAGGCTGTGCACTCTGCTGGCGCTGATCGCTGCCAGCGTCATCGTGGTCGGTTGCGGGAGCAGCGGCGGCGGATCGTCATCGAGCTCGACCAGTGCCCCGGCCGCGACTCAGGCCGTGACCACCTCGACAAGCGCCGCCCTCGGGCTCGGGCTCGGGGACCGTTCCCAACACGGCCGCTCTGGGCAGCGCCACGCTGGCCCAGGCGGTGCAACTGTGCAAGGAGGCCGTCAGCAAGGAACAGGGACTATCGGACTCGCTCAAGGGCAAGCTCAACAACATCTGCAACCAGGCCGGGTCGGGGAACAAGATCGCCGTCAAGCAGGCAGCCCACGACGTGTGCGTCGAGATCATCAAGTCGAAGGTGCCGGTCGCCGAGCAGCAGGCTGCCGAGGCCTCGTGCCCGGCGGCGTAGCCAGCCGTGTACTAGCGTAGGCCGCATGACAGCTGTTTCTCGCTACGTGAAGATGACCGCGCGCGAGGGCCAGGGGGAAGCTCTCGCGCAGCGGATGCTCGAGGTGGCCGACGGTCTGCGATCGACCGCCGGTTGCGAGCAGTACGTGATCAACCGGTCGCGGACCGAACCCGACGCGGTCTGGGTGACCGAGGTGTGGGCCAGTCAGGAGGCGCTCGACGCCGCCCTGAAGGAGCTGCAGACCGAGTCCGGGAAGGCCGCCATGGCCAAGGTCAAGGCCGTGCTCGAGGGTTCGCCCGAGCCGGTCGAACTCGAGCCGCTGGGCGGGGTCGGCTACCTGCCGGGTGGCACGGGCTACACGATCCTGAGCTTGACCGCGGTCGAGGACCAGGCGCCGAAGTTCGGCTTCGGCGACCTCGGCGAGGCCCGCTTTGCCCGCCAGGATCTGAACACCTCACGCACCGGGTTGGCCTATCACCGCCTGCGCCCGGCTCGGCGTCAGGCCTTCGGCCATCGCCATCAGCACGCCGAGGAGGTCTACGTCGTGCTGGCCGGAGCCGGGCGGATCAAGATCGACGACGAGATCCACGAGGTCACCGCACTCGACGCAATCCGCCTGGCGCCCGAGTCAATGCGCGCCCTCGAGGCCGGACCGGACGGGCTCGAAGTACTCGTGTTCGGTCCCGCATCACGCCGGTGACGGAGACGTGTCGCCGGAGTTCTGGCCAGCCGAGCTGCCGGACGCAGACCCGTCGTGAACACAACATCGATCACCGGGAATCTCAGCCAGCTAACCCGTCTGCACTTCGTCAATGCGTATCTCGTGCGCGAGGACGACGGCTTCACGCTGGTCGACACGATGATCAGCGGCTCCAGCGGCGACCTGCTCAAGGCTGCCGAGGCGGCCGGTGGATCGATCAAGCGGATCGCGCTGACGCACACTCATGGTGATCACGTCGGCTCGGTGGACGCGTTGAAGGAGCGCCTGGGGAGCTCGGTCGAGGTGCTGATGCCCGAGCTCGATGCCCGGATCCTGGCCGGCGAGAAGGTCGTGTCCGGCAAGCTCCCGGGGTCGTGGCCGAAGGTGAAGACCGCGCCCGATGTCCGCCTCGCGGCGGGCGACCGTGTCGGGAGCCTGGAGGTGATCGCCAGTCCCGGCCACACGCCGGGCCACATCGCCTTCCTCGACACCCGCGACCGCTCGCTCATCGGCGGCGATGTGTTGACGACCTACGGGCGGCCGACCGTCTCGAGCCATTACTACTGGCGCTTCCCGCTCGCGACGATGGGCACGTGGGACAAGCCCAAGAACATCGAGTCCGCTCAGGCCCTGCGCGAACTCGAGCCATCGTTGCTGGTCGTGGGGCACGGACCGGCCACGCGGGATCCGGGCGCGGCCATGGATCAGGCCATAGCGCGGGCCCGTCAGGCCGCGCGCTGACGCGGCTTGGCCTTGCTAGGCCGCCGCCGCGAGGTCGGCGAGGCCGGCGATCTCCTCCTCCGAGTTCCACGCGCCGACCGAGGCACGGAGCATCTCGAAGACCGGGATGTTGCGGACGACGAATCCCTTCTCGGCCAGTCGCGCCACCTCTTCCGCGGCGTCCTGCGCCTTCCAGGAGACGAGAGTCGAGCGGTCTCGGGGGGCGACGTCGAGACCGCGCTCGCGCAGTTGATCGGCGAGTGAGGCGGCCAGGGTGGCGGCGCGGTCGTGGACCCACGGCCAGCCGGCCGCCTCGAACACGGCGAGCGAAGCGAGCACCCATGAGCTCCGCAGCCCGGTCGGGAAACCGTGGTCGAAGCGCCGCACGTCATCGGCGGGCTCGAACTCGAGCGCGTTGGCGGGGTCGGCCACCGAGCCATAGCCGGGCCACGGGATCAGCAGCTCGTCGATGCGCTCGCGGCGGACGTAGAGGCAGCCGCTTCCCTCGGGGCCGCACAGCCACTTCTGCCCCGAGGCGGCATAGAAGTCGACGCCGAGCGCGTTCATATCGAGCGGGATCGCCCCGATCGCCTGCGCGGCGTCCAGCAGCACGGGGACCCCGGTGGCGACGAGCGAGGCGACGTCGACGACCGATCCGTTGACCCACGAGACGTGTGAGCAGGCGATCAGCCGGGTCGCGCTCGTGACCTCATTGGCGATGTCGGCGAACGGAACGGCGCGGACCTTGATGCTGTGGCGCCGGCGCGCCCGGCCCAGGGGTGCGAGCAGTCCTGGATGCTCCTGGTCGGTCGTGAGGATCTCGTCGCCGGGGTGGAGGTCGAGGCCAGCGATCACTGTGTTGACCCCATCGGTGGTCGAGCCGGTCAGCGCCACGTCGACCGGATCGCAGCCGAGCACCGCGGCGTACCCGGCCCGCGCGTCCCGGGCCAGCTCCATCAGCGCTTCGAAATACGGACGGCCGCAGCGGCCCTCGTTGACCTCGCTGTCGATCCGCTGGTGAACCGCCTCGGCGGCCTGGCGGGGGATCGGCCCCTCGGTACCCGCGTTGAGATAGGCCACGCGGTCGAGGACCGGGAACTGCGAACGGAAGGCGGTGGCGTCGGTCATCGGCGGTGTGCGAGGCTATCGCGGCACGGGGGTGGGGCGCGTTTCGGGTCGGTCTCCACGGGCGCCCGGGCGCCAGGCCGGTCCCGGGGGAGCCAAAGACTCCGGGGAGCCAAGGACTCCCGGGGAGCCAAGGATTCCCGAGGGAGCCAAATGTTCATCTGTTGCCATCTGTTGATCAAATGAACATTTGGACATACCGGACGGCAACCGTGCGGGGCCGCCGTTGTTAGTCTCGCTGCGTGTGCTTCAGCTACGACGCGCGGCCGCCGCTACCGCCCAGCGAGCTGATGCTGCCGCCGATCGCCGGTGGCGCCAAGGCCGAGATCGTCGAGCTGACGAGCGCTGACGGCACGCGCTTCTCGGCCGCGCTGGCCGAGTCGCCGGAGCCGCGCGAACCGGCCGTGGTGATCCTCCCCGACGTTCGCGGGCTGTATCCGTTCTATATCGAGCTCGCTGAACGCTTCGCCGAGGCCGGGCACCATGCCGTCGCCATCGACTACTTCGGGCGCACGGCGGGACTCGGGCCGCGCGGCGAGGACTTCGAGTACATGCCCCATGTGCAGCAGCTCAAGGTCCCCCAGGTCCAGGCCGACGGCGGAGCGGCCATCGCGCTGCTGCGCGAGCGGACGGGCGCGAGCGCGGCGGCGACCGTCGGTTTTTGCCTCGGCGGTCTCGAGTCGTTCCTGGCCGCCATGAGCGCGCAGCTCGACCTCGTCGCCGCGGTCGGTTTCTACGGCGTCCTCGACACGTCGCGCTTCGGAATGCCCTCGCCGCTCGAACGCGCGATGGACATCCGCTGCCCCGTCCTCGGTCTGTTCGGTGGGGCCGACCAGGCGATCCCCGTCGCGCAGGTGGACGAGTTCGCCAGCCGGCTCACCGAGGCCGGCGTCGACCACGAGATCCACGTTTACGACGGCGCGCCCCATTCGTTCTTCGACCGCCGTTTCGACCAGTACGCCGAGGCGTCCGATGACGCGTGGCGGCGCACCCTGAGCTTCCTGGAGAAGTCGCCGCGTTAGCCGGTCGGCAGGCCTGTCTTACGGCAGGCCGCCTCGACATCCTGGCGCCCGGCCGCGCTCAACCCGCTTGACGTCGAGATCGAAGCGCAGAACTGCTGCGCCTGCGCGCCGCACTGGCGGAACTCCTGCGCCCCGATCGGCCCGGGGACGTCGACATTCAGACAGCCGCTGGCCGGCTTGCCGCTCGAGCTGAGCAGCGCGATGACCACCACGAGCGCGATCGCGGCGCTGGCGGCGATCACCGAGCCGACCATCCACTTCTCGCGCCGGCTGAACCGCCGGCGGGCAAGAACGGCGTTGGCATGTCCGGGCGGAAGGACCATGTCTGGCACCGACGATATCGAGCCCTGTGGGGCCCGCAGTCGCGCCTGCGGGCCCCGCGAGCTTGGTGAACCAGAACCGGCTCTAGAACCCGGCGGTCCCGTCGGGCGTGCCGAGTCCAGTCGGGCCGTCGTAGCCGGCGCCGGCGGTGCACAGATACGACGGCGAGCACGTACCGTTCGAGCCGCTGGTCACATCGAACAGAGACCCGGTGTGGCCGTAGGAATAGCTGCCGTAGTCGACTGAGCTGGCGTTACCGGCCAGCGCGTAGACGGAGGCGATCAGCGGAGAGCCGAGGCTCGTGCCGCCGACCTGCGCCCAGCCGTCGAGTCCCTGCACGACCCCGAGCTCGATCAGGGTGTCGCAGAGGCTGCTCGATCCGCAGCCGTTGGCGGTGTCGTAGACGCCAAGTCCGCTGTTGGGATCGGCGTCGGCCGACACGTCGGCCACGGTCCGCTTGGCACATCCCGTGTCCTTCTGCCACGACGGCTTCGGCTCATAGGCCGAGCAACCGCTCCCTGCCCCCGACCAGGCCGTCTCGGTCCAGCCGCGAGCATTGCCGGCGTTGCTCAGCGTGGTTCCGCCGACGCCGGTTACGTACTGCGAGGACGCGGGCCAGCTGACACCGTATCCCGCGTCGCCGGAGCTGGCGGTGATCGCCACCCCCGGGTGGTTGAAGTTGGCGTCGTCGGTGAGGATGGTCGAGTCCTCGCTTCCGCCCCAGCTGTTGGACACCGAAGCCACGCCGGCGGCGCCGGCGGCGGTGTTCTCGGCCTTGACGAGATCCGGCGTGTTGGCCGAACTGGCCTCCACGAGCAGGATGTGACAGTCGGGGCAGGCCGAGGAGACGGCATCGAGATCGAGGCTGATCTCCTCGGACCAGCCGTAATCGGTCGACGGCAGCGGGCTGGCGGCACCGTTCTCGTTGACCTTCTTGAAGCAGCCGCCTGCCGTCGTGTACGGCGACAGGCCATAGGCCTTGCGGAACGTGGCCAGGTCGGACTCGGCCTTGGGATCATCGAACGCGTCGACGATCGCGACCGTGCGTCCACTTTACGAGCGTGTGGTTGGCTGGGTTCGCGCACGGTAGATCGACCCGTGCGGTCTGGGACAGCAACTTCAGTCCCCCCGCACTCGCCGATGCGCTACCGAGCGCGCAGACGAATAGGACAGCAGTGAACGCCAAGGCCAGGCGCGCCGGGCGCGCAGCGACCCTCAACTCCATGATTTCTACCTCCCGCGGATGAATCGATGGATGGGGCGCGTGAGCTTAGCCCACGCTCGGCGTCAGTTCGCCGGTTGCTCGGCGTCGTGCTCCGGGGTGGTCCCGTCCGGGCTCTCGGACGGCTCGGCAAGCTCGCGCTTGAGCACCTTGCCCGTCTGGTTGCGCGGCAGTTCGTCGATGAACACGACCTCGCGCGGGACCTTGTAGTTGGCGAGGTTCTCCTTCACGTACGTCTTCACGTCGTCCTCGCTCAGCTCCTGACCTTTCTCGAGGACGACGAACACCTTCAGCCGCTGACCGAACCTGTCGTCCTCCACTCCGATGGCCGCCGCCTCGTTGATGCGCTCGTGGCTGGCCAGCAGTTCCTCGACCTCGGCCGGGAACACGTTCTCGCCTCCCGAGACGATCATCTCGTCGTCGCGCCCGTCGATGTAGAGGCGGCCGCTGTCGTCGAAATGCCCGACGTCGCCCGATGACATCAGACCACCGACCTCGTCCTTGCTCCCGCCACCGGTGTAGCCCTCGAACTGCGAGAGGTTGCCGACGAAGATGCGGCCTGTTTCGCCGTGTCGCACCTCGTTGCCGTCGTCGTCGAGCAGCTTGACCACCGAGCCACGGACGACCTTGCCGACCGTCCCCGGCTCGACCTTCAGATCCTCGGGCGTGGCGATGGTCGCATAGGCGATCTCGGTCGAGCCGTAGAGGTTGTAGATGACGGGCCCGAAGGTCTTCATCGATTGCTTGGTCAACTCGACTCCGAGGGCCGAGCCGCTGACGAAGATGATCCGCAACCGGGACAGGTCGTGACGCTGGATCGTCTCCTCGCCGAGGTCGACGATTCGCCGCAACATCACCGGGACGACGACCATCGCCGTGGCCTCGTGCTCCTCCAGGCTGGCCAGCGACACCTCGGGGTCGAAGCGCCGGCGTACGACGAGCGTCGAGCCGAGCGCGATGCCGACGAACGCCTGCATGAACCCGAGCGCGTGGAACATGGGCACGCACAGCTCGGTCACCTCGCCGGCGCGGAACGGCACCTTGCTGAGCAGGCCGCCGATCAACGCCAGCGAGCGTGGCTCGCCGCGCGGCGCGCCCTTCGGCGTCCCGGTCGTGCCGCTGGTCAGAATCGTGATCCGCGGCGAGACGCCCGGCTTGGGCGGTGCCTTGGTCTCTGCTCCGGCGATCAGTGCCTCGAGCGTGTCCTCGCCGTCGCCGTCATCGTCGGTCCAGGCCCGCCAGCGTCCGCGCGGCGGCTCGATGTCGCCCAGCGTGTCCGCGTACTCGTCGTCGTGCACGAGCAGATCGGTGCCCTCGCGACCGGCCACCTCGCGGATCTGGGGGCCGGCGAAAGATGTGTTCAGCAGGATGATCCGGGCGCCGCACTTGGCCGCGGCGAACACGGCGTCCATGAAGCCACGGTGGTTGCGCACGAGGATGGCCACCCCTTCGCCCGGCTCGAGCCCGTGCTCGCGCCACGCGTTGGCCAGCGCGTTCGAGCGCTGATCGAGCTCCTCGTAGCTGAGCTCGCCTCGTTCGTCGACCAAGGCCAGGCGATCGCCGTGGCGGATCGCCCCGGCAGCGATCGCCCCGCCCAACAACCCGAAGCGCTCGAAGGTCAGCACCAGCTGGGCGATCCGGTGGGGCAGCTCGGGGCCGACGATGCCGCTGCGGATGCACAGGGCGGCGAAATACGCCTCGTCGCCGAATCGCTCGGCCAGCCGACTGGCGTCGCCGGCCCGTTTGCCCGCATCAGCGACGAGCCTGGTCGCGTCGCCGACGATCGCCTTGAGGTCGAGGTCCACGATCGCGTCCTCCGTCCGATTGAAGATCAGCTCTGCGGTTGCATACTTCCCGCCAGCGGACACCCTATGCCATCCCGGCCAGATTGTCGCCGGGCTGTGGTTGGTTTGCTGGAGGCCGGGTAAGACATCCTCGATGGTGGGCGAAATCGTCACGCTGCCCGTGCGGCTGACCGTTCGCGCGACTTCCCTGGTCGTGCGCGGAGCCGCGCGCGGCACCGAACACGCGGTCACGCTCGCACTTCGGGCGGCCGGCCTCGCGCGCCCGCGCGAGAGTCCCAAACCTGTGTACCGTCCGCCGGCGAAACCCGGGCCGCGACCAAAGACGCCGCAGCCCAAGCCCAAGCCTCGCCGGACCAGAGCCTCCCGCCCGTCACCGGCGCCACCTCCAGCGGGGCCACCTCCGCCGGCGGAGCGCGAGAGCGAGCCCGTCCATGTGTCGGAAGAGCCAACGCTGGTCGAGGAGTTCGCCGAGGCGGGAGCCGAGGAGGGCGCCGGCGCCGAAGTCACCGTGGTGGAGCCGTGGGAGGGCTATCACCACATGACCGCGCAGGACGTCCTCGCCCGGCTCGAGCACTCAAGCCAGGCCGAGCTCGCCGCCATCACGCTTTACGAGACCGCAAACCGGCACCGCCACGCGATCCTCTCAGCCGTCGAGCGCCAGCTCGCCGAAGAGAGTCGCGGTGGGTCGCGCAACTGACAAAGGAGACGCCGATGCCGACCAAGTCCCTCAACGAACGTGACACCAAGCTGGTGGAGTGGCTGAGCGAGGCCCACGCCAAGGAGGCCGAGCTCGAGGCCGCCCTCAATAGCCACATCAGCCTGACGCGGAAGCAGTCGTACAAGAACCGGCTGCGCAAGCATCTGAGCGAGACCAAGGCGCACAAGCGCGCCGTGGCCGCCCGGATCAAGCAGCTGGGCGCAGGCGCTCCGACCGTGACGACCATCCCCGGTGTCCCCGGCGCCGTCGGCGAGGCCGCCGGCAAGGCCGTGGCCGCTGTCAAGGGTCAAGTCGGCACGGCTCGCGCCGCGATCACGAGCCAGGCGGAGACGCACCTGCGCAATGTCCAGGAGGAGCTCCGCGAGGAGCACGTCGAGATCGCGATCTACACCCGACTCGAGGCGTTCGCGACCGAGGTCGGTGATCGCGACACGGCTCAGCTGGCCAAGACGATCCGGCGCGACGAAGAGCGGATGGCCACGTTCCTCGACGCCGAGCTGAGGCGCCTGGTCAAGGATGTCGTGCGCGCCGAGGTCCCGCGCGACCAGCGGCCCAGCAGCACCCGCCGGCGCAGCACGCGCAGGCGGACGGCGAGCCGGGGCCGTGGCTCATCATCGCGTTCGTCGAGCACGCGCGGAGAGTCGAGCCGCGCCCGCACGCGGAGCTAACTCACAGCCAGCCCGGGCTCGCCGGTGGCGACGGCGCGCTCCATCTCGGCCGTCTTGCGGCTGGCGTCGTCCTGGTCGTAGGCAGCCAGATCGGGGAAGGCGAGCAGGATCGCGCCCACCCCGGCGATGCAGGCAAGTCCACCGGTGGTGACGGATATGGCCGCCGAGGTCAGGCCCGCCACTACTCCCGACTCGATGTCGCCGAGACGGGGCCCGCTGGTGACGACGAGGCTGTAGACCGAACTCATCCGGCCGCGGAGCACGTCGGGTGTGACTGTCTGGTTGATCATCGAGCGGCAGAACGCGCTGATGCCGTCGGCGAAGCCGGCGATCGCCAGGAGCAGCATGCCCAGGCCGATCGTCCGCACAAGACCCATCAGCGCGATGGCCACGCCCCAGATAAGTACCGCGACGATCACGATCCGACCGAGCCGGCGGGCCCCCGATGCCCAGCCCGAGGTCAGCACGGCCAGGGTCCCACCCGCCGACAACGCGGCGTAGAGCAGACCGGTGCCACTGGCCCCCGCGCCGTACACGGTGAGCGAGAGAACGGCGAACAGCGAGCGGGGCCAGCCGAAGGTCATCGCGACCAGGTCGATGGCGAAGCTGCCCGAGAGGGCGTTATTGGAGCGCACGAAGCGGAGCCCCTGACGGATCGAGCGCGTGATCGGCAGCGGGCGCTCGGCCATCTTTGGACGCTGGGCGCCGATGGCCACGGCGACAGCGAGCATGGCCAGGCACGTCATGGCGTCGAGGACGTAGGTCACGCCGACGCCACTCGCCGCGATGAGCAGGCCCCCGAAGGCGGGACCGATGATGCCCGTGGCCTGATATATGCCGTAGTTGAAGGCCAGTCCCGAGCGGAGGTCCTCGGGCCTGAGCAGGCCGGGGATGATGGCCGAGCGGATCGTGTTGTCGAGCGCGGAGCTCCCGGCCAGCAGACCTCCGAGCACGAGCACCAACAGCACCGGCGGGTCGCCGAGGAAGGCAGCGACGGCCAGCGCCGCTGCGGCCCCCATCACGCCGACCTGGGCCGCGGCCAGCACGAGCCGGCGATCCATCCGATCGGCCACGGCGCCACCGAGGAGCGAAACGACGATCATCGGGCCGAGCTCGAAGGCACCGAGCAGGCCGACCAGGGCCGCCGAGTGCGAGAGCACGTAGATCTGATACGGCAGAGCCACCAGCGCGGCCTGGGTGCCGAGATTGGAAATCGTCTCCCCAATGATCAGCAATCGGAAGCCGCGCGAGTGTCGAAGCGGCGTGATGTCGATCGCGATCCGCTTGAGCAGCGCGAGCATTCTCAACAAGGTAGCTGCCGATGTTGGGCCGACCGCGCCGCTGCCCGGCGACGACGCCTGACCGCCCGATCTTGAACAATGACGAGCATGATCTCCCTGGTGGGCGAGAGCGATCTGCCCGTGCTGCTGCCGCTGATGCGCGGCTACTGCGACTTCTACGGCGTGCAACCGAGCGATGAGGCGCTGCTGGCCATGTCGCGCGCGCTGATCGCCGACCCCCAGCGCGAAGGGCTGCAACTGCTCGCCCGCGACGACGATGGCACGGCGACGGGCTTCGCGACGATCTTCTGGACCTGGTCGACGCTCAGCGCATCGCGCATCGGCGTAATGAATGACCTGTTCGTGATTCCGGAGGCGCGTGGCCAGCGGATCGGCGCCGAGCTGATCGCGGCGTGCCTTGACCGGTGTCGGGAGCACGGTGCGACCTCGCTCGGCTGGCAGACCGCCCTCGACAACACCCGGGCGCAGTCGCTGTATGACCGGATCGGCGGCCAGCGCGAGCAGTGGCTCGACTACTCGCTCCCGTTGTAGCGGAGCGGGATTTCCGACGATCGCCGGCCGCGCTCGGGCTGCTGTTCCTCGTCTGCCTCGCCGCCGTGCTCGTCGTCGTGCTGCTGGGCACGCGGCTGACGTTCTTCAACGACGACTGGTACTTCCTGTTCCAGCGTCCGGGTCTCGAGTCGCACGGCGGGCTCGACACTTTGCTGGCCCCGCACAACAGCCAGTCGGTGCTGCTGACCGCGCTGGCCTACAAGGTCCTCGTGGCGGTGTTCGGGCTGAGCTCACAGCTGCCTTTCCGGCTCGTCCTCGGGGTGGCCGTCGCCGCCGTCGGCGTGTTCGTGTACCTGTTGATCAGCCCGCGCGCGGGGCCGGCGATCGGGCTGGCCTGCGCCGCGATCATCGTGTTCATGGGGGCGGCGTGGGAGGACCTGCTCTTGTTTGCGTCACTCGACCTGGTGGGCTCGCTGGCCACAGGATTGGGAGCGATCTGGGCGCTCCGGCGCGACGGCACCGGGCGCAACGTTGCGGCGCTCGCGCTGCTGCTCTGCTCATTGGCCTTCTCCAATGTGGGCGTGCCATTCGTCGTCGCCGCGGCGGTGGCAATCCTGCTCCGACGGCGCGCCTCGCAGCTGTGGATCGTCGCCGCTCCCGCGGCGCTGTTCGGGCTGTGGTGGGTCGTGTACGGGAGCAAGCAGCCGTCCCATCTCTCGGGCGCCAATCTCGAGCACCTGCCTCGGTACGTCGTCGACTCGGCCTCGTTTGGGCTGGCGTCGCTCACCGGCGTGTACCGCGGAGCGCAGTCGGCCGTGCTCGGGCGTGGCCACGTGCTGCTCGTCCTCGCCGCGGCGCTCGTCGTGATCTGCCTCATCCGGGGATGGCGCCCGCGCGCCACGGCGCTCGTTCCGTCCAGCGCCCTCCTCGTCTTCTGGTTCCTCACCGGAGCCACCTATTTCTCGGGTCGCGAACCGTCGGCCAGCCGCTATCAGCTCATCGATGCGGCCCTGGTGATGGTCGTCGCGGCGGAGCTGTACCGACCCGGGCGCTGGCATCGACCGGTGACGGTCGTGGTGGTGATCGCGGCCGTCGCCGTCGTCGCGTCGAACATCGACGGTGGGCTGAGGTACGGATATCACTTCATGCGCGCCCAGTCGGGCTTCGTGAAGGCCGACTTGGCGGCGCTCGAACTCGCACCGCGACCGGCACCCGCCGATCTGCGCCTGGTCGCGCTGATCGCCGAGAACCCATACCTGTCCGGCGTCTCGGCGGGACGGCTGTTCGCCGAGACGGCGGCCCACGGACAGGTGCCGACGTATTCCCCCGATCAGCTCGCGGCCGCCCCGGCCCTCCAGCGCGCGGCCGCCGACAGCGTATTCGTGTCCGCCGAGCGCATCGCACCAGGACAACCCGTCGACCGCCCGCGGGTCGGACCGGGGTGTGCCCGCCTGGCCGGCGCGGCCCAGCGGCCCATCCATCCGGGCACCTGGCAGCTCAGCGACGCCGGCCGCGCCGAACTCCTCGTCGGCCTGCGCCGGTTTGCTCCGCCCGACGAGCCCAGGTATACCGCGCTGCTGGCCCCGGGCCGAGGCACGCGACTAACCATTCCCAGCGATGGCGTGCGGCTGCCGTGGTTCATCAGCGTCCGGGCCCGGGGAATCGTGCCGCTCGAAATCTGCCCTGATTGACGCGATCGCCACGGGCCTCTGTTCGCTTAAATGGCCGCAAACCTAGACGTTTGTTCTATTCCAGGGCCAGATCGGCCCCCGCCGGTGTCGCGACGGCGCCGCCCGTCGTACGATGGCCGAGCCGGCCCGCGACATCAAAAACGTCCCTGGAGCAGACCGGCACTATCCCGAGCGGACGCCGATGGCGGCAACTAGCTCATTGACGCATCCAATGGCGGCCCACACGCCGCGCGTGGCCAGCGCCCATCGGGCGTTCGTGGTCGTCGCCGGGCTGGGCGTCGCGATCCATACGGCGTTCGCTGTGGCTGACCAGTCACCGAGCCTCGTAGACGATTGGCTTTACTGTGGCTTGTTCTTCCTCGCCGCAGCCAGCTGCGCATATCGCGGCTGGCGGGGTGATGCCCGCCTGGCCTGGAGCGTCGCCGCGGTCGGGGTCGTGCTCTGGGGAGTGGCTGAGATCGTCTTCCGCCTCTCGGTCGAGGACCCGCACAGCCTGTATCCGCCCGCCACGCGGGCGCTGCTCTTTGTGGCGTTTACGCTGGCCTATCTGACGTTGGGTCTACTGGCGCGAGAACGTGTGCGCAGCTTCGACCCCGTCCTGGCCCTCGACGGGGTGCTGACCGCGCTTGCCGCAGCGTCGGTGGCGGCGATCCTGCTCTTCCCCGGCGGCCGCCTGGTCACTCCGGGCCCACCCCGGTTGTTTCTCATCGGCGCCCTGCTCGCCCTCATGTTCGTCGTCACCGTGCTCGGGATGACGGGGTGGCGGCCCGGCCCGGCGTGGGCGCTGATCGTCACCGCCATCGCGGTCAATGTGCTCGGCGACGTGATCCTCGTCCACCTCGCCGACGACGGGCAGTTCCATCGCGGCTCGTTCGCCGACTCGCTGTTCGTGAGCTCAGCGCTGTTGCTCGGACTCGCGGCCTTCTACCCGAGCCGCCATGCCGCCCCGCCGCGCGACTCGGTCAGGCGTCTCCCGGCTCCGCTGCTCAGCGCCGTCGTCGCCCTCGGCGTGCTGGTGGCCGCTGTCGCGCACGGCGTCGGTGGGTTGGCCGCCGGGCTCGCCGCCTGCGCGCTCGCGGTCATGATCGCCCGTATGTCGATCGCGCTCGAACTGCTCGAGCGCAGCCGCCGCCAGGCCCTGTCGGATGACCTGACCGCGCTCGGCAATCGACGCCGGCTGGTGCGAGACCTAGAGCGCCGGTTGACTCCGTCGGGCGACGGTCGTCCGTTCGTGCTTGCGCTGTTCGATCTCGATGGGTTCAAGCGCTACAACGACACCTACGGCCACCCAAGCGGCGACGCCCTCCTCGTCCGGCTCGCCCACCGGCTGGCCGCCGCCGTCCATCCTGGCGTGGCTTACCGGATGGGCGGCGACGAGTTCTGCGCCATCCTCGAGGTCGACGAACCCGCGGAGAGAGCGGCGCTTGACCGGGCTTCGCGCGCCCTCTCGGAGGTCGGCGATGCGTTCGCCATCGGCAGCTCGTCGGGGATCGCCATCTGCCCGCGAGAGGCCCGCACGGTGGCCGACGCTTTGCGCATCGCCGACGGGCGCATGTACGTGGCCAAGATGAGCCGCGCGTTGGACCGCGCGCAGACCCGCGACGCGGTACTCACGATGCTCCACGAGCGCGACCCCGGGCTATACGAGCATGTCCGTGCCGTCGGCGCCACCGCGCTTCGGATCGCCCGCCACCTCGGCCTCGATGAGGTGGCCGCACGGCAGATCGAACACGCCGGGGAGCTGCACGACATCGGCAAGATCGCCGTGCCTGACGCGATCCTCCACAAGCCCGGCGGGCTCGACGCCGAGGAGTGGAAGTTCATGCGCACCCAGCCAATCGTGGGCGAACGGATCCTCCAAGCCGCGCCGGCGCTGGCCCCGCTGGCACCGCTGGTCCGCTCCTCGCACGAGCGCTGGGATGGCCGCGGCTACCCGGATGGCTCGCGCCGCGACGAAACGCCACTCGGCGCGCGCATCATCGCGGTGAGCGATGCGTACCACGCGCTGCGTTCCGAGCGCGCCTACCGGCGGGCGCACAGCCACGACGAAGCCCTGAACGAGCTCCGCCGTTGCGCCGGAAGGCAATTCGATCCGGCAGTGGTGCGTGCCCTGTGCGAGGAGTTGGCCGATCCGGAGCCGGACCCGGCCGCCGCGGTTGAATTGTCCAACTGAAGCCGGGTACGCTGGCCTCGTAGGGCGTCATCAAGTGCACACAAAGGGGCCAATATGAGTCATGTAGTGGATCGGGATCTCGACGTGCGGTCGTTGCGCGACGACGTCGACGGCGAAGTGATCGTGCCCGGCGACCCGCCGTACGAGGAGGCACGCAAGATCTGGAACGGCAGGATCGACCGGCACCCGGCCGCGGTCGTCCGCAGCACATCGAGCGCGGACGTGGCCGCGTCGGTGTCGTTCGCGGCGCGGCACGGGCTGTTGCTGGCGGTCCGGTGCGGGGGCCATTCGACCCCCGGATACAGCACGTGTGACGGGGGGGTCGTGATCGACCTGCGCCCGATGAACCGGGTGACAGTCGATACCGAGACGCGGACGGCCCGCGTCCAGGGCGGGACCGTGTGGGCCGAGCTCGACGCGGCAACGCAGGAGCACGGGCTGGCGCTGACCGGCGGCCGCGTGTCCGACACCGGCGTCGGCGGCCTGGCCGTGGGCAGCGGCAGCGGCTGGCTCGAGCGGATGTACGGCTTCACCTGTGAGAGCCTCATCTCGGCCGAGGTCGTCACGGCCGCCGGCGAGGTCGTCACGGCGAGCGAGACGGAGAACCCGGACCTGTTCTGGGGTCTACGCGGAGGCGGCGGCAACTTCGGCGTGGTGACTGAGTTCGAGTTCAACCTACATCCTGTCGGCCCGATCCTCACCGCCGGGATGCTGTTGTGGCATCGGGATAAGGCCGGCGACGTGATTCGCTTCTATCGCGACTTCCTCGCCGAGGCCCCTGACGAGGTCGCCGGTGGGGTCGCGCTGCTGACGGCGCCACCGGCGCCCTTCGTCCCCGAGGAGCTCCAGGGCAAGCCGGCGGTGGCCGTGATCTACTGCTACGTGGGCGACCCGGCGGTCGGCGAGGCGACCGTGGAGCGGCTCCGCGAGTTCGGCTCGCCGGCCATGGATGTGATCCAGCCAATGCCGTACGTCGCACTGCAGAGCATGCTCGATCCCGGCAATCCGCGCGGCATCCATGAGTACTTCAAGGTCGATTGGCTGGCCTCACTGCCCGACGAGGCGATCGACACGTTCGTCGCCGAGGGCGAGCGGCTCCCGGCTCCGTTCGGCCAGCTGATCCTGGCCCCTATGGGCGGGGCGGTGCGCCAGTCTCCGACCAAGGACATGGCGCTCACTGTTCCCGACGCGCGATGGATGTACTTCTGCCTGGCCATGTGGATGGATCCGGGCGAGGACGACGAGAACACGGCCTGGGCGCGCGGGTTCGCAGCGGCGATGAAACCGTTTGGCCTTGGGACGGCGTTCTCGAACTTCATCGAACCCGACGAGGGGGACCGGCTGCGGGCCTCGTTCGGTGAGGAGAAATACGCACGGCTGGTCGAGGTCAAGCGGCGCTGGGATCCGCACAACGTGTTCCGCCTCAACCAGAACATCGTCGTGCCCTCCGAGCCGTGACTTAGCGGCGGGCCGCTAGATCGAGGGGCTAGGCTTGCAGTCGGTGCCCGCCCCGGTGACCAGCCCGCCCACGCCGCGAAAGCGACATGCGGTCGATCTGTTTGCGGACCTTCCCGCCAGGTACGACCGCATGGGCGCACTGCTGAGTTTCGGACAGGACCCGCGGTGGCGTCGGGCCCTGGTCGTGGCCGTCGCCCCGCAGCCCGGTCAGCGCGTGCTCGACGTGGCCACGGGAACGGGGATGGTGGCCTTCGCGCTGGCGCGCCGGGGCGCCACGGTGGTCGGGCTCGATCAGAGCGAGGCGATGCTGGCCGGCGCCCGTCGACATCTGGAAGAGCTTCCGCACCTGGCCGACCGCGTCAGGTTCGTGCACGGCGAAGCCGAGCACCTGCCGTTCGCCGATGGGGAATTCGACGCTCTCACGTTCACGTATCTGCTGCGCTACGTCGATGATCGGGCGGCAACGATGGCCGAGCTGGCCCGCGTCGTCAAGCCCGGCGCGCGGATTGGAATGGTCGAGTTCGGTGTCCCCCCGTCGGCGCCCTTGCGGGCCCTGTGGCGTCTGCACACGCGCGTGGGACTGCCGCTCATCGGCCGCGCCGTCTCACCCGCCTGGTACGAGGTGGGACGTTTCCTCGGGCCCAGCATCGAGGAGCTCGACGCGTGCGAGCCCGATCTGGCGTCGCTCTGGCGCGCGTCGGGACTGCGCGACGTTCACATGCGCCGGATGAGCTTTGGCGCCGGCACGGTCATGTGGGGAAACAGGAATGACGACGGCTCCGCACGGGGTTGAACGCCCGGCGTTCTATGCGCTGCGGCGCGGCGGGTGGCGCGATCTCGTCACCCTCCTGCACCCTCCGTACACGGCGTGGCATCTCAGCTATGTCGCGCTCGGCGCGGCGGCCGCGCCCACGATCTATGCCGATCGTCTCGGCGCCGCCCTGGCCGCGTTCCTGCTTGCGGTAGGCGTCAGCGCGCATGCCCTCGACGAGCTGAACGGACGCCCACTGAAGACCGCGCTGTCGCGGCGAACGCTGATCGGCCTGGCTGTTGCGGGGCTGGTCGGAGCCGTCGCCATCGGAGTGGTGGGGATCGTCGTCGTCTCCCCACTCCTGGTGCCGCTCGTCGTCGTTGGCGGGCTGCTGGTTCCCGCCTACAACCTCGAGCTCGGGGGCGGGCGCGTCCACAATGACACCTGGTTCGCGCTCGCCTGGGGTGGGTTCCCCGCCTTCACGGGGTATTTCGTCAACGCGTTGACCATCCGTCCCGCCGGCGTGCTCGTCGCCGCCGCATGCTGTCTGCTGAGCGCCGCGCAGCGACGGCTCAGTACCCCCGCGCGCGAGTTGCGCCGGCGCACCGCCAGCGTCGTGGGAGAGCAACGACTCAGCGACGGACGAGTCCAGGAGCTCACGGCCGAGCGCCTGCTCGACCCCCTTGAAGGGGCGCTATCGGCTCTGTGGATGGCGCTCGTCGTGCTCGCCGTCGGACTGGTCGTCGTGCGGCTATAGCTCCGGACCGCCGCGGCCCGCGTGGTGCCCGGCGGTCACGAGCTGCACACGGCAGCCGGCTCGGCGAACGGCCGCCGAACAGGGGTGGTCGGGGGAGCGCAGAATCCGCCGGCGGGCAGGCACGAGGATGGTCTCGAACCCGTGGCTCGTCAGCCACGCCGGCAACGGCGGATCACGGCCTTCGACGAGCAGAGCCAGGCTCGTCACGTGGCCCGGCGTGTCGAGCAGGTCTGCCGCCTGCTGCAACTCGGCGGATGCCACGTCGCGTACCGCGGCGTTGTAATCGGTGGGCGACGGGCCGCAGCGATCTCCACCGCTGACCTGCGGCGCTACCACGACAACCGTCAGTTCGGCCTCCCAGCGCTCGGCCAGCTCCGAGGCCTCTTCGACCGCGGCGACGCCATTCGCTCCCGGCTCGAACAGCACGGCAACGCGGGATCCGGGGCAACCCGGCCTGGTGGCGGCAGATCCGCCCATGGTGACCACACATTAAAGCGCTGCATAGATCGCGCGGTGCGCCTTTGGTGGTTCTTTGGCGCCGCTTAGGTGGGCCGGTTCAGGCTGCGCCACATCAATTCGGCATTCCAAGGAGGACAAGCGATGGGGCTTTTCAACAAGATGCGCAATCTCACCGGAGCAGTGCCCAAGGAGCTGCTCGAGCAGGGTCTACTCGGCCGCGGGATCATCGTCAGCATCCAGCAGACGTCGGTCAGCACCGGCGCCGACTTCAACCCCGCCCATGTGTGCGTGTTCACCGTCGAGGTCACTCTCGACAATGTTCCGCGGTACACGGCGACATGCCGCCAGGCCGTGAAGGCCACCGTCCTGCCGCAGCTCATGCTGCCGGGCGCCACCGTCGCCGTCCGCGTCGATCCGAACGACCACGACCGGATCGCGCTGTCGCTCGGCGAGCAGCCGCCCGTCGTGACCATGGCCAGCTCGGGCGACCCGAACACCGGCTCAGCTGCTCGGATCCTCGAGGAGGGCATGCCGTGCAAGGCCGTGATTGTCGAGACTCAGCCGCTGGGGACGCGCAACCAGAAGGGCGACGACATGTACGCCTTCCTGCTCACGATCCTGGCCGACGGCCGGGCGCCGTTCCAGATCCAGGTCGGCAACCCGGTTCCCGCCTCGGCCGTGCCACTTCTCTACCCCGGCAACACGGTGCCCGCCAAGCGGATGCCCACCGGCGACGAGCGTCAGGTGGTGATCGATTGGCAGGCGGCTCTGGCGCAGGCACAAACGGCCGCGTGACGCGGCGGAACTCAATGTATCCGACGGCCGCGTGACGGCGCGGTCGCAACCGAACTCAAGGCAATAAGGAGTTAAGAAATGGTTCTCGTTAGTAGTAGTTGGAAGCTGTGGTTGGCCGGAATGGCAGCGTCGCTGGCGATCTTCGCGGTGGTCTACTTCACCGTGATCCGGCCCGATCAGAACACCGCCAACCAGGCCGTCAACACGGGGCTGCAGCAGTCCCAGCAGGCGATCAACCAGGCCCAAAAGCAGTTGGGCAACGCGTCGGGCCACGCCGGCTCGACCAGCGGTCAGGCTGCCGGCGCGTCCGCGCAGACCAACCAGACGCTGAGCAAGGCTCAGAAGCTGACGGCGTGCCTGTCGACGGCTGGTACCGACACTGGGAAGATCCAGGCCTGCCAGGCCAAGTTCACCCCGTAGGCGACTCAGTCCGGTCTGGACGTGACGGGGAGGGGCATCGCAGGCTAGGACCCGACGGCCCGCAAGGCGACCCGAGCGCCGAGCGGGCCGTCGGCATGCTCGTACTAGTGTTGCGGGCGTGATCGTCTGCGACTCCTTCGTCGTCGCCGACTGGACGGACCCGGGCACCCACCCCGGCCGGCCCATTGCCGGCCTCCATCTACATCGCTCCGACGACGAGGCATGGATCGTGCTCGAAGGCCAGCTCGGCTTTCGCGTCGGTGCCGAGGAGCGCCTCGTCGGGGGCGGCGAATCGCTGCTCGTCACGCGAAACACGCCGCATAGCTTCTGGAACGCGGTGGCGCAGCCGACCCGCTACCTGCTGGTGATGACCCCGCGGATTCACCAGCTCGTCGAGGCCCTCCACTCGGGCGAGCGCGACGACTACGCCAAGATCTTCGAAGAGCACGACTCAGAGCTTTTGAGTTGACAGAGCTGGTTCGCGCGCCCTCCCCCGGTCACTCGTAGCTGTAGAGGCCGCGCCCGCTCTTGCGCCCAAGCAGCCCGGCAGCGACGAGGCGCTGGAGCAGCGGGGGCGGGGCGTAGAGCTGCTCGCGGTGTTCGGCATAGAGCGACTCGGCCACCCCCATGACTGTGTCGAGACCGATCAGGTCGGCGAGGGCCAGCGGACCCATCGGGTGGGCACAGCCCTTGATCATGCCCTGGTCGATGTCCTCAGCGGTGGCCAGGCCCTGCTCGAACATCCGGATCGCGGCCAGCAGGTACGGGATGAGCAGGGCGTTGACGGTGAAGCCGGCGCGATCCGGGGCCACGATCGGGTCCTTGCCCAGCTGGGTGCTGGCGAACGTCCGGGTGCGGGCGAGCGTCGCGTCGCTGGTCAGCAGCGAGGGAATCACCTCGACCAGCGACAGCACGGGCACAGGGTTGAAGAAATGCAGGCCGAGCACCTGGTTCGAGCGCTCTCCGGTCACCGCTCCGAGTTCGACGATCGGGATCGATGACGTGTTCGAGGCCAGGATGGCGTCGTCGTTCTCGACCACCTCGGCAAGCTGCTTGAACACCTTGATCTTCGCGCTGCGGTCCTCGACCACCGCCTCGATGACGATCTCGCGGTCGGCCAGCGCGGCCATGTCCGACACGAAGCTGAGCCGCTCGTGCACCTCGGCGGCACCCTGGGCCTCGAGCTTGCCGCGCTGAACGGCGCGCTGCAACGAGGCCCCGACACGGCGCTCGGCCGCCCCGGCCGCGTCGTCGCTGATCTCGACGAGCACGACCGCCAGCCCAGACCGCGCGCACACCTCGGCGATGCCCGCGCCCATGATTCCGCCGCCGACTATGCCGACGCGCTCGAACCCGTTGGCCGTGGCGCTCATGGGTCAATTATCGACGACCGCGCGAGAACGCTGCCGCTCGGCCCTCGCGCCGAGCGAGGCGCGGCGCGGGTAGTAGTCTGGCTCTGTGGCCGCCCCGGTCGACACCGAGTTCCGCAATCTGCTCGTCGCCACCGACGGACCATCGGTCCGGCTCACGCTGAATCGTCCCGACCGACGCAATGCGCTGTCGCTCGAGTTGATGAACGATCTCATCGGCGCGCTGCACGATGCCTCGGCGCTCCCGACGACGCGCGTGATCGTGCTGCAAGGCGCTGGCCCGGCGTTTTCGGCCGGGCACGACCTGTCGGAGATGATCGGCCGCGATGAGGCGTTCTACACCGAGCTGTTCAACGTGTGCACGGTGATGATGGAAACGAT
Source organism: uncultured Solirubrobacterales bacterium (assembly GCA_963734775.1). Taxonomy (GTDB): domain Bacteria; phylum Actinomycetota; class Thermoleophilia; order Solirubrobacterales; family Solirubrobacteraceae; genus Palsa-465. Next base: position 91,052 of record CAVTJE010000018.1, read on the forward strand.
CCACGAGCTGCCTCAGCCGGTGATCGCCAAGGTCCACGGGATTGCCACCGCCGCCGGCTGCCAGCTCGTCGCCGCCTGCGACCTGGCCGTCGCCAGCGACGATGCTCGATTTGCCACCCCCGGGGTCAGGATCGGTCTGTTCTGCTCCACCCCGATGGTCCCCGTATCGCGGGCGATCGGGCGAAAGCGCGCGATGCAACTCCTCCTCACCGGGGAGCCGATCGATGCCGCGACCGCGCTCGACTGGGGCCTCGTCAACCGAATCGTTCCCGCGGCCGAACTCGAGTCCGCCGTGAGCCAACTGGCCGACCAGATTTCCCGCTCGAGCGCGTACACGATCGCCACCGGCAAGGAGGCCTTCTACGCCCAGGTCGACCAGACCGAGCACAGCGCCTACGAGCACACCAAGGTCGTGATGACCGAGAACGCCATGGCCGCTGACGCTCAGGAGGGCATGACGGCCTTCCTCGAGAAGCGCCAGCCGAACTGGCGCGGGGCCTGAGCTCAGCCTCCGACTCGCTCGAGCGAGTCGACCGTCAGCTCGTCGAGCGAGCTGACCACCATGTCGGCCAGCGCCAGCGCATCCGGTGCCGGCGGATATTCGCGGTTGGGGACGGCGACCACATGAAGGCCAGCAGCCGCCGCCGCTCGCAGGCCGTTGCTCGAGTCCTCCACCGCGACCCCGGCCGCCGGGTCGACGCCAAGCTTGGCCATCGCCGCCAGATACACGTCGGGCGCGGGCTTGCCGCGGGCCACCTCGTCGCCCGATACGGTGGCGACAAAGCAGGCACTCACGCCGGCCCGCTCGAGCACGGTGTCGATCACCGGGCGATTGGACGACGAGGCCAGCCCGAGCGGCCATCGTGCGCCCAGCCGCCTGACCGCCTGGACCGCCCCGGGTACCAGCGGTAGCTCGCGGCGGTAGCGTTCGAGGAGATCCCCGACCACCAACCGGTTGATCTCGGCCGGCTCGAGCAGCACCCCGAGCTCGTCGTGCAGGTAGCGCGACCACTCGGAGGAGCTCATGCCCATCATCTCCGCGGTGGCCCCGTCGCGCCAGTGGCCGCCGGTCCTGGCCACCACCGCCCGCCGCGCGGCATCCCATTGCGACTCCGAAGTCGATCAGGACGCCGTCGAGGTCGAAGACCACAGCGGCTACCGGAAACGGTTTCTCCATCGCGCGCCCCAGCTTACGAGTGCGCGCTCACGCCGTGCCCCCGCTCGGTCGCGGCGACCGTGAAGTGCAGCGTTTTCGTCCGGCCCACGTTGTTGTAGGGGTCGGTGGGCGTCAGGTAGGCGATGTAGCGGCCGGGTCGCGGCACGAAGTGGCGTCCACGCGCGGCGAAGCGCACCTCGTTGAAGCCGATGTGGCCGTGGAACTGCTGCCAGCCGGCGTAGCGTCCACGCTCCCCCTTCGAGGCATGCCAGATCTCGGCGTCGACGAGCGAGACGTCATCGAGCGAGTAGTGCAGCGTCGTGCCGGAGAGGCCGGCCCCACGCGGGGTGAGAAACAGCCCGCTGAGCGTCGGGCGCATCAGATCGACGCTGGGCTTGGGGATCGGGTCGGGGTCGTCGGCTGGATTGCCCGGGGTGTCCGACACGATCACCTCACCATGCACGATCGGGTGCAACTTGCACTGGAATTGGTAGATGCCGGGATGACTGAAGCTGACCCGGAAGTGGTCGCCGATCCGATGCTCGGGCTCGTTGGTCTCGGGGTCCGAGTCGACGCCCTGGTCATTGGGCGTGATGCCGGTGACTGAGTGCATCGTGTCGGGGCCTACCCAGTACCAGGTCACACGCTGCCCGAGGTCGACATGGACAACCGGCCTCGACCACTTGTAATGGCCGATGGCGATCTTGGCATCGGCGGCGCGGGCGGCCGGAGCCGCCGCGGCGGCGGCCAGAACCACGAGCGGCGCCAGCAGCCAGGGGGCTAGGCGCTGACGAGGTACCACCCGTTCATGCCCATGTGGAGATGCGAGAACACGTGGCAGTGGTAGAACCACCGCCCGGGGTTGTCCTCCACGAACTCCAGGGTGATGACATCAGCTGGTCCCATCGTGTGGTTGTCGATCACCGCCCCACCGTCCGGATCGGTCCAGCGATGTCCGTGCAGGTGGAAGGTGTGAAAGTCGTCGTCGAGGGCGAAGACATGAAAGGCGACGCGGTCTCCAACCTTGGCGTGCAGAGTGGGCGTGTTGCCGGCGTAGGCCCGACCGTTGATGCAGGCGAAATTGTTGTTGAGGCCGGTCGCCACCGGGCTGAACGAATGGAACGTGAGGAAGAACTCCTTGTCGGGCTTTGGCGCCCCCGGCTTGCGGATGATGAGGGGCCCGAACAGGCCCTTGAACACCGGCAGGGGGTCCATGGGCCCGTGGTCGTGGTAGAACCACGACCCCTCGGTCCCCGGTCGCGCCTCCCACACGTAGCGATACGTGTGACCGTGCTGGACGAAGCCGCCCGGGTCGGTGTAGGCACCCTTGTAGGCACCGTCCATGTCGTGGGTGTAGAAGATCCCGTGGGGATGCATGGTGACGGGCGACTTGGTCTCGTTACGGAAGGTAACGACGACCGTGTCCCCGGTTTCCGCCTCCAACAAGGGGCCGGGGATCCGAGGCGGACCCAGCGGCTTGCCGAAGCCGGGGCTGAACGCCTGGTAGGCGAGCGCGGTGAATTTGGTCTTCCCACGCACGGGCATGTCCATCATGCCGTCGTGGTGGGTGGGGACGATGTCCCACTTCGTCCTCACGGCCTTGATCCAGTACTGGCGTACGGGGCCGGAGCTGGCCGTCTTGACGTCCGAGATGAACTCGGCGTGCGACTGACCATGGTCAGCCGCCAGCACCTTCGGCGGCACCGGCACCTCGGCAGCGAGCTTATCCAGATTGGCGTGCGAGTTGGCCGTCAGGCGATGGCCGGCGAGAGTGCAGAAGAGCATCCCGCCGGCGTTGGCCATGAACTGACGGCGTCCGAATGGAGCAGGCATTTCCGTTAGCGCTTGACGATCACTGTCAAGTACATCGTCGCCGGATGGATGGTGCACTCGAAGTGGTAGGTCCCGGGCTTGACGAAGGTCCGCTTGAAGTGGATCCCGCTCGTGCCCGTAACCGACTTGAACTGGGACTTCCTGACGCCCTTCGGGCCCTTCATCAACGTCACGTTGTGGGAGTCGTAGTTGTACTTACTCCACACCCACTTGATCGCGTTGCCCTTCTTGAGCGTCAGGTTCGTCGGCGCGTAGTAGTCATCGACGACCTTCACGGTCTTTGTGACCACTCTCTTCTTCTTCGTCGTGTGCGCGGCGCCCGCGGCATTCGCCGCGATGCCACACGCAAGGAGCCCGATGATCAGGGCGATCAGCCCGTGTCGCTTCATGCTCAGCATCCTCTCATCCCTCGAACGACGTCCGGCCGGCGCGCTTGGGGTGCTCGTGGGTGTGCCAGAAGCTCTCCTGGTTCGTGGGCGGGTTGGCCGTCACGATGGCCAGGAGTTTGCCGATCTGGGTCGAGTCGCCGAACACCGTGCCGCTTCCGGCGTTGCTCGGGCACGTCGGATAGAGCTGTGACGTGGGGTCGGTGCTGCTGGTGTCGAGCGTCACCTTGCCGTTGTCCATAAAGCACGTGCCTTTGCCGGAGCCGTCGTTGAAGAAGTCCACGCCGTTGGCGTCGTGGAAGGCGCCGCCCATCTTGTTGTCGACGAACTTGTTGCGGTTGTTCTCGGCCTTTCCGGTGTCGTTGGTGGGATCCGAGAAGGCGCCCCCACCCCAGAGGAAGTTGCCGAAGATCGAGTTGTGCTTGACGACCCAGCCGGTCGATCCGAACAGGATCACCCCGGCGCCGATCGGGTAGTTGGCGCGATCCGTGCCGACTCCGCCGGAGACCGTCTTCACCGGCGAATTGGGACGGTAGTAGTCGAAGTTGTTCCAGTAGATGAGGTTGTCCTCGATCACGCCAGAGGTCGCTGGCTCGTACGGCTCGGAGTTGAGCGTGTTAGGCACCACGCCGGCACCGTTGTTGTAGAACTCGGAGTTCCGGATCACGATGTACTTCGAGTTCGTGCCCGAGTAGCCGAGGACGTTCTTATAGCCGCGATCGTGATCGAGCAGGGTGGTGACGGGGTGCTTCTCGAACGGCGTGCCACCGACGTAGAAGGCGGAATCACCGTTGCCGAAGCCGACAGACTGGGTCATCCGCCCGCCGATGCACTTGAACACGTAGAGGCCGTAGGAGTGGTTGAAGCCGGCGATGAGGTCCTTCATCAGGTAGCCATGGCACCCGTTGATGAAGAAGCCGTTGGCAGCGAAGTGCTCGGCCTTCATGTTCTCGAGGACGAGGTTGTTGACGCTGTCGCCCTCGACACCGTTCTGGGCCACGCCCTCGGGTCCCTTTGCATTCTTGCCCTCGATGAGGACGCTGGAGGGCGTCTTACCCAGTCCGATGATGTGAAGACCGTCGTGCTTGTGGCCGGCTGACGATCACGCCCTCGACGTACTTGCCGGGCTTGACGCGAATCGTCGCGCCCCGACCGGAGGCGTTGACGGCGGCCTGGATACGTGTGTAAACACAGCCGTGCTTGCACACCGTGAGCGTCTTGTGCGAGCTCTTCTTGTGGGCCATCGCCAGAGCGGGAGCAACTCCGCACGCCACCGCGACGCTGGCGGCGAGCAGCATAGAACGACAGAGCGAACGTCGGGTCACGTGTCCTCCTTGTGGACAGGTCATCCGGAATCAAGTTGGTAGCCGCGGATGGCGGCGGGCGCTCGAGGACCACCAAGCGATAAGCCCCGGGTCCTCACGGGCAAAACAAGGCATCCGGCCTGATGCCCGCAGACGCTGAGGCTAGCAGACGCTAAGGAAATCTTGAGCGGCCGTTCAGTGCCGCGCCCGCCAGGCGTGAGGTTCTGCTTAGGTAATCCTAATTAGGCGCGCCTAATCTGTGCTAGGGTGCCACCCCGGTTTCCGACCGAACCAGCCCAAGCCCCTCACAGGAACCGTCGTGAGTAACGAGAACACGCTACAGGCGAGAAGCCAGGCCCGGAGTACGAGGCGCGCGGAGAGGAGCAAGCGCACCTCGCAGCGCAGCTTCTACATCTGGGTCGCCGTCGTCCTTGCCGTGGCCGTGGCTTCCGTGATCCTCGCCTGGCACTCGAGCGGCGGTACTCCCGATCCGACGGATCCGGCGAACCACATGAGCCGGACGACGGCGGTTATCAACAGCGCCGTCCTGGTCTTCCGCGAGGGGCTCGAGACGATCCTCGTGCTCGCCGCTGTGATGGCCAGCTTCCTCGGCGCCAATAAGGCCTATCGGCGTCCTGTCGTCGCCGGCGGTGGGGTGGCTCTGGCGGCCACGGTGGCCACGTGGTTCGTCGCCATCTGGGCCATAGGGCAATTCGGCGGACGCGGGCTCGACGTCCAGGCCGCCACCGGTCTTCCCGCCATCATCGTCCTGCTTGTGGTCATGAACTGGTTCTTCCATCGCATCTACTGGACGGGCTGGATTGCCAATCACCACAAGCGGCGACGCGGCCTGCTGGCCGATGCTGGCGCCGGCGAGACCGCGACCCGCGCTACGTTGCTCGGCCTCGCGGTCCTCGGCTTCACCTCGATCTACCGCGAGGGGTTCGAGATCGTTCTCTTCCTCCAGAACCTCCGGGTCACGTTCGGCTCCAGCGTCGTGCTCGAGGGCGTCGCCCTCGGGCTGCTGTTCACCACCGCGGCCGGCGTGCTGACGTTCGCGCTCCACCAGCGCCTGCCCTACAAGCGGCTGCTGATCATCACGGGCGTGATGCTCCTCGTCGTGCTTGTCGTGATGGTGGGCGAGGAGGTCAACGAGATGCAGCTGGCCGGCTGGATCGGCACCACGCCGATCGGCGTCAGCGTCCCCGGGTGGGCCGGCGAGTGGTTCTCGATCTTCCCCAACGTCGAGACCGTCGTCGCGCAGGTGCTGGCCGTGGCGCTGGTCGTCGGTTCCTACTTCGGGGCGCAGTATCTACGCGTCTGGAGGCCGCAGCGCCGTGGCAGGGCGGCGGCCGGCATGGCCGAGCGGCCGCCGCTCACACAGCCCGCCTCCCGGGTGCCGGCCGTCTAACGGCCCGATAAGAGCCGGCTGATGGTCTCCAGCCCAGCCAGGTAGGGTCCGCACCATGACTGAGCCATCGGCAACCGTTTTGGTAACCGGTGGGACGGGATTTCTGGGTGGCTGGTGCGTCAACCTGCTCCTCGAGCGCGGCTATGAGGTGCGCACGACGGTCCGCGACCTCGGGCGCGAGCCGGCGGTGCGACACGCCGTCGGGGCGGCCGGAATCGATCCGGGCTCTCGGCTGACCGTGCTGGCGGCCAATCTGACCTCCGATGCCGGCTGGGCCGACGCGGTCACGGGCTGCCGGTACGTGCTGCACGTTGCATCTCCGTTCCCGCCGGTGCAACCGAAGGATCCGGACGAGCTCATCGTGCCCGCCCGCGATGGCGCCGTGCGGGTCCTCAAGGCGGCGCTCGACGCCAATGTCGAACGGGTCGCCATGACCTCCTCGGTGGCCGCGATCCGGCCGGGGCGTCCGAGCTCTGAGACGGCGCCCTACACCGAGGCCGACTGGACAGACGGAAACGACCCCGCGCGCACGCCGTATGTGCGCTCCAAGACCCTGGCCGAGCAGGCCGCCTGGCAGTTCGTACGGGACGGCGGCGCGGAGGACCGGCTGGCCACGATCAACCCGGGGGCGATCATCGGGCCGGCACTGAGCGACGACCACTCGTACTCGCTCCAGGCCATCCAGCGTCTGCTGAGCGGCATGCCGGCGGCGCCCCGGCTCGGCTTCACGTTCGTCGACGTACGCGATGTCGCCGAGCTGCACATTCGCGCGGTTACGGACGCTAATGGAGCGGGACAACGCTTTATCGCCACCGACCGCTTCCTGTGGACCTACGAGGTGGCGGCGATCCTCCGCCAGCGTCTGGGCGAACGCGCCAAGAAGGTGCCGACCCGGGTGGCACCCGACCTGCTGGTCCGCGCCATGGCCATGTTCGACGGCACCATCCGCTCCGTCGTCGGGGACCTCGGGAAGCAAACATGGTTCTCGAGCCAGAAGGCCCGAACGACGCTGGGTTGGGAAACCCGGCCGGTCGAGGACTCGATCGAGGACTGCGCCCGCAGCCTTCTCTGAGCGCTTTTGCTTGCTCGGCGTGATAGCTTGCCGCGCTACATAACGAGCCGAGTCGCTGGGGTATCCGTCCCCGGCGAGCGGGGGACCCACGAGCAACCAGTTCTGGTTGCCGGGGCGAATCGCCGCATGAGTCGGCGTAGCGCATAGCGCGAGCCCGTCAGCTAACTCCGCAGGCATCTGAGTTTCCCGAAGGAGGATTTGTGGACGGCGTGCGTGACCTCGCGCAAGCGGAGCCGTGGTTGGAGTCGCTCGAGCGCTCGCGGGCGCGACGAGCTGAGAAGCCCCGCAGGGGTTGGGGAAGGTCGCGCCCGACTCAGAACGGCCACCAGACCACGCCCCCCGCCCCCGAGCGCACCCGCGCCCGCACACCCGCGCCGCCAGCAAAACCCGAGCGCACCCGCGCCCGCACACCCGCACCCCCATCGAAGCCCGAGCGCACCCGCGCGCACACCCCCGCGCCCCGCGCAAAACCCGAGCGCACCCGCGCTAGGACGCCGGCGCCAGAGCGTATTGTCCCGCCGCCGCGGCCCACCGTGCGGCTCCGGCCGACGGTCAAGCCGCGACCCGAGCCGCCGGCGCCAGCCGCCGAACCTGTCGCCACGATCGCGCCGCCGGCGCCGCCCGCTGCCGAACCTCTCGCCACGACCTTGGCGCCGCCGGCCCGGCCGGCCGTGGCAGCTCGCGCCACCCCGGCCCCGATGCCCCGACCGGCGCGGCAGATCGACTGGCGCAGGTTTGGCAAGCGCTCGATGACCGTCGTGTTCGCTGCCGTGGCGGTGTTCGGATTGGTGCTCCTGGCCACGGCCGTGCCGAGCCTGATGACCGGCCACGGTAGCCCGCCGCCGAAGGCGTCGGCGGCTGCGCCGGTCTCATCGGCGGCGGTGCTCGCGCCGACCGCCACGTCACATGCGGCGCTCGTGGCAGCGCATCGCGGTCCGCCGAGCGCCGCGCCCGCGTCGGGCGGTAGGCCGGATTGCGAGCGCGTGAAGAAGTCGCCGGGCTACGTCAATCCACTCGCCGTGGCGCGAGTAACACCCGAACGGATCGACCAAGGCGTCGACTACGCGGGTGTCGGCGCGCTGGGCGCGATCGGCGACGGCAAGATCACCGAGCTGGCGATGGACAACACGGGCTGGCCGGGAGCATTCATCGTGTACCGGCTGACGAGCGGTGCGGGAGCAGGGTGCCTGATCTACTACGCCGAGGGCGTGCAGCCGGTTCGCGGCCTGCACGTGGGCGACACCGTACGGGCCGGCCAGGCGATCGCGTCGATCATCCCGCAGACGACGACCGGGATCGAAATCGGCTGGGCCGCCCCAGGTCGCAACAACGTGAGCTGGGCCAAGACACATCGCGAGTGGAGGTACGAGGACGACGCCAACAGCGTCCCGTCGGCGGCCGGCAAGAGCTTCTCGGCGCTGATCCACTCGCTGGGCGGCCCACCCGGCAAGATCGAGGGCGGGAGAGTACTGGTCGGCAGCGTGCCGGGCGCCCAGTGATACACAGAACAGATGGGAACCATTCACGTCTCTGCCGAACGGTCGGTGCATGCGCCGCCCGACACGGTCTACGGGTATCTCGCCGACATGCGAGAGCATCACCCGCACTTTCTGCCCCCGGCGTTTTCGGACTTTGAGGTCGAGTCCGGTGGCGTGGGCGCCGGAACGATCATCCGCTTTAAGCTCAACGCAGGCGGGCGCACGCGCGAATATCGGATGGAGGTCGCCGAACCCGAACCCGGTCGCGTACTCACCGAGTCCGACACCAGCTCGAGCCTCGTCACCACCTTCACGGTGAGCCCGGAGGGCTCCGGCTCCCGCGTCTCGATCTCCACCACGTGGGAGGGTGCGGGCGGGATCGGCGGGTTCTTCGAGCGCACTTTTGCGCCGCGGGTCATGCGCGCGCGTCTACGCCGATGAACTGCAGCGGCTCGACGCCTACGCGCGCGAGCGCGCGGCGCAAGCCGCCTGACGGCTAACGCGGCTCGAGAACCACCACCGGGATCTTCCGCTCCCCAGCGCTCTGTTGGTAGAAGTCGTAGGTGGGGAAGAACGCGACGAACTTGGGCCACAGGCGGTCGCGCTCCTCTTCAGTCGCGACCCGCGCACGAACCTGGCGCACCACCGAGCCGGTCTGGATCGTCGTGTCGGGATTGGCCTTGAGGTTGTGAAACCAGGCCGGGTGAGTTGGCTGGCCGGCCTTCGACGCGGCCACGGCAACGATCTCACCCTCCTGGAGATACATGAGCGGCGAGGTCCGCCTGACCCCCGTACGTGCGCCGGTATGGTCGAGGAGCAGGATCCGGGCACCCGGCCACCCGGGGAGGTGGGCGCCGACCTTCCCGCGCGTACTGCGGTACGTGGCGACGTGGAGGCTGGCTGCTCGCGGCCCCATGTACACGCCGTGGCGATTGGCGAACTCCGACGCCGAGGCCGTCCAGCGCGCCAGGGCGGACGGCGGACGTTTCATCGCCGACCGGTGTCGGTGGCCGCCGGCTGGAGCTGGGCGGCCGTGTGCTCGTAGTTACCGAGGCTCCAGTCCGGGGTGCGTGAGCTCATGGTTGTGCTGTTTCCGGCGGGCCGAGTTTGTCCACAAAGGCGCCGACCGCAACGGCGATCTCGCCAGGGTATTCGACATGGGGGTGATGCCCGGCCCCGTCGAGCAGGACGAGCTCGGACCCGAGTCGCTCGACGATCCAGTCGCCGATCTTGACGCTGCGTGGCACTGCGGCCTAGCGGCCCTCGCGGCGTCGCGATGATGTCGCGCGTGAGTCATGGGAGCCAAACCTCAGGGTGGCCACCCGATTGTCAGCGCCATCGACACCTGTTCTAATCGGCCGCATGATCGACCAGAGGGCCGCGGCCCGATTTGCCGATGACTGGTACGCCGCGTGGAACGCACATGACCTCGACCGGGTTATCAGCCACTACGTCGACGACGTGGAGTTCGCCTCTCCGTTCATCGCCGCGCTGAGCGACAACCCGGCCGGCATCGTCCACGGCACGACCGAACTGCGCGCCTACTTCGCGCGCGGGCTCGAACGATTTCCCGATCTGCGCTTCGAACCCCTCGACCTGTTGTGCGGCGTCGATTCGGTGACGCTGTACTACGTGAGCGTCGAGGGCCGTCGCGCGGCCGAGGTGATGAGGCTCACCAGCGACCACCGCGTCGCCCACTGCTACGCGCATTACGCCAACGCCTAGGTTCACGCCGTGGCAGCGCCGGGCAGCCAGCTGAAGTACCGCGCCGCAAACGCGGCCGCGCCCAGGGCCCACAGCGCGAGGACGAGCAGGTCGCTCGTCGACAGGGCGCCGATGAACGACGCCCGGACCGCCGCCAGATGGAGTGCCGCGGCGAGATGCTCGACGGGAAAGACCGACGCGATCGAGCGCAGCGTACCCCCGAGCTGCTGGGTCGGGATCCAGACGCCGGAGATGAAGTACAGCGGGACCACGGTGAAATCGCACATCAATCACGCCTTTTCCAAGGCGGATATCCGCGACCGCGCGCAGGCCATCAACTACGCCTATCGTGCCGGCCTGGCCGAGCCGCCGCGCCAGTGGGGCCACTAGACGATCGATTCTCCGGCACGCGGGGTCGTGGAATCAATCATCTGGCCCACTTGACGGTGATTGAGGTCGCGCTGTAGGTTCGCTCCGGCGGTCCCGGGGGTGGACCGGACCGATCGCCGAGGAGACAACGTGGCGCGCAACGGAGACGAACGACGCGGTGGGCATCTTCCACCCGGACATGCGCCGGGCCCCCAGAGCCGCCGGTCCGCGCGCGGCGTGCCCATCGGCCTGACCCTGCTCGCGCTTGGTGCGGTTGGGCTCGCCGGAGGCTCGGTGGCACTGTTCCTCACGGCCAGCCACGCCAAGAGCCCGTCGGGCGCACGAGCTGGGGGCGCGATCCTGGCCGGCGCCGCCGTGCTGTTGCTCGCGCTCTTCGGCTGGATGTTGCGACGCACGCACCCCCACGTGGCCCGGTACCTCCAGCTCAGCGTGGATCCCATCGAGGTGCGCCGCGGAGGAACAGTGAATGCGACCCTGGCCATCGCCGACACGGACAAGCTCGGGGAGAAGCTCGAGCTGGGGTTGATCTGCACCGAGTACTACGACTGCAAGCAGGAGGTGGTGACTGAGAACGGCACCTCGACTCAGCGCGTGACTCGCCACATCGACATCGTCGACTCGTGGAGCGAGGCCGACCACGGACAGGTCCAGCAGACGGTGCGCTTCACCGTGCCCAACGACTCGCCGTTCTCCTACGAGGGCAGCGCGGTCTCGTGGGCCTGGCACGTGACGGCGGTCGATCGCCACTCGCATCGGCCGGACGGCCGCTGCGACGTCCCCATCTGGGTGTCTCCGTGAGCGACCATCTACTCGTCAACGCCGAGCGCCAGAGCTACAAACCTGGCGAACGCATCGCCGGGACCGTCCAGGTGATCGACGAGGTCAAGGCCAAGGAGTTGACGATCGTGCTCGAGTACCGCGAGGTGACCCCCGACTACCGCGTCGTTGGCCGTGCCGTTCCCTCCGAGACACCGCCACACGTTGGGCCCGTCACGGCTGGCGAGACGTTTCCGTTCAGTTTCGTCCTCCCGGCCGACGCGCTGCCAAACGCGTCCGGTCGGATCGGTGGGACCACGTGGGGGCTGCACGCGCGGATCGCGCGGTTCGGGCCGGACGCACACGCCTGGCTGCCGCTGAGCGTGTAACGACCCCTGGGGCGTGTTCCCGGTCCACCCGAGCGGCCGGCGCGGACGTAGCATTGCTTCCAGCGCCCACGGGGGGGCAGACAACCGTCTAGGCTGCAGACCGATGCCGACCAATCCCCGTCCGATCACACTGTTTGACATAGCCAAGCGCGCGGTCGAGATCAGCGACCCCGACGACAACGATCCGAGCCTGGGTGACCTGCTGGCCCAATTCGAGGACGCCGACGAGCCCGTGACGGCGATCGAGAATCTCGAGGAGCGCGTGGCGATCGCCGTCGAAGGGGTCGACGTCGAGATCGATGACCCTGCGGTGTCGATGGCGGCCGCGACAATCCTCTACCTCGCCCACCGGCGCGACGAGCTGCACGACGAACCCGCCAAGATCCTGCGCATGGCGGCCAGGGCCGAGTGGAAGGGCGATCCGCCCTCGACAGTGGTCGAGTGGTTGGCCGATCGCGGCGTGACGATCTGAGAAGCCGCTACGGCCTTCGCTGAAGGCCAGAGCCGGCTGAAGGGCGCTGTCGTCAGTGGGCAGCGGCGGGATCGGCGGGCTGCCAATGGGGTCTGAACCCCATTGTCGGCACGGCTGGGGCACGTGATGGTTCGCCGGCCGCCGCAGCGCCGTGTGGGCGGCGGTGAAGATGGGGGCGACTATCCATTACCTCCGCCACCGCTTGCGGGCACTCTTGAGTGGCCCTTTCGTTTTATGGAGGACATGATGATTGCCGTAGTCGAACAGCCGCGCCGAGAACTGGGACTTGCGAATGCGTCTCCCGCCACCAGGGAGCCGATCCGGCTGCTGGTCGTCGACGACCATCCCGCGGTGCGCAGGGGCCTACGCGAGTTGCTCGACGAGGAGCCTGACTTCCGCGTCGTCGAGACGGCGTCGACGGCCAAGGAGGCGCTGGCCATAGCCGAGCGCACGACGATCGACGTGGCCATCGTCGATTACCAGCTTCGCGGCCGCAACGGGCTGTGGTTGAGCCGCAAGCTCAAGCGTCTGCACACGGCACCGCGGGTGCTCATCTACTCGGCCTATTCCGATGGGCTGCTCGCCGCCGCGGCGGTGGTGGCCGAGGCCGACGGCCTGGTCAGCAAGGGCGGGCTGGGCTCGGAGTTGACCGACGCGATCCGGATCGTCGCCGATGGGCGCGCCGTGTTGCCGATGCTGCCGTGGCGTGTGGCCGAGGTGATGCGTGAGCGGCTCGACGACCAGGAACAGGCCATCTACGGCATGCTCGTGGCCGGGATTCCCGCCCCCGAAATTGCCCAGACACTCGGCCTCTCACCCGCCTATCTGCAGGCCTGTTTGAGCGAGATGGTGGCCAAGCTCGAGAGCCTCGACGCCGCGCGGACGAGCACCCGCCGATACGCCGAGCCAACGGTGGTCGATTCTCGATGAACGATGCCTTCCCGCGCCAGGCCGCTCAGGTGCGATTCTTTAGGGCCAGTGAGCCGCTAGTTGCGGCCACACCTGCGGAGTCGTGGATGAGCGCTGACACATCAGCAGGCGCGAACAAGCGCCATGGCCGTTACATGCCGCTGTTCCAGCGCGTGGCGGGAATGAACGCCCTGCTCCTGATCGCCACCGTCGTGGTGACGATCCTGGTCCTCGCCCCCCACAAGCTGTCGTCGTTCGAGGTGAACGAAGAAGCGGTGGTGCTCGTGGCGGGGCTGGCGCTGGTCGCCTGCGCGAACCTGTTCCTGGTACGGAGGGTCGTGCGACCGCTGCAGAACCTGACCGCACTGGCCCGGGTCGCCGATCTCTCAGGCCCGGGCGAGCGCATGCCCGGCGCCGAGGCGAGCTCGGAGGCGGGCGAACTGGCCCTGACTTTCAACCAGATGCTCGATCGTCTCGAGGCCGAGCGGCGGGATGCCACCGGCCGGGTACTCGCCGCCCAGGAGTCGGAGCGGCTGCGCATTGCGCAGGAACTACACGACCAGGTCGGGCAGGAGCTCACCGCTGTGTTGCTCGTTCTGTCGCGACTGGAAGCGCGTGTTCCCGGAGAGCTGCAGCGAGACGTCGGCGAGATCCAGGATGAGGTCCGCACGAGCCTCGAGGACGTCCGGCGGATCGCCATCGAGCTGCGGCCCGAGGCGCTCGACGATCTCGGATTGGTCAGCGCCCTGGCCGTGCTCGGACAGCGTTTCGCCGAGCGCTCGCTGCTCGACGTCGACGAGCACGTTGAGCCCGATCTCCCACTGCTGTCGGCCGACGTCGAGTTGGTCATCTATCGCGTCGCGCAGGAGGCGCTCACCAACGTGGCTCGCCACTCTGGCTCTGACCGTGCCGAGCTCAATCTCGAGACCGAGGATGGCCACCTCCTGCTCACGGTGAGCGACCTCGGGCGAGGCCTGTCCCCCGACAACCTGGCCGGTGCTGGGATGCGCGGGATGCGCGAGCGCGCGCAGCTGATCGGAGCCACGCTCAGCGTGTCCAACAACTGGCCCAAGGCGGGCTGTGAGGTCCGTCTCGACGTCCCGCTCGAGGCGCCACGATGAGTCCAGTACCGCTGAAGACACGCATCCTGCTGGCCGACGACCACGCGGTCGTGCGGCGCGGCCTTCGCATGGTCCTGGATGCCGAACCGGACCTCCAGGTGGTCGCCGAGGCCGATGATGGCGCCCAGGCGGTCAGCCGCGCGATCTCCGATGACATCGACCTGGCCATCGTCGACATCTCGATGCCGAGGCTGACCGGCCTGCAGGCGGTACGCGAGCTGCACCGACGACGTCCGGAGCTGCGCCTGCTGATTCTCTCGATGCACGAGAACGAGCAGTATCTCTACGAGGCGCTCAAGGCCGGTGCCTCGGGGTACGTGCTCAAGACGGTGGTCGATCGCGATCTCGTCGAGGCGTGTCGCGCGGCCATGCGCGGGGAACCGTTCCTGTATCCGGGCGCAATGACGCCGCTGATCCGCGACTACCTCCAGCGTGCGCGGAGCGAGCTGCCACTGCGCGAGGAGCCGCTCACGGCTCGCGAGCAGGAGGTCGTAAAGCTGATCGCCGAGGGCTACAGCACAAGGGAAATCGCCGAGGCCCTGGTCATCAGCGAAAAGACCGTGGAGCGCCACCGGGCCAATACCTTGGAGAAGCTCGGGATGCACGACCGCGTGCAGCTGACGCGCTATGCGATCCGGCGCGGCCTCGTCGAGCCCTAGCGCTCGGCACGCGTACCCGGTTAGGTGGCACACATGCTGCACGTGACGGCATTGGGGTGGACGGCGACCGTGGTCGCCGTCGCCGCACTGTTCACTCTGGACTGGCTCCTGCTGGGGCGCCAGGCCCATCGGTGGCGATTCAGCGAGGCGGCTCTGTGGTCGGGAGGCTACGTCGCCGTCGCCGCAGCCTTCGGGGTCGTCTTCGGTGCGCTGGCGGGCTGGGACTTCGGAGCACAGTACTTCGCTGGTTACGTGGTCGAGAAGAGTCTGTCCGTCGACAACCTTTTCGTGTTCGTGATCATCATGAGCGCGTTCGCCGTGCCGGTCGACCAGCAGCCACGGGCGCTGACGATCGGGATTGTCGCCGCCCTCTTTCTGCGCGCGATCTTCATAGCCCTGGGCGCGGCTCTGCTGGCCGCGTTCTCGTTCATGTTCCTGATCTTCGGGGTGGGGCTGATCGCCACCGCCATCCAGCTCTACCGCCACCGCGAGGAAGATCCCTCGGTCGATGACAACGCGATGGTCGCCTACGCGCGCCGCGTGCTGCCACTGACCGACCGCTACGCGGAGGGACGGCTCGCCACCCGCGTCGACGGTCGCCGGGTGTTCACGCCACTGTTGCTGGTCCTGGTGGCGATCGGCAGCAGCGACCTCCTGTTCGCGTTCGACTCGATACCGGCCGTGTACGGCGTCACCGATCACGCGTACATCGTGTTCGCCGCCAATGCGTTCGCGCTGCTCGGCCTGCGGGCGCTGTTCTTCCTCGTCTCCGGCCTGCTCGATCGGCTTGTCTACCTGTCGACCGGCTTGGCCATGATCCTCGCCTTCATCGGCGTCAAGCTCGTGCTCGAGTTTGCCCACCAGCACAATCACGCGGTCCCGGAGATTTCGACCGGGCTCTCGCTCGCTGTGGTCGCCGGGATCCTCGTGGCGATCACGTTCGCCAGCATGATCAAGGTCAGGCGCAGTCCGCAGATGCGAGCCCACGCCGGCACGCTACGGGAGCGCGGCTTGCGTCGCGACCGCGCCCCAGGTACACCTGAAGACCCCACCCACGAGAGGAGTCTCGTTCCATGATCCGCTTCCTTTCCCGCCACGAGAAGACCGCTCCCAAGGCCACCGGAGCCAGCGCCGTCGGAGCGATGGCCGTGGGCAGCCGGGTCATCGGGCCCTCAGCAATGGCGCCCATCGCGATCGCGGCGACGGCCGTTGGCGCCATCGCGATCGGCCGGCTGGCCATCGCCGACGCCGTGATCCGCCGGCTCCGGGCCGGGGAGATCGAGATCGGCTCGCTGAAGGTCGGTGAGCTGGAGGTCGCCGGCCGTCGCTGGCCCGAGCCGTAGCCCGGCCGCTATCCTCGGCGCTTGGTGCTGCCCCGGGGTCTTCGCAAATCGCTTGCCTGTGCGCTCGTCCTTGCCGGCATTTGCGTCGGCTCGGCCGTGGCGCTGGCCAGTGGACACAAGGCTGGCTCACCACACATCAACCTCACCCGCGAACTGCGCGGGCTGGTGCGCATGCCCGACGGCCCGCCCGGCGCGATCATCGTCGTGCAGCGCGGGAGCCAGCGTCGCGTCTACACGGCCGGCGAGCGGATCCTTGGTTCGCACAAACCGGTCAGGGCCTCCGATCACATGCGCATCGCCAGCACGGCGAAGGCGTTCAGCGGCGCCGTGGCGCTATCGCTGGTCGCCGACCACAAGCTCAAGCTGACCGACACGATCGCCAAATGGCTGCCGTGGCTGGCCAAGAAGTGGGGCAAGGTCACGCTGGCGCAGGCCCTCCACCACACGAGCGGGCTGCCGGACTACACCCAAAGCAAACGCTTCCAGAAGTACGTCGGGGATCACCTGCACGCGCAGCGCTCTCCACGGTTCCTATTGCACTTCGTGGCCGACGAAAAGCTCAAGTTCACGCCGGGCAGCACGTACGAGTACTCGAACACGGACAACATCGTCGCGGCCCTGATGGCCGAGGCGGCGACCCACCGCGGCTACGCCAGCCTGCTCGCGTCACGGGTCGAGAAACCGCTTCGATTGAGAAATACGACGCTCCCGCGCGGCGCGAAGATGCCGTCGCCGTATCTGCACGGTTATGAGGCGAACCCACCGGGCCCGCCCGAGGACGTCTCGACGGTGGCCAGTGCCGCCTACGCCTGGGCGTCGGGTGGGATCGTGTCAACCCCGGCCGACCTCACAAGCTTCATACGCGGCTACGTGGGCGCGCGACTCTACAGCCGCGCGGTGCGGGCCAAGCAGCTTCGCTTCGTCCCAGGGACCTCCGATCCGATTGGACCGGGCACCAACAGCGCCGGGCTGGCCATCTTCCGCTACCGGACGCGGTGCGGAACGGTCTACGGGCACACCGGCAACATCTTCGGGTACACCCAGCTGATGGCTGCGACGCTCGACGGCAAGCGCTCGGTCACGGCGTCGATCAGCGCGCAGATCAACCAGGACTCGAAGGGCGCCACGCTGGCCGCGTTCAAACGGCTGCGGCAGATCGAAACCGACGCCGTGTGCGTCGCGCTCCGCTGACCGCTCGCACTTGCCAGCGGCGGACCGAGCGGACGGGCGCTTGACACGCCCGCCCGCATAAGCCCTACGACGCGGTCATCTCCAGGAATCCGGTCACCGACTGCAGCCGTCCATCGCGTGACAGCGTCCCGAAGTCGTAGCCGGTCGCAACCGACGCATCATCCCCGTTGTGGATGAGGTGCCACGAGAACCGGATGCGGTCGTTGTGGGCATCGGGTCCGCCGGCGAGCTCGAACCTGTACTCGCCGTACTGCGCCTGGACGCCCGCGATCATCGCGTCGATGCCATCCTGGCCGTCGCCCTTCATCAGCGGGTCGACGTAGTCGGCGTCCTCGGCGAACGTCTCGGCAACGAGCTCGCGCCGGCGCGCGGGGTCACGTTCGTTCCAGGTCGCGATGTAGCTGTCGATGAGGGTGGCGCAGTCGCCCATGTCGTCCTCCTTTGGTGGGTCAGTGTGCCGGCCGAAGTTGCCATCAACGCGGCCGCGTGTCGATTACCTCCGAGGTAGATTTGAGCGTGCGCTTTGAGCAGTTGCTAAAATAAATCAGCGATGGAACCGACGGGCACCAAGCTCGAGATCGTCGAAGCCGCGCTGCAGACCCTCAGGACGCAGGGCTTCCACGGAGCGAGCGCACGTGAGATCGCCCGCGTAGGAGGCTTCAATCAGGCGCTGATCTTCTACCACTTCGGGAGCGTCAAGAACGCGCTTCTGGCGGGCCTCGACCTGGTCAGCTCACGCCGTATGGCGGCGTACGGGCCGGCGTTCGCGAGTGCCCGGTCGATCCCCGAGCTGGCCGCACTGGCGTGCGAGATCTACCGTGCGGATCTCGAGCAGGGATACGTGACGGTTCTCGCCGAGCTCGTCGCTGGCGGGGTCTCGGATCGCGAGCTGGGGCGTGCGGTCGTGGCGCGAATCGAGCCGTGGATCGAACTGGTGGCCGAGAAGCTCGACGACCTGCTCGAGGGGTCAATGCTCGAGTCGATCGTGCCGTCCCGCGACGTGGCCTTCGCGATCGTGGCACTGTACCTCGGCGCCGACCTGCTGAGCCAGCTCAACGGCGACCAGACCTCGCCCGAGGCTCTCCTGGAGCTCGCCGTCAGATACGCCCCGCTCGCCGGCGCGGTCCTGCCGCCGCAACAGACCCGATCGTGACCATGGACGACACCGGCCGCGACCTCGTCACCGGCGCCTTCAGCTACTCGGGGAGCCATGTTGCCGAGCGGCTGCTGGCCGCCGGACGGAGCGTGAGGACATTGACCTTTCACCCCGACCGCCCCCATCGAATGCAGGGCCTCGTCGAGGCCGTTCCGTATCACTTCGGCGATCCGCTCGCCCTGGCGCGCAGCCTCGACGGCGTGACGAATGTCTACAACACCTACTGGGTCCGCTTCGACCACGGCGCGACGACGTTCGCGAGCGCGGTGGCCAACTCGCGCGCGCTGTTCGCCGCCTCTCGCCGGGCCGGCGCCGCGCGTGTGATTCACCTGAGCATCGCCAATCCGTCGCTGCAATCGTCGCTGCCCTACTACCGCGGAAAGGCGCTCGTCGAGCGCGCCCTGGCCGAGGTGGGGATCCCGTACTCGATCGTCAGGCCGACGTGGATATTCGGCGGCGAGCGCGACGTCCTCACCAACAACATCGCCTGGATCCTGCGGCGGCTGCCGTTGTTTGCTCTCCCCGGCGATGGCAACTACGCCGTGCAGCCGGTGCATGCCGCCGATCTGGCGCGCATCTGCGTGGAGGTCGCACACGCCCAGGGCGATGTCGTCGTCGACGCCGCCGGCCCCGAGACGATGCGATTCGAGCAACTCGTCCAGCACGTCCGCGCGGCGGTGGGAAGTCGCGTACCGGTCGTGCACGTGCCGTCCGCCGTCATGTCGCTGGCGTCGCAGGCGCTCGGACTGTTGGTGCGCGACGTCGTCCTCACGACGGACGAGATCAGAGGCCTGATGGCCGGTCTGCTCGTGTCCCACGCTCCGCCCTTCGGGCGCATCGCGTTCACGGACTGGCTGGCCGCGAATGCGGGCTCGCTGGGGAGGGCTTACGCCAACGAGCTGGGGCGCCATTTCGCCGTGTCGACCGCGTCGGCGTAGGAGTGGGCCGGCAGGGGTACCGTAGGGGACGATGGTGAGCCGCGCTGCCGTCTTGCTGATTGTGATGGCCTGGGTGGCTGGTTGCGGAGGATCGGGGCCGGTCCCCAGCGATCCGGTGCAGAACTACCTCAGCGATCTCGCCGAGGGAAATTACGGTGGCGCCTGTGCGCAGCTCGACCGCCCTGCCCGCGATGCACTGCTCAGGCTGAAGGGTTCGCGATCCAGTTGCAAGAGGGTGTTCACACGGTGCCTGCCGGACAGCGCGATCACGCCCAAGAAGGATCAATCGCAACTCCTCTATGCAACCATCGCGGTGAACCAGAGCGGGCCCAAAGCGGACGCTGTCGTGAGCGGCACCCCGGTCGCCAAGGCCGTCGGAGAGCTGACGCTGGCCAAGGAGAACGGAACGTGGAAGCTGACTTCCTACGGCCGCGGGCTGACCGGGTGCCCCGGCGCAAGTCGACACCGGCGAAGCTGAGTCGGACAGCCAACGCCCTCAGGCAGCAGGCGCCGCCACCAGCTTGACGATCAGCGCGGCGAGCGTCTCCTCGGGGTCGTCGCACAAGCCGCTGTGCACCGGTGAGGTCTGGATCACCGTGCTCGATGGGGCCACCAGCCAATGAAACCGCTCGGACTGAGCCAGCCGCGCGATGGGGCCGGCATCGAGCTCGCCCGCCGCGACCCGCGTGATCGCCTCGAGGTGGTCGCGAAGCTCATCGCCGGTGGCGTAGGGGGCGAGTGCCGCCAAGCGCCCCTCGTCGAGCTCGATCCGGGCCGCGAGGTAGCCCCGCGTCCGGCAGAAGAGGATCACGCCAACGTTGACGAATTCTTCCCGCTCAATCCGAGGGACGACACGGATCACCGCGTACTGAAACGGCTCACGCGCCACGGGCTCGCTCGGCTTCCTGCACAAATCGACGGGGCGCCTCGAGACGATCCAGCAGGTAGCGCTGATACACGCGGCGCTCACGAGGCGGGTCCTCGCCCAACCATCCGTCGGGCACCTCGTCGAGCGCGGCGTCAACCCGGGCCGCGGTGAACTCAGGGGCCAGGCGCTCGTCGGCGGCGGCGATCGGACCGGCCACCGGGAGCAGCACATGGTCGGCGATCATCGGGAACGGCTCGCGCGCTCGAGCGACAAAATCGCGCTCGCTGTGGCGCTGATACAGCGCCGCGCCATGATCGATCAGCCACGTGCGTCGATGCCAGACGAGGAGGTTGGGGTTGCGCGGCGTACGGTCGACGTTGGTCATGAGCGCATCGAACCACACCACCCCAGCGGCGAAAGCTGCCTCCGCCGGCTGACCGCCTCCCGGGTTGTATTCGAGCGCGCCGGGCAGGAAATCCATCCCGAAATTCAGGCCGGCGCTCGAGGTGACCAGGTCGTTCACCTCCGGGTCGGGCTCGGTACGGCCCAACTCGGGACTGATCTCGACCAGCACCAGCTCGGGGATCGGGAGCCCGACGACAGCGCCAAGCTGCCCCACGACGAGTTCCGCCACCAGCGCCTTCAGACCTTGGCCGGCTCCGCGGAACTTCACGACGTAGAGCCCGTCGTCGTCCGCCTCGACCAACCCCGGCAGCGACCCACCCTCGCGCAGGGGCGTCACGTAGCGCGTCGCGAGAACCCGCCTTGGCATGCGCGGATCATGTCAGTCTGGAGTGAACAGCCCCGGGCCCGGGCAGACACATCATCGGCGGATGCCCGCGCCCGCTTGAGCGATTGTTCGCGGGGTTAGGAGCGACCGGTTTGCGGCCGGAGAACATCGGCGCGCGTCGGCTGGATGAAACGCCGCTCGCCTGGCTCATCGCCCGGCTCGCCAAGACGCTCAAACGCCTCGGCGACCACGGCCCTGCGCGCGTCGAAGATCTCGGCCCGGACCGGATCGACGCTGACAAGGCGAGCCCGAAACGCCGCCAGGTTCCTGACCTGGACCGGCAAGTCGTAATCGACGGTCCTGAGGCGAGCAAGACCTGCGAGCGACGCGTCGGCCAGAGCGTTCTGCGCCGCTCCACGGGCCTCCAGCTCATCCTCGATGATGCGTGTGAGCTCGAAGTAGTCGCCCTGGGCGAGCGGCTCGACGACGTACACCGCCCCGTCGGCGCGAAGCACTCGACGCGCCTCGTGGAGCGCCGCCATGAGCTCCTCAGCCGGTACGTGATGGAGCGAGCGCATGAAGATCGCGACGTCAATGGACGCGTCCTCCAGGGGAAGCGCTTGGGCGCGACCGACTAGGTACCGTGCTCCCCTCCCATCGTCGCGGGCGAGCGCCGGGGCGAGTTGCTCCTCGGAGATCTCTACCCCTACCACCCGCGCGCCCCGCGCGGACAGCTCTCGGACCAGGCCTCCACCTCCGCAGCCGATGTCGACGACCCCCCTGCCATCGAGCTCGACCAACGACTCGAGCACGGCCAGGTCGGTGGTCGGCTCGCGCGTCAACGGCTGGCCCCGCTGGCGTGCACCGGTGAGCGGCCCAGGACTTGCCCCGAGGAGCCGATCGCCGCGACCGCGACGTAGCGTCGCTCCGTGCGGAGGCCGATCGCTGTCTCGAAGCCATGGCGGCGGGCCGTGATGAGCGGCCTGAGCGCGTGGGGCGAGGGGCCGGCGAGCACGCGCCATCGGGCAACGTCGGTGGCTCCGTTCCAGCTCGCGTAGACCACGCTCACGCCACCCGAGCGCCGCCTCACGGCCAGAGCAGGGGGCGTATCCGGCTGGCCGTGCCAGGCGAACTCAAAGGCGCGGTAGCTCGACTGCGGACCGACAAAGCGCCCATCGTAGATCTGGCGTCCGCGGCGATCGTACTCGCTGAAGAAACCGCCCTGGCCCCAGCCAACAAATATGTTGCCGTTACCGAGGAGCTGCGCCGAGCCCTCGATGCCGGCGATGACCTTCGGCTTGTGATCGATCGCGCGCACGAGCGTCGCCGTCCGCGCCTTCAGCTTGAGCCGCTCTACGACGACGCGCGATTGGCGATGCACCTTGGGCCAGGCCCCGTCATCAAAGATCGTCATCAGATTGCCGGGGTGGAGGATGGCGTCGTGTTGGAAGGCGGTACGGGTCCCTGGACCCATCTTGAAGCTTGAATCCCTACCTCCGAGCGTCCACATGACCGCGCCCGTGGTGTGATCGAGCTTGTACACAGCCCAGGTGTTGCGTGCCGAGATGATGAGGTTGCCGTCGGCGGACTGCTGGATCGAGTTGACGTGGAAGTAGTCAAACGCGCCGGCGCCGGGCTTGGGCACCGGCATGTAGGAATCACGGAGCGGAACGTGATCGAGGCTGTCCCACTGGAACAGCACGTTGCCGGTGCGAATGTCGATTTCCTGAACTGTGCAATTGAGCACGTCAAGGTTGCGGCTCGCACCGACCGACGAGGCGTCCCAGTACACCGGCCGATAGGCGGTCAGGAGCGCGGTGCCCTGGGGGGTGATGCTGAACTCGTGAAGATCGGCCGTGAGCCCGTTGCCGGCGTGTACGGTCGCGAGCCGCCGGTAGTGATGGTCGAGGATGACATCCACGCCCTGGCCGAATCCGTTGATGAAACCCTGCCACCAGGTCAGCACCGGCTGGCCCCCGTAGTGCTGGACGGTGAAGTTGGTGGCCGTCGTCGTGG
Organism: uncultured Solirubrobacterales bacterium; assembly: GCA_963734775.1. Lineage (GTDB taxonomy): Bacteria > Actinomycetota > Thermoleophilia > Solirubrobacterales > Solirubrobacteraceae > Palsa-465. The sequence continues at coordinate 114,334 of CAVTJE010000018.1, forward strand.
GCCCGGAGAGGGGAAGGAACCAGACCAGGTGGCCCCACCGATCGACGATCATCGGCCCCCACTGCAGGGGACCGCGCATCGGGGTGAGGAAGATGTCGGAAGCTCCGGAATACGCCTGTCTGATCCGCACGGCGACGGGTCTGAGGTCGGGGCGGGAGCGGAACGACTCCACGTCGTTACGCCTCCGTGGCGCCGGTGAGTGGTCGGAGGGGAGAACCGCGGGAGCCGGGTGTTGCACGGTGAACTCGAACGTCCCGCCCTGCCCTCCGATGATCGACAGCGACGTGCGGACGGTCACGACCTCCCCGGGGGCGAAGGGCGCATCGGGATAGAAGCTCGCGCCACGCCCGTCGGAATCTGCGCTCAGGTGCCCGGCGTGAACCCCGCTGGCCGACCCGGTCACCGAGATCGTTCCGAGGGCCGACGGCGCAAGCCCGCGGAAGCTGATCTGCGTTTCCGGCGTCGCGACGCGGCTTCCCGGAACCGGATAGACGCTGATCGCGGCGGCCGCGGCGGCTGCGCTACCGCACGCGAGGAGCGCCGCAGACACAGTCGCGACGAGGAGGCGGAAGATCAACCTGCGGCCCGCCCAAACACCCCATTGGCCACCCACGCCGCTAGACGATATCGCGGCCACCGGTACCTGCTTCCGGTGATCAGCCGCGCTCACGTCGCTTTGGTCAAGCTTCAATCGATCGTCGTTTGCCGCATGCTTCCACCATTCCCATTTCGAGAGGACGCCAATGCAGATCACTCGCACCGCTGCCGACACCGAGCTTCCGCCGACCGAACGCTTCACCGGCGCGGTCTACCTTGACCCGATCGCGGCGCCGCCGCCGCCGGCGCGGCTGCGCTCTTACAGCGTCCACTTCGCCCCCGGGGCTCGGACGGCGTGGCATTCGCATCCTTACGGCCAGACGCTGCTCGTCACCGAAGGGGTCGGCTACGTCCAGCGCCGTGGCGGACCGATCGAGGTCATCCGCCCCGGCGACCAGGTCTGGTTCGAGCCCGACGAAGAGCACTGGCACGGCGCATCGCCCCACCGTCTGATGACCCACCTGGCCATGCACGAGGCCGGGGATGACGGCAACGAGGCCGTATGGGGGCCGCTGGTCACCGGCGAGGAGTACGGGGCCGGGACAACGCAGGCCTAGGTGTAGTTCCTGATCACGTTGTTCCGGTCTGAGGGGTAAGTCATCCGGTGCTCCTTGGAGGCTGACAGGTGCTCAAGCCAGTCAGTGCTCCGAAGGAGGACACCGGATGAAGATGCACGCTAACGCCAGGCTCAGTCTGAAAGGCCGCGAGCTGCTGATCGATCGAGTGGAGAGTGCGGGGTGGTCGCTGAGCGCGGCCGCCGAGGCGGCCGGGATCAGTGACCGCACCGCGCGCAAGTGGCTCGCCCGCCACCGCACCGAAGGGCGGGAGGGGCTGCTCGATCGCTCCTCGTCACCCACGGTCGTCGCGAACCGCACCGAGGACCGCCGGGTCGAGGTGATCGCCGCGCTCAGACGGTTGCGGATGACCGGCGCTGAGATCGCCGAGACGCTCGAGATGGCGCTCTCGACCGTGTCCGGCATCCTGACCCGGATCGGTCTGGGGAAGCTCGGGCGGCTCGGGTTGGAGCCCGCTCAGCGCTACGAGCGAGCTCGCCCCGGCGAGCTGATCCATATCGACGTCAAGAAGCTCGGCCGGATCCACGACGGCGCTGGGCATCGCTTCACCGCACGACGCGGGCGCTACACAGGGATGCGCACCGACGCCGAGGGTGCGCGACGCCAGGTCGTCGGCTGGGAGTACGTTCACATCGCGATCGACGATGCCACCCGCCTGGCCTACGTCGAAGTCCTCGCCAACGAGAAGGCGATCACCGCCGTCGGATTCCTACGCCGCGCGGTCGCGCACTTCTCCAGTTACGCCATCACCACCGAGCGGCTGATCACCGATAACGGCTCCGCCTACCGATCCACAGTCCACGCGATCGCGTGCCGAGCTCTCGGAATCCGACACCTCCGCACCCGGCCATACCGACCCCAAACCAACGGCAAGGCCGAACGGTTCATCCGCACCATGCTCGGCGGCTGGGCGTACGGCGCGATCTACCGCGACAGCGCCGAACGCAACGCCGCCCTCGCCGGCTGGCTCGACTTCTACAATCGCCGACGACCCCACGGCGCCCTCAGCCACAAGCCACCCATCGCTCGCCTCAACGAGCTGAACAACCTCCTCGGGTCCTACACCTAGGTCACGCCCACCGGGCCATGACGGTCAGGACCAGCCGGGACGGTCGCGCGGCGTCGTGGAAGAGCGTGTTCCGTCCGATCACGCCCTCGGCCTGGTGACTCTGATCGCCGGCCGTTCCGAGATTGACGGCGAACTTCGGATGCGCTGAGGAGGCGACCTCGAGGCGGATGCGGTGGCCGGGCAGAAATCGCTGCGCGGTGTCCCACATGATCACCGCGATCTCGTAGACGGCGCCCGGCTCGACCGGCGCGACACGCTCGTGGCCGTCCCGATACCGGAGCCGCGTGACGCCGTCGCACAGGCGTTGGGCGAAGCCGTTCGGGTGGACGTCGAGCAGCTTAGCCGTGATGTCGGTGTCGGCCGCCGAGGTGGCGACGTGGGCGACCAGACGGACCGGTCCGATCACATCGAGCGGGTCGGTGACGGCGTCGCTGGTGTAGACGAGGACGTCGCCGCGTGTCTCGACCCCGGCGTAATCATCGGGACCGCCGATCTGCGCCGACGAGGCGTCCGTGATGAACGGCACGGGCCGGTCGGGATCGTGAACCCATTCGTCCGCGGCGCCCTGCCCATCGGGCGGTGACGGGCTGAGCCGTCCGTCGCCGAAGCGCGAGTTGGCGCGCCCGCCGGCCTCGAGAAAGAAACACCGCTCCTGGCTTCCCGGCGGCGGCCAGCCGGACAGATCGAGCCACTCGTCGGCGGCCATGAGGAAAACGCGTGCCGCGGCGGGTTGGGCCCGCGGACGAGCTCGCACCATCTCATCGAGAAACCCCGTCATCACCGCGTCGAGGTCGACCACCGAATCGTGACCGAAGTCGAGCTCGCCGATGCGACGACCCTCGTTGACGCGATGGCCCCACGGGCCCATCAGCAGACGCTGTCCGGAGCGGCCGGCGGCCACCATCGAGGCGAAGTTGGCCGGCGTTCCAATCTCCTCGTCGTCGTACCAGCCGGAGATGTGCAGCACCGGCACATCGACCTCGCCGATCCGATGCTGGTAGCGCACCGGTTCCCACCACTCCTCGAGGGTCTGGTGGCGACACTCCTCGCGCCACAGCGGCGAAGAGAAACCAGCCGCCTCGTCGAGCTCGGCCAGCGGCCGGTGGCGGTACACATCCATCCAATCGACGGCCTCGGTGTACTGGAGTCCGCGCCCATCAGTCATCCGGTACCAGTGGATGTGCATCGGTCCGGGGAGGCCGGTCGGGTCCTCGACGAACGGATCAGACGGGGTGACCCGGACGATCATCGCGGACAGCGCCGGCGGACGGTGCAGCGCCGTCAGCCACTGGATCCGGCCCGGGTACGAGTCGCCGAACGTCGCCACGCGGCCGTCGCACCAGTCCTGCGCCGCGGCCCACGCGATCGCATCGACACCATCGACGCCGTCGTTGCGATACGGAGCGAACTCGCCCTCGGAATCGCCGCGGCCCCGCACGTCCATCCATACCGAGACGTAGCCGGCCCTGGCGAACACGTCGGCCTGCGCCGTGGCGCGGTCACCCCCGCGGCCGTACGGAGTCCGCAGGAGAACCGCCGGCGCAGGAAGCTCGGTCGGCACTACGAGATCGGCGGCGAGTGTGATCCCGTCGCGCAGCGGAACCCTGACGTTGAACCGACGCGTGAGCCGTGGGTGGGCGGTCGGAGGCACCCGCCGAACGCTACTGGTCGGCGACCGCGGCCTCGTACTCTCAGACTACGGCGAAGGCGCAAGCCGCCGCAGTCGAGCACGGTCCAGCGGCAGCCCATGCGCAGCGCCACCGCGCGCCGCGAGCGTCTGATAGATGCTGATCTGGCCGTCCTCGAAAGCGAGTGCCGAAGCGAGCATGTAGAGGCGCCACACGCGCTCGCGCTGGGCGCCGACCTCAGCGATTGCCTCGTCGCGGTGCTCGGCCAGATTGGCCACCCAACGGCGGAGCGTCAGCGGGTAGTGCTCGCGCATCGACTCGACGTCGCGAACCTCCAGTCCGACTGCCTGCATCGCGTGCATCACGTCGGTAACCGGATGCAGCTCTCCGTCGGGGAACACGTAACGGGCGATGAACGGGTCTGGTTCTGGCCCGTGCGCGACGAGGCGTGTGATCCCGTGGTTGAGGAACAGCCCGCCCGGGCGCAGCAGCTTGGCCACCGCCTGCGCGTAGGGCCCGAGCTCGCTGCGACCGACGTGCTCGTACATGCCGACGCTGGCGATCTTGTCGAACGGCCCATAGGTGACCTCGCGGTAGTCCTGGACGCGGATCTCCACCCGGTCCGCGACGCCGGCCTCACGCGCCCGTTGCCGAGCGAGCTCCGCCTGTGCCTCGGAAAGGGTCACCCCCACGGCGCGTACGCCGTAGCGCGTGGCGGCGTGGATCAGTAGCGAGCCCCAACCGCACCCGATGTCGAGCAAACGCTCGCCCTCGCGCAGCGCCAGCTTGGAGCAGATCAGGTCGAGCTTGCGCTCCTGCGCCGCTTCGAGCGTGTCATCTGGGCTCGAGAAGTACGCGCATGAGTACACCATGGCCGGACCGAGCACGAGGCGGTAGAAATGATTGGAGACGTCGTAGTGGTGCCGCACGGCAGCGCGGTCGCGGGCGAGTGACTTTCGCCGGCCGCTGAGTCGTGCCTCGATGGGCGGAATCGGCGCAGGCCGGAGCACCCGGCCACCGGCCACCCAAACTGCAGCGAGAGCAATCCGCACGCGGTCGGCGGCGGACAGGTGGACGTCCGTGAAGGAATCGCGGAGTTGAAGCACTGCCTCCAGGTCGTCGTCCACGTCGAGCGACCCGTCGACCCACGCCCGCGCCAGCCCGAGTTGACCCGGAGCGCGCAACAGATGAACGATCGCTGTGGGATCGCGGACCAGCACGACCGGCCCTCGATCCGAGCTGAGCTCGCTCCCGTCCCAGAAGCGGAGCGTCATCGCGGGCAACGCCAGCCGTCCGCCCCCTGCCTCGTGCAAGACCCGCCGCGCGAGAGACGCCACGCTGTCGCGCGAGCCGGTGCTGATCGACGCACCGCGATCGGATGCCGGCCAGGAAGCCGGCGATCTCGTCACGCTGCCGTTCGACCGCGGTCTCGTTCGCTCAGTCTCCATTTCCTCAGCTGGACGGAAAGGACAGAACTAGACCTAGGATAGAACGCGCGGCGGAGTAAGCGCGCGGCGCGGCGGTCCGCTACGGCGCCGGACAGCTCTGCGCGTAGGCGCAGTCGTTGAACGCCTCGCCGCCGGCCGCCAGCGCCGAAGGGGTTGCCTCGTTGATGACACCGGGCGAGAGGTTGATCCGCGTCGGGTTGCCGTGAGCGATCGTGTGGCTGACACCGCCGATCGTGTATGTGGAGGTTGGCCCGAACTTGACCTTGCCGACCGGGGCCAGCAATGTCTGGGCCACGAGCGTGGGCGCCTCGAGAATCCATTCGGCCGACGACAGAGACGAGCTGTAGCTGACGCGCTTGCTCCAGCTCCACTTCCCGGCATCGGTCATCGAAATATGCCACTTCGTTCCCGAGACCCGGCTGATTCTGACCGTGATCGAGTTACCGGGGGTCACGGTGCAATTGGAGTCACCCCTGCAGTTGGCCAACTGCGTCTCGCTATTCGGCAGGAGCTCGAACCAGGCGTAGTACTGCGGACCGAGAATCGGATTATTCGGCGCCGACTGCTCGGCCGTCCCCGCCTGGATGAGGTCGCTCGTCTTATACCCGCCGATCCCCGTCCACGTCGCGGCGAAGCCGGGGGGCACAAGCCCGGCCGACGGCACCCTGAACGTGGACGTCACGGCCGTCACGCCGCCCCCGCTTGGCGTGACCGCGTAGCCCGACCAGTTGAGGCTGTCAGCCGTGCCCCCGTGGAGCGGGAGTCTCTCGTTCTTGTGGGTGGGGATGAGGGCGCCGACTCCTCTCACCGCGTGTGTTCGAGCACCGGCCGCGCTCGCGGTGACGAGTGCGCACGAGACGACAACAGCAGCACACAACCCTCTCCTAGCGGCGTAACAGCGCATCGAAAGTCCTCCCGTGGCACGGCCTGGGTCTGTCCCCTGCCTGGAACATCGGCCACCGTACTGACTCGTTTTCCCCTGTGCGCCGGTTCGGTGCATGCGGAGCATCTCAAACCGCGCCTAAAGCGCGGTTATGGCTCCCGGCTCATGTCACGGACGGAGCGGAGCCTGCTGCACTGCCCACCCGTTTCCGTCGGGATCGGTAAAGAAGACGAACCTACCCCACGGGAACTCCTCTACCTCACCAACCGCGACTCCCCGAGACAACAATTCCTGGCGCGCAGCCTCCGCGTCGTCGACGACGATCTGCAGCCCCTCGAGCGAGCCTGGTTGCATGCTGTGCGCGCCGGTTGTCAGGGCAATCGAGCACCCGGAGCCGGGCGGCGTCAGCTGGACAAAGCGCACCGTCGGGCTCACAGTCGCGTCCATGTCGGCGGTGAAACCCGCCTTCTGCGTATAGAACTCCTTGGCGCGATCCACGTCGGCGACGGGAACCTGAACCAACTCGAGCTTCCAGTCCATCTGTGCCTCCAGTGTGCCGTGATTGCCGTCGACTGCTGCACCCGGCAGGCTAGGGACAATCGCGGCCACCTTCGGTCCTCAGAGCGCTCGGCTCGACCGTTCTCGGGCAGCGGCGGCGGCCGCTATTCAACGAGTACAGCGGCAGTACCCGCCAAATGTGAACGGTCTCGCTACCTGCAGCCTGCCCCACTACGCAGAGCGTAGGTCAATCGGCCGCTGCACCGATCAGTCGCTCGACGAGGACGCAGTCCCGCCACTGGCCGTCGAGCGTTCCGTGGCGGCGCTGAATTCCGACTTCCTCAAACCCGGCCGCCCGGTGAGCAGCGCGACTCGCGTAATTGTCGATGAACACCCGGCTGGTCAGCTTGTAGAACCCACGGCGCTCGGCCTCGGTGCAGAGCTCGAGCAGAAGCAGGCGGCCCAGCCCCTGCCCGCGGGCCGCCCGGTCGACATACACGGCGTGTTCGCCGATGCCCTGATAGACGCACCGGTCGGAATAGGTGCCGGCGCGCGCCCAGCCGACGACCTGTCCGCTGCGCTCGGCAACGACGAAAGGCTGACGATCATCGAGCCAGCTGGCGATGTCGGCCGTGACCCGAGGTGCAGTCTCGAATGTGGCCACGCGCTCGGCGATGCCGGCGTTGTAGATCTCGACCACCATGGCGAGATCGCCGGCGCGAGCTCGGCGAATGGTGAGCTGATCCTGCAGGGTCACGTGACTGGCTCGTCGACGAGCGACATACCTTCAAGGTAACCACTGGGTGACCTTTGTATCGTCGGGCGGCTCAGACGTTCGTCGCCCAGGGGAGGCAATCCCAGTACGCGGGTCGTCCCCGCTGAGGTGCCGCGAACTCGGCGTACGCCTGGTCCGGGTCGGATGTCTGCGCGGCGGCACTCGCGTGGTAGCGCGCCGCCAGCTCCGACGTCGGGTAGAGGAGCTGCTCGTCCGGTTTGCGGGCGCCGACCATCAAGATCACGCACGGCGCGTCGCCCACGCCCACGAAGACATGCTCGGTCCCGGCCGGGCAATGGACGAAATCCCACGCCTGCAGCGATCGCTCGAGACCATCGATGAGCAAACGGCAGGCCCCCGACAGCACGAGGAACGCCTCCTGCTGTGACTCCGAGTGGTAGAGAGAGTTGGGCTCGCCCCGCTCCAGGACGGTCAAGTTGATGCCGAGGTCAGGAAAGCGGGCTTGCTCGTCCTCGAATCCGCACCCCGAGCCAAACCCATCCGTGGTCCACCATTCGGCGTCGCGCACATTGACGACGAACCAGCCATCGCCGGCGGGCACCAACCCTGACCCTTGATCGCGGAGCGGCGCCTCGGACATTTTCGCGACTCTACACGGCGCGAGCCCGCGGGGCCGCAAACCAGGTTTGAGCCGCGCCGCTCCGTCTTCTGCTGTGAGTATGAGTCCGTTAGCCGCGACCGATGTACGGCATGTTCGTGGCCATCACGGTGAGGAACTTCACGTTGGCGTCGAGCGGCAACGTGGCCATGTACAGGACCGCTTGCGCCGCGTGGCTCACGTCCATCGTCGGTTCGACGAGCACCGTGCCGTTGGCCTGCAGGGCGCCTCGCTCAATGTTGGTCGTCATGTCGGTCGCGGCGTTGCCGATGTCGATCTGGCCGCAGGCGATGTGGAAGGCACGGCCCTCGAGCGAGATAGATCTCGTCAAGCCCGTGATCGCGTGCTTGGTCGCGGTGTAGGCGATCGCCTGCGGCCGTGGGACATGGGCGGAGATCGAGCCGTTGTTGATGATCCGCCCGCCCTGCGGGCTCTGAGCCTTCATGGCCCGGAATGCCTCCTGCGCGCAGAGGAAGCTTCCGGTGAGGTTGGTGTCGACGACGATGCGCCACTGGTCCACCGCCAACTCGTCGAGCGGCGTCGGCGTACCGAACAGGCCGGCATTGTTGAACAACAAGTCGACCCGCCCAAAGTCGCCGCTCACCCTGGCGAACAGTTCCCTCACGGCCGACGGATCGGTCACGTCGGTGGGGACGACGATCGTTTCTCCCGGAACCGCGGCGGCCGTTTCTTCGAGGGCGTCACGCCGCCGGCCGGCCAGGGCGACGCGATAGCCGGCACCCACCAGCGCGTGCGTCACCGCGCGGCCGATCCCGGAGCCGGCTCCGGTGACGACGGCAATGCGCTGAGGCTCGTTCATCGCGCACATGGTTCCACGCTCGGCCCGGCGGAGCGCTGACGGGCGTGCATAGGATTGGCCGATGAGTCTCCACCGGGCATTGGTGCGGCGCGCTTCCGAGGGGCGTCCTGTCCGCGTCGCGGTCGTGGGCGCCGGGACGTTCGCGCTGATGTTCCTGGCCCAGGCGCGCCGCACGACGGGAGTCCATATTGCTGCCGTGGTCGATCTCGATCCGCGGCGGGCGACGGAACGCCTCGTGTCCGTGGGGTGGCCGAAGGGGGCATTTGACGCGACCGACGTGTCCGACGCATGCGAGCGCGGGCTGACGTGGGTCACCGATCGGCTGGCTGGGGTTCTCGACGACGGCTCGATCGACGTGCTCGTCGAGGCCACCGGAGACCCGGCGGTCGGGGTCAAGCACGCGCTCGCCGGCATCGAGGCGCGCGCGCACGTGGTGATGGTCAACGTCGAGGCCGACGTCCTGGCCGGGCCACTGCTCGCGCGTCGCGCGGCCGAGGCGGGGGTGCTGTACTCGCTCGCCTACGGCGACCAGCCGGCACTTATCTGCGAGCTCGTCGACTGGGCCCGCACGTGCGGGATGGAGATCGTGGCGGCGGGCAAGGGGACTCGTTACCTACCGAGCTACCGAGTCTCGACGCCGCACACGGTATGGGATCACTACGGGTTGAGCGCCGAGCGGGCACGGAAGGCCGGCTACAACCCGAAGATGTACAACTCGTTTCTCGACGGCACCAAATCTGCCATCGAGATGGCGGCCGTCGCGAACGCGACCGGGCTGGAGCCCCCGTCGGGCGGACTCGGCTTTCCGGCGGCGAGCGTGGACGAGCTGCCCGCGGTCCTACGACCGCGCGCCGATGGAGGCGAGCTTGACCGGACGCCGGTCGTCGAAGTTGTCTCGAGCCTGCGGCGAAACGGTGACTCGGTGGGGCGGGACCTCCGTTGGGGCGTGTTCGTCGCGATCCGCGCGGGCGATGACTTCGTTGCGGAGCGCTTCGCCGACTACGGTGTGCTGACTGACGACACCGGCCGCTACGCGGTGCTCTACCGGCCCGTGCATTTCATCGGGCTCGAGCTCGGCGTCACGCGTGGCCAGCGTGGCCCTCCGTGGCGAACCCACCGGGACCTCGGAGGCGTTTGTCGGCGACGTGGTGGCGGTGGCAAAGCGCGATCTGAAGCCCGGCGAGGTGCTCGACGGGGAGGGTGGCTACACGGTCCGCGGGGAGGCTCTTCCCGCCCGCCAGTCGCTCCGAAATGGCTCCCTGCCCATCGGTCTGGCCAGCGGCGTCGCCGTCTGCGAGGTCGTCGCGCCGGCGAGATCGTTCGCTGGTCGCAGGTCGAGCTCGACGATCGTGACGGGCACGGCGGCGGATACGCCGTCAGATGGAGCGGCAGTTCCCTGATCGGCGCACGAGATATCAGTGAGGTGATCCTTGCCCCAGTACTTCCATGACTTCGTCGCCGGCACCGAGTACCGGCCTGCCGCACGCACGGTTACCGAGGCCGACGTGGTCGCCTTCGCGGCGCTCTCGGGCGACACGAACCCGATCCACACTGACACCGAGCTGTCGGCCCGGTTGCCGTTCGGTGAGCGGATCGCCCACGGTCTCCTCGGTCTGGCCATGTCGGGCGGCTTCCTCAGTCGGGTCGACGTGATCGAGGGCACGGCGCTGTTGCTGGGGGTGGAGTGGCGCTTCAAGGGCCCTGTCCGTTTCGGCGACACGATCGGCGCCGTGATTCGCGTCGCCTCGACCCGGCTGCTGTCCGACGGAGGTCGCGGGATCGTGGAGTTCGAGTTCGAGATCAACAACCAGCGCGGCGAGCTCGTCCAGGAGGGAAAGCACGTGTTTCTCGTCTACGCGAGCGCGGCATCGATGCAGCCCTCGGCCGCCTGACCCGCGAACACATCCGGGGCTGGTCAGCTAGCGGTAGATACCGCCGGTTTTCTGACCACGCTCGGGTCGCATCGAGGGCGGCGCTGCGGGCGCCAGTGCGTCGGGAAGGAATCAGCGGCCGGGGATGTCCATAGAGCCGTAAGGAAGCTGACGGCAAATGATCCACCAGCCCCAGCGAACTGTCGCCCCGACCACACCGCGCAGGACCCGAGGTTTGGCCCTCGATCGGCGCCTCGATTCTTGCGCTCGGCCTGGCGGCCTGCGGCGCCGGGCACTCGAGCCAGCCCACGACGACGACCAACGTCGCCGCTGCCAGCACGTCCACGGACCACGAGCGCCGACGCCAGCGCCACCCCCGCATCTGCGGATCGTCTCGCCTCGGCGTGGCGCGCACACGAAGCAGACCCTCACCGTCCGCCTTTCGCTCACCGGAGCTAAGGCCGGGGGACAGAGAGGCTTCAGGTACATCTTGGGCGGACGGCTCACTCGCGTGGGCTCCGCTCGGTTGACCTTCCACGGGCTCGCGGCCGGTCACCAGCATCTCGTGGTCGCGCTCGCGTCGCGTCGCACCGTGAAAGCAAGCGTGAGCTTTACCGTCATCGCTCCTCCGCCTCCGCCGGCGCCCGCTCCGACCACGAGCGCGCCCGCCGCGACAATGGCTCCAGCGCCGATGAACCCGCCTTCGACTATGCAGACGACCCCAGCGCCAATGACCCCGCCTTCGACGATGCAAGGCGCCGCGACAAAATGAGGTCTATCTCGTAGGGCCAACCGCCGGGGACGGCGACGGTCAGATCCGCTCGGGGGCTAACCCTCCCGCCAACGCGCTTGTGAACCTATTTCTTTTTACAAGCGTTGCTTTTACAGCCCGGAAGGTCAGGTACATGACAACCGGCGCCGGCAGGGAAGGCCGCGGCGACGACCCACGAACTTATACTCGGCCGATGAGACACCTCAAACGTAGCCCGATCGTCGCCACTGTGTCGATCGCGCTCCTCCTCGCGGGCGCGAGCACGTTCGCCGCCAGCGCCTTTGCCAGTTCGAGTGCGTCGTGCAAGGGCATCAGCTTCACCGTCCTGCACAACGACCACTCCGGAGGCGTGACCCTGCCCCACGGGCAGTACAACATCACGAGCCCGAACATCTCGTGCTCGGGCGCCTCCAGCTTCTTCAAGACCTTCCTCAACAAGTACAACGGGAAGATCCCCGGCTGGACCGGCAAGCAATTCAAACCCGGCTACGGCAAATACTCCAAGAACAAGAGCAAGCTCAACTTCACCGTCAAACTCACCAAGCTCGGCGCAACAGCGTCGTGCAAGGGCATCAGCTTCACCGTCCTGCACAACGACCACTCCGGAGGAGTCACCCTCCCCGCTGGCCAGTACAACATCACGAGCCCGAATCTCTCGTGCTCGAGCGGCCAGCAACTTCTTCAAGACCTTCCTCAACAAGTACAACGGGAAGATCCCCGGCTGGACCGGCAAGCAATTCAAACCCGGCTACGGTAAATACTCCAAGAACAAGAGCAAACTCAACTTCACCGTCAAACTCACCAAGCCCAAGGGCAAGAAGTAACGCAGAGCATCGGGGCCTTCAGAGGCGTAGACAACGGGACTCTTGGCCGAGCCAAGGGTCCCGTTTTTCTTGTCCGCTCGTCCGATGCCGGGGCAGCTGCGCCCATCAGGCTGAGCCGATTAGGGTCCGTTCCACCCGGCCATGTAGCACGGGCGGTTGTCACAGACGGCCGGGAGGAACCCGTGCGGCCGCAACCAGTGGCCGATCGCGAACTCGCCCTCGGGGAACGAGGCCCAGTCCGGCCCGTGAGGATCGACGCCCTGAGTATTGGCGTTGTTGTCGAGCGGCGGCGGCGGCGTTCCGGCCAGGGACCCCTCGCAGACGGTCACGCCGTCATTGGGGCACGGACGCAACGGTCCGAGGTCACCCACCACCATCGCGGCCCTGCCGCTGAACGGGAACGATCGGATCCGCGGGATGCCCCAATAGGGCGTCGGACCCGGATACCGACCAGGGTCGAGCACCGGCTTGCGCAGGCGGGCGCCGATCGTGCGCGCCTCTATCTCGCTGGCCCAGTTCGTCACCTGGTGGTCACCGAAGGCAACTGTCATCAGCACCGAGTGGAGCGGGGTACCCGGCAGCGGGTCGCTCGTCAGGTGCTCCGCGTAACCGTCCGTTTCGCCGTGGTCCCAGAGGTTCTGAATAAACGAGAACAGCATCGCGCGGTCGAGCGGGTTCGGGTACGCGCGGTAGAAGACCTGAGCGAACTCGGGGAAGTCGCTGCTCCTCGTGAGCAGTAACGCGTAGTCCATGCCCGCGACATTGAGCGCGGCACGGGTGAAGTCAGGGTCAATCGCGGTGAGCGCGCCGCCAAAGATCGCACCCTGACTGCCGCCGTCATAGAAGAGGTGTGAGGTGTTGATCACACACTTCCCGTCGACGCGGAAGACACCGGTCGAACAGAACCCGCGCGGGTTGATCAGGTCCCGGCCGAGATAGAGGAAGTCGATCAATCCCTGCTGGAGCCGATCAGGCATCGAGGGGAACTGCGAGAGATTCTGCAACGACGCGATCGCATTCGGGACGTCCTCCTCCGCCATCCCGATCTCGTCGGTCGCGCAGGCCATCAGGCCGAAGCTCCCCAGCGCGTAGAGCTCGTCACTGTTCACCTGATCGGCCGTGCCGAACAGGCCGTGGCCGTTGAGCAGCGGCCGGAACGCCTTGCCGTTCTTCGCGCCGATTGGGATGTTGCACTCGAAGTTGGCGTTGATCGTGTTCCCCGGCGTCGGCGTCGGCAGCGTTGCGCGGCCCCCTGAGTAATGAAAGCGCGAGCCCGGCGGGCACCCGGCGGCATTGAGGTAGCAGGGAACGACAACGTGGCCCGCCACGTGCGCGTACACGCGAGGATCGAGCGTGTTGGTCGTCGTGCATCCGGACGGTGCCGGTGTGACCGCCACAGTGCAGCTGTCGATCACGAATCGCGGCGCCCGACCCTGGACCATTCCGTCACCCGGCGTCCGGTCACCCAGCTTGGCCAGCGCGTTGTTGCGCATGAAGAGGATCGTGTCGGTAAGGCTCTGACGGCTGGCGACCGTGAAGTCCCAGGCGAGATAGAGCGACCGCTTGGAGATTCCGGCCCGCCCGAGCTGCGGGAAGATGTGTTGACGGTAGTAGCGGGCGCGGGCGGAGGGTTTACCTTGCCCTCGCGCGATCTTGGCGAATGCCGATTGGGGCTGGATCACGTTGCCCTGCGCGTTGCGCATGTCGCGCAGAGCGACGATGTAGCGGTGACCCTCGGCGAGGTTCCTCGCCGGGCGGATGATCAACGCGGTCTGAGCCGGCGGGGGCGAGTTGCCGTCCAGATCAACCGACCGGTCGAGCTCGGCCCAGACCGGCCAGCGACGGCCCGTCGTCGCATCGATCACGACGATCGGCGAACCGCGGTCCAGGCTGCGTTGGATGTCGGTGTTGGTCGGCGGGTCGGTTTTCGCGAAGGCCTGGGGGGTGTCCATGCCCGGGACGTGCGTGACGATCGGCGACCCGGGGCTGAAGCCGTCGAGCCGGTTCCAGTCGGTCGGGTCGATCGGCTGCCCCGCCGCGTTGCGGGGTGTCGCCTGCGGATTGATGGCCAGACGCAGCCCCGTTGGCGTAGAGCGATCGGGCCGAGTGAAGAAGTCGTTCGGCCAAGGCAGCAGACAGAGCGAGGGATCGATGGGGTCGCACGTCTGACCGCCGGTCGGTGGCGGCGAGCCGACCTTGCCGTGGCTCTTCGCCTGAGCGGGTGCGGCAATCAGCAACATGGCACAGCCGACAGCAGCCAGCCATGCGGTTCCCTTCCCCATTCTCCATACCTCCTGCTTGTGCTGAACCATAAGATACGGTGGTGATCGCCCCCCTGACAATGGGATTCGCCACTGACTTCGTCCGCGATCGTTGTGATAAGTCACAAACGCTCGACTGACGCGAAGCCAACCAGCGACCGCGACGCGCTCGCCGCGATCATCCAGCGGGTGAGTCCGGGCGACCTTGCCGAGCGCATGGTCACCCGGTTCAGCGATCGCATCGCCGGCTACCGTCGACTGCCGCAGCCCGTCCTGGCGGGACAGATCCTCGATATCTCGCGCCGCAACGTCGACCTGTTCTTCCGCTACCTGCTCGACGGCGAGGGACCGAGCGACGAGGACCTGGCGGCGTTCCGCCGCTCGGCCAAGGATCGCGCCACCGAGGGGATGCCGCTCGAGGATCTGCTGCACGCCTACCGGCTCGGCGGTCGTATCGGTTGGAACGCCCTGGAGGAGGCAGCGCTGCCACATGAACGGTCATCACTCCTGCACGGCGCCGAGCTGCTGCTGGACTACATCGACAGGGTGTCCGCCGCCGTCTCGCAGGCCTACCTCGAGGAGCGCCAGCACCTGGTGTCGGAAGAGGAGCGCCAGCTGCGCAGCCTGCTCGACACGCTCGTCGAGGGAGGCACGCCGCCGACCGAGCTCCGCGCTCTCGCCGAGCAACTCGGCCTGCCGCTCTCAGACCGGTATCGACCGTTCGCGGCCGCAGTGCCGGGCGCGCTCGCGCGCCGCCACTCGGAGCTGGCCTCGGCACTGCGCGGACAGGGCATTCTGGCCCTCACCGAGGGCGCACGGGTGGCCGGGCTCGCACCAGACGGGGAGGCTCCGCTCCCGCCGGCCCTGGTCGAGGGCGTGGTGGTGGCGCTTGCACCAGCCACACCCCGGTCGACCCTGGCCAGCTCGCTCGATGACATGCGCCTGCTGGCGGACCTGGGGAGACGGCTCGGACGTACGGGGACGATCGGGGTCGACGAGCTGTTGCCTGAACTCCTCCTGGCCAGCGCGCCGCGTGTGGCCGACGCCCTCCACCATCGCGTGCTCGGCGCACTCGGGGACCACCGCCCGCAGCGAGCCGCCGATCTGCTCGAGACGCTGGTCGCTTACCTAGATTCGGGGCTCGACCGCCGTCGCGCCGCGCAGCGTCTGCACGTGCACCCAAACACGCTCGACTACCGGCTCCGGCAGATTCACGAGCACACTGGACTTGACGTGCATCGTCCCGACGATCTGGTGCTCGTCGCCCTGGCCCTCCGCCAACACGAGTTGACGGCGTCGTCACCGTAGGCCGCCTATCCGCCGGAAAAATGGGGCTCTGCACCCATTGGAGGCGAGGCGGTCAGGCGGCAAGCTGCTCGCGTGTCCGCCGCCATTGTCGCCGTCGACGAGGATTTGGGCGCGCTGCGCGACGTCGAGCGCGAGCTGCGCGATCGCTACGCGCGGCATTACCGCATCATGTGCACGACGGCCGCTCACGAGGCGCGGGCGTGTCTCAGGCAGCTCGCGGCCGCCGGCGAGGAGGTGGCGCTGGTTCTCGCCGGCGAAAGGCTGTCCGGAATGACCGGGAGCGACTTGCTCGACCAGGCGCGGCACCTCCATCCGCACGCCAAGCGAGTGCTCCTGATCGAGTGGGGCGCGTGGGGGCAGCGAGCGACGGGCGAGGCGATCTTCGACGCGATCGCTCATGGTCGTATCGACCATTATCTGATCAGACCATCTACATCGCCTGACGAGCTCTTCCACCAGGCGATCTCCGGGCTCCTCCTCGATTGGGCCGAGGCGAGACGAACCTCGCCACACACGATCCACGTGGTTGCGGAGTCGTGGTCAGGCCGAGCCTATGAGCTGAGGAATCTGCTCGGGCGATGCGCGATGCCCCACTCCTTCTGTCTGGCTGACTCGCATGACGGACGCGCACATGTTGCCGGAGCCACCAACGGAGCAAGGCTCCCGATCGTCGTGTTTCCGGACGGCACGGTCCTGGCCGACCCAACGAATGCCGAGCTGGCGAAAGCAACGGGTTCGTCAGTGGATGCGGAGCAGATGGATTTCGACCTCGTCATCGTCGGCGCCGGACCTGCCGGCCTGTCGGCGGCGGTATACGGCGCGTCTGAAGGATTGGCAACCCTCGTCGTCGACGAGGGTGGGATCGGGGGCCAGGCGACCTCCAGTTCGCTGATTCGCAATTACCTCGGCTTCCCTCGGGGGGTGACTGGCCGCCGGCTGGCTCAGGACGCCTACCAACAGGCGTGGGTCTTCGGGGCGCGATTCGCATTCATGCAAGGGGTGACCGACCTACAGCGTGTTCACGATCGGCTGGTCGTGACCCTCGCCGACGGCGAGCGGATACGCAGCCGCGCCGTGCTGCTCGCGGGTGGCGCAAGTTACCGTCGGATCGGGGTTCCGGCGCTCGAGGCTCTGAATGGCGTCGGGGTCTTCTACGGCGGCCCGGCCTCGGAGGCGCAGGCGATGTCGGGACGCGACGTCTACGTCGTCGGGGGCGCCAACTCCGCCGGACAAGCGGCCCTGTATCTCGCTCGACACGCCCGCCAGGTCACGCTTGTCGTGCGCGCGCAATCGCTCAACGCCGGTATGTCGAGCTACCTGGCTCGCGAGGTCGAGGCGACGCCCAACCTGCGGGTCCGGCTCGGGACCGAGCTAACGGGTGGTGGCGGCGATGGGTCGCTCGAGCACCTGGTGTTCCGCAAGCGCGGGGAGAGCGTCGAGGAGACTTTGCCGGCCGATGCGCTGTTTGTCATGATCGGGGCGCGGCCGAACACGGGCTGGCTGCCGCCCGAGATCGCCCGCGATCAGAGCGGGTTCGTACTCACCGGTGGGGATCTCGGCGAGGAACGCCCATGGTCACTGGATCGGCGCCCGCTTCTGCTCGAGACGAGCATGCCGGGGGTTCTCGCCGCCGGCGACGTTAGACACGGCTCGGTAAAGCGGATCGCTTCGGCAGTCGGCGAGGGCTCGGTCGCGATACAGCTTCTCCACGGCCTGACCGCAGCCGAGCGGACGCATCCCCATGTCGATGAGACCGGACTGCGCCGTCGCAACGGCTCTACTCGCGACCGCTCAATAACGCCAGAGGTGGGCTGAAACGACTTCTTCGAGCGGTCGCTCGGCCGCCCATTGTGCGTCCGCTCGGCGAACAGCGAGAAAGGCGCCGAGGAGCGGTTCGCCGAGCACCGCGCGGATTAGTTCGCTGTCGAGCAACGCCCGTTCCTGCTGTTGCGGAGTTGATGCGAGAGGCGCAATCCCGGCGCCTCGGCGCTCGTCTTCGGTCCACTGCCCGGGGTCCTGGGCAATCGGTTCGGGGAGGCGAAGCTCGTCCTCGACTCCAGCGATGCCCGCCGCGATCAGTGTCGCCAGCGCTAAGTACGGGTTGGCGGAGGCATCGGACGGCTTCAGCTCGACGTTTGCGTGGGAGGAGCCGAGCAGTTGCGAGGAAGGTACGTAGCGCAGCGCTGCTTCTCGATTCTCCACTCCCCAAAACCCGTAGGCGCTGGCGAAGTAGCCGGGACGCAGACGAGCGAGCGAGGGCACACTGGGGGCGCTCATTGCCACGATCGCGGGGAGATCTCGCAATAGCCCGGCGATGTAGCTGGCGCCCTCCGGGCCGGGAGACTTGTCCCCCGCGAGCAGGTTTTCGCCTCCACGCCAGAGTGAGGAGTGGATGTGCCAGCCGTTCCCCACTCCCTCGGCGGTGACCAGCGGCGCGAAGCTCACGCGCAATCCGTGTGCGCGCGCAGCGGCGTGAATGGTCTGACGCGCCAGCATCTGGTCATCAGCGGCACTGACGGGGTCCGACGCTGCGAGGCTGAGTTCAACCTGCGCCAGGCCATACTCGGCGTGCAGCTGGCCGATCCGCAGGCCGTTGGCTTCAAGATCGTGCAGCAGCTGGGCAACGAACTCATCGACCCGCAGCAGTGCATGGGGACTGTAGGCGGGTCCATCATGCGCGGGCTCGACGTCGTGGCTGTCACGGCCGATGAAGAACTCGACCTCGTATCCCGCCCGCGCCTCGAGACCGAGTTGTCCGGCCCGCGCCACCTGTGCCTCCAGTATTCCTCGCTGGTCATATGGCCAGGCTGAACCGTCGGCTGCGAGCTGGCGCCCGGGTACCCAGGCGAAGGCGGGCTGGCCCGCAAGGGGCTGGAGACGATCGAGCACGGGGAGCAGCCGAACGTCTCCCGAGGGCGTCGAGAGACCCTCGTGCGCAAACGTGATCCCGTCGTGCGAGTCGAACACGGCGAATAGCGCCGTCACACCCACGCCCCGCGCGGTCACCTCTGCAAGTCGAGCGGTGGGTACGGTCCGAGACCTGGGAATCCCGTTGTTGTCTGACCACACGATCGTGACGCCGGCGACTCCGGCCTCGACGAGCTCCTCGAGGCGAGAGTCTAGGTCGCCGGAACGGGATTCCCCACTCACTCGGTGAACTATACGGAGCCGACCGTGACGTCAGCGGCCCCCCTCGTCGTTGAGCCGGACCCCGCCGCCACCCAGTGCCACGCCCACACCTCCTCCCGTGAGTCCGAACCCATCCCGCGAACGGCTCGGCGCAAACCGCCCATCAGACGCGCCAATCGCGGAGGAGATCACCGATTCCGCCTCGGCCGAGAGCCTCGAGAGATCGGTTGAACCCCTCGTGAGCCGCGGCATACCACCATCGCCAAACGGTGCTGCCTACGATCGAGGGAGCGCGAGCGCTCACTTGACCTGGTGGTGGCGGTGGCGCTTCTGGAGGTGGTGTTTGTCGCGGTGCTTTTTGGGAGGTTTGCCGATGAGTTCTTCGGGGTCGAAGCGGCTCAGGGATGGTTCGGCGACGCCGAGCGCGGGACCGATGTGGGGCTGGCCGGTGGCGATATTGACCAGCGGGTCGTAGTTGGCGGCGTAGATGCTGCGCCAGTAGTCGATCGCGAGATGCGGGACGTTGACCCCCGGGCTGTGGGTGTCCAGGGCGGTGCCGGTCGGGGTGTAGACGTCGACGCGATAGTCGCCCGCCGCGGACCCGTCCCCGGCGTAGTAGAGCAAGTAGATCTGCCCGGAGCCGTCGACCGCCAGGTCGAGATACGTCCCCGACGAGACCAACGTCAGCGTGTACTTGCCCCGCCCGGCCGCGCCGGGCCGGCGCCGCGCGTCAGCGACCAGCGCTCGCCGGGTCACCGGCGGCTGGAAGTACCGCACCGGGTTGCCGTTGAGATCGAACGCTGAGAGCTGCGGTCCGTTCGGGCCAGTCGCCTCGAGCACGATCACCACGCCCGGGTTGGTGACCGCGATCGCGATCGGCGAGCCCAGCAACCCCACCTGCGTCCCCGGACCCGCGCTATACGCCGCCAACGGCGGCAGCGCCGTGTTCACCGGCTTTAGCCACGCAAACCGGCCACTGTCGGTATGTACCGCCACGACCCGTCCCGAGGAATGCAACGCCGCCGCAGATACCGGCAGCAAAAACGTTCCGTAGGACGTTGTCGGATCCCACGTCGGTGCCCCAGTCACGGGATCGAGCACCACCTTGCGCACCTCGTAGGCCTCAGTGCTCGGATCGGGCTCCAACAACACATGATTGCCCTGATCGGTTTTGCCCACGAACGCGTCGAACAGCAGGAACGGACGCCGCGAATACCCCTCATTCGTCGCCTTACCGAGCGAGATCGTCGCGCCGCTCTCCGCCACCGGCACCCCCCGGATGTAGTAACTGTCGTTCTGCTCCCACACCACCCCCGCCACACCCGCCAACGTCGAGACCGTCGTCGAGACGACGTCCTGAATCCCGGTGCTCAAGACCGTGCCCGAGGTCGACGATCCCATCAGACCACGTATAGCCCCCCGCCGCCGCGCTATACCCCGTCGTGACCCTCCGCTTGAACACTGTTTGCGAATCAACCGGCACCTCAAGCTCGGTGATCGTGATCGGCACCGCAGCCGGCGGATTCGCCGGATCATTATTCGTGAACTGCGCCGAGACCCCCGTCCCCACCTGCACCCCCCGGGAGTTCAAAAACACCACGCTCCACTGAATCGTGTCACCCCCGAACGGCGCCGTCACCGGCAACACCAACGGACCCGGCGCAGCCACCCCATTCGGATTCACCGTACCGGTAAACGGATCCGACGCCAACGCCCCATCAACCATCGCCGTCAACGAATACGACACCGCCGTCTTCGGGAACGTCGAATCCCGCGGATCACGATTAACCGTCACCGTCGCCGGATACGTCAACGCGACCTCATTCTCAATCACCCACGGGCACACAATCGTCTCCGCACACACCTCCGCCAACGTCAACGCATCCCCCACCGCGGACAGAATGGAGAAAACCTGGCCGAAGATCGGAATTGCATCAAGCAACTTGTCGCCCGCTTCATCGCCGGCGATGATGTCGGCGAGGTTGATCCAGAACTCAGCGGCGCCGGGCGTGAACAGCAACTTCGGGATCGCCGTGGCGAGCGGCAGCAGGGTGGTCCAGATGTTCTGGTCGCCGCCGTTGGCGTTGATGCTGTCACGCGTCGCGACCCCTGCGGCGACCGACGTCGCGAGGATTTCTGAACCGACCAGAACCAGGGAGCGCGTCAGCGCCTGTACGAGCGGGAGGGAAGCCGCACTCAGCCAACTGCTGACGTAGGTGCGGATCTCGGCCCAGGTCGAACTGAGCTCGATGTCCGTGCCGAGCGCGAACACCGTGAGGCCGATCGTCGCGATCCCGGTGAACAGCGATGAGAACAGCACCTCGTCCTGGGGGGCGATCGCGTCCGGGTACGCGTCGGCCGGGAAGTACTGACTCCAGCTTCCGTCAAGGAGGTCGCTCCCGAGGCCGCAGAACAGGATCCGGGCCGTGTGAGCGCCCTGCGGGAAGTTCAGCGTGACGTTGATTTGATTTGTGTCCCAGAGCGGGACGCCGAGCACTGTAAACACCTGCGGCAGCACTCCGAGCGACTGCGCATACTTCGTATCCGGCCATGTGGGATTCGGCGTTGGCCGACAGGTTCTCGTTGTCTTTGCCCAGATACTGGACATAGACCCACACCCAGCGCACGAAGTTGTTGTACAGCGTCAGCTGAACCTGGCTCGGGGTGAAGCTGTCGACCACCGTCTGGGTCCCGAAATAAAACCCCGTGTTCTTAATGGAAGGTGAGAATGTGGCACCCACCCGCTTCGACCGGGGAACCGGTTGGGCCTGAGGGAGCACGCCCTCCGGCTGCACCCAAGTCTGCGTCGACGCGGCGGGGTCCTGGTCAAGCGGCTGGTCGATAACCGCGCCCAGGCTGTTGTTGTTGCGGACCGCGCGGATCCCGGCCGTCACCGCCGAGCTCACCAACGGCGCCAGCTTGCGGGTTGGGTCTTTGTAGAGCTGGTAAGTCTTCAACGGCGCGCTCGTTCCGTTGATCGTGATCTGCGTGGCGCTGCCGCCAGGATTCGTGGCCTGCTCGAGGGTGAGGTAGTCAATCCCACTAAGCCCCAGCTTCTGGATGTACTTCCCGAGCGACCCCACCGCGCTTGTCGCCCCAAGCACCGCGTTGGTCTCCGGGCCGAGGGTCTTGTTCGCGATGTTCGGATGCAGTGACACGAAGCCGGACGCGGACGTATAGGTGTCGAGGATCGTCTCGAGCTGCGCAACCTGCTCCGCCGAGTGAATCTGCGAGTGCTTGAGCCCGAGCGCCGCGAGCCGCCGGGGCGAACCGAGGGCGTGCCGGTAGGACCCAGTCCGGCGGCGCGTCGACCTGGCAAAGGCAAGCGTCGACGCGCGTGGCGCGCGCATCATCTGTCCGACCACGACCTCGCGCCGTCCGCGCTTGCCGTGCACCGAGATCAACAGCGCGCGACCCGCCGGCAGCCTCACACCCTCGACGTAATGCGAGAGCTTCGATAGGTCGGCGATGCCTCCATAGTCCGCCTCGCCGCTTCAGCGCCGCCCTTGATACTTTCGTGTGGCGGGACAGCAAAATGCGCTGCCCGTTCGCGACGAGCGTCAGCCCGCTCACGCCGTGCACATGCCCAAACACGAAGTGCAGGTCCGTCCTCTCAACCCGCCGCGATGGGCGCCTCGGCGCGGTGAGTGCCGAGCCTGTCTCAGCGTGGAGACCCACGCCAAGCGCCGCGGCTGATCCCAATCCGGCCTTCAGTGCCCACCGCCGGCCCACCGGCGTCGCCAACAGGTCCTCGAGCACAGATTGACCGTCGCTTCCCAAGCCGGTGCGTTCGTCGCTCATTGTCCTCCCCCCAGAAATTGGAGCTACGTGATAGACGTACCCGCTGACACTGCAAGCGCCCAAGCGACCATCCGACAGACGAGATCGCCGCGTACACGGGCGATCCACGGCGGCCGTCCCTTCCTTCCCGAAACATACCACTTGCACCCGCTCGTCAGGCGGTTCTCGAGTGGCGGGTACTGGACTCGAACCAGTGACTCCTGCTTGTGAGGCAGGCGCTCTCCCAACTCAGCCATGGCCCCTGTCGTCAACCGAGTCTAAGGCTCGAAATGCGCCACGATCACCGGCCGTGTCATCAGAAGTCGACGAGCCCCAGCCAGCTGTGACGCACACAGTGCCTTCACGCTTCGCCTGCGACTTTGGCGGCCTGGGCCGAGCCGACGAACGGGACGAGCGCGAAGTAGAGAAGGTCTGGCAGCAGAACTTGGAGATCTTCGACTGTGCCTGCCGCAACCCGGTTGTGAACAAGCGTCGCCAGGCCGCCCACGATGACTCGTTCCGCCTGAGGGGGAAGCTGGGGTCCGTTCCGAGTCTCGGTTCGGCCGATGGCGAGCAACGGAACGAAGTTGGTCAAGGCGTCTGTGTAGCGCCCGATTGCACGTGGTCCGGCGGCCAGGACCTCGACCATTACCACGCGCGCCAGATCGCGATCATTGGACAACGCCTCGAGTAGGGCATCGAGCGCGAGACGAATTTGCTCGGGCCAAGGTGCCGCCTGGGAGGAGGCGTCAGCCACGACTGCCGTCAGTCCGCCCAACGCGGCCTCGTACGCCTGGAGGAAGCAATCTTCCTTGTCAGCGAACTGCTCATAGAAGGTCACGCGGGAAACCCCCGCCCGGCGCAGGACCGCCTCGACGGTCGTACGGGCATAGCCGTCGGAGGCCACCGTGCTCATCATCGCGTCGATCAGGCGCTCCCGTTGATTGAGGACGACGAAGCGCCGTGGGAGCGTGTGCGGTCCGCGGGGGAGTTGCCGTCCCATAGCTGGCATCGGTGTCGGCTGACCGCGGCGACGGCCGGAGCCTCGGTTGACCACGGCCGTGCCCGGCGCGGCGGCGTCCGTCACAGACGCCATTTCGGGAAGTTTTGCGGCGGCCGAACGGGCCGCCCGCGTCGCGGCGGCGTGGCCTATATAGGGGACCAGGCTGCAGTAGAGCAGATCGGGAAGCAACCGCGGGATGGCTTCTGCCTGGTCCGTGACGAGGTATTGGTAGAGGATCGCGGTCATCCCCCCGACCACGGCCTCCGAGAGATGAGGTGGCAGGCGCTCGGGGTGGGGGGAGTCCCGCTGACCGTCCTTGAAAAAGGTGTCGAATCCGCGTACGGCCTCCTCGTAGTGTTCACGTGCCCTGGGGCCCGCCGCGCGACTCTCGACCATCGCCATACGCGCAAGGCCCGGCTCGCGGCCGAGGTAGCCAAGAAACGCCGACAGTCCGCGCTCCAGTCGATCGGGCCATCGTGACCCGCGCGAGTACTCCTTGCTAACGACGGTCATGACCCGCGCCACGACTGCGTCGTGGGCCTGTAGGAAACAGTCTGCTTTGTCGCCGAAGTGCTCATAGAACGTCTTGCTCGAAACACCGGCGTAGTCGCGCACATCTTGGATGGTGGTCCTGCGGTACCCCTTATCGCCGACGGTGCGAGCCATCGCCTCCAACATGCGCAGGCGCTGGTGCCGGCGCACCTCGTCGCGTGGAATGCCGTGGCGCCCGGGCGGAAGCTTCAGCGGTTGCGGCCGCGGTGACGTCGACATAGTCGCGAGGGTAACGCCAGCCCTTGACACAGCCCTTGACAAATAGAAAAAGTGATGGCTACCATTATGCTCTCCGTGCACGCCTCACAAGTCTGGGTGGGGTGCTCAGTGCCGAGTGGCTCCGGGTCGGCACGGCCGAGGATAGGGACATTCCCCCAAGGCCCCTGGGGGGGAAAGGTAGGATGCTGATGACTTTCCGGTTCGAGGATCGGCCGGACCCTCGCAACGCTTGTCGGAGCGCTGATGTGTTGCGGGGTGGTCGCGGGCCCGGCGCTTGCCGGGAACCCGTCGACATTTGGGATGCACGGCGGACGCAATGTCTTCAACGCGCCGTCGATCGGTTATCCAGCGCCCGGCGGTATCTATGCTCCGTTCACCGATTGCCCGGTCAACAATCCGGTTATGGAAGGGTCCGTTGGCGGGGACGCGACGGGGTGCATCGCAGTGGTCAATACCTCGGGCACGTTCACGATCCACGGCGTCCCAGTTGCCATCAAGCACCCGGTCATCGTGCAGTTCGGTGTCTGGAGCCCGCCGGGCGCCGTTTCCAGCCAGTTCGAGGGTGGCACCGTCATGCCTGCCGATGGCAGGTCGCTCGTGGACTCGCCAGAGCTAACGCCCGGCGGCCTGCCCGTGCTGCTGCTGTGCCCCGGCAGCACCCCAGGAATCCAGGCGCTCTGCCGGAAGGCGAGCAACAGCGGCCACACGGGGTTGACGGCGTTGGTCAGGCCTGCCGGCCCGATCACGAACTTCCAGCTCACCACGTTCACTCAGCCGGTGAAGATCCAACTGATCAACCAGGTATTGGGCGGCAAGTGCTACATCGGTTCGGACGCCAACCCGATCGTGCTCAATCCGACGATCACGTCGGGCAGCTTGGCCTTTGTACCTGACCCGAATCCGACCCGCTTCCCGAACACGGCAGTCCTGGAGATTCTCAACGCTCAGGCCACGGATACCTCGTTTACCGTGCCGGTCGCGACCGGATGTGGCCCGGGTGGAAGCGCAGATGCGCAAATCGACACCACCCTGGGTCTCCCATCGCTCTCGGGCAATAGTCTGGTTCTGAACGGCAACAGCTATTTCGCCGACGATTTCTCGGCGGCGAACCAGATCGACGATCTGAAGGCTGCCTTCAAGGCGAGTACAGGTCACTGAGCGATCAGCGTTTCGCGTGGAGCCGCCCCTGTCCGGGCGGCTCCACGAGGCGCTGAGTGGCCCTCCTCCTCGGGCGTCGCTGCCCACGGGCCGCACCACTTCCTGGGTACGAGCCGGGCCGACCAGCAGGCGCTCGCGCCAATAGTCTTCGCAGGGCATGCATACACGGAAGGCGGGACAGTCCCCTAGGAGGCCGGCGCACGCCACGTGCAGGCGAGCCGCTGGTGTGGCGTCGACGACGCACAATTGTCACCGATGAACCTTCGGATCGCCGTCGACACGGGCGGGACCTTTACGGACGTGGTGGTGGCGGACGCGGCGGGCGGCGAGCTGTGGGTGAGCAAGGCCCCTACGACTCCGGAACGTGTCTTTGATGGCATCGCGGAGGCGCTCCGCTACGGCGCGGCGCAGCAGGGCCTGACGCTCGAGGCGCTCCTGGCGGCAACGTCTGTGTTCATCTATGGGACTACGCGGGCCACAAACGCGATCCTGACGGGCTCGACGGCGCGAACGGCGTTCTTGACCACGGAGGGTCACCCAGACACCCTCGTGCTGCGCGAAGGGGGCAAGCTCAACCCGTTTGACTTCCGCCACTCGTATCCGGCGCCCTACGTGCCGCGGCGGCTGACGTTCGAGGTACGCGAGCGGATTGACTCGGAGGGTCGGGTCACGGTTGTGCTCGACGAGCGAGCGTTGGTCGCGACGCTCGCGCATGTACGCGAGCTGGAGGTCGAGGCGGTCGCGGTCTGTCTGCTGTGGTCGATCGTCAACCCGGTGCACGAGGAGCGAGTCGGTGAGCTGGTCGCCGAGCACCTGCCGGGCGTGCCGTTCACGCTCTCGCATCGGCTGAACCCAATCATCCGCGAGTACCGTCGCGCGTCGTCGACCGCGATCGACGCGTCCCTGAAGCCGCTCATGCAGAGTCACCTCGATGAGATGGAGGTGGATCTGCGCCACGCCGGCTTCGCGGGCGAACTTCTCGTCGGGACGTCGTTCGGAGGCGTGCTGACCGTTGCGGATGTCGCGACCCGACCGGTCTACTCGGTCAACTCGGCGCCGGCGATGGCGCCGGTCGCGGCCCGCGTCTACGCCCCGCATGAACGAAACGTGATCGTGTGTGACATGGGGGGGACGAGCTTCGACGTCAGTCTGGTACGGGACGGCTACATCAAGTTCACCCGCGAGACGTGGCTCGGCGGGCAGTTCACGGGACATATGACCGGCCTGTCGGCGGTCGACATCAAGAACATTGGCGCGGGCGGTGGCAGCATTGCGTGGATTGATCCCGGCGGGTTGCTGCGAGTCGGTCCGCAGAGTGCGGGGGCCCAGCCGGGCCCGGCGTGCTACTCCACCGGGGGGACGGAACCGACGGTGACCGACGCGGCGCTCGTGCTCGGATACATCGACCCGGATTACTTCCTGGGCGGCCGGATGCGCCTGTCGTCAGACGCCGCACGCGATGTGCTCGGACGCGAGATCGCCGAGCCGCTAGGCATGGATGTCGAGACCGCCGCGCACGCGGTGCTGACGATCGCCAACGAGCACATGGTCGGTGCGATCGGGGACATCACGATCAACGAGGGGCTCGACCCGCGCGGCTCGCTGGTGGTCGCCGGTGGAGGAGCCGGCGGCATGACCATGGGCCGAATCGCCGAAGAGCTCGGCTGTGACCGGGTGCTCGTCCCGCGCACCGCCGGAACACTTTCAGCGTGCGGCGGCCTGTTCTCCGACATCGTCACCGAGTTCAGCGTCAGCCAGCGTGCCGACACCAACCGGTTTGACCCCGCGGCCGTCAACGCCGGGCTCGCACAGTTGGCGGAGCAGATCGATGAGTTCTTCGCGCGGCTCCATACTCCGGTCGAGGAGCGCTCGAGTGAGTTCTTCGTCGAGGCTCGCTACCCGTATCAGGTCTGGGAGCTCGAGGTGCCCCTGGCGAGGGGCCAGTTCGAGGACGAGTCCGACGTCGAGGAGATGGTGCAGGCATTTCATCGTGTCCACGAGCGGGTGTTCGCCGTCAGCGAGCCGGGACAGTACATCGAGTGCATCTACTGGAAGGGACGGGCGACGGCGCGCCTTCCCAAACCCGAGCTCGCGCGCGCCGGGCTCGACGGGGCGCGCGCGCCCGAGCCGGTCTCCGTCCGCCACGCGTGGTTCGGAGCAGCGGGAGCGCTCGACACGCGATGCTTCCGGGCGGAGGGCTTCTCGGCCGGACACAGCGTCGCCGGGCCGGCGATCATCGAGGAGCCGACGACGACAGTTGTGGTCTATCCAGGGTGGCTGGCAACGATCACCGAGACGGGGGATTACTTGATGAGTCGACAGGATGGTGGACGGTGAGCGTTCCGGCGACCTCTTTCGATCCTGTCCTGTTGGCGGTCCTGGGCAACCGCTTCGAGAACATCGTGCGCGAGATGACCAACACGTTGCTGCGGTCTGGGCGCTCGGCCGTGCTCAATATGGCGCGCGACTTCTCCTGCTCGTTGATCACCGCCGGCAACGAGCTGCTCGCGTCCGCCGAGGGTCTTCCGGTGCATGTGATCGGCACCGAGTTCCTGGCCGAGGCGATGACCGAGCTGCACCCCGACTTCTCCGACGGCGACGCCTTCCTCCACAACGATCCATACATCGGCAACACCCATCCGGCTGATCACGCGATCCTCGTGCCGGTGTTCTTCGAGGGAAAGCACATGTTCACCGCTTGCGCGAAGTCCCACCAGGCCGACTGCGGTAACGCACTCCCGACCACCTACATGCCGGGCGCGCGCGACGTTTACGCGGAAGGAGCCTTGATCTTCCCGTGCGTCCGGGTGCAGCGCGACCGCCGTGACGTCGAGGACATCATCCGCATGTGCAGGCGTCGCATTCGGGTGCCCGACCAGTGGTATGGGGACTACCTAGCGACGCTCGGCGCGGCACGGATCGGCGAACGTCGCCTGAAAGAGCTCTGCGGGCAGTACGGCCCCAACACGATCTGCGCGTTTATCCGCGAGTGGTTTGACTACAGCGAGCGGCGGATGGTCGAGGCGGTGCGGCAACTCCCGGCCGGCGAGCTGACCGGACGCGCCACCCACGACCCATATCCGGGCGTCCCGGATGGCGTGCCGCTCACCGTCAAGGTGACGATCGATCCCGGCCAGGGCTCGATCGAGCTCGATCTGCGCGACAACCCCGACAACTATCCAGGCGGTCTGAACGAGTCCCGCGCGTGCGCTACGAACAACGTCATCACCGGGGTGTTCAACTCGATCGACCCCGACGTGCCCCACAACGCGGGCAGCTTCAGGCGGATCAACGTGATCCTGCGCGACGGCTGCATCGCCGGCAACCCCCGCTTCCCGCACTCGTGCTCGATGGCGACAACGAACATCGCCGACCGGCTGGTGTGTCTGACGCAGGCGGCTTTCGCGGAACTCGGAGAGGGCTTCGGCCTGGCCGAGGGCGCGCTCGGAATGGGGATCTCCTACGCGGTGATCTCCGGTGAGGACTCGAGGCTCGACGGGGCTCCGTACGTCAACCAGATATTCCTCGGCAGCACAGGCGGCCCGGGCGGTCCATCGGCCGACGGCTGGCCCACCTACTACCTGCCGGTAGCGGCGTCGCTGATGTACCACGACAGCACCGAGGTCGACGAGCAGAAATATCCGATCCACGTGCACGTCAAGCGGTTGATCCCTGACTCCGATGGCCCTGGCCGCCATCGCGGCGCGCTCGGCTCGGAGGTGGTCTACGGACCGAAGGATCTACCGGTGATGATCGCCTATACCTTCGAAGGCCACGAGAATCCGGCACGAGGCGTCCGGGGCGGCGGCGCCGGCGCGGCGTCGGACGGGTGGAAGATCGACCGCGACGGAAACCGAGTCGATATCCCGATGGCCGCCGCGATGGAGATCGCTCCGGGCGAGCGAGTTGTGTCGCGCACGGGCGGTGGTGGGGGCTACGGGGAGCCCACCACACGCGATCCCGAGGCCGTCGCCGAAGACGTTCGTGAGGGCTGGGTATCGCACGACCGGGCCCGCGACGTCTATGGCGTCGTTCTCACAGAGGCGTCTACGCCAGGGTCAGGATGGCTGGTAGTGGACGAGGCGGCAACGCTGGCAAAACGCGAGCGCAGCTAAGCGCCGAAGAAAGTGGATAGCAGGGACTTCGGGGCATGGGCGGTACTGGACTCGAACCAGTGACCCCCTGCTTGTAAGGCGACAGGCCCCTGATCGGCCGGGAGAGCCCAGATTCCCTGTAACGGCGGGAGTCTGGGCCTCTCCGGGATATCCCCGGGCCGCGGCCAGATAGGGGCGGATTGGGGGCGATTCGGGGCGATTCGGGCAGCCAACGGGCAGCATCGCCGCCAAGTTGCACGTCGCCTTGAATCAGCGCTTGCTCTCGCTTCCCCTTCTAAGCCCGAAGCGGGAGCCGCGAGAAAAAACCCTGTACGACTCGGTAGAGGCGTATAACCGTCCGTGGAGGGCGCGATGAGAGCGTTCAGGTGCTTCTGTCGGTACGCCGGATTTATCGGAAGGCGCGGAAACCGTCGGAAGGAGTGAGGAAATGGCAGGCATAGCCGGGACGTCCCCCGACACCGAGGCCGTTCAGCTCTTGCGTGATCAGGTGCGTGCGCAAGTGATCGCCGCCACGGACGAAGGCTACGACGAGGCCCGGGCGGTGCACAACGGGATGTTCGACCGGCATCCGCTGGCGGTCGTGAAGGCCGTGCAGGTCGCCGACGTCATAGCTGCTGTGCATTTCGCCCGTGAGCACGCACTCGATCTCTCGGTGCGCGGCGGCGGGCACAGCGGGCCCGGGTTCGGGACAAACGATGGAGGCGTGGTCATCGACATGTCGGAGATGCGCACGGTGCATGTGGATCCGACGACCAAGACGGCCCGTGCCGATGCCGGAGCGACGTGGGGGGACTTCAACTACGCGACCCACGCCTTCGGTCTCGCGACGACCGGGGGGATCATCTCGACGACGGGCATCTCCGGTCTCACACTGGGAGGAGGGATTGGCTACCTGGACCGCGCGCTCGGGCTGTCGATCGACAATCTGGTCTCAGCGGATGTCGTGACCGCGGACGGGAGATTCCTAACCGCGAGCGAACGCGACAACGAGGACCTCTTCTGGGGTCTGCGCGGCGGGGGTGGCAACTTTGGCGTCGTGACCTCGTTTGAGTATCGGCTCAGCGAGGTCGAGCAAGTTTTCGCCGGGCCGATCTTCTACAACCTGGACGACGCGGCCACCGTGTTTCGTATGTTCGATGAATTCATCCGCGAGGCTCCGGAGGAGTTCGGTGGCTTCCCCGGATTCCAGATCGCTCCGCCGTTGCCGTTCATCCCGGAGGACCGGCACGGCGACCCCCTATGCCTGGTAGTGGTGCACTGGGCCGGTGCGCTCGACCAAGCCGAGAAGGTGCTGAAACCGTTCCGAGACGTCGCGCCAATCGTTGCCAACGGAAGCGGTCCGCTGCCGTATCCGGCGCTGAACGGCGCCTTCGACGCGCTCTATCCGAAGGGGCTCCGTGCGTATTGGAAAGGGGCCTTCGTCAGGGACCTTCCGGACGCTGCGATTGCGGCCCACGTCGAGCATGGATCCCAGGTCCCCGAGGTGACCTGCACGATGCACATGTATCCCATCAACGGCGCCTGCCATCGCGTGGGAGCGAACGACACGGCTTTCGCCTACCGCGACGCCACCTACGGGATGGTGTTCCTGGCTGGATGGACCGACCCAGCCAACGACTCCGAGCGGATCAGGTGGCTACGCGACTATTACGAGGCCTTGTCGCCGTATTCGGAGCCTGGCGGCTACATCAACTTCATGCAGGACGACGATTACGGCCGAATTCGAGACAACTACCGCCAAAACTACGACCGCCTGATTCAGGTCAAACGGGCCTACGATCCCGACAATCTCTTCCACATCAACCAGAACGTCGCGCCATAGCGCGGGCTATCCAGGCGGTGCGCCAAGGGTGTCGTTCGGGTCGTCGCACGACGTACCCGCTGTTGGCGAGTTGCGGGGAGCAGGCCGGATGGCCTCCTGCTACCTGCTCTCGTACCGTCGCGTGTAAGAGTGACGCATGCCGAAGGGCGCTGCGGAGCGGCAGGTTGCGCGCGCGGGCAGCTCTACTCGGATGGCCCTGGACGAGGGCCCGTAAGGCGGTGCGGGCCGCTTCTGGTACGGGCGAGCGGCATGCAAGACTTGGCCGACAGCTGACTACGGAGGGGCCGATGGCCGACAGGTTGAACGTGGTAGACGATCAGGTTCGCGCGATGGAGGACAACGTCGAGCAGACCGCAGCTTGGGATGGGCCGCTGTTCGACGTCTGGCTCCGCTACCGCGACCTAATCGAGTCGGCTTTGCGACCGGTCGCCGAAGCTGCGTGCGCGCTCCACCCCCCGCCGCCCGGGGGTCGCTGCCTCGACATCGGCTGCGGCCTCGGCGACACGACCTTTCGCCTGGCGGAGTTGGTCGGACCGGAGGGCAGCGCCCGCGGGGTCGACGTCGCGCCACGGATGATCGCCGTCGCCAAGGCCGACCTTGAGCGCGAGGCCACTGCCAACGTTAGCTTCGCCGTCGCCGACGTCGAGACAGACGATCTCGGCGGCACCTATGACTATGCCTTCGGTCGCTGCGGCGTGATGTTCTTCGCCCATCCGGTGCCGGCCTTCCGCAACGTCTGCCGCCACCTTGCGCCGGGCTCGATCATCAACCTGATCGTCTGGCGACGGAAGATCGACAACGAGTGGGTGCATAGGTCCGAGCTGGCCGTTCAGAAATATCTCGACCACCCCGAGGATTCGGACGTCCCCACCTGCGGGCCGGGCCCTTTCGCGATGGCCAATGCCGACGTCATCACCGAGCAGCTCAAGTACGGCGGCTTCGAGGACATTCGCCTCGCACGCCGCGACCTGCTGTACAAGATCGGAGGCGGACTCGACGAGGCGGTCGAGGTCAACATGGCGCTCGGCCCGGCAGCGGAGATTCTTCGTCAGTGGGGCGACCGGATCGACGAAATCCGTCCGACGATCGCGGCTGACATCCGCGAGGCTCTGTCCCCGTTCGTCACCGAGGACGGCTCGGTGCGCGGTCCGGGCTCTGTCTGGATCGTCTCGGGGCGCAAGCCGGCCTAATCGCGGTAAGCAACCATCGGCGCTGCGACTGCGCGGTAAGCAGGAGCCGGCACAGAGTGTCGCTTCGATCGGAGGCTGTTGCACAAACCTGTCGGGTAGTCACTGTTTGAATGACGGTGGGAAGAGACAGGTTGAAATCCGGCTCAATCGAGGGCGCTGTCCCAATCCCGTGCGTCATCCGGCGGGTCCACTAACTGTTATCCCAGCGACCAATTGATGCACCAGGTTCCTGAGTGGTTTGTGCAACAACCTCATCGACATCCAGCAGTCTCGGCTTGACCTAGCCAGGCGCCGTCAGGATGAGCGGTCGCGCTGCTGCCATAGCCCGATCCGGCAGCGGTCCCTGCGCGTGCCGGTTTGGCGACAAGGGGGGTGTGCGGGACGTGCGTTCGCTTCCCGGTTGCCGATCGGGCTCGATCACGGGTGCGCCGCGAAGGCGTGGGCGACGGTCCGCGGCTGAAGGCCGTGGTGCTGATCGGCTTGATGGTGAGCGGCGTGTCGAAGAGCCGGTCGCCCGCGCCCAGGACGACCGGATGCACGACAAGCCGGTACTCGTCGATCAGGCCGGTCGCGACGAGCGACCGCGCGAATCGCGTCCCGCCTTGCGCCAGCAGGTATCCGCCGGAGCGCTCCTGCTTGAGCCGCGTGACGGCTTCGGCCAGGTCGCCGGTGGCAATTGTCGTCTCGGGCCGAGTCCGCGGACGTGAGTGAGTTCGAGAACACGACCTTGGGGATCTCGTTCATCGGCTTGGCGAACGGCCCGGAGGCGCTGGGCCAGAACGTGGCCCAGCGGGCGTAGGTCGCGGCGCCGATGAGGTGCGTGCCCGCGTTGCTCACGGTCTCGAGCGTCCACGTGGCACGTCCTCGGAACGTCCGCGGTGACCCAGTCGCTGCTGCCGTCCGGTGGTGCGACGTAACCGTCGAGCGACACGGACAACTTCAGAACGAGCGAAACGATGCGCTCTTCCTTTCCGGGTTGGACGACACGCAATGCGCGAGTCGATTCTTGGTACTCAGACTCCAGGCAACAGCGAAATAATCGCCACCGGATCAATCGCGGACTGCCGGTTTCAACGGTCTGCAGCCACGTCATTGGCCGGGCGCGCCGACCGCTCTGGCTTCTGCTCCGGTCCGACGACCGAGAGAAGCAGCACCACCGACCTACTGGCGCGTGGGCGACAAGGCGGCAGTCTGCCGTAGCCTTGACTGCCGCGCGGCGGCGGGTCCAGGCGAGGCCCGGCTCGCCCGCGGCGGCGGTTGCGGTCGCTGCTCGAGTTCTGAGGCGCGCTCGGCGGCGATGCCAAGGCTGTGCGTATCGGCTTGACGTTCGCTGGTGACTACGAGCTGGCCGTTCTGGCGGCAGCCGTCTTTCGAGACGGTCGCCTTCAGTACCCGCCGGGGGCTGTCGTCGATCTCGCCTCGTTCGCGGCGCCCGGGCGAACGGTCTCGTGGTGGATCGCCGGGGGCGCCGAGCGAGCCGCTGGCGGTGGAATCCCCGTACCGCGTCCAAGCCGAAGTCCGCCCTGCCGCCGTTGTGCTCGCTGGGTGGGCATCTTTGACGCTCGTTGACGTCTCGGCGAGGTGTGAACTGCGCGGTCGCGCCGGCGACCGTGAAGCAACCGCGGTCGTGAGCCACGGCGCCCACGGGGTCTGGGCTGCGCGCTGGACGAGGTGTCGATCGGTGGGGTGACGCAGCCC
>CAVTJE010000019.1:0-34170 GCA_963734775.1 uncultured Solirubrobacterales bacterium
GTTCAGCCTGATCGTGTGCCTGCTGGCCTGGCTGCGGATCTTCCGCGGGTTCGCCGTGGCCGCTGTCGGGCTCGGTGGCGGCCGCCGCCAGCGGGCGGTGCCTGATCGCCGATCTGCCCGGGTGGCGCCGGAAGCTGCGCGGGCGGCAGCGTCGCCGACGCGGTCACCGTGACCTGCTTTGCGACGCTCGGGGCCGTGCTTGTGGCGGTGT
Organism: uncultured Solirubrobacterales bacterium; assembly: GCA_963734775.1. Taxonomy (GTDB): domain Bacteria; phylum Actinomycetota; class Thermoleophilia; order Solirubrobacterales; family Solirubrobacteraceae; genus Palsa-465. Next base: position 212 of record CAVTJE010000019.1, read on the forward strand.
CGGTGTTGGTGCTGTACCCGTCGACGGCGTTCGACGCTCCCTCCTACCACCTGCCGCTGGCCCGCGACCTGGTTCGTCAGCACGGCCTCGTCTACGACCCGTTCGTCCGCTATAGCTTCTTCCCCCAGGCCAACGAGGCGATGTTCGCGGTGATGATGCTGTTTTCACGCCGAACGCTGTGGCGGCCGCGGCACTGGAGTACACCGTGTTAGCGATCGCCGTCCTCGCCCTACCGCTGTGGTTCATCGGGTCGGGCCGCCGGGTCGGTGCGGGATTCCTCGCCGGCATCGTGATGCTGGCCAGCCCGGTGGTCATCTACGCGGGGACGGCGGCCTTTGTCGACACCTGGATGTTGGCCTTCGTGCTGGGTGGAACGCTGTGATCGGCCTCGAGGGCAGCGGAGGGGCGTTTTATGCCCGCGCTGGGTTTCGCTGCTGCTCGCCGGGGCGATGTTCGGCGAGGCGGCGGCCACGAAGTACACCGGCATGCTGTTCTCGGCGGCGGCGATGGTCGCGGTGCTCGTCGCCGCCGGCCGATCGCCCGCGATCTGGAAGGCGCTGCCCGGCGTGCTGGCCGGCGGAGCCGTGATCGCTCTGCCCTGGTACGCCTGGACCATTCACACCACTGGCGATCCGGTGTACCCGTTCCTCACCGGGCTCTTTGGCAACCGTCACGGCCTGTGGACGGCGCTCGAGGTAAAGGCGCAGAGCCGATCGGAGAGCTCCGCGGGCTACAACCCCGGCATGATCACTGTCCTCAAGCGCGATCTGCGCTATCTGCGGGGGGAGATCAACTACGACACCGGGATCCACCGCTTTCCGCTGTCGTGGCTGCTGGGGCTCGGCGCAGCGCCATGAGGCTGGTGCTTCCGTCCGGCTGGCGAGACCGGACGTTTCTCGGCGCCGCACTGGCAGCACTCGTCAGTGTGTTGATCTCACTCAACGTGTCGGCCAACCCTCGCTATCTGGTTCCGGCAGTCGGCTTCTTCGCCCTCGGGGCGGGGCTGACGGCCGACGCCGCCATCACGGCGGCGAACGGCTGGGCGGGCGGTCGGCTGACGCGGCCGGTCCTCGCCCCGGCCTGGTGTCTGGCCTGCGCGGTCATCGGTCTTTCGGACTTCGTTCTCCTACGTGCATTGGGTGCATCGCAACAACGGCGACCCCCCGACCTCGCCCAGCGGCATCTATGCCTATCTGGCGGCACGGATTCCGTGCTACGCGGCCGCCAAGTACCTGAATCAGGTTGGCGGCAAGACCTACCGGGCCTGGGCTTACAGCTGCGAGCAGGCGCGCTTCTACACCGACGGAAGACTGATCAGCGATGCCTTCTCGGAAGGGCAGCCGGCCCCGCATCTTCGACGACGACGGAACGGTGATGCCGAGCGACCGGGTGCTCTGGCAGCGGCTGGCGCCCCTCCACGTCGCCTGGATGGTCCTCCCGAAAAAGACGGCTCTCGACCCGTTCGCCCTCGAGGCCCACGGTCTGTTTCGCTACGTGAGAACGGTTGGCCCCGAGGAGGTCTTCCGCGTTGCGCCTCGCGGGTCGTCGGCTGCTCAGGGGTCAGCGACGAAGTTGACGCGCTCGGCGGCAATGAAGACGTGTTCGAATTCCGTTCGCGTGTACGGCCCGTTGCCGTCAAGGTCGAACACCCGATAACCGACGTCGTCGCTGAGAAGCGCGAAGACGTCCTGGGGCGAGGTTCCGTACGCGTTCGCCGACTCCATGCCATGCTCGAAGATGACCACCGGCCGGTGGCGTCCCAGCGTCTGCACCGCTCCTTGAAGGACCTGGAGCTCGGCTCCCTCGACATCGATCTTGATGACCGCAGGGCGGTAATCGGCCGCCAGGACCTGATCGAGGACCTAGAGACGGACCTTGATCTGCTCGACCGTGGCCTCGTGGCCCCCCGGCAGCGGCCGGAACTGGAGACCGCTCCACCCGTCGGCCTGGCCGTGGAAGTAGGAGAACTCGGCCTCTCCCGGTTCGTTGTAGAGAGCGGCTTGGTGGACCTCCACATCCGGATACTCCGCGCGGAGCAGCTCGCACAAATGCGGTAGAGGTTCGAACGCGATGTGATGCCCCCGCGGGCAGCTCGACGCATCTCGGCGAGCACCGCGCCGTGGTTGGCGCCAACATCTATGCAGTTCGCCTCGGGGGTGAGAAGGAGGCAAGGAGGCGCCGCGTGTGGCCGGAGTCGCTGACGTAGCGCTCGACCTTCCGCTTCATTCGGTCGCTCGCTGGGACCGGCGCCGAGGTGGCCCGCCGGCCCGAGCGCAGGCGAGCCAGGACGGCGGACACGGGCGGGCGTCTCATCGAAGGCATGTCGCGACACCGTGACCGGGCACGATCAGAAGATGCCACGCAGTCTGCGGCGCGCGATCGACGGGAAAGTGAACCGCGTTGGTCGAATGCCCCGGCACGAGTGCGAGTCGGGGTGGCCCAAAGGCCGGCGCGAAGCGACGTAGGTAGATGTCAACGCTGGAGCTCTGCAGGTCGCGCATCACCGACGTACGGCCGGGAAATACCCTCACTGGAAGCGCGGGTCGGGACAGCAGAGGCGGGGTGGGGTGGCATCCGGGCGATGCCGCCGCGGTCGCATGGAGCGTCTCTGCTCGCTCCAGCACGGTATCGGTCCGGTGGCGCAGCGAAGCGGGCAGGTGCTGGAGTTCGGCGATCGGAAACGCGGGAGTGCCGAGCTCGCGCGCCGCGGCCAGGTACGGCCCAGCGGTGAGGGGAGGCGCCTCCCTGCGGTCGGGGACGAAGCCGGGGGCCACGACCGGTGCGGCGACCTCGACCGCCGTCAGCGCAGCCCGAACGTTGTCGTCGTGCTGGCTCAGACCGACTTCGTCGGTCCGCAAAACGCCGATGTTGGCGATCAACGCGCCCACAACCAACACGCCGGCGAGCCATCGCCACATTCCGGCCAGCGTTGTCCCGAGTCGCACCTCGGCGGCGATCAGCCAGATAAAGACGGCGCCAACATACAGATAGCGGCCAGCGGTCGGATTCGGGCGGATCGGCGCGCTGCAGCGCGATCAGGATCCAGAACGCGAGGGCACCGGCGGTCGCCGCCAGCAGCATTGGCGTGGGGCGCTCGCGGCCGTTCCGATGCCAGGACAGCGTGAACGCCACGACCGTCGCCACCGCCAACGCCGGCGCCCACAGCGGGCCCAGGCCGGCGATCCCCTGGACCGCGCCGGCGGCCGCCTCGGCCACGAACGCGGGCGCTCCGAGCAATGAACCGGTGGTGACGTGCTGTGACTGCGATGACCCCCAGCCCAGATACCAGATCACGAACACGGCCGCCGGCACGGCGACCGTCCACAGGCGCGACCACGGATCGCGTCTGGCCAGGAGCGCCACGGCGGCGGCGATGAGGAAACGGGATCCCGATGGCCGACGAGACGATCGACCACACCAGAAGGAGGCAGGCGAGAACATCCGAACGACCGTCCTCGATCAGTGCCAGCGCGCCCAGACCACCCGCGACAGAGGAAAAGAATCCGATCTGAAATGGCCACAGGAGGTCCTGCGAGGCCGTCCCCATGAACAGCAGCAGCGCAGTCGGCACGAGGGCAAGCCATGGCCCGACTCGACGGCGCACGAGGATATAGAGCAGGACGCAGCACAGGAGGTGCAAGGCGACGCCGACCACGCGGTAGGGCGTGTAATGCCGCAGCGCGACGGTGGCGAACAGGAGCTTGTAGACGGCGATCGGAAACAGCGAGAAGTGGCCGTTATACGGGTCGAGGAACGTCCCAGACCCGCCGCCCCGGCGGCCCAGGATCCACGACCATTCGTCGAAGAAGAACGTCAGGTGGCGTCCGGCATAGAGCAGTACCGCCGCCGCGGCGAGCAGCAGCAGGAGCAGGACGCCGGTGGCGGGCGACGGTCGCCGCAGAGCAGGCACGGCCCACTCCGCGACGCAGCAATGGTCGCCTTGGCCACAGCGCGGCCTCAGAACCAGCCGCTCAACGCCCGGCGCCGAACGTATCGCCATCGACTCCACGTCATCCCGCGCGGGGATGATCACCGACAGCTTCATTGGCACACCGCGCGAAGGTTAGCTTCGTGCTCCGGCAAGGCGGTCACAGAACGGCGCGCAACTCCTCCTCGTGGGCGCAGATCCAGCGGTGGATGTCGGACAGGATTCGCTCGGGACCGTGGGTTGCTCGCCACCCGCTCATGCCGTGCAGGCGCGCGCAGTCCGAGATGTACAGCGGGACGTCGCCCGGGCGCGTCGTCTCCACCCCTTCGATCGGCACCGAGTTCCCCGTGATCTCGGCGCACAGCGCTGTCGTCTCACGGAGCGAGAGCGAGCACTGCCGGCCTCCGCCCACGTTGGCCACGACCCCGTCCCACTCGGCGGGCGCGCCCAACTGGTGGTCGAGCAGCTCGATCAGATCGTCAACGTGGAGCAGGTCACGGACCTGCTTGCCCGCCCCGCCGAAGCCGATGTACTGGAGGGGACGACGGAAGTGATGGGCCAGCAACCAGTGAGTGAAGACGCCCTGGTCGACCTTGCCCATCTGCCACGGCCCGGCCACCACGCCGCACCGGTTCACGACCGCGGTCAGCCCGTAGGCCGCGCGGTACTCCTCGATCAGCAGCTCGGCGGCGAGCTTGGTCGCTCCGTAGACAGTCCTGGCTCCGCCGAGCGGGAACTCTTCGCTCACCCCGGACGGTGAGGCGCCCGGCGATGGTTGTGCCGCGGTCAGCTCGTAGCGGGAGTCGGTCTCATCCAGGCCGAGCCGCCGCAGGCCGTCGACGGGGTAGACGCGACTGGTGGAGAGAAACACGAGATTGGCGTGGTACCGCCGGGCCAGCTCGAGGCAGTGGTAGGCGCCGAGCAGGTTGGACTTGACCACATAGTCGGGACTGCCGTCGACACCGGCCAGCGCCGAGGGCTCGGCCGAACATTCGACCAGCGCGTCGATCGGGCCGATGGCCAGGAGATCGTCGAGCTCGCGGACGTCGGCGTGCTGGAATGCGACCCCAGCCGCCCGCAGGCGGGCCAGATTCAGCTCCGACCCACGACGGCGCAGGTTGTCGACGGTGAGCAGCTGCCAGTCGGGGTGACGGCTGGCCAAGCCCAGGGCCGCGTTGGCTCCGATGAAGCCGGCACCGCCGGTTACGAGGACGCGCACGGTGCGATTTTCTCTAACGTGCCGGCCATGCGCACGCTTCCGACCGATCTCGATGGGGCAATCTTGCTCGAACCCAGAGTTCACGGCGACGAGCGGGGCTTCTTCCTCGAGACCTTCCGGCGCAGCACGTTCGACGAACTCGGCCTGGGCATGGAGTTCGTCCAGGACAACCAATCGCGATCACGGCGCGGGATCGTGCGGGGAATGCACTTCCAGCCGGCTATGGCCAAGCTGGTCCGGTGCGCCCGGGGCTCGATCTTCGACGTGGTGGTCGACGTGAGACGGGGTTCGCCCGGCTTTGGGCGGTGGGTCGGCTTCGAGCTCAACGACGTCAACCACCACCAGCTGTTTTGTCCCGACGGCTTCGCCCACGGCTTCTGCGTGCTGTCCGAGCTGGCTGACGTGGTCTACAAGACCTCGAACTATTACGCGCCGGAGCTCGAGGGTGGTTTCGCCTATAACGATCCTGACGTCGCCATCGCCTGGCCCGAGGAGCAGGAGCTGATCGCCTCGCCCCGCGATGCCCAAGCGCCGCGGCTGGCCGAGCTCGAGGCCGCCCTCCCATTCGAGTACGCCACTATGCAGTTGTGATGGTCGTGCGGCATGCTTAGAGAGCGCATGCGCAGACGCCTCGAGGTCAATCCGGCTCAATACCGTCGCGTCACCTACATCACGCTGGCGGCGTTGACACTGATCGTGCTCACCGGCGCCGCGGTGCGGCTGACCGACTCGGGGCTCGGCTGCCCCGACTGGCCCAAATGCGGCGGTAGCGCGCTTCCCCCGCTGAGCAGCCACGCGCTGATCGAGTTCGGCAATCGGGCCATTTCAGCCGTCGTCGGAGTGCTGACGGTGATCGCGGCCGTCCTGGCCTTCACACGACGTCCCTTTCGGCGTGATCTGGCCCTGCTGGCGGTGGTCCTTCCGCTGGGTGTGGTGGCCCAGGCGGTCCTCGGCGGGTTCACCGTGCGCGAGCATCTCGCGCCGGGCTTCGTCATGGCGCATTTCGGCCTGTCGATGATCATTCTGATCGCCGCCGTGGCGCTGGCCTGGCGTGCCACGTATGAACCCGGTTCGCGGCCGCGCTCATCGGACCGGCTGTCCGTGTGGTCGGTCCGGGCTCTGGCGCCACTCGGCGCCCTGACGATCTTCGCCGGCACGGCGGCCACGGCGGCAGGTCCGCACGCTGGCGGCTCGACCGGTCAGCGGATCCATCGCCTGCATTTCGAAGGTGCCGACACGCTGACGTGGGTCGTTCACCGCCATGCCACCATCGCCGCCCTGTTCGGGATAGCTGTGATCGGCGTGTGGTTCCTGCGCCGCCACCGCGGCGTCACGCAGGAGGCGCTCGAGCCGGTCACTGTGCTGGCCATCCTGCTAGCCGCGCAGGGGCTCGTCGGCAGCGTCCAGTACGAGCTTCGGCTGCCCACCGACATGGTCTGGGTCCACGTCACGCTCGCCACGATCACCTGGCTCGTGGTCCTATGGGCTGTGGCGGCGGCAGGTGCTCTCGTCCCCCGCGCGGAGCCGGTTCCGGTTCCCGAATCCGCCGGTCGTTCGGCCTTTTCGGACACGCGAACGGGAACGCTGACGCCCTCCTGAGCGTCGCCCACGGGGCCACAAACGTCATCGTCAGGGACGGCGCTCGCTACGATCGGCACAGGCATGGCTACCGAGCGCTCAGTTTCGCCCCAGCCTCCGCCCCCGCGAGCAGCGGACGCCTCGCTCAGCATTCTTGTCGTTGACGACGAATCGGACCTTCGCGAGATGCTCACTCGCTCTTTTTCGCGCGAGGGCCATCGAGTGATGGCTGTGGCGGACGGTCGCGCCGCCATCGACCGTGCCAGCACCGATCACTTCGACATCGTCCTGCTCGACGTCGCGCTCGGGCCCGGACCCGATGGCTACGAGGTGTGCCGAACGCTCCGTGGACGTCGCAACGTGGTTCCGATCATCATGCTCACCGCGCTCGACTCCGAGGCCGACGCCGTCCTCGGGCTGGAAGCCGGGGCCGATGACTACGTCACCAAGCCATTCGGCTTGGCCGAGCTGCGCAGCCGGATCCGCGCCGTGCTGCGCCGGGCGGGCACCCGCGCCATGGGGGACGAGGTCCTAGTGGTCGGTCCCATCGCACTCGATCGCGCCCAGCGCGAGGTCACCATGGATGGCCAGCCGGTCCGCCTGACGTTCTCCGAATTCGAGCTGCTCGACGCGCTGATGGCCGATCCTGGCCGGCTGCTCAACCGACAGGAACTGCTGCGCGCGATCTGGGGCGACAGCGCCTACCGTGACCCGCGCGCGATCGACGTGCATATCCGCCACCTGCGCGAAAAGCTCGAACCGGAGCCCGAGAGGCCGCGTTACATCCTCACCGTGCGCGGCGCCGGCTACCGGCTGCGAGCGCCCTAGCCCATGTTCCGGAGGCCGCGACGTGGCGCGCTCGGCCTCCGTGGCCGCATCGTCGGCGCGGTGGTCGTGACCACGTGCGCCACGCTCGCCGTCGCGGCGCTGGCGTTGCTGGGTCCGCTGGAGCAATCGCTGCGAAACGCCGCGCTGACGACGCTCCAGCAGAACATGCGCTACAGCAACAAGCAGTTCAAGACGCTCGATCTGAGCTACGTGCTCGACGCGAGCGTGGGCAACAAGAAGGACAGGGGAAAGAGGGCGGGGCAAGCTGAACTCAACAAGCTGATCGCGAGCGAGCGGAGCCTGGGGAATCGGATCGGCGCAGCGATCACGATGTTCGGCTACTTCGACCAGCAGGGCCGCGCCGTCCCGCTCAACGTCGGCGTCGACACGGAATCGTTTCCCGACGTCCGGCAGGCGTTTCTCACCAGCCGCACGGTGTCGAGCTTCGGTACCGACGGCGGGACGGAGTACGCCCGCATATCGATCCCCATCGTCATTCATGGCCAGCGGTTTGTTGTCGCCGCCCGCCAGCCGATCGGCGAGATCCCCGGTGCCGTTCACGCGGTCCGCACCGCGTTCATCGATGCCGCGCTGGCCGGGTTGGCGCTGACTCTGCTGCTGGCCATCCCGCTCGCCGCCACGCTGGTGCGGCGGCTGCGCCGGCTGCGCGTGGCAGCGCTCCAGCTCGCCCAGGGCGGACCGGTCGATCTCCCGGTCGACCATGGCCGCGACGAGGTGGGCGATCTGGGCCGCGCCTTCTCGACCATGCAGCGGCGTCTCGCCCAACAGGAGGAGGCGCGCCGGGCCTTCGTGGCCACGGCGTCGCACGAGCTGCGCACGCCGCTGACGTCGCTCGAGGGCATGCTCGAGCTGCTCCAGGAAGACCTCCACGCCACCTCGCCGGATCTGGCTGACGCCCGCATGCTGCTCGGGCGCGCCCGGGCCCAGTCGCGGCGGCTCGGACGTCTGGCCGCCGACCTGCTCGATCTGAGCCGGATCGACGCCGAGGTCGAGCTGCGCTCCGAGCCCCTCGAGCTTGGCGAGCTCAGCCGTGCTGTGATCGCCGAGTTCGAGCTCGGGACGGCCGAGCGGGGCCTGATCGCCGTCCTCGACGACACGACCGGTCCCGTTTGGGCACGGGGTGACCCCGGGAGCGTGGCTCGCATCCTCCGCATCCTGCTCGAGAACGCGGTCCGCGTCAGCCCCCACGGGGGCGAGATCCGCGTCGAACTCCGCAATGGCGAGTCGGCCGTGGTCAGCGTGGCCGACGAGGGGCCGGGCGTCTCGGCCGAGGAACGCGAGCTCATTTTCCAGCGCTTCCAGCGGGGCCGTCAGACGGGTGGTCAGGCCGGATTTGGTCTCGGCCTGGCCATCGGACGCGAGTTGGCCGAGCGGATGAGCGGCGAGCTGGTCCTCGCCTCGCCCGAAGGCGGCGGGGCGACATTCACCCTCCATCTGCCCGTTGCGCAGGCCACCGAGACCGAGCCGCTGTTGGTCACCTGACCTGCGGGGCGGGTAGCTGACAGCATCAGGACGATGGACGAACGCTTGATGAAGGTGATGCTCGAGGTCGACGAGCATCACTGGTGGTACCGCGGCCGGCGGGTGATCATCCGCACCGAGCTGGACCGCCTGCCGCTGCCTGCGCCCGCCGTGGTGCTCGACGCCGGCTGCGGCTCGGGCCGGACGATGGCCGAGCTCGTGCACCTGGGGCAGGTGCGGGGCGTCGAGCTCGATCCGGAGGCCGCCGAACTGGCCCGCGGTCGCCGTCATGGCAACGTCGAGACAGGACGCCTGGAGGAGCTTCCCTGGGGTCCTGGCACATTCGATCTGATCGTCTGTCTGGACGTGATCGAGCACACGCCCGACGACCGCATGACGCTCAGCTCGCTACGCCGCGTATGTAAGCCCGGGGGATGGCTGCTGGTCACCGTGCCTGCCTACCAGGCGCTATGGTCGCTGCACGACGAGGCCAACCACCATTACCGCCGCTACTCGCGCCGGACGTTGCGCGCGGCGGCGGTGCAGGCCGGCTGGCGAGTCGAGCGCATGACCTCGTTTAACAGCCTGCTGCTGCCGCCGGCGGCCGTGGTCCGGCTGGCCCAGCGCTACCGCGGCAACCGCGCCAACGGGACGTACACGCCCGAGCTGAAGTTGGGACCAAGCTGGCTCAACGGAGTCCTCGAACAGCCGCTGCGGCTCGAGGCCCGCTGGCTGGGCCAGGGCCACACGCTGCCGGCCGGGCTGTCGCTGATGGCGCTGCTGCAAAACCCCGCTGCGTGATGAGCCGATGCTGGGCCCGGCAGCGATCATCGCCCTCTCCAGCAGTCTCGGCTACGTGCTGCCGGCCATCATCGGCCTGGAGTCGATGGGGGTCCCGTCCCCCGGCGAGACCGCCCTGGTGCTCGCCGCGGTCCTGGCCAGCCAGGGCAAGCTCTCGATCGAGCTGGTCATCCTGATCGGGATCGCCTCGGCGATCATCGGCGACAACCTGGGTTACCTCCTCGGCCGCAAGCTCGGCCGCGAGGTGCTCGAGGCGCCCGGTCCCCTCCAGCGCCGCCGGATCACGGTGATCCGCGCCGGAGATCAGTTCTTCAAGCGGCACGGCAGCAAGGCGGTGTTCTTCGCACGCTGGATCGCGCTGGTCCGCTTCGCCGCCGCCTGGCTGGCCGGGATCAACCGGATGCCGTTCAAGCAGTTCTTCTTCTGGAACGCGCTGGGTGGGATTACCTGGGGGATCACCTACGGCCTGGTCGGGTACTTCGGCGGCCACGCGGCGGCCAAGTACCTCAGCGAGGTCGGGGTGATCGGCGCGGCCCTACTCGTCGTCGCGGTGGTTGGCGGCCTGATCTTCCTCATGCGTCGCGAGCGCCGCCAGGAGCAGCGCATCCTCGACGACGTGATCGAGGAAGAGGTCTCGACCGGCTCGCGGGCCGCCGACGACGATTCAGTCTGAGCTGCCCTCGTGCTCGAGCGCGCACGAGTTCATGCAATACCGCAGCCCGGTCGGCGCGGGCCCGTCGTCAAACACGTGACCAAGGTGCCCCCCGCACCGGCGGCAAACGACCTCGGTCCGGAGCATTCCGCCGCCGCGATCTTCCCGCGTTTCGACGTTCTCGGCCACCGAGGGCTCATAGAAGCTGGGCCAGCCGGTTCCGGAGTCGTACTTCGTGTCGGCATCGAACAGCTCGGCGCCGCAGCCGGCGCAGTGATAGGTGCCGTCGTCCTTGACGTTGACGTATTTGCCGGTGAAGGGCCGCTCCGTGGCCTGGCGGCGCAGGACCTCGTACTGCTCGGGCGAGAGGCGCTCGCGCCACTCCTCGTCGGTCAATTCAACTTCGCGTTGTGTCTCGGGCATACCGTGAACGGTAGCGCTCGGCTAGGGTGCGAGGACAAATGAAATTCGGAGTGGCGATCTTCCCCACCGCCGATCTTCCCGATCCGGCTCAGCTCGCGCGCATGGCCGAGGAACGCGGCTTTGAGTCGCTCCTGTTCCCCGAGCACACGCACATCCCGGCCAGCCGCGACACGCCGTACCCGGCGGGCGGCGAGCTTCCTCCCGAGTACAGCCGGACGTACGACCCATTCGTCGCCCTGATGGCGGCGGCCGCAGCCACCCAGCGGCTGCGGATCGGGACCGGCATCTGCCTGGTCATCGAGCGGGATCCGATCATCACGGCCAAGGAGGTCGCGTCCCTCGACCAGCTCTCGGGAGGTCGGTTCATGTTCGGGGTGGGCGCGGGGTGGAACGTCGAGGAGATGCGCAACCACGGCACCGAGGCCGGCCGGCGCTTCGGCTTGATGCGCGAGCGGATCGATGCGATGAAGACGATCTGGGCGAACGACGAAGCGACCTATCACGGCGAGCACGTCGACTTCGAGCGCATCTGGTCCTGGCCCAAGCCCGTCCAGCAGCCACACCCGCCAATCCTGGTCGGCGGCAACGGCCCCCACGTCATCGATCGGGTGCTGGCGTTCGGCGACGAGTGGATGCCCAACCGCCTTCCCGATGACCAGATCATCCTCCAATTCCAGGAGCTCACCCGCAGGGCGCGGGAAGCTGGTCGCTCGATCCCCATTACGGTGGCGGGGATGATGCGCGATCCGCAGCGGATCGAGCGCTTCGAGCGCGAGGGCGTGCATCGGAGCCTGTTTTGGCTACCGGCGACGAGTCCCGCCGATGTCGAGGCCGCGTTTGACCGCTACCAGTCGGCGGCCGAGGCTTACAACCGCGCCGGCGGTTAGTGGCCGCCCCCGTGGCTGCCAGTCGGATCGAGGTAGCTCGTCGTGGCGCGCGGGTCAGGGTCGAGCATCTCGAGGATCAGCGACGACCAGGCGAAATCGACCGTTCCCATCCCGCGCCCGCTGTAGGGGTCGTAGTACTCGCGCAGACCCTGGGCGCGGACCGCTCCGGCCAGGCTGCGCGCCATCTGCTCGGCCGGCTCGTCGTAACCCAGGCGCGTAAGGCCGAGCCAGACCAGCCACGCGGCATTGACCCACGTCGGCCCGCGCCACAGACGGTGAAGTCCGGGCACCGGCGTGTCGTCACGCGCGAAGCTTCGTTCGCTGGCCGCGACCGACGGGACGGGAACGGGCAGCCAGAATCGGGTGGGGTCGAGCAGGTGCTCCTCCACCAGTCGCCGGCCGATCGACTCGGGGAGATCGGGGAGCGCCAGCGGCGCCAGCGCGGTCCAGGTCAACGGCACTCGCCGGGACGGCGTCGGCTGCGCCAGCGGCCAGAACAGCCCGGTGTCCTCGTCATACAGGCGGTCGATGATTGCCGGCGTCAGCGATGGCAGGCCGAGTGCCTGCCGTGACAGCGAGTACAGGACGTTGGTCAGTACCTCGCAGCACACCGGCCCACCCGCCGCGGCGATTTGCGCCAGGTCGTATCCGAGCCGGCGGTTGTGATGCACGAGCGAGACGAACCCGGGGAGATCGTGGGCGTGGTGACCCCAGATCGCGTCGAACTGCGGCGAGGCATCAAGTCCGGACTCGTCAGGCTGAACGATCCACAGCAGACCGTCGTCGGACAGGGTGCGGTTCTCGGCCAGCCAGCGATGGTGGGCGAGGATCCCGGGAACCTCGGCCGGGTCACCAACGGCGATTCGCCACGCCCACGCGAGCACCGGCGGCTGGATGCTCGAGGTGGTGAGGCGGTCGCTCGGCACGACGTTGTAGGTGAACCGCCTGACGCCCGTGAGGGGGCTGTTCCAGAAGATCGTGTGGCCGATGAACCCATCACCTCGCTGCGCCGCCAGCAGCGACTCAAGCTCGCGCCGCGAGCGCCCGGGATCGAACCGCCGCCACACCATCGCGGCGAAGCTCGAGTCCCAGTACCACTGCCAGGGATAGTGGCTCGGGCTGGGGCAGGTATAGGCGAACCGCACGCCGTCTGAATCGCGCGCCCCCTCCCGCCAGTTCTGGCGCAACGCCGACTCGCAGATCACGCTGACCGCGCGGCTGGCTTGATCTGCGGGCATGCGACCCGGCATCCTTGCATCCCGACGAGAACCGATGAACGTTCGTCGCAAGAGGCCTGGGTTACTGCGCCGCCGCAAGCAGTCGCGCGCGCCGGCTCACCGTGCCTTCGACCCACGCCGTGTCGGGAACCTCGAATGCGATGCGTGGGTCGCCTACTACCGCCGCGAGTGGATCTCGTTTCTCCGCGCGGCCGTCTCGCTGACGCGCCACACGTTTGGCCTGCCCTGGCCCGAGACCATCCAGGGCGCGTGGCTGGTGCTCAGGGCCAATCAGCTATGGGCTCCCGTCCCCGACAACGATCCCGCCGGGGCCCGGCGCGCGATGGAGCGCTTCTACGCGATGGTGGCGCGTCGGCACGGCGAGACCTACGACCCGGCGCGGGCGGCGGAGCTCGAGGTGGAGTGGTGGCGAGTGCACAGAGAGCATCAGCGGGGGGACGAGAGCGCCGGCGTGGGCCTCGGGGAGGGCAGCCGCGCGATCCTGCCCGAGGAGCGTCCGCTCGTCGACGCGCTGTCGGCGCTCTACGCCTACGTTTACGGCGCGGGGTTCGAGGACGTCCGCGCGGCCGCCGAGCAGCGCGCGCTGGCCATGCGCTACTCGGACGAGTGGGTGCGCGCGGGCTGCCACCTCGAGAGTCGGCTCATCCCCGAGGAACGGGCGGCGCTGGTGCGCTCCTATGCTGGGTTGCTGGCAGGCGTCTACCGGCCCTAGTGCGCGATAGGAGTACGAGCCACGGACGCGCCTAGCCGTCGAGCACCTCGCGCAGCGCGGCCAGGTCGTCTTCGCTCGGCTCCCACCGAGCCGCCGCCGCGTTCGCCCGCACCTGCTCGGGCTTGGTGGCGCCGGCGATCACCGAGGCGACCGGCCTGCGGGCCAGCAGAGCACCGAGCGCCACGTCGGTCAGCGTCACGCCTCGCTCCTGGGCATAGCGTTCGAGCGACTCGATGAGGTCGAACTGCTCATCGCTGGCGACCTCGTCGCGTCCGGACAGGCGTGAGTCGCCTGGGCCCCGCGAACCGCGGCGGTATTTCCCGGTCAGGAGGCCCGAGGCCAGCGGAAAGTAGGGGACGAATCCCAGGCCGAGGCGCTCGCAGGTCGGGAGCATGTCGCGCTCCGCCTCGCGCTCCAGCAGGTTGTATTGGTTCTGGACTGCTTCGAAGCGGGTCAAGCCGCGCTCGCGCGAGATCGTGTCGGCCTCCTCGATCTGCTTGACCGAGAAGTTCGAGGCGCCAACGGCCCGCACCGTCCCCGCGCGCACGAGCTCGTCGAGCGTCTCGAGCGTCTCGGCGATCGGCGTCACGCCGTCGGGCCGGTGATACCAGTAGAAGTCGATCACATCGGTCTGCAGCCGGCTGAGCGATCCCTTGACCGCCTGCCGGATGTAGTCGCGCGATCCCCGGTCCTCCCGGCCGTCGCCGACGTCCCAGCCGAACTTGGTGGCCAGAACAACCTGGTCGCGACGACCCTTGAGTACCTCACCGAGCAGCTCCTCGCTGCGCCCGCGGCCGTAGCTGTTGGATGTGTCGATGAAGTTGATGCCCTCGGCCAGCGCGGCGTCAACCACCGCTCGCGTGCCGTCGAGGTCAACAACCCGCCAGCTGAAGTTGTTGCCACCCAGCCCGCAGGTCGAGACCTGAAGTCCGCTCCGTCCGAGCGGGCGGGTGGCGAGATGTGTCGGGATATTTGCCATGCCCTGTTTCTTAGCAGGGCGCTCCGGGCTCAGTCGCGGATCACCATGTACAGCGCCGGGTGAGCCGGGAACGACATCACCGCGCTCGCGTCGCGGAACTCTGGTCGTTGCAGCGCCCGACTGAACGCGAGCGGACTCGACCAGCGGGCGACGTTCACGTAGCGGAAGTCCGCGGCCCCGACGGCGCGGTGAAGGCGCGTGCCGAGGAATCCGGGCTTGCCCGACATCGCCGCGTGAGCCCGCTCCCAACCGGCGAGGAACTCCTCGTCCTCGCCGGCAGCGACCTCGAATGGGTTGATGAGCACGGTGCCGCCCGCGTCGTCAACGGAGCCCTCCTCGCGGACGACCCCATACAGGCTCGGGTGGGATTTGAACGGCATCTCGCGACCCGGAAAGCCGGGGTCGGTGACGGCGTCTCGCCACACCCGAGGCGACTCAACGCGCGCGATGTTGACGAAGCGGAACTCGACGTCCTCACGCAGAGCACGGTGCAGCGCGGTGGCGCCCAACCCATCCCGGCCGGCGAGGAACTCGCGCGCACGCTCCCAGCCGGCGATGAAGGCCGCATCGGCCTGCGCCGGCACCTCGAAGACGTTGATGAGCACGATGGGCTCCACAGTGTCTAACTACCCGCGCAGATGGTTTAGATTTCAAACGCGCATCGGCGCGTGAGCACGAAGCTTCAACTGAGGGGGCACCGAGATGGGAGTCGAGTTTCTCGCGTTACGCCGGCGTCGTTACGTTCGGTCCGAAGTCGTCCTGTTTCTCGGCGGACTGTTGGCATTGGCGCTGGTCTTGCCCGCCGCCGCGGTTGCCGCTCGGCGAATCACGTTCGTCGCACCGGCGGGGGCTCGCGCATACGCCGACAAGGCCCCCGAGGGGCCGGTCGGCTTTACCGAAGCTCCGGATGCATTTCGCACGACCCAGGTCCGGCCGGTGATCGGAATCGAAGCAAACGCCGGGACACGGCTGCAGTGCCACCCAGACTCGGTCTTCGTCACGAAGCTGTGTGGGCCTCCGCTGCCCGGCTGCAGCGCAGCGGTGTGTGCCAGCTACCGGCCGTCCTCGCCATTGGCCCCTGACTCCGCATCCGGGCCCGGGGGCCATTTCCTGGCAGTCGACCTGTTGGATTCCAGCGGAAACACGCTCGACTCGGAATGGCTGAATCTGGACGTTGACACGACGGCGCCGGTCACCCGGTTGGGCAGGATCGGAATCCCATCGACGCTCTCAAACCCATTTCGTCCAACCTTCACGTTCGAGGTGGGTGATGACAACGGGGTCGGTGGAAACGCTGTGGATCACGCCGCTTGCTCGTGGACACGGACCGGACGCCGTCCCGTATGGACGGCCTGCAGGCTCAAAAATGAGGGTGGCTCATTCCGCCCCTCACCACTTGTCCATCGCCATCGCCTCTACGTTCTCGATGTGCGCGGGACGGACGACTTCGGGCGCTCGACGACCGCCTCGGCCAGGTACGACCCCGTCCCCTGCGCGCTCGCTCTCCATCGGCCCGCCAACCTCTCAATGCTGCTGTCCTCGGGGATTCAGATGCGGGTCAGCTGCGACACTCTCCATCGCGCGGAGGTCGGCTTGTACGCCTACGCGCTCAACGGCCGGCGCTACGCGTCGCCCCGGGGAGCAGTGAGCGAGCTCCCTCTGCTCGGTCTGGTTTCCATCCGGAGCCGTACGCCGCGGTTCACGGTCCGGCGGCGTCTGAGGCTGTATGGGGCCGCGCGCCGGGAATTCCGGCAGGCGCGGTCTCTGTCCGTCGTCCTTGCCGCCGGCGCGCCGGACAACATCGAGGCCGGCCTCGCGGATGACACCCTCAGCTACGTAACCCTGAACCTCCACCGCTGACTGACTCAACGCAGGTTGCTCTGGTGAGCATTACCGCTTGCGCTCAGCCTCGTCCTCGGCAACCTTCAGCGCCTTGTCCGCCAGCGCATATCCTTGATCGCCGATCGCGCGGAGTTCCTCGGCGAGGGCGCGCATCGGGTAGGGGTTGTCGTCGCTGGCCATCCTGGCGCGCATGAGCGCGGCTTCGCGGACGAATTGCGAGACGCTCGAGCCTTGGCGTCGGGCGGCTTTTTGGATCAGCTTCATGCCCTCGCGGGTGAAGCTGATCGTGGTCCGTGTCATGGGCATGGCAATGAGTTAGCGAAGGGGCGTCAACGGGGTCGTGCGCTAGCACCTATGCTATCACTATGGACAGCACGGATGCTACGGGAGTGGTGGCGAAGAACTTCGTAAGGAAAACGGCTGCCATGCTAGCGCTGTCGCTAGCATAGGCGCTAGCACGCGTGCTACCGGGGGCAGTTGGCTGGGGGCAACCCGAGGGGCGGGGTTGCCCCCGCTAGCCATCCACGACAAGCGGAATACACCCATCAAGAAGCTCGCAGTTCCACCGGTGGCGGCCATTGAGCCCCGATCGGGCCTTTGTCCGACGAGCCTTGACGTTTGGCGGCTTTTGGATCAGCTTCATGCCCTCGCGGGTGAAGCTGATCGTGGTGCGTGTCATCGGCAGGGCGAAGAAGTTTGCGAAGCGGTCCGCGACGTATCGTCTGCTAGCGCCAGCGACGGGGTCGGACTCGCATCGGGTTTTGGGTTGGCGCGGCGCCGCAACTTTTGGCGGGGATTGTTGTTGTGCGTGTGGAGACGCGTCCCGGCCCGAAGGAAGTTTGGGGGGTGGGGCGCGCCGGGGCACCGCAGCGGCGTCGGTGGTCTGGCCGAGCTGCTTTGCGGCGAGGGCACTCTGGTTTGCCACGAGACAATCGATAGGAGTTCGTTTTGAAACGATTTGGATCGCTCGTTGTCGTAACGAGCATTGTGGCTGCCTGTGTGGTCGGGCTGGCCGGAGTCACCGGAGCGAGCGCGGCGTCCACGCTGCCGACGCTCAACGTTGCGGTTACTGGCAAGACGGGCATTGCGGTGTCCGGTAGCACGGTGTCGGGGGCTGTGAGCATTAGGTCGACGTTCAGCGGTAAGGGCCAGGGCGGCTACGGGCTCGTCCGCCTGGACCAGGGCGTGACGTTCGCGGAGGCGCTCGGCGCCGTCCAAAGCCATCACGGTGACCCCAACGCGCTGACCCCGTTCGGGTCGCTGGTCGTTTCCGCCGATGCGCCGGGCACAGTCCAGGCGGATCTGACACCGGGCCACTACGTAGCCCTCAACCTCACGGGCAATGGGCCAGCGCCGCATGTGGCCCAGTTCACGGTCACGCCGTCGTCCTCGCCGGCAGCACTGCCGGCGGCCGCGGCGACCGAGACCTCGATCGAGTTCGGCTTCAAGGGCCCCAAGGTCCTGCATGACGGGACGGTCGTGCGGATGGTGAACGGCGGCTTCCTGGTCCACATGGACGTCCTGATCGGCGCCCGCAACAAGGCGGGCGCGCAGAAGATCGCGGCGCTGCTGAAGGCCGGCAAGGACCACAAGGCACAGAAGCTCGCGACGGGCGGCGTCGACCTGATGGATCCCGCCTCGCCTGGCGCGGTGCAGCAGGAGGTCCTCAACGCCAAGCCCGGGTACTACGTCCAGGCTTGCTTCATGGACACCCAGGACGGTCGGGAGCACACGACGCTCGGCATGGAGCGCGTGATCCGGATCGCCAAATGACAACCGGTGAGGAGGCCGCGCGACGTCGGTCGCGCGGCCGCCGCGCTGGGCTGCTGGCGCTGGCGGTCATGTTCAGCGCCGGGATCCACGCAGCGCTGGTTCCCGAGCATCTGAAGGAGATGCCGCCGCTCGGCTGGTCGTTCATCGCCGCCGCGGCGCTCGGCTTGGCGCTGGCGTGGGCGCTCGTGACCTACCCCGAGGACCGGTTGTTCGCGAGGCTGGCGGCGCTGTTCTTGGCCGTAGAAGTCGTCGCGTGGGTCCTGTTCGTCACCGCTGCGGTGCCCGGCTTCAGCGGGACCCCGGAGCCGGTCGAGACGATCGCGCTCGTCTGCAAGACAGGCGAGCTGCTCGGACTGTGGCTGGCGGTGGCGATCGGCTGGCCTGACCAGATCGCCGTCTGGACCCTGCCCGTGAAGACGCTGCTGGGGGGTCGACGCGACCGGATCGCCAGCCCCCGAGCGTCGCTCCGCTGTGGAGCATCGCGCGGACCACGAGGCTGACAAAGAAATCTGCGTCGCCCAGTCCTCTCGGGGTACGGTTTGGGCCGATACCACAACGCGCGACCGGGGCGCTCTTGACCGACCGGGGGTGCCGGGGACCTAGAAAGGAAGCGAGATGCAAACAGGGGAACCGATCGTCGTCGGGACAGACGGCACCGAGAGCGCCGAGCGCGCGGTGGACCGAGCTGGTGCGCTCGCACGCGCCTTCGGCGCAACCGTCCACGTGGTCAGCGCCTACAGCGACGACAAGACTCCGCTGGTGGGAGCCGGGAGACAAGGTGACCGAGCCCACGCCCAGCAGCACGTGGACCGAGCGCAAGAGCGACTGGCGAAGCAAGGTGTCGAGAGCGAGGCACACCTGTCGAACCGAGAGGCTGCGCGGGCACTACTGGCGATTGCGGACGAGCAACGCGCCCAAATGATCGTCGTGGGCAACCGGGGCATGACTGGCGCCAAGCGCGTACTAGGTTCGGTGCCAAATCATGTCGCGCATCATGCGCATTGCGACGTGGTGATCGTCCGCACGACGTAGTCCCCCCAGCGAGACGCTTCCGTCGGGATGATGCGCAGCGCGAGCGCTGTTAGCGGATCTTGACGAGGAGCCCTCGCTTGCGGTTTGATCGAGCAGCAGCGCTGATGCCTCGCTATTGCTTCCGTGGGGAGCGACGCTGTCGCCCGAGGGTCGCGCGGGGTCCGATTTCGGTCCCGCGGGATCGCTGCACTGCCGTGCGGATGCGGCAGTCTGGCGCGCGCAGTCGAGACCGGAGGTGGTAGCCCACTACGACAGCCGTGATTTTCGCCCCGTTTCTTGGCGAAGAACCTCGCCGCCGTGGACTCTTCTCGCACATGCGAACGCTACGACTGGTCTTCAACCACCAGGCAAGCCCGCAGCCCCTTGCGCAACACTTCGCTCATGAATCACGGCGCGGTGTTGATCGATCCCGCGCCCAGGACGTTCTTCGGGGTGCCGAGTGCGCGCGACCTCGAGCTGCTTGATGCGCAGGTGGCGTTCCTCGGTGTTCCTTACGACGGCGGTACACCACAGCCGGGAATCCCGACCGGGCAGCGGGCGGGGCCTGCGGCGGCCCGCGAGGCGACCGTGGATCAGTTCTACTATCCGCGGTTGGCCGATGCCGGGGATGATCAGGGGGCGGAGGGCTGGTATGACGTTGAGGCCGACCGCGACTACCTGGTCGGCGTCAGGATGGCGGACGTCGGTGACGTCGCGATCCAGGGCTCGGACACCCAGGCGAACTACGAGCGGATCACGAGCGCCGCGCGCGGGGTTGTCGAGCGTGGCGCGCTGCTGGTCGCAGTCGGCGGTGACCACTCGATTAGCTATCCGCTTGGCCGTGGGATGGAGCCGTTGGGCGAGTTCGATGTGGTGCACGTCGACGCGCACACCGACGCTCTGGACACGTTGGATGGGGCGCGTCTCACCGGCGCGAGCCAGTTACGGCGGCTGGCGGAGCTCCCGTTCGTCGGCACCGTCACCGCGCTGGGGGTCCGAAACGTCGCCCGCGCAGAGGTAGAAGGGATACGAGAGCTTGGAGGGCGCTGGGCTACCACTCTCCAGGTACTCGAGCGCGGAGCGAGCACTATGGTGCGCGAGACCGTTCCGGAGACAGAGAGGCTGTACGTCTCGATCGATCTCGATGTGCTCGATTCCTCTGTCGCCCCTGGGCACTCGCTCGTCGAACCCGGGGGGTTCAGCTACCGCCAGCTTCGCGAGCTCCTGGGCGAAGTGGCGCGACGCGGTCGTGTGATCGGGTTCGACGTCGTCGAGCTGAATCCGGCGCGCGATCCATCTGGTACGACAGCGCGAGTGGCCACCTGGATCGTCACGCACTTTCTCAGCGAGATCTTCGATCAGCCACGCTGAAGGCCGTCAGCCTCGATCCTGCCCGAGCGCTTCCTGCCGCACCAAGCGTCTGTTGGTGAGGCCGACTGATGGTTTGATCGACCAACTCGGCAGCGGCGGCTCCCTGCAGCGCGGTGTCGAGGTTCGTGCGTTAGCAGAGGCCGGGGTCGCGGTCCAAAGGCTGAGGTCGGGGCGCGACCCTTGCATATGTGCAGGGCTCCGGGCACCACAAACCGCGTAGCGCTTCATCGGTCGTCCGTCTGAGCAGCGACGTCGGCATCGGCGAGCGCTTCTGTTCGGGGATCGGAGAGCAGCGGTCGTGATTCCGGGCCTTGCCGGCTGTGTCGGACATGCTCTTGGCGGTGGGTGTCGGGGCAAAGTGAGCCCTGCCTCGGACCTCGGGCACCAGCAGCAACGCCATGCTCGTACACTGCGCGCCGGTGTCGGCCATGGGGTCTCCCGCGACGTGTGCGACGCGCTCGTGCCGCGGGGTGGACGCGAGCGGACGCCGACCGCGCGTGAGGGGCCTCGCGGCTGCGGCTCGTGAGCATTGGCCGTTGGTGCTGCTGCTGGCCGCGGGCGTCGTGATTCGGGTGCTCGCGATGGTGGCCTTTACGCCGGCGCTGTTCTTCAGCGACTCCTGGGGCTATGTGTTCACTGCTTTCACCGGCGATCCGGTTTCGCTGTCGTACCTGCGACCGAACGGTTATCCGGTGCTGATGCATCTGCTCACGCTTCCCGGTCGAGATCTCGTGCGACTGGTTGCGTTGCAGCATCTGAGCGGGCTCATCACGGGCGGTCTTGTGTATGCGGCGCTCATCCGGGCACGCGTACCTCGTCTCATCGCGGCGCTTGCGGCTGCGGTGGTGCTCCTGGACGGCTACGTGATCACGCTCGAGCAGTACCTGATGCCGGAGGCATTCTTCACGCTCATGTTGGTACTCGCAGCGCTCTTGATCGCGTGGCCCCGCCTGGGGGTGCGCGAAGGTGTTGAGGTTCCGTACCCGAGCGCCTGGTTAACCGCGCTCGCGGGGTTTCTGCTCGCTGCGGCCGCGATTCAACGGGAGGCCGCGTTGTTCGCCGCACCAGTGTTCCTGGTCTATCTCGTCTGGGCCAGGGTTGGGGTGCGCGGTTTCGTGGCTTTCGCGGTCGCGCTGGCGATGCCCGTTCTGGCCTACGCAGGCCTCTATGACGCCCGGCTGGGAGTGTTTGGGTTGACCGAGACGTCTGGCTGGACGCTCTACGGTCGCGTTGCCGCCTTTGCCGATTGCGCGGGTGCCGGAGTCCCACGCGGCGAGCGGCCATTGTGCGAAACCAGCGCTCAGCGCGGCACACATCCCGACTCGCCGACTTGGTATATCTGGGATGGATCCTCGCCCGCAGCCAGACTGTTTCACGGTGGCCATCAGACGCGCCAGACGCAGGAGCGCGCCAACGCGGTCCTTGGCGCTTTCGCGCGTCGGATCATCCTGCACCAACCGATCGATTACGTCCGGGTTGTGGGAACCGATGTCATGCGCTACTTCGCCCCGGGCGCGACGCCGTTCAACGACGCGGTGAGCGCGACGTCGCTTCCCGCGACCGCGGCGGCTGAACCAACGAGCGAGCGCGTCCGTCGTCGCGTTCTCCCCGGCGTCCATCCGGCGGTCCGCTCGCCTGCTGGCGTTGTTCGCTCCTACCGGGACGTGATCCACGTTCCCCGTCCGCTGCTAGCGCTGTTGTCGCTTGCGTCTCTGCTCGCGCTCGGGTTCCGGGTTGCCGCACGTCGGGAGGTCTTGCTCTTAGCCGGCAGCGCGATCGCGCTAGTGGTTGGCGCGGCCGCATCGGCCGGCTTCGGAATCCGCTACCTGCTCCCGGCCGTTCCCCTGCTCGCGATCGGCGGGTCGCTCGCCGGGTGGGATCTCCTCGCACGGCGCACGGGCAAGCACCGAGTGGACATCATCGGGCAGCCGGGATCAGGCGGGAGAGCGAGGCGCCGGCCTCCGCGCCGGCGTGAGGACCAGGGGGCGTGAGCCGCTCAGTATCAACGTGCAACAGAGGGGATGGTGGCAATCAGCGTCGCGACTGACTTGGGTGCTCCGCAGCTCCGCATCCGGATCGGCGAGTCGCAGTCCCGACAACCTCTACATCGGCGCTCGCCACGGAAGCTTCGGAGCGCTACGCAGGTCTGGATCCTCAGCTCTAAATAGGTAAGAGCTGCGCCTCACGCAGCCCGGAAGCTGTGAACCCGCCTTGTGCATTGGGAGAACTCGGGCAGTCTCCGATGGGAGAGTCACACGTTGGGCCCTGCCATGTCTGGCAGGCCCAAGACATTCGGATGACCCACACTGGACATCCCGATGACCCTCTACAAGTTATCCGCAGCCCGTGTTGAACCCGCAGCTCGAGCACGTGTAGCAGCTACCGGTCCGCTGCATCATGCCGCCGCACTGCTGGCACGCCGGCCCCAGGTCGAGGCCCTGGCGCACCGCCGGGAGGACTGGGGGCTCGTCGGTCAGAGCTGAGGTCGCCGGTCGGGGTGTGCTCGCCCCGGCCGTTGGGCCACCGTGGCCTCCGTTGCCTGGCGAACCGTTGCCGGGGGAGCCATTGCCGCCACCGTTGGCAGCCTCGGACTCGGTGCTGGCCGGTCCGGCCGTGTCGCTCATCTGCGACATCGCCGCATCCTGGGCGGCCTTGCGGGCCCGCACCGCCGGAGTGAGGATCCCCAGCTCCTCCTGCAGATCGACGTCGAGGAACCGGGAGGCCAGCCAGCGCATGATGTAGTCAGGCATCGACTTGGCGAACGGGATCTCCGGGTTCGAGGTCATTCCCTCGGGCTCGAAGCGCATGTAGCTGAACTTGCGCACGAGCGTCTCGAGCGGCACGCCGTACTGGAGCGAGATCGAGATCGCGGTCGCGAACGAATTCATCATGCCGCGCAGCGTCGAACCTTCCTTGCCGATGTCGGTGAGGAAGATCTCGCCGATCGAGCCGTCCTCGTACATGCCAGCCGTGATGTATCCCTCGTGGCCGCCGATCGAGAACTTGTGAGTGATCGACTGCCGCTCACGCGGCATGCGCCGCCGCCGCGGTGGCGCCTGGGCAAGCGCCTCCTTGACGGCCTTGTCGATGTCCTCTTGGCTCGTCGGCGCCCCGGCATCCTTCTGGGCGTCGGTGCGAAGCGCCTGGGCAGTCTTCGAGCCGTCGCGATAGATGGCCAGCGCCTTGATGCCGAGATGCCATGCCTGCTCATAGGCGTCGGCGATGTCGGCCACCGTGGCGGTCTCCGGCAGGTTCACCGTCTTCGAGATCGCGCCGCTGATGAACGGCTGCACCGCGCCCATCATCTTGATGTGGCCCATGTGCGAGATCGCCCGCTCACCGACGGCCACATCGAACACGGGCAGGTGCTCCGCCTCGAGGCCCGGGGCTCCGATGATCGTTCCGTGCTCGTTGATGTAGGCGATGATCTGCTCGATCTGCTCGTCCGAGTAGCCGAGCGTCTGGAGCGCCAGCGGGACGGTCCGATTGACGATCGTCATCTGTCCGCCACCGACGAGCTCCTTGAACTTGACCAGCGAGAAGTCCGGCTCGACCCCGGTGGTGTCGCAATCCATCAGGAACGAGATCGTCCCTGTGGGCGCGAGCACCGTCGCCTGGGCGTTGCGATAGCCGTGAGCCTCGCCGGCGAGCACCGCCTCGTCCCACGTGGTCCGTGCGGACTCGAGCAGGCCGCCGTCGCGGCACGCCTCGTCGGCGATCGTGTAGGCCGCGTCGCGATGCATGCGCATGACGGCGTTGTGCTCGTCGCGATTGTCGCCGTAGCGGTCGTATGGGCCAAGCGCCGCGGCGATGCGGGCCGAGCCCAGATACCCGCGACCCGTCATCAGGGCAGTGATCGCAGCCGCGACGCCGCGCCCCTCGTCGGAGTCATAGGGCATCCCGTTGGCCATCAGGTAGGCGCCGAGGTTCGCGTAACCGAGCCCCAGCTGCCGGAACGCGCGCGCGTTGGCGGCGATCTGGTCGGTCGGATAGCTCGACGGGGAGACGATGATCTCCTGGGCCAGGAACACGATGTCAACCGCGTGCTCGAATGACTCGACGTCGAAGCTCCCGTCGTCCTGCCGGAACTTCATCAGGTTCAGCGAGGCCAAGTTGCAGGCCGAGTCGTCGACGTGCATGTATTCCGAGCACGGGTTTGACGCGTTGATCCGGCCCGACTGCGGGCAGGTATGCCACTTGTTGATCGTCGTGTCGTACTGGACGCCCGGATCGGCACAGCGCCACGCCGCCTTGGCGATCTGATCCATCAGCTTGCGGGCCGGGATCTCCGCCACCGGCTCGCCCGTCGTCCGGGCGGTGAGCTGCCAGTCGTCGCCGGCCTCGACAGCCTCCATGAACTCGTCGGTGACGCGTACCGAGTTGTTGGCGTTCTGGTACTGAATCGAGTGAAAGCCGTCGCCGTCGATCGACATGTCGAATCCGGCATCACGAAGCGCCGCGGCCTTGTCCTCCTCCTTGGCCTTGCACCAGATGAACTCCTCGATGTCCGGATGGTCGACATCGAGCACGACCATCTTCGCCGCCCGCCGCGTCCCGCCGCCCGACTTGATCGAGCCCGCCCACGCGTCCGCGCCGCGCATGAACGACACCGGCCCCGAGGCCGTGCCGCCGCGACTCAGCGGTTCCCGCGATCCACGAATCTTCGACAGGTTGATACCCGAGCCCGAACCACCGCGGAAGATGATCCCCTCCTTGGTGTTCCAGTCGAGGATCGACTCCATGTTGTCCTGGACGGAGAGGATGAAGCAGGCGCTGGCCTGCATCTTCGGGCTGCCGACCGGATGCCAGCCCACGTTGAACCACACGGGCGAATTGAACGCCGCCATCTGATGAAGCAGGATGTGCGTCAGCTCGTCTTCGAACGTGGCGGCGTCATCGTCGCTGGCGAAGTAGCCGCGCTCGCGTCCCCAGCTGGCGATGGTGCCCGCCACGCGCGTGAGCATCTGCCTGACCGAGCGCTCGCGCTCGGGGGCATCCGGCTTTCCGCGGAAGTACTTCTGCGTGACGATGTTGGTGGCGTTCTGCGACCAGCTCTTGGGGAACTCGACCCCGCGCTGCTCGAAGGAGACCTTGTCGCCGTGGCCAATGCGAGCATCCCGCAGTTCCCACTCGATCGCATCGAAAGGATGCTCGTTCGGGGTGGTGAAATACCGCCGCATCGAGAGGCCTTTGCCCGCCTTCGTGCCG
This sequence comes from uncultured Solirubrobacterales bacterium, assembly GCA_963734775.1. Classification (GTDB taxonomy): domain Bacteria; phylum Actinomycetota; class Thermoleophilia; order Solirubrobacterales; family Solirubrobacteraceae; genus Palsa-465. Next base: position 26,144 of record CAVTJE010000019.1, read on the forward strand.
GCGTTCGGTTGTGTCTGCGGGCTCTGCTCCATACGTCCTGCTCCTCTCGATTTCCGCTCGTGCCGCCTCTTTCCCTCGACCCCGGTTGGGTCGAAGGGGTAACAGCGAATCCTTGCGCACGGTCCGGACGGAAAAGGGGCTTCGCACTGTCGGGTCCGGAGGTTTCGGCTACCTTCTGATTTTACTCCGCCCGGCCGCGTTTGCCCGGAGTAAGAACCCAGAATTTCCGGGGATTTAGCGAAACCAAAGCACCCGGCGTGCTAGCTTCGCCGCGGATGTCCACGGTGCCGCTGACCTACCCGGCCCGGAGGGTGCGCGAGGACGCCGCAGCGGCCGTCGCGATCCGGTCTGAGTTCGCTCCTCGCGCGCTTGCCGCGGCGCTGCTCGTCGTCGTGCTCTACGCCGCCTTTGCCCACGGCGCAACGAGCGAGGCCACGTATGCACGGGTCGAGGTCGCACTCGCGGCGATCGCGGCGCTGACGGGCGCGGCGTGGCTGTGGACCGGCACGCTGCGTTTTGGTGCGCCGAGGCTGGCCATCGCCGGCACGGCCCTGTTGGCAGTATTCGCGGCCTGGAACGGGATCACCGTTCTGTGGAGCGTGGCCGCCGACCAGACCTGGGTCGAGCTCAATCGCGCCCTCAGCTACGTGCTCGTGCTCTGCCTGGCGATCGCGCTGGGCGCCACCGAACGTCGCGCCACGGCCTGGATCTCACGCGGTTTCGCCGCTATTTCCTTCCTGGTCACCTGCTACGCGCTCGGCCAGAAACTCACCCCCGGACTGCATATCAGCGGTCTCATCAACCTGAACCAGACCGGTGCCTTTCCCCGTCTCCAGGAGCCGCTCGGCTACTGGAATGCGCTGGCCCTGTTCCTCGTGCTGGGCGTCCCGAGCACGCTGGCGCTGATCGTCGACGAGCGGAGCGCTCGCCGATGGCGGACGGCGGCCGCGATCGCGCTGTCGCTGACGCTGGTCGCGATCGGACTGACCTACTCGCGCGGTGGTCTGATCGCGCTGGTGGTGGCCCTCGCCGTGGCGATCGGTCTCGGCGGCGTGCGACTACGAGCTCTGATGTGGCTGGCCGTGGCGGTCGTGGCCGCGCTCCCGTCGCTGATCGTGGGGCTGACCAGCCATTCGTTGAACACCGCTCGGATCGCGCTCGCCAGCCGCGAGTCGGCCGGCCTCCTGCTCTTGGGCGTGCTGGTCCTGTCCGTGCTCGCGCTGGGAGTGGGCGCCTGGCGGCTACAGGCGGTCGAGGCCCATCATCGCCTCGGCGCGTCGACGGCGAGGCGGATGGCCCGCGGGCTCGCGGCGGGGGTCGCCATCCTGATCGTCATCGGGGTGCTCGCGGTCGCGCTCTCATCGCGTGGCCTGACCGGGACCGCGTCGCATCTGTGGAGCGGCTTCACGACGACGCGAGTGACCAGCAACTACGACCCGTCGCGGCTGCTCTCGGCCGATTCCGAGAACCGCTGGGTGTGGTGGAAGGAGGCGGCCGGGGCGTTCACCGACCGACCGCTGCTCGGGTGGGGCGCGGGCTCGTTCCCCGTCGTCCACCTCCTCTATCGGCAGAACCGACTGTCGGTGAGCCAACCCCACAGCGTGCCGCTGCAGTTCCTAGCCGAGATGGGGCTTGTCGGCGGGGTGCTCGCGTTGTTGGCCTTCGGGCTGCTGCTCGCCAGCGCCATCCGCCGCGTGGTGTCCGTTCCGGCCGGATCCGAGCGGATGATCGGGGCCGCCCTGGTGGCGGGCACCGCTGCCTACCTCGTGCACGGGCTCTATGACTGGGATTGGAATATCCCGGGCGTCAGCCTCCCCGCGCTGATGTTCCTGGGCGTGGTCGCCGGAACCCCGGGCCCCCAGACCGTCCGCCGCGCCGGTGCGGGGACTCGGGCACTGCTGCTCTGCGCGCTGACCCTATGGCTGTGTACGTTCGCCCTGTCGGCCGCACTCCCAAGCGTGGCCGCGAGCAAGGCCAGTAACGCCCTGCTGGCTGCAGCCGGCACCCGATCAGCGGCCGTGGAACATGCCCAAGCGAGCGCCGAGCTGGCCAGCCGGCTCGATCCCCTGTCCGATGCCGGGCTCCGGGTGATGGCCACGCTCGCGCTGCGCCAGGGTGACAACCGCTCGGCCATCCATGACCTCGTGGCCGCGGTCAACCGGCAGCCGAGCGACGCCTCGACGTGGCAGGAGCTGGCCTTCCTCGAGATCCAGCAGGGGAACTATCGCGACGGAATGCGCGCTGCGACACGGCTGCTCGAGCTCGACCCGCACGGTCTCACGGCCAAGTTGGCGGCGCACAACGCAGCGGCCGCCATCAACCTGGCCTACACGCCCCCGGGCGCCTCGGCGACGGCCCGGCCGCTGCCGTAGGGAGCCCGTCTGTTATTACTCTCGCGCGTATGAAGCTACTCGTCACCGGGGGCGCCGGCTACATCGGTTCGATCGTGGCCAGCCAGTTGCTGGGGGAGGGCCATGACGTCACCGTGCTCGACAACCTGGAGCGTGGCCATCGCGAGGCGATACCCGCCGCGGCGAGCCTCATCGAGCTCGATCTGCTCGATCGAGATGGTGTTCGAAACGCGTTGGGCGGTGGGTTCGAGGGCGTTCTGCACTTCGCCGCGCTGGCGCTCGTCGGCGAGTCGGTCAGCCACCCTGAGCGTTACTACCGCACCAACGTCGGCGGCACCCTGAACCTCCTCGAAGCGATGGTCGCGGCCGGCGTGACGCGGCTGGTGTTCTCTTCGACGTGCGCGGTGTACGGCGAGCCCTCGGAGATGCCGATTTCCGAGACCGCGCTGCCCCAGCCGTCCAATCCTTACGGATCCTCCAAATTGGCCGTCGACCGCATGATCGGCGACTTCTGCCACGCGCACGGGCTCGGGGCGGTGAGTCTCAGGTATTTCAACGTGGCCGGGGCCAGCGGCGCTCAGGGCGAGGACCACGATCCGGAGACCCACCTGATCCCGAACATCCTCCGCGCCGCTGCGGGCACCAACCCGCGCGTCGAGATCTTCGGCACCGACTATCCCACGCCGGATGGCACGGCGATCCGCGACTACATCCACATCGAGGATCTGTCCGCCGCGCATCTCCTCGCCCTCGACGGCGCACGCTCGGGCGAGCATCGCATCTTCAATCTCGGCAACGGCAACGGCTTCTCGGTGCGGGAGGTGATCGACGCCGCACGCGAGGTGACCGGAGCCCAGCTTCCGGTCCACGAGGCACCACGCCGTCGGGGCGATCCGCCCATGCTGGTGGCGGCGAGTGAGCTGATTCGGGCGGAGCTGGGCTGGGCACCGCGCAAACCGGCGCTGGCCGACATGATCGGCGATGCGTGGGCGTTCGCCCAGGCGCACCCGGGCGGGTACTCAGAGTAGGTCCTCGAGCTCGGACACGGCTGCGGCGAGCACCTGCTCCGGCGGCCGGGTCGCGTCAAGGATCCTGATCCGCTCGGGCTCGGACCGGGCCAGCTCGGCATAGCCCGCGGCGATGCGGGAGAAGAACCTCTCGCCCTCGCGCTCGAGTCGGTCGGCCGAATCGTCGCGTCCACGCAGACGTGAGCGGCCGGCGCTCGGGTCGATGGCCAGGAGCAGCGTGCGATCGGGTCGCAGGTCGCCGATCGCGAACTCGTTTACCTGGCGGACGGCATCGATTCCGAGTTCGCGTCCCGCGCCCTGATAGGCCAGGGAAGAGTCGACGAACCGATCGAGAAGTACCCACCTGCCGGCGGCGAGCAGCGGCTCGAGCGCCTCCTCGACGAGCTGCGCACGGGCGGCCGCGTAGAGCAGTGCTTCGGCCCGGCTCCCGATCCGAGCCGCCGGGTCCTTGACCAGATCGCGGATCCGTTCCGAGGCCTGCACCCCACCCGGTTCCCGGAGCAATGAAACATCGACGCCCCGCGTCTCCAGGACCGGGAGAAGCGCCGCGGCCAGAGTGCTTTTCCCGGCCCCGTCGATGCCCTCGATGGTGATCAATCTGCCGCGTGACATGGACTTGGAGTTCGACCCTAGCGGGGACTAGCCTTGGAGTAAGTGCTGCCCGAACTACAGCGACATCCGCATGCGCGCGCGGTCCTCGCTCCCGCGCTCGGTGACGACCGCGCGGCCTCGCACGCTTATCTCTTCTACGGACCGGGGGGCGCCGGCAAGCGGTCGGTGGCCCGCGCCGTCGCCGCCCAGCTGCTGTCGGCGAGCTCGCCCGATCCCGACAACGCGCGCGCGAGGGTGATTTCGGGAAATCATCCGGATCTGACCTGGGTGGCGCCGAGCGGCGCCCACGAGATTCTCGTCAGCGACATCGACGGCCCCGTGGTGGCATCGGCGAGCAAGACGCCGTTCGAATCCGACCGTCGCGTGTTCGTGATCGAGCGGGTCGACGAGCTCGGCGATGAGGCGGCCAATCGCATGCTCAAGACGCTCGAAGAGCCCGCGTCCTTCGTGCACCTGATCCTCCTCACCGACCGTCTGGGCGAGGTGCTGCCGACGATCCGATCGCGGTGTCAGTTGGTGCGCTTCGACGCCCCGGCCCTCGAGGAGGTGGCCTCTGGGATCGAGAGCGGCGGAGTCGCGGCCGAGACGGCGCGCGCATGCGCCAGGTTGGCGCTCGGAGACGCAGAGCAGGCATCGGAACTGGCCAGCGAGGAGGGAGCTGCACTCCGGACGGCAGCGGAGCAGTTCGCCCGCGCGACGGTGGCGGGCGTCGCGGCGGACAGCAGGCCCTGGGTCGCGCTGCTGGCGGCGGTGCGCACGCGGGGCGAGGCGACCCGACTCGAGCTCGAGGCGCGTGCGGGGGAGGAGCTCGAGCTTTACCCGCGTAAGGAGCGCCGGCGCATCGAGACCGCTTGGAGCGAGAGGATCCGGCGCTCGCGACGCCGGGTCGAGACCGCCGCGCTCGACCTCGGCCTGCAGCTCGTATCCCTGTGGCTCGCCGACCTCGCTTTTCTGGCCTGGGGTGCCGAGGACCTCGTGCGCAACGTCGATCGGCTGGACCAGCTGGCCGAGGACGTGGGTCCAGAGCCAGCCTCGTTGCGGGAAGCCGTCGAGCTGGTCGAGGACACGCGCATGCGCTTCCAGCTGAACGTGTCGGCCGATCTCGCGTGCGAAGCGCTCGCGTACCGGCTCGAACAAGCCGTCCACCCGTGAGCAGCCTGCCGCGCGTATATCTGCGATCCCCGGGGCGAGCAGATCAGTCCGAGTTCGTCTCGTTGATGCGCTCCAGCCGGTCATTTCACCGCCCCTGGGCGACGGCGCCAACCGACGAGGAGCGCTTTGCCGCCTACCTGGCCGACGCGCGGCGCCCCGACTTCGAGGCCATGCTGGTGTGCCGCTACGACGACGACGCGATCATCGGCTTCTTCAACCTGTCGCAGATCACCCGCGGCTATCTGCAGAGCGCCTACCTGGGCTACGCGGTCGGCAAGCGCTTCGCGCGCCACGGCTACATGAGCGCCGGTCTGGACCTCGTGCTGCGGCACGCGTTCCTCACGCTCCGGCTGCATCGCCTCGAGGCCAATATCCAGCCCGACAACACGGCGTCGATCGCCCTGGCCCGCGGTGCTGGCTTCCGCCGCGAGGGGTTCTCGCCGCGCTATCTGAAGATCGGCGGGCGCTGGCGCGACCACGAACGCTGGGCGATTCTCGCCGAGGACTGGCGCGAGCGCGCCGACGGCGCCGGCCGCCTGGAGGGCTAGGAGCTCGGCGTGCCTGCCTCGAGCGAGATTCCCCGTGAGCGTATCCGGGTCATGCGGGACCGCGAGGACCAGCGCTTCGCCGAGTTGAGGCCGCGCGGGGCCGGGCTTCTCGAGCGTGCGAGGGCGAGCATGCCCAACGGCGTGCCCATGTCGTGGATGGCGACGATGTACGACCACCCACCGATCGTGGTGCAACGCGGGAAGGGTGGGTCATTCACCGACGTCGACGGCAATGCCTATCTCGACTTCAACCTCGCAGATATGAGTGCTTTCACGGGGTACGGGCCGGACGCGATCGTTCGCGCGGTCAGTGAGCGAGTCGAGCAGGGAGCCCAGTTCCTGCTGCCAACGCCGGACGCAGACGCGGTGGCGCGCGAGCTCGGCCGTCGCTTCGGCCTTCCTTCATGGCAGTTCACGCTCTCGTCGACTCAGGCCAACACGGAGGCAATTCGCATCGCCCGCGCGTTCACCGGTCGGAGCACAGTGCTGATGTTCGATGGCAAGTACCACGGCCACGCGGATGAATTGCTCGGCGAGCTTCATGCGCAGGACGTGTTGCCAGAGGGCCTCGGCGTGCCGCGAGACGCCACGCGGCACGTTCGTCTGGTCCAGTACAACGATCTCGGGGCCGTAGAGCGGGAGCTTGCGCGGGGCGATGTCGCCTGTGTTCTCGCCGAGCCCGCAATCACCAATGTTGGGGTGATCCAGCCCGTCGAGGGCTTTCACGCGGGGCTCCGCCGACTGACCTCGCAAGCGGGCGCGCTGCTGGTCCTAGACGAAACACACACGCTTGTCGCCGGACCCGGAGGACTGACAGTCCGTTGGGGTCTGCAGCCAGACGTGCTGGTGATGGGCAAGTCGATCGCGGGCGGCGTGCCGATCGGAGCCTATGGGATGACCGAAACCGTGGCGAGCACACTCGCACACCGGCCGAGAGCGCCGCTCGCCGACGAGGTCGCGACCGGGGGAACGCTGTTTGGCAATGCACTCTCCATGGCTGCCGCTCGCGCGACCCTGCTGGAGGTCCTCACCGATGAGGCGTACGAGCACGCCGCCGCGCTCGGACAGAGGCTGGCAGACGGCATCGAGGGGATCGCCGGCGCGAGCGGGTTTGGATGGCGCGCGCACCGGCTCTACAACCGCTCCGGGTACACGCACGCGCGAGAGCTACCCACGAACGCGATCGAGGCGCGGGCGACGTTCGACATCGAGCTGTACGACCTGCAGCGCCTCTACATGTCAAACCGGGGCATCTGGGAGGCGATCAGCACCGCGGGCCCCGCCTGTGGCATCCAGACGAGTAGCGCGGACGTCGATCAATACCTCGACGTCCTGGACAGCTTTCTGCAGGACATCAAACGCAGCTAGGCCAGCCGCCGAGCGACGAACATGGCCTGGATGAGTTTGCCCTCGCGAGCAACCTCGGCAATGAAGTCGCGCTCGAGCTCGAGTGCCTCCATGCGTTCCGCGTCGAAGCCGACGGCCTTCAGCGCGTCATACGTCATCTGCATGGTCACGATGTCGCGGTAGAGAGCGAAATGCGGGGCGAACCGGCCTGTGTCCTGCGCGACCTCGACGCGAAAACCCGCGTCGACGAGAAGCTCTCGATAGTCGCCGACCGTCAGGATGCTCGGGAAGCGCATGTGGCGCAGCAGTCGTTCGGCCTCACAGGAGCTCAGTTCCGCTTCGCCCTCGACCCAATCGGTGAAAGCGACCGTTCCGCCGGCGCGGACAAGCCGGGCGGCCTCGGCGATGAGCGCGTCCTTGTGTTCCACGTAGCACCACGCATCCTCGCCCCAGACGAAATCGGCACGGGCAGCCGCGAGGCCCGTGTTGCACGCGTCGCCGAGCACGAAGGAGATCTGGTTCTCGAGACCTTCGCTCTGGCACATTTCGCGTCCGCGCTCGACGACCGGCTCGGTCGCGTCGACGCCCACCATCCGTGCCACTGAGCAAAAACGCACCAGGGCGCGCATGCCGCCGCCGGTGTAGCAGCACAGGTCGACCCCGCTGGTTCCCGGCTCGATCCCGGCCCGCGCGGCCAACGCGAGCGTCGAGCGCAGACCACCCACGTGGGTGAGCTCTCCCATGATCAGGTGCGAGATGTCACCCTCGTTCCCGCTGTATTCGGCCTGAACGTCAGTGAGCCCCACGTCGGAGATCGAGTGCATGAGCCTCCTTCGGGTTGCCGTGGTCCCAGAGAGAGACAACGGGCTGTTGCCTGGCGTAAGCATGCCGCTACGATCTCTCAGCTGCACCGCGGCCCAACGCCGACGTAGCTCAGCTGGTAGAGCACTTCACTCGTAATGAAGGGGTCCCCGGTTCGAGTCCGGGCG